>NZ_CP049864.1:405000-1605000 GCF_011300685.1 Lysobacter sp. HDW10
TCTTCCCAACGGGTGCCCGCTTCAATGCCTTCGTCAGGCATCCCTGCAGCTTCGTCGTAGATGAAGCCGCAAACGACGCACATCCAGGTGCGGTATTCGGCGCTAGAGGTGTCACTCATGTTTCTTAAACCTAAGTCAATTGCTGCAATTGTCCCATGCGGTGAGCTCAGTGCGTGAGTCTTCAGTGCATGTGCCACGCGGCCTGTATTTGATTACGCCGGCCACAGATTCGTTATCCGCGCTGCAATCTGCGGTCCTTCCTGTGTACGCACAGGCAGTGTTGATTCAATTGCGATGCAAATCGCCCGATGCACAGTTGCGCAAAGCGCAAGCGGAGTGGCTTCGCATGTTGACGCTCGAACACGGCATCCCATTCATCGTCAATGACGACATTGAACTCGCATTCGCTGTTCGTGCCGACGGCGTGCATTTGGGTCGTGAGGACGGTGCGATTGAAACCGCGCGACGCACCTTAGGTGCCGAGGCAATGATCGGCGCCAGTTGCTACAACGATTTTGCATTGGCAGAAGCGGCTTGGCAGCGTGGCGCGAATTACGTTGCCTTCGGCGCAGTGTTTGGCTCACCCACCAAACCGCAAGCGCCGCGCGCTTCGCTCGATCTGTTTAAACAGGCGCGCGCGGCGGGCATGCATTCTGTCGCCATCGGCGGCATCACACCTGAGACAATAGACAAGGTCGTCGAAGCGGGCGCCGATTTGGCAGCAGTCATTTCCGGCATTTACGCAGCGGCCGACTCCGCGATCGCGGCAGCGCACTGTGCGGCTGCCTTTGAAACCCACTGAAAAGTAGAGCGTTATGGATACCCGAGTTTCGCAAGCATTGTTCGCCAAAGCACAAGATCTGATGCCAGGCGGTGTCAATTCACCTGTGCGTGCATTCAAATCTGTTGGCGGCGAACCGTTCTTTGTCGCGCGTGCAGAAGGCGCCTATTTGCAAGATGTCGATGGCAATCGCTACATCGATTACGTCGGTTCCTGGGGGCCGATGATTGTTGGACATAATCATCCAGAGGTGTTGAATGCCGTGATTGAAACGGCGCGTAATGGTCTGTCATTCGGCACGCCCAATCCGCTTGAAGTGGTGATGGCTGAGCGCATTCAAGCCTTGATTCCGAACTGCGAAATGGTGCGAATGGTCAACTCCGGCACCGAAGCGACTTTGTCTGCAATTCGTGTTGCACGCGGCGTGACGCAGCGCTCGCGCATCGTCAAGTTCGAAGGGTGTTACCACGGTCATGGCGACAGTTTCTTGGTGAAAGCCGGCAGTGGCGCATTGACGTTTGGCGTGCCGACGTCGCCAGGTGTTCCCAAGGCTTTGGCTGATTTGACCCTGACCCTGCCCTATAACGACTTTGATGCGGCGACCGCATTGTTTGAATCGTGTGGGGATGACATCGCCGGTCTGATCATCGAACCGGTGGTGGGTAATGCGAACTGCCTGCCGCCGCGCGAAGGCTATTTGCAGCACTTGCGTGCGTTGTGCACGCGCTACGGTGCGCTGTTGATTTTTGACGAAGTGATGACCGGTTTCCGTGTGGCTTTGGGCGGCGCACAAGCGCGCTATGGCGTACAGGCAGACCTCGTCACCTTCGGAAAGATCATTGGCGGTGGCATGCCGGTGGGCGCCTACGGTGGACGTCGCGAGTGGATGTCCCAAGTTGCGCCGTCGGGTCCCATCTATCAAGCAGGCACCTTGTCAGGCAACCCCGTGGCGATGGCCGCAGGTCTTGCGATGCTGGATCTGATTTCAGTGCCCGGGTTTCATGCGGCCATCGAAGCGAAGACCAACGCTTTGTGTGACGGACTTGAATATGCAGCGCGCGAAGCAAATGTTCCCTTCAGCACGCAGCGCGTGGGCGGCATGTTCGGCATGTTCTTTAGCGACGAAACGGTGGATACCTTTGCGCAAGCGGTTGCCTGCGATACCGCGCGATTCAATCGTTTCTTCCACGCCATGCTGGAACGTGGTGTGTATCTCGCACCTTCGGCGTTCGAAGCCGGGTTTATGTCGAGTGCACACGGTGATGCAGAGATTGCCGCGACAATTGCCGCGGCACGTGCTGCATTCAAATCACTGGATTGATCAAGACACAACGGGACTCGGCGCGAATCACGCCGGGTCCAGAAACAGGTCGGGCAATAGCGTTTGGCCGGGTGCCACTGCGTAAGACGAAAAATCGGTCACACCTGCTTCGGCCAGCACGTCGTCATCGATAAAGAATTGACCCGTTTGCGTGCCTGCGTCTTTGACCAAAATGGCGTGTGCGGCATCGGCCACAATGTCGGGCGTGCGGCAGCGGTCTAAGTCGATGCCCGGAATCATATTGAGCGCATCGGTTGCAATGATCGTGCGCGGCCACAAGGCATTGATCGAGATTTTTTCGCGACGCAACTCTGCAGCAACACCCATCGTGACAAAGCTCATCCCCATTTTTGCAAGGGTATAGGCGGTGTGCGGGCCCCACCATTTCGGATCAATGGACGGCGGTGGCGCCAAGGTCAATACCTGCGAATTGCTCGCCTTCAACAATTCGGGCAAGCACGCTTGAATGCATAGAAACGTACCGCGCGCATTGACTTCATTCATCAAGTCATAGCGTTTCATTGGCGTGTCTCGAATGCCTGCGAGCCAGATCGCACTTGCGTTGTTGACCAGTATGTCGAGGCTGCCAAAGGCTTCGACGGTTTGCGCAACAGCCGCGCGCACTTGCTCTTCTTCACGAATGTCGCATTGAATGGCAAGTGCTTGCCCGCCTGCGGCACGCACTTCTTCTGCGACGGAATGAATCGTACCGGGAAGCTTCGGGTTGGGCACATTGGACTTCGCGGCAATGACGACATTTGCGCCGTCGCGTGCCGCGCGCAATGCAATTGCGCGACCAATGCCGCGCGATGCACCGGTGATGAAAAGTGTCTTGCCTTTAAGTGTTTTCATTTCTGCGTTTACGTGAATCGAAGTGCATCAAGTTTAGTCCAGCCACTCTATAATCAGGCGCATGCAGCCCGCTTGGTTACACAACATCGCCGACTGGATCTCGACGCATCCGTTGGCGGCGGGTCTTGTGATCTTTTTGATCGGCGCATGCGATGCCTTGGCTGTGGTCGGCATTTTGGTGCCCGCACTCCCGTTACTGTTCGCCGTAGGCGCCATGATTGGCTTGGGTCAGATCAATGGCGCGTATGCCTTGGCTGCAGCGGCCCTAGGCGCCTTCGCAGGCGATTCATTCAGCTATTGGCTGGGCCGTCGCTACGGCAAAGAGATGCGCGGCATCTGGTTGTTTAGGCGCTATCCCTCATTTATTGATCGCGCTGAGAATCTGTTCAAGAAACACGACTTAAAGGCGATTGTGATTGCCCGCTTCGTCGGTGCGATTCGACCTTTTGTGCCTGCCATTGCCGGCATGGCCCACCTACCCTACCTACGTTTCGGCATTCCGAGCTTGCTGGCTTCTTTCGCGTGGGCGGCGATATTTTTAGCACCAGGTTGGATATTCGGCGCGTCGTACGAAGCGGTGGCCGCGGTGGCCGATCGTTTGGTCTTCGTGTTGCTGATCGTTGCCGTGGTTGTTGCCGGCATTTGGGCGATCGTCGTGTATGCCTCGCAACTGTTTGCGCGACATGCAGACCGACTGTTCGCTGGCCTGCTGCGTTGGACGCGCAGACATCCCACATTTGGTCGATATATCGGTGCATTGGTGGATCCAAAGCGCCCGGAATCGCCATCAATTTTGTTGTTGGCAGTTGCGGCAACGGGATCCATTTGGGTCCTTGCGGGTTGGATCTTTGCACTGGTGGCGCGTGGCGGCCCCTTGATGCTGGATCTAAAAATCTATTCGCTGATGTTCTCGTTGCGAAACCCCCTCGCCGATCAACTCATGGCGGCTGTGGCTTCGATCGCGGACATTCAAGTGCTATTGCCCGCATTTGTTGTCGGCATTGCATGGCTGGTGTGGCGCAAGCGCTACATGGCAGCCGCGCACTGGGTATTTGCCGTCGCGGTAGGCTTGGGCTTTAGTGAGCTCATCAAACGTTTGGTAACGATGCCGCGACCGCCGACCGCACCGACGGGCTTTGGTTTTCCGTCGGTCTCGGTCTTGGTCTGTGCGGTCATGCTTGGCTTCTTCGCCGTTTTAATTGCGCGCGAACTGCCCTCACGTCGACGCGTGTGGCCGTACATGCTGGCGGCGGTGATCACAGTCATGGTCGCGTTTGCACGCGTCTACCTGGGTGCGCATTGGGCCAGTGACGTGGCCATGGCCATGACCATCGGTGTGACTTGGCTGCTCATTATTGGCATCGCGTATCGCAACCATGCCAACCGTGCGTTCTGGATGCGTCCTGTTGCAAGCGCGTTCTACGTCGTCTTGGTCGCCGCGATGTTGTGGCATGTGCCAGGCAAGGCCAACCGACTGTTATCTCGCTTCGAGCCCGCACCACCTGTCGCTGTGTTTACGCACGGCGATTGGTGGACCTCGCAATGGCGCGAAGTGCGCCCAATGCGCAACCACTACAACGATTTGCAGCAGTGGCCGTTGGACTTGCAACTCGCAGGTGATCTTTCGGGCCTGATCCGTGACCTAAGGGCGCGCGGTTGGAAACAACAAGCGCAGGCCGATTGGCTCGATGTCTTGCGCACGCTCGATGATCGAACGCCACCTGAGTCGCAAGTGATCTTGCCGTCCACTGTAGAAGCGCGTGCGGAAGTGCTGTTGATGTACAAGACATTGCCGAACGGTGAGCGCGATGTGCTGCGTGTTTGGCATGCACCGGCGCGTCTGACTGATAGCACCGCACTGTGGGTTGCCACGACGCAGCGCATGATCTTCAGTCGGCGTTTCCGTTGGCTAGGCGTGTGGCGTCCGACGGATGCAGGGCACGCCTCTCATGACGCATTGGTCGATGCGACGCGTCCTTGGTTGCAACAGGGCGCGAACGAAAACGGGCTCACCGTGCTTCGCGTGGACCTCACGCGACCCACATCGGGTCATTGACCGCGAAGCTTTTCCGCGAAGCGTTTCGGCGCGGCATCGAAACCGCCGTTCGACATAAACACCACGTGATCTCCACGGCGCACGCGCGTTGCCAATTCAATGAGCAAAGCATCCGTATCAGCCACGGCAATGCCGTCATGCTTCAGTGCGTTAATGACTTTGTCGCCATCCCAGGGCAATTCAGGACGCTTTAAAAACACGACCGTGTCGGCATCGTCCAAGGACGGTGCCAAGGCGTCAGCGTGCGCGCCCAAACGCATTGAATTGCTGCGAGGCTCCATAGCCACCAAGATGCGTGCTTCACCTACGCGTGCGCGCAAGCCTGCAAGGGTGGTCGCAATCGCGGTCGGGTGATGCGCGAAATCGTCATACACCGTGATGCCGTCGACTTCACCGACGATCTCCAGTCGACGCTTGACGCTTTGAAACGCTTTCAATGCCGGCAAGGCGCTGCGGATATCTGCGCCTAAGGCTTCGCCCGCTGCAATGGCGGCCAAAGCATTCATGACATTGTGTCGCCCCAGAAGCGACCACTCGACGCGTCCAAAGTGCGCGCCTTTATGTGTGACATCAAAGACACTGCCGTCATCATGGATTAAATGTGCGCCCCAATCGAATCCTTCGCCGATGCCAAAGGTTTCAACCGGCGTCCAGCAGCCTTGCGCCAAGACGGTCTGCAAATGGGCATCTTCGCCATTGACGATGAGCCGACCATTGCCGGGCACGGTTCGGACCAAATGGTGGAACTGACGCTGGATCGCTTCGATATCGGGAAAGATGTCGGCGTGGTCGTATTCCAAGTTATTCAAAATCGCGACGCGCGGACGATAGTGGACAAACTTGCTGCGCTTATCGAAGAACGCCGTGTCGTATTCGTCGGCCTCAACAACGAAGGCCTTGCCTTCGCCAATGCGGGCCGACACACCAAAATCTTCGGCCACGCCACCAATCAGAAAGCCGGGTGACGCGCCTGCTGCATCTAACAAACGTGCAGCAATCGATGTGGTGGTGGTTTTGCCGTGCGTGCCTGCGACTGCGATTGTTTCGCGCCCTGGCAGCACATGGTCTCGGAGCCACTCTGCGCCGGAGGTGTAGTTCAGACCGTGATTGAGCACATGTTCAACCGCAGGATTCCCGCGGGACAGTGCATTGCCGATCACAATGGCATCGCAATCGCTCGAGAGGTTGTCGACCGAATACCCTTGCGAGAGTTGAATGCCCAATCGCTCGAGCTGCGTCGACATCGGCGGATAGACCGCTTGGTCACTGCCTTCAACTTGATGACCCAATTCGCGCGCCAAGGCGGCGACACCGCCCATGAAGGTGCCGGCAATGCCGAGAATGTGAAGCTTCATGCCAAAAAGATGTTCCGTTCGCGAAATCAGCCGACGCTTGCGGCGGTGTCAATGGCTTCGATGATCCGTGTGAACACTTCGTCCAACTCACCGACGCCGTTGACCACTGTCAGGTTGCCATGGTTGCGATAGAAATCCACGACGGGTGCTGTTTGTTCGTTGTAGACCTTGAGGCGCGTACGCACCGATTCCGGGCTGTCGTCGGCGCGGCCTTCCGCTTTGGCGCGACCTGCAATGCGTTCGACCAAGAGCTCGGTGGGTACTTCCAATTGCACGGCGGCTTCCAGCGGCTGCTGGATCGAGGCAAGCAACGCATCCAGCGCATTGGCCTGTGCGACGTTGCGCGGGTAGCCATCCAAAATGAAGCCGTCTTTGCAGTCATCACGCGAAAGGCGCGATTTCAACATGCCGAGCAAGATCTCGTCGCTGACCAATTCACCCCGTGCCATCACTTCTTTAGCGGCAATGCCGAGCTCTGAACCCGCGGCCACTTCGGCACGCAACAAATCACCTGTGGAAATGTGCGGGACCTGCAAATGGTCTTTCAGGCGTGAGGCCTGCGTCCCTTTGCCGGAACCCGGCGCACCGAGAAGTATCAATCGCATCAATTGCTCCAAGATTCGTCACGTCCATGGCCTTAGAATTCGGACACATGCACTACATGTGCCCACTTTAACGCATTGATGGCCAAACCGGCCTCTCCTCTGAGTCTCATGTCCACCCGAAAGCACCCCCACGGAAAGCTCCTATACGCCCAATCGGGCGGTGTCACTGCAGTCATCAATGCCACCGCTTCGGCGGTGATTTCAGAGGCGCGCGCGCATCACTTGGATGTCCTCGCTGCCCGCAACGGCATCCTCGGTGTCTTGAATGACGACCTGATCGATACCGCCGCCTTGTCATCCGCCGACGTGCGCGCCCTCCTGCATACCCCCGGCGGCGCGTTCGGCAGTTGTCGTTTGAAGTTGAAGTCGCTGACCGAGGACCGCGACAAATACCTTCAGTTGCTCGAGACGTTTAAAAAGCACGATGTGCGCTATTTCCTTTACAACGGCGGAAACGATTCGGCCGACACGGCGCTGAAAGTCTCCGCGCTGGCTGCCGAGTTTGACTATCCCTTGGTCTGCATTGGCGTTCCGAAAACGATTGATAACGACCTGGCGGTGACGGATTCCTGTCCTGGCTTCGGCTCGGCCGCAAAGTACACCGCCGTTTCCGTGCTGGAGTGTGCGCTGGACGTTGCAGCCATGGCCGAGACGTCGACGCGCGTGTTTGTCTATGAAGTGATGGGTCGTCATGCCGGCTGGTTGGCTGCTGCGGCCGGACTTGCAGGCAGTAAAGAAGGCGATGCGCCGCATCTCATTTTGTTTCCTGAGGTCGCTTATGACGAGGCGGCCTTCTTGGCGCGCGTCGATGCCTTCGTGCAAGCCAATGGGTATTGCGTTGTGGTTGCGAGCGAAGGCATTCGCACAGCTGAAGGCAGCTTTGTTGCAGACGCGGGCGGCGGAATGGATGCCTTCGGCCATACCCAATTAGGCGGCGTTGCGCCCTACTTGGCGGGGCGGGTTCAAGCCGCTTTGAAGCACAAAGTGCATTGGGCCATGCCTGATTACATGCAGCGTTCCGGCCGTCATTTGGCGTCGGAAACAGACTTGGCGCATGCGCGCGCCGTCGGCCGCAAAGCCGTTCGGTACGCGTTAAAAGGTTTGAATTCAACGATGCCGGTGATTCACCGTGTGCGCGACGTGCCCTATCGATGGACCGTGCGCCCGGCACCACTCGCCGAGATCGCGAACGCAGAAAAAAAGATGCCCGCGGATTTCATTCGCGAAGACGGTTACGGCATCACCGAGGCAGCGCGCAAATACCTTCAACCCCTGATTCGCGGTGAGGCCTACCCGCCCTATGGCCGCCATGGGCTACCGAAGTATTTGAAGTTGAACTTGGATTGAGTGCAACGCGCCTGCCGTTATTTGCAGGCTTTTCCTTCCAGACTCATCGCCACGGCAAAACGGGGCAATTTCACGGCACCCGGCACCTCGGCTGCCTTTGCATCTGCGGCATACACGCGGCTACGTCCTTGCGCATCTAACTTAGGCGGCGCGAGTTTTGCACTGTCGCGCCAGACTTTCACCGTCGCAATTTGTGTTGGGCAGGCCGCACTGGGGATGAGAACTTGATCGTGGAAGACCCAATTTGCGCTTTGGGCGGCTTTCACTTTATTGGCATCAACGAGCGCGGCGCGGGGTGCGCAACGCGGATCTGTTTTGGTGATGGCAAACGTATACGGATCTGCCGGGCGACCTGTGTACACCCCGGAGATTCGCGCGCAGGCCTCGGGGAACACGCGAACGGTGTGTTTCACACCCACCGCCTGTGGCTTGGCCATCGGACGCACGATCTCTGGCTGGGTGTCAGCGGCGAAGGTCGTTGCGCTCATGAGAAGTGCTGCGACAAATACGATGGGCTTCATGGGATCACTTGGCGTTTGGCTCTTTCGCAAGCCTTACATGAAAAGTCTGAATCACGTCCGTCTTATTGCAGCACAGCATGAACAGCAGCTGACCTGTGCGATAGTCAAAGGGTTGCAACCCCATCCACTCGAGGAGGTTTCATGCTGCATTCTTCCGGTCCGATCATCGCGCTGGTATGCGCATTGGTCGCAATCATTTACGGCGTCATTTCTGCACGCTGGATCACAGCGCAACCTGCAGGTAATTCGCGCATGCAAGAAATTGCAGGTGCCATCCAAGAAGGCGCACGCGCCTATTTGAATCGTCAGTACATGACGATTGGTATCGCCGGCGTCATTTTGTTTGTCGTTGTCGGCTTTGCATTGAATTGGGCCACTGCGGTGGGTTTCTTGCTTGGTGCCGTGTTGTCTGGGGCCGCCGGCTATATCGGAATGAATGTGTCTGTGCGCGCGAACGTGCGCACCGCTGAAGCTGCGCGTCATGGCATGGGCCCGGCGATGAATGTGGCATTTAAAGGCGGCGCCATCACGGGCATGTTGGTCGTCGGTCTTGGTCTGCTCGGTGTCGCGGGCTACTACTGGTTCATGACCTCTGTGATGAAGGTCGATGAAAAGAGCACCTTGCATGCTTTGGTCGGTTTGGCCTTTGGTTCGAGCCTGATTTCGATCTTTGCGCGTTTGGGTGGTGGCATCTTCACCAAGGGTGCTGACGTCGGTGCGGATTTGGTCGGCAAAGTTGAAGCCGGAATTCCTGAAGACGACCCGCGCAACCCTGCCGTGATTGCGGATAACGTTGGCGACAACGTGGGTGACTGCGCCGGCATGGCCGCCGACTTGTTTGAAACCTATGCCGTGACGTTGATTGCCACGATGTTGCTTGGTGGTCTGATGGCGAGCCAAGGTGCCGGTGTCAGTGCGGTGATTTATCCGCTGGTACTCGGCGGCGTGTCCATCATTGCGTCGATCATCGGTGCAATGGTGGTCAAAGTGTCGGGCGACAAGCCCAACATCATGGGTGCGCTCTATCGCGGCGTGATTGTCTCGGCGGTCTTGGCTGCGATTGCGTTCTATCCGATCACGCAACAGATGATGGGCGACAACGAACACGGTTCGGTGAACATCTTCTTCTGTGCATTGATCGGCCTGGCGCTCACGGGCGTCATCGTGTGGATCACTGAGTACTACACCGGCACACAGTACCGACCGGTGAGACATGTGGCGCAAGCCTCCACCACGGGCCATGGCACCAACATCATTGCCGGCCTCGGCGTCTCAATGAAATCCACTGCATTGCCCGTTATTGCGGTGTGTTTGTCGATCTTTTTTGCCTATAAGTTTGGTGGCCTGTATGGCATCGCGATTGCCGCTACGTCGATGTTGTCGATGGCAGGCATGATCGTCGCGTTGGATGCCTATGGCCCCATCACGGATAACGCCGGTGGTATCGCTGAAATGAGCGAGTTGCCGAGTGAAGTGCGTGCCATCACCGATCCCTTGGATGCGGTCGGCAACACCACCAAGGCTGTGACCAAGGGCTATGCCATTGGCTCTGCTGCTTTGGCCGCACTGGTGTTGTTTGCGGATTACACGCATAACTTGCAAGCCGCACATCCAGGCGTGACGTTTGCATTTGATCTGTCTGACCACCGCGTGATCATCGGTCTGTTGATCGGTGGTTTGATTCCGTATTTGTTTGGTGCCATGGCCATGGAAGCCGTGGGCCGCGCTGCGGGTGCCGTGGTTGAAGAAGTGCGTCGTCAGTTCCGCGACATTCCGGGCATCATGCAAGGCACCGGCAAACCGCAGTACGACAAAGCTGTCGACATGCTGACCAAATCGGCAATCAAGGAAATGATCGTGCCGTCGTTGTTGCCTGTCGCTGTGCCGATCATCGTCGGCATGTTGTTGGGTGCGGAAGCCTTGGGTGGTTTGCTGATCGGCACCATCGTGACCGGCATTTTTGTGGCCATTTCCATGACCACCGGTGGCGGTGCTTGGGATAACGCCAAGAAATATATTGAAGATGGCAATTTCGGTGGTAAAGGCTCGGAAGCACACAAAGCCGCCGTGACGGGCGACACCGTGGGTGACCCGTACAAGGACACAGCAGGTCCGGCCATCAACCCACTAATCAAGATCATCAATATCGTTGCCTTGTTGCTGGTGCCTCTGCTGCCGGTCGGCAAGACCGCTGCGGAAGCGGGCCCGGCCGCCGGTGCTGCGGGCACCTCGGCCGTTGCGATGCGTGCAGACGGCGCGAGCATGGGTGATGTGAATCAGGGCAGCGATGCCCGCCATGCACGCTTGTATTTCGACAGCGGGTCAGCCGCCCTGCCCGGCAATGCGGATGACAATTTCCGTGCCCTGCTCGACACGATGAAGGCCGACATGGATTCGCGCGCTGTGATTTCCGGCTACCACGACGCCAGTGGCGATGCAGCGGTCAATGCCGCATTGTCCAAGCAGCGCGCTGAAGCCGTACGTGATGCCTTGGTCGCGCACGGCATCGCCAGCGGACGTCTGGACCTGGAGAAACCCATGGTCGCCACCGGTGGTGCTGCCGGTGACCGCGAAGGTCGCCGCGTCGAGGTGTCGATTCAGTAAGACGACGCCATCGGCAATAGGAAACGGCGACTTCGGTCGCCGTTTTCATTTTGCGACGCAGCAATTGGGGCGTAAAATAGCGGCCTCATCTTCCTGTTACAGAGCGCATCATGGGTCTCGACCTCGTACCGACTGGCAAAAATCCCCCCGACGAATTGAATGTCATCATCGAAATCCAAAAGGATGCCGAGCCGGTGAAGTACGAGGTGGACAAGCATTCGGGCGCGATTTTCGTTGATCGCATCCTGTCAACGCCGATGCGTTATCCCTGCAACTACGGGTATGTACCGCACACCTTGTGTGGTGACGGTGATCCGGCCGACGTCTTGGTGATTCTGCCCTTGCCTTTGGTACCGGGTTCGGTGATTCGTGTGCGCCCCGTTGGCGTGCTGCGTATGAGCGATGAAGCCGGCAGCGATGAAAAGATTCTTGCTGTGCCGGTTGAGAAAGTGTTCGCAGGTTACGCGCACATTAAAGACATCGAGCAGGTCAGCAAACATTGGCTGGAACGCATCGGCCATTTCTTCGAGCACTACAAAGATCTCGAGAAAGGCAAGTGGGTGAAGCTCGATGGCTGGGGCAATGCCGCCGAAGCCAAGCAAATCATCTTGGATTCCATCGAGCGTTACAACGCAACGCCGGAAGACGACAAGCCGAAGTTCTAATCTTCGGCTTCACAGTGCCTTGCCGAGCGCCACAAACTCGGCACTCAAATGATCTAGCAATGCCTGCACCGCGGGTAACATCCCGCGGCGTGAGGGATAGACCGCGTGCACGATTTCAGGCAAGGGCGCCCAATCGGGCAACACGCGCACCAAACTGCCTTCTTTCACCAAGGGATCAGTCAGCAGCGACGGCAATTGCACAATGCCGATGCCCTCAACCGCTGCGTCTCGCAACGTCAGCATCGCGCGCGTCACCAGCCGCGGTGAATGAAATATCGCTGCCTGTTCGCCCCCTGGGCCGACCAAATGCCACGCGTGTTGGTTCTGCGGTGTCCCCATTTCAAGTGAAGGCAGGCCCATCAGCTCGCCGGGCTTCTTTGGCATTCCGACTTTGGCCAACAACTTTGGACTGGCCACCAAACATTGCGTGGCTTTTGCCAATACGCGAAGCACCAACTCGGAATCTTCCAACGGCGGCGGTCGCACACGCAGCGCCAAATCAAAACCATCTGCAATGACATCGACGCGCCGGTGGGTGGGGTCTACGCTGAGTTCAACCTCCGGATGCCGACGCATGAAGCGCACCAACATGGCACCGACGCGCTGGTCCAACAAGGCCATGGGACACGACAGTCGAATGACGCCGCGGGGCTTTGAATGATGTTGCTTCACCACATGGAACGCAGCGTCAGCCTCAAGCAACATGGCTTTTGCGTGCACATAGACGGCCTGACCCAGTTCAGTGACAGAAAACTGTCGCGTGGAGCGCTGCAAGAGTCGCGCACCCATGGCTTCTTCCATGCTGGCGATTCGGCGACTGAGTTTCGATTTGGGTTCGCCTAGGGCACGACCGGCTTGGGTGAAGCCACCATGCTCCACCACGTGGACGAAGCAATAAAGGTCGTTGAGATCATGCATGGCGTGACCAGTGTTCACAAATTGGAACGATCAGGTGAGTTTTTGCAGACTACCGCATCCGGCGTTCCGATTCCAGAATAGCGCTCATGCACTGGCGCACCCAGCGCCTCAGTTAGGAGCACAGCATGAAAAAGGTCATTCGTAAGCACTCGGCGCCCAACCGCCATTGGGTGGGTGACGGTTTCCCGGTCCATGGCATGTTCGGCTACAACGGACCCGAGGTGCAGGAACGCAGCCCGTTCCTGATGATGGATTATGCGGCGCCGACCTACTTCGAACCGAACCCGAACCATCGTCGCGGCGTTGGTCAGCATCCGCATCGCGGCTTTGAAACGGTCACGATCGTTTACGAAGGCGAAGTGGAACATCTGGATTCAACCGGCAACGGCGGCATCATCGGTCGCGGCGACGTCCAATGGATGACGGCAGGCGCTGGCATCTTGCACGAAGAATTTCACTCCACTGAGTACAGCAAGCGGGGTGGCGATTTTGAAATGGTCCAACTTTGGGTGAATTTGCCGAAGTCGGCCAAGGGTGCGGACGCGGGCTATCAGGGCATCACTGATGCCGATATTCCAGCCGTCAAAACAGACGCAGGGCATACCGTGCGCGTCATCGCAGGTGCGTTTGCAGATGCAAAAGGACCGGCGACAACGTTTTCACCTATGAACGTGCTTGATGTGAGGATGGTTCCCGGCCAACTGAGCATGCCGCAACCGGAAGGCTGGACCACCTTGGTTTTGGTCTTGGGCGGCAGTGCGACGGTGAACGGCGAAACCATCGACGCGAAAGAAATGCTGACGCTTTCCACGCAAGGTGAAGCCGTCGACATTCAAACCACAGTCAATGCAAAGCTGCTGTTGTTGTCTGGCGAGCCGATCGATGAGCCTGTTGTTGGCTATGGCCCGTTCGTTATGAATTCACAAGCCGAAATTGCGGAAGCCATTCGCGATTTCAATGCCGGCAAGTTTGGCCGGATGCCCCACTAATCTCCAGGAGAAAGCCATGAAGTCCCCAATGCTTAAAATCGCCCTACTGACGCTGTCTGTGTTTGCTTTGAATGCCGGCGCCGTCGAACGTACCTACACCTTGGACCCGGGTCACACGCAAGTGGATTTTCGTTGGAGCCACATGGGCTTCTCAACACCCGCCGCTGCGATCCATGTCACCGACGGCGTCTTGAAGTTCGACCCCGACGCACCGACGAAGGCCTCTGTGTCTTTGAATATGCCGATTAGCAGCATCGATACGCGCGTGCCCGATTTGGACACGCATTTGAAGAGCGCAGACTTTTTTGATGCAGCGAAGTTTCCCACTGCTTCATTCAAGAGCACGAAGGTGGTGCGCGAAGGCACCAGCAACACTTACAAAATCTACGGTGACTTGACCATCAAGGGTGTCACCAAGCCGGTCGTGCTGGACGCCAAGATGAATAACGTTGGCGAGCACCCGATGTTGAAAATTCCGGCCGTCGGTTTTGACGCGACCACCTCGATCAAGCGGAGTGACTTCGGTATCGGTGCCTTTGTGCCGGCCGTCAGTGACAAGATTGATATTCGCATCACCACCGAAGCATTGGATGCCGTCGGTTTTGCAAAGGCCATGCAAGCAGCGAAGTAAGGCCAAACGTAAGACGCAACACCGTAAACCCGCCGGTGCGTTCCGGCGGGTTTTTTGTACTTATTTGGCGGGCACAACCGGTTGTGCATTCCCAGCCGTGTACGGGTAATGCATGAAGATTGCTGTCAGCGCAGTATCGATTTCAGGCGCGCGTTTTGCCGGCAATTTCTGCATGGAGCGACCCACTGCATCCGCCGTCCAGACCATTCGATTGGCCTTTGAATCCACGATATCGACACTTAATGTGCCTTCCACGTACTGGTGGACGGCATAGTCGTCGTAGTACACAGGCACAGCAATATAGGCACGTGCGCGCGGGTTATAGAAATAGCGCACATCCGTTTGGGTCATCGGATAAACCGCAGTGCGCACATCACGACGCTCGCGGAAGTTGACCCAAAGATCGGGCTTTTCGCTGTAGGCATAACCGCGCGCCGTCATTTCTCGACGGATATTGGTTTTGATGCGTTCGCTCACCCAGGTGCTGTAGCCGGATTTTTCCATGCTGAGCGGTGAATAGAAGCCCCATGTTTTGTATTGGCCGAAATTGGCGTCGGGGTCGGTATCGGTGCGAACGGTCGGTCCGCTTGAACACGCGGCCAAGAGCGCGGTCGTACACAGCGCAATAAATAAAGCGCGAACGTTTCGGGTCAGGCGTGTCATGGTGTGTCTCCCTGTAGTGCGTCTAGTCTATGAATGCAACGCGCACGCGCACATGAAAGCGCAGGCCACGCAAGCCGACGGTTGGCGAAGATTCACATGCCCAATCGTCGTATACGTTCAGATTCGCAGCGCAGGCTTTGCAATCCAAGCGGTCATGCCCGTGAACCATTGTGTTTGATTGTTGAGCAAGATGCTGTCGACGTTTGCCGGCAGTGCTTCCAGAAAACGCTGCAGCGCGCTGCGATAGGCCGGTGCGCCTTCACCGGAATCACCGTAACGCGACCACAAGCCTTGCCACTCTTTGATGAACCTGTGGCTTTGCGCCAATACTTCGGCGCGACCGGGCTGTTCGGGCGTGTCGTCGAACAAATCTTCGAAATGGCAGCGGATTTCCCACGGCGTCATCACCTTTGGCAGATTGAACTGTTCGCAGTCCAGACGCACCTGCTTGTTTGGATCGAAAGCGATTGTCTTCGCCGCGAATGCAGCCTCGGGTGCGTCGTGCTTACGACCCTGCGCCACCATGTCCCAGAATCGGCCGCCGCCTACGGAATCGGCGACTAAATGGATGCGCTTTAGGCTGGAATCATTCAAGACACGATGATTGCGCCATGTGTCGAAAATCCAACAGGTGCCGGCGGCCATGTTGATGGCAGCGTCACCACATTCAAATCTCACTGTCGGCTGGGTCACGATCGGGACGTGAATACGTACGCGCTCGGCCCAGTAGTAGCCCTGGTCGGTATGTGGCGTGACTTCTGCTTGTCCCTCCAAACGCATCAAGCGGCTGCGACCCAAGGTCGCCCCGAAACTTTCCATCACTTGCATCAGGTACGGACAGGCTTTCAATTCCGGCGTGGGCGCCATCCCGCCGGCAAAGCTTTCATCTGCGGGGTCGCCTTTGGATGCCACCAGCGGCAGCATGCTATTGCCTGGGAACTTAGCCGGATGGTCGCGCCATGGACCTTCCCCCAAGGCTTGAATTTCCTCGGCCAAGCGCGCGGCATCGAACATCAGCGGAAGTTGAATAAAGGGTGCGGCAAGTTTCATATTCAGGTGAATCCAAGGGCTTCACCCTCGATTTTAGCCGTTGTGGCTGCCGGGGTTCTTGCGCCGGATCAAGCCGGCTAGCCGCGCGAGGACAACCGCGAGGTACATCACACCATTCCATTGCTCAATGATGACGACCATGCGCGCCATCGGGGATTGCGGCAGCACATCTCCCATACCCGTCGCGGAAAAGTTCGTGCCCGACAGGAATAAGAGCGCCACCCAACTCAATTCGGCACCTTTCACGCCCTGCAATTCTGCAGGCCCAATGAAGGCCTTGGGATCGAACAACTGCATCGACATGAAGATCCACGCATAGCCTTCAACGAACAACATGAAGGTCGCGGCTGCCGCCCAGATTTCATCCAAGGTGGCGTGCTCGTCTTCCATCATGTAGCCGATGAGCGCGCTGGCGGCATAGAAATAGGCACCGGCGTAGAACAATCCCGCAATGATGCCGACCGATGCATTCGAGGTGCTCGAATGAATGATCCAAAGGACCACACCGGCCAGCGACAACAACGCAGCAAATAGCGCGCTGCGTGGCGACTTTCGCACCATGAGCAAGGCGATGGCCAGCACGCCCACACTGATAATGCTGGTGAGGACGTGTCCAACGCGATTGCCGCCAGCAAAGGGATAGAGCAAGACCGCGATGAACTGTGCCGCAAGCAACAAGCGACTCGGTTCATCGCGTACCCAACCGATCAAAGAACCCGGCCCGACATGGGGGCGTTTTACTTTCGGCATTGTTTGATCTCGGCTTTACTTATTCTTGATGGTAAACCTCAGCGCCTGCTTCGCGGAATTCTGCTGATTTTTCCGCCATGCCTGCTTTCAATGCGTCCTCTTCACTGATGCCTTGCGCCTCTGCATAGTCACGCACGTCTTGTGTGATGCGCATGGAACAGAAGTGTGGCCCACACATGCTGCAGAAGTGTGCGGATTTATGTGCTTCTTTCGGCATGGTTTCGTCGTGGTATTCCATCGCCCGCTCGGGGTCTAAGCCGAGGTGGAACTGATCTTGCCAACGGAATTCGAAACGTGCTTTTGAAAGCGCGTTGTCACGCACTTGTGCGCCTGGATGGCCTTTCGCCAGGTCCGCGGCGTGCGCGGCAATTTTGTAGGCCATGATGCCTTCGCGTACATCTTCGCGATTGGGCAATCCCAAGTGCTCTTTGGGTGTGACATAGCACAGCATCGCGGTGCCATACCAACCAATCATCGCGGCGCCGATGGCAGACGTGATGTGATCGTAGCCGGGCGCGATATCGGTGGTGAGAGGCCCCAAGGTATAGAACGGCGCTTCGCCGCATTCGGCGAGTTGCTTATCCATGTTCTCTTTAATCAATTGCATGGGCACATGGCCCGGCCCTTCAATCATGGTTTGCACATCGTGCTTCCACGCAATCTTGGTGAGTTCACCCAAGGCTTCTAGCTCGCCAAATTGTGCGGCGTCGTTGGCGTCTGCCAAACAACCCGGACGCAAACCATCGCCCAACGAGAAAGCGACGTCATACGCTTTCATGATGTCGCAGATATCTTCGAAATGCGTATAGAGGAAGTTTTCTTTGTGGTGTGCCAAACACCACTTGGCCATGATCGAGCCACCGCGCGAGACAATCCCGGTCACACGCTTTGCTGTCAACGGCACGTGGCGCAGCAAAACACCCGCGTGGATGGTGAAGTAGTCAACACCTTGTTCGGCTTGCTCAATCAACGTGTCGCGGAAGATGTCCCAATTGAGTTCTTCGGCACGGCCATCGACTTTCTCGAGTGCTTGATAAATCGGCACGGTACCGATCGGCACCGGTGAGTTACGCAAGATCCATTCGCGCGTTTCGTGGATGTGCTTGCCGGTGGAGAGATCCATCACGGTGTCGGCACCCCAACGAATCGCATACACCAGCTTTTCAACTTCTTCGGCAATGCCGGAACTCACAGCACTATTGCCGATATTTGCGTTGATCTTGGTCAGAAAGTTGCGACCGATAATCATCGGCTCGCTTTCCGGGTGATTGATGTTATTCGGCAGGATGGCGCGACCGCGCGCAATTTCATCGCGCACGAATTCAGGCGTGATCGATGTCTGGATATTTGCACCGAACGAATGGCCGGGATGTTGCTTCAGGAGGTGTGCTTCACGCACCGCTTCCAAACGTTGGTTTTCGCGAATGGCCACGAATTCCATTTCTGGTGTGACGATGCCGCGGCGCGCGTAATGCATCTGGCTGACATTCGCACCCGCAATGGCGCATCTGGGTGCAGTGCGGTTGGGGAAACGCACGTGATCCAACTTTGCATCGTGTTCGCGCGCTTGGCCAAACTGCGACGTGATCCCTTCCAGTTGTTGGGTATCTTTGCGGTCTTCAATCCACGCGTTGCGCAACGGCGGTAAGCCCGCGGCGAGATCAATGCGAACAGTCGGGTCGGAGTATGGCCCCGACGTGTCGTAGACCGTCACCGGTGCATTGGCTTCGCCGCCAAACAAGGTGGGGGTCGTGGTTAACGCAATTTCGCGCATCGGGACGCGCAAGTCCTCGCGCGAGCCTTGCACATAGATCTTGCTGGAGCCGGGGATCGGGCGGGTGACCGTTTCCGAGAGTTGCTCGGTTTGGCGAATCAGTTCGTTGGGTACAGCATTCATGGCATTCGTCCTTTCAGGCAATCAAGACGAAGCGGTGGCGTGAGCCATCCTGCAAGCTTCCCTACGCCGGCATCACCCGGATCAGGTTCAAAGGGTCTATCTCAACCGCCGTGACGGTACCCCCGCTTCTGGCCTGCATTTTGCCATGATTTCGACCTTATACCGTGTCAAACGTCGGGTTGACCGAGCCATGACTCCCGTCTGGTGACTTCCGGCACTCGGGCAGATGAATGCCTTCTGCGACTCTTGTCATCGGAATTGGACCCAACGCGTTAAAATTGTGTCCCCCTGAACTTCGGACTTCTCATGACGATCGACTTCCGCCAGCTTCGCGAAAACATGGTTGAGCAACAGGTTCGCCCCTGGGAAGTGGTCGACATGCGCGTGCTTGAAGCTTTGAATGCCATTCCGCGCGAAGATTTCGTGCCGGAATCGCAACGCGCGAACGCATATGCAGACACGTCCCTGCCTTTGGGTCACGGCGAATACATGATGAAGCCCGTGGTTGAAGGTCGCTGCTTGCAAGGCTTGCTGCCTCAAGCGCACGAGCGCGTGCTGGAAATTGGCACCGGCTCGGGCTATCTCACGGCGTGCTTGGCACGCATGTCTTCGCATGTCACGTCTTTGGAAATCGATGAGATGTTGGCCGAACGTGCGCGCACCAATTTGAGCGCGCAAGGCATTCAGAATATTGAGGTCGTGGAAGCGGATGCCATGAATTGGTCATCCGAGGCCACTTTTGACGTCGTTTGCGTGACAGGCGCCGTCACTGAAGTGCCTGCACACTTTCTGAAGTGGTTGGCGCCGACGGGACGTATGTTCGTGGTGCGTGGCCAATCGCCGGTGATGGAAGCCATTGTGCGCCACGCCGACGGCCGCACCGATTCGTTGTTTGAAACTGATCTTCCCTACTTGAAGGGCGCCGCACCTGCGCCCTCTTTCAAATTTTGATTCGAGGAATTTGCATGCGTCGCAGCAGCCTGACCCTAGCCATCGCAATCGCCGTCGTGCCGGGCTTTGCCCACGCAGACGATTTGCTGCAGGCCTACAACCTCGCCCGTACCTCTGACCCGACCTTTGCGGGCGCAGAAGCGAGCAATCGTGCGGTGAAGGAAAACGCCGTCCAAGCACGGGCTGCCATGCTGCCGCAAATCAGCGGAAGCGTGACGGGTGGCGAATCGATCTCAAAGTCGGACTCCGGTTCGACCACGGTGATCGATCCCAACACCAACCTGCCGGTGCTTGTCTCGGGGAATTCCACCACGACATCGCGTTCGCTCAGCGGCGGTCTCAGCTTGAGCCAGATGGTATTTGACCCGGCCGCCAATGCGCGTTTGCGCAGTTCGCGTGCGAGTGGCAAAGCCAGCGATATGACATTGAGCGCCGCAGGCGACACCTTGATTACGCGAACGTCGCAAGCGTACTTCAATGTGTTGATCGCTTTGGAAACCTTGAACGCAGCAGAATCGCGTGAGACCGCTTTGAAGAAGCAATTCGACTTCGCGTCGAAGCGCCTTGAGGTGGGTTTGGCACCGATCACCGACGTGCATGAAGCACGTGCGCAATACGACGACGCCCGCGCAAACACCATCCTTGTGCGCAATGCGGTAGACGACGCGTACCAAGCCCTGCGCGAAATTACCGGTGCACCGGTGAACAACCTGATGGCATTGCCGGATAACTTCAAAGCCTCGTTGCCGGCTGAAGGCCCGGTTGACGCATGGGTGCAACGCGCGTTTGAAAACAACCCGACGCTCGCTGCGCAGAAGTTCAACGTTGAAGCCGCTGAAGAAGGTATTTCAAGTGCACGTGCGGGCTACATGCCGCGTTTGTATGCGAGTGCCGGCTACGACGTGCGCAAGAGCTGGACCAAGAATGAAGTGGGCGGTGTGTCGCGCAAATCAGATGGTATGAGTGACGGCCCGTCGGTCAGCCTGCAATTGAGCGTGCCGATCTTCAATGGCGGCGCAACGGCGTCGCAAGTGCGTCAGGCAATTGCACAGCGTGACGGTGCGCAAGACCAAATGGAAGCCACACGTCGCGGCCTGGAACGCAATACGCGCGCCGCCTATCAAGGCTTGGTTGCAGGTGTCAGCACAGTTGAAGCACGCCGCTCTGCCTTGGAATCTGCACAGGCGGCCTATGACGCGTCGTTGGTCGGCTTGGAAGTCGGCACCCGCACCGTGATCGACGTCTTGATCAACCAACAAAACCTCTTCAATGCCAAGCAGGCGTATTCGAAGGCCAAATATGACTTCCTGCAATCACGTTTGCTGCTCGAACAATCGGCAGGCACCTTGACTGTGGAAGATCTGGCTGACGTCAATCGTATGTTGACGGTGCCGGCAGACAAGGTCGGCAAGACAGCGGCTGCAACTACGGCGAAGGCAAAAAAGAAGTAATCGCTTCGAGCGTGTTGTCCAAAGCGCCGCGTCCTTGCACCACCAGTGCATGCGCGGCGTTTTTCATGCGCGTGCGTTCTTCCGGAGATTCGAACAACTGCATCAGTGCTGCTTCGAATTCAGCCGGATCTTGAACTACGCGCATTGCATGCGCATCACGCATGCGCTGACTGATGTCACTGAAATTGAAGAGGTGGGGCCCGGTGATGATGGGCACGCCAATGATCGCGGGCTCAAGCATGTTGTGGCCGCCGACCATCTGCAAACTACCGCCGACGAATGCAATGTCGGCCACGGCATAGAAACGCCCGAGGTCACCCAAGGTGTCGAGTACAAACACGGCATCACTTGTGTCTGGCCAGTCATTCACGCTGCGTGTTGAAACACGCATGCCCTGAGCGCGCGCCTGATCCGCAACGCCTTTGAAGCGTTCCGGATGGCGTGGCGCCCAAATCAGCAAGGCATCCGGCCATCGCTGGCGCACGCGCCGGTGCGCAGACAACACAAAGGCCTCTTCTTCAGGATGCGTACTCGCAGCGATCCACACGGGGCGCTGACCTGCATGATGCGAAAAGACTTGTTTGAGCGCGTCGATGCCTTCCGGCGGATTGACGTCGAATTTGAGATTGCCGGTGGCCACCACAGCATCTCGGTGTGCGCCAAGGCGAATGAAGCGCTCTCCGTCCAAACGCGATTGCGCACACACCCGTTTGACCGTACCCAACGCACGACGAATGAGCGCATCCAACACCTGATAGCCACGCAAGGAACGTGCGGACAATCGGGCGTTCAAGATGCACACCGGCACGCCTGCGTCGCGGCATGCAAATAGCATGTTGGGCCAAAGCTCGGTTTCTACGATCAGCGCAACCGACGGTTTAAAGTGCGCCAAGAAGTGACGCATGAAACGCTTGAGGTCATAGGGCAAGTAGACATGCTCGACGCGCTCACCCCAAAGGGCTTGGACGCGTGCAGAGCCCGTCGGCGTGATCGTTGTGATCACCAAGCGCCTGCCTGGCGCTTGGGCCAGCAATCGCTGCACGAGCGGTGCAATGGCGTTGACTTCGCCAACAGACACCGCGTGCACCCACACCGGTGTGGGTTCGGTGGGTGTTGGATAGCGGGCATAGCGCTCGCCCCAACGCTGGAAATAAGCCGGCTGGCGAAAGCCACGCCATACCAAGTGATAAAGCGTAATCGGCAATAGCACGACGAGCGCCACGGAATACGCGGCCCGAAGGACACGTTCGATGGGATCCCGGCTCATGGCACAAGGATAGCAATGCGATTGTCACCCCGCTGGACACATTGCACTTTAGACTTTTGCATATGAGTGAATCTCCCGCCCGCGCCGTGCGTCTTAAAGACTTGCCTACTTGGTTCGGCTTGGCCGTATTGAAAGGCTGCGGACGCATTGCGTGGCCCTTGCAGAAGCGCTTTGGCGCGATGGTCGGTTGGCTCGCGTTTCATAGCATGTCGGCGCGTCGGCGTGCCGCACGCACAAATATCGACCTGTGCTTTCCAGAGATGGATGCGGCATCGCGCGCGCGATTGGTTCGCGACAGTTTTCGTGACCTCGGCATCGGCTTGTTCGAGTTTGCGCGCGCATGGTGGGGAGACGCCGAACGCTTCCGGCGCGACGTGCACATTGAAGGCTTGGAGATTCTGGAAGGCATTCGAGCTGAGGGGCGCGGCGTGTTGCTGGTTTCGGGCCACTTCATGACCTTGGAAATGTGTGGCCGCTTGCTATGCGATCATGTGCCGCTCGCCGGCATGTACCGTCCCTATCGAAACCCGTTGATGGAACGCGCGGTGATGGAAGGACGCATGCGCTATGCCACGCGCATGTTTGGCAATGACGAAACGCGCGCTGCGATCCGACACCTCAAGCAAGGGGGGTTTCTTTGGTATGCCCCCGACCAAGACATGCGCGGCAAGGACACGGTCTTTGTTCCGTTTTTTGGCGTGCCCGCGGCGACGATCACGGCGACCCATCAGTTTGCGCGTCTAAGCGGCTGTGCTGTTGTGCCCTTCTTTCATCGACGCGAAGGCGATCGGTATGTCTTGCGTATCGGCGAAGCGCTGGCAGACTTCCCGACGCAAGATGCCACACAAGACACCGCACGGGTCAACGCCGCAATTGAATCAATGGTGCGAGAAGCACCCTCGCAGTATTTGTGGATTCACCGTCGTTTTAAGCGACAGCCGGACGGCGCATCACGTTATACATCTTGAGTCGTGCGCGCACGTTTGATGCGTGCCTCATACACTTTTGCGTACTTCAAGAAGGCATAAAACGCGTGGGTTCGGGCGGCAATAAAACCTGCCCAGCCATTCAAGAAGTACCGCTTACCGACATACATCTTCAAGAAGGCAAGCCACGGGTAGACCACCAAGCGCGTGCCCATGAAGCGTTTGTGCTTGCGCGCCGAATGCTCAACCAAACCGGAAGAGTAACGATTGATCTTCTCCACACGCACCGCGATTTCAGGCTCACCGAAATGACAGAAGCGCGCCGCAAGATCACGCACAACGCCTTTGACTTCAGGCGCTGCATGCACAGGGACTGCGTTCATCGCGCCCGCAGATTTTCGGAATAATCGCAATTGATGATTGCCGCGCGTGCCCCGCGCCGGCCAACGCCAGAACAACCACTCGTCACGCGCAAGGCGATAACCGTCGGCATTTGGGTGTGCGAGTTGTTCTTGAATGATGTCTTTCGCACCTTCGGCCAACCATTCATCCGCATCCAGCAGCAAGATCCAATCACTTGTGCACTTGTCTATGGCGGATTGCTTTTGCGCACCGTAGCCCTTGAAAGGCTCTTCGAAGAGTCGTGCACCGTGCTGTCTTGCAATCGCTTGCGTGCCGTCTGTCGACGCCGAGTCCAAGACCACCAATTCATCGCAGAACGACAAACTGGACAAGCAGGCATCCAAAGTGGCTGCATTGTTGAACGTGGTCACGACACCGCTCAAGGTGTTGCGCGCGACATTCATGGCGCTTCGTCTTCTTGCGCCAACAAGCTGCCCGAATATAAGGCGACGAGTAACAACGCAACGCCACCCCAAAAGGCCGAGTAAAAGGCCAAATGCGTATTGAAGGGAAAGAAGGTCACGATCAGCGCCCACATGGCGGGTCTTGCGTTGTCACGTGCCTTTGCAGATGCAAAGCGCCACGCGCGCCATGCAAGTGCAATGCCCGACATCCAAAGGAGTAGGCCGATAAAGCCCGTTTCGCTCAACACTTCCAGCACCCACTGATGTGCATGCAAGGCAGGCCCTTCGCCCCATGCAGGCTTCTCATACGGTTCCGGATCACATGCCGGGAATGCTTCTCGGAAATCGCGCGGACCCACACCATTGATGGGATGCGATTTGATCATGCATTCGGCAGCGCCCCAAATTCGGGTACGACCTGCCAAAGCGTGATCAAGCCCTCTTTCGTTGAACGTGACCACCGTCAGCGTCCGCTCAATGCGCTGTTGTACTTGCGGCACGGTTAACCCCAGCACCACGATGGTCAGGACGCCTACGGCAAAGGTTGCCGTCAGTCCCTTCCAACCCAGAATGCGCCAGCCTGACACCAGCAACACCAAGGCATAGGTCAGCCACGATGCACGCGATCCAGCCAAGAGAATCGTCACACCAATCAAGGCGGCGGCGACAAACCAACCGGGGACACGCGCACGCGCGTGTGCGAGATACAAAGCAAAAGGAGACAGACTGGCCAGCACAATCCCGAGCTTGAGATTGCAGGGTCCGAGGACACCACTGATGCGATCAGCAGCCGCTATCTCCTGTGCCGTACACATCGGCTTGTGTTCAATCAATTGCTTAAGCGTATCCAACACGTGAAAGCCCAAGCTATGGCCGAAACACGCCTGAATCAGGGCATCAATGCTCCACAAAAACACGATGACCCCAATCCCTGAAAACGTCGTCACGCGCAAACGCGCATCTGCAACGGCAATGGCGACGAGCCAGAGAAACGGCAAATAACGCAGTCCGGCAAAGGTGCGCTTCAAGGCTTCCAAATGATTGCTCGCATCGATGGAAGCGATGAGCTGCGGCGTCCAATACGCAAAGAACAAGGTCGTCGTTAGCGCCCAAGCGGGTGCACTCAAAAGTTGAGAGCCGCCACGGAATTTCACCATCGACAATCTGAAGATGGTGAAGAGCGCCCCTAAGGTGAGTACGGCTTCTGCAACGCCGGGTGCTGGCAGCAAGGCGATATACGCCAAGACCCACCACGGGGCCCACCGCCAGCCTGAGGCGCGGACTTCAATGTTTGGATTGGAGTTCGTCATACACTTTGAGCGTAGCATCCTGCATGGATTCAAGCGTGTAAGGTATCGCGCTCGGCAAAGCGGGTGGCGCGTTCAAAAATGTTTTCGCTTTTTTAACGAGTTCGGCTGTGTTGAAGTCAGCGACCGCACCTGCTGGAAATAGCGCGTGCAAAATTTCGCCGACACCCCCGTGGTCCCAACCTAAAACAGGTGCGCCCACGCTGAGCGCCTCAACCACCGTCCGACCAAAACTTTCGGGCTTACGCGACAGCTGCAAGACCACATCGCTGGCTGCATACGCGTCGGGAATGTTCGCTATGGGCGGCGTGATGAGGATCTGGTTCGCAACGCCTAAGGTCTCGGCCAAGGTTTTCAGTTCGGAGACATAAGCGGCACGCTTCGGATCATCGGCACCCGGCATCCAAAGCACCGTCGATAGGCCCTCAGCCTTCAAGTGTTGAACCAAACGGATGGCATCTTCATGCCCCTTCAATCGCGTGCCGCGGCCCGGCAACAACAGCAGGGCACCGGCCGCTGCCAGTTGTGGCCACTGCTGCGCAAACTGCGCACGTGCGGTCGTATCGATTGACGCGCGTCTTGGATAACGCGCAGCGTCAATGCCGCGCGGAATGACCACGAGTTTGCGTTCGGGTGTTTCCGGGTAATGACGCAGTACATAGGCCTTGACGACATTCGACACACAAATGACGCGCTCCCCTGCCGTCATGATGCGGCTATAGCGCGAAGGGGAATTCAGACCATGCACAGTCGTGACGAAATGCGGTGCGACTTTCATGCCACGCAATGCGAACCAAGCAAGCCATGCAGGCACCCGCGAACGTGCATGCACGACATCGACGTTCGCCATCAAGCGCCGCAAGGTTCGAACGTGCCTAAGCGTCATGAGAGACTTGCGGCCGATATCCAGCGTGATGTGCGTGGCGCCTAGTGCTTCGAGCGCCGGCACCAGTCGCCCCCCCGCGGAAATGACTGTGGCTTCATGGCCTGCAGCAATCAATGCGTCGGCAATTTCAAGCGTCGATTTTTCCACGCCACCGGCTTCCATCGCCGGGAGTAATTGCAATACGCGAAGGGGTCGCGCACGTGCGTTCACGCGCGTCGGTTCAATCGATCAGTTTGTAATGCGCGCCGCAGTAAGGGCAGCTAACTTCGCCGCCATCGGCCTCAATCGGCAAATAAACGCGGGGGTGTGCGTTCCACAGCGCCATCTGCGGCGTCGGACAGCTCAGCGGCAAATCGGCGCGCTTAACTTCATGCACGCTTTGCGCTTGCGGATTCGGCGTTGCATTCGATTCGGACATGGGGCTCAGACTGTGTAACGAAAAGGCTATTTTAGCAGTGTGCGCCCTGTTCAGGCCGGCAGGTCGAAGACGAGCGCTTCGCCCTGTGTCGGGCTGCTGAACTGTAGCGAACCGGTCGTCACATCAATGCCGAGCCCGTCGCCGGCCGTCAGCATCTGACCTTCAAATGCCCATTGCCCTTCAATCATCTGCACCCACACCTTGCGTCCTGCGGCGACCTCGAGCGACACCGGAGCGTCTGCGGTAGCCGCGCCGCGGAAGACGCGGGCATCTTGTCGGATCGGCAAGCTCTCGGCTTCACCGTCGGCGGATGCGATCAGCACCCACTCGCCCGCCGCTGGACGGGGGAAATTGCGTTGGGCGTGTCTGGGCGCTGCATTCACGCGGTCTGGTTGAATCCAGACCTGCAGAAAATGCACGGCTTCTGTATTCGAGCCATTGAACTCACTGTGTTCAATCCCCGACCCTGCACTCATGCATTGCACATCACCGGCATGCAGGTCGATCTGCGTGCCGAGCGTGTCTTTGTGCGCGAGGTGCCCCGACAACACAAAGCTCAGGATTTCCATGTTCGCGTGCCCGTGCGTTTGAAATCCTTTGCCAGGCTGCACACGATCTTCATTGATGACGCGCAACGGACCAAAGCCCATCCAGTTGGGATCGTAGAAATGACCGAACGAAAAGGTATGACGGCTATCTAGCCATCCCATCGAGACATGTCCACGTTCCGTGGCCGGGCGAAAGTGCTGCGTGTTCATGCGATGCGACAAGCGTCCTCAAATGCCAAGCGCGGTGAGCGCGGGAAGATCGCGGCGTGATCCCCTTTACCCAAGTTGATCAAGAAATTGGATCGAATCGCCGTGCCTTTAAAAAAGACTTCGTCGACCATGGCGTTGTTAAAGCCTGACATCGGCCCGCAATCCAAGCCCAATGCACGCGCGGCCATGATGAAATACGCGCCTTGCAAGGTGCCGTTTCTAAACGCGGGAACGAAGCGATTCTCTCTCTCACCTTCGAACCAAGCCTTGGCGTCGGTGTGCGGAAAGAGTTCGGGCAGCTTTTCATGGAAGTCCATGTCGTAGCCCACGATCACGGTCACCGGCGCGGCCATCGTTTTGTCGTGGTTGCCGGCATCCAGCGCAGGTTCGAGCAGCTTCTTGGCTTCCGCTGATTTGACGAATACAAAACGCGCGGGGCAACTGTTTGCTGCGGTCGGACCGAACTTGGTCAAGGCATAGATGGCTTTCAGTTGCTCGTCACTGATTTCACCATCGAGCTTGTTGTGCGTGCGCGCCGTAGTGAAGAGTTGTTCTAGCGACGACGCATCCAACGCATTAAAGTTCATAGATCCTGCCGAAATGACGATATGAAAGGCTTCATTGTAACGTTGCGCTGCGTACAGACGACGTAAATAGCAGTATCTTGAACGCGCATGTCACAGACACTTCCATGCTTTGCCCTCCATGACGGCCGCGCCGGAAATGCGCGCCAAGCAGAGGCGCTCGCGCATTGGGTGGGCAACACCGTGTCGTCCATCACGCTTCGAACCGCAGCACCCTGGCGGTGGCTCGCGCCGCGTGTGTGGCCAGGTGCACAGCATGCATTTCGCCCTGATTTAGCGGGCACACTCACAGAGAAGCCCTGCATTGCCATCGGCTGCGGTCGTCAAGCTGCATTGGCCACACGGTTGTTGCGCAGCGATCGCGTACGCAGCATTCAAATTTTGGACCCACGCATCGATGCGCGACATTGGGACGTCGTGGTCGTCCCCGCGCACGACCGCTTGCGTGGCGAAAATGTCATCGTGATGCAAGGCAGCTTGAATGCGATCGACGATGCGTGGCTGCAACGCTATCGCGACTGTGCGCCGGTCGATATTCGTGCCGTCGGCCCGCTTTGTGCGGTGCTAGTCGGCGGCCCGACGGCAGATACCCCTTACGACCTTGAAGCGGTATTGGATGCCATCGCACAAGTGCGTGCCTCGTTCGACGGTCTGATTTATGTGTGCACGTCGTCGCGCACACCGGCCGACTGGTCTGCCACGATTCGGTCACTGACGTCGCAAGGCGATGTACGGCTTTGGTCCTTTGACGATGAAAGAACCAACCCGTACCCGTTCCTACTGGCGTGTTCGACGCGCATTGTGTGTACGGCCGACTCGGTCAATATGCTGTCGGAAAGTTGTGCCACTGCACTGCCGGTGGAATATGTCGGCGCAGCGCGTATGCGCGGCCGCGTCGCAAAGTTCGTTCGTACGCTGGAAGACGCAAAGCGCGTTCGTGCGCTGGGCAGTGTCGATGCCTTACAACTAACCCCGTTGCGTGAATCTCAGCGTGTGGCAGGAGACATCAGCCAGCGCTTGAATGCGTTGAAGTAAATACTTGCGCCCATACGCCCTGCACAGTTTCTCGTGCGCTTTGCAGCGTGTCGTCTTCGGTCACCATGCGTTTGCGTCGATCCAACATGCATTGCAGTGCAAGCGTCGCCAGGATGTCGTGCGCCACACTTAAGTGCGCGCCACAAGATTGAAGCAAACCTGCGTGCGCCACGGCCGCGATCAAATCTGTGCTGCGCGTCTGTGCCAGCAGGGCGGGGTGCGATGCCGCATGGGTGAGGACTAAGGCCTGCAAGATGAACTCGATATCGACCAGACCGCCCTCGCCTTGCTTAAGGTCGAACATCGTCGCGCGCGAACGATCCAATTCTTGGCGCATGCGCGCACGCATATCTGCGATTTCTTGCAATATCTTTGCGGCATCCTTGTCTTGCTGCAGGATCTCGATGCGCGTTGCTTCGAAACGCGATTTCAACGCCCTATCACCGACCAAGGCGCGCGCACGCACCAAGGCTTGATGCTCCCACGTCCATGCGCGCTGGGTTTGGTAATCCGCATAGCTCGAGAGCGTCGAAACCAACAAGCCTTTTGCGCCATCCGGGCGCAGGCGCACATCGACGTCATACAAGCGCCCGGCGGCAGTCGGCGTTTGCAGCATGCTCACGATTTTTTGGGCAATGCGTGCGTACCAGCGTGATGCCTCGAGGGGTCGTGCACCCTCAGACTGCGCGTCAGCATCCGCCGTATACAGAAACACAAGGTCTAGATCGGACCCAAAGGCCAGCTCTTCGCCACCCACGCTGCCATAGCCCACGATTAAAAACTCACCCCCCGCAACGTCGCCGTGGGCGCGGCGCATGTCTTGTTTGGCAATGGCGACAACCGCTTCAAGCACAGCATCCGCAATCCACGCGAGCGATTGACTGGCATGTGCGGCGGTCAAGCGATGATCCAATGTTGCCAAGGCGATACGGAAGCTCAGCATTTGTCGCAGTTCATTGAGCTCAGCCAATGCGCGCTCAACGTCTTCCAGATACGGGGCCACTTGCGCGCGGCATTGCTGAATCAGCTCAGCGCGTGTTGGAAACGCATCGGCGTCGCGCGCGTCCAACAACTCATCTAACAAGATCGGGAAGTTGGCGAGTCGCTCGCCAAGCAATGCGCTGCGACCCAGAATGTCGACCAAGCGTTGCAGCGCTGCGGGTTGTTCATCTAACAATGCCAAGTAACTGCTGCGACGCATGATATTGGCGAGCAAGGTCAACATGCGTGCGAGCGCGATGTCGGGCGCTGTCGCCGCCGCCGTTGCTGCAATCAATGCAGGCATCACGCGATCCAGTCGTTTGCGACTTTGTGGGCTGGCAGATTTGACCGCCAAAGACTGGGCGAATCGACGTAAAGCGTCGTCTGCTGCATCCGCATCTTCGAAGCCAATCTCATGCAGCAGTGACGACTCCCCTTCCTCGGGTAACGCGCGCCAGTACGCGGCGACATCGTCTACGTTGTCTTTTTTCTTGCGCGTGCCGAGCAAGGAGGAGAAATGCGTGTTGATGACTGAGCGTTGGTAAGCAAGCGCACGCTTGAAGTCTTCGGCGTCTGCATAGCCCAGTCCGATGGCGAGTCGATATAGACCCAGGGCATCCTCAGGCAGGGTGTGTACTTGGACATCGCCGCGCATTTGAATACGGTTCTCGACTTTGCGTAAGAACAAGTACGCTTCAAGCAGATCTGTCGCGTCGGCGGGTGCTACCAAGCCGGATACTTTCAGCGCGGCCAAAGCACGCATGAAGCCGCGGCACTGCAATGCGGGCGTGCGGCCACCGCGAATGATCTGCAGCACTTGGGCAAAGAACTCGACTTCGCGAATGCCACCCGGTCCACGCTTCACATCGTGCGCCATGTCTTTGCGTGCGACTTCCGCATTGATCATGGCCTTCATCTCACGCAACCCATCGATCGCGCCGTAGTCGAGATACCGTCGATAGACGAAGGGGCGCAGCACCTGCGCAAAACGCGCACCGGCTTCCAGGTCGCCCGCGACCGCGCGCGCCTTCAACCATGCATAGCGTTCCCAATCGCGTCCTTCGCGCTGGAAATACTGCTCAAGTGCACCAAATGACCACGCAACACGCCCCGCATTGCCATAAGGCCGCAAACGCAAGTCGACGCGGTGGCTGAACCCTTCCGGCGTGATTTCGTCCAACAACTTCGCAAACTGTTGACCCAAGCGCGCGAAGTATTGCTCTGCAGGTAATGGTCGCGCGCCGTCGCTCTCGCCCTCTTCTTCGTAGGCGAATACGATGTCGATATCAGAAGAGAAATTCAGTTCGCCACCACCGAGCTTGCCCAAGCCAAAAATAACCAGGCGAACGACATCACCCGCTGTATTTCGAACCAAGCCATGTCGCGTCGCCATCGCGGACTCAAGGTGCGTCAGCGCAATCGTCATGCAGCGCTCGGCAAGCCGCGTGCTGCTTCGCAAGGTGACTGCGGTGTCATCGAGCGCAAATACATCGCGCCAAATCAAGCGCACCGATTCGTTCTGTCGCAGGCGACGCAGATCCGTCTGAATGTCGGTTGTATCTGTGAGACCGACACCCTCGAACTCAAATTCGACCGCACCGTCATCTGCCAACAAGCGCTGCAAGACGCGTGGTCGGCGTTCAAACACGTCCATCGCGAAATCGCTGACCCACGCCATCTTCGCCAATCGCGCAGATGCGTTTGCGGGCAACTCGATCCCTTCGCGCGTGCATGCCGAGAGGACGCGTGCACAAGATGCATCAACGGCAGCGGTAATTTCAGTCCTGACTTGCATGTCACAGCGAGTGGGTGGCGTGCCCCATCATAACCAGTGCGCGCACTGCATAATCCGCTTAGGGCACATGGACATACGATGAGCACGAACGCTACCAGCGATATCTTGATTCTCGGCGGTGGGCATAACGGTCTGGTCTGCGCCGCGTACTTAGCCGCAGCCGGTCTGTCGGTACGTGTGCTCGAACGTCGCGATATTGTCGGCGGTGCCGCGGTTACGGAGGAATTTCATCCCGGTTTCCGCAATTCCGTGGCGAGTTATACGGTGAGCCTGCTCAACCCGAAGGTCATTCGTGACTTGCGACTGGCCGAGCACGGCCTTCGCATCGTCGAACGCCCGTACTCAAACTTTCTGCCACTCCCCAACGGCGACCATTTCAAAGGTGGGGCGCACACAGAATCAGAATTGCAACGTCTCTGTCCACAAGACATCCCGAACTGGCACCTCTACAACGCGCGCATGGATCGCATCGTTGCGGTGCTGCGCGAACTGGTGCGCATGACACCACCGAATATCGGTGACCGAATTGAGTTCGCGGATTGGCTGGCCAGTGCAAGCTTGGCGCGCAAACTGAAACATCTCGACCTGCAAGCCCGGCGTGATTTGTTAGACATGTTCACCAAATCTGCCGGCGAGCTTTTGGATGACTATTTCCGTTGCGAACCCCTTAAGGCGATTTTGGGCTGGGATTCTGTGGTGGGATCTTTCAATAGCCCGTATACGCCGGGCAGTGCCTATGTCTTGTTGCACCACCTGTTTGGCGAGGTCAACGGCAAGGTTGGACAATGGGGCCACGCGATGGGGGGCATGGGCGCTATCACCGAGGCGATGCGCAAGGCGTGCGTTGAACGGGGCGTCGTTATTGAGACAGGCGCAGCTGTCTCGCGTGTGATCGTGAAGTCTGGTCAGGCCATCGGCGCAGAAACGAGTGACGGACGACGCTTCGACGCGCGCTGCGTCGTCTCCAACATCGGACCGAAGCCGCTGTATCAAACCTTGATCGAACCGCAGCACTTGCCTGAAGAACAACACGCGCGCATTCGGCGCTATCGGGTGGGTTCTGGCACCTTCCGCATGAATGTGGCCTTGAATGAGCTCCCGAACTTTACAGCGGCGCCCGGCACGCACCTTCAGGCGCACCATCAAACGGGCATTTTGATTGGTCCGTCTCTTGCCTATTTTGAGCAAGCCTTCGTTGACGCAAAAACGCGCGAACACAACCCGGGTTGGTCACGCAAACCGATCGTCGAAGTGTGTATTTCTTCTGCCCTAGACGACACCTTGGCACCCCCCGGACAGCATGTGGCCAGTTTGTTTTGTCAGCACGTTGCGCGCGAGGTGGCAGGCGGTTGGGATACGCACGCCTCAGCGGTCGCTGACCTGATGATCGAAACCGTGGATGCCTATGCGCCCAACTTCAAACGCAGCATCTTGAGAAGAGATGTGCTGTCGCCTTTGGAACTCGAGCGAAGAATTGGCTTGGCGGGCGGCGACATCTTTCACGGGACCTTGGGGTTGGACCAAATGTTTTCTGCGCGGCCGTTGCTCGGTCAAGGCAACTATCGCGGTGCACTCAAGGGCCTGTACTTGTGCGGCGCGGGCACGCATCCTGGCGGCGGCGTGACCGGCCTGCCCGGGCGCAATGCTGCGCGGGAGATTTTGAAGGATTTGAAGCGCGGGCCACGCCCTGACTGAGCGCGTCGTTTTGCGCAAATGGGGTCAATGGCAGGCACCTTTGTAAGCATTCATGCCCGACAATCGGGGTTTCGTCTTTGTAGACGTCGAATTCGTCACACGGGTGCTGACCTTGCCGTGGCCCTGCGTCACGCTCGATCCCGAACCCCAATCGAGTCCAACCATGTTCAAGAGCCTGATCTTTGTTTTACGCATCGCCATAGCATGGGGCGCCGCCATCTTCTTGGCCGTCGTCGTGTATTCGAGCTTACCCTTGCTCGGCAATTTCGAACTGCCGGCCATCCTGTTTGTGATGGGCACCTCCGGCTTGGTGCTCGCCGGCGCCTTCTCACACCTTCGTCGCGTGAAATTGATCGCGGGGAAAGTGACAAGCGAAACATTGGCAAATCGCCAAAAGCGCCAGATCGAAATTCCGTTTGAGGCCGGTGAAGCCTTTGACCTGCTTGATGCTGCGGTGCGTGAACTGCCGGGCGTCGAACGCATTCAGAGCGCGCGCGACAGTTTGCAAATCAAAGCAAAAGTGGCGCGTCCGGATACCTATGGTGAAAAGGAACTCCCGCGTTGGAATCCGCTGCGTTGGTTCGGTCAGCCGCGCAATCAGTTGCAAGCCACGGTCACGCCTGCAGGTGAAAGCGGAAGCGTCACCTTGATTTGTGAGCCCGATCATCCCGCGTGGCGTGATTGGTTCTTGGTGGATGACGGCACGAACTATGAAAATGCCGAAGCGATTGTGCGTGCACTCACCCGACGCATTGGTGAACGCCGTCGTGGCGAACGCATGGATGCCGTGCAAACAGCAACGCAGAAAGAACTGACTGAAGCAAAATTGCATTTGCTGCACGCACAAGTCGAGCCGCATTTTTTGTATAACACCTTGGCCAGTGCGCAACTGCTGACGCGCAGTGACCCGGAGCGTGCGGAAATGATGCTCGGTCATTTGATTCAGTACTTGCGTCGTTCCTTGCCGGATACCGGTGATGGCATGTCGACCCTGGGTGCAGAACTGGAACGCGCGTTGGCGTATTTGGAAATCCTGAAGATCCGCATGGGTGAACGTTTGAACGTGCAAGTGGATGTGCCCGACGTGCTGCGCGGCACTGCCCTGCCGTCGATGATGCTGCAAACCTTGGTAGAGAACGCCATTAAACACGGTTTGGAACCGCGCACCGGCGGCGGCACGATTTGGATTCGTGCGCGCGCCACTGAAGAAGGCGTCGCCGTTACAGTGGCCGACGATGGAGAAGGTTTCAACACGAAAACATCAGGCACGGGCATTGGCTTGAAGAATATTCGTGAACGTCTGCGTCTACGTTTCGCCGGTGTCGCGAACTTGTCCGTGATTGCAAACTTTCCTTCGGGTGTTGCCGCAACCTTGACCGTGCCGGCAGCGACCGACGCACACAACGGAGGCAATTCTCATGCATGAGCACACTGCTGGCCACGTACCCACGTGCGTCATTGCCGAGGACGAAACGCTGTTGCGTCAAGCACTGGTCACGGAACTCGCACAGGCGTGGCCTGAACTATCGATCGTCGCGGAATGCGAAGACGGTGCGAGTGCACTGGAGGCGATTGCCGAACACCGACCGGACGTCGCATTTCTAGACATTCGCATGCCGGGCCTCACCGGTATTGAAGTGGCCGCAGCGGCGGCGGAAGCGAGCCCCGCTACACACATCGTGTTTGTGACCGCGTACAACCAATACGCGATCGAAGCGTTCGATAAAGGCGCTGTGGACTACCTATTGAAACCGGTTGAACCGGAACGATTGGCGGCCACGGTGGCGCGCTTGCAAGCCCGAAGCACGCAACCCGATCTTTCATCATTGAAGTCACTGTTTGATCGATTGGGCCCACTGCCTCGGTCGGCCGGCGCGCCCGAACCTCTGACTTGGCTCACCGCCAGCGCAGGGCGTGAAACACGTTTGGTCTTGGTGGAAGACGTGATCTATTTTCGCGCCGATCAGAAGTACACGACTGTCGTGACTGCAGAAGGAGAATCCTTGCTGCGAACGCCGCTCAAAGAATTGATGCCAAGGCTTGATTCAAGTGCCTTCAAGCAAATTCACCGATCGACCATCGTCAACCTACGTGCCATTGCAGGCATTGTGCGTGACGAATCCGGCCGAGGCACGGTGCGCTTGCGAGGACGCGACGAGACGCTGCAAATTAGCCAACCCTTCATGGCGTTGTTCAAGACCATGTAAAGCGCATTGCGCTTGTGGAGATATGAAATGAACTTTTTCGCACAACTGGTGACATGGCTACAGATGCTGTTGTCCATGGCAGGGGTTTCGCTGTTCGGCACCGAATACAGCAGTAAGATTTCGGACAATCATCACACGGCGCTTTACAGCACCGCGACTGAATACAAAGGTGTCGCGACGTTCAACTGCCGCGAAAGCAACACGGGTGTGTGTCATTACACCTTGTATAGCGAGGCGTGCACGCAAGCCGACGCATGCAATGAAAAACCTATGCGCGTTTTCACGTTGAAGCGCGGTGAGTCTAAAAAGGTCGAAGGCATTTCAAAGTTTCATCCTTGTGTGTCTTTGGATGCAAACCCTTTGGGGCCGGATTGCGAAGGGTTGACGCCCTGACCCGAGAACCGAACATCTGTTGGGACTCGCCTAGCTGGCAGGTATTCGCGCTTTGGTAGTTCAGGGCGCAACGCATTCGGCACCTCTAGCGAAGCGATTGCCAACTTTTGTTTTTTGATTTGGAAACGCTCCCCGCCAACACCTGTACACGTAGTCGCTGCCGTGGCTCACCGAATGTGCCGATCGGTTCCCGCAGTGACGGCTCGGCGATTACAAAAGCATTAACGGCCGGCACGTCCAGCAAGCAACGAATCACGAATACGCGCCGCCGCCTCTCTTGTTTTTGCCAACTCGTCTGTGCGCTTGTCGAGATCGTACATTGCTTGCGCGGCGAAGGGACTCCAATCACCTGACGCTCGGTTGGCCGCGACAACCTTGCCGATTCGCACAATCATCTCTTCCTGATTTTCGATCTCGTTTTCCTTTTCCCGTAGATCTTTGAGAACGCCGTTGTTCAAACGCGCGCCAATCGCCCCCAGTGAAAGCTGCATGCTCACCACGGTGTCATAGACAGAGTCCGCGTCATCGCCACCCGAGGGAAGCAAGTCGTATTCGACGGGCGTCGGCATGGCCAATCCCTCGACGTCGAACTGGATAATCGCCCTGCAACTTGACCGTTCACGTTCTTCGTCTAGTCGCGTCGCCTCGAAACCCTCAATTCGAGAAATTTTGACCAACCCGCTGTCAAGCGGATCGTACTCACCCTGCCTCAGGAACTTGCGAACGTCATTGTTGACGTAGGCGGCGAGACTCGCTTGCGTCGCTGGCGTTGCACAACCGCTTTCCCTTTTGCCGCACGCACTCAGAAAGAGCACCGCGACACAGATCAAAATCCGTAGTCCCATTGAATGTTCCTTTTTATTGGGTTGAAGACGTGCGCGGCGCAACTGACCCTTTTGTGATGCGCTCGCGCATCGCTTCCAGCTCCGCTTCCGCAGATTGCACTTTCTGCGTATGCGAATCACCCAGCGCGGCCCGCTCGTCCGGAGAGAGCTCAAACCGAAGGTGAAAAATCTCGCGCTCCTTTTTACGGAATTCGCCCATCGGGCTCTTCATCAGGAGCTTGTCCAACCGCTCCATGGGCCAACGACTCGTTTTTCGAAACAAGTCTTCGCCAGACTGCGACACCACCAAATAGCCGAAATCATCTTCGACCGTCGTTCCGGCAACATCGAATCGAATCGTGGCGCGACACACCGCCGCATTGCCATTACCGCCTTTGGAGTCCGTTTCGATATTGTCGAACCGCACATTCGATACCAAGCCCGCGGCAAAAAGATCGATGCGCGACTTCCAATACCCATAGTTGACTGCTTCGACAAAGGCGTCCTTCATCTTTCCACGCATGTATTGGCTATCGCAGGGCGTTGCCATGCGCGTGCAACCCGTAAGGACGCCAAGGGCGATTCCGACAACCAAAATCCGATTCATCTATGGGCCAAACGTGCGTCTTTCACCGTTACGCTCCAATGTTTGCAATGCTCGGGAGACACTCAGTCTCTGCGAAGCCGCTTCGTCGTCGGTGAGCTGTCGTTCGCGATAGGCGACGCCCAACAACCGTCCATCCTCTTCGAGTGTCATGCAATCTTCGAAAGTGTGACCTTGCACAATGTCCCGGCAAGCCACCACCTTGAAAGTTGATTTCTTACCGAATTTTCCGAATTCCAACGCATCTTCCAAGGGGACGGAATGTACCTTGTAAATCCTGTCTGACCACGCGGATTTGCCGGAAACGCCTGCACGCGTAGCCGCGTCGTCGTTTTCGAGATGGGACACCAAGATGAAGCGAGTTTTGTACACGGTCGCCTGAAACTCGCGCACCGCTTCCCCGTTTTGTGGAATGGTGCGCCAGATCCCTTTCAATTGCTTGTTGAATGCTTTCGCACGGCGTGCCTGCAACCAATCGTTCAGGGCAGACTTGCGCATGTCGGCCTCTGCGTCTTTGACGTCCTCGACGTAAGCGCTTTTTTGTTCCGCAGTCATCCGCCCGTGCGAAGCCTCACGATCGGCGACTGCCGCTCCGTACTGACCGTTGGCTCCCGAATCGTTTCGGTACTTCCCCGTCGCGTAAACCATGGCACCGACGAAATAGATCACATACAACGCGCTGACGACAGCAAGACAGAGCGCAATTCTTGGCGCCGTCGATGCACCTTTCGGTGCACGTCCCAAATTTTTTGACATGCAGCTCGCTCCCCCGAGGCTTATGCAGTCAATATTAACGAAGAACCCCCGCAATCGCTTGCGAGGGTTCTTGTCTTTGGGTGTTGCTTGTAGCGTTCCGGCCGGATCAGAAATCCATACCGCCCATGCCGCCCATGCCACCTGCGCCCGGCATCGCCGGCTCGTCTTTCTTCGGTGCTTCAGCGACCATGGCTTCGGTGGTGATCATCAGACCGGCGATCGAAGCTGCGTTTTGCAACGCGGTGCGTGTGACCTTGGTCGGATCCAAGATGCCCGATTCAACCATGTCGACGAATTCACCGGTGGCGGCGTTGTAGCCGAAATTACCTGTGCCTTCCTTGACGCGGTTGAGGATGACCGACGGCTCTTCACCCGCGTTGGTGACGATTTCGCGCAACGGCGCTTCCATCGAACGCATGGCAATTTCGATACCGTGGTTTTGGTCTTCGTTGATGCCCTTCAAGCCCTTGATGGCCGTCAGTGCACGCACCAGCGCAACACCGCCGCCCGGCACGATGCCTTCTTCGACTGCTGCACGGGTTGCGTGCAAGGCGTCTTCAACGCGTGCCTTCTTTTCTTTCATTTCGATTTCAGTCGATGCACCGACCTTGATCACCGCCACACCGCCGGCCAACTTGGCGACACGTTCTTGCAGCTTTTCACGGTCGTAATCCGAAGAGGTTTCTTCGATTTGCGCCTTGATTTGCTTGATGCGTGCTTCGATGCCGCTGCTTTCGCCTGCGCCGTCGATGATCGTGGTGTTTTCCTTCGACACTTGCACCTTTTTGGCGCGGCCGAGGTCTTTGATCGTTGCTTTTTCAAGCGACAGACCCACTTCTTCCGAAATCACAGTACCGCCGGTGAGGATGGCCATGTCTTCGAGCATCGCCTTGCGACGGTCGCCGAAGCCCGGTGCCTTCACTGCACACACCTTGACGATGCCGCGAATGGTGTTGACGACGAGCGTAGCGAGCGCTTCGCCTTCCACTTCTTCAGCGACGATCAACAACGGCTTGCCAGCCTTCGCCACGCCTTCGAGCACGGGCAGCAAGTCGCGCACGTTCGAGATCTTCTTGTCGTGCAAGAGGATGAACGGGTCGTCGAGTTCAGCCGACATTGATTGTTGGTTGTTGATGAAGTACGGCGAGAGGTAGCCGCGATCGAACTGCATGCCTTCCACGACGTCGAGTTCGTTGTCGAGACCCGAACCTTCTTCAACCGTGATGACGCCTTCTTTACCGACCTTCTTCATCGCGTCGGCGATGATGTTGCCGATCGATTCGTCGGAGTTGGCCGAGATCGTGCCGACTTGGGCAATCGCCTTGTCGTCTGCGGTCGGCTTGCTCATTTTCTTCAGTTCATCGATGGCAGCAGCGACGGCCTTGTCGATGCCGCGCTTGAGGTCCATCGGGTTCATGCCGGCGGCAACGCCCTTCATGCCTTCGCGAATCAACGCGGCAGCAAGCACGGTTGCGGTGGTGGTGCCGTCACCGGCGTTGTCGGAGGTCTTCGAAGCGACTTCCTTCACCATTTGTGCGCCCATGTTTTCGAACGCATCAGCCAATTCGATTTCCTTAGCGACCGAGACGCCATCCTTAGTGATGGTCGGTGCGCCGTAGCTCTTTTGCAGGACGACGTTACGACCCTTCGGGCCGAGCGTTGCTTTCACGGCGTTAGCGAGCACGTTGACGCCGCGCACCATGCGCGAACGTGCGTCTTCACCGAAGCGGATATCTTTTGCAGCCATTGTCTTGATTCCTTATTGAAATGCTTGAGTGGGAATTAGCCGACGATCGCGAGGATGTCGTCTTCCTTCACAACTTTGTATTCGGTGCCTTCGTGCTTGTAGGCGCTGCCGGCGTACTGGCCGTAGATGACCTTGTCACCGACCTTCACCGTCATCGAACGGGTGTTGCCGTTGTCGAGGGCCTTGCCCGGACCGACTGCGACCACTTCGCCCTTGGTCGGCTTTTCTTTGGCGTTATCGGGGATCAAGATGCCACCGGATGACAGTTCTTCGGCTTCCACAGGCTTGACGACGACGCGGTCGTGGAGCGGCTTCAGGTTCATGGATGTACTCCGCAAGTAATTGATTGATATGAAAAAACAGATCAATTTTAGCAGTCTCCTAGTGAGAGTGCCAAAACTGAAAGTAAAACAGCCCACGCGGGCATGACCAAAAGATGGGGCCTGGCGAGAGGCTTTCAAGTGCTTGCTCAAAAGAAACTTTTTCTGGCCCGGATTGAGGCGGTTTTCCTAAATGACCAGCCGGCCCCGGATGCTAGGCTCGTCGCCATGAATTTTGTCCGCGACGCTGCTGCCGACCCCGCACTCGACGTGCTTCGCAATGTGTGGGGGTACCAATCTTTCCGTGGGCGCCAGCATGACATCGTGCGTCATGTGGCAGACGGCGGTGACGCGCTTGTCCTGATGCCCACCGGCGGCGGCAAGTCCTTGTGCTACCAAGTGCCTGCCTTGATGCGGCCCGGCTGCGCGATTGTGGTGTCACCATTGATTGCGTTGATGCAAGACCAAGTCGAGGCCTTGCATCAGCTCGGTATTGAAGCGGCGTACTTGAATTCGAGTTTGTCCTTACAAGAGGCGCAATGGGTCGAGCAGCGCTTCTTGTCGGGTGACTTGAAGATGCTCTATGTCGCTCCAGAGCGATTGCTGACCTCGCGCTTCCTTGAGCTGATGGCGCGCGCGCCGGTCTCTTTGTTTGCCATTGATGAGGCGCACTGCGTGTCTCAGTGGGGCCATGATTTTCGTCCTGAGTATCGGCAGCTCACCTTGCTTCACGAGCGCTGGCCGCACATTCCGCGCATTGCATTGACGGCGACTGCTGACCCTGCGACACAAGCAGAAATCATCGAGCGACTGCAGTTGGAAGACGCGGCGCAATTCGCCAGCAGTTTCGACCGGCCGAACATTCGCTACACGATCGTTGAGAAGAACGACGCGCGTCGACAGCTGTTGGATTTTCTGGCGAGTCATGCCGGTGCGTCGGGCATCGTCTACGCGATGTCGCGGCGCAAGGTGGAAGACACAGCGGCGTACTTGCAAACAAAGGGTTTCAATGCCCTGCCTTATCACGCCGGCATGGCACCTGAAGTACGTGCATTGAATCAACGTCGGTTCTTGCGCGAAGACGGCATTCTGATGGTGGCAACGATTGCGTTCGGCATGGGCATCGACAAGCCCGATGTGCGTTTTGTGGCGCACGTCGATTTGCCGAAATCGGTAGAGGGCTACTACCAGGAGACAGGTCGTGCAGGGCGAGATGGCGAACCCGCCGAGGCGTGGATGGCCTACGGCTTGGGCGATGTCGTGAATCTGCGCAAGATGATTGAGTCTTCGGAAGCAGAAGATGCGCGCAAATGGTTGGAACGTCGCAAGTTGGATGCACTGCTCGGCTACTGCGAAACGCTCGGTTGTCGCAGACAACGCTTGCTCGCGAGCTTTGGCGAAGTGATGCCGGCGCCGTGCAGCAATTGCGACAATTGTTTGAACCCACCCGAAGCCTGGGATGCCACCGAGCCTGCACGCATGGCATTGAGTTGTGCGTTTCGCTGTGGTCAACGCTTCGGTGCATCGCATTTGATTGATGTCTTGCGCGGCGACAGCTCAGAACGCATCACGCAACTGGGCCATGATGCTGTCAGCACCTATGGCATCGGTGCCGAGATCGACACGAATACATGGCGCAGCATTTTCAGACAACTTGTTTCGCTCGGCTTGTTGCAAACCGATAGTCACGGTGGATTGTATTTGGCGCCAGAATCGCGCGCGCTGTTGAAAGGCGAGCAGACCTTGATGTTGCGTAGAGAGCAGGCACGCGTTAGCCGACAACGTCGCGCGGCGATGGCGAATCCGAACGGTGCCCAGGCATGGATGTCTGCGGATGCGCGCGTCCTGTTCGAACAGTTGCGCGAACTGCGGTCGACGTTGGCGCGCGATCAGAGTGTGCCGCCGTATGTGATCTTCCATGACAAGACCTTGCGCGAGATCGCCACCGCACGGCCGGAAAGCTTGTCCGCGCTCGGCATGATTGAAGGGATGGGCCCTAAAAAGTTGGCGGCGTATGGTGCGCAAGTATTGGGTGTTGTGTCGCCCGCCTAACACGGTTTGTGAATGAACCCTTCCGTCCGGCTTGGTTGGAATCCAGCGATGGCGCACGGGCCTACCTACAATGTCGTTATGAATAGACCCGCGATGCCCTCTTTTGCCGCGCGATCCAGCGCCGTTTTGACCCGTTCGCTTTCACGCTGGCTGCTAGCCCTTGCGCTGGCTTTGCCGTCGACGCTGGCGTTCGCGCAACTGACGCCGCAAGATTTGCCGCCGGTCGATCAGGTGTTCAAGCTTCAAGCCGAGCCCGGCCCCGGTCAGTCCATCGTGCTGCGCTGGCAGATCGAACCGGGCTATTACTTGTATCGCCATCAATTCAAGTTCAGTACGACCGCGCCGGGTGTGACCTTAGGCAGCGCAAAAATTCCGACAGGCGAAAAACACCACGACGAATTTTTCGGCAATGTAGAAACGTATCGGTCGCAACTGTCAGTCACCGTTCCGGTCGATGCGCCCGCTGGCACCCGCGCGATTGCGCTGCGTGTGAAGTATCAAGGCTGTGCAGATGTTGGCGTGTGCTATCCACCGCAAATCCGCAATCTATCCGTGACGCTCGGACAATCAGCCGAGCCACAAGGGGATGCAGGCTTTCAAGCGCTTGCCGGAAAATTTGGCGCAAGTTCGAATCCGCTGCTGGGCAAATCAGGCAAAGCCGCACCGCTACCGCCTGCGCAAGCGTTCAAAGCAGATGCCATTGCAGATGGTGGCGATCGCTTACTGATTCGCTTAACGCCCGCGACGGACTACTACTTATATAAGAACCAAACCAAGTTCAAGCTGAAAGCTGACGGCGTGTCTTTGGATGAAGTGCAGTGGCCCAAAGCGACCCTGCACCGTGATGCCTACTTTGGCAATGTGCCCGTCTATTTCAATGAAGTGGATGTACCGATCACGCTGAAGCGTAGCCATGCGCGTGGCGTTGACGCCACCTTGGACATCGAACTACAAGGCTGTCAGAACAACGGCATCTGCTACGAGCCGATGCATCGTACTTTCAAAATTTCTTTGCCTGAGTCGGGCGTAAAAACCCAAGCGCGCGCAGATGAGACAACGGTTGAAGCGCCTGCACCTGCAGTGGATGCAGTGACGGCATCTGCCGCACAAGTGGTGTCTGTGGACGGTGCGACGACGGCACCTGCCACGTCGATGCCAAGCGAAAGCGCAGCTGTTTCGCTTGCCTCGCCTTCGTTGGACGCTGCCTCTGCCATTGAAAAGATTTCAATTTGGAAAGCACTGCTGTTGGCGCTGCTGGGCGGTCTCATTCTCAACCTGATGCCGTGCGTTTTGCCTGTGCTGTCGATGAAAGCGGTGTCACTTGCACAATCAGGCAGCGACCAAAAAGCCATGCGTCAACATGTCTTCGCTTACGCAAGCGGTGTTGTGCTCAGCATGTTGGCTTTGGGGGGCATTGTATTGGCCTTGCGTGGATTGGCTTCGCAAAGCACTTTGGCTTGGGGCTTCCAAATGCAACAGCCTGCGGTCGTGCTGATACTCGCATTGTTCGTGCTCGCCTTCGGGCTGTCGCTCTCGGGTGTGTGGCAACCGAATTTCGTGTTGCCTGGCGCCGCACAGCGTGCCGTGACGGCACAAGGGCTGAAGGGTGATTTCGCAACAGGTGTTTTGGCCGTGGTTTTGGCGACGCCCTGCACTGCGCCGTTCATGGGTGCCGCTTTGGGTTATGCCTTCTTCGCACCCCCGCTGCAAGCGGCCTTGGTCTTCGTGGCGCTCGGTATTGGGCTCGCGCTCCCGTTCTTGTTGATCGCTTGGATCCCGGCACTTGGACGCCTTATTCCGAAGCCGGGCGCATGGACAAACACCTTCAAGAAAGTGATGGCGTTGCCGATGTATGCCACCGTCGCGTGGCTATGTTGGTTGCTGTTCCAACAGCGAGGGTGGATGGCGGTTGTCATCTTTGCCGTTTTGGCCGTGGCTTTGTTGTGGGTTTTGCGTGACACACGTCAGTACCTGCCTTCGACATTGCGTCGCTGGTCACCGCGTCTGGTTTTTGCCGCACTGGTGATTGCCGTGGCGACGTTCTTGCATGGGTCGATGGCGTCGAAGTCGCGCCCGCTGACTGAAGCGGCATATCGATTACCCAACGGCTTGCAAGCAGAACCGTATTCTGCGGAGCGCTTGTTGGCATTGCGCAAGGCGGGCACGGTGGTGTTTGTCGATGTCACCGCTGACTGGTGCATTACCTGCAAGGTCAACGAACGCGCGGTGTTGTTTACGCCTGCTTTCAAAGCGATGTTCGAGCAGCAAGGTGCGGTGTACATGATCGCCGACAACACGGAACCCAACGACGCGATTGGGGCGTTCTTGCGCACACATCACGCAGTCGGCTTGCCCTTGTATGTGGTGTATCCGGCCAATGGCGGCAATGGCCGCGTGTTGCCGACGGTGCTGACGCAGCAACTTGTGACGGATGCATTAAATAGCGCGGCGGCACGATGACTTCGCCTTGGCGGACGTATCTCAAAATCGTTTTGGCGGCATTCGCCGGCGCGCTCATTGCCCTGCTCGCCGCGGTGCTTGTGGACCCCAAGCCATGGCTACTTGAGTCGACCTTGGGTCACAAGTGGTTGCAAGCTTTCTTGGATTGGCGCGCGCCCGTCGCGCCCGGCACGCGTCGTGTTCGCGAAGGTGACACGGTGCAATCCCTTGCGCTCACCACCTTAGAGGGCCAGTCGACCGGTTTGCGCGCCCACCTCGGGCCCGACTACACCGTCGTCAATCTATGGGCCACTTGGTGTGGCCCCTGCTTGAAAGAGATGCCGGCCTTGGAGGCCTTTGCACGCCAGCAGCGGAATGCCAAGTTGATTGCCATTGGCATGGATGAGCCCGACGCTGTAGCGCAGTTCCTCTCGCGAAATCCGAGCAAAATCCCGCAACTCCTAGCAGCCGCGCCGCCGGCATTTTCGCCGGGCGAACTTGGAAACCCGGCAGGCGTATTGCCCTATTCCGTGCTGTTGGACGCCAAGGGCACGGTCATTGCGCGCCGAACCGGCCTATTCCATTCGGCCGACGACATCCGGACTTGGGTGGCAACGGCGACGCGATAAGCCTGCCAAGGCACGTGGATTCTCCGAACGTGTGCGTATCTTCGCCGAACTGGACAGCAACCCCCCGCATACTTCAAACTTCGCGGCATGCCCCACATGCTTGTCCTACACGGCCCCAACTTGAATCTGCTCGGTGAGCGGGAACCGGCCGTCTATGGCACGACAAGCTTGGCTGAAATCGACGCATCTTTGCTAGACGCCGCCGAACGTGCAGGCATCAGCCTCGAATGCCTGCAATCGAATGACGAATCAACCTTGATCGATCGCATCCAATCAGCACGCGCTGACGGCACGAAGTTCATACTGATCAACCCGGCGGCCTACACGCACACGTCGGTGGCTATTCGTGACGCGTTAGCCGCCGTTGCCATCCCGTTTATTGAAGTTCACTTGTCGAACCCGCATACCCGCGAACCGTTTCGCCGCCAAAGTTACTTCAGCGATCTCGCCCACGGCGTGATCTGCGGTTTCGGTTCTAAAAGCTACACGCTGGCCTTCGAAGCCGCGTTGGCACATCTACACACTGTTTAAATTTAGTCTCAGGAGCTTTTCAAATGGATCTTCGCAAGATCAAGAAGCTGATCGACCTGTTGGAGGAATCCAACCTCAACGAAATCGAAATTAAAGAAGGCGAAGAGTCGGTACGTCTCTCGCGCGGCGGCGTCCATGGCGCGCCGATGCACTATGTCGCTGCACCGGCACAAGCGCCGGCCGCACCTGTCGCGCCGATGCCGATGGTGTCGCCGGTCGAAGCCGCCACCGGTGGCGCCGCGCGTCCGGCGCCCGACCTTCCGGCTGGAACCGTCGTGCGTGCGCCGATGGTCGGCACTTATTACGCGTCACCGTCGCCGGATAAGCCGCCGTTCGTCACCGTCGGCCAAGCCGTGAAGCCGGGCGATACGCTGGGCATCATCGAAGCCATGAAAATGTTTAATCCGATCGAAGCCGAAGTTGCAGGCACTTTGCTCGCGATTCAATGCGAAAACGGCCAGCCGGTTGAGTTTGATCAACCCATGTTCGTGATTGGCTGAGCGGGGGACCATCATGCCAATGCTGGACAAAGTTGTTATCGCCAACCGCGGCGAAATTGCGCTGCGGATCTTGCGCGCATGTAGCGCGCTTGGCATTCGTACCGTGGCCGTGCACTCCACCGCCGATCGCAATCTGAAACACGTGGCCATGGCCGATGAATCGATTTGCATCGGCCCCGCACCGTCGTCTGAGAGCTATCTCAACATGCCGGCCATTATTGCGGCGGCTGAAGTGACCGATGCGCAAGCGATCCATCCGGGTTACGGCTTTCTTTCTGAAAATGCGGATTTTGCAGAGCGCGTTGAACAATCGGGTTTCGTGTTCATCGGCCCTAAGGCCGACACCATTCGCTTGATGGGCGACAAGGTCGAAGCAATTCGTGCCATGAAGGCGGCCGGTGTACCGTGCGTCCCGGGCAGTGGCGGACCGCTCGGTGATGACGCCGAGACCAATATGAAAATTGCACGCGAGATCGGTTACCCGGTCATCGTGAAAGCAGCCGGCGGTGGTGGTGGACGCGGCATGCGTGTCGTACATACCGAAGCTGCATTGGTGAATGCAATTGCCACAACGCAAACCGAAGCAAAAGCTGCCTTCGGCAATGACATGGTTTACATGGAGAAATTCCTTGAGAACCCGCGTCATATCGAAATCCAAGTGCTCGCCGACGGCCAAGGCAATGCCATCCACCTGGGTGAGCGCGATTGTTCTATGCAACGTCGCCACCAGAAAGTCGTTGAAGAAGCCCCGGCACCTGGCATTACCGAAGAGCAGCGCGCAGAAATCGGTAAAGTTTGCGTGGAGGCCTGTGTGCGCATCGGCTACCGCGGCGCTGGCACGTTCGAATTCTTGTATGAGAACGGGCGCTTCTACTTCATTGAAATGAACACGCGCATCCAAGTCGAACATCCGGTGACGGAATGGGTGACAGGGATTGACCTTGTAAAAGAGCAGTTGAAGATTGCCGCGGGCATGAAGCTCTCGATCAAACAAAAGGATGTGGTGCTTCGCGGTCATGCCATCGAATGCCGTATCAATGCGGAAGACCCTGAATCCTTCCTGCCTTCACCGGGCTTGATTCAACACTTCCACGCGCCGGGTGGTCCGGGCGTGCGTGTCGACTCGCATATCTATGAAGGCTATCGCGTCCCACCGAACTATGACTCGATGATCGGCAAATTGATCGTGCACGGCCCGGATCGTGAAACCGCCATTGCACGTATGCATGTTGCATTGTCAGAGATGGTCGTTGACGGCATCAAAACGAATATTCCGCTGCAACAACGCATCATGCGTGACCAAGGTTTCCGTGCGGGTGGACAAAACATCCACTACTTGGAGAAGCGTTTGGCGGAACGCAAAGGTAAGACGCTCAGCATTGGTTGATGCGATACACCGTGATCGGCACGTAAAACGGCGACCTTGTGTCGCCGTTTTGCCGTTCTAGCGAACGAACTTAAGCCAGACGTACAGAATCAAGAAGACGCCCACCACACCCATCGTAATGAAGTTGTTGCGCTTCACTTTTCTCGCCTTCAGCGCCAACTGGTCTTTCAGTGCTTTCACATCCGCCGAATCTACCACCTGCGATGGCAACGAAGATTGAAAGAGCGCCTCAATGTCGGCGGCGCTCGCCTGTCCCGCCACCGCGGACTCCAACTTTTGATCCAAGCGTGCAAAGTGGTCATCGAACTGCTTTTTCTCAGCGCGCGCCAATTTCAACTTGAGCGTGCTGGCTTCTGCATCGTCTTGCTGCGACCAGCCGCCGTGAATCGCGCGTGACAACGCGTTGACGCGCTGCTGCCAGACGGGTTCATAGTCTTGCTTGCCAAACTTTGAATGCGTTAGGACCCACGTCAACCATTTGGAGTCTCCGTTAAACCCCGTGAGAACCGGGGCATCGTGCGCTGACGTCATGCGACGGGCGATCGCTTCGAATAGCACGAGTTGATCGGTGTCAATAAACTTCAGCCCATAGTGAAGCAAGGCTTGCTTTCGCAAACGCCAGCGCGCAAGACCTGAAAACCGATCTGCGTACTTGTCGGCACGCGCCAAGCGCAGTTGCAGGAAGTAGTTTGTTTGACCTTTGACGGCGATTCCGAAGATTCGAACACCTTCAATGTCTCGCCAGGGAACAGTCGGCTGCCCCGGCCCTGTGAAACCTGAGGCATCGACGCGCAGGTAAGGCGAATGACGCAGCAGCGTCCACGCGATCGCACCGCCGACCGCGGCACCGACCAAAAGTGCGACGGGCCAAATTTGTCGTCCCAAGCGCAACCCATCGTCGAGGATGGGGAACGCTATCACGGCAGCAATGGCGCCCATGAATATCGACAATGCGATCGGCATCGCAAGCTTCCTGCGGATGTCCAGAGGCGCATCTGCAGGCGGCAAGGGCATCTCACCTTCCGGCACGACGGGTACGCGCTTTCGATCGACGCGCCATGCAACGATCCAGCACAGCACGCCCGCACCGATCGCGAGCACGGCGCCACGCGGACGCACTGCGAAGGACATCAACCCGGCGCCCAAAATCAGCGCGCCGACAATGATCAACAACAACGCCAGCAACTTCTTCAATCGACTCCCCCGAGACCCTGTGCGTGTTTACTTCATCGGAACGGCCTGCCCCGAGGGCCAAGTTGTATCAGAAACGCGCTTCAAGTTCATCTCGAAAAAGCGGATCTCTTTGCCGTCGGGCAAGATGCGATCGCCGACCTCGTTGAAGCTGGCGCCAGTGATCTTGGCGGTATAACGGATCGTCACCGGGCCCGCTTGAACCTTCCAAACGTAACCGTCGCGCGTGGGCGTGAACTCGAAGTCCCCTTCATTTCCCATTGCGTAACTGCGAAAGTTGAACGCACGCTTGCGCACATCGTAGGAAAGTACGGCAAATGCGTTGAACCCCACGGTGCCGTCAGCGTTATAGCCGCGCCCCTCGATCACCTTGATCGTTCCGTCCAGCATCGGACCGATGCGTTCGGTTTGCACGATTTCATGGCGCATGCCGTCCGGGCCGATGTTGTATGCGTTGCCCTGCCAAATCCCGTTGAGGAAGTCCAAGGGCTTCAAGGCTTCACGTTGCGCGTCCTGCATGGCTTTTGCCGACGGGGGCGCTTGCTCGGCTTGCGTCACGACGGGTAGGAGTGAGAGCACAGCTGCAGTGGCCAGCATCAGAATCGAGTTGCGCATATTGAACATCCATCGGGCGAGTGAGGCTGCAGTGTGCGCCGTCGCGCGCCTGCCTTCACGTGACAAACATCATGTGATTGAGATGACGCCGCGCACTGGAGAGGTGTGCGGCGGCGCGTGACACTGGTGACCAATCAACGGGATACACCGGATGGACATGACAACGCTTCGCTTAGGTGGTTTGAACAATGTGGTCAAAACTTATGGCAAGGTCCGCGCCCTGGACGGAATCGATTTGGAACTGCGTGCCGGAGAAGTCTTGGCAGTTTTGGGCCCCAATGGCGCAGGCAAGAGTACCGCGATCTCGCTGCTTCTCGGCCTGATTTTGCCGGATAGCGGACGCGTCGAATTGTTCGGTGATTCACCGCAGACGCTCGCGACACGCCGCCATGTCGGGGTGATGTTGCAGCAGGCCGGTATTCCACCGACAAACACCGTCCGCGAACTGCTCGACCTGACCTGCAGCTATTATCCGCAGCCCTTGGGCGTGCTCGAATCGGCACAAACGGCCGGCATAGAGGAATTGCTGGATCGTCGTTATGCCGCACTGTCCGGCGGGCAGCAACGTCGTGTGCAATTCGCAATGGCGATTTGCGGACGCCCGAAAATGGTTTTTCTGGACGAGCCCACCACTGGTCTCGACATCGATGCGCGCCAAGCTTTGTGGCGTGCAATCCGTCATCTGGTGGACACGGGTGCATCGGTCCTGCTGACAACACACTATTTGGAAGAGGCCGAAGCACTGGCCAACAGGATTGTGGTCGTGGATCACGGCCGCGTGTTGGCGGAGGGAACACCACGTGAGATATCCGCGCGCGTGGCGCGTGCCCGCGTTCGCTGTATATCGGCGGTTTCACCTGAGACCGTGGCGACGTGGCCCGGCGTGGAATCCGCGACACGTGAAGGTGCACGCCTGCAAGTGATTTGCGATACACCTGAACCCGTCGTGCGCCTGTTGCTCGAGGCCGATGCCGCACTGTCGGGTTTGGAAGTCACGGCTACAGGGCTGGCCGAAGCCTTCCTCGCACTCACGCAAAACGAAAACGAGGAATCAATCTGATGACATCCACACAACTTGAAAATCCAGCACCCTCCATGCTGCATTGTTATCTGCTGGAAGCGAAGTACGAATTCCTGCGCATGCTACGCACCCCGTCGTATTCAATTCCCGTACTTGCATTTCCCTTGGTGTTTTACTTGATGTTCGGGGTCTTGATGCAACGCGGCCATGATGCCTCGGCATCACGGTATTTGTTGGCTTCGTACGGTGTCTTCGGCGCCATGGGTGCATCGCTGTTCGGCTTCGGTGTCAGTGTCGCCATGGATCGCGAACACGGCTGGCTCACCCTCAAACGTGCGCAACCGATGCCGCCCGGGGCTTATCTATTGTCCAAACTTGCAATGGCCATGGTGTTTATTGCAGTGATCGCGATCTTGCTGATCGTGCTCGCGGTGAGCGTGGCGAACGTGTCGTTGACGCCCGTACAAGCGGCATTGTTGGTCGTGATCGATATGTTAGGTGCGCTGCCTTATGCGGCCATCGGCCTGTATATCGGTACACGGATGAGTGGTCGCGGAGCACCGGCTTTCGTCAATTTGGTTTACCTGCCGATGGCCTTTCTCTCTGGCTTATGGCTGCCGCTGCAAGTGCTGCCGGTCACCATTCGCACGATCGCACCCATTTGGCCTGCGTGGCACCATGCGCAACTTGCTTTGGGCGTGGCGGGAAGCACCACTGAAGGTCAGCCGTGGGTGCATGTGCTGTATATGCTGATCGTCGCAGCGGTATTCATTTCGTTGGCTGCGCGCAGACTTCGCCGCGTCGGCTGAGCACCATTCCGCTAAAGTCGAACCATGCAGACCCGAGAATCGAATCGAATTTTGCCGGCAGCCCTGCGCGGGCTCCGGCATCCCGAGCAAGGCTGGACCCACTTGTGGAATCTCGCCTATCTCGGGTTCTTGTTTGTGCCCGTTGTCCCCTCGTTAGCGGAAAGTCCCCACATGCCGTTCGCCTGGGGGCCGACCCTGCTGTCCTTGCTGTTGTTCTTGCCCCTGTTCGCACTGGGCTTTTCCAGACGCGCCTCGGGCATCAGTGCGACGGTCTCTGTCATCGGCATGATCGCGCTCGGTTGCGGATTGTTGCCGTGGAATGCGTTCTCGAACACGTACATCATCTATGCCGCGTCGTTGATCGGACATCAGCGCCTTCCCCTGGCATGGCGATGGCTGCTGCTCGCTGCAGTCCTCGGCATTTTTTGCGCGCTATTGCTGAGCTTCAATGTTCCGGCGTTCGTTGCAGCAATCACCGTGATGATTTCGATCGCGGCATTTGTGGGCAACCACTACCAGGCGGAACGCGAGCGCAAACGCGCCGAGCTCAAACTTTCGCACGACGAAGTTCGACGCATCGCGGCTTTCGCAGAACGCGAACGCATCGGCCGCGACTTGCATGATTTGCTCGGCCATACCTTGTCGGTCATCGCATTGAAGGCGGAACTGGCGAGTCGACTGGTGTCGCGCGATAGCGCGGCGGCGCAAGTGGAAATCGAAGAAGTCGCGCGCATCAGCCGCGAGACCTTGGATGAAGTCCGACGTGCCGTCAGCGGTATTCGCAATGCCGCACTTGCCGCCGAACTTGCTTCGGCGCGACTGCTGATGGAAGCGGACGGCACGCCGATGGACATCGATATGCAACCGTTCGCATTGCCGTCGGAGACGGAGTCGGCGTTGGCCTTGGCATTGCGCGAGGCGATGACCAATGTGCATCGACATGCGGGCGCCAGTCGCGTACAAATCTCGCTCACACGGGAGGACGGCAACGCGGTGCTGCGCATCAGCGACAACGGGCGGGGTGAAGGCATACGAGCGGGCAATGGTTTGTCTGGTATGCAAGAACGCATCCAGGCGATCGGCGGCCGCCTCGAAATCAATGCGCAACGCGGCCATGGCACACGGCTTGTCGCTGTCGTGCCGATCGAGAACGCCACATGATCAAGGTCATGCTCGTCGAAGACCAGGCCATGGTCCGTGGCGCATTGTCCGCACTCCTCAATCTGGAACCGGATATCGAAGTCGTCGCACAAGCCGAAGATGGAGAATCGGCTTGGCGCATGCTGTCGCAGCTCAAACCCGATTTGGTGGTGACCGATGTCGAGATGCCACATCTGTCGGGGATTGAACTTGCGCAACGGATTCAACGGCACGAATTACCCATCGGCGTGGTGATCGTTACCACGTTTGCACGCGCGGGATTTTTACGCCGGGCGCTGGACGCCGGTGTACGCGGCTACTTGTTGAAAGATGCCCCCTCCACTCAGCTTGCAGACGCGTTGCGGAATGTACATGCGGGCGGCCGAACAATCGATCCTCAGTTGGCCATGGAAGCTTGGGGCGAAGCGGATCCCTTGAACGACCGTGAACGTCAGGTGTTGCGGATGGCCGGCGAAGGTCAATCCGCGAGTGACATTGCCGCCGCACTCAATCTTTCGCAAGGCACCGTCAGAAATTATTTATCCGAAGCGATCGGCAAGTTGGGGGTCGGCAACCGGATCGAAGCGCATCGTTTGGCGCGGCAAAAAGGCTGGTTGTAACGTCCGGCCTCAGCGTTGCGAATAGCGTGTGCTCAACATCGCGAACATCGCACGTAGCCCCTGCGCTTCACCACCGGCAGGTCGACCGGGTCGATCCGCATCGTTCCACGAATACACGTCGTAATGCACCCACGACGTTTCCGGCGTCACGAATTTCTGCAGATACAGCGCTGCGGTGACGCTCCCTGCCATCGGTGTTGCACTGGCATTGGCGAGATCGGCGATCTTGCTTTCCAAATAGCGGTAATAGGGTTGCCACAGCGGCATGCGCCACACCGGATCACGCATGTCGAGTGACGCCTGCTGAAGTTGCGCGGCAATACCGTCGTCGTTCGAATACACCGCCGGCAAATCCGGACCCAAGGCCACGCGCGCGGCACCCGTCAGGGTCGCGAAATCGATCATCAAGTCCGGTGCATCATCGCAGGCACGCGCCAATGCGTCGCACAGTACCAATCGGCCTTCGGCATCCGTGTTGTCGATCTCGACGCTGATGCCTTTGCGCGTCACCACGACTTCACCCGGACGCAAGGCATTCGGCCCCACGGCATTTTCCACCGCCGCGATGAATACATTGAGTTGCACCGGCAGATTTCGTGCCATCACCAGGCCCGCCAATGCAAGTGCGTGCGCCGCGCCGCCCATGTCCTTTTTCATGTTGCGCATGCCGGCAGAGGCTTTCAGATTCAAGCCACCGGTATCAAAGCACACGCCCTTCCCCACCAAGGTGAGTTTCGGTGCGTCTTTTGCACCCCAACGCAAGTGAATCAGTCGTGGCGCACGATGCGACGCACGGCCCACAGCGTGAATGGTTGGATAGTTGTGCGCGAGCAAAGCCTCGCCTTCAATCACGTCACACTGCGCGTCGAACCGTGTGGCCAATGTCTCCGCAATGGCTTGCAACTGCGCCGGCCCCATATCTTCTGTTGGCGTGTTCACCCAGTCGCGAACTTCGCAGCACGCGCGCGCAATATCGACCATGGCGACATCGATCGTATCGACGTGCAACTGCGCCGGTGCGCGCTTGGCCTTTTTGTAGCGTGTGAATTGGTAGGCCCCTATTCGCCAGCCGAGCTGGAGCGCCGCGTGTGCGGCCGGAGTCAATTCACCTGCAGCGCGCCACACGGCCACAGGCAATTGCAGCGGTGCGCCACTGTAGGTCATCGGATCTTCCAAGTCCGCTGCAATCAGCACGGCTTCAAAATGACCGTGTGCCGCCGGATAGACCCATAGGCCCACCGCATCTGACTGACAAGCATGCAGCGCGAGCCATTGTTGTTCCGTCTGGACGCGCGCATCGAGCCAATCCTGAGCGTCCACCGGTCGCAACACATGCAACGTTGCGGCAGCGTGTGCGTCCGTGGTGATGGGTTCGAATACGTCCATACAATCTCCTCGGCTCATCGCCGCGCAAAGGCCGACACAAATTCGGCAAATGATTCAAATTGATAATCCGCCATGCCTGCTTGCACAGGGCGCGGATGAATCCAACACACAGGCATGCCTGCAGACTGCGCGCCACGCACATCGGCGGCCAAATCATCGCCAATATGCAGCACGTGTTCCGGCGCATGCCCCAGTAGCGCACATGCATGCAGAAAAATCCGCGCATCCGGCTTTGCTGCACCGAACTCGCGCGCGCCCACACGTGCGCTGAAACACTGCCCGATTCCGATCGCATCCAGATCGGCATTGCCATTACTCAAGGCACAAATCGGCACGACTTTCGCCAAGGTTTCGAGCGCTTGCTGTGCGCCGTCATAGAAGGTCACTTCATTGCGCACTTTGAAAAACGCGGCGTAGGCATCGGCCGCCAAAGCAACATCGGCCCCGCTGTCTTTCAAAGCGCGTTCGATCGTGAGCTTGCGAAGTTGCGTCATGTCGTGTGCCAACGCCGGATGCGCTTCCATCACCTGTTCGCGCAATGCGTGCATGGCAGCAGGTGGAAACATGCGCGCGGTTTCAGCGCAATGGGTTTCAAACCACGCGTGCAGGGTCTGCTCGATGCGCGCGCCGATCGGCGCGAATGGCCAAAGCGTGTCGTCCAGGTCGAGCGTGATTGCGCGGATCGTGTGCACAGACAGATTTTAGCCTGTGGCGGGCACGCAAAGCCTTACTCGAGTAATCGCGCCCAGCCTTCCATGCCTTCAATTTTTGACATGACGATCTTTACGCAGGCCAGCAACGGGACGGCGAGCAGTAGGCCCACGATGCCCCAACCGGTGCCAAACACCAATAAGGCAACCATCAATATCAGCGGCGAGATTGCCAAGCGTTTGCCCAAAACAATCGGCGTGATGATCTGGCCTTCGAGCGTGTGCAAGGCGAGATAGATCCCTGCAGGGAGCAGTGCCGGCCACAACTGGTCTTCCTGGATGAAACCGACGACCAACATGATGACAACACCGATCGCGGGCCCGACATATGGCGCGAAGTTCAACAGCGCTGCCATCGTGCCCCAGAGCAATGCCTCTTGAATCGTCATCTGCGCAATGAAATGCAATCCCAAAGCGATGGCCAAACCCAACAGCACATTGATCAAACTAATCGTCATGACGTAACGCGACATTTCGCGTTCAATGGCTTGCAAGATGTCTACAGTGACCTTCTTCTTGCGCCAACTGGGTAAGAGATCGATGGCATGTCTTTGCACGTTCTCGCCAAAGATCATGAAGAACAGGGTCAGCAAGATGACAGAGAACACCTGTGACAAATGCTTCGGTGTTGTCGCAAGCGAAATCACTTTGTCTTCTTCGGCGCTGGCTTTCACCACCATCGGCTTCTGCGCGGTAGATGCCGTGCTGCCAGCCGCTTGCGCGATGTTTTCTGCCACACGATTCGCATCTTGAACGGGCTTGATCAAGGCTTTGATCTTGGGCGTCAATCGTGTCACTTGCCTCGGTACATCGTGCGCCCATTCTTTGGCGGGCTCGATGAGTTGCGCGACCAAGACCCCCGTGAGGGTCAATCCGCCCGCAACCACCAAGATCGCGGCGAGGGCGCGCGGAATAAACAGCTTGCGCATGGCGCGGATGATCGGGTTGCCCACCAAGGATAAAAAGATCGCCAACAAAATAGGTAAGACGACACCTTGTGCGACCCATGCAACGGTCACCACAGCGATCGTGGCGAGCACGAGCACGGCGGTTGACGCACGCGGTCGAGGTGGTTCGCTGACTTCAGCGGTTTCAATGGCAACGTCGGCTTCGCGAATCAAGCCTTGCTCTGGTACCAAAGGTTCGGTCATAGAAGCCCTGCTTTGCGCAAGGTTTCAACGGTCTGTACGCGCATGCTTTCTTCGGAGATCGTCGGCACCGCATGTGTTGAATCGATGTCTGATTGCGTGGGCACTTCGTTCTCTACCCGTGCAGCCGCGTCTTTTGCATCTTCGGCCGCACCTGCTGCAGTCCCACTGGCAAAGAGACCCCCGACCGCCGTAAACATATTGAGGATGCTGCTGGCTTTGCTTCGACTGACCGGTTCAATCTTGCCCATCACGAAACCGCTGGCCAAACCGGCGATGACAATACGACCCGGCGTCCACGCATCACGCCATGCGTCCTTGAGGACGCGCCAATCAGACGCAACGACACGCTCGTGTGCTTCCAACGACTTTTCCGCCTGCGTCACTTTTTGTTTCAGTTGCGAAAAGCCCATGTCGGTCCTTTAGGGTTGCGTGATATCGATGCCTTGCGCATCTTTGCTGGGATCCGGCGCGCGTTCTGCGAGTTCACCGATGCCAAGTCGCGCAAGCTGTCGACGCGTCGCTTTCATGCGCGTGTGTTCGAAATAGCGTGTGCCAATCCAGGCAGCCAAACCCGCGATGCCGAGTGCGATCAAACCCAAACTCAACATCGCCATCGTGAGCGAGACACCGCGATCTTGCACGAGCCAAGCGACCATCGCGCCCATCAAAAGCAAGACGGCGCTCGCGCCCACCGAGACAGCAACGCCCAACAAGGCCAAGGTTCGGCCCAGTGCGCTGCGTGCGAGCGAGACGTCTGCGGCCACCAAGGTCCGCATCGATTTCCCCGCCTCACTAAACGCAGAGAAGCCCGACTTGCCCGCATCCCGAATCTCTTTGAATGCTTCAAAGAGATCAGGTGTCGGTTTCTCTGTCTCGTGTTCCCCTGGTTCCACGCGAACTTACTTGTCTTTGCCCATGCCAGCGATTTTTGAAATCGCCCAGCCGGCAGCAAATGCAATGCCGAATGCAGTCAAGGGACGCTCACGAATCAACTCTGCGGCACTGTCGACCACATCGCGTCCTTTTTCCATCAGAACATCCATCTGTTCTTTGGCAGCGGCGCCGACATTTTCTGCCGCGGCAATGCCAGACAAAGCACCGTCAGCCAATTCGGCTTTGGTGTTGGCTTTACCGAGTCGAAGTTCATCCGCAGCGACACCCGCTGCGCTCTTGATGCTTTCACCCGCGGCAACAGCAGCGCTTTTCAAATGGCTACCGGTTTCTCCGAGGTTGTCTTTCAATCCTTGCGTACTCATGGTGTTCTCCGATGTAAATCAGTGAGGTTCAACGAATCAGCAGTTGGCCTTGCGTGCCATTGCGCCAGACACGGAAGACAAGATTCGTAGGCGTTGTGGAAAAGCTGGCACGGAAGCTGGCCAGATCGTTGAAGTTGCCATTGCTACCGGCAAGTAAGACATCGCCTGCACGAAGGCCTGCTTGCGCTGCACGCGAACGCGGTGAGACTGCAGTGACAATAATGCCGCTGGCACCTTCACGGCGCAGACTTTCAGGCAGTTCTCCAAACGTGACGCCCGCCAAGCGGTCATCCAAACTTGCGCCATCGCGTGGCTGTTCTTTCAAACCCGCATTGAGTTTTAGGAGCGTGCCATTGCGCAGCACATCCAAACTCAGCGTGGCATTCGCCATCTGCAAGCCTTGGATGTTGCGCAGGTCATCACTATTCGAAATCGTTTGTCCGTTTGCGGCCGTGACGATGTCACCCACGCGCAAACCACTCGCTTCTGCCGACGAACCTGCATAAACGCGCGTGACGCGTGCACCGTTATTTGACTTCAAACCCAAACGTCGCACGTCCGCGTCGCTGAGATCTGCGGTATCGATACCCAAGGTGCCGCGCTTGACGACGCCTTTATTGGTGATGAGTTGTTCCATCACATTGCGCGCTAGGCTTGTCGGAATCGCGAAGCCCAAACCGATATTGCCGGCCATCGAGCCACGCGGATTAAAGCTCGCAGTGTTGATGCCCACCAGCTGACCTTGCAGGTTCACCAATGCGCCACCGGAGTTGCCTGGATTGATCGAGGCATCGGTTTGAATGAAGTTTTGATAGCCCATGCCCGGGATGTTGCTGCGGCCGACAGCCGACACAATGCCCGAGGTGACGGTTTGCCCAACGCCAAACGGATTGCCGACGGCCACGACAAAGTCACCGACGCGGAGCTGGCTGCTATCGGCCATAGGTAAGGCAGTGAGCTTCTCTGCGGGAATGCGCATGACGGCGACATCGGTGTCGGGATCCGAACCGACCGGCAATGCTTTCAAGGTGCGCCCGTCACTTAATGTGACGGAGACGTCGTCGGCATTTTCAATCACGTGATGATTGGTCAGGATGTAACCCTTCTCGGCATCGATGATGACGCCCGAGCCCAGAGATTCGTTGATGCGTTCTTGGCTCAGCTCAGGAAACATGCGTCGCAGCATCGGATCATTGCCAAAGGGGCTGACATTCACACGTTGCTTGGTGTGCACGCTCACCACGCTCGGTAGGACTTTTTGCAACATAGGTGCCAAAGAAGGCAATGGCTGGCCGTTCACCACCGCAGGCAAAGCGGTCGCGGTTGCTGCGGGCGCGGTCTCAGCATGCGCCGGCTGTTCTACGCCTACGCGGATGGCCGTGGCGGCAAATCCGCCAAAAGCGGCCGCCGCAGCCAAAACAAGCAAAGTCGGTGTTTTTTGCATCGGGTTCAGGACTCCTCTCTGTAGCCATTCTTGTCTTCACCGCGGTGGCTGCAACGTGAACACGCAGGTCGTTCAGCGTGTTCGTTCAGCATGCTGCTGCACTGCACCAAGACCGAAGAAGTATGAATAGGGAAAATCTACGGGGTTTTCATGAACGAAAAAGAAACGTTGACAGAGAGGTGACCGGTAGACTAATTTTTGCTGCCGGGAGAACACAATATGTTGTGGTTCGTTTCAGGGGTATATCCCAATTCTTGGGGTTATGAGCCAAATTTGTGACGCAGGCCCAAGTGCCGCGAACGTTCTTGTCAGGAGTTTTTAATGAGTAATGCCCGTCTTGAAGCCGTGCGAAACGACCACTCTAGTGACCGTGTCGACATGCAGCCGGCTTCGGTCGATATTTGGGACAAGAAGTACCGTCTGAAGTCGAAGCAAGGCGAAAACATCGACGCGGACATCGATGCAACCTATGCGCGTGTCGCCCGTGCGCTGGCCGAGGCCGAGCCCGACCAAGCCAAACGTGAGTACTGGGCCGAGCGTTTTACCTGGGCCTTGCGTCGCGGCGCGATTCCGGCCGGTCGGATCACGTCGAATGCCGGTGCGCTTGAACACAAGCCGGCGACCAGCACCATCAACTGCACCGTGTCCGGCACGATTCCGGATTCGATGGACGGCATTCTCGAACGCGTGCACGAAGCCGGTCTGACCTTAAAGGCAGGCTGCGGCATCGGTTACGAGTTCAGCACCTTGCGTCCGAAGGGTGCCTTTGTGGCGGGTGCAGGCGCTTACACAAGCGGCCCCCTGTCCTTCATGGATATCTACGACAAGATGTGCTTCACGGTGTCATCGGCTGGCGGTCGCCGCGGTGCGCAAATGGGCACCTTCGATGTGTCCCACCCTGACGTCCGAGATTTCATTCGTGCCAAGCGCGAAGACGGCCGTCTGCGCCAATTCAACCTGTCCTTGTTGATCACCGACGGCTTCATGCAAGCCGTTGAAGCAGATCAAGAATGGCCTTTGGTCTTCCCGCTGTCGAAGAAAGAGATCGGTGAAGTCAACATCGATGACACGAAGCAAATCGTGTGGCGGGATTGGCCGCTGACCGAAGGCTATGTCACGCGTGATGACGGCATGGTGGCCTGCCGTATCTACGGGCACATCAAAGCGCGTCACCTGTGGGACATGATCATGGTCTCCACGTATGACTTCGCCGAGCCGGGCTTCATCTTGATCGATAAGGTCAATGAGATGAACAACAACTGGTGGTGCGAAAACATTCGCGCAACCAACCCCTGCGGCGAACAACCGCTGCCGGCCTACGGTGCCTGCTTGCTGGGCTCGGTCAACTTGACCAAGTACGTGCGTGACGCGTTTACCGATAACGCCAGTTTCGATTGGTCGGAATACCGCGAAGTGGTGCGCGTGTTTACGCGCATGCTCGACAACGTCGTTGAAGTGAACGGCCTGCCCTTGCAAAAGCAGCGCGATGAAATCATGCGTAAGCGCCGCCATGGCATGGGCTTCTTGGGCCTGGGCAGCACGCTCACCATGCTCAAGATGAAGTACGGATCGAAAGCATCCTGCGAGTTCACCGAACGCATTGCGCGTGAAATGGCCGTCGCCGGTTGGGAAGTCGCATTGGAGCTCGCCGAAGAGAAAGGCGCTGCACCGATCATGGAAGAGCGCTTCGAAGTGACGGCGGAAATGCTGCGCAAGCGTCCGGAAATGGCGCGCGACGGCTGGACCCTCGGCCAAGAAATCCCGGGCAAGGTGCTGCACGCGAAGTACTCGCGCTATATGCAACGCGTGGCCGAAGTCGCACCCGAACTTGTCGATGCTTTGGCAGAAACCGGTGCCCGCTTTACCCACCACAGCTCGATCGCACCGACCGGCACGATCTCTTTGTCGCTGGCCAACAACGCGTCCAACGGTATCGAACCTTCTTTCGCGCACCACTACAGCCGTAACGTGATTCGTGAAGGCAAGAAGTCCAAGGAAAAAGTCGATGTGTTCTCGTTTGAACTCTTGGCCTATCGCGCACTGGTGAACCAAGACGCGATGCCGTATGCAGAAACCGCATCGGCGCAGTTGCCCGACTACTTCATTGCCGCCGATGACATCACGCCGAAAGAACACGTCGACGTGCAAGCCGCCGCGCAAAAGTGGGTGGATTCCTCGATCTCGAAGACGGCCAACGTCCCGACCGACTACCCGTTCGAAGACTTCAAGGACATCTACCGTTACGCCTACGCACAAGGTTTGAAAGGTTGCACCACCTTCCGTTTCAACCCGGCTGCGTTCCAAGGCGTCTTGGTGAAAGAGAAGGACTTGGAGAACACCACCTATCGCTTCGAACTGGAAGACGGTTCGACCATCGAAGTGAAGGGCAATGAGGAAATCGAATACGACGGCGAAATGCATTCCGCCGCCAACTTGTTCGATGCACTCAAGGAAGGCTACTACGGCAAGTTCTGAATGATGGCAAACGCGGGACTCTTGTCATCACAATGATTTGAGTCTCCGGCAGGTATAGGATTTGATATGCGCATTGAATGGTTGCGCATACCTCTACCCCGCATCAGGAGCAATGTATGGCGACGAAGAAAGTGAGCAAGGTAGGTCAGAAAATCGCAGCGGCTTCGGAAACCACGTTGGCCAAGGCCAAGCGCGTGGTGAAGAAGGCCACCAAAGCAGTCGGCAAAAAGACTGCGGCAGTGAAGAAGGCTGCGACCAAACAAGTCAGCAAGACCAAACGCGCCTTGGCTTCGGCCAGTGCGAATGCGAAGGCTGAAGCCGCTTCTCTGAAACGCAAAGGTGTAGGTAAGAAAGCAGCCACCAAGAAGGTGGCGAAGAAAGTCGCCAAGAAGGCAACCGTCAAGAAAGCTGTCGCGAAGAAAGCGCCCGCGCGCAAAACAGCCGCCAAGAAGGTTGCAAAGAAAGCTACAAAGAAAGTTGTAAAGAAAGCTACAAAGAAAGCTGTAAAGAAAGTCGCCAAGTAATCAGTTAGCAATACCGAGCGTCCGTTCAACGGACGCTTTTCAACCCAACAAGGACTCGAAGCACCATGGCCGTCAAGATTGAAAAGAAGATCAAGGGATATTCCGTACTCACGCCAGAAGATTTGGCACAAGAGTCGGCACCTGCGGTCAAGGCGGACAGTGTGCTTTTGGAAGACCTCGTAGCGGTCACCCCGAAAGCCGACGTCATTCAAATGCACGAGCGCATCGAGCGCCCGGAAGTTTTGATCGGCAGTACCTATAAGGTCAAGTCACCGCTGGTCGAGCACGCCATGTATGTGACCATCAATGACATCGTCTTGAATGCCGGCACCGAGCATGAAATGCGTCGCCCGTTCGAAGTGTTCATTAACTCGAAGTCGATGGAGCATTTCCAGTGGATCGTCGCACTGACGCGCATTATGTCGGCCGTGTTCCGCAAGGGTGGCGACGTCACCTTCATCGTGGATGAAATGAAGGCTGTGTTCGATCCCAAGGGGGGTTACTACAAGTCAGGCGGCGTTTACATGCCTTCGTTGGTGGCCGAACTCGGTTCAATCGTGGAAGACCACTTGAAGACGATCGGCATGTTGCACGATCCGGAAATGAGCGAGCACCAGTTAGCCCTCATCGCGGAAAAGCGTCGTGCTTACGAAGAGCACACGGTAAAAAAAAACCCTGAGCTGATTAGCAAGCCGGCCGCCACCTCGGAAGAACGTCCGGAAGACATCGCCGTGACCGGCGATGGCACTTCGTTCCCGCCGAGTGCCACCATGTGTCACAAGTGCCACACGAAAGCCATCGTGATCATGGACGGCTGCGCCACCTGCTTGAACTGCGGCTATAGCAAGTGCGGTTGAGTCAAAGCCTAGCGCTTTGACCCAATCATGCTGCGCATCACGCCATCACGCCGAATGAGTGCGTGAAACAAAGCAGCACCCACATGCATCAAGATCATCGCGTAGAACGCCATGGCGAGCAGGCCATGTGCGGTGCGCAACCATGCATAGACCAAAGCGTTTTCAGGCAAGACCTGCGGCAGGTACACGCCGTCGGTCAGTTCAACCGGCACACCGCTCGCTGACACCATCGCCCATCCGCTGATGGGTTGCAGGAAAAGCAACGCGTACAACACGATGTGCGACCCCAATGCCGCCTTGCGCATGATCTTTGGGAGATCTGCGGGCAGCGCGGGCGGCGGATTGCGCCGCCGAATCACCAAGCGCGCGACCGCAAGCAAAAGAATCAGAACCCCGATCGGTCGGTGCCAAGCCAGAAGGGTGGCATGCATCGAATCAATACGCGTCACAATTCCGAGCCCGATAAACACCATGGCGATGACCAGGACCGCCATGATCCAATGTAGGACGCGCGCGCCGAGCACAAACGTATCTTTTTTGTTCTGCATTAGTTTGACTCCGGTTGAGCAGCGTTCAGTGCGGCGGAAAGCGGCACATGTGCCTCTTCTCGCGTGCGACGGAGATGACCGTTCGAGTAGGCGGCGGAACGCGCGACCAGTAACGGATCATCCGAAATCGCGATGCCGTCCGGCAGAACGCTTGGATCGTAGTTGATGTCACGGCACGCACCATCGCTCTGCGGCGTTTCGCGCGTGAGTGTCAACAAGCCGGCATCAATCGCACGACGGTCGTCTGGCCACGCCTTCGTCGCATCGTTGGTCGGGTCACCCGGTTCTGCCAAGATGATCCACAAGCGCCAACGCTGTGGCGCCGCGGCTAGACGTTGCTGAAGATCGGCCATCAAGACGTCTTTACCTAAGGCCTTGGATGCAACTGCAGGCGCTGCTTCTGGCACCATCTTCCAGCGCACGGCCTGACGTGCACCGCTTTCATTGATGAAGTAGAACGCGTTCAGTCCGTAATAGGTTTCTGTCGTAAAGCTGGCTGACGGCTTGGCAGTTTTGGCCCAAGCCCGAAATGCCGCTGTTTCCGGATAGGCCGCGTTGAACGCGGCGATCTTCTTCGGATCAGGCTTGCCTGTCGCAGGATCTTTTCGCTTTGCCACGAGCTGCGCATAGAAGGCCTCAGGCGTGGCCACTGAAAACACCGGCATATTATTCATGCCTGTGCGCCATTGCTGGCCATCCGCACCATTGAATCGTAATGCCATGCTGCGAACGGGCGCCCCGTCGTCTGCCGCATAAGGATTGCCACCTGCGATCGCAAAGCGCCCGACCACCGGTGTGCGAACACGCGTGAAGACCGAAGCGGTCGACACACTGCTTGCGTTGCCATTGCCCTCAAAAAAGCCGGTCACACAGACACCTTTCGCGTGGTTGCGTCGGAATCCGGCGTGCGGGCCGCCTGCGCGTTGCAGTTCATCGACCACGCGCGCCGGCGTCAATCGCTCCGACGAGAACCAGCCGCGCGTGTAGGCATAAGGGCCCGCCAGGAGCAATACACCTGCAACGACTGTCATCCAACGCAAGGTATTGCCTGGCGGGCGAGAAGGGTTTCTTTCGTATTCCATGTGCGCACTCCTGTAGCGATCGCGTTTAACTGCTAGACGACGCCCATGCCGATTTATTCCCTCGCATGGAATAATTTCCGCCAAGCGACGTCTTGCTAGGTATGCTCAATGAAGATCGACCATGTCTGACTCAGCATTTGACGAACATTTGGCGGAGCTGATCCCCAGACTGCGACGCTTTGCGTTGCGGCTGACTCGGGATCTGCCCAACGCGGATGATTTGGTGCAATCCACCCTTGAACGCGCCCTGACAACGACGTCACACAAGCGTCCTGAAGGGGATCTACGTGCCTGGCTGTTTCGCATTCTCTATCGGCAGTTTCTGGACCAACGCAAACATGCAAAGCGCTATGCATGGCTGTTAGGCGCGATGGGTCGTGAAACGCCGACACATGCGCCTTCCGTTGAACACCAAGTGATCGCTGCAGACAGTTTGGCGACCTTCGGTCAGCTATCAGAAGAACAGCAGAATCTGTTGCTGTGGGTCACCGTCGATGGCCTGAGCTACCAAACCATTGCCGAGATGCTCGACGTCCCGATTGGCACGGTCATGTCGAGGCTCTCACGCGCGCGTCGCGCAATGCGCCAAGCAAGCGAAGACGAATCGCCTACACCTACATTGAGAATTCTCAAATGATCAAGACACCTAGCGAACACGACTTGCATGCCTATGTCGACGGACACCTCGATGCCGAAGACCGACGCGTCGTCGAGCACTTTCTTGCACGCAATCCAGCGCGCGCTGCAGAAGTGGAGCAATGGCAAAAGGATGCGCAACGCTTGCGTGCGCAGTTCGGCGGTGATCTTCGTTTGCCCGCGAATCCATCACTGACACCTGCCGCGTTACGCGCGTCGGTCAATCGCAAACGTCAGCACTGGCGCGTGCAGGCCTTGGCTGCCGTGCTGTGTGTGGGCTTGGGCGGTGTCGGTGGTTGGCAATTGAGTCAATTGCGCCAAGGCATCAATGATCGCCCGATGGCAGATGCGATCTCGGCCTATCAAATCGTGGTGGATGACGGCGCTGCAAAACCCGACTTCGTTGCAACGGACAGCAATCAACTTCAAGCCTGGTTGGATCGCCACTTTCAAAACGCGACGCGTCTACCTGATCTAAGTGCGGCAGGCTTTACCGCAACGGGCGGCCGCATGTTTGCCACCAACGAAGGCCCTGCAGCGATGGTGCTATATCGCGATGCAAACAATCACGCCATCAGCTTCTACGTTCGGCCACCGGCCGCAGGTAGCAAACGGCTGCAAACGGGTGAACGCATGGAGCGCGGTGTGTTGGCGCAGTACTGGTCAGGTCAAGGCTACAACTACGCTTTTGTCAGCCGCGACTTGGGCAACGAAGCGCGCATTTTGACGCAAGCGCGGCAGCGTGCAATTTAAATCCGATCATTGCTTCGCGCATTCAAAGAACGACATTCAATTTTTATTCATGAAATCGACAATAGAGCGTTGAATCGCGGCTGTTTCGTGAATGCGAAAAACGCTCGGGAAATGTTTCAATTTGCAATTTCTTTGATCGCAACGCGCTGTTTTGCTGACACAACTTCGTGTCGACGGTGTTAGCTTTTTGTTCCGAGTTGCAGGCATTGATTCAGGTGAGCACGTGCAGGGTGGAGCGTACTTTCCAACGGAGGTTTCTCCATGACGCAGTTCAAAACACCGCTTGCCGTTTCCATCGCTTTGGCCGCCATGATCATTGCGCCCGCTTCGATGGCACAAAGCGCAAGCAAGACGAAGGCCACCGTTAAAGCTGCACCAACTGTGCCGGCCGTACCTGCCACACCGGCGGTTCCGGCAGCGCCTGCGACTGGCAGCATGGATGCGACAGTCGCCACGCCGGCAGCAGATGCATCAATGGGTGCCACAGTGACACCGGCCGTTCCAGCCACAGGCGAAATGCCGCCTGCATCCGCACCGATGGATGCCCCGGCACCGGAAGCCACGGCGAGCGAAAGCACGGAAGCCGAAGCCAAGGTCGCGAACGGCAAGAAGGCAAAGAAGAACAAGAAACCGCATTGATCGTTGCGACACAAAACAAGGGCCCCGAGTGTTTCTGCTCGGGGCCTTTTTCGTTACATAAGCTGCGCCAGTGCTATTGCGAGCGCAAGGCTTCGATTGGATCCAGCAGCGATGCCTTACGCGCTGGGTAATACCCAAAGAACAAACCGGTCGCCATCGAGAACGCGGCAGCCAACAAGATCACGTTCAAGTTGAGTGACACCGGCAGTTCACTGAACTTCGAAACGACCAGCGATCCACCTGCGCCCAACGCAATGCCGATCACGCCACCAATTAAAGAGATCAACATGGCTTCGGCCAAGAATTGACGACGCACGTCACTCGGGCCCGCACCGACCGACATCCGCAAACCGATTTCGCGAATTCTTTCGGTGACCGAGACCAACATGATGTTCATGATGCCGATGCCACCAATGATGAGACAGATGCCGGCCACGGCACCTAGCAACTTCGACATCAAGTTGGTGGTTTGTGTCCGCGTTGCCACGATCTGACTGATATTGCGCACCGCAAAGTCATCATCTGCGCCCGGTTCGATCTTGTGACGCTGACGCAACAGGCCTTCGATCTGCGATTGCGCGCTTTCGAGATTCTTCGGGCTGTCTACACCTACGCTGATCTGTTGCACAGCACCCGGCGGCATATTGTTTGACGTACTCAGACGACGACGTGCCGTTTGCAGCGGCACCACCACCAAATCATCTTGGTCTTGGCCAAACCCGCCCTGACCTTTCGCATCAAGCGTGCCGACAACCGTAAAGGGCACACGGCCCAGTCGAATGGTTTGGCCAATGCCATCATCATCACCGAACAGCGCTTGGCGCACCGTCTCGCCGAGAATCACTTGCTTGGCCGCACTCGTGTAATCACGTGTATCGAAGCCTTCGCCGCTCTTCAGCGTCCAACCATTGATCGAGAACCAATCGGCTTCGACACCTTGCCAAGAGGTCGCGGCATTGCTTTCACCATTCACGACTTGCGTACTGCCGCGCAATGAACCGCTCACGTACTGCGCTTCTGGGACTTCTTGTCGAATGGCAGCAGCGTCGCCGTCATTCAAGGTCCAACGACTGCCCTGCGCCACACGTGCACCGCCGCCCATGCCGCCGGCACTGCCAATATCCAAACGTTGCGAACCCAAGCCGGAAACCAATTTGTCGATTTCCTGCTGCGTGCCCTGCCCGATCGACACCATCACGATCACTGCCGCAATGCCGATGATCACACCCAAAGAAGTCAGTGCACTGCGCAACCAATTGCCGCGCAAGGCGTTAAACGCAGTGCGCAGAATATCCATCCAGCTCATGCGTGACCTCCTGTCGGTGTCGCTATTTCGGGCATCACTTCCCCTTCGTGCAGCTCACCATCGCGCATCACATAGGTGCGGTGCGCGTGCGCGGCTACGTGCGCATCGTGCGTGATCAAGATGACGGTGTGGTCTGCATCGCTCAGTCGATTGAACAGTGCAAGGATTTCTTCGCCCGTCTTGCTGTCGAGTGCACCTGTCGGTTCATCGGCCAGCAAAATCGGCGGCGCATTGATCAATGCACGTGCAATGGCCACGCGTTGTTGTTGGCCGCCTGACAATTCATTCGGACGATGTCCGCTCCGCTCACCCAAGCCCACAGAGGCCAGGGCCGCTTGTGCGCGTTCACGGCGTTCTGCGTGTGGCACGCGCGTATACGACATCGGCATCGCCACGTTCTCAAGTGCAGACATGCGCGGCAGGAGATTGAACCCCTGAAACACAAAGCCAATTTTGTCGCGACGCAATGCAGCCAAGGCTTCGGCGTCGAGGGTTGAAACGTCAACACCATCGCACTCGTAAGTCCCTTGGGTTGGTGTATCCAAGCAGCCAATCAGGTTCATCAAGGTGGATTTGCCTGAGCCGGACGGCCCCATGATGGCGACGAATTCACCACGACGAATCGTGAGATCAATGCCGCGCAGCGCCACCACTTCAGCCGCGGTACCAGGCGAGTACACCTTTTGTAAGTCCCGCGTGTGAATCACCGCGGGTGCAAGCGGTGCATCGGTCACTTCTTCTCGTCCTTGGTCGCGCTGCCAGTGGCTTGCTGTCCGGTAATCGCCAGATCACCTTCCTTGATGTTGCCGCTGACTTGCGTATAGCTACCGTCGCTCGATCCGACGCGCACCATCACGCGTTTTTGTTTGCCATCCACCAACAGGTATAGCGGTGCGCGTTTTGCAGCCAACATGTCGTTGATCGCAGCATCCCACTTGGTTTGTTGCGCTTGATCCAAGGTCGCCCGGAACTCACCAAACTGCTGCTGGAAGCGCTCACGCATGCGATTGCGCATTTGCGCCATCTGTGCGGAATTGCCGCCGCCCTGACCACCCGAACGCGGACCACCGCCGGCGCCACCGAACAAGCGGCTGCCCCCTTGGCCTTGCGCGCCGGCTGCCGATTGTTGTTCGGCAAAACGCTTACGCATTTCTTCTGCGCGTGCCTTCATTTGCTCAAGCGCGGTATCGAACGCTGCTTGCTGTGTCGGATTGAGTTGCAGCGATGTTGCAATGCGCGCGAGGTCTTCGGTATTGCTCATCCCGCCGCGACCACCGCCTGCTTGACCCGAGCCACCATTACCTTGGCCCTGTTGCTTTTCCATCGCGGCCAGTGCTTCGTCAGAGGGCTTGTAACGGAATGCTGCATTCGCAACGCGTAACACATTCGGTTGGTTGCTCACTTCAATTTCGGCGTTGACGGTCAAGCCCGGGAGCAAAGTGCCATCGCTGTTATCCACCGTCACGATGACCGGATAGGTCACCACGTTGTTGGTGGTGGTCGACGACATTTGTACTTGTTGCACCATGCCTTTGAATTGACGATTCGGGAAGGCGTCCGCCGTAAAGCTGACGTTTTGGCCTTCTTTCACTTGCCCAATGTCAGATTCGTCGACCAACAACTGAATCTTCATCTTTGAGAGATCTTCAGCAATGGTGAAGAGCTCAGGCGCGGTCATGCTCGCCGCCACGGTTTGACCGGGCTCGATCTTACGGGTCAGCACTACGCCATCCACAGGCGAGCGAATCACAGTGCGATCCAAGTTGACACGCGTGGAGCGTGTTGATGCCGTTTGTTGGCGAATTTGTGCTTGCGCCGCGTTCACCTGTGCACGCGCCTGTTCCATCGCCATGCGGGTTTGATCCACGTCTGCTTTGGAAATCATTTGTTGCTTGGCCAAGGCGACATTGCGCTCATAGAGCTTCGACGCATTGGCATAGGTCGCCTGTGCTTGCGCAAGTTGCGCGCTGGCGCTGGCGATCTGAGCATTGCCTTGTTCGATCTGCGCTTCATAGGTCGACGGATCGATCCGCGCCAAGATATCGCCCTTGCGCACCTTGTCATTGAAGTCGACCAAGATTTCAGTGATCTGACCTGAGATCTGGCTACCGACGGTCACCGTCGAAATAGCGGACAAGGTCCCGGTCGATGAGATCGACACACGAATGTCGCCGCGATCGATGGCCTGCGTGCGGTAAGCCCCGCCGTCGGCATCAGCGCTCTTTTGGAAGCGCCACCAGCCGAGACCGGCCAACACAATGGCGGCCACCACGGCCAAGGGGATCCAGGGGATCGAACGCGACTTACGGAATTGGGGCTTCTTCGTGGACATGGCTTCAAGGCTTGCGGGTATCTGGGGATAACGCGCCAGTGCGCGCTCCGTTGACGTCTTAGGCAGACATCAACGCTTCGATGTCATCGGCGCTTCGGGCCAAGGCATCGGTCAAAACGCGGTTGCCCTCTCGGGTCACCAGCACATCATCTTCAATGCGGATGCCGATGCCCCGCCATTTGGGGTCGACCTGTGTGTCGTCCGGGCGGATATAGAGTCCAGGCTCGATGGTCAGCACCATGCCCGGCTCGAGAATGCGCGATTCGCCGTCGAGCTGGTAATCGCCCACATCGTGGACATCCAAGCCCAACCAATGACCTGTTTTATGCGGATAGAAGCGCTTATAGGTCTCTTCTGCCACCTGCCGCTTCAGGGTGCCTTTCAAGAGGCCTAGCGACAGCAAGCCTTCGCACAAGACCTCGACAGCACGCGAATGAATATCGGCCCACGCACGGCCAGGGCGCACGCAGGCCCGCGCCTCGGCCTGCGCCGACAGCACCACATCGTGCAGGGCGCGTTGCGGCGCCGTAAATCGACCCGTGACTGGAAACGTGCGCGAGATGTCTGCGGCATAGCCACGATATTCCGCGCCGGCATCGATCAGCACGAGGTCGCCTGCTTTCGATTTCGCGCTATTGGCTACGTAGTGCAACACGCAGGCATTGGCCCCCGCACCGACAATCGGAGAATAGGCGGCCCAAGCGTCGTGTTTACGAAACACGTGCTCGAGCGCGGCGTGCAACTCGTATTCGTGAATGCCCGGCTTCGCCAAACGCATAGCAGCGGTGTGCGCTTCAACACTGATGTCGGCTGCGCGCTGCATCAGCTTGATTTCGTCTGCACCCTTCAGCAGGCGCATCTCATCCAAGAGATGACCCAACTCGAGAAACTCTTGTGGCGAACCCGTCTGCATATGCAGTTGACGCTTCACACGGTTCAGCCAAGAGAGCAATTGCAAATCGAAGTCGGTATCGCGACCCAAGTGGTAATGCACGCGGGAACGGCCTTCCAACATGCCCGGCAAGATGTCATCAATGTCGTCGATTGGATAGGCGTCATCGAATCCGAAATCGCTGACGGCGCCTTCCGGACCTGAGCGCGGCCCATCCCATGCTTCGCGTTCCAAGTCACGCTCACGGCAGAACAAGACACTTTCGCCATGTGAACGACCCGGTATCAGCACCAGTACTGCGCGGGGTTCTGCGTAGCCCGAGAGATACCAAAGATCAGAATCAGGGCGGTAGGGATAGTGCGTATCGCGACTACGAATGCGCTCCGGCGCGGCAGGCACAATGGCAATGCCATCGTCGCCCATGAGATCCATTAAATGTCTACGCCGTTTCGCGTAGCTGCGCATGGGCAGAGGTGCGCGCCACATGATTAATGCAAACGATTGCGGTGTTGCGCGGCCATCGCGCAATCACCATGCAGCAACAGTGCCGCTACGCGCACAAATTCTTCGATTTCTGTAAACGCGGCTTCGTCTTCTTCGTCGCCGTCAGGTTCCGCGGTGGCCGTCGCTAATTGCGCCAAATCTTCCAAGGCTTCTTCACCGTCCGGGCTCAGCTTGGGCTGCGCGCCCGCGGCCAATCCGAAGGCACCCAAAAAGTGTCGGCACCAATCAAACAGTGCGCCGCTTCTCACTTCCAAACTTGCGTCGTCTTCAGGCAGCAACAGTTCGAAACCCAGCGTCGCGTCTTGCATTTGTGCTTCTGTGGCTTTCCCCAAGGCTTCGATGGCTGAACCCGCGGCGACATCCGCCAGTGCGGGGTCGGCCAAGACATCACTCAACCAGCGCGTGTTGACCCGACCACCGCCCGCCAGCCAGCCGGCAAACGCGCCATGCAATTCCCAAGGGTGTGTGGCCAAGCCAAGATCGCGCAGTTCGATGGCGAGATCTGCTACTTCGGGTAAACGTTCAGACATGCGGAAGATCGCGGTGCAAAACGTGAGTGTAGCAATGCGTGCGTGGTATCGTTTGGCCTATGAATGAAGCTCCCGCCCTTGTGCGCTTGCAGGCGCTCTCCACCCGTCTTGACACCCTTCTCGCGTCGGTTCATCGGCTCGAACAGGAGAACCGCAGTTTGCGCGCTGAGCAGCAACAGTTGCGCGACGAACGCACGGACCTGAAAGCCCGTAGCGATCAAGCAAAGGCACGCGTTGAAGCGCTGATTCTTCGACTGCGGATGTTGGAGGATCGGGCATGAGTAACGAAGTCGTCACCCTGAACGTGCTCGATCGCGAATACACCATCGGCTGCCCGCCGGAAAAACGTGAGCAGTTGATTGAAGCGGCGCGTTTTCTGGATGCACGCATGCGCGACATTCGCGGCAACGCACGAAATGCAAGTTTGGATCAGGTGGCCGTGCTGGCCGCGTTGAACATCACGCACGAATACCATCAGCTGCAACGTGATGGCACCGCGAACACGGCATTGAATGAAGTCATCGATGCGCTCGAAGGCAAATTGTCCAAGTTCAGCGACCAAAGTTTGTTCTGAACAGACGCCATGTTCGGGTGAATGCGCTGCGCACAAACGCGCAGCTTCGCTATAATCAACGTGCATCTGCTGCCATGCCCGACAGCAAGCGCAAACATTCGCCTTGTTCCTTAACAACGACATTGGGAATGTGATCAACGTGGGCGTGCATGCCTGCTACGCGCGGGAAGCCCGAAACGTCGAAAGCCTTCCCACTTGAACCTCGGGTTCAAGGTCGTTTCGCAAGCATCGGCATGGCGGGGATGTACTCCATCCCCCACAATAGCGGCATGTCTACGCACGCTATTCAATTGCGCAAGCAGATGCGGGATGCCCGAAAAGCACTCTCGGCGCCGGCACGCCTTCAAGCGGCCCAAGGTCTCGCCGAACAACTCCTCGCGCTACCCTTTGCGCCGCAAAGCGGCTACGTTGCTGGCTATTGGGCGGTTGACGGTGAAATTCCTTTGCATGCTTGGCAGTTACAACTGCCGCACACGTGCATTTGGTGCTTGCCCGTCCTGGACGAAGCGACTGACACACTGAAGTTCGCCCCCTGGCGCCCAGGCGACGCGACGACGCAAAACAAATTCGGGATCCCCGAACCGACGTTTGAATCAAGTGCCCTGCTTCCGCCAGAGGCGATGACATTGATCGCACTGCCGCTCACCGCATTCGACCGATCCGCACATCGCATCGGCATGGGCGGTGGTTGGTACGACCGCACACTGGCGCAAGTCGGTGCAAGCGCGCGCCCGCGCTATGTCGGCGTCGGCTATGAACTCCAATGCGTCGAATCCATTACGCCACAAACTTGGGACATTCGATGCGATGCCATCTGCACCGACACCCACACCTATTTTTCGTGAGACATACATGCGACAGCGAAAGCACTACTGGTTGATGAAGTCCGAACCCGATGCGTTTTCTGTGTCGGACTTGGAGCGCGTGCCGACCGAACCGTGGTCTGGCGTCAGAAATTATCAAGCACGCAATTTCATGCGTCAGATGCAGCCCGGTGATGAGGTTTTTTTCTACCATTCCAACACCGATGTGCCCGGCATTTATGGCATCGCGGAAGTTGCGTCATCGCCCTATCCCGATCCGACACAATTCGACAAAACATCGCATTACTACGACCCCAAGGCAACGCCGGAACAACCGCGCTGGGACTTGGTGGATGTGCGCTTCGTGCGACACTTCAAAGCACCAGTCACGCTGTCTGCCATGAAGCACATCAAAGATGAGCTGGGCGAAGGATTTGCCCTGACACAAAATGGCTCGCGCCTATCGGTCATGCCGGTGACGGCCGCGCAGTGGAAACGCATTCTCAAACTCGAAACGCAAGGTTGAACTATGTCTGATGCAAAACGCCAAGCGGCCCTATCTGCACTGCGCTATGTCGAAGACGGCATGATCGTCGGCGTTGGCACGGGCTCCACTGTGGCCTATTTCATTGACGGCCTCGCCGTGATGAAAGATCGCATCCAAGGTGCGGTGTCGAGTTCAGATCAAAGTACCGAGCGTATGCGCACCCACGGCATTGAAGTGCTTGATCTCAATAGCACGGGCGGTTTGTCCTTGTATGTCGATGGCGCCGATGAGTGCGACCGTCGCGGACATCTCATCAAGGGCGGTGGCGCGGCATTGACGCGCGAAAAGATCATTGCGGAAGCCAGCGATGTGTTCGTGTGCATCATCGACGCGAGCAAAGAAGTGGACGTGCTCGGTCAGTTCCCCCTGCCGGTTGAAGTCATTCCGATGGCACGCAGCTTGGTGGCGAGGCAAATCGTCCAGTTGACCGGCGGCCAACCGGTTTGGCGCGAAGGGGTCATGACTGACAACGGCAATTGGATCTTGGATGTACACAACTTGCGCATCACAGACCCGGTTGCAGTGGAAGCGCGCTTGAATCAAATTCCGGGCGTCGTCAGCGTCGGTTTGTTCGCACGCCGCAAAGCAGACATTGTCATCGTCGGTGATCGCGCGCCTATCAAGGTGGATGCTTGAACACGTCCGCGACTCAGCGTGCACCCGTTGCACTTTGGGTGTTGGTGCTTGGCATGCTGTTTTATCGCATGGCCTTTGTGCTTGCGCATGACTACAGCTTGTTCGTAGATGAAGCGCAATATTGGCTGTGGTCGCGCACGCCGGACTTCGGTTATTACTCCAAACCGCCACTGGTCGCATGGTTGATTGGCGCGAGCACCTCAGTGTTCGGTAACACAGAATTTGCAGTGAAGCTGCCGGCCTTGTTGGCCTACCCGCTGGCGGCCTTGTTTGTTTACACACTCGGCACGGCAATGCGCGATACACGCACTGGGCTTGCATCTGCCGCACTGTTCTTGACGATGCCGGGCCAGGCCCTCGGTGGCTGGGTGATGTCACCCGACGCCGTCTTGTTGCTGACTTGGGCTGCGGCGATGTATTGCTTGTGGAAAGCACTGCAGGCACCCGACCGACCGGGCTACTGGTTGGGCTTGGGTGTCGCGATTGGTATCGGCGCGCTCGCCAAGTACACGATGTTGGTGTTCATTCTCATGGCCGCATGGGTCTTGCTGCGCGACCAACGCGGACTGCTACGCACGCGCGGCCCGTGGATTGCTTTGGGTCTGGCCGTGCTCATGCTTGCGCCCAATATTGTGTGGAACTTTGCGCACCAATTTGAAACGTTCAAACATACGGCTGAACTGTCCAACAAATCCGGTGCTGGTTTGCATTTGAACAAGTTCGCCGGGTTCTTGGGCGCTCAGTGGGGCATTTTCGGCCTGGTGTCATTTCCCCTGCTCTTGTGGCGGATCTTTGCTGCCAAGTCGAACGAAGAAAGTTTCCTGAAAGTATTCACCGTGCCGTATTTGGCCTTCATGATCGGGTTGTCACTCGTGACCTCTGCGAATGCGAACTGGGCCGTCACCGCTTATGTCGGCGGCAGTGTGTTGTTAGGCTGCTGGCTGACCGCACTTGAGAAGCGCAATGTGTTCGGATTGGCCATCACGCTGAACCTGATTTTGATGCTCGGGGTATTGCATTACCGCGATGTGGCGAAGTGGTTGGGCAAACCCGTCCCGAATCAAGGACGCGATGTCTATGCGCGCGTCATTGGCTGGCGCGAATTGGGTGCTTCCATGACACAGCTGGTGCAACGCGAAGGTGCGTTGCCGATCCTGTCTAACGACCGCACCTTGCTGGCGCAAATGGCGTTCTACGTTCAGCCGTCGCCTTATACCGTCGATGCGCTGGACGACGACGGCCATATCAACAACCAGTATGAAATGACGACGCGCGCGCGCGGCTTACCTAAGGATGCGTATTGGGTCGTCTTCAATGCAGGTCAAAATGGCGACGAAACGGTGCGCAGTGGAGACGAGATTGCGAGCTATGCACCCCTGCACGCGGCCGGCTATACGCCGGTAGAAGATTTGGGCGTCGTGCGCGTACGCCGAATGGATGGACCGCCGAGAAGCGTCCATATCATTCGCGTGACACGTGCAGCGTCGGGCGCGAGCGCGCAATGAGTTCGTCTGCGCCTGTACGCCCATTGCTTTCTAAGAAGCTGCTTTGGGGCATTTTGCTGGTGGCGGCCGTTGTCTCGACCGTGCCGTTTTGGTTGACGGATTTGGACATTCGCGCCGCCGCGCTGTTTTACACACCGATGCCTGCGGAACTGGGGCGCGAAGCCTCTTGGCCTTTGGGTCAATCAACGCTCTTCAACACCTTGTATGTGGTGGGTTCGGCATTGTCTTGGGCTGTCTTGGTCTTGACGATGTTGGCCTACGCGCTGCCGAGTGTGCGCAAGCGTCCGATCCTTCGACAAATTGCCTTGACCACGCTGGCGACGGTCGCGTTGGGTACCGGCTTGCTGGTGAATGGCCTCGGCAAAGATTTTACGGGTCGACCGCGCCCGCGCACGATTGAAGAATTTGGCGGGCATTCGCAATATCGCGCTCCGCTGCAATTGGGCACGCCGGGCGTCGGAAAATCATTTCCCTGTGGTCATTGTTCCGCAGGCTATGCGGTCGGTGCGGTCGGTCTCGCCGTGCTCGCTGTGCGTCCCGCATTGGGTGTCGGCATCATCATTGCATCGATTGCTTTCGGACTTGCGATGGGTGCGGCACGCATGGCTGCAGGCGCGCACTTTCTGAGTGATGTCTTGTGGTCGGGCATTTTGACCTGGCTTGCTGCGCTGACGGCGCATTCCTTGCTCACGCGCCTGCGTGACGCAAATGAGCGACGACGATGGCCACCCTGGCTCAAGTATCTGGGCGTGGCTGCCCTATCTCTTGCGGTCGTTGGCGGACTTTTGTTTACGCGTCCGTTCCACTATCAAGTTCGCGTGCGCGTTCCCGCCGAAAGCATGCCGACGGTGTGGGTGTTCGACACCAGCGTTGCCGATTTGGATATCGCAGTCGATCCGCATGCAAAAGAAGCGGTAGCCATCGACGGTGAAGTCAAAGGCTTCGGCTTTCCAAATGTACGCATCAAGGAAGTGGAGAACACCTCTGGCACCCAGGTGGTTCGCCAGTTGAAGCAAACAGGGACGGCCAAGGAAATTGACGCCCCGATGAAGATGACCTTGCGCAGTGACATGATTGATCGCGTTGAAGTTCGAATCGGCACCGGCAATGTCAAAATTGTGGATCCCGCTTACCGTGAGCGCATCTTGCCGCGTGTCCACATCCAACAGGCTACGGCTGACGCACAATAACTTATGGCTTACCTTGAACTGACACTTCCCTGCACCCTGCAAACGCAACCCCGGTACGAGCGCGCGCTAGAGGAACTTGGCGCGTTGGCGGTCACGCTGCAAGATGCGGACGCAGAAACGCCGGACGAACAGGCGATTTTCGAACCGGGCGTCGGCGAGACGCCGCTCTGGGAACAATTGGATCTCACCGCCTTGTTTGATGGTGAGACCGATGCACTCGTCTTGCTCGCCGCATTGGAAGCATTTGACCCAGAGCTGCCTTGGCATCTTGCGTCGTTCAAGTCTGTGGAAGACACCGATTGGGAACGCGCGTGGCTTGACCAGTTCAAACCCATGCAATTTGGCCAACGCACATGGATCGTGCCGTGGAATCACGAACTTCCAGAAGAAGCAGGCGCGAATCCTGCCGTCGTGCGTTTGGATCCCGGCTTGGCATTTGGCTCTGGGACACACCCGACGACAGCGCTCTGTTTGACTTGGCTAGACCAACTCGCGAGCAACGGGCAATTGAAAGACGCGACGGTGCTCGACTTCGGTTGCGGTAGCGGTATTCTGGCGCTCGCTGCAATCCGATTGGGTGCGCACCATGCGGTTGGCATCGACAACGACCCGCAAGCCATCATTGCGACGCGCGACAATGCCGAACGCAATGGTCTGACAGACACAATTGATGTGTACTTGCCTGAAGATGCACCGACCGGTCAGTATCCGGTGGTCGTAGCTAACATCTTGGCATCCGCCTTGGACGCGCTCGCTGAGGTGTTGGCCAATGCCACCGCGCCGGGCGGCCGCTTGGCCATGTCAGGCATTTTGAAAGGTCAGGAAGGCGATTTGCTGCAGCGCTTCTCACCGTGGTTTGACGGCCTCGACGTTTCGACGCAAGAAGATTGGGTTCGAATTGAGGGCGTACGTCGTGTCTAGCACCACGCCTGATTTCTCGGCTAAAAAGGGCCGAAACAAAGCACACAAATCCCTTTGGCTGATGTGCGCGGCGTTGTTTTGCACGCTCGTAGTTCAAGCACTGATCTCAAATCGTGCCGCATATGCACAGTCGCCGACGATGCGTCCGTTGGTCAGCGGTGTTTGCGCGATCTTCCGTTGCAAGGTACCCGCATGGCAAGAAGTTTCAGCATTCAAAATGCAGACGCATGATGTTGTTGCCTATCCTGGACGCCCCGATGTTTTGCAAATCCGTGGCAGCTTTCGCAATGAAGCACGCTTGCCACAAGCATGGCCGGTCCTGCGCGCCACCTTGTCAGATGTCAATGGCACGCCCATTTACCGTGGCGATTTTTTGGCCAAGGACTATTTGGCCGGCGGCCAAGTCCCCGCTGAGATTGGCGCTGGTCAAAGCGCATTGATCGAACTGAACGTGAGCGACCCCGCCCAACGTGCGGTCTCATTTGATTTCGCATTCAGGCCTTCATTGGTGACAGTGGTCGGGAATTCGCGATAGACTCGATTGCTCTGCCGCGATGGGTCGTGGCGGTTTTTTGATCAGGCCACTTCGAACGATGGATTCGCAACGCGCACGTACTCCACTTCGGGATCATGTCTCAAATTCGGTCAGTCGATTTTTGCGCGACTTAGATGGTGAATCCACCAATGTGTTGTATCAGTTGGTCCTGCGCGAAGTAGAAATTCCGCTCTTCACCGAAGCCCTGCGCCATTGCGATGGCAATCAAAGCCGCGCCGCAGACTTGCTCGGCATTCACCGTGCGACCTTGCGCAAAAAACTGCGCGAATACGGAATGGGCTAAGGCGCCGCTTTATAATTCTGGGGTCTCGAATCTGGGTTCCCCATGCCTTCCAACGCTTATTTCCCCGCCGGCCCTGCCGTAACCGTACGCCGCGCCCTCATCTCAGTTTCAGACAAGACCGGATTGGTCGAGCTGGCGCAAGCCTTGGCGGGGCTTCAGATTGAACTCCTGTCTACGGGTGGCACCGCCAAAGCCCTTCGTGAGGCCGGCCTTCAGGTCAAAGACGTCAGCGATGTCACCGGCTTCCCCGAAATCATGGATGGCCGTGTCAAAACCCTGCATCCGAATGTGCATGGCGGGCTGCTCGGGCGCGCCAACCAAGACGAAGCTGTGATGCAATCTCTCAACATTGAGCCCATCGACTTGTTGGTGCTCAACTTGTACCCCTTCGAATCGGTTGCCGCGCAACCCGGCGTGCAACTGGGTGCTTTGGTAGAGAACATTGATATCGGTGGTCCGGCGATGTTGCGATCCGCGGCAAAGAATTTTGCACGCGTGACGGTTGCCACCGACCCTTCGCAGTACAGCACCTTGATTGAAGAACTGTCGTCGAACAGTGGCTCAGTCTCTGCAGCGACGCGATGGGCATTCTCGGTCGCCGCATTCAAACGTGTTGCACAGTACGATGCCGCGATCAGCAACACCTTGTCTTCGATACTCGATGCCAATGAAGCGGGCGTGTGTCGCACGGCATTCCCGCAAAGCAACCATGGCGATTTCGAAAAAGTCATGGATTTGCGCTATGGCGAGAATCCACACCAAAAGGCCGCGTTCTATCGCGATTTGTACCCTGCTGCGGGTACGCTCGCCACATTCGTTCAATTGCAGGGCAAAGAACTGAGCTACAACAATTTGGCGGATGCCGACGCTGCATGGGAATGTGTGCGCAGTTTTGATGCGCCGGCCTGCGTCATCGTGAAGCACGCCAATCCCTGTGGTGTTGCCGTAGGTGTCGGCTGTGGTGATGCTTATGAAGCCGCGTATGCAACCGACCCGACCTCGGCCTTTGGCGGCATTCTTGCGTTCAACACGCCACTGGATGGCGCGACTTGTAAAGCCATTCTCGATCGGCAGTTTGTTGAAGTGCTGATTGCACCGAATTACGCAGCAGACGCGCTCGACTATGCGCGCAAGAAGGCCAATGTCCGCGTCTTGCAGATTCCGATGGGTGATGGCCGCAACAGCATGGACGTGAAGCGTGTGGGCTCTGGCCTGTTGATGCAAACGGCAGACAACCACGAAGTTCAAGCAGACGCGCTCAAGGTGGTGTCTTCCTTGGCACCCACCGAAGCACAGATGCGTGACTTGCTGTTCGCATGGCGCGTCGCGAAATACGTGAAATCCAACGCCATCGTGTACGCGAAAGACAACCGCACCATCGGTATCGGTGCAGGGCAGATGAGTCGCGTTGTCAGCGCAAAGATTGCAGGCATCAAAGCCGATGAAGCGGGTCTGGTTGTACCCGGTTCGGTCATGGCATCAGATGCTTTCTTCCCGTTCCGCGACGGCATTGATGCGGCAGCGGCAGCAGGGATCAAAGCCGTCATTCAACCCGGTGGCTCCATGCGCGATGAAGAAGTGATTGCGGCAGCCAACGAACACGGCATGTCGATGGTCTTTACCGGCATTCGCCATTTCCGTCACTAAGCATCCACGAGGTTAGGCATGAACGTTTTAGTGATCGGTTCGGGTGGGCGAGAACACGCGCTCGCATGGAAGTTGGCGCAGTCGCCGCGTGTCGACAAAGTGTTTCTTGCACCCGGCAATGGCGGGACAGCGCTAGAAGCAAAGTGCGAAAACCTTGCGATCTCGGCAACGGATTTTCCTGCCCTCATTGCGTTCGCCAAAAGTGCATCGATCGGTCTCACGGTTGTTGGGCCCGAACAACCCTTGGTCGCAGGGGTGGTCGATGCATTCCGCGCCGAAGGCTTGCGCATTTTTGGGCCGACCGCTGCCGCTGCGCAGCTGGAAGGCAGCAAAGCCTACGCCAAGGATTTCTTGGCGCGGCACAACATCCCCACTGCGTTCTACGCCGTGCATACCGATCTCTCGGCAGCACTCGCCTATGCGCGAGAAAAAGGTGCACCGATCGTGGTGAAGGCCGATGGCCTCGCTGCGGGCAAAGGCGTGATTGTCGCCATGACCTTGCCTGAAGCCGAAGCCGCAATCACAGACATGCTCTCAGGCAATGCATTTGGCGATGCAGGCGCACGCGTTGTGATTGAAGAATTTCTTGAAGGCGAAGAAGCGAGCTTCATCAGCATTGTCGACGGCCACGTTGCCTTGCCAATGGCCACGTCTCAAGACCATAAGCGTGTGGGTGACGGTGACGTCGGCCCAAATACCGGCGGCATGGGCGCATATTCGCCTGCACCTGTCGTGACGCAAGAGGTACACGCGCGAGTCATGCGCGAGATCGTCGAGCCCACCGTGCATGGCATGCGCGCTGACGGCATACCGTTTACCGGCTTTCTCTATGCAGGCTTGATGATTGATGCGCAAGGCGCGCCGAAGGTCATCGAGTTCAATGTTCGCTTTGGTGACCCTGAAACACAGCCGGTGATGTTGCGTTTGAAATCCGACTTGCTTGATCTGCTTGAAGCCGCTGTCGACGGCGATATTTCAGCAGTGACGGCCGAATGGGATGCAAGAAAATCACTGGGCGTTGTGATGGCGGCCGAACACTACCCGGCGACACCGCGCGTCGGCGATGAAATTCATTTCTCGGGCCCGGTTGCGTCGAACGCCAAGATCTTCCATGCCGGCACCCAAGCCGTAGATGGCAAGATCTTGACCAGTGGCGGCCGCGTGCTGTGTGCCTGTGCCTTGGGAGACACCGTCGAAGCGGCATCACGCGCAGCCTATGCAGCGGTGAACACCGTCTCTTGGGCAGGTGAATTCCATCGAAGCGATATCGGGTGGCGCGCTATCGCCCGAGAACAGATACCCTGAGATCTACACGTAACACGTACACAAGGAAGCCCATGGCTCACAACCAATTTGCACTGTTACGGCAACGTCGCTTCCTTCCCTTCTTTGTCACCCAGTGCTTGGGTGCATTCAATGACAACGTATTCCGGCAGGCAATCATTGGCCTGCTGTTTTGGATGAATGCTTCGCCAGAGCAACGCACGCTCTATGCAAGCTTGGCGCCCGCCATTTTCATACTGCCCTACTTTCTGTTTTCGGCCACGGCCGGACAAATTGCAGAGAAGTTGGAAAAATCCAAACTCATTCGCATCACCACGTCGATGGAAATTTTCATCATGACCTTGGCGGGTGTTGCATTTGTACTCAAGTTGCTGCCGCTGCTCTTGGTTGCGCTGTTCCTCACCGGTGTGCAGTCCACGTTGTTCGGCCCGGTGAAATATTCAATCCTGCCTTCGGTGCTGCGACCCGATGAGCTGACGGGCGGCAATGGCTTGGTCGAAATGGGCACCTCGGTGTGCATCCTCGTCGGGATGATTGTCGGTGGCATGGTGTTTGACCTGGCGGGTATTCACGGTCCGTGGGCCGCGGCAGGCCTCGTGATTGCGCTCGCGATCACGGGCAATCTGGTGAGCCGCTTGATTCCGAAATCGGACGCGGCCGCGCCCGACCTCAAAGTCAATTGGAATCCAATCACCGAGTCGGTGTCAGTCCTCAAACTTGCCCGCAAGCAATTGGCGGTGCGTAACGCCGTCTTGGGCGTGTCGTGGTTTTGGTTTGTCGGCACGGTATTTGCGGCCACTTTGCCGGACTACGGCACAACGTATTTGGGCGGCAGCTACCACGTATACGTCTTCGCCCTCGCGCTGTTTTCAATCGGCACCGGTGTGGGTTCGATGCTGTGCGAACGTTTGTCCGCACGCGTTGTCGAAATCGGGCTGGTGCCGCTGGGTGCCTTTGGCATGAGTGCGTTCTTGTTCGACTTGTACTTCGCACGCACGGGCATTGCCCTGGTTTCCGATCTAAGCGTGGGCGGCTTCCTGCAACAGCCCGGCAGCTGGCGCATCGTGATGGATCTCGTCGGCATCGGCTTGTTCAGCGGCTTCTATGTCGTGCCGCTGTTCGCATTGATTCAAACACGCACGCCGAAATCAGAGCTGTCGCGGGTCATTGGTGCGCTCAACATTCAAAACTCGGGCTTTGTCGTAGCCGCGTCCGTTTCAGCTTTGTTGCTGCAAAAGTACGCGGGCTGGAGTATTCCGCAGTTGTTCTTGGCATTGGCCATTGCCAATACATTGGTCGCGCTGTGGATCTTCTCGATCGTGCCCGAGTTCCTGATGCGCTTCTTGAGCTGGATTTTGGTGCGAAGCCTGTATCGACTCCGACTGAAGCAAGTGCACGAAAACATTCCGGACGAGGGTGCGGCGCTGATCGTATGCAATCACGTGAGTTATATGGACGCGTTGATTCTCTCTGCCAGTATTCCGCGCCCTGCCCGCTTCGTCATGTATTACAAGATCTTCAACATTCCAGTGATGCGTTGGATCTTCAAGACGGCGAAAGCAATTCCGATTGCCGGCGCACGTGAAAACCCCGCACTCATGCAAGACGCATTTGAAGCCATTGATGCCGCCTTGGCCGAAGGCGAACTTGTGGCCATCTTCCCAGAAGGTGCACTGACTAAGAACGGCGAGATCACCGCTTTCAAAGGCGGCGTTGAACGCATTCTGGCGCGCCGTGCCGTACCCGTGATTCCGATGGCACTGCAAGGCATGTGGTCCAGCATGTGGAGTCATCGTGACTCGCGCATCGGTCGCATGCGATTGCCGCGGCGTTTCCGCGCGCATGTGCAAGTGGTTGCGGATACGCCCATGCCCGCCGAAGGAATCACCTCCGAGATTCTGGAAGCCAAGGTGCGTGCCTTACGCGGCGAGAATGCTTAGGCGCTTTCGCCCTTCGCCCATTGCTCGATCAACCAGCGCGAGATCGAAAGCGGCGGCGACAGCTTCAGCGTGTCCAAGTCGCCACCATTGGCTAAGGCGGCTTGAATCTCTGCGCGGCTAAACCAACGCGCGTCTTCCAGTTCCTGACCGTCTACGCGCGGCGTTGAATGCTCGGCATGCGCGACAAACCCGAGCATCAGCGAACCCGGAAAGGGCCAAGGCTGAGACGCCAAATAGCGCGTACGTACGACATGTACGCCGGTCTCTTCCATCACTTCACGCCGAACGGTGAGCTCAAGCGACTCACCAGGCTCGACGAAGCCCGCCAAGGTGGAATAGCGGTGCGGTGGCCAGCTCGGATGCCGACCCAACAAAATATGCTCGCCATCGCTCACCGCCATGATGACGGCGGGATCTGTGCGCGGGTACTGCGTAGCCGCACAACGCAAGCAGTCCGCCTGCCAGCCCGCGCGACTGAACTTGAGTTCACCACCGCACTTCGGGCAGTAGATGTGGCTGCGATGCCAATGCACGATTGCTCGCGCTTGCGCAAATGCGGTAGAGGCCAACACGGGCCATTGCAATGCAGCACTTCGAAGCTCGGTCGATGGCACATCATTGGGCAACGCATCTGCCAAAGCATGCGCAAACCACGCAGTGCCTTCATGCAAGCCCAAGAAAATATCTGCGGGCGCTGCGCCTTCCAGCGCTAGCAGTTGGCCCTCAGCGTCTACGCGTGTAAAACCGTTTGGGTCAACAACAATCGTTTTTGCATTCGCCCGCAAGGCGTCCAATGCTTGCGCGTCATCGCGCAGGTGATCAGCGCGATCAAGCGCATGCTCTACAAAAGCAAAATCGGAATAGGGCTTCACACCGTGAACGAAGAACCGCAACCGCAGGTCGTCTTCGCGTTGGGATTGCGAATCGTGAACTGTGCGCCGGTGATATTGACGACATAGTCGACAGTGGCGCCCATCAAATATTGCAGACTGAGCGGATCGACCAGCAAAGTCACGCCGTGGGTGGTGATCGCCAAATCGTCTTCGGCCTGATTTTCATCGAACTCAAAACCGTATTGGAACCCGGAACACCCGCCACCTTGAATGTAGGTACGGAGCTTGAGTTCCGAATTGCCTTCTTCAGCAATTAATTCGCGCACCTTATCTGCCGCTGCAGCGGTAAAGATGACAGGGGCGTCCAACTGCTGATAGCTGGGTGCGGATGAGTCGTGGTGCGCGATGTTGTTCATTACCTGACAAGTGTAGGCGATCGGCACTGAATTCAAGTCAAAGTGCCACGTCTTTCCAGGCAAAACTCGCTTCAACGGGCTGGCCTTGCGTGGGCACCAGCCGCGCGGTGATGCGCGTTGGCGTGAAGTTTGCCGGCAAAACGAAGTCCCCGCTCAAGCGCTGGAAATACTTCAGGCTGAACGGCACACCGTCACTGCCGGCCCCCTGCCGCAAATCGCTCCAGGCCAATTTCTTCAGATTGCCGTTTTGCGTGCCTTCGATAGCAAAGCTCAGTCGACCCGCAACTTCGTTATTGGATGCATTGCTACGCGCAACCACGGCCGCGAATTGCCACACCTGCCCCACCCCACGTGTGAGCTTGAGTGTTTCGACACCTAAGGGTTGCCGTTGTGCGGACGTACCCACAAAGCGCTCATAGAACGCGAGGTCATCCTTGAGTGTGGCGATTTCGGCATCTCTTTTTGCCAACTCATCTTGGAGTTTTGCATTGGCCGCGCGCGACACCTCATCACTCTTCTGCGCAGTCGCCAAGGCTTGCTGCAGGGTTTGCACGTTATTGGAGGGTGCACGCGAGAATCCGCCGAGCGATGCACCGCTATTGCGCGTCAGGAAGAAGCCCGCCGCGGCGGCCAAGGCAATCAGCAGCACGGTGCCAATGACCCACACCAACGGCTGCACACGCCCGACGCCTGTCAGCGCGTGTGTGCCCCTGTCGGATTCACGGTGATGTTCCGGTCCGTCCATGATTCAGCTATACGCCGAGTCTTCACATTCCGTCAAGGCACGCTGCGGCATAAGTCAGCTGTTGAGCCAATTCGGCGCGCTTCGGGGTATTGGTTGAATGACGGCAACCCACGTTTTCATCATCGGCATATTGGTCGCCTGGCTGGCCGGTATCCGCGTCTACCTGACGGTGTTCGGCATGGGCGTGGCCGGCGCCATGGGTTGGCTGGATCTGCCAAATGGATTGGAGGTCGCACAATCGCCTTGGGTCATCGGCGTGTCGGGTCTTCTGGCGGGTGCCGAGTTTTTTGCCGACAAGATTCCGGGTGTGGATACCGGCTGGGACTTGTTGCACACCCTGCTACGTATTCCGGCGGGCGCGTTCTTGGCGGCTTCTGCGATTTCAACCGATGGCAGTATGAGCGCGGGTATGTTGGCCGCGGGCGCCGGCGCTGCGCTCACCAGTCATACCTTGAAAACCGCAACCCGCGGATTGTTGAATACATCACCTGAGCCGGTGAGCAATTGGACGGCCTCTGTCACCGAAGACATGACCGCGATCGGTGGCTTGGCCTTGATCTTCGCGCACCCGGAAATCGCCGCGATCGTTGTCATCCTTATTACGGTGTTGATGGCCTTGGTGCTGTGGTGGCTGTGGAAGAAAATCAGTGCGCTGCGTGATCGGTTGAATCAACCGATCAACCTTGGACTGAAGTAACACCCTCGCTCTTTGGTGGTCGCGCAGCGCCCGCTCGCCTTCTGCGCGGCCGGGCTAAGCCTTGGCGCGTGAACTCTAGCTGGCGTTCGATATAGGCGTTGGGCAAGGGGATCCGACTTTCGCCCGCCAGATCGCGTGCAGCCGGCGCCAAATGATGCAAAGCCGACGCATAGACACCGCGCTTGAAGACCACGACGTTTTGCGCCGGATACCAGAAGTCGACCCAGCGAAATTGATCAAACTCAGGCGAATCTGTGTGATCAAGATTCACGTCTTTCTCTTCGGCCTTGAATCGCAATAGGAACCAAACTTGCTTTTGACCGATACATCGCACGCGATCGTGATGGCGGATGGCACGTGGCGGAAGCCGGTAGCGGAGCCATCCAGGCGTGGCGCCGAGCACATCGACTTGATGCGCGCCCAGGCCTGTTTCTTCTTGTAGCTCGCGATACATCGCTTCCAACGGTGTTTCGTCGGAATTCATGCCGCCTTGCGGGAATTGCCAGCCATCCCGCCGGATTCTTCTTGCCCAAAATACGCGGCCATCATCTCGAATCAAGATGATGCCCACGTTTGGGCGATAACCGTCCGGATCGATCACGACGCGGACTCCAAAAATTTATCTGATTCGACAATGCCATGACCCTTGTGAAAGGGCAATACATGTTTAAGCAGATGTGGCCCGAAGGCCACACCTGAATACTGTTAGATCACGCGGAAATCATTGGCATCGAGCCCTGTGGCAGGTGTTGTGCCCGAACTGTAGACCGTAGCGATCAGAACGGCCGCACCTGTGCCGCTGCCATCTGCGTCGTACCACAGTTGACCGTTGTTTTTATCGTAAATCACATGGGCATCTGCCGTAGAGGCCACGTTGCCACTGGCATTCGATTGGAACATCGTCGCTGGAAGGGCACCATCGAAGCCCAGCGCAATGAACAAGGCGTTGTCCAATTCGATTTTGTCAGTGCCATGTGCGAAGTCGTTGATCGTATCCGCATTTGAGGCACCTGCATGGGAGAAGCGGAAAATATCTGCGCCGTTGCCACCCGTCAAGATGTCGTTGCCTGCTCCACCGATTAGAATGTCATTGCCGCCACCACCATTAAGTGTGTCGTTGCCGTCGTTGCCCCACAGCACATCCGCATTGTTAAAACCGGTCAAAGTGTTATTGCCGCTGTCTCCACGACGGTAGCTCCCCGATACGTCGCTTCCCTCTACGATATCCATGATCACAAGCGTTGACGGTTCAACATGAATGTTGAGCGTTTGTACAGCACTCGTTGCAAACGATGCGTTGCTAGCTTCAGTCGCGTTGGCCGTCACATTGACCGACATATCACCGGTGTAACTTCCGTCCAATCGCAAATGCGCAGTTGCCAACTCCGCCGCACTGATAGTGATGCTTCCGGAAATCGGAGAATAGGTCGTCGCACCCACGATGATCTGTGCTGTTGGTGAAAGTGCACTGAATGTATAGCTCAGGCTTTCGGAGCCGTCGGTATCCGTCAAGCTGCCACTGATGTAGTTGGCCAAGATAATGTCCGTCTTGGTACCACCCACTGCGTTTCCTGCAACGACACCTTGGTAAGCAAACAAATTGAGGTCGTCAATCATCATGCCGCGGCCTGCGGAGATCGTCGCATCGGGGGTCGCTTCAAGTCTAAGGGTGTGCTGTGCCCCGTCACCGACGAATGCGATGTTGAGGTTTTTCCAGTCCAGCGCAGCATTGGTGCTGGTGCCGTCATAGGTTGCCAGGACGACATTGTCCAAATAGATCGTCATCTTCACATTTGCTGCACTGAAGCCCATTCGTCCCGCGGCATCGAGGCTGAGTTCGTAGACAGTGCCAGACTGTGTGCTGATCGTGCGTTGGATGCCCTTCGTTTCCCAGAAATTTGTTGATTTGTTCAGTTCAAGGAATGAGTTTCCGTTGCCTTGTGCTGCATAGCCGTTGGAGTTCCCGTTGTTTCCAGTTGTGATTGAGTCACCATCGGACCAAACTTCAAACGTTTGGTAGCTCGCTCCTGCCGTACCTGCAATGAGTGTCCAACCTTCCAGCGTTGCTATCGGGTTCGGCGACTCTGAGCTATTGTCACTATTGTTTGAAGACTCCCAGCTGTTGCTGAAGATCAATGAGCGGCTTGCATTCACCACTTGCAAGGTGGGCACGTCAGCGACAGCCGTGACGTTGATTGTGCGCGCGTCGGTGTCCGTCAATGTGCCACCGCTACCCGTGTTGCCGTTGTCACTACTCAGCATTGTGAGCGTCACGGATCCACTCGCATTTGCGACCGGCGTGAACGTCGGCTGGCTTGCAGTGTTGCCCAAATAGGTGTTGATTGATGCCATGGTGCCTGACAGCACTACCGCACTCGTCCCTGAACCGCTGATTGTCACACCGCCGCTAGCAGATGCAGTAAGCGTACCGCTGGACACGGACAACGTGACGGTCATGGTGCCGCTCGCTGCATCCACATCGCTGATCGACAAGCCGGACAGTTTGACGGCCGTGTCTTCGTTCGTGGTGTAAGACGCGGGAAGTGTGTTAACCGGTGCGTCGTTCGCCGCCGTGACATTGATTTGGATCGTGTCCGAATCTGTCAACGCACCGCCCGAGCCTGTGTTGCCCTGGTCATTCGTCAACATCGTCAATGCGACTGCGCCGTTCGCATTCGCCACCGGAGTGAAGGTCGGTTGGTTTGCGACGGTCGACAAATATGTGTTGATAGCCGTAACAGAACCCGTCAACGTGATCGACGATGTGCCCGAGTTACTTACAGTCACGCCGCCGCTGTTCGTTGCAGTGAGTGTGCCACTTGCCACCGACAAGGTGACCGTAACGTTTCCGGCGCCTGCATCCACATCGCTGATCGACAGGCCAGACAGTTTAACGGCCGTATCTTCGTTCGTGGTGTAAGACGCGGGCAGTGTATTAACCGGGGCGTCGTTCACCGCCGTGACATTGATTTGGATCGTGTCCGAATCTGTCAACGCGCCGCCCGAGCCTGTGTTGCCCTGGTCATTCGTCAACATCGTCAATGCGACTGCGCCGTTCGCATTCGCCACCGGAGTGAAGGTCGGTTGGTTTGCGACGGTCGACAAATATGTGTTGATAGCCGTAACAGAACCCGTCAACGTGATCGACGATGTGCCCGAGTTACTTACAGTCACGCCGCCGCTGTTCGTTGCAGTGAGTGTGCCACTTGCCACCGACAAGGTGACCGTAACGTTTCCGGCGCCTGCATCCACATCGCTGATCGACAGGCCAGACAGTTTAACGGCCGTATCTTCGTTCGTGGTGTAAGACGCGGGCAGTGTGTTAACCGGGGCGTCGTTCACCGCGTTGACTGTGACATTTACCGTGGCCGTGGCTGTTCCACCGTGACCATCGTCTACCGTATAGGTGAAGGACGCCGGCCCGTTGTAGTTCAACGCTGGTATGAACGTGACATTCCCGCCGACCAAACTGACAGTTCCGTTCACTGCACCTTGAACCGAGGTGATCGACAGTGCGTCGCCGTCCACATCAGTGTCATTGGCGAGCAAATTGGCAACGGGGATAACGATTGCCGTGTCTTCATTCGTTGCGACAGCATCAGCTTGAGCAACTGGCCCATCATTTGTACCGTTGATTGTGACGACAATATTTTGTGTCGCCGTGCCATCGAGACTGGTCACCGTCAGCGTATCAGTCACTTGTTGGCCACCCGCAAGCGCTTGCACATTCGCAGCGCCATTGTTCAAGGTGTAACCCCACACACCGGTCGTTGCATTGAACGTGTAAGTGCCGTAGGTGCCAGCCAGGCTCGACGGTGTTTGGAACACAGTTTGACCTGCGTCCACATCCGCAACTGCCAACGTACCGCTGGCGGTTTGCGTGCCGTCTTCAGCCACGTTGCCGGTTGCCGTGCCACTGATCGTGGCGTTGTCGTTGCTACCGGTAATGGTCACCGTCACCACGCGTGCTGTGCCATCGATGCTCGTCACGGTGAACGTGTCGGTCATCGTTGCGCCTGCGTTCAAGGCTTGAACCGCTGCGTTGTTGTTGTTCAACACATATGTCCACACGCCACCCGAGGTCATGGTGTAAGTGCCATAACCATTGGTGCTGTTAGTGGCAGTACCCACGGCCGTGAAGGTCGCCGGGTTGTCGACGTCGGTGCTGGTCAGGGTGCCCGTTGCAGTCGGCGTGCCTGCGGTGCCGTTAGCAACACCACCGGCCTCTGTGACATTGCCCGTGGTCGTGCCAGCAATCACTGCCGCATCGTTCGAACCATTGATCGTCACCGTTACCACTTGTGAGGTGCCATCGATGCTCGTGACCGTGATTGTGTCGGACAACGTGCCGCCAACGTTCAAGGCTTGAACAGTTGCATTGTTGTTGTTCAACACATATGTCCACACACCACCGGCGGTCATGGTGTAAGTGCCATAACCATTGGTACTGTTAGTGGCAGTACCCACGGCCGTGAAGGTCGCCGGGTTGTCGACGTCGGCGCTGGTCAAGGTGCCGGTTGCAGTCGGCGTTCCGGCAGTTCCGTTTGCCACACCACCTGCTTCAACCACCGAGCCAGACGTCGAGCCAGAGATGACAGCCGCATCGTTCGAACCATTGATCGTCACTGTCACTACTTGTGAGGTGCCATCGATGCTCGTGACCGTGAACGTATCCGTCAACGTACCGCCAACGTTCAAGGCTTGAACCGCTGCGTTGTTGTTGTTCAATGCGTACGTCCACACACCACCGGCGGTCATGGTGTAAGTGCCATAACCATTGGTGCTGTTCGTCGCTGTTGCGACTGCTGTGAACGTGTTCGCAGGATTGTCAACGTCGGTGCTGGTCAAGGTGCCCGTTGCAGTCGGTGTGCCGGCAGTTCCGTTTGCCACACCACCCGCTTCGATTACCGAGCCGGTCGTCGCACCGGAGATGACAGCGGCATCGTTCTGACCCGTGATCGTCACAACAATGTTGCGCGTCGCCGTGCCATCGAGACTGGTCACCGTCAGCGTATCAGTCACTTGTTGGCCACCCGCAAGCGCTTGCACATTCGCAGCGCCATTGTTCAAGGTGTAACCCCACACACCGGTCGTTGCATTGAACGTGTAGGTGCCGTAGGTGCCAGCCAGGCTCGACGGTGTTTGGAACACAGTTTGACCTGCGTCCACATCCGCAACTGCCAACGTACCGCTGGCGGTTTGCGTGCCGTCTTCAGCCACGTTGCCGGTTGCCGTGCCACTGATCGTGGCGTTGTCGTTGCTACCGGTAATGGTCACCGTCACCACGCGTGCTGTGCCATCGATGCTCGTCACGGTGAACGTGTCGGTCATCGTTGCGCCTGCGTTCAAGGCTTGAACCGCTGCGTTGTTGTTGTTCAACACATATGTCCACACGCCACCCGAGGTCATGGTGTAAGTGCCATAACCATTGGTGCTGTTAGTGGCAGTACCCACGGCCGTGAAGGTCGCCGGGTTGTCGACGTCGGTGCTGGTCAGGGTGCCCGTTGCAGTCGGCGTGCCTGCGGTGCCGTTAGCAACACCACCGGCCTCTGTGACATTGCCCGTGGTCGTGCCAGCAATCACTGCCGCATCGTTCGAACCATTGATCGTCACCGTTACCACTTGTGAGGTGCCATCGATGCTCGTGACCGTGATTGTGTCGGACAACGTGCCGCCAACGTTCAAGGCTTGAACAGTTGCATTGTTGTTGTTCAACACATATGTCCACACACCACCGGCGGTCATGGTGTAAGTGCCATAACCATTGGTACTGTTAGTGGCAGTACCCACGGCCGTGAAGGTCGCCGGGTTGTCGACGTCGGCGCTGGTCAAGGTGCCGGTTGCAGTCGGCGTTCCGGCAGTTCCGTTTGCCACACCACCTGCTTCAACCACCGAGCCAGACGTCGAGCCAGAGATGACAGCCGCATCGTTCGAACCATTGATCGTCACTGTCACTACTTGTGAGGTGCCATCGATGCTCGTGACCGTGAACGTATCCGTCAACGTACCGCCAACGTTCAAGGCTTGAACCGCTGCGTTGTTGTTGTTCAATGCGTACGTCCACACACCACCGGCGGTCATGGTGTAAGTGCCATAACCATTGGTACTGTTAGTGGCAGTACCCACGGCCGTGAAGGTCGCCGGGTTGTCGACGTCGGCGCTGGTCAAGGTGCCGGTTGCAGTCGGCGTTCCGGCAGTTCCGTTTGCCACACCACCTGCTTCAACCACCGAGCCAGACGTCGAACCAGAGATGACAGCGGCATCATTTCTGCCGTTAATCGTCACGGTCACAACTTGTGAGGTGCCGTCGATGCTCGTGACTGTAAACGTGTCGGTCAACGTACCGCCAACGTTCAAGGCTTGAACCGCTGCGTTGTTGTTGTTCAATGCGTACGTCCACACACCACCGGCGGTCATGGTGTAAGTGCCATAACCATTGGTGCTGTTCGTCGCTGTTGCGACTGCTGTGAAGGTGTTCGCAGGATTGTCAACGTCGGTGCTGGTCAAGGTGCCCGTTGCAGTCGGTGTGCCGGCAGTTCCGTTTGCCACACCACCCGCTTCGATTACCGAGCCAGACGTCACACCGGAGATGACAGCTGGGTCGTTAACTGCGGTGACATTGATATTGACAGTTGCTGTCGATGTGCCGCCGTTGCCATCGCTAATCGTGTAGGTAAATGACGCCGGACCGTTATAGTCAGCGTCCGGCACGAAGGTGACATTGCCACCAACCAGGCTCACGGTGCCATGTTGTGCGCCCTGTACTGACGTGACCGTCAATGTGTTGCCATCTGGATCTGTGTCGTTTGCAAGCAGTGTGCTTACCGGAATCACAAGATTTGTGTCTTCGGCTGTGGTGGCCAAATCTGCGTTAGCGACAGGCATTTCATTGACATTGGTCACGGTGACCGCGATGTCTTGCACATCCGTCAACGAACCATCACTCACAGTGACTTGTACGTCATAGACGTTGTTGCCACCGGCATCAGTCGGTGACTCGAAGTTCGGCGTGCTGATGAAGGTCAACACACCAGTTGTTGCATTGATCGTGAACAACGATGCGTCGGCACCGCCACTGATCGTGTAAGTGGCAGACGGACCATCGACGTCGGTCGAGGTCACAGTGGTCACTGCCGTTTGGTTCTCAGCAACACTGACCGTCGCAGTTGCACCGCCACCATTGCTGGTGATCACCGGGGCTTCGTTGACATTGGTGACTGCCAACGCAATCGTGGTCGCAGTAGACCAGTTGCCTGCAGCATCGCCAGCTTGAACATTCAAGTTGAAGCTGTTGCTGCCGGTTTCGTAATCGTTGGTCGCAGCACCTGCTGCGGCACCCGCAGCCGTCAGGGTAATGACACCCGCGTTGCTGATCGCGAAGAAGCCATCACTCGAGACTTGCGTGCCATTGTTAAAACGCCATTGGGTGACACCCACTGCATCGGTGGCCGTTGCAGTGCCCACTTGTGCGCCGACTGCCTGGTTCTCGGCATAGCTGTAGCTTTGACCACCGGTAACCACCGGCGGCGTGGTATCTGCACCCGTGCCAATCGCAACGCTACCGTTGGTGCTCAAAGCACCATCGCTGACCGTCACTTGCACGTTCGGCAAAGTACCACCGCCGTTCACGAAGGTTGCACCTGCTGTGGTCAAGGTCACCACACCGCTGGTCGGGTCGATCGCGTAGTAGTTGCCTGGGTTCGTGGTCAGACTGTAGGTCAACGTCGTACCAGCATCCGGATCGGTGCCATTGGCATCGGTCACTGTCATGCCCGGCGTTGCGGTGCCGACTTCAATGCTCGGCACGGTGCCGCTGAAGGTCAGCGACGGGGCTTCGTTGACGTTGGTCACGGTGACCGCGATGTCTTGCACATCCGTCAACGAACCATCGCTGACGGTGACTTGTACGTCATAGACGTTGTTAGCACCGGCATCGGTCGGTGACTCGAAGTTCGGTGCGCTGATGAAGGTGAGCACGCCCGTGGTCGGGTCGATCGAGAACAACGATGCGTCGGCACCGCCACTGATCGTGTAAGTCGCAGAAGGACCATCGACGTCGGTCGAGGTCACGGTGGTCACTGAAGTTTGGTTCTCAGCCACGCTGACAGTGGCGGTTGCAACACCACCATTGCTGGTAATGACCGGGGCTTCGTTGACATTGGTCACGCTGACAGCAATGTCTTGCACGTCTGTCAGCGAGCCATCGCTGACAGTGACTTGGACGTCATAGACGTTGTTGCCACCAGCATCAGTCGGTGACTCGAAGTTCGGTGCACTGATAAAGGTGAGTACACCCGTGGTCGGGTCGATCGTGAACAACGATGCATCGGCACCGCCACTGATGGTGTAAGTCGCAGAAGGACCATCAACGTCAGTCGAGGTCACGGTCGTCACAGCCGTTTGGTTCTCAGCAACACTGACCGTCGCAGTTGCACCGCCACCATTGCTGGTGATCACCGGGGCTTCGTTGACGTTGGTGACCGTGACTGCAATGTCTTGCACGTCTGTCAACGAACCATCGCTGACAGTCACTTGTACGTCATAGACGTTGTTGCCACCGGCATCGGTCGGTGACTCAAAGTTCGGTGCACTGATGAAGGTGAGCACGCCCGTGGTCGGGTCGATCGTGAACAACGATGCGTCGGCACCGCCACTGATCGTGTAAGTGGCAGACGGACCATCGACGTCGGTCGAGGTCACAGTGGTCACTGAAGTTTGGTTCTCAGCAACACTAACAGTGGCGGTTGCACCGCCACCATTGCTGGTGATCACCGGGGCTTCGTTGACATTGGTGACTGCCAACGCAATCGTGGTCGCAGTAGACCAGTTGCCTGCAGCATCGCCAGCTTGAACATTCAAGTTGAAGTTGTTGCTACCGGTTTCGTAATCGTTGGTCGCAGCACCTGCTGCGGCACCCGCAGCCGTCAGGGTAATGACACCCGCGTTGTTGATCGCGAAGAAGCCATCACTCGAGACTTGCGTGCCATTGTTAAAACGCCATTGGGTGACACCCACTGCATCGGTGGCCGTTGCAGTGCCCACTTGTGCGCCGACTGCCTGGTTCTCGGCATAGCTGTAGCTTTGACCACCGGTAACCACCGGCGGCGTGGTATCTGCACCCGTGCCAATCGCAACGCTACCGTTGGTGCTCAAGGCACCATCGCTCACCGTCACTTGCACGTTCGGCAAAGTACCACCGCCGTTCACGAAGGTTGCACCTGCTGTGGTCAAGGTCACCACACCGCTGGTCGGGTCGATCGCGTAGTAGTTGCCTGGGTTCGTGGTCAGACTGTAGGTCAACGTCGTACCAGCATCCGGATCGGTGCCATTGGCATCGGTCACTGTCATGCCCGGCGTTGCGGTGCCGACTTCAATGCTCGGCACGGTGCCGCTGAAGGTCAGCGACGGGGCTTCGTTGACGTTGGTCACGGTGACCGCGATGTCTTGCACATCCGTCAACGAACCATCGCTGACGGTGACTTGTACGTCATAGACGTTGTTAGCACCGGCATCGGTCGGTGACTCGAAGTTCGGTGCGCTGATGAAGGTGAGTACACCCGTGGTCGGGTCGATCGTGAACAACGATGCGTCGGCACCGCCGCTGATCGCGTAGGTTGCAGACGGACCATCGACGTCGGTCGAGGTCACAGTGGTCACGGCCGTTTGGTTCTCAGCAACACTGACCGTCGCAGTTGCACCGCCACCATTGCTGGTGATGACCGGGGCTTCGTTGACGTTGGTGACTACCAACGCAACGTTCGTCGTAGCCGACCAGTTGCCTGCAGCATCACCCGCTTGCACGCCGAGCGTGAAGTTGTTGCTGCCGGTTTCGTAATCGTTGGTCGCAGCACCTGCTGCGGCACCCGCAGCCGTCAGGGTAATGACACCCGCGTTGCTGATCGCGAAGAAGCCATCACTCGAGACTTGCGTGCCGTTGTCGAAGCGCCATTGGGTGACACCCACTGCGTCATTGGCAGTCGCTGTGCCCACTTGTGCGCCGACTGCCTGGTTCTCGGCATAGCTATAACTTTGACCACCGGTAACCACCGGCGGCGTGGTATCTGCACCGGTGCCAATCGCAACGCTACCGTTGGTGCTCAAGGCACCATCGCTGACCGTCACTTGCACGTTCGGCAAAGTACCACCGCTGTTCACGAAGGTCGCACCTGCCGTGGTCAAGGTCACCACACCGCTGGTCGGGTCAATCGCGTAGTAGCCGTTCGGGTTGCTGGTCAAACTGTAGGTCAAGGTCGTACCAGCATCCGGATCGGTGCCATTGGCATCGGTCACTGTCATACCCGGCGTTGCGGTGCCAACCTCAATGCTCGGCACAGTGCCGCTGAAGGTCAGCGACGGCGCTTCGTTGACGTTGGTGACCGTGACTGCGATGTCTTGCACGTCTGTCAGTGAACCGTCGCTGACAGTGACTTGTACGTCATAGACGTTGTTGCCACCGGCATCGGTCGGTGACTCGAAGTTCGGTGCGCTGATGAAGGTGAGCACGCCCGTGGTCGGGTCGATCGAGAACAACGATGCGTCGGCACCGCCACTGATCGTGTAAGTCGCAGAAGGACCATCGACGTCGGTCGAGGTCACGGTGGTCACTGAAGTTTGGTTCTCAGCCACGCTGACAGTGGCGGTTGCAACACCACCATTGCTGGTAATGACCGGGGCTTCGTTGACATTGGTCACGCTGACAGCAATGTCTTGCACGTCTGTCAGCGAGCCATCGCTGACAGTGACTTGGACGTCATAGACGTTGTTGCCACCAGCATCAGTCGGTGACTCGAAGTTCGGTGCACTGATAAAGGTGAGTACACCCGTGGTCGGGTCGATCGTGAACAACGATGCATCGGCACCGCCACTGATCGTGTAGGTTGCAGACGGACCATCAACGTCAGTCGAGGTCACGGTCGTCACAGCCGTTTGGTTCTCAGCAACACTGACCGTCGCAGTTGCACCGCCACCATTGCTGGTGATCACCGGGGCTTCGTTGACGTTAGTAACCGTGACTGCAATGTCTTGTACATCACTCAGCGAACCGTCGCTGACGGTGACTTGTACGTCATAGACGTTGTTACCGCCGGCATCTGTCGGTGATTCGAAGTTCGGTGCGCTGATGAAGGTGAGTACACCCGTGGTCGGGTCGATCGAGAACAACGATGCGTCGGCACCGCCACTGATCGTGTAAGCCGCAGAAGGACCATCAACGTCGGTCGAGGTCACAGTGGTCACTGAAGTTTGGTTCTCAGCAACACTGACCGTCGCGGTTGCACCGCCACCATTGCTGGTGATGACCGGGGCTTCGTTGACGTTAGTCACGCTGACTGCGATGTCTTGCACATCACTCAGCGAACCATCGCTCACAGTGACTTGTACGTCATAGATGTTGTTAGCACCGGCATCGGTCGGTGATTCAAAGTTCGGTGCGCTGATGAAGGTGAGCACGCCCGTGGTCGGGTCGATCGAGAACAACGATGCGTCGGCACCGCCGCTGATCGTGTAAGTCGCAGACGGACCATCGACGTCGGTCGAGGTCACGGTCGTCACTGAAGTTTGGTTCTCAGCAACACTGACGGCGGCGGTTGCGCCGCCACCATTGCTGGTGATCACCGGGGCTTCGTTGACGTTGGTGACCGTGACCGCGATGTCTTGCACGTCTGTCAGCGAACCATCGCTGACAGTGACTTGTACGTCATAGACGTTGTTAGCACCGGCATCTGCCGGTGACTCGAAGTTCGGGGCACTGATGAAGGTCAACACACCGGTTGTTGCATTGATCGTGAACAACGATGCGTCTGCACCGCCACTAATCGTGTAAGTCGCAGACGGACCATCGACGTCGGTTGAGGTCACGGTCGTCACGGCCGTTTGGTTCTCAGCAACACTGACAGTGGCGGTTGCACCGCCACCATTGCTGGTGATCACCGGGGCTTCGTTGACGTTGGTGACCGTGACTGCAATGTCTTGCACATCCGTCAACGAACCATCACTCACCGTGACTTGTACGTCATAGACGTTGTTAGCACCGGCATCTGCCGGTGACTCGAAGTTCGGGGCACTGATGAAGGTGAGCACGCCCGTGGTCGGGTCGATCGTGAACAACGATGCGTCTACACCGCCACTGATCGTGTAAGTCGCAGAAGGACCATCAACGTCAGTCGAGGTCACGATCGTCACAGCCGTTTGGTTCTCAGCAACACTGACCGTCGCAGTTGCACCGCCACCATTGCTCGTGATAACCGGGGCTTCGTTGACGTTGGTGACCGTGACTGCAATGTCTTGCACATCCGTCAACGAACCATCGCTGACGGTGACTTGTACGTCATAGACGTTGTTAGCACCGGCATCGGTCGGCACTTCGAAGTTCGGTGCACTGATGAAGGTGAGTACACCCGTGGTCGGGTCGATCGTGAACAACGATGCGTCTACACCGCCACTGATCGTGTACGTTGCAGACGGACCATCGACGTCGGTCGAGGTCACAGTGGTCACGGCCGTTTGGTTCTCAGCAACACTGACAGCGGCGGTTGCACCGCCACCATTGCTGGTGATCACCGGAGCTTCGTTGACGTTGGTGACCGTGACTGCAATGTCTTGCACATCACTCAGCGAACCATCGCTGACGGTGACTTGGACGTCATAGACGTTGTTAGCACTGGCATCTGCCGGCACTTCGAAGTTCGGTGTGCTGATGAAGGTGAGTACACCCGTGGTCGGGTCGATCGAGAACAACGATGCGTCGGCACCGCCACTGATCGTGTAGGTTGCAGACGGACCATCAACGTCAGTCGAGGTCACGGTCGTCACTGCCGTTTGGTTCTCAGCCACGCTGACAGTGGCGGTTGCACCGCCACCATTGCTGGTGATCACCGGGGCTTCGTTGACGTTAGTAACCGTGACTGCAATGTCTTGTACATCACTCAGCGAACCGTCGCTGACGGTGACTTGTACGTCATAGACGTTGTTACCGCCGGCATCTGTCGGTGATTCGAAGTTCGGTGCGCTGATGAAGGTGAGTACACCCGTGGTCGGGTCGATCGAGAACAACGATGCGTCGGCACCGCCACTGATCGTGTAAGCCGCAGAAGGACCATCAACGTCGGTCGAGGTCACAGTGGTCACTGAAGTTTGGTTCTCAGCAACACTGACCGTCGCGGTTGCACCGCCACCATTGCTGGTGATGACCGGGGCTTCGTTGACGTTAGTCACGCTGACTGCGATGTCTTGCACATCACTCAGCGAACCATCGCTCACAGTGACTTGTACGTCATAGATGTTGTTAGCACCGGCATCGGTCGGTGATTCAAAGTTCGGTGCGCTGATGAAGGTGAGTACACCCGTGGTCGGGTCGATTGTGAACAACGATGCATCGGCACCGCCACTGATCGTGTAAGTCGCAGAAGGACCATCAACGTCGGTCGAGGTCACAGTGGTCACTGAAGTTTGGTTCTCAGCAACACTGACCGTCGCGGTTGCACCGCCGCCATTGCTGGTGATCACCGGTGCTTCGTTGACGTTGGTGACTACCAACGCGACGTTCGTCGTAGCCGACCAGTTGCCTGCGGCATCACCCGCTTGCACGCCGAGCGTGAAGCTATTGCTGCCGGTTTCGTAATCGTTGTTCGCAACACCCGCAGCGGCACCTGCTGCGGTCAAGGTGATCTTGCCGGCATTGTCGATCGCGTAATAGCCATCGCTCGAGACTTGCGTGCCGTTATCGAAGCGCCATTGCGTCACGCCATTTGCATCCGCTGCAACGGCAGCGCCGACTTGCGCACCTGCGTGTTGGTTTTCTGAGTAAGAGAAAGTTTGGCTTGCCGTGACCACCGGTGCGGCAGTGTCGACTATGAAAGGAATAGCCGGGCTCGGCGTGCTGACATTGCCTGCTGGATCTTTTGCGGTGACGGTAATCGAATGCGGGCCATCCACCAAAGGTGTGGAGGGCGTAAAGGTCCAATTGCCGTTAGGATCAACAACAGTCGTTCCAACAGGTGTGCCGTTGTCGTAGACCGTAATGACGTCACCTGGCGTGGCGCTACCGCCATGGATCACCGGCCTGTTGTCGTCGATGATTTCGTTGTTTTGAATCGTGCCTTGTTTTGGTCCGACATCGTCGGCCGCAACAGGACGCGGCGCAACCGGCGGCGTGGTGTCGGGCGCAGTGCCGGTGGAAGGCGGCGGCGGCGGGGAGTTCTTCGGTCCGCCACTACCGATGATCGGCAGCAAACCAAGTGCCGGCAGACCCCATACCCATGCAGGTACGGCACTAGCCGCCTCCGTGGGCCAAAACGCACCGGAAGACAGCGTGTCACCACCAAGCGCCTGCCCTGCTTCCATGTTGTTTCCGAGTACCGAAACGGCATCGGTCGCATTGCCACTTTCCGGCACGTAGTCGTACCAATTTCCGTTTTCCGCCTGACCAATCAGGGAGCTACCGTGATTGTTGTAGTAGCCCTCAATGATGAGGTCCGGTTTGTTGATGTCACCGCCTTCAAACGCAATTAGCAAATCATTGCCTGAGCGCTTGGTAGCGATGTTTTCAGGTGCAAAACCCGTTTGATCGTCGACGAACTCGTATTTGACGCGTGCCTGCGCTACTACTTTGACCGGCTTAAAAGATGCACCTTGACCGTCTCGGCCGCCCGAAATGTGTTCGACGAGCACAGTTTTCGAAGCGTTATTGATTTTGAGCGTAATGGCAGTAGACATAATTTGAATCCGATTCGCAGACATGCACCGTTGTCGTTAGACAGCGGCAAGAAAGGGGTTTGACTTGAATTAGTTCAGCGCACAGCTACGCGTCGAAACGCGCGAAATTGTGTGGTGTTGCTTCAAAGGCATCTTTGAAAGCTGCTGAAGGGCCGTTGCTTCCTCAAGCGCTGTAGCAACGAAAACGCCATCCTGTACGTCGATCGTGTAGAAACTCACGGTGTCTTCGCTTTGGGAAATGGCTTGACCGGCCTCGGACTTTTCACGGTATTGGTTTTGCACATTCGTCTCAGCAAAACTGATGCGGTTCGTGCCCGGGCACACCGGTGATTGGGTATAGGCACCCGGTCGTAGCGAACCAAGATACTCACCGTTGACATAGACATTGATTGCCTGACCCGCAACGGCACCGACCGGACGCAGCACGACGATCGAGCTCATGCCACGCGGTGCTGACTTGATGCTTTGCACTTGATAGTTCTTCCAGTGCTCCGTGCTGCCCTTCTTGGAACCTTCGCTCGCGACGGGCGCACGTTGTGCATCAGCCTTCGACGGCGCCGACTGCCCCGTGAAAGCACTTAGGAGCGGCAATGTGCATACCAGTGCTACAACACTCAAAACTCGAATCGACATCAAAATTCCTCTCGGCGCGGCGCTTTTATGAGACTTGCAGCTGACTACGCAAGTTTCGTGCCAAGAGAACTTGGCCAAAAGTGTGACGGCGGTAGATTTAAAATGTGTAAATTCTGCAGCACTTTAGATGTGCCGTGTCCTACATTTTTGTAGAATTTTTCTGAAGCACATACGTTTGAAACACGTACCGTTCGCGCTAACGTACTGTTTTTTAAGGGATCGATGTCCGGCGTGCAAAATTGGCCTAATTTTCACCACCGTCGGCAGTTCTGAGGGTGGATTTAACAGCGCGTCGGGTAAAAATGTTCAGCGGCATCTTTCGACGGCGCTTGGCCCGATTGCGTCAGAATGTGACCCGCGCAAACACTTTTCGAGATCTGTTTGACGTCTCGAAGTGGCAATGTCACAATTTCGGGTCCCGCGAAGGCGGTCCGATGTTCGGCTATGTAGCTCAGCCGGTTAGAGCACAGCACTCATAATGCTGGGGTCGGTGGTTCGAGTCCACCCATAGCCACCAAGAAGCAATTACACGTTTCTACACACGATTCCAGAATTGTGTAACTGTTATATAAAAGCCCGCTTTTAAAGCGGGCTTTTTTTATTCCCAGCTACATGGATCTCCACTCGTCTCCATAGGCATCCAGAGTTTCTTGGGGCATTGCTGGGGGCATCGAGGGCAGGTACGATTTGGATGCCCCCACGGAGTCCACAAATGCCTCTTAGCGACACATCCATTCGCCAAGCCAAGTCAACTGACAAGGCAGTACGTCTATACGACTCAGGCGGCCTCTATTTGGAGGTAACACCGAGTGGATCAAAGCTCTGGCGTTGGAAGTTCCGGATCGCCGGAAAAGAGCGGAGACTTGCCTTGGGGTCCTATCCGGCGACCAGCCTAAAAGACGCTCGACAAAAACGAGATCTTGCCAAGGGACAGCTCGAGAGTGGTGTGGATCCGAGCGCATCACGTCGCGCTGAAAAGATTGCTGGACAAGACCATCATTCAAACAGCTTAGAGCGAATCGCTCACGAATGGCTATACGTGAAAAAGCATGAGTGGACTGAAAAGCAATTTCTCAAGGAAGAGGGGCGGCTCAAAAAACACGTCTTCCCATACGTGGGTTCCCGCCCTATCTCGGATGTCGGTGTTTCAGATATCAGACAGCTCATTGAACGTCCCATGCGGGCCGGCCACTTGGAGCAGGCCCACAGGCTTCGTTTTCAACTGAGCCGCGTCTTCAAGTTTGCGATTGCCACCGAGCGCGCCGATCGAGATCCTGCAGCCGACTTGAGCGCGGTTCTACCCGGTCGTCGCAAACAGCGTCATCCGACTATCACCGCTCCTGAAAAGGTTGGCGAACTCTTGCGCGTTATTGACGCATTTGAGGGAACCTTCCCCGTAGCATGCGCGCTCAAACTGGCTCCCTTGTGGTTCTGCAGACCAGGTGAGATTCGAATGGCGGAATGGTCACAGATCGCTATTGAGTCTGCTGAACCCGTCTACGTTGTACCACCCGCAAACCGAAAGCTTCGCAAGGCAGCAAAAGAAGCCCCTGATACGCCTCCTCACGTAATCCCATTGAGCAGGCAGGCGATTGAGATATTGAAGGAACTGCGTGAAGTTACTGGTCGCGGGAAATTCCTCTTCCCCGGCGCGCGCGATCCCAAGCGAAACATGAGCGACGGCGCTGTAAATGCTGCGCTCGCTCGGCTTGGCTTCAAGGGAATAATCGTTGGTCATGGATTTCGACACATGGCATCGACCCTCCTGCGAGAACAGGGCTGGTCGCGCGAATCGGTGGAAGCCCAGCTGTCGCATGAAATTGGCGGCACTGAGGGTGTATATAACTTAGCCAAATATCTACCCGAACGTCGCAAGATGATGCAGGCGTGGGCGGATTACTTAGACACGCTAAAAGAACAAGGACTTTGAGTTCAAATGACCCATCGTGGAAGTAAGACAAGCAACGAACTTAAGGGAATCCGTTACAACAAAGCCAAGAAGATCTTTTACGACGATGCCAACGGAACCCAAGAAGACCCCGAGCTTCAGGAGATTTTCTCGGCGGAGACGGACGAAGTTGCCGCGAACCTGGCAGGTCGGTACATCCAAGGCCCCTCCCGCATATGTCTTGCGGGGGAATGCTGCCTATGGGCATACCCCTCCAGTTACGTCATGGAAGTGGATTTCGAGGATCTTTTGTGGTCAGTCAAGAAGGATAAAAGCAACTCTAAGCCCTTCAGCACGTATCTTGAAGCGGATCGTTTTTATATCGGTACCTGGTTCAGCTCATTTGGCAACACTTGTGTTTTTCGAGTCCTGCAAGGCGTTTTTAATTTAATTGTCTATATCCACGTTGTTCGACTTGAGAACCATCCGGTCGCGACACGTGCGCTTGTAGACAAGATATGGAAGAGTGACTTGGAAAGCGGACAGCCACCAAGCTTCCATGCGGAACTAGAGCAGCTGGAAAAGATCGATCGCATACTCCACGTTGCATTACGGCATTGGGCGCATTCCGCAAAGCTATATGACCTCAGCCGGAACGGTGAGATGGACCCCGCGTTGATCTGGCCCCATCTGAACCAAGCAACGATGTATCTGGGCATGGCATTTGGCCCATGGTCAACTGGTGAAGGCGCGAGGATGAAGGCGCTAAAGCAACACCGGAAACGCATTGAGTGCGAGAAGGATTTTGTTCAAGCAGTTTTGCTAGTCCTGAAGAAAGAAGCAGATCGATCGCGCATCAATCAGAAAGACATTATTCGAAATCTGGTCACGGAGCCCGCGGTATTCGAGGCATTCGAGGCATATAGAAAGGCATCTTCGTCGTATGAAAAGGATAAAGAGATCGACGAAAATGACGAGATTGACGCACTGGAACGCTTGATCAAAAAAATCCTCAAGAACGACCCCAGCGCTCGAAATGAAGTCGTTCGTATCTCTCGTCACAAGATGAAGCCTTGATGCAGTGATCGTCCAGTTAAATTTCTTCTTGCAAAACTCCTGTGTATAGGCGCGGTCTACCGCGCTTGGTAGCTATGCCGCGAATCTGACCTTTGCCAAATACTCGCAGGCCAGGTGCTTTGAGACGAATATAAACATCTATCTTCGTCAGGTACATACAGACATCTTCCAGACCTTGTCGCAATTCCTTATCGGCGTAGTCGATCATTCCAATCCCTAAGCGTCCATTAGCTTCAAGGCTTCGCTTGTCCGCATTGCAGAGCCAATGCGTTGCGCCTGGTGACGCCATCTTTCTCCAAGCATTTCCGAGAAAGTGACCCAGTCCATAGTCATCTCGAACCTTGTGTCCGTCGAAGAACAGAACGAGGTGCATATGAGGACCTTTGAGCGCACCCCACTCCTTTTTCCATGCGTAACCGACAAGCTCCGGATAATTGACGGGCAAGTGATCAACGAACTTGTTGAATTCGCGATTGGCATTCTTACTGGTGATCATTCCGTCACAGGAATACGACAGGGACCCCTGCTCGTAGCCCAAATCAAGTCGAATCACGAGAAGTCTGGAATAACGTTCAAATAATCCATTCACATACTTGCGCAAGCTAGTAAAGTTTTTCTGAGCGGTTCTTCGTTCGTTGCGCATGGTATCCAAGTACTTTGTGCTCTTGGCTGCCCGGCGAAGATCGAGAATCCATTTGTTCATCCACTCAACATCTTCGACCTTCACTTTTGCAGGCGAATAAGGACCCAATCGCTCGACTGCGGACTCCCATAGCTCGAAATAGGGACTGACACGGTGCTGGGGAAAGATGCTTCGGACATCAGCTGTACTCAAGCTTGGAATGCTCCCAACGATCGTATCGAGCAATGGACTGGACTTGACCCGTTGGCCTCGTGCTGTTTCAACTATTGAAAACTGAAACCCGCCGCGCGCTGTAGCCAGACAGTGAACCAAGTGATCGACTTCAATCAATATCCTCGGACAGTTCATTTCATTGGTCACAATCCACCCGAAGTTGTTGCGAATGCCGGTATGCAGTCTCCATATGCTGAGCAGTCGTTTGCTGCTCTTAGTCAAACGTTTCATTTCGTATTCCTATTCACATTCGTTATAGAAAACAATTAATCCCAAATTCGTTGCTGTTCGAATCGGGGTGTATTAGGGGAAGGCGACAAGAAAGGTCCCGTAAACCCGGGCAATTCGACCTCCTGAGAAGAATGAGAATTAGTGACCGGAGACCTCCTTCTTCGACTCAAGCCAGGCGTCGATGTCAGAGGGCAAGAACCCGACTGCAGCCCTTCCGAGCCGAACCGGTTTGGGAAATGCCGGGTCGTTCTTGCGGAGCCAATAGCCTTGGGACACGCTGACGCCCAGATGAGAGCAGAGCGGCTTCATACGCCAAATCGCTTCGTGGCGAGTCGATTCAAGTTTCATTTCCAGCTTCCTTTGTTGTGGGGAAGACAGAGGCTAAGGCACTCGAAACCTGGAAAAATTGATTTGCTAGCACTTTCTTTTTTTGTCGTCTGACCAACAGGCCAGTCTCTTTGAGCGACGCGAATCACGGGAAGGGGGACCGCGCAGGAAGCGCCGAGTTTTCTGTTGGGTGCTCGCCGTGAAATTGGATCCGCGATCACTCACAAAGCGGTGTTCATTGCACTAACTCTTAGGTCCCATCTCAGTCATTCCCTTGTCGTCGACACGCATCTGGGCAGGGCGATTATTTACATGGCTTCGTTATGCAATAGACCCCGCGCGCCGTACGGATCATTAGTCAAATGTGTAAAAAATCCCCAAGTTCTGAGGTAGCAGCGGGGCATGCCGCGGGCGTGATTCACCCGAAACTGGCAGAATCAACAGAGGGGTTTGCCTATCCGGCAAATGCAGCAAAGCAAGGAAAACTCATTTCGATGTCGTCACCACAACAAGAAAAGTCCACCGCTCCGCTCAAGCCCACTGCATCAGACACGATTTTGTCAGCCTTCATCTGGAAGAATGCCGAGGACTTATGGGGCGACTTTAAGCACACTGACTTCGGCAAGATCATTCTGCCGTTCACCTTGCTCCGTCGCTTGGAGTGCGTGCTCGAGCCGACACGTGAGGAGGTCAATGCTGCCCATCTTAAGTTCAAGGACAAGGGCATGGACTTGGGACTTGTACTTCGGCAAACCGCCGGGCTACCTTTCTACAACACCTCGCAATACTCATTGGCAACACTTGGCGCAACCAAGACCAAGTCCAACCTCGAGGCCTACATTGCTGGGTTCTCCGACAACGCCCGGGTGATCTTTGACCAGTTCAACTTCACCGATACCATCGTCCGCCTTGCGCGCGCTGACATACTGTTCAAGATCTGCCAGAACTTTGCCAATACCGACCTGCACCCGGATGTGGTTCCCGACCGGGTGATGTCCAACATCTACGAGCATCTGATCCGCCGGTTTGGCTCCGAGGTCAACGAAGCGGCTGAAGACTTCATGACCCCTCGTGACGTAGTCCATTTGGCCACTACCTTGCTCTTGGATCCGGATGACGCACTATTCCGAAGCAATCCTGGTCTAATCCGCACGCTTTATGACCCCACCTGCGGGACCGGCGGATTTTTAACAGATGCCATGAACCACGTAGATGGGTTCGCGGCCAAAGGGAAGGCCCCACCCGTCTTGATCCCGTTTGGTCAGGAGCTGGAGCCCGAAACTCACGCGGTTTCATTGGCGAACATGTTGTTGCGCCGCCTGGAATCCGAACCTGCCCGTGACCTATCTGCCAACATCGCCGGACCGAAGTCCACCCTTTCGCAAGATGCATTTGCCGGTCAGCGCTTCCACTACTGCTTGTCCAACCCTCCCTTCGGCAAGAAATGGGAGAAGGATCAGGCCTTTGTTCATCGCGAGGCGCGTGAGAAGGGCTTCGAGGCCCGCTTCGGTGCAGGTACCCCTCGCGTTTCTGACGGGTCCATGCTCTTTGTCCAGCACCTTATTTCCAAGCTAGAGCACCCAAACAAGGGCGGCGGTCGCGCTGCAATCATTTTGTCGGGCTCTCCCCTTTTCACGGGAAATGCAGGCCAAGGTGAAACCGAGATTCGCCGCTGGCTGCTGGAGAACGATTACATCGAGGCAATTGTTGCATTGCCGACCGACATTTTCTTCCGCACCGGTATTGGCACGTATATATGGCTGTTGACCAATAGCAAGCCCGAACACCGCAGGGGGAAAGTTCAGCTGATCGACGCGACTGGCATGCACACCTCCATGCGCAAGTCTGAGGGCAACAAGCGCCGCTACATCAACGACGATCAAATAAAGGACATCGCCCGCCTGTACGCCGACTTCGAGGCCGGCGAGAACGTACGGATCGTCGACTACCACGAGTTCGGCTATCGCCGGATCAAGGTCCAGCGTCCACTTCGCATGAGTTTCCAGATCACCGACGATGGCATGGCCACACTGCGCAACGATGTGGCCTGGGCCAAGGTCGATACCGAGGCGTGGGAGAACCTGCTGGCGCGCTATCGCGGCAAGACGCTCCCGTATGCTTGGCTCGACACTCTGGCCACTGAAGCCAAGAAGGCCGGCATCGGCAAGCTGGGCAAGGCTTACATCAAGGCACTTTCCACCGCGTTCGGCGTTCGAGACCCAGGCGCCGACCCAGTTGAGGAAGACGGCGCGCAAGTTCCTGACAAGGAGTTGGAGGACTTCGAGAGTGTGCCACTGAATCAATCTATCGATGACTACATGGCCGCCGAAGTACTGCCTCATGCGCCTGACGCATGGGTAGACGAGTCCTATACCGACAAGCGGGACGATCGGGTGGGCAAGGTCGGCTACGAGATTAATTTCAATCGCTACTTCTACAAGTATGTCTCCCCTCGCGAACTGCACGAGATCGATGCGGAGTTGAAAGCGGTGGAAGCGGAAATTGCTGCGCTGTTGGATGAGGTAGCGGAATGACTCCCGCACTTTCAGGACAACCAATGAAGGAGTCCGGCATTGAGTGGGTAGGAAAGGTTCCGGCTCACTGGTCGGTACGCCCCTTTTTCTCGTTCGCCGCTGAGGTAGACCATCCAAACGTAGGCTTGAAGGAGCGCAATTTACTGTCGTTGAGCTATGGCCGCCTGGTTCGAAAGGACATGGATCGTCTCGAAGGCCTCACCCCTGCCAGCTTTGAGGGCTACAACATCGTCGAGGCGAACGACATCGTCTTTCGGCTAACTGACCTCCAGAACGATATGAGGAGCCTTCGTTCCGCTCGGGCCCTGGAACGAGGCATCATCACCTCTGCCTATGTCACCGTTAGACCCCAAGCTGGCCCGCGTTTTTTTGAATACCTCATGCGCTCGTATGACACCACCAAGGTGTTTTACGGTATCGGCGGCGGTATTCGTCAATCCATGAAGTTCGCCGACCTCAAGCGCCTGCCCGTGGTGGTTCCACCCGTCGCCGAAATGGATTCCATCGTCGCCCACCTCGACCGCGCCACCACCCGCATCGACGCACTAGTTGCGAAGAAGATCCGCTTCATTATGTTGTTGCGCGAGAAACGCGAGGCCACGATCACGCATGTTGTGACCAAGGGGCTGGATGCTGCCGTGCCGATCAAGGAGAGCGGAGTGGAGTGGCTTGGCAATGTGCCGGCCCACTGGGAAATTGGTGCCGCGCGTCGCTTTTACTCCTTCAATCCGTCAAAACGAGAAATATCCAGCCGCCATCGCTCTCAGGAGGTCTCCTTTCTGCCAATGGAAGCAATCGGTGAAACTGGAAAGCTTGATCTGACGCGAACTCGCCCAATCAGTGAAGTAGACACGGGGTACTCGTACTTCGCGAACGGTGATGTCGTAATCGCTAAGATCACACCTTGTTTCGAGAACGGCAAGGGTGCGCCTGTCAATGACCTGACTGGCGGCGTTGGATTCGGAACAACTGAGTTAATCGTGCTGCGGCCGTCTAATTTAGTAAGCCAGCAGTACTCTTGGTGGCTGTTCGCGGCAACGGGATTTCGTCGGTTTGCCGAAGGCCACATGGAAGGCTCAGCGGGCCAAAAGAGAGTTCAGGATGAATGGTTGAAGGCACAGATGATCGCTCTGCCACCGCTAGCCGAACAGGAAACCATAGTCGCCCACCTTGACCGCGCCACCACCCGCATCGACACCCTGATCGCCAAGACCGAGCGCTCCGTCGAACTGTTGCGCGAACACCGCACCGCCCTCATCACTGCCGCTGTCACCGGCAGGATCGATTTACTCAAAGCTGCCTAGGAAGCCCCATGCACCCTAGTTTCAACGATACCGCCCACCGTGAGCGCTATTTCGAGGAATACATCGTTAAGCAGCTGTCTGCACGCGGCTGGCGCGTGGGGGAGGCTTCTAGTTACGACCAGAACCATGCGCTCTACTCCGAAGACCTCGTCGAGTGGGTGCAAACAACGCAGCCCAAGCGCTGGGAGAAGCTGATAGCGAGCAACGGTGACAGGGCGTCGGCCACCCTAATGAACCGGTTGGCTCAAGCGCTAGAACGGGAAAGCACGGTCAACGTGCTGCGCTATGGGATAAAGATTGCGGGTGCGGGTGAGATCGTCCTGAGCGAAGGGCAACCGGAAGACAATCGCGATCCGTCCGCTTGGGAGCGTTACAACGCAAACATCCTGCGGGTGGTTCCCCAGTTGATGTACCGCCCTGGCAGCAAGTTGGCCATCGATCTCGTGTTTTTTATCAATGGCATTCCAGTGGCGACGGTTGAGGTCAAGACGGACTTCACTCAGTCTGCATCGGCGGCTGTAGAGCAATATAAGAATGACCGCCTACCTTTGGATGCGACAACACGACGCCGGGAGCCGCTGCTGACCTTCAAGCGCGGTGCAGTCGTTCATTTCGCGATGTCAGATAGTGACATTCAAATGTGCACAAGGCTCGATGGAGCTGACAGCTATTTCCTGCCATTCAACATGGGCCGCAATGGTCGTGGCGGAAACCCGATTCGCGAGGATGGCGAATATCCAGTTGCTTATTTCTGGGAACAGGTCTGCCAGCGTGATAACTGGCTACGAATCTTCCACAGCTTCGTTTACACCGAGAAGAAAGATGTGGTGGACCTCTCGGGTAATCATCACCTGAAGGAAACGCAAATTTTCCCGCGTTACCATCAATGGGACGCCGTCACCAAGATGATTGCCGATGCCAAGGCCAATGGCCCGGGCATGACCTACCTCTGCGAACATTCAGCCGGCTCTGGCAAGACCAGTACTATCGCTTGGACTGCACACGACCTCATTCGGCTACGCACTTCGGACAAGGGCGAACCCTACTTCCATTCCGTCATTGTGGTCACTGACCGCACTGTTCTTGATAAGCAATTGCAAGACGCCGTGCAACAGATTGACCACCAAAGGGATCTAATTGCCGCTATCGGCGAAAAAGACACGGGCAAAAGTAAGTCTGCTGAACTGGCCGACGCGATGGAGCGTGGCACGCCAATCATCGTTGTTACGTTGCAGACATTTCCTTTTGCCATGGAGCAGGTGCTAACCAACGGCAAGCTGAAAGATCGAAACTTTGCAGTAATCATTGACGAAGCTCACACGAGCCAAACCGGATCCGCCGCCTCAAAGCTTCAGGCAACCTTGGCGTTGCGAGATGCTAGAGAGATGGAAGGCCTCACCGTCGAGGAACTTCTCGAGAAGATCCAGCAATCCCGAGTACGTCCCAAAAACGTGAGCTACTTCGCCTTCACTGCCACACCCAAACATGCCACGCTCACGCTGTTCGGTCGCCCCGCCGACCCTACACGACCGGCCAGTAAAGACAATCTTCCGGAGTCCTTCCATAAGTACCCGATGCGTCAGGCCATCGATGAAGAATTTATCCGCGATGTCTTAGATGGATACCTGCCTTATAAGACTGCTTTCAACCTGGCGGAACCGGCCAAAGATGGAAAGCGTGTTGCACCGAAATCCGCCAAGCGCGCGCTTGCCAAGTGGCTCAATTTGCATGCGACAAACGTCACCCAGAAGGTAGAGTTCATCGTCGAGCACTTTGCGGCAAACGTTGCGCCACTATTGGGTGGTACCGCCAAGGCCATGATCGTAACTTCATCGCGCGCCTCTGCCGTCCGCTACAAAAAGGCATTTGATGCGTATATCGCGGCCAACCCAAAACACAAAGCCTTTTACGCTTTGGTTGCATTCTCCGGTTCTCTTTCGGGTAAGGATGTTGTTCATGCTTCCGATGAGCAATTGAAGAATGATCCGTTCTCAGCCCAAGAGGACGAACAATTTACCGAAGCTTCAATGAACCCTCGTGAGTACGGTAGCGACCTTCGCACAGTTTTCGACCGACCCGAATTTCGCGTAATGATCGTCGCCAACAAGTTCCAGACGGGCTTCGACCAGCCTAAGTTGTGCGCGATGTATCTAGACAAGAAAATTGCCAACCCCGTCGAGATTGTGCAGACCTTATCTCGTCTCAACCGGTTCTCACCTGGAAAAGACAGCACCTTCATCATTGATTTCGTCAACGAGCCTCAAGCCATTCTGGACGCTTTCGCTAAATATGATGCCGGCGCTCGAATTGTTGATGTTCAGGATCCCAACGTTATTTACGACCTGCAAGCGGATTTGGATAGAGCACGAATCTATACACGCGAGGAGGTCGCGGCGTACGCGAAGGTGCGGTACAAATCGGCGGCTGCGTATGCTGCCGGCGAGCAGGCTCAACATCGAGATCTCTATGCGGCCACGAGCACACCCACTGAGCGCTTTAACGACCGGCTGAATGTTGAGAGAAACGGGATCCTTGCGGCCGAGTCGGCGTACGAGGCGACGAAAGCACTAGGCAACGAGGCAGGAATGAAGCAAGCGGATGCGAACCGCGCATCGCACGCGGAGGCGCTGCAGGTCCTCATTGACGTCAAGTCTGGACTGACGCGGTTTAGCTCCCTGTATACCTATATTTCACAAACGATCGACCTAGGTGATCCAGAACTTGAAGCATTCGCAAGCTTTGCCAAATTGCTCTCAAAGCGACTAAACGGTGTCCCGCCAGAGCAGGTCGATATATCTGCCTTGACGCTGACTGGATTCGATTTGAAGCCGCAGGACTATTCGCCCGATGGAGACCCGCCAGAGGAAGAAGCCATTATTCTCAACCCTATTGGAGCGAGCGGTAGCGGCCAAGTGCCGCTGCCGGTTTACTTGCGCCAGGTGATTGCCCGACTCAATTCAATATTTGGTGAGACCACGCCCTTGAGTGACAAGGTTGCCTTTGTAAATCACGTAGCGGACATTGTTCGCGAAGATACCAATACCGTTGCACAGGTTGCAAATAACCCGCGCGAAGTTGCGCTGACCGGCAATATTAAGGGGGCGGTGCAGTCTGCTGTAGTGCGCGCGATGCAAGCGCATCTGGCGCAGGCAGAGCACGTAATGAAGTCGGACCAACAGGCAATGGATCCATTGGTCGCTTTCATCTACGACATGGTCAAATCCGGGCAGAACTTAGACCTATCCGGCATGGCGGGTTGACCAACAAAGAGAACCGGCAAGAGTTGCTTGGTGATTGATGAAAGCTCTAGACGTTCTTACCGTACCGTTTCACTAAAGCTGTAAGTTCTTCGATCGAAAGGGCCGGCGACTTTCGATGGAGCATGGCGTGACAATTTGGACAAACTGGTCGCAAATCATTGATGGGATCAACTTCATATTCCACACCAATTTCGCTTAGCGGTTTCAGGTGGTGCACATGAATAAAGTCCCTGCCGATGGCTCCATAGACGTACTCAAAGTGGAAGCTGCAAACTGAACAAGAGCTACCCCATTTCGCAACACACAACTCCCGCGCCTTGCGATCACGCTCGTAGCGATTGACCGTAACGCTCTTTTTGGCCCCTTCGACATAGACATCGCCGGGCTCGATCTCGTCCGGATACATCGACCCGAAACTCCCAGTACGCTCGTTCCAGATCGTCTCTAGCTTAGAGGCTGCCTCATAAGGCAGCTTGGTGCCGGATTGTTGTGCTCTCCACGCGGAAGGGTGAATGTCCAATAGCTCTGCGATATCAACTTTGACGCCGCCAATTGGATCGAACAGCTTTTCAAACTTAACGTTGACGAAGTAGGCAGTCTTTCCTGCAGTTGCTTCTTCTTCGTCAAAATGAGGTGACTCGAAAGGCTCACCTACGGTCGTACCGGAACCAAAAATGCCGCGTTCGCCCTTCCCTTGTTTGGTTAGAAAAACGCGAGAGTTTGGCGGGGTGCTCTTTATCGCCTTCCATGGAACTGTCTCTTCACCAGCTTCAATCCTTGCAATGTATTCAAGCAGATTGTCCCGGCTCCATTTTTCCGGATTCCACGTGAGTAGATAAGCGTCCATATTCCCCCTGAAGATTTGCTTGCTCTATCCACCCTAGACGATGGAATGCTCCAATTATCCAAAGATTCCGTCTCAGTTGGCGAGATTTGAGGCGCAAAAGGCGGCAATGTTCGTAGGTTGCCGTTCTATCAACTATCTGGCAGTCAATCCGCGCGTATAGCAAAGAAAAATTTGAACGTCGTTTCCAAAGGGGGAGCCCTAAGGCTCCCCCTATTCAAACCCAACCACGTTCGGCCAATGTCAATGTGCTGGTTCCACCTACAATCACGTGATCCAGTAGACGTATGTCGACCAACCCTAAAGCCTGCTTGAGTCGAACAGTCACCGCTCGATCTGCAGCGGACGGCTCGACATCTCCCGAGGGATGGTTGTGACCGACGATCACGGCTGCGGCGTTGCAACTGAGTGCCTTTCGAACCACTTCGCGCGGATGCACCTCGGCACCGTCGATGGTTCCGTGAAACAGTTCGGCCCACTCAATAAGGCGATGCCTTGTATCAAGAAACACTGCACCGAACACCTCTCGTTCAAGTCCCGCAAGTTTTTCACGAAAGTATTCCATGGCAGTCTTGGGATCTTTGAAAGAAGTACCTCTGGGCATTTGCTTGTCTACGACTTCCCTCGCCGCCTTCATGATCTGCTGTGGCGTGGCAGGTGAGTACCTGCAGCGCTGCCCTCTTACGTACAAACGACCCTCAACTTCTGCTGCCTGTGACACGGTTCACTCCTTTAAAAATAAGCGAGGGCGCCGAAGCGCCCTCAGTTGTCTACTCTTTATTGCCGAAAAAGATCAGCTGTCCTTGCGCATTCCGATTGCTTGCAACGTCATCCCCAGACCGTACAGCGCGAAGCCGTAGACAACGATTCCACCGATAATCTTGAACATCTTTTCTCCTTACTTACAAAGCCCAATCGTCAGTCGCCCTTTCAAGCCAGCGCTTTCAGATATCCAGTTGAGGCCTGTGGTTAGTGAGCAAATTCACGCTCGATGTTCACTGACCGAAAGTTTGGCCACCTGTGTCTCCAGCCGACCTAGAAGCCTCGACTGTCCGTCCGGTTCCGTTCCACCTGTCTTTGGCTGGCTCTCCATCGGGTAGAACTCTTCAACACAACCGCAGGCACATCCTCTTCCATCTCTTCAAACGCGCCATTTGCAAACCCTTCGCGCGCTACCTCATCCAAACGTGCTTGATCATGTCCCGACATCCGTCGATTCGCGTCCCGCTCGCGCGCCTCCGCGATTGCTTGTTCCAAGGTAAGCCCGGCACGCACCACCAGATCCACGTAATAGATGGCAGATCTGTAGCTCATCGCGGTGGATTTTCCACGCAACTTCAGTTCAAGCGGCATGCAGGACAAAAGTCCCCCTGAAACTGCATTCAAGTATTGAAGCCTTGCAGAGAGCGTTCGGATCGTATTGAACGACGTGGTGCGCAAGACGAATGTGCCGAGCGCATCTTCCTCCCCATCCCCAACGATCACGTTGAGTCGCGCATAGGGCTTGCACTCACCCTGGGCGAACTGACATACATTCGGACCCGGACACGGCAAGGACTCCACGCCATCTTTTCCTGACCGCCTACAGGATTCACCATTCCCAACACAGATGGGCCGACCGGTCGTACGATCAAACAGCGAGTAATCAGCACGCAAGTTGAGGGCGGAGTCGTTGAACACTAGGCGGACCGGAATCGACCGGAGTTTTCCACCACCCTCTTTTCGAAGCGAGTCATCAAGGGGATGAAGAATCCATCCGTCTCTGTTCTGCACTTGGCTTGTTAAGGTGAACTGATCGTCCTTTTCTGGCAGACGCTTGCCATTGCGCTCTACGACGCGCCCTATAGAAATTCGCCCAATGAGCGGGGGCGTGATTGCAAATCCTTTCAACATACAAGTCTCCTTATTTCGCGTTTTCGACAACTAGGAACCTTCGGGATCCGGGCTTTGTTGAGGTGTAACGAGCGACTATCTCAGGGTGGTCGGCAGCCAAGCGCTGAGCGTCGAGGCGAGTGCCGTCCTTTGAACGCTTGTACGTCACCTCACCCGAGGCAAAGGCAGCGCGCGTCGAGTCGCCAATGACCTCTTGCAAGTGTTGCTTCAAGCATTCAGCGCGCGCTTCTGTTTCTGCAGCCTCATTGCGAAGTGCCAGATAGTCTCGAAAATGACCAGACAGTTCGACGTTCTCGCTCAAATCGAGCGTTGCGCCAGAGTCACGCGGGTAGAGCTGACGCAGTGCGGACGCTGAAGACTCACTGCCGTCCGCTGGTGGTGGCGTATCGTTCTCGACATGCTCCCAGAAGCGAGCTTCCAACAAGACGAGCCGAGCGATCATTGCTTCATCTCTCAAAATGCGGTGAACCTCCAACTGTTGACCGCAGAGCAGCACGGCAACATCTGCTGCCTGGCGACCAGTCACGGCAAGCTGATGTTGTACTTGCAACTGGACGTACTCCGGCACACCGTCTTTCCATAGGCGAGATCCAAACTCTCCTGCCGTCTTGCATTCCAGGATCTGCACGTCCGGACACCCAACGACATCACGGTCTATGTTGGCCAGCATGAATGGAAAAACTGGGTGTTGAAGGACGGCATTCACTCGACGGACACGGTGCCCACTCTTCTCACCATACGCAGTGGCTACAAGAGGTTCCAACAACGTTCCCCAGTACATCGGAGAATCCCAGTTTGGTTTTCGCGGATCTGATTCCGCACGCCCAGTCTTTTCCATCCATAGTTCGAGTGGGCTTTTATAGGGGCATAGGCCGACCGCAGCTGCAGCATCAGAACTGCCGATGCCACCCTTTCGCACATCAAGCCATTGCTGGCGGTCGAGCGACTTCGTCTCGATCAATCTGAATGCTGCTTGTTTTTTCATTGATTCCTCCGTGGAAGCAAACAAAAAGCCCGGCCATTGGCCGGGCTTATTTGGTCGGGTTAGGTTGTAGTTGAGTTCTACTATTCTTGAAGCGAGGGGAATGCTCTGGAAGACGTTTTGTCCGGGTCAAACTTTGAGGGCTCCACGGTTCTTGCCCCTAGTGACGAGGCGGACTTCGGACTCCTCGGTCTTCCAATTCATTCCCGCTTACCTTTTTTCCACGTTTCTATCGGCTCTTTCGCTTCCGGCGTATACCTCAACCCATACCACCGCTTCTCGCCTGCATAGGCCATCGTTTGAACGAGAAGCATTTTCCTTCCTCCATATAGACGGCATGAACCACAGGTCCGGCAGATGCCGGGCGGTGTGACGCCACGTCGACGTCTTAATCACCCGGGAGCTTTACATCTCCGGCGCAGCTGCTCCTGAAAATCCGTCCTACCACCGCTATAGCCACCACTAACGCGCAATACCACGCGTCGCGTCTGCTAGTAGACATAAAACCTCCGTTGACTGGTGCAAGGATGCGCTGCACCGGACGCGAAGCGAGAAGATCCCGGATCGCAAGAGTGTTAAGGGTCTCAAAAATTTTTGACTCCACCAAAATTCCAATCTTCTGGCGCGCTCACCGACACAGGAGGACTTTTGTACAGACACCGCTGTGTCTGCGGGGATTTCCCGCCATCGCACCACTCTTTATTAACGGGCACAGCTGGCCGCGCTTTTCGCGCCGCACCCGCAGCACGCGCAGCAAATCTGCATCCTTTTGGCGCACGGCTCCTTTGGCTGCCTCTTTGATTGCCGCAAATTTGAGTATAGGTGGAGGACAAAACCACAGTGACGCGCTAACATCCCAGAGGGAAAAACGTCAAATCGTCCCCGAGCGTACTCCCATGGCACGTAGTGACCTACTAATATCCCTTGTAAGGGCCGCTTCTAGCGGTGACCAACTCGGTGTCCGCTCCTCTGCAGAGGCGCTTGCGGCGGATGAGCGCGCCAAAAATCACCACATCCTTGCAGATCGCTTGCAGCGCGCGATTGCCAACGTAACGGTGAGCTCTAACAGTTTACTTTCCCAGAAAGACTCTGCCGGCGGTCAAGGACGTGAAGCTATCATCGAGGTGCAGCCTCAACTGCAGATGGATCAGCTGTTGCTACCCCTTCCAGTCAAAGAGGGTGGCAGGCAACTTATCGAAGAGCACATTCGCGCCGACGTGTTGCGCTCTCACGGCTACGAGCCGAGACACCGCGTGTTGCTTGCGGGTCCACCGGGCAACGGAAAGACTTCTTATGCCGAATCGATAGCAGAAGCATTGGCACTACCATTGTTTGTAGTGAGGTACGATGCTTTGATTGGCAGCTATCTCGGTGAAACGAACGCAAGACTTCGCAGATTGTTCGAGTACGTAAAAACCCGCCCTTGTGTTCTTTTCTTCGACGAATTTGATGCAATTGGCAAAGAGCGAGGAGATACGAATGAAACGGGTGAAATTAAGCGTGTTGTTTCCTTCTTATTGATGCAGCTTGATCAGTTGCCTAGCTATGTTGTTGTGATTGCAGCGACGAATCATGCCGAATTGCTTGACCGTGCGGTTTGGCGCCGATTCCAGCTGAGATTGTCATTCCCTGCGCCGGACCGGAAGTCAGTTCAAGTCCTGCTGGATCGGATTACTTCTCGTTGGCCGGAATTGCCGAAGTTATCTCTCATCGCCATTGCGACGAAGCTCGGTGACGTGAGCTACTCAGAGGTTGTTGATTTTTGCCAGAACGTCCGGCGCCGACATATTCTAGGATTAGGTGGGATTAGTATCGATGAGGCGCTCAAGCTTGAACTTGAATTATGGACCGCTCGAGTTCGCCCACGGGGGACCGTGAATGGCGAGCGATCTGAACAAGCCGCTCTTGCGAGTGGTGCCGCTGCCTCAGGTCGCGCGTCGCGTCGGAAGGCCAGCGAACATCCCGAGACCTGACCGATACGCCGCCGCAGATCAACTCAGAAAGTTTGGCCCTAAGTTTGACCGTTTGCGCGAAGTTCTCGCGACCGACCCGCAGGGACTTAGTTTACGCACCGATCCGGACGCGCTGGCTCCTGAGCGGCTGTTGGTCTTCGAGTTGCGGGGATCGGTTAACGCTTTCGCTACTGCTATTTCCAATGTTATCGGTCTCGAGTTCATAGACGAAGATGGACTCGACAGTGACGAATCCGACCAAAAGCCAGTTGCATATCTTCTCGTTCCGGATATGGCTGCATTGCAGCAGATCGAATCGCTGTGGAGGCGATGGAATGCAGGGGAAAATTTAGGAAGAGGCTTTACTGCTTGGCGTGACGTGTTCGCCCAGCTACGCCAGCTCCGGCCATGGGGACCGCAAGATCGCGTAAGCGTGCAAGATTCAGTCACTTTTGCGGATGAAATTGACTTGCTCGCGGATTTGGAATTACTCCGCCTTGAAATTGAGCTTGTGTACCGGGAATCTGACACAGCTGCACAGGAAGCAGAGTCCTCGATCGAAGGAGAAGTCAAACAAGTCGGCGGGCACATTGTTTCAAAAGTGCGTATTAAGGAAATTGGCTACCACGCATGCCTCGTCGATCTCCCAGTTCGAGAAGTCCGGGCAATACTCGAACAGCGTGGCGTGGCTACTGTCGAAAGCGTAATGCACATTCGCCCCCAGAGCGTGGCTACAACGCTGGAGATCGATGACGCTGAGCCCGTCGGAGGCGATGTCCCTCAGATGGATCCCTTACACCAACCCATTCTGGCGCTGTTGGATGGGGTCCCGGTTGCGAATCATCCCCTACTTAGTCGGCATTTGTCCGTTGATGACCCTTTTGGACTTGAGCCGCTAACCGCGGTGGCTGACCGCAAGCATGGCACGGCAATGGCGTCGTTGATTGTCCACGGAGATCGCAATCGAGGCGGCCCAACCCTTCCGCGCAAAATACATGTACTCCCCGTGTTAATGGCGGAGCCAGGCCGCTCTGAGACGTTTCGTAGCGACCGATTAATCGTCGACCTGATTTATCAAGCGGTTCGCTCGATAAGGGTTGGGCCTGAGGCCAGCGCTCCAGAGGTAATAATCGTTAACTTGTCGCTTGGCAATTCACGTCAACCCTTCCATCGATCGTTATCTGCATGGGCAAAGTTGCTGGACCGTTTGGCGTATGAGCACGGAATCTTATTTATCGTCAGCGCCGGCAATGTGTGTGATTCATTTGATTTGCCTACCTTTTCGACGCGCACTCACTTCGAGGATGCTGACCCTGACGTTCGCTCGCGAGCAGTTTTGGGCGCCATTGGGGCATTGGTAGGACAGCGCAAACTGTTTTCACCTGCAGAAACGGTAAATGGAATCACAGTCGGTGCTTGCAGCACGGACGATGTACCTGCCGAGCATCGTGCGACCTCAAGTAGCGCTGTAGTCGCATATGCAGACCTCGAAATGGCCAACCCTTCGAGTGCCTTGGGCCCGGGCTATGGCACGTCTATAAAACCTGACATTCTGATGCCAGGGTCGCGCGAGCACCTTTTGATGCAAGGCAATATCACCGGAACGTTAAGAGTGTCGCCAGCGGGCCCGAGTCGAGCTGCTGGCTTGAAGGTAGCTGCACCGAGCTCGTCAAATGAACAATTCGAGTCCTACACCAGCGGCACCAGCGCCGCCGCAGCGCTCGCATCACGCACTTGCCATCAAATTCACGATGCTTTAGAAGCGGCCTATGGAGATGCCTTCCTCAACTTGACGCACCGTCACCGCGCTGTGTTGCTGAAGGCGCTATTGGCACACACAGCCCAATGGCCGCGAGGCACATCTTCAGTAATTCGAAGTGTACTTGGGCCATCGGATGGTAGACAACATGTCCAGCAGAAAGACAACATACGCCGCTTCCTTGGTTATGGTGTCGTTGATTCAGACGCGGCCATTGCATGCGCCGGTGATCGCGCAACTTTCTGGGCAACTGGTGAGATTGCCGAAAATCAAGTGTTCCACATTCCTATCCCAATTCCGCTTGCAATGGCCAACAAGTCGCAGCCTCACGCATTGGTTGCAACGACGTCGTGGTTCACCCCTACTAAACCGGGCAACAAACTTTATCGGGGCGTGAGATTGAAACTAATTAGACCAGATGGTTTAGGTAGCCTTGGTCTCGATGAGTCATTTCCAGACCAACCCGACGTAAACCAAGTGAGGCGCGGAACTCTTTGTCATCAACGTTGGGTTGGCGAAAGAGCTGCTGCAGTTCAAGCAGATTCGCAAATCGCGCTCGTGCTTCAGCGAGAGCCCGACCAAGCAGGGATGGTTATTGACGAACCTGTTCCATTCGCTGTAGCTGCTACGCTGACGATGCCCGGCGTAGTCGAAATATACGATCAGGTACGACAACGGCTGGGGATTGCATTGCCTATTAGGTGAGAGGTGTAGCTGAGAAGTGTGCGCGAAGCCCTACGGGCGCGTTTGAACCACTTCTAAAACACCGATTGGCGCGGGCTTATCTTGCGGAAGACTTCGAGCTAGGTCAGGGCAAGAAAGCAGGTGCTTCACGACCTCGAACCGCTTGCATAGTTTGAACCAGGGAGCATCCTTGGGGGCATGAAACGTAAGACTATTTCATATTTATCTTTTAATTCAATAGCTTGTAAATATTTTGCGAGAGCACCTATAGCCACCATTCATCGGTGAATGCGCGACGCAGCATTCCGAAAAGAACCGCTGAAATCAGCGGTTTTTTTGTGCGCGCAGGAAAGTGCGCAAATCCGCAAGAATCTGGATGCACACCGCACGCGATTCCGTCATCCTGCATTGGAACTCGACACAAACCGCGTAGCCAATGACCGCCGCCCCGCTTTCAGCCAGACATAACCAGCTTGTGCGCGCCGCATGCGAGCGGCTTGAACGTGACGACGCGGTTGATCTGGCAACGCTGGCGGCAGATGCCAACCTGAGTCCTTGGCACTTTCAACGTTTGTTCAAATCACAGACCGGCCTGACACCCAAGCAGTACGCGTCAGCGCGTCGTCACCAATCGATTCAAGGTGCGCTCAAGCAACATGCGCGCGTCTCGGACGGCATTCTTGAGGCCGGCTTCGGCAATCCAAGCGGGTTTTACGAGCAAGGCGCGAAACGACTCGGCATGTCGCCAACGTCTTTTAAACAGGGCGGCAAGGACGTTGAAATTCGTTTTGGCATTGCGCAGTGCACCCTTGGTGCGCTGCTTGTAGCGCGAACAGAGATTGGCATTTGCGACATTCGCATGGGTGATGACGCAGAAACGCTCGTACACGCCTTCCAAGATGTCTTTCCAAACGCGGTCCTCCTTGGCGGCGACGAAGCGTTCGACACCTGGATTGCCAAAATCGTTGGTTTGATTGAAGAGCCCAGTGCCGCATTGGACTTGCCGTTAGATATTCGCGGCACTGCTTTCCAAGAGCGCGTTTGGCGTGCCCTGATGCAGATTCCGCCAGGCACGACTGCCACCTATGCCGAGATTGCCGAACGAATTGGCAGACCGTCGTCGGTGCGCGCAGTCGCCAACGCGTGCGGCGCAAACAAAATCGCGGTGGCCATTCCATGCCACCGCGTCGTGCGAAGTGATGGCTCACTTTCGGGCTATCGCTGGGGTGTGGACCGCAAGCGCGCGTTGCTCCTTAAAGAAGCAGCACTCAGTGCGTCTTGATCCATTCAACCAGGCCTGCCATATAGCCTTGCAAGAAGTCCTTGCTATGCGCGCCGATTTCGCCATCGACCACCAAGCCGTCTTTCCACGTTAAGTAGATTTCGCTGCCGGTGTAGAGCGGCATGTCCAAGTAATTGACGATGTTCCTCAGATGAGACTGTGCCAAGGCGGTCCCGATTGCGCCGATCGAGACGCCAATGATGCCGACGGGCTTTTTCGCCCAAACGCTTTGGCCCCATGGGCGCGAGCCGATATCGATTGCATTCTTCAAGACGCCCGGCACGGATCGGTTGTACTCGGGGGTCACGAACAGGACACCGTCTGCGTCCTTAATCGCTTTGCGCAGGCGGACCATGCTTTCTGGTGAATCGGAATCACTTTCTTGGTTATAGAGCGGCAGATCATCAATCTGGATCCAGTCAAATTCGACGCCCGCAGGTGCCAGCTTGGCCATTGCTTCGGCGACTTGACGGTTGAATGAGTCTTTACGGATGCTGCCAACAACAACTGCAATTTTTGTAGCCACGATGAGGTGTCCAGTGCTTGAAAAGTCGTGGCTAGTATGGGTTGCAAGAGCGCTGTTTTGAGCGAAATTAGGGTGCTGTTTTTAGGACGATCCGTTTCAGAACGCCCGTTTCTACGGCTATGATGAGCGCTCAACCCTCATCTTGTGAACCGCCGATGCGTGGACCCAAGCGCGCCCCTCGTTACGCCGCCTTCCTCGGCGCGCTTCTAGGCACATTCGCCATGGGCAGTGGCATGGCAGCTGTAGGCGACAAGATCCCCGGCCTTGAAACGCTGATCCTTGAAGCGGTGCGCGAGAACCCGGCCGTGGCAGCAGCCATGACTGAAAGCAGTGCAGCCAAGTCTGAAAAGAGTGCGGCCAAAGCGGAATGGCTTCCTTCTTTGACGGCACGCAGCGAGGTCCGCAAGACGGGCGGCACCGGTGTTTTGCAACTTGATCAACCGATTTGGTCATTTGGACGCATTGGCGCAACCATCCGCCAAGCGGATGCCAATTTGTCCGCGTCTTATGCCGTCACCGACCAAACGAAATACGACATTGCGCTTCGAACTGTATCGGCATGGGAGTCATACGCCTCTGCGTCTTTGCAAGCGGAAGCCATCACGCGATACATCGGTGAACTCGACGGCTTCAACGGCATGATGACGCGGCGTGTTGCACAAGGTGTTTCTGCACGCATCGAATTAGAGTTGGTGCGCTCACGCATTGAACAGGCACAAGTCGAGCTAGACGGTGCTGAAACAACACGCAAGCTCGCGATTGCACGTCTTTCACAGTTAACGGGCAGCCCGTTTGACAACGGACAGCGTGTGGATGACACACACATTGAGCGACTGCTCGTCCATGCAGAGCAGTTCAGTGAATTAAGTGCGGAACGGCTGGCTGATGCGAGCAACGACTACCCCAGTGTGCGCGCAGCAACCTATAAAGCAGAGGCAGCAGAACAAGCGAGCAAAGCAGCGAAAGCTGCGCGATATCCTTCCATCTATTTGCGCGGCGTGCGCGAATTCGGTCCCGGCCGCATTGAGGCAAACAATGGTGTTGCCCTCGGTCTGCAATACAACCTGACCCCCAGTCAATCCATTTATGGGTGGCGCGGTTCACAGGCACGCGCAGAAGGCGCCAAGTTGAAGATCGAAGGCGAACGTCGTTTGGTGACTGAGTCGCTGCAAACAGAAATGCAAACCTTGATTGGCGCTAAGAGCCGTGCCAAGTCTTTGGCTGCGGCACGTGTCGGTGCAGAAGCAGTCAAGCAATCTTATGCGCGTCAATTTATCGCTGGCAGAAAATCTTGGCTTGAAGTGTTGAACGCTTTGCGCGAATCCGAACTCAATGAAGTCTCAATTCATGCGGCGCAAGTCAGCACCGTTGCCTCGTACTATCGTTTGCAGCTGCTGATGGGTTTACTGCCCTGGCAACAGCCCACCACAGGGGAACAACGTGGCTGAAATGGATCACAGCGCCTTAGCTTGGGCGCTTTCGGAATACGCACAACGATCAGGCACTTCGTTCGATAGTGTGCGCTTGCATGTTGCTTTGTCCAAAGTCAAAGACGCATCGTCTGAGCGCGATGCACTGAATGCAGTGACGCAATCACTTGGCATTCGTAACGCGGCCATAGCGAAGGTACCGGACGTCGTTCTTCTGCCCATGCTGACCTGGCATGCAAATCGCGGTTGGGGCGTCGTCATTGATCGCACTCCCGATGGCCAATGGCATGTCCTTTCGCCAGATGAAGAGTATTGGGCGCCTGAGGTCGAACTCGTCGACCGCACCGCGACCCTCGCTTTACAACAAGGCAATGGCGATCCCAAGATCACCCACTCTTTCTCGCAAGAGTTGCGCGAAGCCATTCGCGAGCATCGCGGCATCTTGGGTGAAGGCGTCTTTGCATCACTGATGCTGGGTCTACTCACTGTGGTGACCTCGCTCTATTCGATGCAGGTGTATGACCGCGTCATTCCGACACGAAATGGCTACACGCTTGCCGTGCTGTGTATGGGCGTGCTGATCATGGTGGTCATTGATCTCGCGGTGCGATTCTCGCGTGCGCGCATTATGGACACGATGATCATTGGCATTGATGCCAAGTTGTCGCGACAAGTCTTCCAAAGACTGTTGGCCGTGCGATTAGATCAATTCCCAAAGAGTGTGGGCAGCCTCGCTGCGGAGTTGCGCGGCTATGAAACGGTGCGCAGCTTCTACACCGCGTCTACCTTGTTTACCTTGGCTGATTTGCCAGTATCGCTCTTATTACTCGCATTGATTGCTGTCATTGCTTCGCCAGTCATCGCGCTGGTTCCTTTGACGGCCGCAATCATTGCACTCGCCTTGGGTTTCTACTACCGCAAGCGTTTGAATGAATTGGCGTCGAAATCTGCCGCTGACAGCTATATGAAAACCGGCGTGTTGGTCGAGACCGTCGAAGGCATTGAGACGATCAAAAGCGGTGGCGGCAACTGGAAGTTCCTTTCGCGCTGGATGGAACTCACCGGGCGCTCGATCCACAACGATTTGAAGTCGCGTCACGCTTCGGAAAATCTTGGCTATTTCACCAATACGCTGCAACAGATCTCTTACATCGGCATCATCACACTCGGCGCTGTGCTTGCCATCGATGGCGTGATCACGATGGGTGCATTGATTGCCTGCTCGATCTTGGGCGGACGCGTGATGGCGCCGATTACAGCGATCCCCGGACTCTTAGTACAGAAGTCCTATTCAGACGCAGCGCGCAAGGGCATTGATGCGCTCTATTCGCGAGAGGTCGACAATCACGCGGTCGCACGCCCGTTGACGCCGGCCACGTTGACGGGTCAGTACCGATTGGAAAATGTGGGTTTCCGCTATTCCGAGAAAGACCCACCGATCGAAATTCAACGCTTGGAGATTCAACCCGGCGATCGCGTCGCAGTAGTCGGTCGCATTGGCTCGGGCAAGTCGACACTCTTGCGTCTCTTGTCGGGTCTCTACAAACCGCAACTCGGCAAAGTGTTGTTGGACGGCCTCGATATGGCGCATATCTCCGCCAACCTCTTGTCTCGCAACATTGGCTATCTGCAGCAAGAACATCGTTTGTTCATGGGCACCTTGCGCGAGAACTTGTTGATTGGTTTGCCGGATCCGCCAGACGCGTTGCTACGCGATGCCATGATAAAAACAGGGCTGATTCACCTCGTCGCAAACCATCCGTTAGGTATCAACCTGCCGATCAGCGAAGGCGGCAAGGGCTTGTCGGGCGGACAAAGACAGCTGGTGACCTTCACGCGCATTCTGCTGATGAATCCTTCGATTCTTCTACTCGATGAACCCACTGCTTCGATGGATGACGCGCAAGAGCGTCAATGCTTGGCGGTGCTGAAGGAACATATGGATCAGGAAGATGGTTTGAAGCGTACGTTGATCGTTGTCACCCATCGCACCTCGATATTGCCCTTCGTTGATAAGCTCATCGTGATGAGCGACGGCAAAGTCGCGATGGCAGGCGCCAAAGATGCTGTGCTCGATGCCTTACGTGAGAATGAGAAGAAGCGCGCCACCCAAATTCAAGTGCAGACCCCGAACCCATGAACCAGCACGTCTACGATCACGATGCACCACAACGGACTCGACGCGCGCGCTGGGTGCTTTGGACGACCTTGGTCGGCCTGCTTATTTTCTTTATCTGGGCGGCTTTCGCGCGCATCAATCAAGTTGCGCACGCACCAGGCACGGTCATCGCAAGCGCGAAGACGCAGATCATCCAGGCACCTGATGGTGGCGTGCTGACCAAGTTGCTGGTGAAAGAAGGCGACACGGTCAAAGCCAATGAACTGTTGGCGCAGTTGGAGCGCGAACGCGCACAAGCCGCTGTGGATGACACGTCGTCAAAGGTGGCGACGTTACAAATTTCTGTCGCACGCCTTGAGGCCGAAGTGTACGAAAAGCCATTGGTGTTCCCGGACGACATGGAACGCTATCCGGCACTCGTGCAAGCGCAACGCGAGTTGTACAACAAGCGTAAGGCAGCCATCGACGGACAACTGGCTTCACTACAGAAAATGGCCGTGCTTGCGCGCCAAGAACTTGCATTGAATGAGCCGCTGCTCGCCATGGGCGACGTGAGCCAAGCCGATGTGATTCGACTTCGTCGACAAGTGGCAGACATCGAAGCACAGATGACCAATGCGCGAAACAAGTATTTCGAAGACGCGCAAACGCAGTTGTTGAAAGTGCAGGAAGAGCTCAACTCACAGACAGAAGTGTTGCGTGACCGTAGCCAATTGCTGGAACACACGGACTTACGCGCGGCAATTGGTGGCATCGTCAAAAATATCCGCGTCACGACACTAGGTGGCGTATTGCGCCCCGGTGATGTCTTGATGGAGCTGGTACCTACGGGTGATGACTTGGTTGTCGAAGGCAAGATCAGTCCGGCGGACATTGCATTCATCAAGGTGGGTCAAGCGGCACACGTCAAATTGGATGCTTACGACTATTCCATCTTCGGCGCGATGCAGGGCACGGTGATTTATATCAGTCCGGACACGTTGACTGAAGACACCAAGAATGGACCGCTCTCGTTCTATCGTGTCCATGTCCGCATTAGCGGCAACGAATACAAAGGCAAGACAAACGAACAAGTCGAGATCCGTCCGGGTATGACGGCACAGATCGATATTCGTTTGCGTGATCGCACGGTGCTTTCTTACCTCACCAAGCCGATCACCAAGATGCTCAATCAATCGCTAGGCGATCGTTAACCGATCGCCTCAATCGTGCTCGATGGCACCCAGTTCATTGAGCGCTTTTTGCATCGCTGCTGACGCGCCTTCGCTCAGTTTTTCGTTATCCAGCGCAAAGCGAATAGTCGCCTCAATCAAGCCCAAGTGGCTACCGCAGTCAAAGCGCGTGCCTTGGAAGCGATAGGCCAACACGGGCTTTTCCTGTAGCAACGCAGAGATCGCATCGGTCAGTTGAATTTCGCCGCCCTTGCCAGGCGCCGTGTTCTCCAACAAATCAAAAATACGTCCATCCAAAACGTAGCGACCCACCACGGCGAGCGTGCTCGGCGCTTGGTCAGGTGCAGGTTTCTCCACCATGCTGTGTATAGCACCGCTACGACCATCGAACGCCGGCGCATCGACAATGCCGTAGTTTCCGGTGAGCTCGCGCGGGACGTCTTCGACCGCAATCACACTCGCGCCCGTGCGTTCTGCGAGGTCTGCCATTTGTGCGAGTGCAGGTGACCCTTGGCGATTCCATATCAAGTCATCCGGCAGCAGGACGGCGAACGGTTCATCGCCCACAACCGGTCTTGCGCACAATACGGCGTGACCCAAGCCACGCGCTTCTGCTTGTGTCACAAACACTGCCCGCACATGCGAAGGCAGCACGCTACGAATCAATTCCAATTGCTCGGTCTTGCCTGCCGCTTCCAACTTGCGTTCGAGTTCGTAGGCCGTATCGAAGTAGTCAGCCACCGAATGCTTATAACGATTGGTGACAAACACCATGGTGTCGCAACCCGCGGCCACGGCCTCGTCGACCGCGTATTGGATCAGCGGCTTGTCGACAATCGGCATCATTTCTTTCGGGACCGTCTTGGTCGCCGGCAAGAACCGGGTGCCTAAGCCCGCGACAGGAAACACCGCTTTGCGAATCCGTTGTGCCATTCGACTGCATTCCACTCAAAGTATTTGTGCATCCCAGATGTTAAGGCCTGACGCTTGAAAGCGTGCGTGGCGTATCCTTGTGCGCGAAACGGGAAAAGCTATGGATCTGTTCAAATCATTCACCTTTGAAGCGGCGCACCACCTGCCCAATGTGCCGGCGGGGCACAAATGTGCGCGCCTGCACGGACATTCCTTCAATGTCGAAATCCACGTGCGTGGGCCAGTCGGTGAAGTCACAGGCTGGGTGATGGACTTTGCGGATCTCAAAACCGCCTTCAAGCCGCTGTACGACCAGCTGGACCATCACTATCTCAATGAGATCGAAGGCTTAGAGAACCCTACGAGCGAGCGTCTGGCCGAATGGATTTGGACCCGCTTGAAGCCTGAGCTGCCCCAGCTGTCTGAGATCGTCATTCGTGAAACCTGTACCTCCGGGTGCCGCTATCAGGGCCCTGCCGCCACCTGAACGCCTTATTTGGCGCGCGCCCATGGCGTGTTGCATTGCAGCAAAGAACGCGTTATGCTGCACCGCACAAGTTGGTAATTCCGCCAACCTACATAGCCTGGAGTGTCCTCATGTACACGCAAATGAACGACCAAATCGCATCGAATACGCGCCAGTACGCTGATACTGCCGCTCAAATCAACCGCATCGCCCTGCAAAATGCAGAGCGCGTGTTTGCCCTGAACGTGGAAACCCTGCAAAGCAACACCAATGCAGCGTTTGCATATTTCACCAAGTTGCTCGAAGTGCGCGACTTGAACGACCTGCGCGAAGTCGTGCCGGCCGGCGTGCAAGTGGCACGTGAAAACATCGAACGCGCTGTTGCCGCTGGCCAAGAAGCCTACGCCGGCACGCTTAAGTCGAACGAATCCATCGGCCAATTGGCCAAGGGTCAATTCGAACAAGTGAAGGGCCAAGTCGAAAAAGCAGCAAACACTGTTAAAGCTGAAGCCGAAAAAGCTGTGAAGAACGCTTCGAAGGCCTAAGTCTCGATGTGATCTCTCACCGAGATCTACACGATTCAAAAAGCCCGGTCTTGTACCGGGCTTTTTTTATGCGCCGTGATTGTGCGCATCGAGACGGCTGTGCACGCACAGCGATTCACGAAGCCGCCGCAGCCTGCGCTTAAGTGGCCGCGTCAGCATCGAATCTAAGCACCGCCATGGGTGGTTGTTCGAGCACGCGCGTGAGGATGTTCAAATTGTCTGCAAAGGCATCCATGTTTGGATCGATTTCATTTGCGATCCAGCCTGCCAATCGGCAGCCGTCGCCCAAAATCGCTCGCGCAGTCGCGCGCGCCTGATGGACACAGCCCAGACGCACACCGACAACCATGATCACCGGCAAGTCGAATGCGTGGACGATGGCCTTCTGATCCATCGAGGCCGTGATCGGCGAGAGCCAACCGCCCACGCCTTCTACCAACACATAGTCGCTGGCCATGCGAAGTGCGGCGTACGCCTTTTCAATCGGCGGTAAGGTGATCTCAACGCCGTCATTGGCCGCCGCAAGTTCTGGCGCCAATGGGTCGCGCAATGCAAACGGATTGATCGTTTCATAAGGCACCCGCGCATCGGCCGCAGCGATCAATTTGAGTGCATCTTCGTTTCTAAGGCCGGACGCGGTGCGTTCACAACCACTGGCGACGGGTTTCATACCGAGAACGCGCGCACCCTGCCCCCGCCAATGCCGAAGCAGCGTGGCGGAGACGTGCGTCTTGCCAATGCCCGTGTCGGTTCCAGAGACAAAGCAGTCGAATGGCGCCAATGCGTCTAACACTTTCAGGTTTCCGTCGATATCCGCTGATAGACTTTGAATTATGTATCAGCATGAAGAATTGCAGGGCAGCAAGCCCGAACGTTACGCCCAGCTCTTGGAGATGGCGCGTCATTTGATTCACGACGAAAGAGACCGGTATGCCAATGCCGCGAACCTTAGTGCATTGCTCTATATGCACATGGCGGATGTGAACTGGCTCGGCTTTTATTTCTATGACGGCAACGAGCTCGTTGTGGGACCCTTCCAGGGCAAACCCGCGTGCATCCGAATTGCCTTGGGTCGTGGCGTGTGTGGCACCGCAGCTGAAACCGGACAAACACAACGTGTGCACGACGTCGAAGCGTTCTCAGGCCACATCGCCTGTGATTCTGCTTCACGCTCAGAGCTTGTGATTCCTTTGAAGCGCGGCAATGCCTTGGTCGGCGTACTCGATATCGACAGCCCGATTGTGGGCCGTTTCGACGAAGAAGACCAAAAGGGCTTGGAAGCGATTGCTGCGCTGTACGTGCACAGCATTCGCTAATCGATCAAACCGCCGCGCGATAGTTGTCCTGCATCTTGTATCGGCGTGCGTACAGCGCGAAGCCGAGTGCAGCGACAAACGCAAACGCTGCAAAGAAGAACATCAAGAACGCGTTTTCACTGAAGCCGGTGCGCGATATATTCGCAAGCACCGCTTCATTGCGCACGCCGGCATTGGTGAGCAAGACCCACAAGCTACCGAAGGTGCTGGTGAGATACCAGAACGCCATGATCACGCCCTTCATCGCTTGCGTAGCTTGGCTATAGGCAAATTCGAGTGCCGTCGCTGAGACCAGCACTTCGCCAAAAGTCAGCAAGAGATACGGCAACACTTGCCATGCCAATGAAGTGGACGCGCCGCTGTCGATATTCAATTGGATAAAGCCGGCAATGATCCACGCAAAGCCCGCGAACACGATGCCCCAGCCCATGCGCTTTAACGGTGTCGGATCAAAACCCATTCGACGCAGCAACGGGTAGAGAATCAAGTTGTTGAAGGGAATCAACAGCATGATCAGCAAAGGATTGAGCGCCTGCATTTGTGCAGGCTCTTTGACCAACCAGCTCGGCCACCACCACGCTTCGTGCGGCACGTGCATCGTGTTCCCTTGCAAGACCCAAGTTGACGCCTTCTGATCGAACAGCGACCAAAACGGCGTCGTCAATGCGAACACGATCAGAATGCGCAGAACGGCACGCACGCTGTCGACGGCTGCATCCGGATGCGCACCGCGTGCGCGATCCAACTGCATCGACACACCCGCGCCACCGAATGCGATCAACACACCCAGGGCAAGACAGGCACTCACCACGAAACCAAAATCATTCGACCAATAGGGTAAGTCGATGCCGCCCCACGATTGCGCAGCCCAACTCAACAGGAAACCGAGGGCGACGACCGCGCCAAGCAGTGCGGTGAACCGCCCCGGATTGCCGCGACCTTCGGCGTTCGTTGTTAGCGCGGTGCGCGCCACGTTGAAGAAGCTATGAGGGTCTTCGCCCCGCGTCGGTGGGACGCGAACATAGTCTTTACGACCCAGCCAGAACAACAACGTCGCAATGCCCATCAAGATGCCGGGTATGCCAAACGCGACGGCGGCGCCGTAATTACGCAAGAAGATTGGCATCAACAGCGATGCGAAGAAGCTACCGAAGTTGATCGTCCAGTAGAAGAAGTCGAACACGATCTTCGCCATGTGTTTGTTCGATTTATCGAACTGGTCACCTACAAAACTCACGACCAAAGGTTTGATCCCGCCGGAGCCCAAGGCGATGAGCAACAAGCCCGCGTAAAACCCTTGCCGGTGACTTTCAAAAACGGCGAGGCAGGCATGCCCAAGACAGTAGATCAGCGAGAACCACAAGACGGTGTTGTACTTCCCAAAGAATCGATCGGACAGCCACCCGCCGAGCAAGGGAAAGAAATACACACCAATGACAAAGCTATGAAACACCTCTTTCGCCATCCCGGCCCGCTCGGACTCGGGGAGGTACATCAGCAGCGTCGAGACAAGGAACGGGGTCAGGATGTTGCGCATGCCATAGAAGCTGAAGCGCTCGCAGGCTTCATTGCCCATGATGAAAGGGATTTGCCTAGGCAGGCGTGCGGCTGTCGTCATTCGGTCAAGGCTTTGTGGGGGTCATTGACATGGACTATAGCCTGAGCAAGAAACAGCTTGACAAGTCAATTTGACTATATGTAAAGTATTTCTTACATCAAGTAAGAAGTATCCGACATGACACACAAAGAACGCGCCGCGTGGCTGTTTCTGATCGTTTTTCTGGTGACCTACATTCCGTACTTCACGCTGAGCGGGCTCCGAGGCCTACCGACCACCATGCCCGGATTCGAGCAATTGTGGCTCTACGGCATCACGGCCGTGATCCAAATGGTCTTGATTGGCTTGGGTTATGCCTGGTTCGCGCTGCGCTATCGCAGTGATATGCGGGCCCCCACGGATGAACGTGACCTCGCCATTGAATTCAAAGGCATCCGTTCGGCTTATTACGTCCTGCTTACCGGGGCCATTTTTGCCGGCATCTACTTGCCCTTCGTAAAGACAGGCTGGGACATCGTCCAGTCAATGATCTTCGTCATCGGCTTGGCGCAAGTCATCCATTTCGGCAGGGTCGTCATCGGCTATCGGAGGAGCGCATGAGCACGTTCTTGAATCCCCGTACGCGTCTGATCTTGAGCCTTCTGATCGCCGGCGTCGGATTATGTTTGTTCTTCAGCGGGGTCTATCGCAATTTCGAACCGTCGACGGGCTTCATCGGAACGATTGTCTTCGCCGCCGCCGTGTGGTCCTCTGTCGCGGCGATTCACACCACACCCGCGAGTGAGGCGGAACAACGCATCGCGCCGGGCGAATGGAAGGCATGGGTGGATATCGGTTTCTTGACAGCCATCTTGGCTGCCATGGCGCTGGCACTGACCGTGCCGCACGCGAATGTGCCGCTTGGTGATGATCCCGACGCCAACCGTTTCGGTCGAATGCTCGTCTCAATCTTTATTGCGTGGGGCATCGTGAGCGCCATGTTGCATAGCCGCTGGGGATCGAAGGTCACGCAAGACGAGCGTGATGTGCAGATCGATTTGGCGTCGACGCGACTCTCACTTCACATGATGGTCTGCGGCATGGTCGCGTTTGCGATCGGATTGGTCGCCAACCCCATCGATCGGATGCAGTGGCTGAGCTTTGGCTTGATCGCCCATATCTTGATCATGATCATGGTGGCCGCGCACCTCATCGGAAACATTGCGCAAGCGGTACGCTACACCCGCGAACGTTGGGTGGCAGAGGCATGACCACAGTCCCGTTCACCAACGCGATTCGCAGGCTCCGATTCGAACGCGATGAAATGACGCAGCAGGCATTGGCGGATGCCTGCGGCGTCACACGCCAAACGATCAACGCACTTGAGGCCGGCCGTTATGGTCCATCACTGGAACTAGCCTTTCGCATCGGCCTGGCCTTGGATGTGCCATTGACGGATGTTTTCCAATGGCAACACACAAACACGACTGCGTCTTGAGCCGGATGAACGATCGTCTTTAATTGTTCTGCAATTCGGCAATGCGCAACTGGTACGCCGCCTGCATGCAATCGGTGTCCATGCAGATATCGCGGACTTGCGTGCGCCAAGCATTCTGTGACTGCTTCAGTGCCGACGTGCTCGACGTTGCACTGAGCGCAGTTCGATAGGCGCTTGCCAAGGCAAGATCCAAGTGGGCGAGATTTGCATCTGCGCAGATCATACGTTCCGCGAACGAGGATGCTTGACCGCAGTCAAAGCTCGGCCTGACAGTCCCGTTGGCCGCGTCTTGCGCATTTGCAGAGTCTGCGTCCGCATCTTCAGCAGCACTCGCTGCGGCTGCCATGCTCGCGTTCGTTGATTCCACCTCTGTCATAGCGGCTGCGGCTGCTGCCGCTGCGTCTGCCGCAGTACGTCCTTCATCCAGATCACGTCCAGCGGCATTCATGTCGCTTCCTAAAATGCTTGGCAGCACACCGCCTTGTTGCGCGGACGCCAAACGTGAATCGGCAGATGCACCACTACCCACTACGCGTACGTCATCAATCTTCCAGCCCAGACCCTTGCGATGCATGATGAAGGTCCAAGTACTGCCATCTTTCTCAGCAGGCAACGCCAATTCAAACGCGTTGAAGCCCGCGTAGCGCATCGCAACTTTGTCAGATGTGAAATTGAAATCCGGTGCTTCGCTTTGTGTCGCAATTGAACGAACGTCTTGCGCTTTGTCTTTGGCGAACATCTTGATCATCGTTTCCGGATTGACAAACACGTCGACCAATCCTTCGACCATCTTGGTTCCGAATTCCGCAAACGACTTGTCCGCTTCGACGTTCATTTCCTCGAGCATTTCACGCGTCAAACTTTGCTTGAATGCCGGAAAGTCGATGTAGTTGTACATGGCTTGCGGGTTCTGCTGCTCGATCGCGTTCTTCAGACCGCGCAAGGCCAAATAAGGCGATGCATACAGCCAAGCGGCGAGCACCACCAACGCGACGGCAACGCCGCCCGCAATTATTCCCTTCTTCATACCGTCCCCTGTAAAAGTGTGCGAAAGCCCTTCGGCCCCGCTCTACTCTACCGTAACGGATTTCGCCAAATTGCGCGGTTTGTCAACATCTGTGCCTTTCGCAAGCGCAGCGTGATACGCCAACATCTGCACTGGAATCGTATGGACGATGGGCGACAAGATACCCACGTGGCGCGGTGTACGAATGATGTGGACGCCTTCGGATTCGGTGAACTGACTATCGGCATCTGTGAACACGAACATCTCTCCGCCGCGTGCGCGTACTTCTTGGATATTGGATTTCACCTTCTCGAGCAAGCTGTCGTTCGGCGCGATCACGACCACGGGCATATCGGAATCGACCAAAGCCAAGGGGCCGTGTTTCAACTCACCCGCCGGATAGGCTTCGGCATGAATGTATGAAATCTCCTTGAGCTTCAACGCACCTTCGAGCGCAATCGGATAGTGCATGCCGCGGCCGAGGAATAGCGCATGTTGCTTGGTTGCGAAGCGCTCTGACCAAGCGATGACCTGCGGTTCCAAATTGAGTGCGTGCTGCACGCTGCCCGGAAGTTGACGCAAAGCATCGATGCTTTCTGCCTCTTTGGTTGCATCCAATCTGCCGCGCATCTTGGCCAGCACGCATGACAGTGCGAACAAAGCAACCAGCTGCGTGGTGAACGCTTTGGTGGAAGCAACGCCAATTTCGGCGCCAGCGCGCGTGTAAAACACCAACTTGCTGCTGCGCGGGATCGCAGATTCCGGCACGTTGCAAATGGAGAGCGTGCGGTCTTGGCCCAAAGACTTCGCGTACTTCAGCGCTTCCATGGTGTCGAGCGTTTCACCCGACTGAGAAATCGTGACGATGAGCTGCTTGGGATTTGCAACGACATCGCGATAACGGTATTCGCTGGCGATATCGACCGCGCAAGGAATGCCGACCATCGACTCGATCCAATAACGTGCGGTGAGACCAGCGTAGTAGCTGGTGCCACAGGCAAGAATCTGTACGGACTCGATATCCTTTAAAACGGCTTCCGCGCCGTCGCCAAACAACGCCGGGTTGAATGCATTGGCGTCGACGATGCCTTCAACCGTATCGCTCAACGCGCGCGGTTGCTCATGAATTTCTTTTTGCATGAAATGGCGATACGGGCCTAATTCCAGCGATGCAAGTGACACCCCGGATTGCTTGACTTCGCGTTCGACTTCCTTGCCCTCGGCATCAAACACGCGCACGCCTTCGCGATTGAGATCAGCGGTGTCACCGTCTTCCAAGAACATCACGTTGCGTGTCGAAGACACGATCGCGGACACGTCGGAAGCGACGAAGTTTTCGCCTTCACCCAGACCGACCAGCAAAGGACAGCCCATGCGTGCGGCGACCATGCGGTTCGGTTCTTCTTTGCGAATCACGGCCAATGCGTAGGCACCGTGAAGTTCTGAAACTGTCTTTTGAAGTGCTTGCAAAAGATCGGCACCACTTTGCAAGTGGTAGTGAATCAAATGCGCAATGACTTCGGTATCGGTCTGTGATTCGAAACTGTAGCCAAGCGCGGTCAAACGTTCGCGTTGTGCTTCGTGGTTCTCGATGATGCCGTTGTGCACCAGGGCCACACCCTGCGAGATATGCGGGTGCGCGTTGTTTTCAGTGACACCACCGTGGGTGGCCCAACGTGTGTGACCGATGCCGAGCGTGGCGCTGAACCCTTCGGCCTTTGCGGCGCCTTCCATTTCGCTGACGCGACCGGTGCGGCGAACACGACGGACTTGGTCTTGTTCAACCACCGCAATACCGGCGGAATCATAGCCGCGATATTCGAGCCGCATGAGGCCCTCGACCAGTACCGGCACGACGTCCCTGTTGGCAATTGCGCCGACGATTCCACACATGTTCGCTAGACCCTATTTTGTATTCGCCCAGTTTAACGTGTGGACCGTCATGCCTCCGCCAAGATCAGGGCGACTTTTTGACCGGGCGCTGCCAGCCTTCGACAATCGATTGACGTCCCCGTCCGAGGCTCAGCATTTCAGCCGGTGCATCGCGCGTGATCACGGAGCCCGCGCCGATGGTCGCGTCCTTGCCAATGGTCACCGGTGCGACCAGTGCGCTGTTGGAACCGATGAAGGCACCGTCCTTGATGGTGGTGATGAATTTGTTGACGCCGTCGTAGTTGCAAGTGATCGTGCCCGCACCGATGTTGACGCCCGCACCGATCACGGCATCTCCGATATAGCTGAGGTGATTCACCTTGCTACCTGCACCCACCGTGGACTTCTTGATTTCGACGAAATTTCCAATGTGTGCGCCCGCTGCGAGTTCAGCACCCGGCCGCAAGCGCGCGTAGGGACCAATGTGCACTGCGCCGTGGGTGACCGCCCCCTCCAGATCGCAATGTGCGCGTACGTCTGTGCCGGCAGCCAGCGTCACGTCTTTCAGGCGGGTGAAGGGCCCGATGCGCACGCCATCACCCAAGCGGACGGTGCCTTCGAAGATGACGTCAATATCAATTTCAACATCGTTGCCCACTTCCACCTGGCCGCGAACGTCCACGCGCGTCACATCGGCAAAACGCGCGCCCGCCACACACAAGGCGCGCACCGCGCGCTTTTGGAATGCGCGTTCGAGCTGTGCAAGTTGCCAGGGGTCATTTGCACCTTCGGTTTCAATCGCGTCCGCCACATGCACCATTTCGGCAGGACGGAACTGTTCTGCAGCACGCGCGAAAATGTCGGTGAGGTAGTACTCGCCTTGTGCGTTCTGATTCGACAATGTGCCGAGCCATTCGCGCAGTGCTTTCGCATCGGCGGCAACGATGCCCGTGTTCACCGTATGTATTTTCTTCTGCGCATCCGTCGCGTCTTTCTGCTCGACAACCGCTTCCACCTTGCCCGCAGCATCGCGTACGACGCGGCCATAGCCGGTTGGATCGTCCAGATCAGCCACCAGCACGGACAAACTGCCCGGCGCATCCAATAAGCGTTGCAGCGTTTCTGCCTCAATGAGTGGCACATCGCCATACAAGATGAGTACGCGCGCGTCGTCCGGGATCGCCGGCATGGCCTGTTGTACGGCATGCCCGGTGCCCAAGCGTTCACGCTGCTCTGACCACTGAATGTCGCTTTCTGCAGCGAACGCTGCGCGTACTTGGTCGCCGCCGTGGCCATAGACCACGTGCAAGGCGGAAGGCTGCAACGCACGTGCCGCATCAATCACATGCGCAAGCATTGGCTTATTTGCAATCTTCTGCAGCACTTTCGGCAGCGTCGATTTCATACGCTTGCCCTCGCCTGCGGCAAGGATCACAACATGCAGGGGTAGCGCCATGGTTTCCTCAAAACGTGCACGATTCCGCTCATTCTAGCGGTGCAGCTGCGCTTGGCGCTTCAAAACGGTCACAATGCAGCATGACTTGGAAACGGCATCTCGGCGGCTACGCGACAGTGGGCCTACTGCAATGGCTGCTCGAATATGGCGCCATGGTGGGTCTAAGTGCGTGGATCTTGCCTGTGCCGCAGGCGAACGTCATTGGCCGCATGCTGGGTGCAAGCGTGGGCTTCTGGCTCAATGGTCGGATCACTTTCAAAGGTGAGGGACGTCATCTGAGTCGCGTGGCCTTCTTGCGCTTCGTGCTGATGTTCATTTCTTTAACGATCTTGAACACCGCACTTGTCACTGCGGTGCATGCGTATTCCGACTTGCGTATGACTTGGGCGATCAAACCTTTATTGGACGCATTGACCGGTACGATCGGCTTCTTGTTGTCGCGGCATTGGGTGTATTCGGCGCGATCGCGAGTTTGAATCGGGCAAAAGAAAAAGGGCGCCCTTTTAAGGCGCCCCTCTGCCCCTTTCGAGGCACCTTTCCACGTGTGGATAAGGGATTAGTGCTTGAGGTTCTTGCGTAGGCGTTCAAGCGCAGCCAACTGTGCCGAGACTTCGGCGAGACGTTGTTGTGCCTCGGCGACGTCCATCGCTTCACCACGGCCGGCCAACACGCGTTCGGCTTCTTCCTTCGCTTGACGCACCGCGGCTTCATCGATGTCTTGAGCGCGCACAGCGGTGTCCGCCAAGACGGTCACCATGTCCGGTTGCACTTCAAGAATGCCGCCGGAAATTGCGAAGTCCAAGGTTTCACCTGCGGGGGTCGTGACAACGACCTTGCCGGGTTTCAAACGCGTAATCAGCGGGGCGTGCTTCGGTGCGATACCGAGCTCACCGATTTCACCGGTGGCGACCACGAGTGTCGCTTCACCGCTGTAGATTTCGGCTTCCGCGCTGACGATGTCGCAACGAATTGTGCTTGCCATTGATCAGTTCTCCGAGGCTCAGGCAGCCGAGAGGCTCTTGGCCTTTTCGATCGCTTCGTCGATACCGCCGACCATGTAGAAAGCTTGTTCCGGCAAGTGGTCGCATTCGCCGTCGACGATCATCTTGAAACCGCGGATGGTGTCTTTCAACGAGACGTACTTACCCGGCGAACCGGTGAAGACTTCTGCAACGTGGAACGGCTGCGAGAAGAAGCGTTCGATCTTACGTGCACGCGACACGGCCAACTTGTCTTCTTCAGACAATTCGTCCATACCGAGAATCGCGATGATGTCTTTCAGTTCCTTGTACTTTTGCAAGGTGCCTTGGACGCGACGCGCAGTGTCGTAGTGTTCGGTGCCGATGATGTTCGGATCCATTTGGCGCGACGTCGAGTCGAGCGGATCCACTGCCGGGTAGATACCCAGCGATGCGATCTGACGCGACAAGGTGACGGTCGAATCCAAGTGGGCGAAGGTGGTGGCAGGCGACGGGTCAGTCAAGTCGTCGGCGGGCACGTACACGGCTTGGATCGAGGTGATCGAACCGGTCTTGGTCGAGGTGATGCGTTCTTGCAGCACGCCCATTTCTTCTGCCAAGGTCGGCTGATAACCCACGGCCGACGGCATACGACCCAAGAGTGCCGACACTTCGGTACCGGCCAAGGTGTAGCGGTAGATGTTGTCAACGAAGAACAACACGTCACGGCCCTTGCCGTTTTCGTCCTTTTCGTCGCGGAAGTATTCGGCCATGGTCAGGCCGGTCAATGCCACGCGCAAACGGTTACCCGGCGGCTCGTTCATCTGGCCGTAGACCATCGCCACTTTCGATTCCGGCAAGTTGTCGACGCGCACGACGCCTGCTTCTTGCATTTCGTGATAGAAGTCGTTGCCTTCACGCGTACGCTCACCGACACCGGCGAACACCGACAAACCCGAGTGTTGGGTTGCGATGTTGTTGATGAGTTCAAGCATGTTCACGGTCTTGCCCACGCCGGCGCCGCCGAACAGGCCGACCTTACCGCCCTTGGCGAACGGACACATCAAGTCGATCACCTTGATGCCGGTTTCGAGCAAGTCGTTGGTGCTGGCTTGATCTTCATAGGACGGTGCCGGACGATGGATTTCCCAGCTATCGGCAGCGTTGATCGGACCCACTTCGTCGATCGGGTTGCCGAGCACGTCCATGATGCGACCCAAGGTGGCAGTACCGACCGGCACCGAAATGGCGCGGTTGGTGTTGTCGGCCAACAGGCCGCGCTTGAGGCCGTCGGTCGAGCCCAGTGCGATCGTGCGAACAACACCGTCGCCCAATTGTTGTTGGACTTCCAACGTGATGTCGGTGTTTTGCACCTTCAGCGCGTCGTAAACCTTCGGCACGCTCTCGCGCGCGAATTCGACGTCGACGACGGCGCCGATGATCTGGACGATCTTGCCTTGCGTGTTGGCGGTGTTCATGGGCTTTCCTGTATCAAAAATGTCTTGTTGCATGTGAGGTTTACCGGTGGCCTCAGACTGCGGCCGCGCCGCCGACGATTTCCGAGATTTCCTGGGTAATCGCGGCCTGACGGGCTTTGTTGTAGACGAGGTTCAAGGTACCGATCAGCTTGGTTGCGTTGTCCGATGCGGACTTCATCGCGACCATGCGTGCAGCATGTTCAGAAGCGACGTTTTCCATCACGGCTTGGTAAACCAACGATTCGATATAACGGGTCATCACATGTTCGAGCACGGTTTGTGCATCGGGTTCGTAGATGTAGTCCCACGCGTGCTTGGCCAACTGCTGTTCTGCCGGCGGCAGCGGCAGCAATTGATCGAACGCAGCGCGTTGCAGCATCGTGTTGACGAAATCGTTGTAGCAAATGAAGACGCGCTGCAAGTTGTTGCTGTCGTAGCTGTCGAGCATCACCTTGATGACACCGATCAGTTGTTCGACGTGCGGCTGATCGCCCAAGTGCGTGACCGATGCCACCATGTTGACCTTGATGCGACGGAAGAACACCGTCGCCTTTTGACCGATGGTGACTACGTCGACTTCCACGCCTTGCTCATGCCATGCGCGGATTTCAGTCAGCAGTTTGCGGAACATGTTGTTGTTCAAGCCACCCGCCAAACCACGGTCTGAAGAGACCACGATGTAGCCGACGCGCTTGACGTCTTTGCGTTCCAGCAAATACGGATGTTGGAATTCCGGGTTCGCTTGCGCGAGGTGGCTGATCAACTGCTTCATGGCACGCGCGTACGGACGCGATGCCTTCATGCGGTCTTGCGCCTTCCGGATTTTGGAAGCCGAGACCATTTCGAGTGCGCGAGTCACCTTGCGGGTGTTCTGCACCGACTTGATCTTGGTCTTAATTTCGCGGCCGCTTGCCATCGTCTAGTTCCCGATTACCAGGTGCCGGTTTTCTTGAAGTCTTCGATGCCCTTCTTAAAGGCATTTTCGAGTTCGTCGTTCCAGTCACCGGATTGATCGATCTTCGAGATCACGTCGCCGACATTGTTGGCGAAGTGGGCTTGAAGGGCGTCTTCGAACTTACCGATTTGTTGCACCGGCACGTCGTCCATGTAGCCCTTGTCAGCGGCATAGATCGAGAGTGCTTGTTGTGCAACCGACATCGGTGCGTATTGGCGTTGCTTCATGAGCTCGGTCACGCGTTGACCGCGTTCGAGCTGCTTGCGCGTTGCGTCGTCGAGGTCAGAGGCGAACTGGGCAAATGCAGCCAATTCACGGTACTGCGCCAAAGCGATACGGATACCGCCCGACAACTTCTTCATGATCTTGGTTTGTGCTGAACCACCCACGCGCGACACCGAGATACCGGCGTTCACTGCAGGACGGATACCGGCGTTGAACAAGTCGGTTTCCAAGAAGATCTGTCCGTCGGTGATCGAGATCACGTTGGTCGGCACGAAGGCCGAAACGTCGCCGGCTTGGGTTTCAATGATCGGCAACGCAGTGAGCGAACCGGTCTTGCCCTTGACGGCACCGTTGGTGAACTTCTCAACGTAGTCTTCCGACACGCGCGCTGCACGTTCCAACAGGCGGCTATGCAAATAGAACACGTCACCCGGGTAGGCTTCGCGGCCCGGCGGACGCTTCAGCAACAGCGAGATTTGGCGGTAGGCCACAGCTTGCTTCGACAAATCGTCATAAATGATCAGTGCGTCTTCGCCGCGGTCACGGAAGTATTCACCCATGGCGCAACCGGAGTACGCAGCGATGAAGTTCATCGCAGCCGATTCAGATGCGGAAGCGGCGACAACCGTGGTGTAAGCCAAGGCGCCGTTTTCTTCGAGCTTGCGCACGATGTTCGCAATGGTCGAGTTCTTCTGACCGATGGCGACGTAAATACACTTCACGCCCGAATGCTTCTGGTTGATGATCGTGTCGATTGCGACAGCGGTCTTACCGGTTTGGCGGTCACCGATGATCAATTCGCGTTGACCGCGACCGATCGGGATCATGCTGTCGATCGACTTGTAACCGGTTTGCAGCGGTTGGCTGACCGACTTACGCCAAATCACGCCCGGTGCAATCGCTTCCACCGGTGCAGAGGCTTCCGCATTGATCGGACCCTTACCGTCGATCGGCTCGCCAAGTGCGTTGACAACGCGGCCCAACATCGACGGACCGGTCGGCACTTCAAGAATGCGGCCAGTGGTTTTAGCCACATCGCCTTCGCGCAAGTGTTCGTAGTCGCCGAGGACCACGGCACCGACGGAATCACGTTCCAAGTTCAATGCCAATGCAAAGGTGTTGTTCGGCAATTCGACCATTTCACCTTGCATGGCGTCTGCCAGGCCGTGGATACGCACGATGCCGTCCGACACGCTGGTGACGGTGCCTTCGTTACGCGCCTCGGAACCGAGCTTGACTTGCTCGATGCGGTTTTTGATCAGCTCGCTGATTTCCGACGGGTTGAGCGATGTGGTTGCCATTTCAAGTTTTCCTTTTCGTGCGCCGATGGGCGCGCGGATTTCACTATGTGTTTATTGAGCGAGTGCGTTTTGCAGACGAACCAATTTGCCCTTGAGCGAACCGTCGATCACCACGTCACCCGCATCGATCACGGCGCCACCAATCAATGACTCATCGATGGCGGTGTCGATTTCAACGTCTTGGTTGAAGCGGCGCTTCAATGCAGCCTTGATGTTCGCCAGTTCGTCGGCGGACATTGGTGCAGCCGAAGTGACCTTGGCGCGAACGATGTGTTCGGCGTCGGCGCGGTACTGCTCGAACAGACCTGCAATTTCCGGCAAGACATTCAAGCGGCCGTTTTCGGCTAGCGTTGCGAAGAAGTTACGCAGGGTGTCGCTTGCACCTTCCGGTGCAACGAGGCCTGCCGCTTCTTGGCGCGACAACAAGGGATTGCCGAGCAATTGCGCGACATTGGGATCGGCGGCGATACGTGCTGAGAGACTCAGCGCATTCGACCAATCAACGACGGCATTGCCTTGACGGGCCAAGTCGTACGCGGCGCGTGCGTAGGGGCGTGCAAGGGTGAGGGTTTGGCTCATGGGTATGCGTCGACCTTAGAGTTGCGCTGCCAATTCATCCAGCAACGCTTTATGCGTTTCCGGATTGATTTCGCGGCGGATCAACTTCTCGGCACCGTTCACGGCCAGTTGCGAAACTTGCTTGCGCAGGTCTTCGCGTGCCTTGTTGGCACTGGCAGCGATATCAGCATCGACGATCGCTTTTTGACGCGCGCCCTCTTCAATCGCTTCGTTCTTGGCCGATTCGATGATCTGGCTGGCGCGTTGATGCGCCGACTCGATGATCTCGTTGGCTTTGCTACGTGCGATCTTGAGTTCGTCGTTCGCTTTTTCCTCAGCCTGCGCAAGGGTCTTCTGGCTGTTATCAGCAGCCGCCAGGCCCTCGGCGATCTTGCGTTGGCGTTCTTCAATCGCCGCGTTGATCGGCGGCCAAATGAATTTCAACGTAAAGGCCACGAGGATCGCAAAAGAGATCATCTGACCCAAGAACGTCAAATTGAGATTCATGACTTGTCCTTTGGCAAAATCCGCACTTCGCCAACCACTGGCGAAGCAGTGCAAGGCCGCGCGTTATGCGCAGCCTTGCGGGTTACATCACTTGGCAGCGTCGATGACGGCCGTCAGCAACGGGTTAGCCAAGCCGAAGTACAAGGCAATGGCGAGACCGATGATGAATGCTGCGTCGATCAGACCTGCGAGGAGGAACATCTTGCCTTGCAGTGCCGGGATCAATTCCGGTTGACGGGCAGCGGATTCGAGGAACTTCGAACCCATGAGGGCGATACCCAAACATGCGCCGAGTGCGCCGAGGCCGATGATGATGCCGATGGCGATGGCGGTGAGGCCTTGCACGTGTGCGATGAATTCCATTGTGTTACTCCAGCGTGTAGTTGAAAAACGAAAAAGGATGAAACGATTTAAAGCTAAAACTTAGTGCGACTCGCGAACGCCCGAAATGTAGACGACCGTGAGGATCATGAAGATGAAGGCTTGCAACAAGATGATCAGAATGTGGAAGATGCCCCAGGCCGTATTGGCAATGATGCCCGGCAAGAAGGTCACCCACGAAGCAAACAGACCCGCGATGAGCATGAACACCAGCTCGCCGCCGTACATGTTGCCGAAGAGTCGCATGGCCAACGAAATGGGTTTCACCAACCATTCGATGACATTCATGATGAAGTTCACCGGTGCCAGCAAGATGGCGGCAAAACCGTGCGCGTGGAACGGTGCGGTGAAGAATTCTTTGGTGAATCCGCCAATGCCCTTCGCCGACAAGGCGTGACCAATGAGGACCAAGAACACGCCCGTGGACACGCCCAGGGTGGTGTTGAGGTCAGCGGTCGGAACCGCGCGGAAATAGGTGTGGTGTGCGACTTCATGGCCGAACACGGTTTGCGTCACCCAGCCGACCAAGTCGAGCGGGATCAAGTCCATCGCGTTCATGAGGGTGACCCACATGAAGATGGTCAAGGCCAACGGGGTGACCGACTTACGGTCGCCATGGAAGACGTCTTTGACTTGGCCATCCACGAATTCAACGATGATTTCTACGAAGGCTTGACCTTTGCTCGGCACACCCGAGGTGGCTTTACGCGCAAACAACGCAAACCACAGCACGAACAACAGGCCCAAGCCGAGGGCCATGCCCCAACTGTCCCAGTTGAAGTCCATGCTGAACAATTTGCCCGTGTTATGGGACAAATGGTGCTGGATATATTCGGTGAGGCCACCGCCGGAGCTGCCGGGTTCGATCACTTGGACACCTTGTCAGGAATTGCGTTTGCGACGATGTATACGAAAACCATCAGAATGATGGCGGACAACACGGGGAGCGGCGGCCACTTCAGAATGCCGAAAATCACCAGCAATCCGAGGGCAACCACACCCCATTTCAACAGTGTTGCGATGACGACCCGTGCCAGCGCGTTGTTCGCGCCCGAAACGATGCCCCCACCCAATGCGACCAGCATCGCGATCCAGCCAACGAAGACCATCAGACCCCCGCCGGCGAGCGCCGCTGCCGCACTTTTCACACCGCCTCCAGGGATGACCCACCAAAGCAAGGCGACGGCCAACGTGGCGCATCCTTGCCATGTGAGTGCCCGCTTTGCCCGAACTCGGCTCGTTGAGACCGGATTGAACATTAGACGGGTAAATCCTGAATGGGCGGGTGCGGAACACCTAAGGCGCCCCGTTGAAGCCGCAAAAGTATAGCAGTAGTAAATATTTTGTGGGCGGCTCGACGCACCAAAAAGAGGTACGTCGGCGCAAATTTACTTCTTCTTGGGGATATAAAGGTCGGTGATCGTGCCTTCATAGACTTCGGCCGCCATGCAAACCGTTTCGCCCAAGGTGGGATGCGGATGGATGGTATGGCCCAGATCAGCGGCCTCGCAGCCCATCTCGATGGCCAAAGCGGCCTCGCTGATGAGCTCGCCGGCATGCGGGCCCACAATGCCGCAGCCGATGACGCGATGGGTTTCCTCGTCGAAGATCAGCTTGGTGAAGCCATCGGTGCGACCGATGCTGAGTGCACGGCCCGAGGCCGCCCACGGGAACTTGCCGACGCCCACTTTGAGGCCCTTTTCCTTCGCCTCGTTTTCAGTCACGCCCACCCAGGCAATTTCCGGATTGGTATAAGCGACCGAAGGAATGACCCGCGCGACCCAGGATTTTTTCTCACCCGCGATCACTTCGGCAGCGAGCTTGCCTTCGTGCGTGGCCTTGTGCGCCAGCATCGGCTGGCCGACCAAATCGCCAATCGCAAAAATATGGGGCGTGCTGGTCCGCATCTGTGTGTCGACACTGATGAAGCCGCGTGCATCGACACTCACCCCCGCCTTGTCACAGGCGAGCTTGTTGCCATTCGCACTGCGACCGACGGCGACCAAGACGCGATCAAACACGTTGTCTGCCGGCACGGATTCGCCTTCAAAGACGCAACGAATGCCTTTCTTTTCCGCGCTCGCTTCGACCACCTTGGTCTTCAGATACACACCGACCTTTTGTGCTTTCAAGCGTTGCGCAAGTGGGCGCACCAAATCTGCATCTGCACCTGGAATCAATTGGGGTGCGAGCTCTACCACCGTGACGTCACTGCCCAAGGCTTGATACACGGTTGCCATTTCCAAGCCAATGATGCCGCCGCCCACCACGAGCAACTTTTTCGGCACATCCGTCAATGCCAAGGCACCGGTGGAATCCATCACACGCGGGTCGTCCCACGGGAAGCTCGGCAAATGCACCGCTTCGGAACCCGCAGCGATGATGCAGTGATTGAAACTCAGCGTGTGCCCATTGCCGTTTGAATCGGTGATGGCGAGCGCATTGGCATTTGCAAATTGCGCCGTACCTTGCATCACTTTGACTTTGCGTTGCTTGGCCATGCCGGCCAGCCCATTGGTCAGTGAGCCCACAACTTTTTCTTTGTAGGCACGCAAACCCGACAGTTCGATCTTCGGCGCAGCAAACGTGATGCCCATGTCTGTTGCATGTGCAGCGTGGTCAATCACTTCGGCGGCGTGCAGCAAGGCCTTCGACGGAATGCAACCGACGTTGAGGCAAACGCCCCCCAAGGTGTCGTTGCGTTCCACTAACACAACGTTCAAGCCGAGATCCGCAGCGCGGAATGCGGCGGTGTAACCGCCGGGACCCGAACCAATGACGACCACATCGCAGTCATAGCTGTGACTGCCTGCAGCGGAGGGGACAGGCGCGGGTGCGGGAGTGGACGCGGGTGCAGCGACAGGCGTCGGTGCAGGTGCCGGCGCGGGCGACGGCGCAGCAGGCGCTGCAGCCTTGGCCGCAGTAGGCGCTTCGCTGGCATCGTCTGTCGCCTCAACAACCGCGACGAGATCGCCGGTGTTGAGTTCTTGGCCAAGCTTGATCGCCAAGGACTTCACCACGCCTGCGACCGTCGAAGGCACTTCCATCGTGGCCTTGTCAGATTCGAGCGTAATCAAGCCTTGGTCTTTCGCGATGGTGTCGCCGGGCTTCACCAAAATCTCGATCACCGGCACGCCGTCATGGCTGCCGATATCCGGTACGACGACTTTGACTTCAGCCATTCGGCTTCTCCTCGAATGTGGGTTTGGTGACCGATGCATCGGCGACCGGGGTGGGTTCGTCTTCTTTCTCTAGCGCAACTTGCGCATCTTCCTGCGCATCATTGCGCGACAACTTCTCGCGTTCTGCAGCACTCAATTCGTGTTGCGGCGATGCTTCACCGACATTGCGCTGTCCGTGCATTGCGTTGAATGCGTCTTTGCCGCTCAAACCAAACAGACTACGAATATTCAAATCGCGTTGTGGCAATGGCATTTCAATGCCGTACTTCTTCAAAGCGGTATCCAGCGCCCACAGGTAGGCAGCGCGGATCGCGATGTTCCGGCGTGCGGCATCCTCGTTCAACCACACCACCAATAGATAGTCGACTCTCGATTCGCCGAATTCGACCAACCACACTTGCGGTGCCTGTGTTCCTTCGACGGTCAAGGTGAACGGCACTTCGGCCGCGGCCTCGAGTGCGGCCTTCTTCACCACTTCTTTGTCGACGCCATAGGCGGCATGAAAGGGCACACGAATGCGTCGATTGACAGAACGGTGCGTCCAATTGACCACGCGGCCATTGACGAATTCCGAGTTCGGCACCAACAGGTCAATGTTGTCGTTGGTGGTGATACGTGTTGAGCGAATATTCACTGCGCGCACGGTGCCGCGCACATCTTGGTCCAGCTCAACGAAGTCGCCCACTTTCAAAGATCGATCAAACAACAAGATCAATCCGGAAATGAAGTTGCTAAAGACCGATTGCAGGCCGAACCCTAAGCCGACGCCGACGGCACCCGCAAAGATGCCGAACTTACCCAGAGGAATGCCCAAAACCGACAGCGCAATACCAATCGCCGTGGCTAACAATACGTAATGGGCGACGCGCGAGATCGTATACAGCGCGGCGCGCTCGCTGCTACTTTGACGTTCGCCGTAGCGATTGATCGTGCGCTGCAGCCACTTGGAGAACATCCAAGCGATGACAAACGCAAAGAACGCGCCGAGTACGCCACCCAAGGTCACATCAAAGTTGCTGGTATGAATCAGCTTGTAATCGAACACCGGCTGCAGATCTGCCCAGGCGCGGTCACCCGCACCCGTCACAGCCTCGCCGACCTTCTGGCCGGTGCTGTTGAGCTTCTGTCCGATTTCGGCAGGCTTATTCATAGGGTCGCAAGACGCAATTAGAGCAATGCCCTACGCATGTCGCCCAAGACATCCGCCAAATGCGCCGTAAAGCGCGCGGCAGCGGCACCGTCGATCACGCGGTGGTCGTAAGACAGCGACAAGGGCAGCATGAGGCGCGGCTCGAAGCCCTTGCCATCCCATACCGGCTGCAGCTCAGATTTCGATACACCAAGAATTGCCACTTCAGGTGCATTGATGATCGGCGTGAATGCAGTTCCGCCAATGCCGCCCAAAGAACTGATGGTGAAACAGCCGCCCTGCATTTGGTCCGGCTTCAATTTGCCTTCGCGCGCCAAGGCAGCCAACTCGCCCATCTCTTGCGCAATTTCCATCACACCCTTCTTATCTGCATCGCGCAGCACCGGCACGACCAAGCCGTTCGGGGTGTCGGCAGCAAAACCTATGTGGAAATATTTCTTCAGCACCAATTGATCGCCATCCAGCGAGGCATTGAAGTTCGGGTAGCGGCGCAATGCGTCAACGCAGGCTTTGATCAAGAACGCCAACATGGTCAGCTTGCCGGCCTTCCCTGCGGCAATGGCTTTGGCGTTTTCGTTATTCAGCGACACACGCAGATCTTCGAGCGAAGTGATATCGGCACGATCAAATTGCGTGACATGCGGAATCATGGCCCAGTTGCGTGAGAGGTTCGCGCCCGAAATTTTTTGGATGCGCGACAGCGGCTTGCTTTCGATCTCGCCAAACTTCGCGAAATCCACCTTCGGCCACGGCAACAGGTTCAAGCCAGAACCGCCTGCACCCCCCGCACTCACGCCACCACCGGCGATGGCAGACTTCACAAATTGCTTGACGTCTTCGCGACTGATGCGGCCCTTGTTGGAAGAACCTTGCACTTGCAAGAGGTCGACGCCGAGCTCGCGCGCAAAAAGGCGCACGGCCGGGCTCGCATACGGCACTTTGTTTGGCATCACGGCACTGGCTTCAAAGCGCACGGGCGGCAGCCCTGCACCCATCGGGGCCTTGGCCTGTTCGACATCTGCCTTGGCAGGCGCAGGCGCAGGTGCTGGCGTCGGCGCGGCGACAGGCGCGGGAGCCGGCGCAGCGGGCGCAGGTGCGGGCGCCGTTGGGGCCGGCGCTGCGGGCGCATCGGCGACTTCCATCACAGCCACGATACTGCCTTCTGACAGTTCGTCACCTAGCTTCACCTTCAATTCTTTGATGACGCCATCGAAGGGAGCGGGCACTTCCATCGTGGCTTTATCTGACTCGAGCGTGATCAGCCCTTGGTCCTTTTTCACCGCATCGCCGACTTTCACCAGGATTTCGATGACTGGCACATCTGCGCTACCGCCAATGTCAGGGACCTTTGCTTCCATCATTCCGGCCATCGAACCGCTCCAGCGTATGTAGGGTGAAAACACCATTTCAGCACGGATCGAACATGCCCGCAGGATTTTCTTGAGAAAATCCGTTTTATATCCGGATACAAATATAACTCCGCGATTCCCTACGGATTTTTCATTGACCTCAAAGCCTTGCCGTCATCAGATGGCGAGCCTGTTAGGCTGTGATCGAGCCAAATTAGGAAGCCTCACCCCGTATGCATCCAAGCACCCAACCGGAGAGCCACTGTAGCCAACACACCTTGGCGACAGTCGCTATTGTGGGTGGCGGTGCATCCGGCTGCTTGGTGGCGACACATCTGCTCGATGTGCTGCCCGCGGGCTCGCGCATCGTTCTGTTTGAAGACGCAGCCGCATTAGGGCGTGGCACGGCATATCGCACAACAGATCCGCTGCATCTATTGAATGTGCCTGCGGCCGGTCTATCTGCCATCGCACATCAACCCGGTCATTTCGTGGATTGGTTGCACGACACGATTGACGACAACATTCAGCCTGGCGAATTTGTGCCGCGCGCGCTGTACGGACGCTATCTCCATGCGGTGTTGGCCGCGGCGATCGAACGCAATGCCAGCGTTGAATGGATGCATTGCACGACGCGAATTGTCGATATCGAAAAATCCAGCGATGGCTTTGTGCTGACCGATGACCAAGGCGAGGCCTGTCGCGCCCGCTTCGTCGTGCTCGCTACAGGTTTGAATGAAGATCCAACGTGGGCCAGCGACGCGCTACGCGCGGATGCACACTTCATTGCCGCACCGTGGACACAAGCGCTGCCCGAGCACGGCGACCTTCTCATGGTCGGCGCGGGTTTGACCATGGTGGATTTGGCGCAAAGTGCAGACCACCCGACACGCAAGATTCATGTGCTGTCGCGGACAGGCCTGCTGCCGCACGTGCATGCGATGCCGCCTTTGCCACCGATTCAACCGCCCGCAGGTATCACGCGCCTGCACGACTTGGACGCGTTGCGCGGCAGATTGGCGTGGCATTTTGAACGTGTGCGCGCTGCCACCGGTGATTGGCGCCCTGCCTTGGATGGCTTGCGATCTGTGACCTCGCAGTTGTGGCGAGGCTTGAGTGAAGCGGACAAGCAACGCTTTCTAGACGAAGACGCACGCACCTGGGACGTGCATCGACACCGCATGCCGCCGCTCACAGCGGCGCGCTTTGATGCATTGATCGGCGAAGGACGCGTCGTGCCACACCGGGGAGAAATCGCATCGATGACGCCGACTGCGGACGGCTGTGCAGTCACACTGACCGACGGCAGTGAACTTGCGGTGTCTGCCATTGTGAATTGCACGGGCGCTGTCGCGACGCTGCATTCGGATGCGCTGTTGGCGCGCTTGGCACACGCAGGTCTCGTGCAAGCAGGACCGGTCGGGCTCGGTATCGCAACACGCGAAGACGGCGCGGTGCTCGATGCAAACGGCACATGCAGCGGTCTCTTTGCCTTGGGGGCTTTGCGTCGTGGAGACCTCTGGGAGTCCACCGCCATTCCTGAAATTCGCGCGCAAGCGTATTCGCTTGCCACCCGCTTAAATCACGCACTTCGCCACGGAGAGACACCCATGCCGGTCGACGTTTACGGCAACACGCTCGAAACAACCCCCGAATCCGCTGCGCACTATGCCCAAGCATTGTCGCGTTTGTTGCGCATTCAAGGCGGGGTTGAAGATGCGTTGCTGCGCGCCGTCGAGATTGATCCGGATTTCGTCCTTGGTCATGCCTCTTTGGCGCTGTTGGGACACGAATGGTGTTTGGAAGGCGAAGGTCGTGATGCACTGAAAGCGGCACTTGCTGCTGCTGAAAGTCGTGCACTCGACGCGCGCACCGCGAGTTTTCTTGAAGCGGTCAATGCGCGCTTGAACTCGGACGGGCAGCATGGTGCAGAAGCATTGTTGCAGCACATCGCACGCTTTCCCCGCGACGCATTTGCCGTTGGCATCGCCGTGCCCAGCGTGGCCTTTGGCGGACTCACCGCCGGCAGCCACACCGCCACCTTCATTGAGTCACTCGGGAAAGCGTACGGCGATGACCCGTGGTACGTGTCCCAGTTGGGTTTCATTCGGCAAGAACAAGGGCGCTTGGATGAGGCCTCGGTCTTGGTGGATTACGCGCTCTCGGTTGATCCCGCCTTTGGCCATGCCGCACATGCCAAGGCGCATATCTATTACGAACGCGGTGAACATCGCGAAGGCTTGGCTTGGCTGGATCACTGGATTGCAACGCAATCGGCTACCACCAACCATCGTTCGCACTTTTCTTGGCATGCCGCCTTGCACGAACTCATGCTGGGTGACACCGCGGCATTTCACACGCGCTACTTGCGCGACCTCGCACCACCCAAAGTATCGGGGTGCCGCATTCTGATGGATGCGGGCGCCCTGCTTTGGCGCGGACGCATGAGTGAAGCATGGGATCGCGAACCGGATGTGTCCGGCGTCATCGACGCTGCACCTGCGGCATGGTTTGAAGCACCGCCTTCCGCATTCGCGGCGATGCACGTGGCGCTCGCGCTTGCCACCGCAGGTGATGCGACGCGCTTGCGCCACTTACAGCGATTCGCCGAAGCGCACGACGATCCGCTGTTTGTGTCGGTCATTGATCCCTTGTGTTCGGGCTTGGTCGCCGCCGTAGAAGGCAACTGGTCTGCTGTGCCCGCCTTCCTTGAAGCAGCCTTGCCGCACATTGAAGGTGTCGGCGCGAGCAAAGCACAGTCGGATGTTGTCGAAGACACGATCGTGCATGCATTGGCGATGTCCGGACAGACCGAAGCCGCGATCGGATTGCTTGAAGCACGCTTGGCACGTCGCGCGTCTCCACTCGACACGGAACGTCTAAACAAACTGCGTGCCCGCGTCTAACAGATTTTGTACGCACGTCGAGCGCTTGCATTGCTAAGCTGTACAGCTTGTTCTTTGTCTGCAGGTGCTCCAAATGCCTTCTTTCGATATCGTTTCTGAAGTCAACACACACGAACTCACCAACGCGGTGGATCAAGCCAACCGCGAACTGTCGACGCGTTTCGACTTCAAAGGTGTGGATGCGACGTTTGCGCTGGAAGAAGCCGTCATTCAGTTGCGTGCGCCCAGTGATTTCCAAATTCAGCAGATGACCGACATCCTCGATGCGCGCCTGATCGCGCGAAAGATCGATCCGCGCTGTCTTGAAACCGGCGAAATCGAAACCAATGTGGCCGGTGCGCGGCAAAAGATCACGGTCAAGCAAGGCATTGATCGTGAGTTGGCCAAAAAGATCCAGGCGGAAATCAAGACCAGCAAGTTGAAAGTGGAGTCGCAAATCAACGGCGACAAACTTCGCATCACCGGCAAAAAGCGTGACGACTTGCAAGACGTCATGGCTTTGCTGCGCGGCAAGACATTTGAACTGCCGTTGCAATTCGATAATTTCCGCGACTGATGTCTGAGCTTTTTGACGCTGAAGCGATTGAAGCGATCACGCGCCGCTGGATGGCGCGTGTCGTGGTCGGGATGAATCTTTGTCCGTTTGCCAAAGCGGTGATGGTCAAAGACCAAGTCCGTATCGTGGTCAGCGACGCCAGTACAGAGGACGCGCTCTTACACACCCTGGGCGAAGAACTCCTTCTGTTGCGTGACACCGCAGCCACAGAGGTGGACACGACGTTGATTGTGCATCCGCTCGTACTCACGGATTTCTTTGATTACAACGATTTCCGCGCGCGCGCGGACGACTTGCTGGATGCGATGGCACTCACGGGCGATATTCAAGTGGCAAGTTTCCACCCGGACTATCAGTTCGCCGAAACGGCATTGGATGATGCGTCGAACAACACCAACCGCGCGCCATTTCCGATTCTGCATTTATTGCGCGAGGACAGCGTCACCCGTGCCGTGGCTGCATACCCTGAACCCGACAGCATTATCGACCGCAATATTGCGACGATGAATGCATTGGGCAATGATGGGTTCAACGCATTGATGGACGAGATTAAGAACGACGACGCGTCAAATTAGTCTGCGCTGAAAAGGCGCGTCCGATCTGCATCTTCCAAGATGCGCCACTCGCCTTCCGGCAAGGCGTCGAGTGACAAGCCCCCGACACGTTCGCGATGCAACGCTTCGACATGGTTATCGACGGCGGCAAACATACGACGCACTTGGTGATAGCGACCTTCGTGCAGCGTCACGCGCGCCTCGCGATCACCCAATGCCTCAAACTCTGCGGGCAAAAGCGGTGTTTCTTCAGACTCCAGCATCAAGGTGCCGCTTGCAAACGCGCGACCTTCATCACCGCGCAAAGGCCGCGCCAGTTTTACGTGATAGACCTTGGGCAACTTCGACTTCGGCGATATGATTTTGTGCAGCAAGGTGCCGTCGTCCGTCAGCAACAACAAACCGCTGCTGTCGCGGTCTAATCGCCCCACGGTCGACACGATGGGCGAACGCAACTTGAACCGCGGCGGCAATAAGCTGTAGACCAATTTGCCTACATCTTTGCTTGAACAGGTCACGCCTACCGGTTTGTTCAACATCAGTAGCAGACCTGGCGCCGGATCCAATGGTTCGCCATCGATACGCACCTCGGCGTGCGCACGCACGTCGTCACCATACAGCGGGTCGCCTGCCGCATCCGTGATGCGCGCATCCGCAAACATCGCCAACACATCGCGCCGACTGCCGTAGCCCAAATTGGACAAATAGCGCAGAAGCTTCATCGCCGCGGACCCGTTGCTTTGATCACTTTGTAATTGCGCGCGGCGTGTACGGTTTCGACTTCTTGGAAAGACGCACTCAAAACGCTCTCATACGGCAAGTGCGCATTCGCCACCAGCCACAGCGAGCCCCGGGCAGACAGATGCTTCGCGGCGACGGTGATGAACTGTTGACCTAATTCGGGCAAACCCTTTTTTCCTGCGGCATGAAACGGCGGATTGGACACAACGACATCAAATCGCCCCTCGACTTCACGCGTCACGTCGGCCCAATGAAACGTACAGGGCACCGGACTGTCTTCGAGATTTTTGCGGGCCATGGCAAGTGCGCGCGCATCCGCTTCATACAGTGCCAATGCACTGACACCGGTGCAGTGTTGCGCGATGTGCTTGGCGATGACACCTACGCCCGCGCCAAAATCCGCCACCGCGCCGCTCAAGGTCGTTGGCAGTGCGGCCAACAGCATGGCCGTTGCCGGATCGATGCCGTCCGCAGAAAACACACCTGCCTGTGTCCACAAACCGTCTGTGCGCAGCTTGGGCGCGGCCTCCGCGATCCACTGCGCAGCGCGTGCTTTATCGAAGTGCGTGCACGAACCCCAAGCCACACGACACTTATGCTTCGCAGTCTCGACGGTGTCGCCTAGCAACTGCTTGAGGTCGGCCGCGTGCGACTTGCCGCCTTCGTCATTGCTCGCACTGATCAGGATCTGCCCATCGGGCTTGGCGAGCAGCGCTGCTTGCGCCAACAAAGCGCGCGACCACGCGCGCGTCCGTGGTGGCAACACCAGCACCCAATCGTAGCTGCCCTGCGCTTCCGGTAAGTCAGGCACGCAGCGTCCATAGCGACGACCCACGACATCCGCCAAGGGCTTGAATGTCTGCACGCAGTCAAAGTCCGCGCCCTGCCATCCGTGCAATTCGTCCGCATTGAGCAGACACACGCGTGCCGAGGCGGGCCAAGGCAATCGGCCGGTTTCGAAGGGATAGAGGAGTGCGTGCGCTGCCACATTCATGAAGCGCACTTTACGCCAGTTCGATCAGTCCGTTAAGGGTGAAGTGTCGGTGCCACTGTCGGCGCGACGGGCGTATGTTCGCCGCCCAAGAACGGAAATGGATTGATTGCGACGCCTTTCCACCAGTCTTTCTCGGGCCCGAGCACCATGATGGCGAAATGCAAATGTGGCGCGGTGGGCGACGCATTGCCGGTACTGCCGACATAACCAATAACGTCGCCTTGCTTCACTTTCATGTTCTCGACGACGTTGGGCGCATAAGCCTGCATGTGCGCGTAGTAGTAAGCCACTTCACCCTGATCGTCGAATTGATAGAGCGTGGTGCCGCCCAGTTTGCTGTTGAACAATTTCACGATCGTGCCGTCGGCAACGGCCACGACCGGCGTGCCCGCAGGCGCCATGATGTCGATGGCGTCATGTACGCGGCCACCACTGCGCGCATCGCTGAACGTATCCGTGAGTTGCGATGAAGCGACGCCGTGCACAGGAATCAAGAGCTTGGAGCGAATCAAGGCGGATGAGGTCGATGCAGCGCCGTCGCTCGCATCAAACTGGCCAGAAGGTTCATCCGGTGGCAAATCTGCGCGCGGTCGCGTGCCCACCGGTTCTTTCGGGGGTGTGGCGGGGTCGACCGCAGGACGCGTTGCTGACGGCGACACCATGGCAACTTCGCGAAACGAGCGTTGCTTCCCGGCCCAGTGATAGACACCGGCGCCACCGATGACCAGGCCCATGATGAAGATCAAACTGCCTCGCACAAGGCGAACCACTTGCGCACGAATCGTCATGCCATCCCTCCCGATGCTGAAAATTTACTCCACCAATGAAACGGCGGTGCCTGGGGCGACCGCTTCCGCCACCTGCATCACCGACCAATTGGTCATGCGGATACAACCATGTGATTGCGTCTTGCTGATGTTCGCGGGTTCCGGCGTGCCGTGAATGCCGTAATGCGGCTTCGACAAATCGATCCACGCCACCCCAACCGGATTGTTAGGTCCTGCCGGGATAGTTGCTTTCTTGTCACCCTTACGCGCATCCCAAAACAACTTCGGGTTGTAATGAAACTCAGGGTTGCGCGCCACGCCATTGATCTTCCAATCGCCAATCGGCAAAGGATCATTCGCGCTGCCTGTGGTCACCGGAAATTGCGCCATCACGCGATTGCCTGCGTCAGCAAGAATCAACAGGGACGCCGATTTGTCCACAATCACTTTTGCAGCCTTCGGCAACACTGGAATGTCTAAAACATTCGGCACGCGAATCACCGTGCCCGCGGCAAATGTGCTGCCCGGATTGAGCTTTCGCAACAGCGTCGGGCTCGCATGAAACTTTTCACCCAACTGTTCTTCAACACTGGCAAAACCGAGTGCCGGCAGCTTGGCTTGCGCCGCCATGCTTTTCGGCACCGCGCGGAACGGACCCGCCACATCCGCATCGGTCAAGGTGTATTCGACGATGGCTGGCGCAGAGCTTTGAGCCTTCAAGGCAGCCCAAGTCGCTTCATCCAGCCCCACGCCCTTCACGCCATAGGCATTTTGGAAGCCGGCCACAGCCTTGCGCATATTGCTGCCTTCCACGCCGTCGATTTGACCCGGCGAAAAGTGGATGCGCTCCAGCAGCACCTGTGCCTGCAAGGTGGCGTCCTCAGGTACCGTCTGCGCACGGGTTTCCGCGGTCGCAAGCACACACAGTCCGAACACGGCGAAAGCAACGACAGCGCGCTGCATGGGGCGTTTTCTTTGGCGATGTTTGATGTCATTCATAGGGGCAGGATGAAAAACGCCCGCACGGTAGAATGTGAAATCCAAGCCATGAACGGACGCTCCGTTCATCTAACAAGACACTTCGTGAATACGAGAACGCACATGACTGATGCAATGCCCGACCGTTTGAGCAATGACCCGCGTAGCAAGTTTTATGACGAGGCGCTCCTCGACAGAGGCATTGGCGTGCGCTTCAACGGTGAAGATCGCACCAACATCGAAGAGTATTGCGTGAGTGAAGGTTGGGTGCGTGTACAAGTCGGACGTGCATTGGATCGTCGTGGCCAACCGATGACGATGAAGATCAAAGGCGTGGTCGAACCCTATCTGCGTGCACCTGAGGCCGAATAATCGCCTCAAGCTGAATCCCGTATGCGCCGTGCGCCCGTGCATCCGCATTTTTCGGCGCGTTTCGCGCCAGAGCCCAATAGGCTAGATGCATCCCCACTTTGGAGTGTGCCGATGTTGAGCAAAGCGCTAATCCCCACCGCGCTGGCCGCGAGTTTTTTGTTGACGTCGACGGCGCGCGCGCAATCGCGCGACCTCGATTGCAAGATGACGTATTCGATTTCCGGCTGGTCACTGTTCTACAAACGCGCCGATGGCACGGGCGTCGTGCGTTGCGAGAACGGCGAAACCTTGAATGTCAAAATTCGTGCGCGCGGCGGCGGCCTGACGGCAGGTCAATCAAAAATCAAGAACGGTTCGGGTGAGTTCTCAGACGTCTATAACATCCGTGACGTGCTCGGCACCTATGCCACGGCTGAAGCGAATGCTGCCGCGGGTGATGCGGTGAAAGGTCAAGTGATGACCAAAGGAAATGTCTCGCTGGCTTTGTCCGGCAAAGGCAAAGGCGTTGAACTGGGCGTGGCTTTCGGCAAGTTCGAACTGATTCCCTATTAAGGTTTCACCAGAAGTCGAGCCAAAGCGACCGATCGCTTAACCACCGCAACCACCACAGCACTCCGACGGCAGTTGCTCGATTTGTCGCGCATCGATCATCCAGCCCGCGTCTTTGCACGTATTGAGGATGTCGACGTCGCGCAACACCGTAGACAGACGCAACGCATTTCCTTGAAGCGCGCTATCTACGATGGCCGACGGATCCATCTCCGCAAACGCATGGGTCAATGCCCGCAGATCGGGGGCGTCTTTTTCGACATGAATTTTGAATTGCATCGGGGTGTCCCAGTTGGAATGCCCCATCTTCCGATGATGTCAGGTCGAACGACCTGATCTAGATCATCAATACGCAAATTCTTTGAAGACCGGGTCCACCACGCCACCCCAAGGGCCGTGGAAAAGATCCAACTTGCGCTCAGCTGCAGTCTCGCCGCTTTCGGCGATTTCAATGATGCTTTCCAAGAAGCAGGCTTCATTCATGCCGCAGGTGTTTGCGCGCGCACGACGCGCCAAACCCGCCGAGGCAATCTTCAATGCTTCGATCGACAGCTCGCGCACAGTCGCGCCACGGAAGGGCAACTTCAAGGCATATTTCGGCACACCGTCGCGCAAGGCATTGCGCTCTTCCATGCTGAAGTTCTTCACCAGATCCCAAGCGGCATCTAACGCTTCATCGTCATACAACAGGCCGACCCAGAACGCCGGCAGCGCACATAAGCGACCCCAAGGGCCGCCGTCGGCGCCACGCATTTCCAAATACTTCTTCAAGCGCACTTCCGGAAACGCCGTGGTCATGTGGTCGTTCCAATCACGCAAGGTCGGCAGCTCGCCGCGCAATCCGTCCAGTTCGCCCGCTAGGAATTTCTTGAAGGAATGCCCGGCGTAATCCATGTACACACCATTGCGATAGGTGAAGTACATCGGCACATCCAACAAATAATCGACGTAGCGTTCGTAACCGAAGCCCTCGTCGAAAACAAAATCGAGCATGCCCGTGCGGTCACGATCGGTATCGGTCCAAATGTGCGAGCGATAGCTTAAATAGCCATTCGGCTTGCCTTCGGTAAATGGCGAGTCGGCAAATAGTGCCGTTGCCACCGGCTGCAGTGCAAGTGAGACACGGAACTTCTTGATCATGTCCGCTTCGCTTGCGTAATCCAGATTGACTTGCACGGTGCAGGTGCGCGTCATCATGTCGAGACCGAGCTGACCGACCTTCGGCATATATTCGCGCATGATTTTGTAGCGGCCTTTCGGCATCCACGGCATGTCCGCACGTGTCCACTTCGGTTGGAAACCCATCCCGAGGAATCCAAGCCCGAGGCTGTCGGCCACTTGTCGCACTTCATTCAAATGCGTGCCGACTTCGCGACAGGTCTCGTGTATATCCAGCAGCGGGGCGCCAGAGAGCTCCAACTGACCTGCGGGCTCCAAGGTCACCGAGGCACCGTCGCGCAAGAGTGCAATGACCTTACCGTCTTCGGCATAGGGCTCCCAGCCGAAACGGGTTAAACCTTTCAATAGGGCTTCAATGCCGCGCTCGCCTTCAAACGTCGGCGGGCGCAAATCATCCAATCGGAAACCAAACTTCTCGTGCTCGGTACCAATCCGCCAATCGCTGCGCGGCTTCTCACCAGAGGCGAGGACTTCAACCAATTGCTCACGCCCGGTAATCAGCGTTTCGTTGTGCGCACTGGGTCCGGACATGCAGCTTCCTTAAAGGTGTCGGGCGAACACTATACGGCGATTCCGAGCCAGCGGCCGAGTACCCCACGTACTTCGTCCACACCCGTCTTCGCCTCACCTGAAAACACTTGTACGGACACCGAATCACCGTATGTGCGATTGAGCTCACTGCGCACCGCCTGCAAGGTGTTACCGGCGGCGCCGCGCGACAACTTGTCTGCTTTGGTGAGCAGACAGTGGGCAGGCAGCTTGTTTTCGACCGCATAGGTCAGCATTTGGTGGTCGTATTCACGCAATGGATGACGAATATCCATCACCACGATCAAACCAGACAGCTGAGATCGGGTTTGAAAATACTGATAAATGAAGGCCTGCCAGTGCGCCTGCATGTCCTTGGGCACCTTCGCGTAGCCGTAGCCCGGCAGGTCGACCAGATAGATATCCGGGTGCTGGGGCATGTCGAAGAAGACCAACTGCTGGGTGCGGCCAGGCGTCTTTGACACGCGCGCAAGCGCGTTTTGCTGACAAATGGCGTTCAAGGCACTGGACTTGCCGGCGTTGGAGCGGCCGGCGAACGCCACCTCTTTCAAAGAGGTCGGCGGCAGTTGGCGCGGGGTATGCGCAGACAGGACATAGCGTGCGCGGGCAAAAGGATTACTCATACGACATAGGATGGCATGCCCGGCCAAGATTGACCCGACGCCGGATGAATCCGATAATCTCAGAGTTTGGGGCCGATATGCCCCACGTTCATTTTTTCGGGAGTTCCCATGCGTCACCTTCGCACTTGGAGTGTTGCCGGCATCGCCGCGCTGGCTTTGGCTGGCTACGCCGTCGCGCAAAATGCGCCGGCCACCGCCGAAGCTGCAGCGCCTGCCGCTGAAGCGGCACCTGCTGACACCACGGCCGCTGCAACCCCGGTTGCGGGTCCTGATCCGAAGGCGCTTGAAGCCCTCGACGCCACCCATTGGGGCGACGCCAAGGCCGGTGCCGCGAAAGCCGGTGCGTGTGCTGCTTGCCACGGCCTTGACGGCAATGGCACCAATGCTGCGCTGTATCCGCGCCTCGCAGGCCTCGGGGAGCGCTACATCGCGCGCCAATTGGCGATGTTTAAATCGGGTCATCGCACCACCGGCAATGCCGGCTTGATGATTCCGTATGCGACTGCATTGAGTGCACAAGACATGCGTGATGTCGGCGCCTACTACGCGACCCAATCATCGGGTGCTGGCGTGGCCGATGAAACCGAAGTCACCGACGAAAAGAGCCCCTACAAGGGCATGAAGTTCTATGAAATCGGTCAGCAGCTCTACCTGCGTGGCGACGCCAAGCGCGGCATCGTCGCGTGTATGGCTTGTCACGGTCCGGACGGCAAAGGCAATCCGGGTCCGGCGTATCCGCACATCAGCGGTCAACAAGATTGGTACGTCAGCCGTCGTTTGACCGAATACCGTGATCTTGAAAGCACCGTGAAGGGCGACAAGCTGCATGAAGTCATGGCGATGGAAGCCAAGACCTTGACCGACGAAGAAATCAAAGCGCTCGGCTCCTACGTGCAAGGCTTGCACGAACGTTCCGAAGAGGCCGACGGTGATCGCGTCGCCAAGTTCATGGCCTTGCCGGCCGCAGAACCGGCACCGGCGCCCGCGGCTGCCCCCGCAAGCGCTGAACCGGCCGCAGCAGAAGCGGCACCTGCTGCGCACTGATCCTTCGATTCAGTTGCAAGATCACGACGCCGGTTCATGATTGGGCCGGCGTTTTTATTTTTCGGAGCAGAACACCCATGCATCGCCTTCTGAAGCTCTTGTTAGTCACCACCCTCGCCCTGTTCGCAATGCCGGTATTTGCCGCTGACAGGCCGATCGAAGCCGGCGTCGACTATGTCGAGATGCCTAATGGGAAACCGTGGCAACCGCTGGCGGGCAAAGTTGAAGTGGTTGAAGTCTTTTCATACAGCTGCCCGCACTGCGCGCACTTCCAGCCTGCGTTCGCGGCCTGGAAAGCCAAAGTTCCGAAGAACGTGCGCGTCACCTATGTGCCCGCCGCATTCAATCTGGATGACCCCAATGGTCTCGCCTACTTTGCCGGCCTGCGCAAGAACATCATTGCGCGCGCCCACGACGGCCTGTTCAAGTCGATCCACGAAAAAGGGGATTTCCCGATCAATGCATCGATCGACGAATATGCCGCCTACCTCAGTGCGTTCGGTCCTGATCGTGAAGAACTCGCCAAGTTGATGCGCAGCAAGGAAGTGCTCGCGGACATGCAGCGCGCGCGCAATTTTGAGATTGCAGCTGAAGTCGGTGGCACGCCCACCTTGGTCGTCAATGGTCGCTATCGCGTACTCGGACAAAGCGTTGACGATCAATTTCGTATCGTGAACCAATTGATCCAGAAGTTGTCTGCAACTACACCTCGTTGAAATCAACCCGGAGTTTTCATGTCCTCTCTTATCAAACCGCTGTTGTTGGCAGCCACCCTGGCCCTAGGCCTGACCGCCTGTAACAAAGACACCACAAGCACACCTGCTGCAGGTGCCACCGACACGCCAGCCGCTGCCAGCGCGCCCTCCGCTGAAACGCCGATGGATCCGCAGATCGCTGCGCAAGCGCAAGCCGCAGCAAAAGTCATCATGGAACAAGTGCAAACGGGCCCGGCGCCGGTCGAAGGCAATGACTATGTGGTGATCAAGGATGGTTCGCCTTGGCAACCTTTGACCAATGGTGAAACCGGCGAAATCGCTGAAGTCTTTGCGTACTGGTGCCCGCACTGTGCGGAATTCCAACCATTGGTGGACGCATGGAAGCCCTTGCTGCCGAAGACCGTTCGTTTTGCAGCCCTTCCGATGTCCGGCGGCGACAATGATTCGATGGCCAGCGTTTTCTTCGCGGCGGAAATGACCAATCAATTGCCGAAGGTGCACGACCGCATGTTCAATGCGATCCATATCGACCGCGTGCTGAAGCCCAATGCTTCGCGCCAAGACGTGTTGGCCTTCCTTGCAAGTCACGGTGTGGATGCCAAAGCAATGGCTGGCGCAATGGATAGCTTTGCGATGAAGGGCCGCCTGAACCAAGCCGTGCAATTTGCGCGTCGCAGCGAAGTGGCAGGCACGCCGACGCTGATCGTCAATGGCAAGTACCGCGTGCTGGGAAGGACGCAAGAAGACATGCTGCGCATCGCAACGGCACTCGTATTGAAGGACAATGCCGCACAGTGACGGCCAAGCACCCGGGCGCCGCAGCTTGCGGCTCCTGAGTGCAAATATTCAAGCGGGATCCAGCACGCGCCGCTATAGCGATTACGCGACGCGCAGCTGGTCCCATGTACTGCCGCTTGGCGGCAAACGCACTGCATTGGACGCCATTGCGGATTTAGCAGGCGCCTATGACATTGTCGGCTTGCAAGAAGCCGATCCTGGCAGCATGCGTTCCGGCTTCACCAATCAAACGCATTATCTGGCCAACCGTGCCGGCTTCGCCTATTGGACGCATCAAACCAACCGAAGTGTCGGTGGCTTGGCCTCAAGCGCCAACGGCTTGTTGAGCCAACTCCCGCCTGTCGAAGTGAAAGACCATTCCCTGCCCGGCCGCGTCAAAGGCCGCGGCGTATTGGTGGCGAAGTTTGGCGAGGGCGAAGAAGGGCTTACGGTCGCGATCGCGCATTTGTCATTGGGCGCGAGCTCGCGGCTTGCGCAGCTGACTTTTATCTCTGAGCTGTTATCGAACGCAAAACATGCGGTGCTGATGGGCGACTTCAATTGCACCATTGCACAACCTGAAATGGCGGTGCTGTTCAATCGCACGCGCCTGCAGCCACCGCATTGCCAAGTGAATACATTTCCAAGCTGGTCACCGAACCGCGCGATCGATCATATTTTGATGACCGACAGTCTCAAGGTGTCGAAACTGGAAGCATTTAAGGCTGCATTTTCCGACCATTTGGCTTTGTCAGCAGAATTTGACGTACCGGCGCACGCATTCACTGTGCAACACGCGAACGCACAAGACCCAAGCTGAATCCGAACCTCTGCAATTCGCCGAGTGGATAGGCGGCCTCGGCTATAGTCTTTGCATGACTCTTCAAAAATCCATCCAGCTGGGATTGGTGGCATTGACCCTCGCCGCCTGCTCGCCGCGTGGGCACGCGCAACCGCCGCAAGTCGCCGTCAAAGATCCCGCGCTCAACGTTTACCCCGTTCAAGCCGCAGATCCGGATGCCGCACTGAGCGCCTCTGATCTCGCGATGAAAAACGCATTGATCGATGCCGAACGCGGCACCTTGAGCGCCGAACAGAAAGCCGCTTTGGCACATCACCCGTTGGCCAGTTGGCTCGAGTATGCCGAGCTGCGGCGCGCGCTGGACACACTCACGCTGAGCCAAGGCAGTGCGTTTTTGCAACGCCATCCGAAGGATGCTGTCGGTAGAACCTTCAGCACGTTTTGGTTGCCAACCCTCTCCCGGCGTGTGCAATGGAACGAGCTCGCACGCCTCGCAGATCTCAATGCCAAGTCGGACAACGAACGTTGTTTAGCTGCCTTCGCACGCGCAATGGGTGGTTCGAAAGACACACAATGGGCCGAGGCACTACGCCCCATGTACAGCAAGGGCCAACCGTTTTCCGAAACGTGCATGCCGGTGATGCAACAGCTTGAATCGCGCGGCTTGGTTGACAACGCGCAACGCTGGCAACGCATCGACAGCGCGATTGATGGCAACGAACCGAACGTGATTCGTGAGACCGCACGCGGTTTGCCGGTTGAAGAAGCCGCCATTGCGAACGCCTATGCGAGCTTCATGACCACGGTGCAAGACACAGCAATGAACTGGCCGAAAGATGCACGCAGCCGAAAGGTCATCACCGCCGGCTTGGTGCGTTTGGCGAAATCGAGCCCTGAAACGGCAGAGATGACGCTGCCACGATACGTCGAAGCCTTCGGTCTGAATGATGCGGAACGCGGCAAAGTATTGAATGAAATTGCAGTGCAATCGGCCGTGTCATACGAACCCGAAGCATTGCGACGCTTGAATGCGGTGCCAACGATCGCCTACGACGAGCGCTTCAATGAAGTCCGTGTGCGAGAAGCGATGGCGCGTTCTGACTGGCGCGGAGCGCGTGCCGCGATTCGTGCCATGCCGGCCGAACAACGTGATAGCGCACGCTGGTATTACTTCGATGCACGCTTCAGCGAGTTGATCGGTGATGCCGCCGGTGCGCGTGAGAACTATCGCAAGGCCGCACAGAAATCGGAATTCCATGGCTATTTGGCGGCCGATCGATTGCAGGCACCTTATGCACTGTGCGAGTATGCGCCCGTGTTGCCCGTCGCTTCGGTCCGTAGCAATGCAGGCTTGCAACGCGCGATGGCACTTCGCCGCATCGGTCGCAAAGAATGGGCCGCGAAAGAATGGGCAGATGCGGTTGCGCCGATGACGCGTGAACAACGTTTTGCCGCCATCGAGATCGCCCAGAAGGATGGATGGTTTGACCGCGGCGTGTATGGCTTCAACTTGAAGGATCCGGAAGAAGCACGTTTGTATCGCTTGCGATTCCCGATCTATCACACCGAAACCATCACACGCGAAGCGAGTAAGAACGCGCTCGATCCGGCCTGGGTAGCTGCTGAAATCCGCGCGGAAAGTTTGTTTGACCCGACGGTGAAATCACCCGCCGGTGCAATCGGCCTGATGCAGTTGATGCCAGCGACCGGGATGGCGACGGCAAATCGACTCGGCGTGCCCTACGCCAGCAGCCAGACTTTGTATGACCCTGATATCAACATCACCTTAGGCACCGCGTACTTGCGCGAGATGTGGAACAAGTACGGGCAGTTGCCCTATGCCATCGCAGCCTACAACGCGGGCCCGGGTCCCGTCGCACGCTGGACATCGCAACGCGGCAGCTTTGATCCTGACATGTGGATTGAAACCATCAGCTACAAAGAGACCCGTGAATATGTCCCGCGCGTGTTGGCGTTTAGCGTGTTGTATGACTGGCGTATGCGAGGGGATGCCTTGCGATTGACCGATCGCATCGCCGGCCGCATGACCGGCCAACGCACGCGATTCACCTGCCCGGCGCCGCACTGAGGGCATCTCTCAAGTGCAGACCTTTTTAGTCGGTGGCGCCGTACGCGATGCTTTGCTTGGCATCAGCCACGCACAGAGTGATCACGACTTTGTCGTGGTTGGCGCGACGGTCGAAGCCATGCTTGCACAAGGCTTCAAACAAGTGGGTCGGGATTTCCCGGTGTTCTTGCATCCGCACACGCAGGAAGAGCACGCCTTGGCGCGCACCGAGCGCAAATCCGGCAAGGGCTACACCGGCTTCACGGTGCATGCGTCACCTGAAATCACGCTCGAACAAGATTTGGAACGTCGAGATTTCACGATCAATGCCATCGCACAAGATGCAGACGGGCATTACATCGATCCGTTTCATGGACGCGCAGATATCGAAGCGCGCGTGCTGCGTCATGTGAGCGCGGCATTCGCGGAAGATCCCTTGCGCGTGTTGCGTGCAGCGCGGTTTATGGCGCGATTCGCACCTTTAGGTTTTCGCATCGCGCCCGAAACCGTAGCGCTGATGCGCGAGATGAGCGCACGCGGTGAACTCGAACACTTGGTGCCCGAACGCGTCTGGCAAGAAATGCAACGCGCCCTTGCCAGCGCAGCGCCGGATGCTTTTATACGTGCATTGCGTGAGTCGAATGCCTTGCGCGTCGTCTTACCGGAAGTCGACGCGCTCTATGGCGTGCCGCAGCGCGCGGAATATCACCCTGAAGTCGACACCGGCCTCCATACAGAACTGGTCTTGCAACAAGCAGCCCAGATTGCACCGGGTGATGACCGTATCGGTTTCGCCGCCTTGGTTCATGACTTAGGCAAAGCGGTCACCCCAAAGGATGAACTGCCGAAGCACATCATGCATGAGCAACGCGGCGTGCCTTTGGTCAATGCGGTTTGCGAGCGCTTGCGTGTGCCCCTCCGGCATCGGCAGTTGGCGCTCAGCGTCTGCAAAGAACACTTGAATGTGCATCGCATCTTTGAATTGAAAGACAGCACCGTGCTCGAATTGCTCGAACGCAATGATGCATTTCGTGATCCCGAACGCATCGATGCGCTCGCAGCAACCTGCGAAGCCGACAAGCGTGGCCGCGCGGGTTTGCAATCCACGCCTTACCCTTCGGCGGACGAACTCAGGCGCTTATTTGCAGTGGCCGCAGCGGTGCGCGCGAGTGATGTTGCACCGGGTTTAAGTGGACCAGCGGTTGGCGCTGCATTACGAAAAGCACGCATACAGGCCATCCATCAGGCACGCGCAGCTTAAGGCAGCCGCCGATCGAGCCAGATCAAACCGCGTTGCAATGGCGTGAGACACAGTGCAAAACCGCCAATCACGCCCAGCATATTTGCGTAGATGTCGTTCAAGTCACGCTGTCGACCTTGGTGCATCGCGCCTTGCAAATATTCCATGGCGATGCCAAGTGCGAATAACAGCACGGCTGACGCCACCCAGCTTGCACGTTGCGAATACAGCATCACAGCCCAGGCCATCAACACGAAGTAAGCGAAGAAGTGGCCGACTTTGTCATTGCCCAATGGTGGGCTCGGAATATCCGCGGGTGGCAACAGTGAGAGTACGACGGCCAACATGATGCCGACGGTCCACAGCGTGGCCCACAGCGCGGGTCGCTTGAACGCGCGCAAAGAACGTCCCGCGTGCATCACAGGCTGTAGCTCCGGTCGCCCAACAAGAAGGCCGCTTCAAAATCGACGCCATGCGAGAAGCCCATCACTTGGAAACGCTCGCCCATCTCCGACGGCAAGGTCAGTCGCTTCACTTGCTCACGCACACGCAGATGTGCGATTTCATCCGCGCAGGCACTCTCGGCTAAGGATGCAAATTTTTCCAAGCCATTGGCCATCAAGAAGTCCGCTTGCGTGCAGTAACCCGCAAATGTAAAGCCCGCACCCGTACCGGCTTCTGCCAACGCCGTGAAATCCACCGATGCGGTGATGTCCTGCAATCCTGGCCACGCCAACACGTCACTCACCACATGGTGGCGTCTGAAAGCACGCAAGGTGCCATCTGTGCGCGACGGATGGTAATACGCGCGGCGCGGATAGCCGTAGTCGGCAAACACCATCACGCCCGCTTCCATCGGGCCAATCACCGCCTGCACCCAATAGGGCAATTGCGGCAAGACTTCAGACCGATAGCCCTCGGCGAGCGGCGCATCCAAACGCGATTCAATATTGCGCACCGCTGCAGTCGTCAACGCGTCGGCAGGCTGCGTCGTCACGATAAATTCGTCGCCTTCGACTTCGACGTATTCCTCGAATACTTCGTCTTCGCCGATCACAAATCGCGTCGTCGGCAAGGCATCGATCACTTCGTTTGCAAACACCACACCGCGCCATGGTTCGGACAAGGGGCCATCCAACCATGTGATGCGCTGCGCCAAGTGCGCCGGCAACACATCACGCACGCGCTCTGCTTGTCGCTCACGCAGGTCGGCACTCGGCTCCAAGATGTTGTATGTCCGCGGTAGGATGCCTTGCGCCTCGAAGGCCTGCATCAAATCTACGGCCAGCGCACCACTGCCGCCACCGATTTCCAAGAAGTCGCCGGTGTTTTCCAACTGCCGCAAGACGGGTGCGGTCGCTTCCGATAAGCATTGTGCAAACAGTGCGCCCAGCTCTGGCGCCGTGACAAAGTCACCCGCAGCACCGAACTTACGTGCACCTGCGCTGTAATAGCCCAAGCCCGGTGCATACAAACACAGCTCCATGAATTTGGAGAATGGGATGCGCCCGCCCTCGGCGGCGATGAATTGCTGGAGGCCGGCACGCAGCGTGTCGCTGTGCGCGCGCGCGTCCTCATCAGGTGCTGGAATGGTGACCACGTCGAACCATAATAGAAAGTGAGCGTCTAGGATATCGCCGAAGCTGTGCCGGGTATGTGGTCGGGAGCTTGGCTGTCGCGATCATGCGAAGATACGGCCATGACGACTTCCAACGTGCCCGTGGCATTGGTGACCGGTGCCGGCAAACGCTTAGGCGCGGCCATCGTGCGCGAATTGCACGCGCGCGGCTTCAATGTCGCCGTGCATTGTCATCGCTCGCGCGCAGCAGCCGATGCATTGGTCGCGGGTTTGAACGACGCACGTCCCGGTGGCGCGGTGACGCTACAAGCGGACTTGAGTGATCTCGCAAGCGTGCCCGCACTGGTCGAATCCTGCATCCACACCTTTGGTCGACTGGATGCCCTGGTCAACAACGCCTCGACCTTTGACGTCACCCGCGTGGGCAGCACGACACCCGCACAGTGGGATGCCGCATTTGCCGCCAATGTGCGTGCCCCGTATTTTCTGGCGCAAGCGGCACATACGCATCTCGCTGCGCAACACGGTTGCATCGTCAACATGGTGGATGTGTATGTCGAACGGCCGTTACGCGATCACGCCTTGTACGTGATGGCGAAGGCCGCGCTGCAAGCCATGACACGTGCATTGGCAGTGGAATTGGCACCCGATATTCGCGTGAACGCGGTCGCACCTGGCGCCATTTTGTGGCCGGAAAGCCCAGATGCGGCCGATGCACAGACGGCGTATCAGGCGGACATCATTACGCGTACGCCCCTGAAACGCGCCGGGACGCCCGAAGAAGTTGCCAATGCAGTTGCCTGGCTGATCCTCGATGCGCGATTCACCACAGGTGAAACCTTGCGTTTGGATGGTGGCCGCATGCTCGTGCCGTAAGGCAACGGAGCAGCGCTCAGTTACGGATAGCCTGCGATCATGCGCACTTCATACGGACGCATGTAGTCCGGGTGTGCGCGCCACATTTCAGCAAGCGGCAATTCACGCACAGGGTCAATGAACTCAGGCGCGATTTCCGCCAAAGGTTTCAACACAAAGGCATGTTTGATATCCGATCGCGGAATCTGCAAATGGCCAGGCCCTGAGATGACGTGGTCGCCAAAGTAAACGATGTCGATATCCAAGGTCCGATCACCGAAACGCGGACCACTGCGATCACGATGATGCGCATCTTCCAATGCATGCAGCCAGTCATTCAACGCGAAGACATCCAAATCGCTTTGCAGATACGCGCCTGCATTCAAGAAATCGGGACCGTCAAATCCCACCGCCGGAAATACGTAAGCCGCAGAAAACACGACGTCACCGAATCGCGCAGCCAATGCTTCGCGCGCCGCCGCCAAATGGCGCTCGGCATCTTGGTTGCTGCCCAAGCTCAATAACGCCAAAGTCATTGGGTTACTGACTGCGACTGCGTTCGATACGCACACCGACCGCACGCGCACCACGCACCGCACCCGGCTTGCTGAGCTTCAAGCGCACATGTTGCACATCGAACTCGCTCAAGATGATTTCGGCACAGCGTTCGGCCAAGGTTTCCACCAAACCAAACCCGGTGGACTGCACGTACTCAATCAAACGTTTGCTCACCGCTTTGTAGTTCAAGGTGTGTTGAATGTCGTCGCTCGCAGCCGGCACACGATTGTCGAATGCCATTTCAATATCGAACGACAAGGTTTGACGCACGCGGCGCTCCCAATCGTAGATCCCGATCAAAGCTTCAATTTCGAGTGCCTCGATAAACACCACGTCGGTCATGCTCGATTTCCTGAAATCGTGTCGATGGCGGCTAAGCTTGCCATGTCCCAGCGCGGTTGAACCTTCACTTGCAAATCGACCGACTCACCTGCTTCCAAGCGCAAGGCGCCCGCGAAGGCAATCATCGCGCCGTTGTCGGTACACAACTCGGGACGCGGAAAACACACACGGCCCCCGCGTTTTTCAGCCATGACCTGCAGCTGTGCGCGCAATTTACGGTTCGCACCCACGCCGCCTGCAATCACCAAGGTGTCGCAAGCCGCTGCATCCAGCGCGCGCTCACATTTAATGCGCAAGGTATCGACCACCGCTTCTTCAAAGGCCAAGGCAATATCCGCGCGTGTTTGATCGCTTTGGTCTGAACCCCGCCAGGCCAACAGCACCTGCGTCTTCAAACCGCTGAAAGAAAAATCCAAACCGGGACGATCGACCATCGGACGCGAAAATTTGAATTGGCCCGGACGCCCTTCGCCAGCCAACTTGGCCAGTTGCGGCCCACCCGGATAGGGCAGCCCCATCAGCTTGGCGGTCTTGTCGAAGGCCTCGCCGGCGGCGTCGTCCAAGGTTTCGCCCAGCAAGCGGTAGTCACCGATGCGCGCGACATGGACCAATTGGGTGTGCCCACCCGACACCAACAGGGCCACAAACGGCGGTTCCGGCGGGTTGTCTTCCATAAGCGGCGCCAGCAGGTGGCCTTCCATGTGGTGGACCGCCACCGCAGGCACCTCCAGCGCCCACGCGAGAGACCGCGCAAAGCCAGCCCCCACCATGAGCGCCCCAACCAGGCCGGGGCCCGCTGTATAGGCCACACCGTCCAGATCGGTGGTCTCCAGCCCTGCCTCGCGCAGCGTTTCCCGCACCAAGGGCAGCAATTTGCGCACATGGTCGCGACTCGCCAGCTCAGGCACCACGCCACCATAGGCGGCATGCAGGTCGATTTGGCTGTACACCGCGTGGGCAAGCAGGCCTTCAGCGCCTGTCCGGGCCGTATCGTAGACGGCTACGCCCGTCTCATCGCAGGATGATTCAATTCCGAGTACACGCATGTGCATAGAGTACCCCCATTGCGCAAAACTCTGAACCTGCGCTACCATATGCGGCTCACCCTCGACCGTCAGGTCGTGTTTTCATTTCAGAGATTGCACATGCCAGCCGTAAAAGTCCGCGAAAACGAACCGTTTGAATTTGCCCTGCGCCGCTTCAAGCGCACCTGCGAAAAGGCAGGCGTCCTTGCCGAAGTGCGTAAGCGCGAGTTCTACGAAAAGCCGACGCAGGAACGTAAGCGTAAAGCTGCCGCCGCCGTGAAGCGCCAAGCGCGCCGCATGTCGCGCGACGTGACCAAGCGCCAGCGCCTGTACTGAGTCGCGATTGTTTGGCATATGAAGCCGGCACGCACACGCGTAGCCGGCTTTTTGTGTTTTTAGCCTTTGGAGAATTCCCGTGTCGTTGAAGCAACAACTCACCGAAGACATGAAAGCGGCCATGAAGGGCGGCGATAAGCCGAAACTCGGCGTGATCCGCCTCATCAATGCCGCCATCAAGCAAAAGGAAGTCGACGAGCGCATCGAGCTCGATGATGCTGCCGTGCTCGCTGTGCTTGAAAAGATGGTGAAGCAACGCCGGGATTCGATCAGTCAGTTCGAAGCCGCTGCGCGCGAAGACCTTGCGGTGATCGAACGCGACGAACTCGCCATCATCGATACGTATTTACCGGCCAAGATGAGCGAAGAAGACATCGCTGCTGCGGTTGATGCCGCAATCGCAGAAACCGGTGCCAGCTCGGCTGCCGACATGGGTAAGTTGATGGGCGTGCTGAAACCGCGCTTGGCGGGTCAAGCCGACATGTCACTCGTGTCAAAATGGGTCAAGCAGCGTTTGAGCTGAGCCGCAACACCGGAGCCCCGTGGGACGCATCCCCGATCAATTCATCGATGACTTGCTTGCACGCACGGACATCGTGGAAGTGGTGCAGGCACGCGTTCCGCTGAAGAAGAAGGGCAACGAGTACACCGCTTGTTGCCCCTTTCATAACGAACGCTCACCTTCGTTCTTCGTTTCGCCGAACAAGCAGTTCTATCACTGCTTCGGTTGCGGCGCGCACGGTACTGCCATCAGTTTCTTGATGAACTTTGATCGCCTCGAATTTCTCGACGCGATTGACGAGCTGGCAAAGCAAGCCGGCGTTGAAGTGCCCAAAGACACGCGCCAACAGAACCGGAATGCAGAAGCCGAACCCCTGTTTGGCGGCTTGGATGCAGCCTCGCGCTTCTATCAAGCGCAGCTGACAACGAGCACCGTGGCACGCAGCTATTTGGACGGCCGCGGTTTAGATGCCGCCACGATCGAACGCTTCAACATCGGCTACGCACCGGACAGCTTCGACGGACTGATGTCGCGCCTGGGCACCGATGCACGTCGCATGGAAGTCCTCGAGAAAGCCGGCATGTTCTCGCGCAATGACAACGGCCGCGTGTACGACAAGTTTCGTCACCGTGTGATGTTTCCGATTCACGACCGACGCGGTCGCGTGATTGGATTCGGTGGCCGCGTGTTGAGTGACGAACAGTCACCCAAGTATTTGAATTCACCAGAAACCCCGCTCTTTCATAAGGGCCGCGAGTTGTATGGCCTGTGGCAAGCCAAGCAAGCCAGCAACAAGCTGGAACGCTTGCTCGTCGTGGAAGGCTATATGGATGTGGTGTCGCTGTCGCAGCACGGCATTGATTTCGCTGTTGCCACGCTCGGCACGGCGACGACGCCCGAACACGCAGAGTTGCTCTTCCGAAGTGCGCCCACTGCAGTCTTTAGTTTTGACGGTGACAACGCAGGTCGACGCGCGGCATGGAAGGCTGTGGAATCTGTCCTGCCTGCGATGCGCGATGGTCGCCGTGCGCAGTTCTTGTTCTTACCCGACGGCGAAGACCCCGACACGATCGTGCGTTCGGAAGGCGCGGAAGCGTTCAACACACGCTTGGATTCAGCGATGGATCTGTCTGAGTTCTATTTTTCGCAGCGCGCGCATGGCTTGTCATTGACCACGACGAGCGGCAAGGCAACCCTGCTTGATCGCTGCCGCGAAGACATCGCCAAGATTCCGGATGGCGGATTTCGAGACGCACTCGTAGCACGCGTTCGCGAACTGACCGGTGTCGACCTCGGCAAAACACCGCAAGGACAGGTCGCGGGTCAAAACCGATCGATGCACGTGAAGCGAAGCTTGGTCCGCCATGCGATCAGTTTGCTCTTGCAAGACCCAAGCCTCGCGCTCGACATTCCAGACCCGCGTGTCATTGAAGGCTTGGATGAGCCAGGCGTGCCGCTACTGATTGCACTGATTGAAACCTTGCATGCACGGCCGCAGTTGACCACGGGCGGTTTGTTGGAAGCTTTTGACGCGCACGGTGCGCACGGCTCACTCGCCACCTTGGCCGGCATCAGCCTGCCCGGTGACCACGACAGTTGGCTCGAAGAAATGACGGGCGTGTTCGCGCAATTGGAAAGCCGAATGCGTACGCAACGGATTGATGCGCTCCGAGATCGCATCAGTGAACTCACACAGGAAGAGAAAATGGAACTCCGAGACTTGTTGACAACACGAGTGGCTGATCGTGGCAACTGAGGTACAAGCCGCGGCAGCGAAGCCGATGTGGAAGCGTGTTTTTCCAGGGGCAGCATTTGCGTTGATTTTGGGTGCATTCGCGCTATGGCTGGCGCGATTTGAGATTTTCCAAAACGCGGGTCTATCTGCGTTGCCGTTGGCGATCTTGTTGGGCCTCTTAGTTGGCAACAGTGGCGTGATTTCAAATGTGCCCGCGTTAGATCCCGGTTTGGAATTTGCCAAGGCCAAGCTTTTGCGCCTCGGCATCATCTTGTTTGGCTTCAAGCTCACCTTCCAAGACATTGCGCGCGTGGGCGTTCCGGGCATCGTGATCGCCGTGCTCATGGTGATCAGTGTCGTGGTGGTGACATTGTGGTTAGGCCGCCGGGTCTTCAAGCTCGATGATGAAACGAGTCTCCTCGTGGGCACAGGCTCCGCGATTTGCGGTGCGGCTGCGGTGCTCGCGGCTGAACCGGTGCTTCGAGCGAAGGCACACACGGTGTCGGTCGCGGTCGCGACGGTCGTCGTGTTCGGCACCTTGGCGATGTTTATCTATCCGCTGCTGGGTCATGCGTTCGGCATGAACCACTATGCCTATGGCTTGTATGCCGGCAGCACGATTCACGAGGTGGCGCAGGTCATTGTTGCGGGCCGCACATTTAGTGAAGAAGCCGCGAACTATGCCGTGATCGAAAAGATGATTCGCGTCATCTTGTTGGCACCGTTCCTGTTTGTGTTGTCATGGTGGTTGCGTGCACGCATGGAATCCGCGACGCATACGCGTACGCCGTTGGTGATTCCGTGGTTTGCGGTCCTCTTCATGGTCGTTGGCGCGTTCAACTCGCTGCACTTGCTGGACCCGAAGTGGGTCACCGGCATCTTGCAATTCGACAACTGGATTCTTGCTGCCGCCATGGGTGCACTCGGCGTGCGCACGCACTGGCGCGCGGTGAAGCAGGCGGGCGTGAAGCCCTTGCTGCTCGCATCAGCGGTGTTCATTTGGTTGATTGTCGGTGGCTACGCCATCAACGCATTGGTGTTGTCGCTGCTCACATGAGCGGCAACACATCGCGTCAGGCGATTCGCATCCATTCCATCGTCGCAGCCGGGCGCAGCCATGGCAGCAACCAGTGGTCGACGAGCAAGAATGCGAACAAGGCCATGAGGTAGACCACGGAATACTGGAACACGCGCATGGCGAAGAACTCGTCTGGCGGGTTTTGCAACTTCCATGCGTACCACACGAATACGGCGCCTAGGATGACCGCACCGACCAAATAGAACACGCCGCTCATCCCCGCGACCCAAGGCAGCACACTGACGACGAAGAGCAACAACGTGTAAAGCAGAATCTGCCAGCGCGTGTACTCGACACCATGCGTGACCGGCAACATCGGCACTAATGCACGTGCGTAGTCGGCGCGACGGAAAATCGCCAATGCCCAGAAGTGCGGCGGCGTCCACACGAAGATGATCAGCACCAGCAGTAAGGCATGTGCCCAGTCCCACTGCCCTTGCATGCCCGTGATGGCAGACCAACCAAGCAGCGGTGGCGCCGCACCGGCGATGCCGCCAATCACAATGTTCTGCGGTGTCGCGTGCTTCAACCACGCGGTGTAGATGATGGCGTAGCCAATCATCGAGGCAAAGGTCAACGCCGCACACACCCAATTCACGCCAATCAACAGAATGGCCATTGAAAGCACAGCCAACACCACCGCAAACGTCAGCACTTGTTTTGGCGCCAATGCGTGTGTCGGCAATGGGCGACCTTTGGTGCGCGCCATCTTTTCGTCAATGCGACGATCCAACAAATGATTGATGGCCGCTGCAGAGGCCGCTGCCAACCAAATGCCGAGCAATCCGAGGATGGCCAGCTTTAGCTCGGCTTGCGTCGGCAAGCCATCGATCGCCAAGAACACACCGACCAAGGCGGTGAACACGATCAGTGCCACCACGCGCGGTTTCGTCAGTGACCAATAGCTTTGCCAAATGCTCATGGCGTCGAGGATGCCTCAATGGGAGATTGAAGGCGCGCTAGCAAGCTCACCAGAGCGAACAAGAGGAGCGCCGCGACACCATTGTGCGCAACGGCCACCTTCAAGGGCAAGGCATACACGATGTTGGCAATCCCCAAGCAGACTTGCGTACTGACGAGGAGCGCAATCGTGGTGCCCCACCCGCGCATGCCCGGCATGCGCATGAACTTCAAGGCCAGCACCCACAAATACAGGAAGACGACGACGGCCATGACCCGGTGCACAAGTTGGATGCCGATGCGAGATGCGCCATCGAGCACGCCCCCTTCGTAGTCGACGCCAATCCCGCGCCACAGCACAAAACCTTCACTGAAGTTCGCGTCCGGCCACCACTGTCCCGCACATTTCGGGAAATAGGCCAAGGATTTGCCCGCGCCGCAGGAGAGCGCAGCGTAGTTGGAGCTGGTCCAGCCACCCAAGGCGATTTGAATGCCCAGCACCACCAAGCCCACAACGACCCACACGCGAATCTTCTGCGCATCCGCCAGATTGATCGGCACATTCGTCGCGCGCCATGCCATCCAGACCAAGAGCGCAAAGGTTGTGAAGCCACCTAACAAGTGACTCATGACAACGATGGGTTTCAGCAACCAAGTCACTGTCCACATGCCAAGCAAAGCCTGCACGATGATCATCGCCAATGTCAGCACGGCGATGCGCGACAGGTCACTGTTCGACCAACGCCAGGCTGCAAACAGCAAGATCAATTCGCCGATGCTCGCCAGTGCGGCCGCACCTTCAAACCAAGGCAAAGACTCGGGCGACAAGCGAACTTCAGGCGTCAATGCATCGATCTGCGCGCCCTTCATGTAAAGGAAGATCGAGATCGCGACCAAGGCCGAGGCACCGACCACCTGCAAGATGCCCTTCGCGCGCTTGCGCACCGCGCCGATCGCCAAGATAAACACCAATACGCCCAAGCCACCGGCCAGTTGGCGGTGCACTTGTTCGCGCCATGCGCGCGTGTCGTCGAACTGTCGGATGTTGGATGCGGCGTGAGACGCGGCATCTTCAACCGTCTTCGGCCATGCGGCTTGGCCATAACAGGTCGGCCAATCGGGACAGCTCAGACCGGCGTTGGACAAACGCACGAAAGCACCGAACACAATCACGCAGAACGCAAGAATGGCCGCAAACCATGCCAAACGATGGAAGTGGCGTGACACCACGGGCACAAGAGGACGGTTCATCGCAGTTTTAACAGCCTTGAAAGATCGGTGCGAATATCACTCGGGTCCGTACCCGGCTTGTAACGCAACACGACAAATCCATTGGGATCGAGAATATAGGTGACCGGGCCCGTGGCATCCATCGCGCGTGGCAGTTTGCCAAGCAACGCAGGGTCCGCCATCAACGCTCTCGGGTGACTCGTCGCAGGTGCGCCTTCAGGCACCGCTGCCCACCACAACAGATCCACGCGTGGCGCGTCCTTACCTAAGATTTGCCACAAGGTATCGAGCTGACCGGCCAACTGCGTGCACTGCGCGGCGCAGTTCGCGGACGGCACAACCAAGATGCGCCATTTGCGCTCAATCGGGTTCCACGGATACGGCGTGCCGTCGGCTAGCTTCGGTTGAATCTGATGCACATCAACCGCGGGCTGCAGCAATTCCCCTTTGGATTTCAAACCTTCGGGGCGCCAGCCGGAATAGCGAAGAATGCCCGCCAGCGCAAAACTCCCCAAGAACGCGACCGCGACAATCGTCAAGATGCGTTTGTTGCGCGTCGTCGTACCGCGCGTGTCTGGAACATTCATGGTTTCTTAGCCCTCAGGCTCAACAACACTGTGATGATAAGAATGGCTGCCGCCATGGCGAACCACTGCACGGCATATGCAAAATGTTTTTCGGGCGGCATCGTCGAGGGGAAGACGTGAAAATCACGCAATCCGCCCACTTTTAATGCCGGGTCTAATCGCAAGACGCGCGGCGCCACCGGCGTATTGCCCAATGCTTGTTTCAAGGACTGCGCGTCTATGCGCGTCACTACCGTCACGCCACTGCCCTTCTGAACTTGGTCTGCCACCAGACCACCGGAGGGCGGCGGCATCAACACACCGCGCACATCCAATGCGGTGGGCAGAATCGGGCGCGGCATCGTGCGATTCGCGGCCAAGGGATACCAACCAAAGTCGATCATCACGCTGCGGCCGGTGTCATCGATCGCGCACGGGGCAAACGCGCGCACGCCGGCGCGCCCTTCGTTCAATTGGTTATCAAGCAAGATGGCATGACGCCCTTCGAGCGCACAGCGACCTTCTGCCCAATCAAAGTCCTGCATGCGATCACGCGTAAATGCGAGCGACAGGGGTTGCGACTTGCGCGCGTCAACTTGCGCCTGCACTTGCGCAAACAGGGCTTCCTTCTCGGCCTTGCGGTGCAACTGCCACACGCCCAAACGCACAAACAAGGCGATGACGACCGCAGCGAGCAGCCAGTACTTCCAGAATCTGCGAAGCGTTGAAGTCATCACTCACATCCCGAGCGTGCGAATTGCGATAATCGAGGCTTCAAAGCCTCGGTAACGCCTGCCATGAACCCGTCGTTGAAGCTCGTATTGATCGTCGGATTCCTCATCGTGATCCTCTGGAATCTCGGCGCGGGTCTGTACTACATGCTGGTCGATAAGGGCCAGACGAAACGCACCGTCAATGCGCTGACGCGCCGCATTGCATTCTCGGTGGCGATGATCTTGCTGGTCATCCTGGCCATTTACATGGGCTGGATCACACCGCACGGTGTGGGCGGCTAACCGCCCCACCGTTTTAACTTCTGTTGCGTGAATCGCTTCGCTTACAGCACGTAGACGAAGATAAACAGCATCAACCACACCACGTCCACAAAGTGCCAATACCACGCCACGGCTTCAAAACCGAAGTGGTCATCGCGCGAGAAGTGACCGCGGAAGCAACGCAACCAAATCACGATCAACATGATCGTGCCCAAGGTGACGTGCAAGCCGTGGAAGCCGGTCAACATGAAGAAGGTTGAACCGTAAATACCCGAGCTCAACTTCAAGTTCAATTCGCTGTAGGCGTGGATATATTCCTCAGCCTGGAAGAACAAGAAGGTGCAGCCCAACAAAACTGTGAGACCCAAAAACACCAACAAGGTTTGGCGTTGGCCGGCCTTCAAGGCATGGTGCGCGATGGTGATGGTGACGCCCGAGCTCAACAACAGCAGGGTATTCAGAAGCGGCAGGCCCCAAGCGCCGACCGTTTGGAAATGACCACCGATGGAGAGCGGACCATTTGCCGGCCAGCCGCCGGTGTAGCCGTTGTACAGCAACTCGTTGGTCATCACGCCATGGCCTTCACCGGCCAACCACGGCAATGCGTATTGGCGGGTGTAGAACAGCGCGCCGAAGAACGCAGCGAAGAACATGATTTCCGAGAAGATGAACCACATCATGCCCATGCGGAATGAGGTGTCGACTTGGCGGTTGTAGAAACCGCGCACCGATTCACCCACCACATCGGCAAACCACTTGAAGATGACGATGGCGAGGAAGACCAAGCCTGCGTAGAACACATACTTGCCGAACGACACTTCGTTCAACATGATGGCGAAACCGAACATCGTCACGAACAATGCCAACGACGCCACGATCGGCCAACGGCTCGAATGCGGAACGAAGTAGCGTTCGGAAGGGTTTGAGTGAGCGTGGGCTTCAGCCATGGCGATATCTCAATTCAACAATCAAGGGGCGGACTTCGCGGACGACGATAATGTCCCGGCAGCCGAATGGCGCACGGAGTCGGTCAACGAATCATTTTGGTAAAAGACGTAGGACAAGGTCAGCGTTTTCACGTCTGCCGGCAAGGCAGGATCGATGATGAAGCGCACAGGCATGTCCTTGGTTTCGCCTGCGGCCAACTTTTGTTCGGTAAAGCAGAAACATTCGGTCTTGTTGAAATAACCCGAGCCGCGCGCGGGTTCAACAGACGGCACCGCGTTGCCAACAACCACCGCGTTGCTGATGTTCTTGGCGAAATAGCTGGTTTCGTATTGCTTGCCGACTTGCACCTTCATCGAACGCGTATTCGGATGAAAGGTCCACGGCAATTTCGAATTCACCACGCCGCCGAATTCCACAGTGACCCAACGATTCGGATCGACGGCTTCTTTCGCTTTCGCGCCCTTGGCCGGGCCTTGGTCGACTTTGACGCCGAATACCTTTTCACAGGCCACGCGATACAGGGGCACGAGCGAGAACGTAAATGCAAACGCCATGGCCACCACAATGAGCAATTTGCCCAAGCCGCGGGTGTTGGACTTGTGTGGATCAGTGGCCACGGCCGATGACTCCACTCAAGATGAAAGCCGCGTAGATCGCGACGGCAATCAAACCAAACCACAAGGCAGTACGCCGGGCGCGTTTGCGTCCGGCGGCGACTGTCTTGTTGTCGGCGCGATCATCCATTCGACTCGACTCAGTGCGTGATGTCGTCGTGTGCAAGGTCGCCCGGCTTGATCACCGGCGGCACTTCAAAGGTGTGATGTGGTGCCGGCGACGGCACGGTCCATTCCAGACCCTTTGCGCCTTCCCATGCACGTGCTTCAGCCTTTTGGCCGTTCTTCAACGAGCTGATCAAGATGTACGCCATCAGGAATGGCGTCACGAACATGCCGAACGCACCAATCGAGCTGATGAAGTTCCAATCTGCGAAGACCACGTTGTAGTCCGGGATTCGGCGCGGCATACCGGCCAGACCCAAGAAGTGTTGCGGGAAGAACAGCAAGTTGACGAACACCATGGTCCACCAGAAGTGGAACTTGCCCAAGGTTTCGTTGTACATGCGACCCGTCCACTTCGGCCACCAGTAGTACACGGCACCAATGATCGAGAACAGCGCGCCCGTCACCAACACGTAGTGGAAATGCGCAACCACGAAGTAGGTGTCGTGGTATTGGAAGTCAGCGGGCACCAAGGCCAACATCAGGCCCGAGAAACCACCGATGGTGAACAAGAACACGAAACCGATCGCCCACAACATCGGGGTTTCGAACGTGAGTGAGCCCTTCCACATCGTGCTGACCCAGTTGAAGACCTTCACGCCGGTCGGCACGGAGATCAACATGGTCGCGAGCATGAAGTAGATTTCGCCACCCAGCGGCATGCCGACGGCGAACATGTGGTGAGCCCACACGATGAAGGACAAGAACGCAATCGCGGCGGTCGCGTACACCATCGCCTGATAACCGAACAGCGGCTTACGGCTGAAGGTCGGCAGAATTTCGCTGACGATGCCGAAGGCCGGCAAGATCATGATGTACACCTCGGGGTGACCGAAGAACCAGAAGATGTGCTGGTACATGACCGGGTCACCGCCACCGGCGGCGTCAAAGAAGGTGGTACCGAAGAACTTGTCGGTCAGCAGCATGGTCACTGCACCGGCCAACACCGGCATCACCGCAATCAACAAGAACGCAGTGATGAGCCAGGTCCACGCAAAGATCGGCATCTTCAACAAATCAACGCCCGGCGCGCGCATGTTCAGCACGGTGGCAATGATGTTGATGGCGCCCATGATCGAGCTGATACCCATCATGTGCACGGCAAACACGGCAAACGCCACGTTGGCGCCGCCTTGCAAGAACAACGGCGGATACATCGTCCAACCGCCGGCAGGTGCGCCGCCCGGCAAGAACAAGGTGACGAGCAACATCGCGAACGCGAAGGGCATGATCCAGAACGAGTAGTTGTTCATGCGCGGCATCGCCATATCCGGCGCGCCGATTTGCAACGGAATCATCCAGTTGGCGAGGCCCACAAAGGCCGGCATCACGCCACCGAAAATCATGACCAGTGCGTGCACCGTCGTCATTTGATTGAAGAACTCGGGACCGCCCGGCAACTGCAAGCCCGGTTTCATCAGTTCGTAACGAATCAGCACCGACATCGCGGCACCGATGATGAACATCACGAACGAGAAAATCAGGTACAGCGTACCGATGTCTTTATGGTTGGTCGAAAAGAACCAGCGTTCGGCAAACGACTGCTTGTGACCATGGTGGTCGTCATGGTGTGTATCGAGGTGGGGTTGCGTAACGGACATGTGTCTCTCTCTCGAAATCGGCTGCGCGCGAACGCTCAGCCCTTGGCAGCCGCAGCTGGCGCCGCGGTTTCGGTGGATTCAGCAGGCGCAGCGGCAGGGTCAGCCGGCGTATCGTTGGCAACGGGTGCAGCGGCAGCCGGTGCGGCGTCCTTCGTTTCCGCCGCTTTTTGCGCTTGGCGCTGGTCGTACAACCAGGCTTGGAATTCCGCCATCGGCACGGCTTTCACGACGATCGGCATGAAGCCGTGGTCTTTACCGCAGAGCTCTGCGCATTGGCCGCGATAGATGCCGGGCTTTTCAATGACAGCCCACGCACCATTGACGGTGCCGGGGTTGGCGTCTTGCTTGAAGCCGAGTGCCGGCACCCACCAGGAGTGGATCACGTCATCCGAGGTGATCATGAAGCGCACTTTTGCGCCCACTGGCAGCACCAAGGGGTTATCGACGTCGAGCAAGTAATGCTTATGGTCGGCCTCAGTCGGCGACTTGCCCGATTGGCGCAGTTCGTCCGACTTGCGATCGAGGCGGCTGGTGTAAGACACGCCTTGATCGAGGTATTCGTACTTCCACATCCACTGATAGCCGGTCACACGAACGGTGAGCTGGGCATCGCGGGTGTCGTAGATCTTGACGAGGTTCTTGACCGCCGGAATCGACAGCATGATCAAGATGATGACCGGGATGATCGTCCAGATAATTTCCGCTGTGGTGTTGTGGCTGAACTGCGAAGCCACGGCACCCTTGGAACGACGGAACTTGAACATGGCGTAGAACATCGCGCCGAACACGATCACACCAATAATGACGCAGACCCACAGGCCCCACATATGGGTGACATACGCGTTGTGCGCAGTCGAGGTCACACCCTTGCCCATGTTCAGCTGCCAACGGACTGGGTCAGCCGGGCCGGCCAAAGCGGCCAAAGGCATCAGCGCGGCGAGCGCCAAGGCGGAAAGTTGCATCCAACGCGATTGCTTCATTTAGAACCCCGTGACCACAGTTGGACGCCCAACTACGGAAATCTGGCAATAGGAAATAACAGGCTCCGCGCGGCTGAAAGCCCGCGAAACACCCAACATGGTAAATCGGCGAAGGGCATAGGGGCAAGCATTAAGGTTTCGGTTAAACCTGTACAGGGCCTTCCGGCTGTAACATTGGGCCTCCGTATTCACCTTGATTGAACACCGTCAGTGACCGACCTCCTCAGCCCCGAATTGCAACCGGTGCCCGCGCCGTTGCGGCATGCCATCACCCAAGCGTGGTGGCGCGATGAAGCCGACCATGTCCGCCAAATGCTCGGCGAAGCCCGCCAAAGCGAGCCCGACCGTCAAGCCATAGTGGCCACGGCCGCCGATTTGGTGCGTCGCGTGCGCGTTCGCGCCAGTGACCAATCCACCGTAGAAGCCTTCATGCGCCAGTACGATTTGGGAAGCGAAGAAGGCGTTTTGTTGATGTGCGTCGCAGAAGCGCTGTTGCGCATTCCGGATCAAGGCACGGCCGACGCCCTGATTCGCGACAAATTGGGCGAAGCAAACTGGCGCCGTCACCTAGGCCAATCGGATTCGATTTTGGTCAACGCCTCGACCTGGGGCCTGATGCTGACCGGGAAACTGGTCAACCTTTCCGACGACACCCAGCGTGACGTGCACGGTGCATTCGGTCGTTTAGTGGGCAAACTCGGCGAACCGGTCATTCGTACCGCCGTTCGCCAAGCCATGAAGATCATGGGCCACCAATTCGTCATGGGCCGCACGATCGATGAAGCCTTAAGCCGCTCACGCAAGGGCCCGAATGGTGCATATCGCTACTCATTCGACATGTTGGGCGAAGGCGCACTGACGACGGCAGATGCACTGCGTTATCTCGAAGCGTATCGACAAGCCATTCATGCCATCGGCGGCAGTGGCCCGTTCGAAGACGTGTTCTCGGCACCCAGCATTTCGATCAAATTGTCTGCGTTGCATCCGCGCTATGAGCACGCGAAACGCGAACGCGTGATGCGCGAACTTGCGCCGCGCGTGTTGGAACTGGCGCAATTGGCGAAGTCTTATGGCATCGGTTACACGATCGATGCGGAGGAAACTTATCGCCTTGAATTGTCATTGGATCTGATTGAAGCCGTGTTCTCGGACCGTTCTTTGGATGGTTGGGAAGGCTTTGGTTTGGCCGTGCAGTCGTATCAAAAGCGTGCGCCGTTCGTGATCGACTATTTGGCCGATCTCGGTCGACGTGTCGGCCGAAAAATTCCGGTGCGATTGGTGAAAGGTGCCTATTGGGACGCGGAAATCAAAGCCGCGCAGATGGAAGGCCAGAGCAACTATCCGCTCTTTACGCGCAAGCCGAATACGGATGTGAGCTATCAGGCCAATGCACGTCGCATGTTCGATGCGAGTGATGCGTTGTATCCGATGTTTGCCACACACAATGCGCAAACCATCGCTGCCATCCATCAGATGTCCAAAGGCCGGTGCTTCGAATTCCAAAAGCTGCACGGCATGGGCGATGACTTGTATGCGGAAGTCATCCCGGAAGACCGTTTGAACACGGCATGTCGCGTCTACGCACCGGTGGGATCACACGAAGACCTGCTGCCCTATCTCGTGCGTCGACTGCTTGAGAACGGCGCGAACTCGAGCTTCGTCAATCGCATCACCGATGAAAGTGTGCGCATTGAAGACTTGGTACAAGATCCGCTCGATGTTGTTGCCACGTTTGACTCCATTCCTCATCCGCGCATTCCGCTGCCGCGCGATCTCTACCGTAACCAAGGCCAAGACCGGGACAATTCAATGGGTATCAACCTCGCCAACGACAACGAACTGCGCGCATTGGCAGATCATATGAACTCCGCCGGCAGTGGCGATTGGACAGCAATGCCGTTGGTCCCGGGCGCGAACGGTCAGGGCGAACGCATTGCTGTGACCAACCCTGCTGATCGCCGTGAAACTGTGGGCTATTGGCACTCGGCTGATACGGCAACGGTTGAACGCGCATTGGCAGTGGCTGTGCAAGCGCAACCCGTTTGGGACGCGACGCCGGTCAATACCCGCGCTGAAGCGTTGGAACGCGCTGCGAATTTGCTTGAAGAGCGCATGCCGGAATTTATGGCCCTGTGTACGAAGGAAGCAGGCAAAACGATTCCTGATGGCATTGCCGAAGTACGCGAAGCCGTCGACTTCTTGCGTTACTACGCACACGAAGCACGCAAGCACTTTGTGGTTGAAAATCTGCCGGGTCCGACCGGTGAATCCAACTCGCTGCAGTTGGCAGGTCGTGGCGTGTTTGCGTGTATTTCGCCGTGGAATTTCCCGCTGGCAATTTTCACAGGTCAAATTGCAGCTGCACTTGCGGCAGGCAATAGCGTGATTGCAAAACCTGCAGAGCAAACCAACTTGATCGGCTATGCCGCCGTGAAGTTGTTGCATGAAGCGGGCATTCCGGTCGACGTACTGCAGTTTGTGCCGGGCGACGGCGCAACCGTAGGCGCTGCATTGACGGCCGACCCGCGTGTTGCGGGCGTGTGCTTTACCGGTTCAACCGATACCGCACGCTTGATCAACCGTGCATTGGCGGCGCGTGAAGCCGGCCCGATTGCGACCTTGATTGCTGAAACCGGCGGTCAAAACGCGATGATCGCCGACTCTTCCTCCTTGCCGGAACAAGTGGTGAAGGACGCCATGGGCTCTGCATTTACTTCGGCAGGCCAACGCTGCTCGGCGGCGCGCGTGTTGTTGGTGCAAGAAGACATTGCCGACAAAGTGGTCTCGATGTTGGCCGGCGCGATGGCGGAACTGAAAGTGGGCAACCCGGGCGTATTGTCTACAGATGTGGGTCCCGTCATCGACGGTGATGCCAAAACGTTGTTGGACGATCACGCGCAACGCATGGCGAAGATCAATGCAAAGCACATTGCGACCGCACAAATGAATAGCGAAGACACCGAGCACGGCACCTTCTTTGCGCCGGTGGCTTGGGAGCTGAATGCACTCGATCAACTCACCCGCGAAAACTTCGGCCCTGCCCTGCATGTCATCCGCTGGAAGGCTGAGGACCTTGATCATGTCGTCGACACCATCAATGCGACCGGTTTTGGTTTGACGTTGGGCATTCACTCGCGCATCGATGCCACTATCGATCGCATCGTGAACCGCGCGAAGGTTGGCAATATCTATGTCAATCGCAATCAAATCGGTGCAGTTGTCGGTGTGCAACCCTTCGGTGGCCAAGGCTTGTCTGGCACCGGCCCGAAAGCAGGCGGCCCACACTACTTGCCGCGTTTCGCGACTGAAAAGACCGTCACGGTGAACACCACAGCTGCCGGTGGTAATGCCAGCTTGCTTACGCTGGACGACTGAAGCCAAAGCACCTTGTCCACTTGTGGATAAGGTGCCGCAAACGTTCGTTGAGAGGCGCTCTGAACTCAAGCGCCTCACGCATCCAAAGGACTCCGCACTGCCAATGCACCACGCCCCAATACGTGCGTGTAAATCTGCGTGGTCGCCAAGTCTTTGTGCCCCAATAGTTCCTGCACCGTTCGAATATCCTGGCCGGCTTCCAGCAGGTGCGTTGCAAATGCATGTCGCATTGAATGACAACTGGCAGGCTTGTCGATCTTTGCCTGCCGCACCGCCTGTTTGAACGCACGCTGCATGCTCGATTCGTGCAGGTGATGCCGTCGGACCTCACCCGTCTCGACATCGGTCGCCAAGCGATCCGCGCAGAAAATGAACTGCCAAGCAAACTCTCTTGATGCGTTCGGATACTTTCGTGCAAGCGCATAGGGCAGATGCACACCGCCATACCCTGATGCGCAATCTTTGCTGTGCAGCAATCGCACGCATTCTATTTGTGACTTCAAGTGCGGGATCAATATCTGGGGGAGCGGCACCCGACGATCTTTGCCGCCCTTTCCGTTCCGCACACGAATTTCATTCAGCGCAAAGTCGACATCTTTGACGCGAAGGCGCATCCCTTCCATCAAGCGCATGCCGGTGCCGTAAAGCAAAGAACCCAAGAGCCAATGTGTGCCATTCAAATGGCGGAGAATCAGACGCACCTCTTCTCTAGAAAGCACAACAGGCAATCGCTTCTGCTGGCGTGCCCGAACGAATCCCTCCATCCAAGGCAGCTGCATATTCAAGACGACGCGGTACAGAAACAACAACGCACACAAGGCTTGGTTCTGAGTGCTGGGTGCGACGCCCATCTGTGCAGCCAAATAGGTGAGGAAGGCGCGGACTTCAGCCTCACCCATGGTGACCGGATGCCGACGACCATTGAACCGAATGAATTTCTCAACCCAGACGAGATAGGCCTCAGAAGTACGCGGACTGTAGTTCCGACGCTTCATCTCCCATCGCACTTGGTCCAAGAGCCTCGGCGGCCGGACACCGACCTGAAGCGCCGGCACGACCGCCTGTGCGACATAATTCTGGGAATATCGATTTAGACTGCGGTGCGCGTCTTTTGCCATGTAGAAACTCGTTTTGTCGTATAACAATGCGAGGAAGCAAAAGTGATGCGTATTGGAAAAGGGCGATTTATGTGTAGGGGAAGGTTGAAAGTGGGAACCGGCTACATGCAGGCTCTTGGCTTATGCTGCTTTTCGGAATCGAAATAGAAGTTAGGCCCCGCACAAAGAATCCGGAGCTCCGTATGCATTCTTGGCTTTCTAAGATAGTCGGCCAGCCTCGGCGCGCCGAGACCCCGGACTTTGGCAAGCTCACCTACATGGGTGGCTATTGGGAGGGCGCGGGCATCTTCCCCCCGACGCTGAGTGAGGTTGAGTACTTCGTTATTGCTGGCGATCTTGGGCCTTCTGATGCAAATCGGCGGGCGTTTCAGTTGATTTGCAGCAACTACGCCGAGCTACTGGAAAATGCCGCCGCCGTGATTTCCAATGGGTCGAAAAGCACTGTCAAGGCAAGCGAGCTCAATGTGTCTAGTGTTGATGTTCCGGCCGGAGACCTGCACGCGGACAAATGGGAGATGAGCTTCTCCAGACGAGACGGCGCTTCGTTCGCAGTTGAGTACCGCGGGCTTGACGCAACAGGTACAGTAGATGTTTCGTACTGATTTTGGGGCGGAGCCTAACAGTTCGTTCAACCCGACATTCCTCCGTGGCACGTGACTGAGGCTTTGCGCTACGCTAGCCTCAGTCCCGCTCCACTACGGCATGCGGGTTAACTCAGGCGTTAGGCGGCATGAAATGAACTTCAGCGATCTCCAACAGGCAGCAATCCAGCTAAACGACCTCTACGAACAAATGGAGGTCAAGCGCTGGGGTCGCGTGTGGACAACGCAGGAGTTGGCCTTGGGCTTCATGGGCGATGTAGGCGATCTGGCGAAACTGATTCAAGCTCACGTCGGTGTCCGCACCATCGAAGATCACCAAGGGAAACTCGGCCATGAATTGTCGGATTGCCTGTGGTCAATTATGGTTCTGGCCAACAAGTGCGGGGTTGACCTAGAGGCGGAGTTTCTTCGGAACACCCGAGAGATCTCCGAGTACGTCAAAAGCGAGCTCGCCAAGTAGTCGGTAGCCGCCTAACAATTCGTCCAAGCCGACGCCGCTTCGCGGCCCGGCTTAACTCAGGTGTAAGGTGTGAAGTGAGCATGACACAACCTGTTCAACGCAGAATCAAACTCGCGCGGCTCTTAGCCATCGCCACGATTTCCTTTGGCGTGCTGTTCTACACCATCGGAGCGGCGGTTAAGCCTGGTTATTCGCATTTCACACACTTCATTAGTGAACTCAATGCCACGGGCACACCTTGGGCAGTGCAACTCGGCCTAGCCGGCTTTGTGCCGCTTGGTCTACTCTTCGCCGCCTTCCTCGTGGCGGTAGCTCCAATCGCGCAGGTTCGCGGCACAAGTCGTCTAGGGCTGTGGCTATTGTGGTCGCAGCCCATCGCATTTATCGGAGCCGCCATCGCGCCATGCGATGCGGGCTGTCCAACTGGCGGTTCGCCAATACAGATGGCCCATGACGTCCTCGGACTCGCCACGTACCTTCCCTGCACGCTGGCGTTAGTGCTGCTTTCATTCGCCCCAAATTTGTTATCTGGCTGGCGGCTGTTCCTGCGTTTTGCTGGCGTCGCGTGGCTAATCCTTTTTGTGGCCATGCTTCAACCTGAGGTCATGCATGTTCGCGGATTGCTCCAGCGGGTTGCGGACGCATTACTCGCTGCCGCCGTCCTCATCATCGCGTGGCGTATGGTGGACAACGCACTGGCCACACCTAACAATTCATTCAAAGCGAGGCCGCTTCGCGGCGCTGCTTAATTCAGGCGTTAGACCGCTCTGGAGGACCTTGTCTCGTGGAGATATCTGCCCATATCCGCAGCGGCTTAGACGTCCACGAGCTCGTCGTTTCAACCGACGGGAATTCGCGACCGCTCGTCATCTCTGCTAGGCCTTCCGGTCGAGGCAGTGCCGTTAGCGGCGGCGAGCTTCTGATGGCTGCACTCGCAACCTGCTACTGCAATGACTTGTACCGTGAAGCCTCCCGACTGAGTGTCGCGATCGCAGGCTGTGAGGTTCGGGTCCAGGGCTACTTCAACGGCGTTGGTCTTGCCGCGCAGAGCGTTACGTACTCAGCCGTCGTGGAGTCCTCAGCACCGGCGGCACAGGTCGAGGCTTTGCTGGCTGAGACGGATCGGCTGGCAGAGGTCCACAACACACTCAGGACCGGTTGCGCCGTCAACCGCGTTGCGTGGTATGGGCCCGCGGACTAACAATGCGTTCAAGCCGACAACCCTTGGTTACGCCAACCACATGGCAGAGAGAGCTTGCCATGTGGTTCGCTCCACGACGCGGCGCGGCTTAACTTAGGTGTTAGGGCCCATGAGCAACATCGCCGCACTCCTGGCCACGAAGCGTGATTTCGCGCTCCTGCGTTGGGCCGGTGTGTTGTTCCTCGTTTGGCTCGGCTGCACGGGTCCTCTGCGCTGGCTAGCTGGCACAGTGCTCCCGCCGTGGTTTGTCGGCAGCGCGCCGAACTTCTTCGCCGGGCTCACGCTTACCTTCTGGCAGGCCTTCGCGGTGCCTTCGCGGCCATTGGGCTCGGCTGCCGTCGCTTTCGGGGTGCTGGCGCCCGTGGAAGCAATTCAAGTCTCCCTGCCGCAGCATCGCGCTGACCCGATCGATCTGATGGCAAGCCTTGTCGGCTGCTGTCTAGCCGCCGCGCTCTTGCATTGGCGCCGCCGCGTGGCCGAGCATGTGCCCTGACAATTCGTTCAAGCCGATACCGCTTCGCAACGCGGCTTAACTCAGGTGTTAGATTCCATGGAGCACCACTCATCCGAGCCACCACACTCCTGTTAGCCCTGTTTTTGCCGATCTCCACGCTGCCGGCCGCTAAACCACCGACCGAACCTGCTGCATTAAGAGTTCACCTCATGGAAACAAGTAAGGTTGTGGCAGTAGTGGACATCGAGGATCCATCGGCCGCCTTTAGAGACGACGGCGACTCCGATTCGTTGCAGATAGTCTTTCTCTCCAAGAATTCAGGATGCCCAAGTCGGGTATCGCCAGGCGGCGAGGTCATCTTTCTCTATAAGACCGACGATGACTTGCAAACCAAGCTCATCCGACGCAATTAGCTACACTCCACAGGTTGGCTTAATTCAAACGTTAGGGTGCGGATGGAACATTTGTACGCAATTGCTTACAGAAGCAAGGCAGCACGCGAGTTGACTTCGCAAGAGCTCGATCGCCTGTTGTTAGATGCCCGCACTTTTAATCAGAGGGCGAGTGTTACGGGCGTGCTTCTCTATCATGATGGTTCTTTCTTTCAGTTCTTCGAGGGTCCTGAGGAAGGCGTCGATGCCGTTTACCAGCGCATCCGCCCGGCGAGAACTCACACTAATATAGTTGAACTGTTGCGGGCTCCTTCTCGTTCACGACAATTTGAGTCCTGGCATATGGGATTCTGTGAAACGCCTGAGACCGAGCTGCAGACGCTTGCAACCGCGTCTTGGGAAGAAGCAATGCCAATCACCCGTGTTAGCTATGAGCGCTCGGAGGGTCTTGGCTTGTTGCTGAATTATTGGAACAAATGGAAAGCCGAGCCGCACCCTAGCATTTGAATCAAGCCGAAGCCGCTTCGCGGCTCGGCTTGATTCGGGCGTTAGACTGCGCTGGCTCGCTCGCCCTATCGCCCTGCGTGACAAGGTTTCTTGCAGGCTATGAACTAAGGTATCTGAAGCACTCGAAACAGAATTCTTTGTTTGATGGGGGGAAGAATGCGTCGCATCTTACTATTTGGTTTTCTCATTCTTGCAACAACCCCAGCTTTCTCCCACGGCGGTCGCCTCAACAAATATGGCTGCCATAACGACAGAAGGACTGGCGGATACCACTGTCACAGATCGGCAATGGCTCCTTCTGCGAATGCGCGTCGATCCCGCGACTCTGCCGGCGCACGGACTACACGTGCGAAGCGATACCGTGCTGAGGCTAAAAGCTTCGCTCGCGACAAGTACCGAAGTGCAAGGCAAAACACGCGCACGTTCGTTCGAGAGATCAGATACTTTGCCAATTGCTCCGAGGCACGCGCGCTTGGCGCGGCTCCTGTTCGACGCGGAGAACCCGGCTATGCTCGTCACCTTGATCGGGACAACGACGGCGTCGGATGTGAATAGCATCGTTCGCAATCTAACAGTTCGTTCAACCCCACATACCTCCGTGGCACGTGACTGACGCTTTGCGCTACGCTAGCCGCAGTCCCGCACCACTGGTTAAGTGAGGCGTTAGGCCGCATTTCGACCGCAAGGAATTTCAGGAATGGATATGTCTGTAACGGAAGCGCAGTCTGATATGCGACAGGGCTACCGCAGCGGAGCTACTGGCATCTTGGCCTCCGCGCTTGCCTGGTTCACCGCAGCGGGCGTCGCAGCACTCACATCTCCCCAAAAAGGAATCTGGGCGCTTCTCATCGGTGGAATGCTCATCCATCCAGTAGGCCTGCTTATATGCAAGCTCTTGGGATCGCGCGGCACTCATACAAAGGGCAACCCGTTTGGTTTGCTCGCCGGAGCAAGCACTTTCTGGCTCATCTTCTGCCTTCCCATCGCCTACTTGCTTAGCGCGCTGCAATCGAACCTATTCTTCCCTGCCTTGCTCCTGATCATTGGCGGTCGCTACCTCGTGTTCGCCACCATCTATGGTATGCGGCTCTATTGGGCTTTGGGGTTGGCGCTGGCCGGAGCGGGTTTCGCGTTGGCAAACATCAATGCCACTGCATCTGTGAGCGCCTTAGTTGGCGCAGTACTGGAGACGGTCTTTGCCATCGCCTGTTTGGGCCAACATCGTCGTTGGGCGCGGCCTAACAACTCATTCAAGCCGACACCGCTTCGCGGCGCGGATTAACTCTGGTGTAAGGCTGCAGCAACTGATTTCATGGCCATTGTCACACTCATAAAAACCACCGACGCGCATTTTGCTGCCGCAGCTGCTCCTGCAAACCCCCCTTCTGTCGCCGTCTTGTATAAGCTCGGTTTTAGAGAGACCAGACAAACCATTCAGCGCGCCAATGAGTCACTATCGCTATGGGCAAAAGCACCGGCAGCAGCTGAGCACTTGGCTCAATCCGGAACACGGTGGTATATCCAGAGATGAAGAATGTGACACTTATTGCGTTGTGGCTCTTAACCTTTTTCGTGCTGGCCGGTTGCGACGATGGCCATCTGCGAGGATCGGTCAGCCCGTCACAAGACGGCGGCACTTACCTTTCCGTCGTTGATGACAACGGAGGTGCTTGTGGACAGCTGCTACTTGACGGCAAGCTCTGGCCCTACAAGCTTGGTGAGCTTGGCACCGTATCGGTGGGCCGACACCGGATTGAGTGCGGCGGGTGGGTCGAGTTCGACATTCCGCGGGGCGTCGTCTATAAGTTTGACTATTGGGGACCGTAAGATGGTCTGTAACAATTCATTCAAACGTTAAACTGCAAAAAGACAATGTCGCACATCGATTTCAGCAAAGCCGAGAAAGCCATTATTGTCGGCAAAATTAAGCTCTATTTTTCGGAGGAGCTTAACCATCAGATTGGGCAATTTGACGCTGAGTTTCTCCTGGACTTCATTGGCCAGGAAATCGGCTCATACTTCTATAATCGGGGTCTGTATGACGCCCAATCTACGCTCAGCGAGAAGCTTTCGGACATTCAGGACGCCATCTTTCAACTTGAGCAACCTACGGATTTCAAGAAATGAGTCCGATCGCTCAGCCTAACAGTTCGTTCAACCCTACATACCTCCGTGGCACGCGGGTTAACTCCGGTGTTAGGTGTGCAATGAGAGCTCATCCAATCTTGCGTTGGCAACCCAAGCCATTTCCTTAAATGGTTCACTACCCTCTGGCACATTTTCGTACCATGACGCGTTCGCAGCCGAGGCGTAAGAATTGATTCAAGCCGGCGCAACTCAATTTACGCGTTAAACATTTTTGGAACAGGTATGCGCAAGGCACTTGGTACATTAACGGTTCTTCTATTGGTGTCAGCATCGTGTGCGGCAAGCGAAGTGGATGACTTCACGTATCTATTCGCCAAGACTTGCATGCAGAACTTCTACACGCCTGAAAATTTGGTTACGCAAATGGCGGCGAACCCCGTACTAGAAGCGGAAAGTGCTAAGTTTTTTCTAGGCAGCGGCGTTGGCACGGCTTGGTCAATTGACGATGGCAACGCTAAGTATGTCGTGGCACTTCGTAACGACAATGTTTGCGTGGTCTTTGCGGCGCAGGCACCCATTGAGGAGGTCACGCACAATTTTGTACATAGCGTGAGCACGGCGCCCCCGCCCTTAGTGGCTGTCGAAAGACCGGGATTGGTCCCGAGCACAGAGCACATAAGGACGACTGCCTACGGCTGGTCACGAGAGCAAGACAAGACGGAGCTGCTGTTCACTCTGACGACGTCAAGCGACCACCTCTCTCCAGTCAAAGCAATGGCGTCCGTGGCACTCGTTGCCAAATAGGTCTAACGGCGCGTTCAAGCACGCTGCACGATATTCGCTTCAAATGTCGTAACGAAGCGAGCAATTGCTCAGAATCACGGCGCGCAGCTCACGATCCCTCAAGAGGGAGAGCTGATCCTTCAAAATCCATTTCGAGGCTCAATTCTTACTGCCATGGATGCCAACCCCAAGCTTGAGTCATCGCCGGATGGAACAATCGTGCCAAATACATCCAACGTCGAGATCCTCGCGAAGGCTGTCTTATCTACCAGGATGGGCGCGCTCGAATAGCGCTTCACTTCCAGCAGGGCGTGTCGCTGCGAACCAGGAATTGCATGTCTTCGGGGCACACGGCTCAGGCATTGCGTTACGCTAGGCGCTTCCCTGCACCAATACGAATGCAGGTTAACGCTGGTGTCAGGCTGCGGGGAGGCAGCATCCCAATATGGACAAACAACAAGCCGAACGCGTTTCCGATGCAATTCTAGAACCGGCCAGACAGGTTCAGGATATTCGCCGAAGCGAAATTGAACTCAAGGCACATCGACTGGCACATAAACAGCGTCAGGCGAAAATTGTCGGCCCAATACTTCTGATTTTTGGTGCCGTGGGTTGGCAATTGGCGACGCACCTCAACATCTCTGCCAGCAAAGGAATTCTTGCTGGTTCGATCGTTGGTTTAGCCGTTGGCCTGTTCGTAGCGCGCTGGAAACTCAAATCGACTTCAACCCAATAGCGCGTTCAACCCAGGATCTTTTCGATCCGTAGGATTGCTGCCTCACCGCTGCGCTAGTCCTATTCCCGCTGCGCTATGCCGCCGAGCTAACTCAGGCCTCATCCCCCTGAAAACCATGGTGGCGGCACCGTGGCGGCTACTGGCGGGTAAATGTCGTATTGATAGAATCGATTTGGTCGCACGCTTCAGATGGTCCAACACCCATCGGAGCTTTGTCATGGAACATGAAATGAAGATCTCATCATCTGTCGTACGTCGCCTGCGCACAGCGCGCGGGTGGTCCCAGGATCAGCTGGCCGTCGCATCCGGACTAAGCCTGCGCACAATCCAACGGGTTGAGGCGGAAGGTATCGCCTCTATGGACACGGCAGTAAGTCTCGCAGCAACCTTTGAGATCCGGCTTATCGAGCTGCAGGAAGATCAGCACGCATCCACTAACGAGAAGCCCGCGTTGGGTCACAGTGCGCTGTTCTTCGGCACTGCTGTTATCACCGTGGCGGCGCTCAGTGAGTCGGGACGGTTGCCTAGCCCTCAATCCGACGCCTTCACGGCAATTAATGTTTTAGCTGCCATTGTCGGCGCCGCGCTGCTGGTACCGTCTCTTGTGCGTGCTTTCAAAGATCGTCAGTACATTGGCGCTGCACTAGCGCTCATTGGTACATTCCTGATTACGCTTCTGGCTGGCGGAGGCATTTATGCACTTATTGGCCAACGGCCTCTGACTTGGCAGTTAGCCGGTTTCGGTGTCTCGGGCGCTGTATTGGTCTTCATTGCGATTCGAGAACTTAGAAGTGCCAACAGTCCAGCCCGCGTCTAGCATTTCGATCAAGCTGACGTTGCTTCACGGCGCGGCTTGAATCAACGGTAGTGGTGCATGTAAAGCTTGCGCAGATCTTTCATTCCGGATGCGTTTCGCGTCTTGCCAGGCAAGAAAACGCGGTGCGCAAGTGATTACACTAAGTAACTCGGGTGAATCCAGTGTTAGAGGGTAAGATGAAGAAAGCTAGCGTTTGGATCCTTTTGCTTCTCCCGACCTTCGCTTACGGGCAAGAATCCTTGAAAATTCGTGAGTCTACGAAGGGGAATTTCGTTGCCACCCTCAATTCGAGTAGAGAGCTGAGCATTGAGGAATCACAAAGCAGAGTACTCGCGCAGGCCGCCCAGTTCTGCGGAGAACTCATCCCACAGCTGGGTCGTTACAAATTCAATTTGAGCAAGCCAACATCAGTGGCTCAACAATCGAACGAAAAATTTGAGTTCAATCAAGATTTCACGTGCCAAGATCACGCAAGCGTTGAACCGAGCGACATTCATCCAACATCAATTTCCGATGCTGAGAAAAAGCGCGTCGTCGACCTGGCCACCAGCGAAACCAGAAAAATCATTAGCGCCTCAAATGCAACCACGTATGAAGCGTTCCACAAATATTTCTCTGCCACGTTAAGTTCGATGTTTCCTTTGGAAGAATGGATTGACCACCAAACGACGTTGCACAGCAACGCAGGTGCCATGAAGCCAGACCCGCTGCTTAAGGTCACGACCTATCTGGACCCGCAGAATGCGCCCGGACCCGGACTCTACATCGCTGTTGATTTTCAAGTCAGCTATGATCGTGCGCCCTTCAGATGCGGCTACCTGATTTGGCTATTTGACCAGCAAGCAAATCTTTCCGTATTGCGAATTGAAGACGGCATCATCTATAGCAAGGTCGCGTCTGGTATGACGAAGGAAGCGCTTGAGCAAACGAAGCAACAGTACCGCTGCTTTGCCCCGTAATTCGTTGTTCAAGCCGATGCCGTTTCGTGGCACGCGTTTGTGGCGATGCGCTACGCTAAGCTCAGCAACGTTTTCTTGAGTTCCACGCTGTTGTTGCATGCGGGCGAGCTCTGCCGTTAGACCGTAGAACTACACGCTCACCCTCGGAGAAAAGCATGCAACGTGTGACTGGCATTGGTGGCATCTTCTTCAAGTCTACGGACCCGAAAGCACTCAGTGCGTGGTACCGCGATCATCTTGGCCTGGACGTGTCGGACTGGGGTGGTGCCATCTTTCGTTGGGGTGGCTCAGACAGCCCCTCGGGAACGACCATCTGGAGTCCGTTCGCAGACGATACCAACTACATGGCGCCGAGCTCGGCGCCTTTCATGATCAACTTTCGCGTGGCCGACCTCGATGCACTTCTCGCGGCGCTGCGTCTGGAGGGCTGCTCTGTTCTCGACAAGACCGATTCATCCGAACAAGGCAAGTTCGGGTGGGTCATTGATCCGGACGGCAACAAGATCGAGCTGTGGCAACCACCTGCTGGGCAATGAGCAAGGGCCGCGGCCGAATAGTCCGTTCAATTTGAATCTGCGCTATTCCGCGAGTTGCGCAGAAGTAGAACGTCCCCCGCGATTGGCTACACTACGCGAATCCGGTTAACTCAGACCTTAGGTCTCTAATGAACGGTTGTCTCAAAAGCCTGGTTGTCTTGGCGCTGCTCGCGTTCTCGATGTCTGCCTTAGCCGGCAAAGCCCATCTCGGTTTCACCGTCCATTACACGCTCAAGCGCAGTGCCTTTGACGCGAAGCTTGATCATGTCGTCGTGACCAAAGTCAAAGAGAACTCGCCCGCAATGCGCGCCGGGCTCATGCCAGGCGATGTCATTGAGGTTTTGAATGGCGCCGTGGTATCTGGCAATTCCGCACGCAAGCTCGACAATGAAATGGGTGCCGTCCAACCCGGTGACACCGTCAAGATGACCGTGTTGCGCTCTGGCAAAAGGATTGCCATCCGCATGGTTGCTGTTGAGAGCTAGCAAATCATTAGGGCCGACGCGGCTTTAGGGCGAGGTCTAAGTTGAGTGTTTGGTCGTATGCCAATCGTCACCCGCACATGCAGCACTTACGCATTGCTTTACACGTCGACAACAGTACGGGCTCGCGCAACGGAATTTATTCATGACCACTGAAAAGAACCTCGGCCGGCTAGCAGGTGCGCTGTATCTCGTCGTTGTTTTGACCGGCGTGTTCAGCCTGATGTATGTGCCTTCTCAGATCACGATTACGGATGACCCCGCTGCATCCGCGAACTCAATAGTCGCGCATAGCGCCTTGTTCCGAGCCGGCATCGCAGCTTTCTTGATCAAGCAAGTTGCGTTTTTGCTGCTGCCGCTTGTGCTGTACAAACTCCTGCGCCCAGTGCAACAAAGCATTGCGGCGCTGATGGTCGCACTTGCTGTTGTGAGCGTGCCGATCGCGCTCGTCAGTTTGGCAAACAGGCTTGATGTACTCGACATGCTCAATGGCCCACATAGCCAGGCGTTCACGCTTGAACAGCAGCAATCGCAGGCCATGCTTTCCCTCCATGCATATGGCAATGGCTTACTTGTGACAACGCTTTTCTGGGGGCTTTGGTTACTCCCCTTCGGATACTTGGTATTGCGTTCAGGGTTTCTGCCAAAGATCCTTGGCGTGTTCCTGATTCTTGGCGGGCTTTGCTATGTGGCTCAAGTGTTCTGGGAAATTCTTTTGCCAGTAGTAGCTTTTCCGGACACCGTATTGCTGAGCGCCGCAATCGGGGAGATCGGCATTTGCCTATGGCTTCTCATCGTCGGTGTTGGCAAACGCCCGACTTTGAATTCACCCTAATGCTAGACAATGGAACAAGTTGATCTCCGGCATTCACCTCACTAGGCGACATTGATGGCATTCAAACCGAAGCGTTACACATTAGTCGCGCCGTATCTTTCAGTGAGTGCCGCGCAAGAAACGGTTGATTTTTTGGGCAAAGCGCCGGATCAAGCAGATGACACCGACAAACGCGGCGGGTTCCAACATGCAGGCGGTGCGACCTGGTGGGTGAGCACACAAATGGATGAGGCTTAACAACTTATATGGAAACGTTTCTCTATTTGGCAGCATTTCTCGCTGCTGCGCTGGGCGTTGCGCACTCCGTACTTGGCGAGAAGTACATTCTTGTTCGGCTCTTCCGTCGCGATAATTTGCCCAAGCTCTTTGGCGGCACCACATTCACCACCGGCACACTGCGCTTTACGTGGCATATCACCACGGTTGCATGGTTTGGATTTGCTGCGCTGCTTTTTCATGCAGGCCGCGGCGACTTGAATACTACCGGCGTGCTGAAAATTGTGGGTACCACCTTCATCGCATCTGGCTTCCTTCCGCTTTTCATTACGCGCGGCAGGCATTTGTCTTGGCTGGTACTGTTCTGCATCGGCGGCATTGCACTCTGGGGCGCGGCTTGACGCCAACCTTGGCACGCGATGAACGCTGATTCCGAGGACAGCGCGGAAGGCCAGCTCGCATCTTGAAGTTGGCTACACTACGCGAATCGGACTCAGGCATTGGGTCTAGTTCACTGGAGGCGCCTATGCGATTCGCTGTCAGCTTTGTCGCTTTCCTGCTGCTGACGGGTTGCGCCACCCTTCCGGAAGACAACGGCGAGCATCCGATTCCAAACGGTGCTGCCGTAGCCCAATCCGTCGAGTTGTGTAAAACCCGAATTGCTGAGCTCAGAGCACGACTGGGTGAGCCGAGTCGTGAGGGCGTTCTTGGGCGCGCTCGCATCACCACTTGGGTGGTGGCTTGGGATCCTTTGACGAAATATCTGGGCGTCATGACCAACGACTCGGGTACGGTGGTTGACGTCTACTGGGACCTGCCTTCTGAGGTGACTTGGGCGCCGACTGATCGATGCAAGTGAGTCACGGCAACATGCGCGCGCTATTTGTTCACGGCCTGGGCCGCACGCCACTTTCAAGCTGGCCATTACTTTTGCAGCTTCGACGCGCCGGCTTTGCGACAGACACGTTTGGCTATTTCGCAGCTGCACAGAGTTTCGCTCAGATACGGGAGCGGCTCACTGCAAAGGTCACGATGCTTGCTGCGCGGGATGATGGGTACGTGTTGATTGGACACTCATTGGGCGGCGTTCTGATTCGCGCGGCGGTCAATGCGCTTCCGCCCGGCACACCGCAACCGAGTCATGTCTTCTTGCTCGGTTCACCCATTCGAGCGTCTCGACTCGCTCAGAAGTTACAGAATAACCTCGTCTTCCGCGTGGTATCGGGCGATTGCGGGCAACTGCTCGGCTCTGAAAATAGAATGCAAGAGATCCATGCACTCTCAGCGCCGACAACGAGCATTGTTGGCGATCGTGGCATTGCTTCCACGCATGGTCCTTTTGCAGGTGAAGCGAACGACAGTATTGGTCCAGTGTCGGAAGCAACGGCTGATTGGTTCACTGCGCAGGTTCGGATTCCGTGCATCCACACCCTGCTTCCAGCCAGTCGACGTGTGGGTAAGATCATCATCGAAAGCATGGGCATGGCGAATTAGCCAATCATCCAAATGCCTGGCTCGTTGCCATGGCGCACGCGTTCGGCTTTGCGCTACGCTAGCGTCTGTTCCGCGCCACTTTGGGATGCGGGCCAATTTGGGCTTCGGCCATCAGTCGCGGGGAGCAACGGCTTGAAGATATGGACAGCACTACTGGGGAAATCCGGTCTGGGAAAAATGACCGCCCGTGAGTACGAAGCAAATCTCAACGGTTTGAATATGTTCTTCGGCGCGGTACTGGGTTTCGTTCTAGCCGGCACAGAAAAGCTGACCGATCTTCAGTTCGGGGTCGTTCTTTTCTTCCTCGCTTGTACCGTGATCACGATTCTGTTTATTTCATCAAGCCGACATCGCGTCATGTATGCCGTGCTTGCGCTGGTGTATTCCGCGAGCTTCCCGGAGATGACTGACTATGTTCTGCGAGGACATGATTTGGTGTCAGGAAAGCTTCGCCCCACACTCCTTGTATGGACGGCGATGACCATCATGGTTGAGTTCTGGGCGCGCGATAAGGCGCCGGTTGCGGATGCAGCCACGATTGCGGACGAAAGCGCCGCTTCGTAACGCGGATTGTCCACGGCAAGCGACACGCACTTCAACGTTTAAACACAAAGGCAAACACATGCAGCCCTCAAAACCGAAGCAGTACAAACCTGGGCGCGCCGTTGCGGTCGGCCTCATCCTCGGAACGTTCGCCGGCATTGTGTTGCATAAGCTCGCATTGGGCATTATTTGCGGCTTGATCATTGGTTTGGCTGTAGATGCCCGTAAACGAAAGACAGCGTCGGATAGCACGCTAGATGGAAATGATGGTTGACCTGCCAAATGGCAAACTTGACGATACTGGCGTTGTCGTTCGCACTTTTGCGAAGCACAAGACGTTTTAGATAGAGAAGCCCATGGAACCCATTTCGTTTGACGACTTCATGAAAGTGGAGCTTCGTGTTGGCAAGATCATCGATGCAAGCGTGTTCAAAGAGGCACGAAAGCCAGCCTACATTCTGCACGTCGATTTCGGCGACGAGATCGGCGTCAAGAAATCCAGCGCGCAGATTACGGCGCTTTATCAGCCCGAAGCACTTATTGGCAGGCTTGTTCTTGCGGTCGTCAACTTTCCCCGCAAGCAGGTGGGCCCGCTGATGTCGGAATGTCTGGTTACCGGCTTTCACAACGAGAACGGTGAGGTTTCGCTCTGCGTACCAGACAAGGCTGTTCCACTCGGCACACGCTTGTTGTAGCGACGCCGCATAGGCCCGCAAACTTGGTATTGGTCTAGGTCTTTCGTCTAGTGACCATATGCACGCTCTCAACCGCGCAGCACATTGGATGCTAGCGCTTCGAACGGAGCCAGTGCCATGTCCCAACTTGAAGACATCCAAATTCCGACCAAGGTAAAACTGAGCTTGCTTTGGACCTGCACGATTCTCTGCTACTTGTATTGCGACTACTTCGGCCTGTACGTGCCCGGGAAGATCAGCGGGATCATGGCGGGGAAGGCGGACCCGCTAGGCGCCATCACCCAATCGAGCCTGCTTGCCATGGGCATGTTGCTGTTGGTGCCTTGCTTGATGGTGGCCGCAAGCATCTTTCTGAAACCGCAGTATTCGCGCTGGATGAATCTCATCGTCGGGGCGATTTACACGATCCTTATGGCCGCCATCGCCGTGACCGTTAGCTGGACGTTCTACCGGATTTACGCTGGTGCAGAAGTACTCCTGACGCTCACGATTGTCTTGGTTGCTTGGCGCTGGCCGAGGGTGGGCGTTCCGACGACTCGGTGACGCCGCTGAGCTGTTGAATGGCGCTGTAGTTTCCGGCCGAGTGACGCCTTAAGATTGACCTGCTGCGCGCTTCCAAAAGGCGTCTTGTCAGTCGCGTCACGGTGGAGCACACATGAAAAACGACTTTCGCATTCCGCTCATGAGCGTCTCAAAGGTCTATCCCGCCTATGTCGCCAAGGCGGAGCGGAAGAACCGCACCAAAGCGGAAGTCGATCAGCTCATTTGCTGGCTCACCGGATATAGTCAGTCGCAGTTGGACAAGCAGCTGAAGAAAGACATCAACTTCGAATCATTCTTTGCTGAGGCACCTGCCCTTCACCCCAACAGCGCACGCATTTGCGGTGTCATTTGCGGTGTGCGCGTCGAGGACATTGAAGATCCGACTGTTCAGCTCGCGAGGCGTCTGGATAAGATCATTGACGAACTCGCGAAAGGCAAAACACTCGAGAAGATCATGCGTCAATGACGATCTGATTGCACTTAGACAAAAAACGGACGCAGCGTGCTCAAGACCTACATAAGAGATCTCAAACCCGGAAAGATAACGCTTTGGTGTTATCTCATTTGGTATCTGGTAACGGTCATTCTGTACTTTGATCCGCAACCTCGGATTTGGATCAACTCACTCGGCATCAGCGCGATCATTGGCACGGCGCTTCTGTTAAGCGTGAAGAAGGGTGCGGAGACGGATCACTGGCAGACCTTCAGACTTTTCATGATGCCGTTTGGTGTGTCCAGTTTCGCTGCACTCATTAAGAGCAAAGGCTTCTATTTGGTCTTTCCTTCCAATCTCCAACATCTGGGCGTGCTCATCGGCGCCTGCCTGTCGTTTCTGCTGATCGTTGGTTTACTGAAAGGGTGGATGGCGCCGCATGATGAAGCGGGCGCCTAAGCGGGTGGGCATTTAGCCAATAAGCGGCCACGGGCATCCGCTTAGCTGCCATCATTAGGTCACTGGTTGCACGGGGTGCCTTTGGGAAGCTTTTTCTTGCAGTGGCGGTGTTGCTGGCGCGCCATGATCAGGATTCGAAGCGACACGCATGCCCGACCTGTCGGATTGACCCACCTTAGGAGACTTACATGTACAAGCCATTTTTAGTTGCAGCTGTATTGTCTTGCTTCGCGACGCCTGCCTTGGCGGATTGCAAGAATCCCGTGACACAGTTGGACATGAATCAATGTGCTGCGAGTGACTTGGCGCGCGCTGACGCCAAGCTCAATGCCAATTACAAGAAGCTCATGACGCTGCTGGATGCAAATCAAAAAGCCGAGGTGAAAGGGGTTCAACTTGCATGGATCAAATTCAAAGATCTCAACTGCAAGTTTGAATCATCAAGCGCAGAAGGCGGATCGATGCAGCCGCTGCTCCGCGATTCGTGTTTGATCGATTTGACAGAGGCGCGCAACAAAGACATCTTGAGCTGGATTGAATCGTTTGGCATGTAGTGGCGTACGTTGCGTCATTCCATTGGAGACAGCCATGAAGCGCACCGTTTCAGCTTTGCGCGTCAACTTGATTCACGCCAAGGCATGTGAGGCATCGAACTGTCGTGATAGGTCTTAAACAGCTCGAGATCATCTGCCCCAGGTGCGCGGCGCATGCTGTTTTTCGCGAGCCCTATGCGTTTCATTCGGGCGATGGTGCGGAGACCGTGCTTCGATGGGGCAATTGGCACATTGTGGAGCGTTATCCCGAGCTTTTACCGTGGCGCGCACCGGCAGGTAGCAACAACCAATATCTAACCTATGGCGAAAGCGACGGCGATGGCTATGCGTTGTTCAAGGAAGGTGTCGTCGAATGCAAGGCGTGCGCCGCGTCGTTCGTACATGCCTTGGCATGGCCGACAGATGCATGGTGGCAATGGTCAATTCGCGGACAGATGCTCTGGGCATGGGACCGTGCACATGCCGAACAGATTTTGACCTACGTGCGTGCGGCAGATCGCCCGCCTCGCCCCATCCATGGGCCCTTGGGAAGTTTGCCCACGCACTTCCTGACCGCAAAAATTCGGCCTACAGTGGTGAAGGTGATGACGCGCAAGTTGACGGAGAAGACTTGATGCAAGGACGTTCGTACAGGTTGCCAGTCGACACACATGATTGCTAGGTTGCCGCGCTGGGTGTGGCCCGCGACGTGGGTGCTGGCTTTCATGGCAGGGATCATCAACGTCGTCGGCTTCTTGGGGTTCGAGCATCAAGGCATCACCCACTTGACGGGCACCACCTCGATGCTGGGCGCCGCAATCGCGGACGCAAATATGTCGGGTGTGTTGCACTTTGCATTGTTGATTGTCGCGTTCGTTCTGGGTTGCGCGATCAGTGGCTTCGTTATTCAAGACAGTAAGTTTCAACTTGGGCGACGCTACGGTGTGGCATTGCTGTTCACTTCGTCACTCCTGTTTCTCTCTGTGCCACTGCTGTCACGAGGCAGCGCATGGGGCATGTATTCGGCGGCATGTGCCGCCGGCATACAGAACGCGATGGTCAGTGCCTTTAGTGGTGCGGTCGTTCGCACGACGCACGTCTCGGGCATGCTGACGGATCTCGGCATTTCGTTGGGCCATGTATTGCGTCGTTTGCCGCTGGATACACCGAGGCTTCGATTGAGTCTTACGGTGATTACGGGTTTCTTGTGCGGCGGCATTGCGGGCGCGCTGTTGTTTCGTGCAGTGCGTTATGAGGCCTTGCTTGTACCGGCGTCGCTTTCTGCGCTTGCTGCAGTGAGCTATGTCGTGTTTCGTCTTCGTCATCCTCGCCAACACTAGGCCGGCGTACACTGAATCCGTCTGCAAGAACGGGTGAGTCTCGTGACTGTAAAACTCAAGCGTGCCTACGACGCACCTGCCGACCAGGATGGCTACAGGGTGCTCGTCGACCGTCTTTGGCCACGTGGCGTGGCCAAAGCAAAGGCCAAGATCGACCTCTGGCTAAAAGACGTTGCCCCTTCGACCGAGCTTCGCAAATGGTTTGCGCATGATCCTGAGAAATGGGCTGAGTTCAAGAAGAAGTACGCTGAAGAACTCAAGAAGAACCCGGCGTGGGACGAACTCAAATCGTTGGCCAAAGGCAAGTCCATCACCTTGATCTATGCGGCCAAGGATGAAGTCCATAATGAAGCCGCTTATCTCAAACAACGCCTGGACCGTGGAAAATCGCATGCGTAAACACACGCCGCTTTTGAAGCGCGCCGCACCAACGGGCATGTATGTCGCCGCTTTTTTATGCGCCATTGTTGCAACCAGCAGCAATGCGCAACAAGCGCGTGTGCCCATCGTCGGCCTGCCCTGTGAAGGCTGCGAAGCGGTCTTTGATGGACAACCCGCGCAACTCAACGCGCGTGCACGTATTGCGCCGCTGGCGGAGCCGGGCTCGCGACGTACTACATCGACGACATCATGTTCACCGATGATGCGCGTTTGACGCCAAAGCAGATTCAGCGAATCGCGAAGAACCGCGGTGGAAACGGCATCTCGACACCGGTGCATCACAATGGCGTTTGGTATGTCACGCGTGACATTCAACTCGGCAAGAACATTCCCGGGTATGCCGCGTGCAAGGCCTGACATTGCGTTTAGTTGAGGTGATTTTTGCGAAAACATGAACTGTATGCCGCAGCGGCTTCGATTCTGACATTTGTACTTTTGTGTCGTGTGTTCTCCGGTACGCCGGAAAACGCCGGCCCACTTGCTTGGTTGAGTCCGGGTGCGGCCGTGAATGGCATCTCATTTGCGTTGGCCTTTGCGGCAGGCATGCCACCTAAAGTGGCCATGACCCTCGCCATTGTTTTGATGATTGCATTGCCCTACGGCGTTTACCGCCTGACACGATTTTTGCTGGCGCGCCGGATAGCGAAAGGTTGAGTGATGAATTGGTTTGTTCTGGTGGTGGCTGGCTTGTTTGAAGTGGTTTGGGCTGTGGGGCTTAAACACACGGAAGGCTTTACGAAACTTTGGCCATCCGTGATGACCTTGCTTGCGATGGGCATCAGCTTCTACCTGCTCAGCACGGCATTACGCACTTTGCCGATTGGTACGGCCTACGCAGTTTGGGTGGGCATCGGTGCCGTTGGCACCGCCATCGCCGGTATCGTGTTGTTCAATGAACCTGCGACGTTTCTGAAGGTGATGAGTTTGTGTCTCGTGGTGGGCGGCATTATTGGTCTCAAACTCTCCAGTTCAACTTAAGTCCACTCAGGGAAGCCGTTATGAATGTACTGGCCGTCGTACTGGTTGCATTGGTTGCTTTGATTCACATCTACATCTTGGTGCTGGAGATGTTTTTGTGGACGCGCCCGGCGGGGCGTCGCGCGTTTGGCACCACTGACGCCTTTGCTGCGCAATCGAAGGTGCTAGCCGCGAACCAGGGCCTTTACAACGGCTTTTTGGCCGCGGGACTGCTGCTTGGCTTGGCATTGGGCAGCGAAGGGCGGGTTTTCAAGATTTTCTTTCTGAACTGCGTCATCGTGGCCGGACTCTACGGGGGTCTGACCGCTTCGCGCAAAATCCTGTTTATTCAGGCACTTCCGGCGGTATTGGCCTTGATTTGCGTGCTCTTCAGCCCCGGGTAATGGCTTATTTTGGCGTTCACGATAGACTTGTATGAACGACCGTGCGCCTTGTTTTCAGTGGCTCGCACGGGATAGCGCAAAGACTCTCGGAGAACGCAGTTGAAACTTCCATCCATCATCATTACCCAGCAGGACGCTGACCGCCTCGAAGCGCTTTTGGAGCGCTTGTCGGAGCAAAATTTTCCCGGCAAGGAGCAACTTGAGGCGGAGCTGGACCGTGCAACGATCGTGAGCCCGCGTGATGTGCCGGGCGACATCGTCACGATGAATTCAAAAGTATTGTTCCGGACCGGCGAAGGCAAGGAGTTTTCCTTGAAGCTGGTCTATCCGAAAGATTCGGATGGTTCGCCGGAAAACATTTCCATCTTGGCACCGGTGGGCAGTGCGCTGCTCGGCCTTAAAGAGGGCGACACGATCTCTTGGCCGATCAATGGCGGCGCCATGCAGGTGCAAGTGATCAAGGTGACAGAGCAACCCGAGCGCGACGGTAACTTCGCACTCTAATCGTCAAACGCGCCATAAATCGCATGGCGCGCCTTCTGTTTCCACCTATTGAACCCGCTGATTGGAATTGATCAGCGGGTTTATTGTTGTGCGCGGGCAGTAGCGCGTTGGCGCTTCACGCTGTACATGGCTGCATCTGCGCGCGCGATCAATGCTTCAGGCTCACTGTCGTCTGCCTTCGCAAACACCAGCCCGATGCTTGGGCCGGCGTAATTGATCACTTCAGTGCCGAGTTTGAACTGCCCTTTTGTTGCAGCGTCGAGACGCGCCAGTAGCGCGGCATGGCTTTCTGCGTCATCTGATTCGGTATTGCCGACAACGACAAACTCATCGCCGCCCAAGCGTGCCGTGAAATCATCACCGCGATGGCAGTGTGCCAATGCATTGGCGATGGCGACGAGAAATTGGTCACCGATATCGTGTCCGTGGGTGTCATTGATTTGCTTGAAGCCGTCGAGATCAATGAAGGCGAGCCAGACGTAATCGCCCAATCGATCGCGTCGATGCAGACGGCGCACGATGGCATCCACCAATGCGCGTCGATTGGGCAGACCGGTCACCGCGTCTGTCAACGAATGGTGTGCGAGTTGTGTATTCGCTTCCTGTAACGCACGCATGAGCCGTTCGCGTTCGATCTGCTGGCCGATGAGGTGCGAGAACATCTGTAGTACGCGCTCTGCACCTTCACGCAACGGCTTGCGTTCGTCGCTGGCTGCACACAAAGTCCCTTGTAGCGCACCATCGGATGTCCGGATCGGTGTACTGGCGTAGGTCGCAATGCCCAATGCTTTCGCCGCTTCCGAGTCATCCCAGCAATTGGCGACATCATCGGTGTAGGCGCGGCCTTCATCCAGCGCGCGCTTGCACAAGGTGTCCTGCCACGGCACGGTAATGCCCTCAGGAATTTGCAATCGACGCGAATTGCGCGCGTAGACCACGTGCTGCACGCCTGCCGCTTCGTCGATGGTGGTCATATAGGTGGAATCGAGGCCGGTGACGACTTCGAGCAAATCCAACAAAGGTCGCACCAACTCTTCTAGAGATTTGGCTTCGACAATTGTGTCAACGAAGGTGGCGAAGAAAGTGTGTTCAGTGGCTTTCTGCATGATGTTTTCATCATAGCCAAGCGATGTCTTCTCAAGGTAGAGATGCGCCTAGAATAGGCCGTACTTTGTTCAGATTGACGCGCTTTGATCAAGCTTGACCCTCAATGGCACTATGCGGAATCCCCGGGTCGTCAGCACTATTTGCTGAAGGCGAAGCTGGGTCGTCACGTGATTGGGCGCGCGCATGGCTGGTATGCCGCGCAGGATCGCTTTGTGATTGAGAAAATCGAAATCGATCGAGCGCATCGATCGCAAGGTCATGGCAAGACCATGATTGCTGCGTTGCTTGCATACGCGCGCTCACAACAGTGCGAACAGTTGGCATTCACCGGTGTGATGCGAAAGAACGAAGGGGCGATACGCTTGTATCGCACATTGGGTGCCGAGGCCGGACCCTATTCAAACGAGCGTTGCGATTTCGTATTGCGTTTGGCTTAAGGCCTGTCGCATACGGCATGACGCATCCCTTCTCCACGGCGTGGAGAAGGGATGGCCTTTGACTTACTTCTTGGCCGGTGTTTCGACCATTTGCTTGCGCGGGAAGCGCTTGTTCATCATTGCCGCGTTGTAGGCAAACGAAGCCACGATGGCCGATGCTTGCTTCAAGTCGGGTTCGGAGATGTGGTCTTGCACGTCCAGATGCGTGTGGTGCACGTGACTGAAATAGTCGAGACCGTCTTGTACGAACTGGAAGCCCGGCAGACCGACTTGGTCGTAAGACATGTGGTCCGTGCTGCCCGTGTTGCGCTGGGTGACGACCGTCGCGTCCATGTCATGGAACGGCTTCAACCACTCTTGGAAGATCGGAGCGGCTGCAAGGTTTTCTTGCGCATACACGCCACGAATCTTGCCGCTGCCGTTATCAAGGTTGAAGTACACCGAGAACTTGTCGTAGTCCGCTTTGCGCATGAGCTTGCCCTTGTCGGTACGCAAGAAGCTCGGCAGCGCCTTTTGTGCCGGATCGGTCGGCTCAGAACGTTTGGCGAAATGTTCGGCGACGTAAGCTTGCGAACCAATCAGGCCTTGTTCCTCGCCGGTCCAAAGACCAACGCGGATCGTGCGGTTCGGCTTGGCGCCGACGGCCTTCAAGATACGCATGGCTTCCATCATCACGGCCACACCTGCACCGTTGTCAGCTGCACCCGAACCTGTGTGCCAGGAGTCCATGTGTGCGCCGATCATCACGATTTCATCGCGGTTCGGGCCGGTGCCCGGGATCTCTGCAATCGTGTTGAAGCCCGGCTTGTTGGTGTCGTCGGTGAAGCGCGCATCGGAACGCACACGCATCGTGACTTTGCCGTTGTCATCCAAGGCGCGCATGACGGTGTTGTAGTGCTCAGCAATCATCACAAATGCAGGCACGCCAACAGACTCACCTGCACGGCGCGAGCCGCCGCCCATCACGCGGACAATGCCGTCGTTCCAGCTGCTGATCGACACGGTTGCAGCCACACCTTCATCGATCAGGTACTTGTTCAAGAGCGGGCCGAATTCCATACGGTCACGGAAGCGCTTCATCATGACTTCAGGCGATTCAGCATTGGCCGGACGCGTGGTCGGCACCGGTGAAGACACGATTTCTTCCAACGATGCTTTGTCATGACGTTGGAAGTCAGACTTTTCATTCGGCTTGTACGGACGGAGGTCGTCCAAGAACACAATCTTGCCGCGCAGCTTGCCCTTGAACTTTTCAAGGTCAGCCTTCGTCGCAAGTTTGGCAATCACAGCGTCGCCTTCGACTTCGCCGTTTGTACCCGGAGTCCAAGCCTTCGGCAGTGCATGCAGCGGCATGGCGCGTGGCACCAACATTTCAACGTGTGCGTCGGTGTAGACCCAACCGCGACCGAAATCGTCGACGGCTTCATCGTGCACATTCGACAGACCCCACTCAGTGAACTTCTGGCGTGTCCAAGCGTTCGCTGCAAACATCGACGGCGAGTTGGTCAAACGCGGACCGATCACATCGGTGAGGTGGTTCAAGGTTTTCAGGACTTCCGAACGCTGCATGGCTTCCGCGCGGATGCGGCCGGTCATATCCATATCAACGGATTGCGCGTGCGCTATCCCGAAGCCCGCGATACTTGCGGCGATCGCAAGCGCTTTAACTGCGTGTTTCATAGCAACCCCAAGGTACATAGACATTTGAGTCTAGGTGACCGCCCTACTCGGCGGGGGTGCCTAAGGTCATGGTTTTTGAGACGATTTTCCAAATGTGCAGCCGATCACGTTTGCGATTTCGGCAGGCATTTCCATATGCAAATGGTGGGTGCCTTCAAAAAGGTGCAGTGTGCCCTGTTTGAGTTGTGCGACGTAGCGCTGTCTGACGTCATCTGGCAGGTAGGGCTGCGCGGGCTGGGCGAAGACCACTTGTGTCGGACAGGCGATGTGCGTGAGCACGTCTTCGATTTGTGCATCGACCGGTCGAAGCCACGTCGGGACGGTGAGCCGTTGGTCGGTGCGCCACTGAAATCCACCGGGCACTTGTTTTAGACCGCGCTCTACGAGCAAGCGAGCGACGGGCTCGCTCAGACTGTTCGCCACCATGCGTGCTTTGATTGCGGGGGCGATGTCCGGGAAAACGCGCAGTGGTTTGTGTGCCATTGCGCGCGAGGCCGCCACGGATTCGCGCATTCTGAGCGCGGTGTTTTCTGCGACATCTGCAAGCCCGCCTAAGGCTTCAATGCATACCAGTGATTGAACGCGCTCCGGCGCACTTGCAGCGACGAGGCTTGCGATGCCCGCGCCCATGGAATGGCCGAGCAAATGGAATTCGTTCCAACCCAATGCATCGGCCATATCCAGCACATGCAATACGGCCAGCTCAAACGTGTAGGCAATGCCGGGCGGCAAATGTGTACTGCTGCCATGACCTGGCAGATCCACGGCGACCAATTCGATGTCTTGCAAGTACGGCGCCATCGGTACAAAGCTTGCGGCGTTATCGAGCCAGCCGTGCAATGCGAGTACTTTGGGCGCGCTTGCATGGCCTTGCCGCAAGCCTGTGATTTTCCCGACCGGAATCTCGAGTTCAAACGGTTTCATGCGTGCGCGCCTTGTGCAATTCGGACCAGCGCGTCGGCGTGTGCATCGCTCTCATTGAGGCAGGGAATGTAATTCAGACGCACACCACCGGCGTGTTTGAAAATTTCCGCATTGGTATCGGCGATCTCTTCGAGTGTTTCCAAACAGTCGACCGCAAACCCCGGGCACACCACATCCACTGTTTTGATACCTGCCCTGCCCCAGGCTTCGAGTGTTTGCACTGTGTAGGGTTCCAGCCATTTGGCTTTGCCGAAGCGCGATTGATAGGTCATCACGATGTCTTCGCGTTGAAGCCCTGCAGCTGCCGCGATGGCGTGCACACCCGCTTCGCAATGTGCGGCATACGGATCGCCTTTGCGGACCAATGCTTCTGGAATGCCGTGAAAAGAGCACATCAATTTTTCGGCGCGGCCATGCTGTGCGAAGTGTGCGGTGAGTTGTTGGGCGACGGCTTCAACCCATGCGGGGTGATCGTGATACGACTTGATGACGTTGAATGTCGCGTCTTTAAATCGCGCACGCATCGCATCAATGCGATCTTCAACGGATGCGGTCGTCGTCGTGGAGTACTGCGGATACAAGGGCAACACCGTGATCTGACGAATTCCCTCGGCGTAAAGCTTCGCGATGGCGGCATCGATGTTGTCGCGGCCGTATCGCATGGCCAGTTCAACGCGCGTGTCGGGCAGGCGTGCGGCGACTTTGTCACGCAGCGCTTCACTCAGCACTTTGAGTGGTGAGCCGCCTTGCATCCAAATGCCGGCGTATTTTTGCGCGACGGGTGCCGCACGTTTTGGCAAGATTATGTAGTTGAGAATTGGGGACCAAATGAATCGCGGAATCGCGACCACGCGTGGGTCCATCAAAAACTCGGCCAAGTAACGTTTGACCGAATCGGCATCGGCGCGTTCGGGCGTCCCGAGATTGACGAGTAGGAGGGCACTTTTCACGTGTTTTGCAGGTTCCATTCAGCGCACTAGCTTAACGCGCAGCACGGCTGACTGCTGCTTCAGGTTTACCGCTTGTGCCGCAACGCTTAGCATCAAGGTTTCGCACACATGAGATGAATCATGGACTCACGCGTCGCCACCACTGCAGTTCGTTGGTTTTTTCCGGCCTTGGTCATCGCGGGCAGCATCGCAGCCGGACCTACCGCTCAGGCGCGAGAAAAGCTCGACGAAGCTGCCCGTGCGCAACGCGCTGTGCAAGTCCTGCGTGACATCCAAGCGATTCCCGAGTCCGCCATTCCGGACAAATTGTTCGATGAGGCACGCGCGGTGGTCGTGGTACCCGACACCTTGAAGATCGGATTCATCTTCGGCGGTCGACGCGGTGAAGGCCTGATGTCGGTGCGTCGCCCGGATGGCAGTTGGTCTGCCCCTTCATTCGTCAAGCTCACCGGTGGCAGCATTGGTTTGCAAGCGGGCGTGCAATCGGCGGACATCGTCATGGTGTTCCATACGGATCGCGGCTTGGACAGCATCGTGGCGGGCAAATTCACCTTGGGCGCAGATGCGGGCGTCGCCGCGGGACCCGTGGGCCGTACCGCCTCAGCATCGACCGATGCGCAGTTGAAAGCGGAGATTTGGTCGTGGTCGCGGGCGCGCGGATTGTTCGCCGGTGTTGCCGTCGATGGCGCGGCCTTGTCGATCGATGACACCGCCAACGAACGTGTCTACGGTGAAGGCAGCACGCCTCGCATGATTTTTGAAGGCCGGACGCCGACGCGTACACCCAATGCGTTGGTGGACTTCAGCGATGCGCTTGAAGAAGCCGCTGCGGCGGCGCACGCGCGACGCTCGGATTCAGTCGCGCCGGCCGCGGCCAGCGCCACCCCGAACGTGGCACCCGCGGCGTCTGCGGCACCGCCCGCACAAGAGGTGGCTGCACCGGCAACCGCGCCTGCCGCACCGAATTCGACGATCACAACCGAAGCGCTGCCTGAAACACCGGCTAAGAAACCCTGAGTCCTTGGGGGCAATGCGGTATCCTTTGCGCTTAATTTAAAGAGGATTTGCCATGAGTCTTTGGCATTTGATTGTCTTGCTGATCATCGTTGTGCTGGTGTTCGGCACGCGCCGTCTCACCAGCGGTGCGCGCGATCTGGGCAAGGCGGTCGACGAATTCAAGAAAGGCATGAACGGCGATCAAGCGCCGAAATCTCCGTCCACCGACAAAACGGACGACACACACTCCGACGCGCCCTAATCGGCCCGTTTTCCCTGCGCGGCGACTGCCATGTTTGAGGTGGGTTTTAGCGAGATGCTGGTCATCGGCATCGTGGCCTTGATCGTGCTGGGCCCCGAGCGATTGCCGCGTGCTGCGCGCATGGTGGGTTTGTGGGTACGCCGCATGCGTGCCTATTGGTTTTCGATGCAGGCGCAGTTGGAGCAAGAACTTGCTGCCGAAGAACTGCGCAAATCACTGCGTGAGGCGCAGGACGCCGTGGAAGAGATGAAGACCACACTCAAGGCGCCGCTGACGGCACCGGATGCCGAACCCACGGATACACCTCGTGACCCAAGCTGAAGAAGAGCCCTTGTTGGGTGGCATGATCGCGCATCTGTTGGAGCTGCGTCAGCGCTTGCTGCGCGGTGTGATCGGGTTTGGCTTGGTGTTGTTGGCACTGCTGCCGATGGCCAACCACCTCTATGCCCTGATGGCGGAGCCTTTGTTGCGCGTCATGCCGAAGGGCGGACAAATCATTGCCACGCAAGTCGCTTCGCCGTTTGTGACGCCACTGAAGTTGGCGTTTTTTGTGGCGTTGATGATCTCCATGCCTTGGTTGCTTTACCAAGCATGGGCCTTTGTTGCGCCGGGCCTGTTCAAACGCGAACGTAAATTGGCGGTGCCCATGTTGGTGGCGGCCTTGGGCTTGTTCTATACCGGGTGCGCGTTCGCTTACTACTTGGTTTTACCTACGGCATTCGGTTTTCTATCGAACACCTTGCCTGCGGGCGTGGCGATGATGACCGATATTTCGGCCTATCTCGATTTTGTGTTGGTGATTTTCTTGGCATTCGGTCTCAGCTTTGAACTGCCGATTGCCTTGCTGGTGGCGGTGATGCTGGGTGCTGTGACGCCCAAGCAACTGGCCGAATGGCGCGGCTACGCCATCGTTGCCATTTTTGCTGTGGCGGCAGTGATTACACCGCCCGACGTCGTCTCGCAATTGCTGCTAGCTGTGCCGCTGTGTGCGCTGTACGAGATCGGTTTGCTCTTCGCGCGCTTACTGTACACATCGCGCGCTGCCGAACGTGCAAACAACGCGTCCTGACGCACATCACGCCGTGTTGCCCGCAGGCTTTGGTCGACGTGCCATCGCATGGTGCTTGGATGCACTCTTCGTCTTGCCCTTGGTGCTGATCGTTGTGTATACGCGCACCGATTGGCATGTGCTGTGGTCTGACTTGCAGGCACTGCAATTGCAAGTCGATGGTCGCATGATGACGGCCGCAATGAATGACGCGGACTTTCTATCGGCACTGATCAGCCTGTGGCATGACGCGTCCGTACAGGTCAGCGCGCGTCATCTTGCGACTGGATTGCTCCGTGTCGTGATTCTGTTTGCGTGCGCGTTCGCGCTCTGTAGCGGCATCTGGCATGTGTTTTGGGAGACGCGCAACAACTACGGCGCGTCACCGGGTAAGCGTTTGCTCGACTTGCAAGTCGTTACTGCTGACACGCATCAAGCCTTGCGCTTGCCTCAAGCCATTGCGCGGCATTTGGCCGGCACGCTTTCTTGGCTCAGCTTGAACGTGGGTCACCTGATGGCGGCGCTGCCACCCGAGCACACCGCCTTACATGACCGCCTCTCCGGCACGCGTGTGCTTATTCGGGCGGCGTCATCTCACAGTTGATCATCCACGGCACGCCGAACGGATCCACACACATGCCGAATCGTTTGGCCCAAAAGGTCTCCGCCAACGGCATCGTGACCTCGCCGTTTTCGCTGAGTCCGGCGAACATACGTTCCGCTTCATCGATGTCTTTGGCGTGGGCGCTCAAACTGAAGCCGCCGAACGGTTTTTGATATTCAGGCGGGCAATCCGCCGCCATCAAGATGGCGCCATCTGGAAACTGCAACGTGGCGTGCATGACGGCATCTTTGTCGCCATTGGGTGCGTCGCCTGCCATGGGGCTCTCACCCCAGGTGTGCAGAAACAACAGTTTCGCATCCAGCACTTTCTGATAGAGCTCGAATGCGGGCCGGGTTTTGCCGGGCGGAAAATTGAGATAGGCGTTCATATGAAAATTCTTGGATGGGGACGCGCTTAGAAACTGCGGCCGTCGACTTTGTTCACGGGGATGGCATCAATGTCGTAGTTCTCAAGGCATCGCGCATTGACTGCATAGACCATGCTGCCATCTTCTGTCTTGCTTTGACCAAAGGCTTGGCAACCGCAGGTTTTACAGAATCGATGGTCGATGGCGTGCTTGTTGAAGCGATACGTCGTGAGTGCGTCTTCGCCTTGTTGAAGTGTGAAAGCGCTTCCGGGCACAAACCAAAGCTTGAATCCTTTGCGCTGACAATGCGAACAATTGCATTCCAATACCGATTCAGGCGTGCCTTCCGCCTCGAACTTCACTGCACCACAGTGACAACTACCTTGAAGCGACATAGCTCCGACTCCTCATCATTGAACGTGATTAGCGCACTGGCGTTGCCATGCGGCAGTTCGAACTTTAGGCGCTCAAGTGTTAGCCACGCGCGAAATTTTCAGCACACTTAGAACGTGTTGCGGTGTTTGCCTTGCCACGCGGTGTACCAGCTGCGAATACGTGCCATGTCTGACTCGAAGTCGTCACTGAGGATGACCGTCGGCCCGATGCCGATGACCTTTTCGGGGTAGTGGAAGTACTCGAGAATGACGGGGACTTGCGCCTCGTGGGCGATCTTCCAGAATCCGGACTTCCATTTCTCGACGCGCTTGCGCGTGCCTTCCGGCGCGATGCCGAGCCAGAACGAGTCGGCATTGCGCATTTGCTCGACGGTCTGACCCACGAAACCGCCTTGCGCTTTGCGGTCGATCTCGATGACGCCAAGTGCGCGCAGAATCGGGCCCGCCGGCCAGAAAAACAACTCTTTCTTCGCGAGAATACGGATCTCCAAGCCCAGCGCGAGCTTGGCCGCGAAACCCCATATGCCATCCCAATTGGACGAGTGCGGTGCACCGATCAAAACCGCGCGCGGTACGTCGGGAAACTCGCCGACCATGCGCCAGCCGCCGAGCTTGAGCAAGGTCCGGCCAAACCATCGGGTGAAGCGATTGGGCTTCGAGCGCGGTGCATTGGGCGGCAGATTCAGAATCGTTCCGTCCGCGCTCGACGTCGGCAAGTGCGTGCCTTTTGCCGGCAAGTCATTAATCCCAATCACGTTGCGTCCTTTGCTGTTTGAGATGACTCGCCTTTTTCTTGCTGTCCAATCGACGCTCCTTGGAGGCACGTGTGGGCCGTGTTGCGACACGCGTTTTGGGGACTTCGTAGCCATGCGCGATGAATTGCATGAGGCGCTCGCGCGCGTCATCCCGATTGCGTTCTTGGGTGCGGAAGCGTTGCGCATGAATGACCAACACGCCTTCGCTGGTGATGCGACGATCACGACGCGCCAACAAGCGTGCGCGCACCGCTTCGCTCAACGACGGTGAACCCGCGACATCGAATCGCAGCTCGACGGCAGTTGCCACCTTGTTGACGTTTTGGCCACCTGCGCCCGATGCACGTACAAAACGCTCTTCGATCTCAGGTTCGATCTTCTCAATACGCATTGCGTCGAGTCTAAACGAGGGCGGCGCTACTTTGCGTCTCGAACAGCGCAAGCGCACGCGTGAATTCGCCTTCCGGCGGGATACGTACTTCGATGCGCTCGCCCGTGTGTGGGTGCGCGAAGGCAAGTGTTTCGCAGTGCAGCAACATGCGATGAATCCCTTGCATGCGGAAGTTGCGATTGTGACGGCCGTCGCCATGGCTGGTGTCACCAATCATGTGATGGAAGGCGTGTTTCAGATGGCGGCGGATTTGCCGGAAGCGACCGGTTTCGGGCATCGCACGCAACAAGGCATAGCGCGACGTCTCATGATGCGCCGAGGCAATCGCAAGTTCGCACCGTGCCAACGTTTCGAATCGGGTGATGGCCGGCTTTTTCTGCGGTTTGCCCGGACCGCCATCCAAGGGATGGTCAATCGTGAATTGATCTTCTGCCGGCCAGCCCCTGCACACCGTGAGATAGGACTTCTCGACTTCGCCGGCCATCCAAGCCTTGCCCAGTGCGGACGCCGTGTCGCGATCGAGCGCCACCAATAGCGCACCGCTGGTGGCGCGATCCAGTCGATGTACCAGAAAGATGGGGCAGCCAAGCTGCACGCGTAAGCGCTCTGCAGCGAAGTCTGTTTCGCCGCGCGCCAAGGCACTGTCGTGCACCATCAAGCCCGCGGGCTTGTTGACCACCACGAAGCGCGCATCGTGATGGACGATTTCCAAGTTCATCGACGGGGTGCGCGTCGCGGCCAAGCCGCAATGATGGCCCACACGCCACCGAGTCCTGCGATCCACACCGACACCGGTGCGCCTAGCGTGCGCGGTCCGCCGGCATCAAGGGCATAGAGCAAGGCTGCGGCAATGAGCAGACCCGTGCCGAGAATGGCGGACACCATGCGCTTTTGCATTGCATGCAAATCTCGCGACACACGCATGAGGTCATCCGACTGCATGCGAATCTCGTGTTTGCCCTCGACTTGTTGACGCAACCAAGCGTGGATCAATGTCGGCACTTCAGGCGCGTGCGTCACCAACTCAGGCAATCGCTTGGCGAACTCTTTCACCAAGCGACGCGGACTGTAGCGTTCAACCAAAATGCGTTCGAGCACGGGACGTGCCACTGCCCAGATATCGATATCCGGATCGAGTTGGCGCCCCACCCCTTCGATGTTCAACAGCGTTTTTTGCAGCAGGATCAACTGGGGCTGCAATGTGAGCTCGTAGCGTTGCGCCATCTTGAATAACTTCGCCAACACTTCGGCCAACGAGATTTGCGACAAGGGGCGTGTGAAATAAGGCTCGCAGATACCGCGCGCGGCCGCTTCCAGTTCGTCAATGCGCACATGGCCCGGCATCCAACCCGCTTCCACGTGCAACTCAGCGATACGTCGATAGTCGCGATTGAAGATCGCCATGAAGTTCTCGGCCAGGTAGTACTGGTCCTTGCTCGAGAGCTGGCCCATGATGCCGAAATCCAAGGCGATGAAACGTGGATCGCGTTTGCGCGATTCTGCTTCGTCCACCCAGATATTGCCGGCGTGTGCATCTGCGTGAAAGAAGTTGTCGCGGAACACCTGTTGATAAAACACACGCACGCCTTTTTCAGCGAGGCGTTTGCGATCGATCCCTTGCGCATCCAAGCTTGCGACGTCATCTGAGGGAATGCCGTAGACGCGTTCCATCGTCAATGCTTGATTTGCCGAATGTGTCCAGATCACATCAGGCACATAGAGGTCGGGCGAGTTCAACCAATTGCGTCGCAAAACTGCGGCATTGCCGGCTTCCCGTTGCAGATCCAATTCGGCTTGCAGTGTGGCTTCAATCTCTGCCACGACTTCGCGCGGGCGAATCTTGTCTGCATTCGGGTGAATGCGTTCAACGACACCCGCCAATGAGTGCAGCAACTCGACGTCGGCGCGGATGTGTGTGTCGATGTTGGGACGCAAGACCTTTACCACGACATCGCGTCCATCGTGCATCTTGGCCGCGTGAACCTGTGCAATGGATGCCGAGGCCAAAGGCGTCGTATCGAAATCCGCGAATGCCGTTTCGATGTCCATGCCCAAAGCGCGCTCGACGATGCGCTTGGCTTCGTTGCCATCGAAGGGCTTCACTTGCGCTTGAAGCAAGGTCAGTTCGTTGGCGATGTCTTCGGGAATCAAGTCACGGCGCGTGGAAAGAATCTGTCCGAACTTGACGAAGATCGGCCCGAGTTCTTGCAGGGCCAATCGCAATCGCACGCCACGCGGCAACTCGGTGACATCTGCTGATGCTTTGGGAACCAAGGGCCGTGCAAGCTTCAACCAAGCTTCGGCGCGCGTGTTGTCGAGCAAGACATCCAGTCGATAGCGCAATAAGGTGCGCACGATGCGCCAGGCACGCCCCACCCCGAAACTCATGCGCTACGTCCTGTGTTGAGTCGGTCGAAACGGGCTTGTAGGCGTTCCGCATCGTCGCGGATATGATCAACATCGCTATAGAAGGCGCGCAGCTCTTCCTTGCCGACCACATCACGCGATTCTTCAGTGAGAAAGTCTGCGGAGTCGCGTGCAAAACCACTCGCGACAGCGCGCGTACCGCGCAGGCCGGCCGCTAAAGCATTCGCAATTTGCACGCCCATCACGTCGCCAAACACGCGGGTGAACGGCTGCACCCAATCCGGATCAAAACGCTCAGCCATCCGCTGCAATCGACGCGCCAATTCCGCGTCACCTTCGACCCGCATCGCACCGAGCGGCGCCGCTTTGCGCCCGCGCATGAAAGGCAGTTGGCCGAGGATGCCGGCGAGTGTGCTGCGCACAGACAAATCAGCGAGATCCGCATCTTCGACCGGGCCCACGCGCAAACGCTCACCCGCCACGCTGATTTGCAGTGCAAGTGCAGGTGCATCCAACTGCAAGGCCACACAGCGGCCATCCAGCGAAGGCAAGGCAGCACGTGTTTCCGGATCGAGCGATACGGCGTGATTCAGTGCGCTTTCAAGCACTTGGCCTGCCGGCACTTTCCAGTTGGGCAAAGTGAAGGCGAAGGGCGCTGCGTTGTTTTCAAATGGATTGACCATGCGCACATTCTAGCGAGTGGCGTTCCATGCGATGCGAACGCGTGCCAAGCCTTCTTCGGTCGACACTTGCGGGCGGTAGCCGAAATCGCGCGTGGCGGGCGCCATGCTGTACCAATGCGTCGTCGAGAGCTGTTCGGCAAGGAAGCGTGTCATCGGCGGTTCGCCCGGGCGCCGCAGCACAGGCCAGAGCCACTCGCTGACCGCACCGATCGCGTAGGCGACTGAGAACGGAATGTGACGGGTCACCGGCGCCACCCCTGCTGCGCCCAAAAGATCGTTCAACAAGGTGTGCATAGGGCGCGGCTCACCATTGCTAATGAAATAGGCCTTGCCTGCACAGGCGCTACCGACATCGAGGTGATCGAGTGCGTTGAGATGCGCTTGTGCCGCATTGTCGACATAGGTGCTGTCGACGAGATTCTCACCATCGCCGACGATCGCCAATTTGCCGGCGCGTGCGCGGTCGACCAAGCGCGGCAGAATTTGCGTGTCGCCCACGCCCCAGATCAAACGCGGACGCAAGGCCACGGTGGCAAGGTCAGGACCGTTGGCCGCCAGCACTTCAACTTCTGCGATCTGTTTGGTCGTGGCATACGGTGCTTTGAAATGCACGCCATAAGGCACGTCTTCTGCGGTGCCGCCTGCAACCGGATGGTTGGCGCGGTGCGTGACGCTGGGTGTGGAGGTGTACACCAATTTGCGAATGCCGGCGTGTTTGCAGGCGTCGATGACGTTGTGTGTGCCTACCACGTTGGCTTGGTAGTAGCTTTCGTAGCTGCCCCATGCGCCCGCCTTGGCCGCATTGTGGATAACGGCGTCGCAGCCTTGCACGGCCGCACGCACGGCGTCGAGCGCTTGAAGATCGCCTTGAATCTGTTTGACACCCAAAGCATCGAGCGCCGGGTAATGCCCACGACTGAAACTTTGAACCTCATCGCCCCGCGCACGCAGTGCCTTGCACAACGCTTGCCCTAAAAAGCCGCCGCCGCCCGTCACTAACAGTTTCATGGTTTCAGTCGCACATGCTTGGCCGCCCATGCCGCAAGTTTTTCGCGGCCAACTTTGGCGTTGTGTCGAATATCTACGGGGAAGGCTTTTGGATACATCAGAAAATGTTCTACACGGGCAGTAAGGACAGAACCGTTGGCCAAATGGCGCAATTCGTCTTCGATGCGCGGCCAGGCGGTTGATGCGATGCCGGGTTTCAGTTCGACACAGAGCACAGGCACCTGTGCGCCTTTGTTGCCGAGGCCGACAAGCGCCGTGCGCAAGACATCGGGATGCGTGTTGAAGACCGGTTCGATTTGTTCGGTACACAAGGTGAGATCGCGACTGACAACGACGCGTTGTGTTTTTCTGCCGCAAAACCACAGGCGGCCTTCTTTATCGAAATAGCCAAGGTCGCCCATGCGATGCACGATGCGTTTGCTGTTGTCTTGTAGGGTCTCTTCAATCTTCGCAAGTTTGGTTTGCGCATCACGATTGAAGTAGCCATCGGTCGTCGTTGGGCCTGCGACTGTGATTTCACCCACGATCCCTTGCGGCACTTCGCGGACATGCTTCCATGTGTGCAATGCGTCTTCTGTGATGTGAATGATGCGCACCTCATTGGGTGCGACAGGTCGACCCACGCAGGTGCCCGCACCGCGTTCGGTGTGCGAACGCAATTGCACCAACTCGCGTCCTTCAATCAATGCGACGGGCAAACACTCCGTGGCGCCATAGGGTGTCCAGAAACGTGCATCTTCTGGCAGCAAGGCAAGCAATCCGGCCACCACGTCAGGCGGCACCGGCGCACCGGCGCTGGTGACTCGCTTCAATCCTGTGAGTGCCACGCCATGTTTGACCAGGACGCGCATCAACGCAGGCGAGCCGAACAATTGGTCCACATCGAACTTTTGCATGGCGGCCAATAGCTTCTTCGCATCGGCCATCGCAGGACGCGTCGGATCCATGTCCGGAATGATGGCGCTCAAGCCCAAGCCCGGATCAAACAATGCAAACGGCGGGAACGTCGGCATATCGACGCCGCCCGCTTGAATCTGCAATCCCTCGCGCAGCATTTCGAGCTGCGCTAGGAAATGGCGATGGCGATAGATCACGCCTTTGGGAATACCGGTCGAGCCGCTGGTAAATAGAATCGCGGCGACATCGTCGGCGGACGGCGGCGGCACAGTGAGCACGCGATTGTGCCCATGAAATTCGAGATCTTCGAACCGCGTGTCTGCAATCCATTTGGCCGCACCGACGCACACGGTCTTCTTTGCAGACTTTGCCCAGCCAAAGAGTTTGCGCCCGAACAGCGCCAACGGAATGCCGATGAAGACATCTGGCTTTGCTTCATCAAGACAGGTTTTCAGCGCTTTCTTGTCGATGCCCGGATCGACCAACACAGGCACCGCGCCCAGTCGGAACAAGGCGAACATCAAAATGAAAAATTCGAAGCTGGGCCGCACCATGACCACGACGTGCATGCCGGGTCGCACACCGAAGTGGTGCAAGCCGTAGGCCACGTCATCGCTGCGTTGATGCAGCTCGGCAAATGTCAGTGCCGCTGCATAGCGCCCGTCTTTGCCGGGGATGCGCATGGCCACCGCTTGAGGCTGTGCCGCTGCGATGGCTTCCAAACGAGCGGTCAGGGTGGGCGCGTCACTCATCGCCGCATTGTCGCAGGCAAACCGACTTCACGGCAAAATATGGCATGCCTGCCTCTATCCATCCGTGCCTGTCCTGCGGCGCCTGTTGTGCCGCCTATCGTGTCGCCTTTCATTGGTCGGAGGCGGACGACGCTGCGGGTGGCACCGTGCCCGTGGATTTAACCTTGGCCCTTCGCACGCACGAGCGCGCGATGCGCGGTACCGATGCGGTCTCGCCGCGATGCGCGGCCTTGGCGGGGACGGTGGGTGTTGCTACGCACTGCAGCATTTATGATTTGCGGCCTTCGCCGTGTCGTGCGGTGCAGGCGTCTTGGGCGGATGGCGCGGCGGATGCGCAGTGTGATCGCGCGCGCATAAGGCACGGTTTGCCCGTGCTGACGCCTGAAGACTGGTGTTAATGCGCGTCTAAGAAGGCGCGAATTTCGGGAACGATGATGGCGTGCTTGTCTTCCAGCACGTAATGACCGGCGTCTTCAAACGGATGCTTTTCGGCATTCGGCAATGCACGTTCGAAGCCGCGATAGAAATTTACGTCGAACACAAAATCGCGCAAACCCCAGGCGATATAGACGGGCAAGTGCGCATAACCCGGCAGTGCACGCGCTGTGTCCTCAAGCAAAGGCCAAGCGCGGTCTTTGCTGCTCAGGGGAATGTCTTGCATGAAACGCAAAGTCGCGATCGCGTTTTGCCAGCCGTCGTACACGTGTGTGTAAGCATGCCGAACATCCGCTGACAAACGACGGCGGGTTCCAAAGCGTGCTGCGCCGCGCGCAAACAGATTGAACTTGCGGATCAAGTAGCCGCCGATGCGCGAATGTCGGCCCATGGCGATTTGCCACGGCATGCCTTTCTCTGCGGGGAGTGGAAATGCAGCGGTGTTGGTGAAGACCCAGCGTTTGATGCGAGCGGCGTGGTTCAAGGCCCACGCCGAACCGATCATGCCGCCCCAATCGTGTACTGCGAGGGTCACGGGGCCGTCTACGCCGAGGTGTTTGAGCAATGCATCCAAATCTTCAACGCGTGACTGCAGGGTGTAGTCATAACGCGGCTGTGCGTTCTCGGCATCATCGGGTTTATCGGACAGACCCATGCCGACATGGTCCGGCACGATGCAGCGGTATCTGTCGGACAAACCTTTGACCAAATGGCGCCAGTAATAGCTCCACGAAGGATTGCCGTGCAGCATGATCACTATCTCGCCGTCGCGCGGGCCTTCGTCGAGATAGGACATCTCGATGCCGGGACGCACTTCGAAACGCTTCGGCGTAAAGGGGTAATCAGGCAGAGTCATGCGACACCTTGCATTGCGCGCGCGGTCGCGAGACCGACGGCAATTGTGTTTACCAAACGACTTCCGACATCGTGCAGTTCAAACCCGAACCAATGCCGAGCAAAGCGATGCGATCGCCTTTCTTCAGCTGGCCTTTGCTCTTCAATTTGGACAACACGATCGGCACCGAGGCCGGACCGATGTTGCCGAACTCACCGAAGATGGTCATGACCTTGGCGGGATCAATGCCCAACTTTTCAATCATGCTTTGTGTGTGCACACGGCTCACTTGGTGCACGACGAATTGGTCGAGCTCGCCGACAACCCAACCCAAGCTACTGACGGCTGCTTGGAAGGTTTTGTAAGCCAAGTGCATGCCTTGAATCAGCAACTGACGCGTGTCGGTGACCATGCGATCAAGATTGCCGCGGCACAAGGTGTTCCACTCGGTCGCCGAACGGCTGACGCCGCCTTTATAGCGCGGTGCATCGGGTGCGAGACGCGTATGTGACAACACCATCGCGGCAGCGCCCGAACCCAAGGTAAGCGTGGCGAGTTCGTTGCGGAAATCTTCGTCGGTGGTGGTGTCGCGCTTCATGCGCTCAAGCGTTTTGCGATAAGCGAGATCGGCGGTTTCACCGTCGACCACGAGTGCGTATTCGATTTCGCCGCGTTCGATCATGCGCGCGGCCAAGTCCATGCCATTGATGAACGCCAAACAGGCATTGGCAATGTCAAAGTTTTGACAGGTGTCGGACACTTTCAGATTGCCCGCAACGATGCTGGCGGTTGAAGGTTCCAGATAGTCGCGGCTGACCGAGGTGTTGACCAACAAACCAATCTTGCTGGCATCGATGCCGGCGTCGGTGAGCGCCAAACGTGCGGCCTCGGTTGCGGCATCCGACGCCAAACGCTCTTCGCCCCACAAGCGGCGCGCGTTGATGCCTGCGATGTCCTTCAGCACATCGGTCCGGATACCCAAGCGATCCAGCGTGGGTTTCAGTTCTGCGTTGATTTGCTCCGAAGTGACGGAGACCGGTGCGTCCACGTGAGACAAACCGGCAATGGCGACGTTTTGAAAGAGCATCGAATCCGACTGGAAAATGAGGCAAGTCCACTAGGATACCGCGATCGACGGGTTTCCCATAGCAAAACGCCCCGTTTCAGGGGCGTTTTGCGGTTTGCACTCAGGGTTTCCAGACGTCTGTCACGGACAGCGGTACAGCTTGAAGCGCTGTTCGCCCATGTCAGGGCTTGAAACGGCCAGAACGGCGTTGGCACTTTGCTTGGCTGCTTCATTGCGTGCCAAGGTTTCCAGCTCGTCCTTGACGCGCAGTGCGTTGCGGTCGATCGGCCCGACATTGCCGGTCACGGAGACCTCGACTTCGGACAGTTCGGTGCATCCCGTCGGCGCCGCGCTCAGTACGCGGACGCCGGTGGCAGCGCGGTCCAACGGTGCCAAGGTGCAGGCAGAAACTGCCCACACCATGCACACCGCTGCCACACACGTGCGCATCCGGTTCACTTTTTGCTGACCGGATTGCCGTCGGTATCGATGACGGTGACATTGCCCAAGTTCAAAGCACGCACGCCGGCTTCGATCTTGGAGAGATCACCCACCACCACCCAGGTCAGGCTTTCGGGGTGGATGATTTCTTTCGCAGCTGAATTCACCGCGGCCAACTTTTGTGCTTCCAACTCACCCTTCAGGGTTTGCACGTAGTTGTCGGGGCGGTTGTACAACTGGTTGCCGACCAAGGTCGACATCACAGCGTCGATGGTTTCGTACTGACCCGGCATCGCGCGGATGGCGTTGTTATTGATCTTGTCTTGCTCGGCTTGGGTCAACGGCTTGTCGTTACGCACCCAATTCACTTCCTTGACCATTTCGGCCACGGATTCAGCGGTCTTGTCGGTTTGCACCGGTGCCACCATGCGGAACATGCGCTCGTGTTGCGCATTGCCGATGCCGCTGCGTGCGCCATACGACCAATGCTTGTCTTCGCGAAGGTTCATGTTGAGACGCGAAGTGAACGCGCCACCGAATGCGCCGTTGGCCGTGTTGATGTCGAGGTTGTTTTGCACCGAGGTCGGTGGTGCGATGTCACCTGCGATGACCACGGACTGTTGTGCGCCCGGCTTGTCCACCAAGAACACGCGCGGCTTGCTTTGACGTTTGGCCGCAGTGAAGTGCTTCGACCCACGTGCAACGTCGGCTGCTTTCCAGTTACCGAATGCGGCGTTCAATTCGCGGGTGATCTCGGCCATCGTGGTGTCACCGGCTACAACGATCGTGACGTTGTCAGGGCGGATCCACTGCGCGGTCCAGTTGCTGATGTCATCACGGGTGATCGACTTCACCGAGGCCGTGGTGCCCGAACCGGTGCCCGGCACCGCATACGGATGACCATTGCCATACACCAAGGGTGCCAACAAACGCGCCGCGATTTGGTCGGGCTCGGTCTTTTCTTGTTCGATCTGTGCCAACCATTGGCCGCGCAGACGTTCGATGTCGGCGGTGTTGAACGCAGCATTGCGCACAACGTCTGCCACCAACTCAAGCGACGGGGTCAGATTCGACTTCAATGCATTGGCGGTCACGGTGCAGGTGTCGAGGCTGCAACCGGTGCCGAGGTTCAAGCCCAAGCGTTCGCGGTCTTGTGCGATTTGCGTGGCGGAACGCTTGGCCGTGCCTTCATCGAGCATGCCGGTGGCGAAGCCTGCCAGACCCAGCTTGTGGCCGGCATCGCTGGCCGCGCCTGAGTCGAACAACATGTTCAGAGCAACGACCGGTACCGAGTGGCGCTCGGCCAAGATCACTTCGATGCCATTGTCGAGCTTGCCGCGTTGCACGTTCGGGAAGCTGATCTCCGGGAACGAGGTCACGGCCGGCACGCCCAGTTTGCGATCCAGTGAGGAAGGCGTGGCTTTCAGTTTGTCTGTCGAAGCGCCAGCGATATCGGCCGGACGTGCCCCTGCGGGCAGCGGGGTGATCTTCGGTTCTGCAGGCGTGCCTTTTGCCGGGACAACAGTGATGGTGTAGTCGCCTTTGCTGATCCACTGCTTCGACGCAGCCAAGATATCGGCAGCTGTCGCGGATTGGTTCCAATCAAAGGTGCGCTTCCAGTTGTTGGCGTTGCCCAGATAGAGTTCGCTTTCAGCCAACAAGTTGGCCTTGGTGTTGATGCGTTCAAGGCTGCGCGTCATCGAAGCGCGGTTCGCCATCTTGATGCGCGACAACTCATCGTTGGTCGGGCCGTCTTTGAGGAACTTGGCCCACTCTTCGGCGATCACGGCTTCAACCTTGGCCGGATCGACGCCCTTTTTCACGTCAGCAAACAATTGGAATTGGCTCGCCAACTGGAACGGGGTGATTCCCACGCTCACACTGTCCGCCAACTTGTCTTGGAAGACCAAGCGCTGATACAGGCGCGAGGTTTTACCGCCGCCCAAGACGTCGGCTGCGATATCAAGCAACACGTAGTCGCGTTCGCTGCGGGCCGGCACGTTCCATTCGCGGTAGATGCGCGTTTGTGCAACGCGGTCTTCCATTTGATTGCGCGTCGACGTTGCACGCGGCGCGGCCCACTCGGCTTGACGGGCAACCGGATGACCCGGTGCGATGTCGCCGAAGTACTTCATGACTTTTTCTTTGGCGGTCTTGGCGTCGATGTCGCCGGTCAGAACGAGCACCGTGTTTGCAGCGCCGTAGTAATCGCGGAACCAGTTCTTGACGTCTTCAAGCGAAGCGGCGTTCAAGTCGTCCATCGAACCAATGGTGTCGTGGTGATACGGGTGATTCGACGGGAAGGTTTCCGGCAGCATCACTTCGTCGACGCGGCCATACGGTTGGTTCTGACCTTGGCGCTTTTCGTTTTGAACGACGCCGCGTTGTTCGTCGAGCACCTTTTGATTGATGGCACCCAGCAAGTGACCCATGCGGTCGGATTCCATCCACAGCGCCATATCGAGCGCAGTGGTCGGGACCACTTGGTAGTAGTTGGTGCGATCCAACCAGGTGGTGCCGTTGATGTTGCTGACGCCGGCCTTTTCAAACGGACCGAAGTATTCGCCCGGATGGTTCTCTGAGCCGTTGAACATCAAGTGTTCGAACAAGTGGGCGAAGCCCGTCTTGCCTGCCGGTTCGTCTTTCGAACCCACGCGGTACCACACATGCAAGGCCACGACGGGCGCCTTACGGTCTTCGTGCACGATGACCTTCAAACCATTCGGCAAGGTGAATTGCGTTGCCGGGATGGCGAGCTGCGCACCTTGCGCCTTTGCCGGCGAGGCGGCCATGGCCGGGTTCATCGAAATGAGCGCCGCACCGAGCGCGAGGGCAAGTGAGGCTGGACGAAGCTTCATGTTCATGTGTGATTTAAGGTCCGAGGGAAACATCAAGGGTAACGCGATCTTTCCTTTGGCACACTAGGCAACAAGTCAGGGAACTCCGATGTTGCACGTCATTCTTCACCGCCCCGAAATTCCGCCGAATACCGGCAATGTCATCCGCCTCTGTGCCAATACGGGGGCGCATTTGCATTTGGTCGAGCCCTTGGGCTTCAAGATTGACGACAAGCAAATGCGTCGCGCCGGGCTCGATTACCACGAATTCGCCCGAATGCAGGTGCATCCGGACCTGGAAACCGCCTTGGCCGTCATTGCCCCGCGCCGGGTCTTCGCACTGAGCACGCGGGGCCGTGCGCGCTATGACCAAGTGGCATGGCAAGACGGTGATGCCGTCCTATTTGGCAGTGAGACTGCGGGCCTGCCACAGGCTGTTTTGGATGCCTTACCGCCCGAGCAACGTCTGCGGGTGCCGATGCGTCCTGACAATCGGAGTCTGAACTTGTCGAACACCGTGGCGGTGGTGGTGTTCGAAGCGTGGCGGCAATCGGGCTTCGAAGGGGCCGCAATCTGAATCGGGGGTGACCACTTTGGCCCTGATATGTGCCGAGGATCACTATCCAGACTTTCGGCATAGGCAAGTGGGGTCCAGGCAGACCATACTGGCCTTGCCGGTGGTTCAAGACTCCCCTCTTACCACCGTGCCGATGCGTCGTCACCTCCCTCCCCGGCGACGTATTCACCCTCGCAAGGCCCGGCTCCCCCCGGGCCTTGTTTTTTTATCCGGACTTTATTTAGTCAGCGCTGCGAACGTGGTGGCTAGCGGCTGTGTCGAACCCAGCGCTTCTACGAGGGCCGAGCCGACAATCGGGGTGACGCCCATGGCGCGCACGCGCTGCAAACTGTTGGCATCGCCTAAACCGAATCCCACTGCGAGCGGACGCTCGGTGATGCCTTGCAGGGCTTGCACGCGCGCGTGGATGTCATCGAATGCGTGCGTGTTTTCACCGGTGATCCCGAGGCGTGCGACGACGTAGGCGAAGCGCTGCGCGAAGGGCGCTTGTGGCCCGGGGTCCGGGCGTTCTGCAAGCACTTGTTTGGCGCGTTCGATCGAGGTTGTCGGTGTGAGCAGCGGAATCAAGGGATAGCCCGCTTCGCGCAAAGCAGTTTCGAAGTCTGGTGCTTCACCGAAGGGTAGATCGACGACGAGCAGCGCACGCACAGGGGTATCACGCAGTGCCTCTAACAACTCGTTCAAGCCGATCTGAAGCAATGGATTGAAATAGCTGAAGAGCACGATGTCGGGCGTGTCTTTCAAGCCCACCAGTGAAGACAGCACCGAGCGCAGGTGTGTGCCATTGTGGATGGCAGCGTGTGCGGCCGCTTGCAGTACCGGGCCATCCGCGATTGGATCAGAGTGCGGAATGCCGAGTTCGATGGCCTCGATGCCTGCGTCTTTCGCCGCAGCCAATTGTGCGAGATGCGCGTTATGCGTCGGGTAGCCCGCCATGATGAAAGGAAGGACTTGGCTCATTGCAATTCGCCCATGTGTGATTGATAGGTGGCGAGGTCTTTATCACCGCGACCGGAGAGGCCAAGCAAGACATCTGACACGCCTTCTGACGCAAGGCGCGACAGCATCGCGAGGGCATGGCTCGATTCAAGTGCAGGCAAGATGCCTTCCAACGCGCACAGCTGATGTGCGGCGGCTAATGCTTCTGCGTCACTCGCACGCCACACCTCAATCCGGCCTTCCAATGCGTGCGCAGCAATCTCTGGCCCGAGTGCGGGATAGTCGAGTCCCGCGCTGACAGATGCCGTTTCGGCGGTGTGACCGTAGGCGTTTTGTAGCACCAAGGTTTTGCAGCCGTGCAGTACTCCGAGCGTGCCGCCCTCGAGTCTCGCTGCATGTTCGCCCAAAGCCGTGCCATGACCACCCGCCTCAACGGCAATGCGACGTACGTCGTCGTGTATGAAAGGCATCAGCAAACCGCTGCTGTTGCTGCCACCGCCGACACAGGCAATGACCGCTTGCGGCAACTGACCGGTGCGTGCCACGTATTGTTCGCGCGCTTCTTCTCCGATCACGGTTTGCAGGCTGCGCACAATGGTGGGAAAGGGATGCGGGCCGAGGGCACTGCCCAGAATGTAGTGCGCCTGATCGCATCGTGCTGCCCACGCGCGCAAGGCTGCATTGACGGCCTCTTTGAGTGTGCCCTGCCCGCTTTCAACACCAACGACTTGCGCACCAAACATGCGCATGCGTGCCACATTCGGCGCTTGGCGTGCCATGTCGGTGACACCCATGTAGACGGTGCAAGGCAGACCTAGTCGCGCGCATGCGGCGGCAGTGGCCACACCGTGTTGACCTGCGCCCGTTTCCGCAATGATTTCTTTCTTGCCCATGCGTACCGCAAGCAATGCTTGGCCGATCGCGTTGTTGATCTTGTGTGCGCCTGTGTGGCACTGGTCTTCGCGCTTCAAGAACACGCGCTTGAGACCGGTGGCTGCTGCCAGTCTCGGCGCTTCGGTTAGCGCGGTGGGACGACCGACGAAGTCACGCAATTGCGCGCGCAGTTCGCCTGAGAAGCCCGGGTCTGCCATGGCTTCGATAAAGGCACGCTCAAGTTCGAGCAGCGGCGTCATCAAGGTTTCTGGCGCAAAACAACCACCGAGTTGTTCGCGTCCAAAACGTGTGGGGAGTTCAAACTGCATAACGATGTACCTCATTTACAAATGCATTAAGCCGATCAAGGTCTTTTCGACCCGGTGTGGACTCGAGTCGACTGGCCGCGTCGAAACCGCGGAGTGCAGATCGCGCGATCGGATCAAGCGCGTCAGCGCGCGCGGCCACGGTCTCTGCCGACATACCGCCTGCAAGGAGAAAAGGGCCTGGTGGCGGATAGCGTCCCGAATGTGTTTGACCTGAGCCACCATGCACACCGGTGTCACCCTGCGCGGTTTCCCAGATATAGAGTTCGGCGTCGATGTGCGGTTGATCGGGCGCGTCGTACCACGGGAGCAACACTTGGTAACCCGCGGCACGAAGTTCGTGTACCGCGGCGGCGCGCACGTCCACAGGCAGATACGGTTGCACGCGTTGCAGCGGTGTTTGCGCCAGCAGCGCAAGGATGGGTGCAAGCGTGTCCGCGACGGTCACCAAGACACCGCGATCGCCGGCTTGCGGTGCAAGCTGCAGCAGATCTTGGCAATGCCGTGGGCTCTCAGGATGGAAAACGAAACCGAGCAGCTCCGCGCCCACCGCCTGTGCGCGGGCGAGATCCGTTGCATGGGTGAGACCGCACACTTTGGCCAACATGCGCGTCATGCGTACACCGCCTCCAAGAATTTTTGCGGGTCTTCGCTGCGCATCAAAGCTTCACCAATCAACACGGCATCGAAGCCCTGCGCAAAGGCGGCTTGAATGTCTTCAGGATCGCGCAGGCCGGACTCACGAATCAAAACGGCATCCGGAAATGCAGCACGCAATGGGCTGGCATCGGGTGAACTGATTGAAAAACTGGCGAGGTCGCGCGCATTGATACCGACCAATCGCGCCTTCGCTTGGCGCGCATAGTCGATCTCGGAAAGATCATGCAGCTCGACCAGCGGCTCAAGACCTGCACTGCGTGCAGCGTCTGCGAAGACTGCGGTGTATGCCTTCAACACGCGCGCAATCAGCAGCACCGCCTGCGCACCGCTCGCCTGTGCCTCTTTGAGATGTGCCTCACCTAAGACAAAGCCTTTGTAGATGCGCGGCATGCCGAATTCCGCAGCCGCCACGACATCCGCTGTGCTGCCTTGAAACAAGTTCGGTTCAGCCAAGATCGAGACGCAGGCAGCGCCGCCGTTGCGATAGGCGAGCAGTTGTTCGCGGAAATCGCGATCAGCGGCGAACGCACCTAATGACGGTGAGGCGCGTTTGTACTCTGCAATGATGGCGCCACCGCGCTGTTGTTTCGCGTTTAGCAGTGCGCGCTCGAATGTATGTTCCAAAGGCCGTGCTTCAAGTGGACTGTTCGGCATGACGTGTGCGCGTTGCGCTTCAGACAACACCACGCGTCCAAGATGTGTCGCTGGCGTTGGTGCAGCGGCCGCCAGCACTTGGTCCAAGGTGGGCAATACGGGCTTATGCATGTGCGGCCTCGCGTGCAAAGGGTGCGGTGAATCCGCGTTGCAAGACAGCCTTTGCTTCATGCAGGCCGTCGCACAGAGATGTCAGTGCTTGATCACGATGCAGCACCAGACCTAAGGCAGCTTGCAGCGCTACGGCATTGGCGACTTCGTCTCGGTACGCGGGGTGTAACTGGCCCGCAAGCATGGCTGAGGCGACATCGATGGCTTCTTCGCGCGATTCGATCCGCAATGCGTGTTGGGCCGGCATGCCCATCCCGAGTTCGCGCGGTACCAAGGTGACTTCTTCACGCACTGTGTTGTCGCGCACTTCCACCACAAAGCTGGGCCCTTCGATGGACAGCTCGTCCATGCCGCAGCCCTCGGCGGAGAGACCGTGCACTACGAATGCACGTTCGATGCCTTGCATCGCAAGTGCCTGCGCCATGGGCTGCATCAAGCTGCGCCGATTCACACCTAAGACTTGCAGCGCAGGCCGTGCGGGATTCAGCAGCGGTCCCAACACATTGAAGATGGTCGGGATACCCAAGCGCTTGCGAATTTCTTTTAATCGACCCAGCAAAGGGTGGTAGCTCGGTGCAAACAAGAATGCGAATTGATGTGTCTGCAGGTCGTTTGCCACGGCTTCGGGTGTGCGTTGCAAAACGTAGCCCAATCCTTCCAGCACATCGGCACTGCCGCACAAGGACGTGGCCGCCCGATTGCCATGTTTCGCCACTGGCACACCCAGATGTGCCAACAGCAGCGCGGCGAGTGTGCTCAGGTTGGCAGTACTTGCGCCGTCACCGCCGGTGCCGCAGGTATCCAACAAGCGCAGCGATGAACGGGGAAACGGTTCGGCTACCTTGAGCAGCTCTTGCGCAAATGCAAACAGTTCGTCTGCGCGCGGCTCACGTTGCGCCATCAGCGCGAGGCAAGCGCCCACCAAGAGTGGGTCGGTGTCTTGATCGATATACATGCGCATCAATTCCGCCGCTGTGTCGGCGGAAAGCGCATGCATGGGATTGTGTGTGGTGAGTAAAGTCATTTGGTCAGTCCGGACATGCGGAGGAAGTTGCGAAGAAGGGCTGCGCCATCGGGCGTAAGAATGCTTTCGGGATGAAATTGCACGCCCCAACGTGGAAGCGCGAGATGTTCGATCGCCATGATTTCTCCGGCGTCGGTGTGTGCGGTGGCGCGCCAGCACGCGGGCAGTGTGGCCGCATCGGCAATCAAGCTGTGGTATCGACCGACTTTTAAAGGCTGTGGCAGCCCTTCAAACAAGTTCACGCCGTGATGGCTGATCAAGGTGTGTTCACCGTGTAGGGGCTCCACCGCTTCAGTCACCTTGCCGCCGGTGCCAGCAACCAAGGCTTGCTGGCCGAGACACACACCGAGGATCGGAATTTGAAGATCGCTTGCCGCGACTTGCATATGCGGCGCGCACTCCGTCGGATGGCCCGGGCCTGGCGACAGCACGATGGCTTGTGGTGCGCGCGCGTGAATGTCGTTGAGCGTGATGGCGTCATAGCGCGCGACTTCGACGTCGGCACCGATCATTTGAAAGGCTTGCACCAAGTTGTAGGTGAAGCTGTCGAGTGCGTCGATGAGCAGAATCATGCCGACACCTCTGACATCAGCCCCGCCAATGACACACCGAGCGCCTGTGCGGGCGCGGCCATCTTGTGCAAGGTTTCGAGGTATTCGGCTTCCGGGTCACTGGCTCGAACGATGCCGGCACCCGCTTGCAGCCATGCACTTCCATTGGCGTAAATCGCTGTGCGCAGAATCAAGGCACTGTCGAGCGCGCCATCGGGCGACAGTCGAATGAGTGCACCGCCGTAAGGGCCACGTGCATTGTCTTCCATTTCACGAATGCGCTGCGCCGCGCGAATCTTCGGCGCACCACTGACAGTGCCCGCCGGGAATGCGGAAGCAAGCACGTCCAAAGCATCCAAGTCGGGTTGCAGTGTGGCCTTTACCGTTGTCGTGATGTGCAAGACGTGACTGGTGCGTTGCAAGGCCAAGGGGTTTTCAACACGCACACCGCCCGGGCGCGCAACGCGACCGAGATCATTGCGCGCGAGATCAACCAACATTTGATGTTCGGCAAGTTCTTTCTTGTCGGCAATCAGCGCTTCAAAACGTGCGCGATCTTCCGCATCGTTTGCACCGCGCGTGACGGTGCCGGCGATCGGCAACGTTTCTGCCTCTTGCTGCGCCACACGCACCAACATTTCGGGGGATGCACCCGCAAGTGAAACGGCATCCCACTCAAGCAAAAATCCGTAGGGACTGGGGTTCAAGCGACGCATGCGGCGGTATGCCGTAAGCGGTGAAGGCGGCGCATCGACGCGAAGTCTTTGGCTCGGCACCAATTGATAGACATCGCCGGCCTTGATGCGTTGCAGTGTGTCGCGCACGTGCTGTTTGAATTCGTTGCGCGAGATCAAAGGATGCAAGGTGGGTTGGCCCGCATCATCGCGTGGCAACACCGGCTGGTACACCGCGATTCGAATTTGCCTGATCTTTTCGCACGCGTGCGCGTGCGTGTCCGCGCGCACTTGGATCTCTGCGACTTGATGCAAATGATCAAACACCACGGCCGCATCGAAACGCTTGGCATACACGCTGGGTAGGCCGAAGCTGTTCCGCGTGGGTAAACCAATCGTCGTTTCATTCGCCGCGAGTGCTTCGAAACCCACGTAGCCTGCAATGCCGACGCCTGTTGGCATCGGTGCGCGCGCATCGTCTGCGAGCTCTGAGTCTTGCATCAACTCACCGCGCGACGCATCCAATGGCCCGGCCAAATCGCGCAATGCCTGCACCCAGCCTGTCGCCGGCATTGCAAGTTGCACCTCACCCTCGCCTTCCAGCAAGACAAAGCTATGACGGCCGACGCGTTCGCCTTGGTCAGCACTTTCCAACAGCAAACTCGCGCCGTGCGAACGCAAGGCCAGATAGGTGCCTAGCGGTGTAATCAGGTCAGCAGGTAAGCGGTAGCGCAACAACATGGCGATCCTTCAGTGAATTTCAGGCAATAAAAAAGCCCGGTCTTTTGGACCGGGCTCGGGAGGTGATGAACAAGCGGGCGCTCAGGCGCCTGCCGAAGCCCCCGAGCCACAACGCCACCAACCGCGCAGTGCTGCGCGTGTATCGAGTGTCGAATGTTGCTGTTGGGTGTTCATGGTCAGCATCAAACCGCAGAATCAGTCGGGCTGTCAAGCGGCCCCTTGAACAAGGTGTGCGGATATTCGGGTTTCTGATCGCGTGACAAGAGCCGTTGCAAACCTTCGACCGGCGAGCATTCGCCATGCAACACCGCTTGAACACCCGCAGTGATCGGCAGATCAATGCCTTCGCGATGTGCCAATCGCATCACTTCGTCGGCCGTTTGAATCGACTCCACGACTTGGCCGATCTCGCGCACCGCGTCTTCAATCGATTTGCCGCGCCCGATGGCGAGACCCAATCTGCGGTTGCGCGACAGATCGCCGGTACAGGTGAGCACTAAATCGCCCAAGCCTGCCAAGCCCATCAGGGTTTCGGGCTTTGCACCGATCGCCGCAGACAAACGCAACATTTCATTGAGGCCGCGTGTGATGAGTCCGGCGCGTGCATTTAGACCTAAACCCATGCCGTCGGAGACACCGGTCGCCACGGCCAGGACGTTTTTCATGGCGCCACCGAGTTCGGCGCCTTTCATGTCGTCGCCGGTATAGGCGCGGAAATCACTCCCGTGCAATATGTCTGCCACTTGTTGGGCAAAGGCTTCATCGCCGTGCACGGTGAGCGCAGTGGGCAGCCCTTCGGCCACTTCTTTGGCGAAAGAGGGACCTGTCACAACGGCCAAAGGCACATCTTCGCCTACGACGGATTCGGCAACTTCGTGCAAGAAGCGGCCACTCCCCGGCTCGAAGCCCTTGGTGGCCCAAGACACGCCCGTACCTGCCTTGCGATGGGGCGCAAGCGCACGCAAGGTTTCCGCAAATGCGTGTGAGGGCACCACAACCAATAACAAATCCGCTTCGGCGACCGTGCCCGCGAAATCCGTGCTGGCACGCAAATTCGTTGGCAAGGAGATGCCCGGTAAATAACGCGGGTTCTCGTGCCTTGAATTGATGGATTCAATCATGTTGGCGTCCCGCCCCCAAAGGGTGACGGGATGCCCGTGCCGCGCAATGAGCGCGGCGAGTGCCGTGCCCCACGAACCGGCACCGAGGACGGTAATGCGGGGCGCGTTTTCCGCCGTCATGGATCAGGCGTTTCCTGCGGTCTCCGTGCCATCGGCCAAGGCCGGTGCACCTTCCGCACGTTGTTGCAAGCTTTGGGCGTACAGCGCGTCAAAATTGATCGGCTGCATGTAGAACGGCGGGAAGCCGCCAGCAACGATCATGTCGGAAATGGATTGACGTGCATACGGATACAAGATGTTCGGGCAATGTGCGCCGAGCATGGCGTCGAGGCCTTGTGCATCAAAACCTTGCAAGCCGAAGATGCCGGCTTGTTGCACTTCTGCGAGGTAAGCATTCTTACCGTTCATGGTGCAGGTGATGGTGACCGTCAACACGACTTCGTAGACGTTTTCTGCGATTTGGCCCATGCGCTGTGCAAGGTTCATTTGCAATTCCGGCTGGCCTTGTTCGGTAAACACTTGCGGCGCATTCGGCACTTCGAACGAAATGTCGCGGGTGTAGATCTTTTCGATCATGAAGGTCGCGCCGGTGGCTTCTGCCGGTGCCTCTGCGCCGTTCAAGGCGATGTTTTCGTCGGACATGGTCGTTCCTGAGTGAATTTCGGGTGAAAGATGGAATTATTGCATGCGGCGGTTTTCCGCCGTCTTTTAAGACTTGGGGTCAGTTCCGGCCTTTTACCAGTGGCAGGTCTGCACTTTGCCAAGCACCGATACCGCCGTCGAGCACGGACACTTGCTTGAAGCCGGCTTTGACCAGACGTTTGGCAGCACCGGATGCAGTGGTGCCGGCTTTGCACACCAGCACGATGGGCAGGGTTTTGACGCCCGAAAGCAGCTTGTTTTCAGGGTCAAACTGGTTCATCTGCACATTTTTAGAGCCGGAAATGTGCCCGGCTTGGAATTCGCTGGACGAGCGCAAGTCGACCACCAAGGCATTCTCATGATTCATGAGACGGGTCATCGTGGCGGGGTTAATGCCTTTGAAACCCTGAAACAGACGCATGACCTCGGTATAGATCAAGGCCAAGGTGATGCCGACAAGGGCCATCGAAAGGAGCGCATTGTGCCCCGCAAACTCTATGATTTCTTGCACGTTTCTCGCCACATGGGATCAGAGCTAGGTCAAGGATTGTCCCCTACCTGCGCCCGATTGCCAACTTAGTGGCCTTCCCAGAAATTTGGCAGGCCGCTGGTGACCCACCAGGCCTTGGATTCCGCGTCGTAATGCCAGCGCTCGTTGTAGGTGACATTTCGTGCCGACATATCTTTTTTGGTAACAACCGTGATGTCGATCGTGCGCTCGAAATCTTCGGGGCCGAGCGTGTTCGAATCCATCACGGTGTAACCCGTGACTTCCACCAACTTGTAGCGGCTGACAACAATGTCGGTCAACGCGTGCTGGGTGCGGTAGTCGGGATCGAGTTGCTTCCATGCGCCTGGAATATCGCCCCAACGGATCGCGGCAGTCCATGCATATTGCGCACGTTCCAATGCGGTCATTTGACGCTTGCCTTCGGTGGCGCAGCTCGAAAGTCCGAGAACCGCTGCCAGTATCAAGATCCACTTCAAAGATCGCATGCTGCTACTCCGTCGCTGTTCGCGCTTTGATCTTACTTGATGATGGCGGCGTAAACGGCAGACATCACAGCACCCGTGATGCCATCGGCGCCTTCGATCTTGGCTTCGGTCCGCACGCGCACTTTGCCGCGGCGGTGCATTTGCAGGGCCAAACTTTCAAACGAATTGGCCGCGAGCCACACCGTTGCAATCATGTCTGTTGTGACGATGCGGCTGAAATGCGAAGAAGATTCGGTGACGAACACATCGGGGTGACAGGTGTCATCCATCAGGTTTTGACTCACCAAAAGCCAACCACCGATGGTCATCAATGAGGCCATCGAGCCACCGAAGGCGGTGCCTTTGTCATTGAGATTGGGTGCCAACGGTGCCGCAATGCGCATGCGTCGGCCATCGTAATCCAGCACCCGTGCCTGCATATGTTGCAGCGGCAACATCGCGTTGAATTCCGCCAGAAGTTTCGGGTGTATTTCCACAGTCACGCTATGCTCTCTTTTTGCCATTACCAAGCACGGAAAATGAATTCACCGGCCCGCTGGCACTTACTTTCTACGCGCCCTTTGTCCTTGAGTGCGCCACTTTCAAATGCAGTGGCTCAGGCCGGTGGTCAATTGATGCCACTCGACGCTTTGGACATCGAAACGCGCTTGGGGGACGACACTTTAACCCGTTTACTTTACGCGTTGCGCAAGCCGCTCGTCTTGTTTACAAGCCCTACGGCAGTGAATGTTGCTGCAGAAGTGCTGGACCTTGCGGGCGCATTGAATCGAAAGACGGTGATCGCAACAGGTGCCGGCACGCAGAAAACTTTGGTCAATCGCGGCGTTCGGCAAACGCGTGCGCCAGACCGCATGGATAGCGAAGGCCTGTTGGCGATGCCCGAGCTCACCGAAGTCGACGGCCAGGAGATTGGTTTGGTGACAGGTGTAGGCGGGCGCGGTGTGTTGCAGCCCACCTTGGAAGCGCGTGGCGCAGTGGTGACGCGCGCAGATATCTATGCGCGTGTGCCGCGTGAAATCACCGCATCGGAATGGCGTGCGGTGTGTGCAGCGGTGGGACCACGTGTGTTGGCATTGACCAGCGCGGAGGCGTTTGAAAACGTGTTGCGCTGGGTCCCGCAGGACGCACGGTTTGAAGACTGGCTTATTGTGGCGGCGAGTGAGCGCTTGGCGAAAATGGCTTCGAACATCGAAGCAAGCCAACTGCCCCGATATCCGGAGACCGCCGCCTTTTCAAATCGCGTTGTGCTCGCGCACTCGCCCATGCCTGAAGATTTGGTGGCGGCAGCGCTGACTGCGCTGCGCGCCTGATACGGCATTAGCGTTCCAAAATCGCAACCACACCCATACCACCCGCCGTACAAATGCTGACCAAGCAACGGCCACTGCCACGCTGCGCCAGCTCTTTTGCCGCCGTTGCAATGATGCGTGCGCCGGTTGCAGCAAACGGGTGGCCTGTCGCCAGGGACGAGCCGTTGGGATTCATTTTTGCGGGATCGATGGCGCCGAGTGCAGCGGGTAAGCCAAGACGTGTTTTGCAATAGGTTTCGTCTTCCCATGCCTTCAAGGTGCACAACACTTGCGCGGCGAAGGCTTCATGAATTTCGTAGAAGTCGAAGTCTTGCAAGGTCAAGCCGTTACGCGCCAGCATTTCCGGCACTGCAATCGTCGGCGCCATGAGCAGACCTTCGCCACCAACAAAATCAACGGCTGCCGATTGCGCGTCGCGCAAATAGCACAGAGGTTCAATGTTGTGCGCGCGCGCCCATTCTTCGCTGGCTAGCAAACAGGCGGAAGCGCCATCGGTGAGGGGGGTGGAGTTTCCTGCAGTCAGTGTGCCTTTGCCTGAGGTCTTGTCGAACGCCGGCTTCAAGGTTGCGAGTTTTTCAATGCTGGAATCCGGGCGCAGAATGTTGTCGCGTTTGACACCGCGGAACGGCACAACGAGGTCATCAAAGAAGCCCCGCTCGTAGGCGGCTGCGAGCTTTTTGTGCGAGCTGACGGCGAGTGCATCTTGCGCTTCGCGTGTGATGCCCCATTGGCGCGCCATCTCTTCGCAATGTTGGCCCATGGATTTTCCGGTACGCGGCTCTGCAACGCCCGGGAACGAGGGCTTCAACGCACTCAAGCGAAACTTGGTGAAGGTCTTGAGCTTGTCCATCGTGGTCTTTGCAGCATTTGCGTTCAACAAAATGCGGCGAAGTTTGTCGCTGTACACAATCGGCACATCAGAGGTGGTGTCGGAACCCCCACCGATGCCCGCTTCGATTTGGCCTGTGGCGATTTTGTTGCCGATGGCGACGAGCGCATCGAGTGACGTACCGCATGCGCGTTGCAAAGTGATTGCCGGTGTCAGCGGCGACAAGCCCGAAGACAACACGGCTTCACGCGCGAGATTCCAATCCGACGAATGTTTGATCACGGCACCCATGATCACTTCGCCCAAGACTTCACCTTGCAGATCGAATTTTTCAACCGTGGCACCCAAGGCACGAATCGACAATCCCAAATTGCCCACATCGGCATAGGCCGTGTTCTGACGACAAAACGGAATTCGGCTACCGCCGAGAACGGCGACGGGTCGCAAGCTTTTCATTTCAGAATCCTTGTTCCAAGTGTGCGTCAACGCGCGTGCGTGACTGTCACTTACAATTAAAGCCTATTCAGCCGGTTTTCCGAAGCGTTCAGAGCGAGATGAGCCTAAATACCGACCGCAATGTGCGCTGCCTGATTGCACTGGAGCTTTCGCCGGGGACACAACCCGAACATGCCGCCCTAAACCGTACGGACGCAGAGACCTTGGCGGGTTTGTTGGCACACGACCTCAGTCTGTTGGTGCCGGACGTTGCGAACTTTGATTTGACCTTGGCAGCTGCCCATTTTGATCCGGCGGAAGCAGTGCGCCCGGGCTGGCCTTTGCATCAACGTTTGATCGAACTGTATGCGCGTGCACCCGGGCAAACTTTGGATGCGCGTGTGATTGCATTGGGTGCGGATGACACCGGTGAAGTGCCCCTACCGCTGCAGTGCGATGTCGATATGCGTGGCGGCGCGTTGCGCATCATGCCGTTCTTGGTGTCGGCGCGCGTCGGACAAACAGAAGCGCTCGCCAAGCTCGCGGACACACTCGAAAACGAACTGTTGGACCGCGGTATGGCGCGCGCAGAAACAGCGTTGTTTCTACAGAACGTACTCGGTGCAAAAATCGAACACGTGCGATTTCTGACCTTGAATGATTTGATCGCCATGACGTCTATGCAGTACGACAATATGGGGCTGACCGCGGTGTGGCCCTTGATTGAGTCGGCATTGTTTGCACCGAACGAAACGACTTGGTTGGATGCAGGCCCCGAGCCGCTGGTGAAGCTTGAACGCGGTGAGGCGCATATGGCCTTGTTCACGCCTGAGGCGTGGCGCGCGCACTACGGCGATGCGCAAGATGATGAAGCGCGTATTGGCCGCATGCTGAAATTTTTCGAAGCGCGTCAGCGTCAGATCGCTGCGGTGTTGGAAACACACGGCATTCCTGTCGTGTTTGACTGCTGCGCGGGCCTGACGGATGCCCGCGCGCAGCTGTGAGCCTTACTTCAGCGTAATCACGCCACAAGCGATGCGATCGCCCGCATTGCCGGAAGGCTGCGATGTGTAGTCATCCGGCTTGGCATGCACGATCAGTGCGCGGCCGTTGATATCGGTGGCACTGCCATCACCCAATTCGACATTTTCGATATGGAAGCTCACGCGCGCGGTACCGTTGGCGTCCGATTTGATGTTGTCCATGTCACCGGCATGGTGTGCGTTTGATTCGGCACTGCCATGGGGTTGGCCTGTGGGGTTGAAATGTCCACCGGCGCTGGTGGCATCGGCTGCACTGCAATCCCCTTTTTCATGCACATGAAAACCGAATGACTGGTTCGGTGTTAGACCCGTGAGCGTACCCATCACGTGCACACCCTTCCCCATCGTCATCATTTCCAAGGTGCCTGCGACTTGGCTGCCGGATTTTGCCGCCATCACCGCGCTTGCTGCCTTGTCTGCGCTTTCTTGCTGGGTGGCGCTGCCTTCTTCACGCGGGCTGGCGCATGCCGCCAACGCAAACACGGCCACACTCAAGATCAATCCATTTTTCATCGTTCTTGACTCCTCATTTCGAATAGTGATTCAAACATTTCCGGTGTGCACTTAGTCTGACGACGTCTTATCGCGCGATGAGCCGAGCTTGCGCGTGAGCGTGTTGCGGCCAACGCCTAAACGCTGGGCCGCGTCGCCGCGGTGCCCGCGCGTCACTTTCAAGGCTTCACGCATGAGGATGTCATCCATGCGCGCTTTGGCGTGGGTATAGGGCGCAGATGCGCCGCTGGCTAAGGCGTCTGCTGCCCATTCACTCAGTGCGCTTTCCCAAGCACTGTCGGCCGCTTCGCGCGGGCCCTGCATGACGGCCTCCACTTCACGCGCACCGATTTTTTCAGCTGCGGACAACGCGGTGACGCGCCAACAGAGATTCTCCAGCTCGCGCACATTGCCTGGCCAGTCGTATGCCCGCAGCAGTTTGAGCGCGCCGCGATCAAAATGCTTCTTGCGTACACCCATCTTGTGCGCGCAGGCGGCCAAGAATGCATTTGCTAAGTCGGGCAGGTCTTCTTTGCGCGCGCGCAATGGCGGCACAACGACGCGGATGACATCCAAGCGATGCAACAGATCCGCGCGAAATCTGCCTTCACTGACCAAACGCTCCAAAGGTTGGTGGGTGGCAGCAATGATGCGCACGTCTACACCGATCAACTCTCGACCACCGACACGAAAGAACTCACCTTCTGCCAACACGCGTAACAAGCGTGTTTGCAAAGCCGCCGGCATATCGCCGATTTCATCTAAAAACAGTGTGCCGCCGTTTGCCTGTTCAAAACGGCCCAGATGTCGCTTCTGCGCGCCCGTGAACGCGCCCGCTTCGTGACCAAAGAGTTCTGACTCCAGCAACTCCGTGGGAATGGCCGCCGTGTTGAGCGCAATAAAAGGTGCCGCCGCACGTCGCGATTCCAGATGCAGCGCGCGCGCAATGAGTTCTTTGCCGGTACCCGTTTCTCCGGTGATCAGCACGCTCATCGGCGTTTGTGCCGCACGCCCCAAGGTGCGGAACAAGGCTTGCATCGACGGTGCTTGTCCGATCAGCTGCGGAATTTCCAGCGCAGGTGGCGTGTCGATCACTGGCGCTTGATCGATGGTGCCGAAGGCACGCGCAACGACTTGCACGGCGTCGTCGAGATCAAACGGTTTCGAAATGAAATCGTAAGCGCCATTGCGAAACGCGCTGGCGGTGGATTTGACGTCGGTGAACGCGCTCACGACGATCACGGGTGTATCTGTGTGTGTCGCCTTGAATCGTGCAAGAAAGCTCAGGCCATCTTCGCCGGGCATGCGGACATCGGTTAACAACACGCGGGGTGCGCGCCCTGACGCAAGTGCCTCTTCAACTGCGGCGATGTGTGCGAATGACGCCACCGCGTAGCCGGCATCGGAGAGCGCAGTCGATAGCACGAAGCGAACGGCCGGATCGTCGTCGACGACCCAAATGGAAGATTCATTCGTCATCGCCATCACTCGGGGCATACGGCAGGGTGAGCGTAAACACGGTGTGGCCAGGTCGTGATTTGTAACTGACAGTGCCACGATGTTCACGCGCCACTTGTTGCGCCAGTGCAAGCCCGAGTCCACTGCCCTCGGCGCGCCCGGTGACCAGCGGTAAAAACACTTGTTCGGCGAGCGACTCAGGCACGCCTGTGCCGTCGTCAACGATGTCGAGTCTGAGGCACAAAGCGTGTTGTACATCGGCGATGCGCGTGCCGTGCTCTGCGCGCGTGCGCAAAATCACTTGGCTCGAGCCTGCTTCAATTGCATTGCGCACCAAATTCCAAACCGCTTGGGTCAGCCGATCGGCGTCGCCTTCAATGTCGGGCAGACTCGGATCGAAATCACGATTGATCTTGACCGCCCAGCCTGCGTCGGTTTCGGCGAGGCGCTGAACGCGATCCAATATGGCGTGCATGTTGAGCGCACTGTGCGGCGTTTCGGCATGCGGCGAAATGAGTCGATCCAACATGTGTGTAAGGCGATCCACTTCGGATTGAATCAATCGCAACAAGGTGTCGTCTTGGACTTCGTCACGTCGGCGCTCGAGCAACTGAGTGGCCCCACGAATGCCCGCCAAAGGATTGCGCAGTTCGTGTGCGAGTCCTTTCATCGCTGCAGCGATCGCAGCGGACAGCGCTTCGCTACTGGTTGCGGTGGAGAACTCATCCACCGGATGCGCTTCCACGACAAAGCCATCCTGCGTGTGGGCGATCAGCACGTCGGCGAATCGCGTCAGCGGCAGACCCGGCATGGCAAAGGCGACACGGTGTAATTTGACGGGCGGCGATTCGGCTTTGAACTCGACCAAGGTGTCGGTCAAGCGACGGTCTTGCATTTCCAGCGCGCGGACCGGCTGATTGAGCAAGCGGCGTTGGCCGACTTGGAGCCAGCGCGCGAACGCAGGGTTCGCGTGCTGGATGATGCCCGCCGCGTCACAGCACAGGACCGGTGTTTGCAGAGCATCGATGTGTGCGCCGATAGCCATTGCACCATTATGGGGCAAATGCAACGCATCGGCCCCCTATGACGCACGGCGCAACGGGTGCTAGCGCCAGGTCAACTTCAACCACAGCGTCCGACCGGGTTCATTGATGCGGATGGGATTCGCCGGATAGCCGAAATCGACGCTCCCTGTGCGGTTCAGATGCTCGCTGTAGAGACGGTTGAACACATTGTCGACACCGGCACTCAACAGCCACTGCTTGTTGAGGTGCCAGCTCGTATTGATGGCCCACGTACTGAAACCGCGGCTGCCTTCAAGATCACGCCCCACGACGTTGCCCTGGCCAGGCGCAATACGGTGTTGCCCGCGAACACCGCGGCCCAAGATGGATGCACTCCACTTTTGGGTTTCGTAGGCAATGGACCCGCGCGCCTCCATGGGCGTGATCTGACCCAAGGGTCGACCTTGGCTGCGATTCTCACCCCAGGCGTAGGCCACGCTGCCTTCCGTTTTCCAGTGACCTGCGAAACGCCAACTGCCACCCGCTTCAAAGCCGCGGATGCGTGCGTCGATATTGTCTGCGCGCGCGCCAATCATCATGCCCATCTGCAGATTGGTGAATTGAATGTAGTCGTGCACGCGACCGAGATAGCCATTCGCCCAGAGTTGCAACGCAGGTGTGCGATACGCCACCCCGAAATCCCATTGCGTGGTGCGTTCGGGTTTGAGTGCGGTAAATGCATTGACACTTCCGACCGGCCCGACGCTCGCGGAAAAGAATTCCCAATAGTCCGGCATGCGTTCCACATGGCCGAGACCGGCGTAGACCGCCAAGCGTGGCGACAGATTGTGCTCAAAGCGAAGGAAGCCACTTTGCAAGTCGGCAGTGCGCGTTTGATTGAAACTTGGATTTGCGCGCGGCATCATGCCGTCGGTTTTTGCACGCAGATCGTGCACACGTGCAGTATCCGTGCGTGCACCGAAGGCGAGTTGCGAGCGCCCGGTGAACTTCCACATCCCTTCGACGAATACGCCTGTGTTGTCTATGCGCGCATCTTCGACCCACGGCAGATGTTCGGGGGCAATCGCCGCGCTGCCGGAGCGGTTGCGATGTTGACTCCGACTGAAGTCGGCGCCGGTCACGAGTTCGACTTGGCCTAGCGCCCAAGTGAGCGCAGCGCGGCCCCCGAGTGTGGTGCGGTCGACATTGGCGAACATAGGCATCGCCATCATGCTCTGCGGATGGGGTGTGCGCAGACTGTAGTTGTCCATGACGTGATCGGCGCGGTTGTAATACAGCGTTGCTTCATAGCCGTTCAATCGGCCGACGAGATGCTGCGTGCGTGCTTGCACAGAGACGTGCTCACGTTTGAACTGGCGACCGTCCATGCCGCGTCCTGCGTACTTGGCTTCACCATCTCCCGTGCCGACATTGAGTTGAATCACCGTGTCATCGTTCGGTGTGTAGCCAAGACTGACATCGGCATTCCACTTCTTCCAAGCAGATGGCACAGCAACGCCATTGCCATCTTCGTAGTCATTGGATTCGGCTTGATTCAGTGTTGTGCGTACAAACGCGGTGGGCGTGCCAAAGCGAAGATCGACCGCTGCATCGCGACGATCAAACGCGCCGACCATCAGATGGCCGTTGCCTTCGAAACCGCCCTCCGTCATGCGTTGGCCAAGGCGATCGAAGCGAATGGTGCCCGCTGATGCGCCTGGCCCCCACTGCACCGTTTGCGGCCCCTTCACCACGATCAGCCGGTCGAAGTTCTCCGGCGAGACGTAGGACAGCGGATTGTCCATGCGCGCAGGACAGCCGCCCGGCATGTTGCCTTCGTTCGTCAAAATGTTGAGCCGTGAGCCGTGCATGCCGCGAAGCACGGGGTCACCATTGGTGCCGCCATTGCGAATGGCATTGAAACCCGGCACGGTTTTCAGATAGTCCGCACCATCGCTGGCGGGCATGGGTTGCCGGGGCAGTTTCGTTTCTACTTCAAACACAAGCGGCGAAACGGGTGTCGCGGTCACCACGACGTGCTCGAAGTAAGTGTGTTGGTCTTGCGTTTGTGCGTTGTCGTTCGTTTTTTCTTGCGCAGCCGCAGAGGTGGCGTAGAGGGCGCAAGCGACAGCCATAGCCAAGCAGGCGCGTGCAGACGCGACCCTTTTATAAGCGTTCATGTGTACTCCAAATTCGTTGACGGCAGGCCGTGGCCTGCAACGTGAGTCAGGAATCAGGCGTACAGCGGTGGGCCTCGCGCACCCAGCGTGTTTGTGCAAGCGATCGAATAGGCAACACGTTGCGGCCGTGGCAACAGCACGCGCGCGACCGTTGCGGTCGCCACAATCAAGATGGCAATGGCAAGCAGCGCGGTACCGTTTAGCAAGGCGCAATAGCCACACGTCTCTGCGTGTTTGCTTGCAGGTGTTGCCGCCTTGTCATGAATGCTCATCGGCAGACTGATGTACTGCATGCCGACTTTTGTGCACATCGCTTCCACGATCGTGCCGATCGGATTGGACGGCTCCGCCAACATCCGACTCACGCCCGGTGCAAAGGCCATCAGCAGCGCTGCAAACAACGCGAGTTGGGTCAGCAGAGGATGGCGACGAGGGACGTTCATTCCGCGCAAATTCTACGCTTTTTATTGCTTGGCGATGACCGACCAAGTGAACTTGAAGCGCGACACTTCGGTGCCATCCGGCATCACGCCGACGCTTTCAAGATCGACCAACACCGGCGCACCGGTTTGAACAGCTTCTTCGACCGCGGCGGTGATTTTCGCACCCTCAGTGCAGGTAAAGGCTGCAATGTCGATCGCGCGCTTTCCGAAGTCGGCACTGAGGTGCTTGACCAGCATGCCGGTCTTTAATGGCAATGCATCCAGCTCTGCCAAGAGCATGGCGCCGGTGGAGAGTTCTGCCGCCATGCTTTGCGCTGCAAAGTACGTGGATTTGAACGGGTTCGTGCTGCGCCAGCCATGCGGCACGGTGACCGTGCACTGCTGCGCATCGAGCCGCGTGATACGCAGGCCAGCAAAAAAGGCCAAGGGCATTTTGTAACTGAAAAAGAGGCCGACTTTCCAGCGGCTTGTCATGCGTGCGCGAAACACGCTCGGGTCTTTTTTCTTCATCAAACAAGCATAACGAAAGACCCCCGCAGTGCGCGGGGGTCTGTCCATTCGAAACAGGATCAGATCGTGTAGTACATCTGATACTCGAGCGGGTGCGTCGCAGCGCGAAACGCTGTGACTTCCTTGTGCTTCATACCGATATAGGCATCGATGAAATCGTCGGTAAACACACCGCCGGCTTTGAGGAAGTCGCGATCTTTATCCAGCGCTTCCAAGGCTTGGTCGAGTGAATGACACACGGTCGGAATGTTCTTTTCTTCTTCCGGGGGCAAGTCGTACAAATCTTTGTCACTCGGGCTACCCGGATCGATTTGGTTCTTGATGCCGTCGAGACCCGCCATCATCAAGGCGGCAAAGATGAGGTAGCCGGAGTTCATCGGATCCGGGAAACGAATTTCGATGCGACGTGCTTTCGGATTCGCGACGTGCGGAATACGACAGGAAGCGGAGCGGTTCGAAGCCGAGTAGGCCAACATGACCGGTGCTTCATAGCCCGGCACCAAACGCTTGTACGAGTTGGTGGTGCTGTTGGTGAATGCATTGATGGCGCGCGCGTGTTTGAAGATGCCGCCGATGTACCACAAGGCCATTTGTGACAGACCGCCGTAGCCGTCACCCGAGAACAAGTTTTGACCGCCTTTGGCCAAAGACATATGCACGTGCATGCCGCTGCCGTTGTCGCCGACGATGGGCTTCGGCATGAAGGTCACGGTCTTGCCTTCGCGATGTGCGACTTGCTTGATGATGTATTTCATCGTCAACAAATCGTCTGACTTCTTCACCAAGGTATCGAAGCGCGTGCCGATTTCGCATTGGCCGGCGTTTGCGACTTCGTGGTGATGCACTTCGACTTCGATGCCGGCATCGGTCAAGGTTTTGCACATTTCAGCGCGGATGTCGTGCAAAGAATCGAGCGGTGCGACCGGGAAATAGCCGCCCTTCACCATCGGACGGTAGCCGTGGTTGCGACCGTCGTAGTCGCGGCCTGAGTTCCAATGCGCTTCTTCGGAATCCACTTGGAAGAAGGTGTGACCCATCTCGTTGGCGAATCGTACGGAATCGAAAATGAAGAATTCCGGCTCCGGGCCGAAGAACGCTTGGTCTGCGATGCCGCTTGCCTTCAAGTAGGCTTCCGCACGACGCGCGACACCGCGCGGATCGCGCGAGTAGGCCTGCATGGTTGCGGGGTCAAGAATGTCGCAGGTCAAAATCAACGTCGGGTGCATCGTGAACGGGTCGATCACCGCGGTCGATGCGTCCGGCAACAAGACCATGTCGGAATTTTGGATGCCGCGCCAACCGGTGATCGAGCTGCCGTCAAACATGCGGCCGTCTTCGAACAGGCTTTCGTCGATGATGTTGGCTGGGAAGGTGACGTGGTGCTGCACGCCACGCATGTCCGCGAAACGCAGATCAACGAATTCGATGGCGTGGTCTTTGACGAGTTTCAGGACATTTTCGATGGACATGGTCGGCTCTGGCGGAAGGATGCTTTGTTTAAAGCAATCCGCGTGCCAACTATTCTTCAAGCCTAAGTCATTGATTCAATGATCAATTACGCGATTGCGCCGGCAAGATTGCACCATCTAGGACTGACATTGCACTTAGTTGGTGCAAATCTAGCGCGCTTTGGTTTCAGCCGACGGATGCCTTTGGCGCCGCGTATCGCATCGCGACATCGCAGCGTTCGTAGCGCGTGCCAAAGCGTTTGCCGATCTCTGCGTCGTGGGTGAATCCCAGCTTTTCATACAAATGAATCGCCGCCGCACACTTTCGGTTGGTGAGCAGGTACAGCGGGTCGGCACCCAGCTCCAACGCACGGGCAATGACGTGCGACAGCAAGAACTCACCCGCTTTGAGACCACGCACCGACGCACGCACGCCCATCTTGGTGAGCTCGATGCTGTGTTCGCCGGTCCGCTGCAGTGCACATGCGCCGACGATGCCCATGCCGTCCATCTCTGCAAAGAGGATGTCGCCGCCCGCATCGATGATGCGGGCGCGCGGATTTTCCAAAACATCCCGATCGGTGTCTTCGAGCTTGAACATCGACGTGATCCATTCCGCATTGATGTCATGGAAGTCCTGGGCCAAATCGTCCGAGAACTGTCGCAACTTCAATCCTGAAGGGATTACGTCTGTCATGGTGACGGCACCTTTTGCGTTGCCGGTTTTGCGATCTCGTCTTCGAGTCGATCACCCAGCATCCAACGCACGGCGACGTAGAACACAGGAATGAACAACAGGCCGAGCACGGTCGCAAACACCATGCCGCCAATCACGCCGGTACCGATCGCGTGACGCGCGTTCGCGCCGGCACCTGAAGAAATGGCAAGCGGGAAGACACCTGCGATAAACGCGAGCGAGGTCATCAAGATTGGCCGCAAGCGAAGTCGCGCGGCTTCCAAAACGGCCGCACCCAAGGGCTTGCCGTCTTGGCGCGCGAAGATCGCGAACTCGACAATCAAGATGGCGTTCTTCGCCGCCAAGCCCATCACCGTGATCAAGCCGATCTTGAAGTAGATGTCGTTTGGCAAGCCGCGCAACATCGAGAAAATGACCGCACCCATAATGCCGATCGGCACAACAAGCAGCACGGCAATCGGCACAGACCAGCTTTCATACAACGCGGCCAAGCACAGGAAGACCACGACGATCGACAGCACCATCAACATCGTCGTTTGATTGCCCGACAGAATTTCTTGATAGCTCTGACCTGCCCAGTCGTAACCGAAGCCTTGCGGCAGATCTTTCTCGACGATGCGTTCCATGGAGTCCATGGCATCGCCTGAGCTATAGCCTGCGGCCTGTTGGCCCACCACTTCGATCGCCGCAAAGCCGTTGTAACGCTGCAATGCGGGTGGCGCAATTTGCCACTTCGAAGACACCACATTGGTGAGCGGAATCATTTCCGACACGCCGGAGGCATCTTGCGTCTTGGACGGCGAATAGAAGTGCGACAAGGATTCCGCACCCGTGCGATACGCGCCTTCCGCCTGCATGGTGACGCGCTTCACGCGGCCGCCTTGCACGAAGTCATTGACGTACACCGGCGCCAACATCAATTGGATTGCCGAATAGATATCGCCCACCGACAGTCCCATTGCTTGCGCTTGAACGCGATCCACATTGAGCTTCAACTGCGGCGCATCTGCCAACAAGTTGGGACGCACGGCCATCAAGGATTTGTCCTGACTCGCTTTGCCCATCAACGTGCCGAGTGCTTGGCCGAGGGCCTCGCGTCCGGCGCCGCTTCGATCTTGCAAGTACATATCGAAACCACCGAACTGGCCCAGACCACTGACCGTCGGCAAATTCATCACGAAGACTTGCGCATCGCGAATACCAAACATGGCGCCATTGGCCTTGGCAATAAATTCAGTGGCCGTGGCATCGCGCTCACTCCAATCTTTGAGCTTGATGAAGCCCATGCCGACGTTTTCGCCTTGACCCATGAAGCTGAAACCCGATACCTGCATGAGGCTTTCAAGCTCAGGCATCTTTTCCAGATTCTTACGGACTTCATCGAACACAGCGTCAGTACGACGCAAGGTGGCACCCGCGGGTAACTGCACCATGACCATGGCATAGCCTTGATCTTCTTCCGGCAAGAAGCTGCCTTTCATCTTGGTGAAGAGGAAGCCGCCGACGATCGCCAAAGCCAGGAACACCACCATCCAACGCGGTGTGTGGCGAATCGCACTGCCAATGTGACCGACATAAGTGGTTTGCACTTTGTCGTAGACCTTGTTGAAGCCGCGGAAAATCGGATTGCGGCTTTCGTGGTGCGCAGTGGGTTTCAACAAGCTGGCACACAAAGCAGGCGTGAAGCCCAATGCCAAGAACGCCGAGAAGAACATGGCGATGGCAATCGTGAGCGCGAATTGCTTGTACACCGCACCCGCACTACCCGTTTGCAGCGCGCTGGGAATAAACACTGCAGCGAGCACCAAGGTGATTGCAATCACAGCGCCGGTGATTTGTTCCATCGCCTTCTTGGTGGCTTCGTAGGGCGACAAGCCCTCTTCCGTCATCAAGCGTTCGACGTTTTCAATCACAACAATGGCGTCATCCACCACGATCCCGATCGCCAACACCATGCCGAATAGGGACAGCTGGTTGATGGTGAACCCGAGTACGTACAAGCCGAGGAAGGTGCCGAGCAATGCAACGGGAATCACCAAGGTCGGAATGATCGTGGCACGCAAGTTCTGCAAGAACAGCAACATCACCAAGAACACCAAGACAACGGCTTCCGCCAAAGTCTTGATCACTTCCTTGACGGAGATCTTGACGAAGGTCGAGCTATCGAACGGCGAGAACCATTGCACCCCAGCCGGGAAGCTCGGTTGCAATTCATCCATGCGCGCCTTGACATCTTCAGCCACCGCCATCGCGTTGGCACCCGGTGCGAGCTGCACGGCAAAACCGGCCGCAGGCGCGCCGTTCCACTTCATATTGAAGCCGTGGGCACCGGCCAGTTCAACGCGTGCGACATCTTTCAAATGCACAGAGGCACCCGAAGCATCTGTGCGCAGCAAGATGTCTTCGAATTCTTTCGCGGTTGAAAAGCGTCCTTCAGCGGACACAGTCGCGGTAAACATTTGCGACTCAGGTGAGGGCTCGCCACCCACCGAACCTGCCGAGAACTGCACGTTCTGACCACGCACGGCCGCCAACACTTGCGACGCCGACAACCCATACGAACGCAGCTTTTCTGGATTCAACCAGATCTGCATCGAGTATTCGCCACCGAAGACTTGGGTGCTGCCGACGCCCGGCACGCGGGAAATCTGATCCACCACGCGCGACGCAATGAGGTCACCCAAGGCATCACGATTGACGGCCGGATTGGTCGTCTTCAGTGCCACCACCATCAAGAAGCCGGCGTTCGCCTTGGCCACGGTCAAACCGGACTGAATCACTTCAGACGGCAGGCGTGCGGTTGCCTGTGAGACTTTGTTCTGCACTTGCATCTGTGCAATGTCTGGGTCGGTCCCTGGCTTGAACGTCAGGTTGATGCTGGCGCGACCGCTGGCACTGGAGGAGCTGAAGTAGTCGAGGTTGTCGATGCCAGAGAGCTGTTGCTCGATGACCTGAGTCACCGCGCGCTCGGTGGTTTCAGCACTCGCACCCGGGTAGCTCGCGCCGACCGACACTTGCGTCGGTGCGATATCAGGATAGGACTCAATGCCGAGCTTGGAGATCGCCAACACGCCGGCAAGCGAGACGAGAATCGCAATCACCCATGCGAAGACGGGATGCTCGATGAAATAACGGGGCACGGGCTTAGCCTTGTTTTGCGGCGGGTGCGGATGCGGCGCCAGGCTTGGGCGCATCCGCCGGAACACCCTTCACCGGCTGACCCGGTTGCTGGATGCGTTGCAATCCACTCACGATCACCTTGTCGCCCGGGGCGAGTCCGGACTCGACAATGTAATCAGCACCTTCTTGGCGACCTTCAGGCAATCCTTTGCGGGCTGCTTTACCTTGCGCGTCAACGACCAACACAAACGGACCTTGTGCGTCACGCTGAATCGCGGTTTGCGGAATTCGGAATGCACCTTTTTGCTCGGCCAAGGAAGCGCGAACGGTGACAAAGGTGCCCGGCATCAAGATGCGCTCGGGGTTCGGCAAGATGGCGCGCAATTGCACCGCACCCGTGGCGGGATTCACCACGTTGCCTGCGTAATCGAGTTTTGCCTTGTGCGCGTATTCGCTGCCATCCGGCAAATACACCGTAATGACACTTGAGCCATTGCCATCACTGTTTTGGCGCAGGCGGGTCAATTCATTGCCACCCACTGAGAACTCGATATACAACGGATCGATTTGATCAATGGTCGTAAGCAAAGTCGCTGTGCCTTGACCGACCAATGCGCCTTCAGTCACTTGTTGAATACCGGCACGACCGGAAATCGGCGCACGTACCGTGGCATAGCCTTGATTGATTTGCGCACCACGCACCGCAGCTTGCGCTTGTTGCACAGCAGCGTTGGCACTGCGTTCTGCGGCCAAAGCTGCATCCAAATCATTTTTCGAAATGAACTTGCCCGGCGCCAACTTGCGTGCACGCGCTGCACTTGCGCTGGCATTCGCAGCCTCTGCCTTGGCGCGCGCCAATGAGGCCATCGCAGCACTGGAATCGGCTTCCAATTGCGAGGGATCAATGCGGAACAACACTTGGCCCGCTTTGACATCACTGCCTTCGTCATACAAACGACGTTGCACGATGCCCGGAACGCGTGCGCGCACATCGGCTGTTCGATAAGGGGTCAGACGGCCGGCGGCTTCCGCGTTGAAAGAGACATCCGCCGGTTGCGCCACGATGTAGCCGACTTCTGCCGGTGGCATACCACCCGCTGGGCCACCCTGCGTGGGCGCGCCGGATTTTCCGCCACAGGCTGTGAGCAACAAGGCGGCGGCAAGCGCCGGAGCAAGACACGTGAGCGTGCGATTCTGCATCTTTCGAACCTCTGAGAGAGCGCTATAGTTTATTGAGGGGACATGTGCAAAATGTAGATGCACATAGTCATGTCTTTCGCGGGGGAGCAAAGTACAGCGCGGTACTTGTCAGACGCTAATTTTCGCACTCTCGGCCGCATTTGTATCGTCTTGACTTGTCTGCGGAATCGTGGACACACCACGCGCGTTCCCAGTTTCGTTTTACTCTATGTTTTTTTCGACGTGAAGCCCTATGCCTGAAGCTCTTAACGCCCTCCTGCTCGGCATCATCGAAGGCATCACCGAATTCTTGCCGATCTCAAGCACGGGCCATTTGATCATTGCAGAACAGTGGCTTGGCCATAGAAGCGTACTGTTCAATGTCGCCATTCAGGCAGCAGCCATCCTTGCGGTCGTCTTCATCTATTGGCGAAAGTTGCTGGCGTTGGCCCAGGCGTTTATGGGTCGCCGCGACGTGCTGCATCCTGAAACTCAGGAAATCATCAGCGTGGCCTTTGCGCGCGACTTCGTACTCAAACTGGGCGTCGCGTTCGCCGTCACCGTTGTGGGCATGTTGGTGGTCAAGAAGCTCGGCTGGGAGCTTCCCGACAAAGTTCGACCGATTGCATACGCGCTTGTGATCGGCGCTGTTTGGATGGTCATTGCCGAGCATTTCGCTGCAAAACGGGCTGCGCGCGAAGGTGAGCGCACACGCATTACTTGGACCATCGCGATTCTCGTTGGCTTGGCGCAAGTCATTGCAGGTGTTTTTCCGGGCACATCGCGATCGGCCGCGACGATTTTTGTGGCATTGCTCGCGGGTTGTACATCGCGTGCTGCGGCAACGGAATTTGCGTTCTTAGTCGGCATCCCCACCATGTTTGCCGCGACCGGCTATGAGTTTTTGTCTTTGACCAAAGACGGTCAACTCGGTCAGGAAAATTGGACCTCGCTCGGTATTGCAAGCATCGCGTCTGCAGTCACCGCGTTCATCGCCGTGAAATGGTTGCTGCGCTATATTCAAACGCATCGATTTACTGCGTTTTCGATGTATCGCGCTCTGTTGGCGGGTGTGTTGCTGGCCTTGGTGCCTGCGGCTGCTTAAGGACACAGCAGCGCGTCAAACCCAACTAGGGAGTTGTCATGAAAATTCAAGCTGCCGTTTTATCGTGTTTGTTGGCTGGGTGTGCTGCATCCCAATCGGGCGCTCCTGCAACCTCGCCGCCGCAACTTGAAGGCACGACGTGGTCGTTGGCCACGGCCACTGACAGCAAGGGCGTTATTGCCGCCCTGGTGAACAAGCCGGGCAAGCCGCTCAGCGTGCAATTTGAAGCGGGTCGCATCGGTGTGCGCGAAACGTGCAATGTGCTGAACGGCCAATATGTCCTCACCGGCAACACAATGAAGATCGACAGAATGATCTCAACGATGATGGCGTGCGAACCCGCCCTGATGCAGGCAGACTCGGAAATTGCGCGTCAGCTCGAAGGCAGTTCGAAAGTTGACATGGCCGGCGAACAACTCGTTCTAAAAACAGCGCAAGGCGCGACGCTCAGTTTCGACCGTAAATAAGATCGATCTTGCGAACAAACCAAGACTCCGCATAGCCCTGCATGCGCCAGTCCGATAAAAAGCCGCAATGCCCGCCCCACCGTTGTAATTCGTAGTCGACATTCGGAATCCGATCCAGACCTTCATAGTCTGCGATCGGAATCACCGGGTCGTCTTCTGCCATCAGGATGTGCGCGCGTACCGCTGCGGTGGCAAGTGCGTCCTTGGGGACGAGGTAGGCATCGAAATAATCTTCGATAGACGCAAATTCCGTGTGTGCGTCAACCATCCACTGTGTCAGCGCACGCATGGGCAAGGCGAGCACATCGTCTGCGAACGCATGCAGCTCGGGAAACAGTTCGCGCTTCTTGCGTAAGGAGCGGCGCCATTTGTGTTCGAAGTAATTGAGGTAGATCCGCGGCCCCGTTTCCATTTGGTGCATGGTGTGGTGCGGATTGAGTGGCGGGCACACCGCCAAGGTGCCGCGCAGTGTGGGCAAGCGATCTGCCCCTTGAACGCCCGTGCGTAACGCGAAGTTGCCACCCAACGAATAGCCGCCGACAAACAACTCGCTATGGTCGACCTCATCGGCGACGCGCGCCACGGCATCAATGACTTCATCGATGCGTGCTGAATGGAAGATTTCAGGATTGAGGTGATGGCTGTCGCCATGATCGCGAAAATTCAGGCGAAAAACGTGATAGCCCGCCGCAAGCAGCGCAGCGGCCGTGACCCGCATATAGTTCGAATCGACGCTGCCTTCCCAACCGTGCAGCAAAACAACGAGTGCGGATTTTTGTTGCGCACGCGGCGTACTCAAGACACCTTGCAATTGCACGCCGTTACCGGAGTCGATGATGTCCTGCCTGTGGGTGGCATGTGCGTCCGCCAAAACACGTTGCGCATACCGGCCGCGCCAAGCGCTCGACGACAACAAGGTCTGGACGTGCGCACTTCGCAGCCCGAAGGCGGGGCGAAAGCGCAGGTCCGCTGACATGATCAGCTCAAACCAAGCGCGGCGGCGATGCGCGCACGCGCGGTGTCTGCAATGCCGCTTCGGCCATTGAAGGCTTCGGGCTGAATCGGCTCGAGGTAATGCACTTCCACATCGCACGCAGGTTCGCCGATCAGACGCCACAGATTGCTGCCGAAGCTTTCACCCTTCTGGAACGCAATGCGCGACTGCGACGCACCGTCTTTTCCGTATTGGATGGCCACCGGCTGTACCGGCGCCGGCGCTTCAACGGCTGCAAAGAAAATGCGCGCATGGAAGGGACCGAGCTCGGTGCCATTGCGTGTGCCGCCTTCAGGAAATGCACCGACCGATCGACCCGTGCGCAGCCTGCGCACCATGGTTTCAAGCACACCGCCCAAGGAGTCTTGGCTGCCGCGCTTATGAAAGATGGTTTGCCCGCGACGCGCCATCCAACCGACTACCGGCCAGCCATTGATTTCTTGCTTGGCCACGAAGCCCATCAGGCGGGTGCCATGCAGCGCAATGATGTCCAACCAACTCACGTGATTTGCAACGAACAACGTCGCAACGGGCGACTGCACGCCGATGGATTTCACGCGAAGGCCAAAAATCCGCATCATGCCGCGCGACCACCAGCCGACCGCCCAAGCTTCGAGTGAGGTGTGGCCCACTTTGACGCCATGAAAGATTGGCAGCATCAGAAAGACCGCAATCGGCAAGTCGATCACCGCATGCCAAGCAATCAAGGGCAAACGGTAGGCGTAGCGGATGAAACGTTGGAAACTTGCCATGTACGCAGTCAATTGAGCGAAACAACCAGCGGTCATTTTACGGTTTCACCTGATCAAACTGTAACGCGGGGGTATGCGTCTACCCAATTCATTAAAAGTGCGGAAAGTCTCAGGCCTTGCGACCTTGCCCGCATACACTGTGGTGATGACAGCAGCGGACAGCGCACATCTAGAAGGCTTCGAGCCCTATCAGCCTGGCAAGACGCCTTCCGGCATGGTCGTCTTACGCGCCAGCCGCCTCGAAGCCTTGGTGCCTCAGCTGTTCGACCTGATGGGTCAATTGCCGCCCGATGACATCTTGGCGCCGCATACCGTGATTGCCGCGCACGCCGGGATGCGGCAATGGTTGCTCGCTGCGCTTGCCCGTCATGCGGGGCCCGGCGGCATCATCGCCAACATTGATGTCCAGCTCACCAGCACATGGGTAGACAGTGAAGCCAAGCGTTTGCTGGGCCGCCCGGCGATCCAGTTGCCGCGGTATCAACCAGATCACTTGCGCTGGCGCATTCTCGATGTCTTGGAAGACCCGAAACGCGCGGGCATGCAAGATGCGCGACTATCACGTTATCTGGCACCCGTTCCTGAAGATCAAGCCGGCGAGCTGGCAGTGCGACGCTTTCAATTGGCCGATCGCTTGGCGCGAATCTATTCGCAATACATGGTCTACCGACCGCACTGGTTGAAGGCATGGCAGCAGGGCCAGTTTTCATCTGTCACGAAGCACATGCAGAGCAGCACCTGGCACAGCACGGAGGCCGAACTGCTCGGCCCCTTGTGGCAATACCTGCATCGCGATGCGGGCGCGCATCGCGGCGAGATCATTTCAGATCTCATTCAAGCGTTGGCAACAGATACGCGCGCACCCACACATCCATTGCATGTGTTCGGCGTGAGCCATCTTCCGCCAAATGAACTTGCCGCATTGAAGGCCGCGGCCTTGCATCGCATCGTGGTGTTTCATGTGCCCGACCCCTGCCGCGAGTATTGGGCGGGCCTTGGTAAAACAAGTGTCCCAGCGCTACATGGGGCGCTCTCGCAAGCGCAAGAAGAAGCGCAAGTCGCAGGGCAAGATGATGTTTGGCACACCGACATGCATCCCTTGCTGACGCGTTGGGGGCGCTTGGGTCGTGACTATCTGTTGCAGCTGGTCGAGCACAACGATCGCATCTTGGTCGACATTCGACACAACTTGGATGACGAGGCTAAGGCGCCACAAGATCGATTGGCCCGTGTGCAAGAGAGCATTCGACAAGATCAAATTGATCTTTTGGAATGCAAAGCAGATCTCGTTGAAGATGCAAGCTTGCGCATCCACGTTTGCCACACGCGTGTGCGTGAATTGGAAGCCGTGCGCGATGCGATATTGGATGCAATAGACCGAAGCAAGGCAACAGCGCAGCCTTTGCAGCCCTCGGATATTGCTGTCGTCGCGCCGAATATCGGCGCATACACCGCATTGATACCGGGTGTATTTGGCGGAGAGGCCGATCGACATGTGTGGCCACCGTATGCCATCAGCGACAGCAGCACGCGCGCGGCGCATCCGCTTTTTGCAGCGTTTGCAGCATGGCTTGCAATGCCGGGTTCGCGCTACACCGCGAATCAAATCATCAACTTGATCGAACAGCCTGCGATTGCGCGCGCGTACCGATTGGACACTGCATCAGCCGCTGCAATCAACACGTGGTTGACGACTGCACGCGCGACATGGGGCATGGATGCCACACAACGGCACGATTCAGGCGCACCCGAAGGCAGCACGCAGAACAGTTTGCATTGGGCAACAGATCGCTTGCTGGCGGGTTTCATCTACGGCAATCGCACAGCGTCCGAAACACCCGCAGTCTATACCTTGCCGCAAGGCGCATTGGCACCTGCTGCGGACATTCATGGCCCCGAAGCGGATGCGTTGGGGAGCTTGCATGCCCTACTCACGGATTTGCGTGCATTCGAACGACTTGCGTCCAACAGTTTCAACGGCGAAGTCTGGGCCGATACGTTTGAAACTTGGTTGGCGAAAAGCTTTCGAATCGATTTGAATGATGCGGAAGAGAAGAAGGCTTTGAGCCAGCTGCGCACCCTCATTCAAAGTCTGGCCAACGAGTCTCGTGCGGCCGACGCTGCGCCACGCTTGCACTTCGATGTCGTGAGAACCGTGCTCAACGCCGCATTGGATGCGTCGCCGTCGAAAGGCAAATTCTTGCGCGGCGGCATCACGTTCGCCGGGATGGTGCCGCAACGCGCCGTGCCCTTCCGATTTATCGCGGTGCTGGGTTTGAACGAAGGTGAGTTTCCGCGTCGCACCCGCGATGCAGGCTTGGATTTGATGTCGCAAGTACATGCCCTAGGCGATCGTGATTTGCGCAGCGATGATCGCTGGCTATTTCTTGAAACCTTGATGTCGGCGCGTGATCAACTTCACCTGAGCTATCTCGGACGCAGTGCATCCAAGGGCGAACCGCTGAATCCCGCGACACCGCTCGCTGAGTTGGACACGCTGCTGACGCAGTATTGGCAGAAGAACGCGTCGGTCGCTGATCCGAAGAAAAAAGCTAAGCCCGTACCACCGTGGCACGTGCTGCATGCCTTGCAGCCTTTCGCGCCACAGTATTTCACTCAGCACGACCCGCGCATGTTTTCGTACAACGAGACGCTTGCGGGAATTGCAGGCACACCCGAAGGCTCCGCACTTCCCCCTTTTGCGGCCGCTTCGTATGCAGCGGATAGCGTCGTCACAGTTCGCGAGCCATTGACGCTCCAACAGGTGCTTGCCTATTACAAAGATCCGGCCAAATTTGTTTTTCGCGTGCCATTGAAAGCGACTGTCGGTGATGCGGCGGATGAGACGCTTTCGGAACACGAACCGCTCGACGCGATGTTCGAGTCGCGCGATACCGTGGGTCGCGATGTCCTGTTTGGCGACATCATTCCTGCGCGCAACGTGCCTGAGCTGCCGCCGGCTTGGCTCGGCGCGAGCGGTGTCCTCCCCGTGGGAGATGCAGGTACGAATGCGTGGGCACAGCTCAGGCGTGTGTTGTCTGATGCATGGGCGCAACTTGCGCCTGTGTTGACCGCTGAAATGAAGCCCGTTGATATACCCGTGTCAGTTGCATTGCGTTCGGAGACGACTCTTGAAGGTGTCATCCGGCACGTGTGGTGCGATGACGCGGGACAGTGGCGACTGATCCGATACCGCGATGAGCAGGGCGCGGCTCTGCTCAAGACCGAGAGTTTCGATTTCAAGGTCAAGGTGCCGCTCTTTATGGAATGGGCGGCACTTCGTCTAAGCCTTCCCGATGAGGCGCAGTTGCTTTGTGTCTTCCCGCACATTGAAAGCGACAGCGTTTCAATTGTTGATCAATTGAATGCTTGGCAGTCCAACTTCTCGGCGGCTGATGCATCGATTCGAGAAGGGATGAAGGCAGATTTGCGCAGACGCCTGTTGCAGTTGGTGCAATGGGCAGAATCAGCGGCGCTCACGCCACTTGTCTATTTTCCCAAGACATCCCATGCGGCTATGTCGGGGCGTAACGCCAGCGATGCGTGGATGGGGAGCAATTTTCATCTTGGTGAGGTCCTGTATTCGACACAGGCGCGTCTACTCGGTCGCGGACAGGATTTCAGCGCGGGCACCGCAGCCTTTGAGGCGATGAAGCAACGCGCACAGGCGATGCAAGACCTGATCGACGTGGGGCGCGCAGAATGAGCGCGGCTCACATCGATCAAACGCAGCGCTGGGAAAGCCTGCCTTTGGGCGGTGATGGCCGAAGCGCCATTACCGCCAGTGCCGGCACAGGCAAGACCTACACCATTGGCATGTTGTACCTGCGTGCTCTGTTAACGCTGGATCTCTTGCCGCGCAAAATACTGGTCACCACGTTTACGCGCGCGGCAGCTGCGGAGATTTCAGGGCGTGTGCGTGCTGTGTTGGAAGACGCGTTTGACTATGCGTCGGGCCGAACCATCGCGCATGAGGGCGTTCAATCTTGGCTGACGACGCGTTGGTCAGAAGACAAAACGACCTCTCCCGCGACAGATGCGCAAATTTTGGCGCGCGCCATTTCGGGTTTCGATCAAGCGGCCATCGGCACACTGCACTCGATTTGCCAACGCATCTTGTCGGATCACCCGTTTGCGGTGCGCGCGGGTTTCATTGCACCCGATCTGATCCAAGGCGGACCTTTTTACGACGAAATCGCGCGCGATATTTGGCGACACATGATTTCACCGCAAGATCAGAGCGGACTGCGCGAAGCCTACCTGGCATCGGGGCTCAAGTACACGTTGAAGTCGTTCTCCAAGGCATTCCGCGGGTGCGTCCATGACGCGCATGCGTTGGAAGCCACAGATACACGGCTGCTTGAAGTTTTTGAATCCAATCCAGCAAGGCGCCATTGGTCGAGCGCGGAGGCGGCGGCGTTTTGTGAACTTGCCGCACTCACGAAGCGTACCAAGGCGACAATGAGCATCGTTGCCTTTCTTGCGCACTACGAATCATGCGGTGATGACCTTTCCAAGATGACTTGGGACGATTCATTTGAAAATGCGCTGATTGAGCCGTGGAAGTACAACAAAGGCAAAGCCGCGAGTGAATCAGAAATAGAAGCCTTCAAGCGTTTCATTCATTCCGGCGTACGTGGTTTGCGCGAAAAGCATCGCGCGGCGGTGCTCGCGTTCTGGCAAAACGTCTTCGCACTGGAAACGCAGCTCAGCGAACGCCGCATGGCGGCCTCACACACGCTCACATTTGATGCGGTGCTCACACGCGTCCGCGATGCATTGGACACCGAAGCAAATACCAGGTCCGATGCACGTCCGCTCGCCGATGCGCTCTTTGACGCATGGCCGATGGCTATGGTCGATGAGTTTCAAGATACGAACGGTGTTCAATTCGACATTTTGGATCGCATCTATTCGCATGCCGACGGCACACCGCGCGGTCGCCTCATGATGATCGGGGATCCGAAGCAATCGATCTATCGCTTCCGCGGCGCAGATATCAATGTGTTTACGCGCGCGACAGAGGGTGACGCAGCGCCCGACAAATTGATTCTTGGAAAGAACTTCCGCTCGAGCGGGCCGTATGTTCAGGCGATCAACTACCTGTACGAACACACGATTCGACATCTGGGGCCCGGGACGTCGATTACGTATGAAGCCGTTGAGGCCAGTGATCGGTGTGACAACATGCCGTTTACGGTCGCCGGACGTGCAGCGACGCCGCTCACGATATGGGCCAAAGGCTTCGACAAGAACGCGCAAAAGAACGACGGCAACGAGGTTGAATCGGACGCTGAGTCGGCGGAATTCGATGCGCTTGAAACCTGTGCCCAGCAGATCGCGACCTTGCTTTCTGATCCCAGCGCAAAAATTGGCGACGCGCGCCTCAAGCCTGCCGACATCGCTGTGTTGCTGACATCCAACAATGACGTGCAGACCTTGGTTCAGGCGCTGCGCGCGCATGGCGTGCCTGCGGTATCAAAAAGTAGCAGCAGTGTTTTCGCGAGTGAAACGGCATACGAGCTGCAGGTGTTATTGCACGCGGTCCTGCATGCAGGTGACCCCGCGATTCGACGTGCGGCGGCGGCGACCAGTCTATGGGGTGCGTCCTACGAGACGGTGCTGGCGTGGTCGATGCAAGAAGGTTTGGACGCTGACATGGCCGACACCCTCAACACATGGCATACCGCGTGGCGCCAAAACGGGCCGCTGCACTTGGTCGCCCAGATCATTGCGCACACGGCCCCCCATCAATTGACGGCGCAATCCGGCGAGCGCGTTCTCACAGATTTGCGTCACTTGGGCGAATGCTTGCAAGACAACACCGTGACCGGCGATAGCATGGCGTCGCAGTTGGCGTGGTTCGTCAGGCAGATTGAGGACAGCGACGACGATCGCGATGAAGACAGCATTGAATCGAACGCCTTGCGCATGGAATCTGACGAAGCGCGTGTACAGGTGATGACCCAGCACGCCAGCAAGGGCTTGGAGTTTCCTATCGTGTTTCTGCCGACGGCGAGCAAAGGGCCGGCACATGACACATCGCCATTCGTTTATACCGATGCCGCGGGCGTCCGTCGATTGACACCCTTTGACGATGCCAAGGCGGCGCGCAACAGTGCGCGGGATGAAGAGCGAAGGCGCTTGCTGTATGTATCACTGACACGCGCCATCCACGCCTGTCATGTGTATGCGGCGCCTTCCAGGCAGCCCGCGGCCATTCTTGAAATACTCAACGGTTTTGGCGACGTCCTGTCTGACCCGCAGGCGCGCGATGCGGGTGTCGTACGCATGCCACATTGGCCGCAATGCGACCCTTCTGTGCACTATCGCGGTGAGGATGCACATGTGCAGCAACGCACTGCGCGCGCTACCCCCGAACGACCGAAGCATGCATTGCCGGAGCATCACAGCTTCACGACCCTGACCCGCAGTGGTAAACATGCACATGCGCAAGAAGTGTCGGCAGCGGACGACGAGCACAATGCAGTTGGCGTGCTGACGCAGCTGCCCGATGCAGTCGATGAGATCGCCCACTTGGACGGTGTCAAAGGTGCGGAAATCGGCAATGCGTTGCACGCCGTGATGGAGCATCGTGATTTTGATCTGCCACTGGCCGCTCAACTGGATTTGATTGCCAACCAAATCGCGGCCTGTGGCGTGCCGATGGTCAAAGATAAGAAGGCATTGACCCTCGCCTCTGCTGAGATGTTGGATCGCGCAATGCATGCCTCCCTTCAGTTGGCACAGCGATCAGATTTCACGCTGGCGCATCTCAGGCCGGAAAGCACACGTGCAGAACTTGAGTTCCATTTCGAGCTTTCCGGTTTTCAGTTCGGCACGCTTGGCAAAGTACTCGCCGCACATGGCTTGGGCGACATCTTGCCCGGCCGACACTTTGAAGTGCGCGGCTTGTTGAACGGCAAGATTGACTTGGTGTTCGATGCGGGTGGTCGATTCCACGTGTTGGACTACAAGAGCAATGCCTTGGGCGCAACTGATGCAGAGTACAGCGGTCATGCGTTGATCGCGCATATGGACAAACACTATTACCGCTTCCAAGCCTTGATTTATGTCGTCGCGCTGGACCGCTATTTGGCATCGCGTCTGCCGCATTACGCGCGCGCCACGCACTTAGGCGAAGCCGTGTATCTGTTCCTGCGTGCGGCGCGTCCGGGCAGTACCGCAGGCGTTTGGTCTTATCGTTTTGATGATGCGCTGATTGAAGCGGTGCAACGCGTATTGGGTGGCATGCAAGATGAATAACAGTGCACGTCAGCCCACGGATTTTCTTGCCGCAGCTGTTGCGGAATGGACACAACGCCAAGGCGGCAGCGCGCAGCTCGCGCAATGGGCGGCAATGGCAGCTTCCGCCGACCTTGCGGGCAATTCCGCAGTGGCGATGTCTGAGTCAGAGTTCGCACTGATCTCAGAGGAGGCGCTCATGCAGGGTGCCGACGCTCCGTTTGTGTACGAGCTGGCACACTTTTACCTGCGCAGGAACCAAACGCATGAAGCCGGTGTGGCGCAAGCGATACGCAGCCGATGGCTGAAGGCACATGCTGACCTTCCGCTGCAAGACGCGGACATGCTGCATTTGTTTGAAGCACGCGAAGATGCAGCCGATGGTCCGCAACGCCAAGCCGTGATATCGGTGCTTGGCAAACCGTTGTTTGTTTTGACGGGTGGCCCTGGCACTGGCAAAACCACAACGGTCTTGCGGATGTTGGTGCGGCTTGATCAGGCATTCCGGGCGACGCATGCGCGCGCACCGCGCATTGTGTGTACGGCGCCGACCGGTAAGGCTGCGCAACGCTTGTCGCAGGCATTGCAGTCGGGTGCAGCATCCCTGTGCGCACGCATGCCTAACGCCGCGCTGCAAACGACCGTCGATAACATTCTGCTGCATGATGCGAGCACCGTGCATCGTTATCTGGGCGCGCTGGAACGCGATGCGCGTGCACGCGCTGATATCGTCGTGTTGGACGAGGCCTCGATGCTGGATTTGGCGATGATGCATCGCTTGCTCGGTTCAATCGACGCAGAGACACAATTGGTGTTGGTCGGGGATGCAAACCAGTTGACCTCCGTGGAAACGGGTTCAGCCTTTTCAGATGTCGTGCAAGTGTTGCGCGACACACATGCAGATGGCTGGATTGAACTCACGCACAGTTTTCGCTCTATGCCAGAACTTCAGGCATTGAATAAGGCGGCGGGTGAGGGAGATGAAGCCGCGTTTGAATCGGCGATGCGCACTTCGTCGGGCCACGCGCAACGGATCGATCTTTCGCGCGATGGCGCGTTTGGGGCGGCGTTGAGTGGGTGGTCCGAGAAGATCGGCACGGCGCTGTCCGAATCAGGTGCGTTTTCAGCGCTGCCATTAGAGACGGAGGCGCGGCATGCTCAAGTCCTTCGTGTTCATGGCGCGCTGGCCGAGCGTCAATTGTTGTGTGCGGTGCATCCGGGCCCACAGGGCACCATCCAGTGCAATGCATCGATTGAAGATGTGGTGCGCAGCTACGCACAGGTGGATTCGGAAGCCGTGTGGTATCCGGGGCGGGCCGTTTTGATTTCCAAGAATGACTACGCGCTCGGTCTGTTTAATGGCGATGTCGGTGTTTGTCTGCAAGATCATACCGGCGACCTGAAAGTGTGGTTTTTACGCACGCGCGTGGGCGATGCCGTTGAGCCTATTGGTTTGGCACCGCAAGCACTGCCGGCCTACGTGCCTGCCTTTGCCATGAGCATCCACAAGAGTCAAGGTTCTGAATATCCCGAGGTCGCCGTGGTGCTGCCCGCAGATGCGCACGCCGGGTTGTTGACGCGTCAGCTGCTCTACACCGCTGTCTCACGTGCGAAGCGCCAAGTGCAGCTGTGGACCAGCGATGCTGCACTGAAAACCGCGCTCGATTCGCACGTGGCGCGCGTCGGCGCACTGCGCCTGCGTCTCACGTCCTGAGACGCGAAAGCGCCACCCTCCAACAAGATTGGAGGCACTATGGCGCGCGCTACACCCTTAAAACACGAACTCGCATTTCCCTCACCCGAGACACATGAGCCTACCGACGCTTGGGTGACCCGGCTTAAGCGCAAGTATGGCGACCGCATCACCGGTGCGTTTGTCTTGCCCGCGCGCGAGGCACAGTACGTCGATTTTCCGGAAGCACTGCCGCCACCCTTGGTTCAAGCCTTGCGAGCGCGTGGTCGTACACAGTTGTATTCGCATCAGCGCGCAGCTTGGGATGCCGTTGCGCGTGGCGAAGATATCGTTGTTGTCACGCCCACAGCATCAGGAAAAACGCTGTGCTACACCTTGCCCGTCGTCACCGCCGCGATGCAATCCCGCAGCAAGGCGCTGTATCTGTTTCCGACGAAGGCCTTGGCGCAAGACCAGGTTGCTGAGCTGATTGAACTCACACGCGCAGGTGAACTGGGCATTCGTGCGGCAACATTTGACGGCGACACGCCAGGTGATCAACGCCAGTCGATTCGTCTCAATGGCGACATCGTGGTGACCAATCCCGACATGCTGCATCAAGGGGTCTTGCCCCACCACACCAAGTGGGCGCAGTTCTTTGAGCAACTTAAATACGTCGTGATCGATGAGGTGCATGCCTATCGCGGTGTGTTCGGTTCGCACTTGGCCAATGTCTTGCGCCGGCTCGAACGTGTGTGCGCGTTTTATGGCGCGAAGCCGCAGTACATTTTGTGTTCGGCCACCATTGGGAATCCGCAAGCGCATGCCGAAGCCTTGCTGGGACGCACAGTCACCGCAATCACTGAATCGGGTGCGCCCAGTGGAGAGAAGCATGTCCTGCTTTGGAATCCACCCGTGGTGAATCCGGATCTCGGCTTGCGTGCATCTGCACGTTCGCAGTCGAATCGGATCGCGCGTTTGACGATCAAGGCGGGATTGAAAACCTTGGTGTTTGCACAGTCGCGCACCATGGTTGAAGTACTGACGAAATATTTGAAGGACGTGTTCGATCACGATCCGCGAAAACCGGCGCGCATCCGTGCCTATCGTGGCGGGTACTTGCCCACCGAGCGAAGGGAGGCCGAACGCGCTATGCGCGAAGGTCGCGTGGACGGTGTCGTGGCCACATCCGCGCTTGAGCTCGGTGTCGATATCGGCGCGCTGGACGTGGTGGTGCTGAACGGCTACCCGGGCAGCATCAGCGGTACGTGGCAGCGCATCGGTCGCGCCGGTCGGCGACAGCAAACGAGCTTGGGGATTTTGGTCGCGAGTTCGGATCCACTTGATCAGTACGTCGTGCGGCACCCCGAATTTTTCTCCGATGCATCACCGGAACACGCGCGGATCGCGCCAGATCAGCCGGTGATTTTGCTCGATCACATTCGCTGCGCTGCCTTTGAATTGCCCTTTCTTGAAGGCGATCAGTTCGGCAGCGTGCATCCGGATATTTACTTGCAGGTCTTAGCCGAAGATGGCGTGTTGCATCCGGAGGGGCGGCGCTGGGAATGGATCGCTGACAGCTATCCCGCCAATGCGGTGAACTTGCGCTCGGTCGCTGATGGCAATTTCGTTGTGGTTGATCGCACTGAAGGTCGACAAGTCATCATCGCCGAGGTCGACTTCAACAGTGCGCCGCTGATGTTGTATGAAGGCGCGATCCACATGGTGCAGTCCGTGCCCTATCAAGTTGAGACGCTGGATTGGGAGGGCCGCAAGGCCTATGTCACCCGCACGCATGTCGACTACTACACGGACGCCATCGACTACACGCGACTCAAAGTGTTGGAAAGCTTCGAATGCGATGTGGCAGGTGTGGGTCAGGTGCACCATGGCGAGGTGCATGTGGTGCGTCGCGTCTCCGGCTACAAAAAAATCCGTTACTACACGCACGAGAATATCGGCTACGGACCGGTCAACCTGCCCGATCAAGAAATGCACACCACCAGTTGTTGGTGGACATTGCCAGAGCCTGTTTTGGATGCCTTGTTTGAAGCACGTCATGATGCGCTGGAAGGCTTCTTGGGTGCGGCGCATGCCTTGCATGTCGTTGCGCGCATTGCGGTGATGGCAGACGGCGCAGATCTACAGAAGGCCGTTGGCAGTGGCGATGGCGCGTGGTCTGCAACCCGAGATCGCAGTGGTCGTGGTCAATTGCGCGCGGCGGAAGGTGGCGCCTTGCAAACCGATGGCATGGCACGCTTCGAGCCGACGGTGTTTTTGTATGACAACTATCCGGGCGGTGTGGGTTTGTCTGAACCGCTGTGGCAGCGTCAACGCACTTTGTTGGAAAACGCACAAGCGCTTGTGCAAGCCTGCGAATGCCGCGCGGGTTGTCCGTCCTGTGTCGGCCCGGTGCTAGAAGAAGACGGTACACAGGCGCCTTCGCCGAAGCAGTTGGCATTGAAGGTGTTGTCCGCCTTCTACGCCGTATGACCGTTTCACTCGAACGCTTACGCGCTTTGCGTCAGCAGTCTGGCACGCCGCCGTCTGCAGGAACGCCGTCACGGTCGGATTCGCGCACGCAGATTGATGCACTCCGCAAATTAATTCGCCTGAAAGAAACGGCGCAGCCCAAACGGGCACCGGCGCAAACGCGGGTGATACCTGGCATTGAAATATCGGAAGGCCTTTGGTTGGAAGAGTCGGTGCATGACTTGGGTTTGATTTGGCCAGATGCGCTGTGCTGCAAGTTTGATCGCCGTGAGGTGCCCATTCAAACGCGTGACCTTTTGTTCTTTGATACGGAGACCACCGGATTGTCTGGCGGGACCGGCACACGGGCGTTCATGATTGGCGCGGCGGATATCCAGGGTGCGCTGCTACGCGTTCGACAATTGACGATGAGCACGCTGCAGGCCGAAGTGGCCATGCTGCAAACCTTTCAAAGCTGGCTCTCTCCAAGCACCGTGTTGGCAAGTTATAACGGCAAGTCCTATGACGCACCGCTATTGCGTACGCGGTATCGCTTGATGCGCTTAGCGGAACCACTCACCGGACTTGATCATGTCGACCTGCTCTACCCGTCACGCAGACAATGGAAAGGTCAGTTCGAAAATTGCCGTTTGGCGACGATCGAGCGTCATGTGTTGCGCGTCGTGCGTGAAGATGACTTGCCAGGAAGTGAAGCGCCTGCCGCATGGCTGCACTATCTGCGCGGTGGCAGTGCAACGCTTTTGCGCCGGGTTCTGGCACACAACCATCAGGACGTAGTCAGTTTGGCGCGTCTATTCATACGTTTAAGTGAAATGGGCGCAGTCGACCGCGTGAGATGATCCAACTAATGCACGCGTATGAGGATGCGCACCCGTGGATATCAAAAGTGGTTATCCCTTTTGGGCTGTCAAAAACGGTTTGATGCATGCGTTTCCGGCGCTCACGCGCGATGTGCGTTGTGATGTGGCTGTGCTGGGTGGCGGCATTTCCGGCGCATTGATTGCACACGAACTGCTGACGCACGGGCATTCGGTGTGTGTCTTGGACAAGCGCGATATCGGCTGGGGAAGCACCTCCGCAAGCACGGCACTTCTGCAGTATGAAATCGATACACCCATGTGCGAGCTCGCGAAAATGTACGGCGAAGACAATGCCGTGCTGGCCTACTTGGCGTGCATGCAATCGATTGGTGTGTTGGCCGACATTGCAGCGGATGCAGGCGACGTGGCCTTCGATTTACGAAAGAGCCTGTATTTCAGCAGTCAAAAGTCGCATGTTCGCCGCTTACAGGCAGAGTATGCGTTGCGTCGCAAACACAGATTTCCTGTGCACTGGCTTGATGCGGAAGATGTGCGTACACAGTTCGGAATAGAAGCACATGCGGCGATTCTGAGCGATCTTGCCGCCCAAGTGGATCCCTATCGACTCACCTATCGCTTGTTGATGCATGCCGCAGATCAAGGCGCATCCGTCCATGACCGATGTACCTTGAAGCGAATTGTCGCAAAGCCTCACCGCGTTGAGCTCACGAGCGAGTACGGCGTCCAAGTCCATGCAAAGCATTTGGTCGTTGCTGCGGGCTATGAATCACAACAGTTCATTCGGCAACGTGTGGCGAAGAACCGCAGTAGCTATGCGTGGATTTCCGAACCCGTCCCGGGTGGCGTACCGCACGCGCTCTCTAAAGCGATGCTGTGGGAAACGCGTCGTCCGTATCTGTATGCACGCGCGACCAACGATCAACGGGTCTTAATTGGCGGCGAAGACGATGCGTTTGATGTGCCGCTTCTGCGTGATGCGCGTTTGCCAAAGAAGGCGCGCACATTGCACCGCAAGGCCGCGCGGCTGTTTCCGACTGTCACACTGAAGCCGTCTTTTGCTTGGGCCGGCACATTTGCAGAAACGGCGGACGGTTTACCGTTTTTTGGCGTCCATGCCGAGCATCCACCCTCTGTGCTCTTTGCGATGGCTTACGGCGGCAATGGCATTACGTATTCCACGATTGGTGCTCGCCTGCTCAGGGCGACGATCGAAGGTCGGCAGCACCCGCTCGCCGCGCTATTTTCATTCCGTCGTTTAGGGCATTGATCCTCTGAATCCCCCATTTCGTCGGATTGGGTTGACAAGTTTGCAAACCTAACTGTACTGTCCGCGCTAGTACAGTGAGACCAAGGCAGAATGATGGCGCGCACCACTCCGTTACTGATTCAAATCGCCACAGGCGATGTCCGCCCGATCGTCAAGCAGATCACCGACGCCGTCCGTATGAAGATCGCGACCGGCGAACTGAACCATGGCGACCAATTGCCGAGCGTGCGCGGGCTGGCACAACAGTTGTCGATCAATCCCAACACGGTTTCCAAGGCTTATGCCGAACTGACCACCGAAGGCTGGTTGGAATCGCGCCAAGGGCTTGGCCTGTACGTGGCAAAACCCCGTCAACGCTTGTCAGGCAGAGAACGCTCGCGCCGTTTTGAAGAGGCGATCGACCGCTTCGTGCACGACGTGATACCGCTCGACTACACCGTGGAAGACGTGCAAGACAGGATCGCGCGCGCCTTCGAATTTCACATGCCAAGGAAACGCGCATGAACGCAGTACACAACGAGTACGTGATTGAGACGCGCGCATTGAGCCGAATGTACGGTCGCAAATGCGCCTTGGATCATTTGGACCTTGCCATTCCGCGCGGCAATATTCACGCCATTGTCGGTGCGAATGGCGCGGGCAAATCCACCCTTTTCCGCATCTTGCTTGGCTTTCAATCACCGAGCAGCGGCAGCGCACACATTCTGGGTCGTGACAGCCAAACGCTGACGGCCCAAGATCGCGGACGGATTGGATTTGTCAACGAAGAACACACCCTGCCGGGATGGCTGCGTGTGTCGCAAATAGTGGAGATGCAACGCACGCAGTACGCGCAATGGCAACAAGACATCTTTGACAATGTCTTGGGGCACTACAACGTTTTGCCTGAGCAGAAGGTCGCTCAGTTGTCACGCGGTGAACGCGCCGGACTGAATTTGGCGTTGGCCCTAGCGCAACGCCCTGAGCTTTTGGTGTTGGACGAACCGACCCTGGGTCTCGACGTCGTTGCCAAACGCGCTTTTCTCGAGGCCTTGATGTATAGCAACGCCACCGATGCGTGCACGATCATTTACTGCTCGCATCAGATGGAAGAGATTGAGCGCGTTGCAGACAATCTCATCATCCTGGAGCACGGTCGACTGAAACATATGTCTGCGCCAGAGGATTTTGCTGCACGTGTCAGCCATTGGGTCGCGGACATCCCGTTCAAGGCACCCGACCCGCGCACCATCGATGGCTTGCTCGAAATGCAGCGCATCGATGGGCTTCACCATTTTCTGATGTTTGATCGCGACGACGATTTCGCCACCTGGTTGCGGACGCAGGGTGCGCGTGAAGTGCACGCAATGCCCGTGAGCCTCGATCGCGCCGTCAACGCATTTCTTGCTGTCGGACACAAGACACCTGACCGGAATCCTTCGCCATGATCCAGCTCTTTAAAAGTGAATTGCAACGCTTCCGCTTATGGGCCCTGGCATTAGGTGTTGTCCATCTCACCGTATTGGCTTTGGTGAGCCGATTCGTCGACCTCGCTCAGCAACCGATCTTCGTGTACCAAGTATTTGCCGCGGTGTACATGGCGGTCGGTGCACTGCTTGGCCTCTACCAAATGGTGAGCTATCGACGCGCGAATCATTGGCTGAATTTGCTGCATCGCCCCGTCCATCGTTTGGGGATTGCGGGTGCACTGACGGGCGCGGGTGCGGTGTGGTTGGTCGTTGCCACCCTGCTGCCGATCTTCCTCCTTGCGCTGTATCAGGACCTCGCGACACCGCGTGTGGTGGATCTTCGCCATTGGCTGCTCGGTGTGAGCGCAAGTTTGATTGCGTTGATCGGGTACGCGGCAGGCGCGTTCGCTGCGATCGGCAATCGCCGCTATTCATTCGCGATCTTTTTATTCCCAAGCTTGCTGATGTTTGCGCAGGCAAACGGCGCGGGCATGTTGGCGTTGCAAGTGACGATCCTCGCGGCCATCGCCGCTCTGATTGCCATTGTGTTCAAGCCCGATCCGACGGCCGTTCCCACCCGGCCCGCGGCTGCGCTCGCGCTTGCGCTCCCGGTACAAGTGGCCGCTTACTTTTTGTTGTGGATCGTGGGTTTCGGCTACGAGCTTTCGATGAATGTGGCGGGCACGCATCCGTTGCTCACCGCACCGGCAGGGGGCGCGATTGAAGCAGATCGTCTTCAAGGCAGCGCGACCGAAGGGGGCAGAAAATTGCTCACGATTGGTCTTCGCGGCGTGCAATCGAGTGAAGCGCAACTTTGGCGTGAGCAGATTGCGTTGTCCGATGTGTACCTGAGCGGCCCGATGCGGACGCAAGCGTTCCGCCATTCGCTCACCAACCCGGCACCGATGGAATTTGATGACGTTGAACATGGCATCCGCTGGGTCTTCAGTCACGATCGCATGCGCTTTGTGGGTTATGGCACCGGTGACAATCGTGCGCGCGGCACGCTAGGCGTGGGCGATTCGAACGCTGCGTTTCCCGCGCCAACGCGTCAGGGCGGCTACGGCTTTCTATTCAATAGTCGCGCGGCTTATCAATACGATGCCACGTCGAAACATGTGTTTGAACGTGTGCGTTTGCCCGATGGCGAAGTGATGGCGCAATCACCCGAACCCTTGGGCGACAACTTCATGGTCTTAAGTGATCGCGCCATGTACGTCTACTCCGGTCGCGATATCGCCAACACCTTGCAAGTGCTGCAACCGACTCTGCGTATTCCGCTCGGTGGCAAGATCGGCAACTTGAGCATGGTGGCCACGATGGAGCTGCTGGATGGCTATTTGATCTCGTACACCTACACGTGGGGTGTGTGGTCTTCTGAATTGCAACAGCCTTTTCAGCAGATCGTTCAAGTGGATGCGCAAGGTCGTGCACACACGATTGTGAATAAGCGCTTGAATCTGGATTTGCCGCCGCTCTATCCCAATCGCATCACCTGGTTGTCGCCTGTATTGCGCACCTTGTGTTTGCAAGCGCAAGACTTGTATGCGCCTGCCGATCCGTTGCGGACGCAGGTGGACGCGCTACCGCGTCTCGTAAAGATCGTTGCACTTGTATGCTGCGTGCTTGCCTTGGTCCTGGCGTGGCTATGGACGCGCAAGAAGCAGTTCACCACGCGTGAGCGCTGGCTTTGGGTTGTGACATGCGGTGTGATTGGATTGCCCGCGTTCTTGGCGCTGTGGTGGATGTTCCGTGATCGCCCGGCACGTACGCAGGCACACGCATGAAACTTCACTCTGTAGCCCGATGGCTTGTGCTGTGGTTCGTGTTGTTCGGGGCTCGCCAAGGGCTGGCCGTTGAACGCAGCACGGATTTGACAACCTACTTGCACACGCAGCGCGCTCTGCCTGTCGCGCCAACACTTCCGCGTGAGGCCTTTTACGACGCAAGTGTGATCAGTGCCGTGCGCCTTTCACCGCAGGGTCGGCATATTGCCTTCTTGCGTAAACAAGGCGACGCGCGCAGTGCTTGGCTGCAGTCTTTAGATGGCGCGTCAACGCGCAACTTGCTGCCACGCACTTCTGCCGATCAGATCTTGTGGTCGACCGATGGTCAGCACCTGTTCTTACGTGCGGGTGATGCAGTCGACAGTATCGGCATTGACGGTAAAGCCGGTGCGCACGTGCGTTTGGGGGGTACTACGCGCCGTCAGTTCATGGCCGTGGATCGCTCGCAGCCCGCGGCCATTCTGATTCGCGAGCGCAGCGTGCATGCGGGTCCGACGGCTTGGCGCGTGCTGCGCGTCACGGCGCGCGGAGAGGAATCCGTGGTGCTCAATGCACCGTATTGGATTCAACAAGTGAGTTTCGATACGCGCGGCGTGCTCACGGCGTTCACGTTTTTCGATAAAGGCCGCAATGGACTGATGCGCTTTGACGAACATCGAAAGCAGCGCGTGGTGATGCGTATGCGTCCTTTGGAGTTCGTCAATATCTTGGGTACCGCGCCAGACCAAAGCATGTGGTTGGAAGGGAACGTCAATGCAGACTTACGCCAAGTGCTCCGCATCGACGCACAAGATCGCACGACGGTCTTGCACCAGGATCCAAGCCACACAGCGGATCTGGACGAAACAGTGACTAATCCTTTGACGGGTGAACCCTTGGCAGCCAGTTATCGCAGTGCTTCAGCGGCGACCTATGGCATCGGCACACAGCAGAAGACCGTCGCTGATATCGCAAGGCACTTCGATGGTTTTGATGTGGGCCTGCAGTTTGCAGGTGGCCGTTGGCTTGTCGCTGTGCGCAGCGCCACGCTGCGTGAAGCACGTTGGTATGTGTTTGCAGGCCAAACCTTTCAGCGCATTCTGAGCGCTGAAAAATCGACGGAGACGATGGCGCCTGAGCAGTCGCTTGCGCACAAAATGCCGTGGACGTTTACGGCGTCCGATGGTTTTCGCGTGCATGGCTTCTTGCTCGTACCCCCGGGCATCGACCCTGCCCGCGCGCCACTCGTGGTTCAAGTGCACGGCGGCCCCATCAATCATTTCCGGCCAGGCTTTGACGGTGTTGCACAGCTTTTGGCAAACCGTGGCTATGTGGTGTATCAATCGAATTTTCGTGGCTCCACTGGCTTCGGTCGCAACTATACGTTTGCATCTAAAGGCGATTACGGAAATGGCCGTGTGCAGCAAGATATCGTTGAAGGCGCGCGTGCCCTACTGAAACTCGGCGTCGGCGACGCCGAGCGCGTTGGCATCGTGGGCCATAGCTTCGGCGGCTACAGCACTTTGATCGGCCTGACGTTTCAGCCTGAGCTATTCAAAGTGGGTTTTGCCGGCGCACCGCCTTCTGACCTCGGTTGGGCGATGCGTTGGGAACTCGGCAATGGCTACCAAGCGGACCTGCCGGATCGCTCACTGAAAGAAACGCTGCGAGCCCTGCAATTGGATGGCGAAGACCCCACGACCTTCAATCGCCTCCACACACAATCACCTCTTTTCAATGCAGCGCGCCTGCACCGGCCTGTGCTCATCTTTGCAGGTGGCGTCGACCCGACCGTTCCGCTTCGTTCGGTGACCCACTACGTCGCAACACTGCGCATGAAGCAGGCCCCCGTCACCTTGGTGGTCGATCCGGACAGTCAACATTCGCCGGCGCCAGGTATGTCGATGGAAGGCTACCTTTGGGCCATGGAAACGCAGCTGCATGCGGTTTTGGGCGGGCGCGCGGTCGAACCTGCGGGCGCGAGATTGAAAGCTTGGATGAAAACGCGACTGCGTAACTCGGCCGTGGCATTTGATCTCCGATAATCTGTTCATGGACGCATTGATGCGGGACATGAACTCAGATGCACACAGCTAAGGGCAGCGCACTGAAACAAGTGCATAACTTCATCGCCGGCGACTATGTCGCCAGCGATCGTACCTTCAAGAAGTATTCGCCGATCACGGGCGAACACATTGCAGACATTCACGAAGCGGACAAAGCGCAAGTCGATGCTGCGGTGCGTGCCGCGCAGGCCGCTTTGAATGGGCCGTGGGGTCAGATGTCAGTACAAGCACGCGTCGCCATTCTTGAGAAATTGGTCGATGGCATCACGCGCCGCTTCGATGCCTTCTTGACAGCCGAGTGTGAAGACACAGGCAAGCCGTATGCCTTGGCGCGAAGCTTGGACATTCCGCGCGGGGCCGCCAATTTCAAAGTGTTCGCGGATCTCGTCAAAGATGTGCCGGGCGAATACTTCGAAACCGCAACACCGGATGGTCGTGGTGCCATCAACTACAGCGTGCGTGCACCCGTCGGTGTTGTGGGCGTAATTTGCCCGTGGAATCTACCGCTGCTACTGCTGACTTGGAAAGTCGGGCCGGCATTGGCCTGCGGTAATACGGTGGTGGTGAAACCTTCGGAAGTGACACCGCAAACGGCAGCACTGTTGGGCGACGTCATGAATGAAGCAGGCGTACCGCCCGGCGTGTTCAATGTGATCCATGGTTTTGGTCCGGGTTCTGCTGGCGAATTTCTCACCACGCATCCGGGTGTTGATGCGATCACCTTTACCGGTGAAACAAAAACCGGCGCCGCGATCATGCAGGCAGCTGCGATCGGTGCGCGACCGGTCAGTTTGGAAATGGGTGGCAAAAACGCTGGCTTGATTTTTGCCGATTGCGATTTTGATGCTGCCGTCGAAGGCACACTCCGCAGCGCGTTCGCAAACAGTGGTCAAGTCTGCTTGGGCACAGAGCGCGTCTATGTTGAGCGTCCGATCTTCGACAGGTTTGTCGCTGCATTGAAGTCAGCAGCAGAGGCGATGCACATTGGCGCGCCTCAAGACGAAGCCACGCAGATGGGCCCACTGGTGAGCCAAGAACATCATGCGAAAGTGCTGTCGTACTTCAAACTCGCGCGCGACGAAGGCGCCACGGTGGTGACCGGCGGCGGCGTGCCTGAGATGCCGACGGCGCTAAAAGGCGGCTACTGGATTCAACCGACAATCTGGACGGGCCTGCCTGAAGACGCGCGCGTGATGAAGGAAGAGATCTTTGGGCCGTGCTGTCACATCGCGTCCTTTGATACCGAAGAAGAGGCGATTGCATTGGCCAATGACACGCACTACGGGCTATCCACCGCCATTTGGACGCGTGATCTTGCGCGTGCTCACCGTGTGGCGCGACAAGTGCGCGTGGGTATTGCATGGGTGAACGCATGGTATCTGCGTGACTTGCGCACACCATTTGGCGGCGCGAAGCAATCCGGCATTGGTCGCGAAGGCGGCGTCCACTCGCTCGAGTTCTACACTGAGCTGAAAAACATCTGCATCAAACTTTGATATCGAACCGCTTGGATTCCGACATGACTGGACCTTCCTCAGAACACTTGCAGCGTATGGGCGATGCCTTGTTCGACGCATTGCATACGCGACGCGCCATTGCGCCTTTGATTGCCGAGTATCCGGACATGGATATCGATGCTGCCTACACGGTGCAACAGCATTTGATGGCACGTCGCTTGGCTTCGGGTGAGCGGGTTGTCGGCAAAAAGATCGGTGTGACCAGCCGTGCCGTCATGGACCTTCTGGGTGTGTTTCAACCGGACTTCGGTTGGTTGACCGATCGCATGGTGTACAACGAGGGAGAATCCATCCCCTCCGCGGATTTGATTCAGCCCAAAGCAGAAGGCGAAGTGGCGTTCTTGCTGAAGAAGACTTTGAAAGGCCCCGGCGTGACGCGTGAAGATGTGTTGGATGCGACCGACGGGGTGATGGCCTGCTTTGAAATCGTCGACTCGCGTATCCGCGATTGGAAGATCAGCATTGTCGATACCGTGGCCGACAACGCGTCGTGCGGCGTCTTCGTCTTAGGCGATCGTCTAGTCTCGCCCCGCGATGTTGATCTGATGACCTGCGGCATGGTGCTCGAGAAGAACGGTGAGATTGTCGCCACCGGCGCAGGCGCAGCGGCGATGGGGCATCCCGCGGAAGCCGTTGCGTGGCTTGCCAATACCTTGGGTGCGCGCGGCATTGCCTTGGAAGCGGGTGAGATTATTTTGTCGGGATCGCTTGGAACGATGGTCCCCGTGACACAGGGCGATGCGTTGCGCGTCACCATCGGTGGCATTGGCAGCTGCAGCGTGCGTTTTAGCTAAGGAATCCACATGCAAGAGAGAGTGAAATGCGCCGTGATCGGCCCGGGCAATATCGGCACCGATCTGTTGGCAAAGCTGCAACGCAGCCCGGTCTTGGAACCCGTTTGGATGGTCGGTATCGATCCCGAGTCCGAAGGGCTCAAGCGCGCGGCAGCACTTGGGGTGAAAACGACCGACCAAGGCATCGATGGTTTGCTACCGCATCTGCATGCCGATCACGTGCGCATCGTGTTTGACGCCACCAGTGCTTCGGCACATGCAGAAAACGCCCGCAAGGTGAATGCTGAAGGCGCCTTGATGATCGATCTGACACCGGCGGCCATTGGTCCCTATTGCGTGCCGACGGTGAACTTGCAAGAACACATTGGTCGACAAGTTGCCAACGTCAATATGGTGACCTGCGGCGGTCAAGCAACCATTCCGATCGTTGCTGCGATCAGTCGCGTACAAGCCGTGCGCTATGGCGAAATTGTTGCGACCGTTTCAAGCCGCTCAGTGGGCCCTGGCACACGCAAGAATATTGATGAGTTCACGCGTACCACCGCGCGTGCGGTTGAACAGCTTGGCGGCGCGGCACAAGGCAAAGCCATCATCGTGATCAATCCGGCCGAGCCTCCCTTGATCATGCGCGACACCGTGCACTGTTTGACCGAGTCGACACCCGATGAGGCGAAAATCACGGAGAGCGTGCGCGCGATGGTCGCCGAAGTGCAGCGCTATGTGCCGGGATTCCGCGTCGTCAATGGACCGGTGTTCGACGGCAATCGCGTCTCTGTATTTTTGGAGGTAGAAGGCCTCGGCGACTACTTGCCGAAATACGCCGGCAACCTGGACATCATGACGGCCGCTGCTGCGCGCACCGCTGAAATGTTTGCCGAGGATATGCTCGCCGGCCGGTTCAATCTGTTAAGTGGAGCACGCGCATGAGCAAATCAACATTGGAAGGGCGTCGCGTCACCTTGCATGACATGACCTTGCGGGATGGCATGCACCCGAAGCGCCATCAAATGACACTCGCGCAGATGACGTCGATCGCGCAAGGTCTTGATGCCGCAGGTATTCCGTTGATTGAAGTGACGCACGGGGATGGCTTGGGCGGCAGCTCCGTCAACTACGGTTTTCCCGCGCATAGCGACGCGGAGTATCTGTCTGCAGTCATTCCGCTGATGAAGCAGGCCAAAGTATCGGCCTTGCTCTTGCCCGGGATTGGCACGGTCGACGATTTGCGCATGGCGCACGAACTCGGCGTGCATACCTTGCGCGTCGCCACGCATTGCACTGAAGCCGATGTGAGTGAGCAGCATATTGCGCTGTCACGAAAGCTTGGACTCGACACCGTCGGTTTTTTGATGATGGCGCACATGAACAGCGCGCACGGTTTGGTCGAACAGGCCAAGAAGATGGAAAGCTATGGTGCCAACTGCATCTATATCACTGACTCCGCGGGCTACATGTTGCCGGAAGAAGTGAAGTCAAAGATGGGTGCAGTGCGTGAGGCATTGTTGCCTGACACTGAGCTGGGCTTCCACGGTCACCACAATCTGTCGATGGGCGTGGCCAATTCCATTGCTGCGATTGAAATCGGCGCTTCGCGTATTGATGCCGCAGCGGCAGGCCTGGGCGCAGGGGCAGGCAACACACCCATGGAAGTCTTAGTCGCGGTGTGTGAGCGTATGGGTATTCACACGGGCGTGGATGTGTTCGCGATTCAAGACGTGGCAGAAGATTTGGTCGTGCCCATCATGGATTTTCCGATTCGCATTGACCGTGATGCATTGACCCTCGGCTACGCCGGTGTGTACGGGTCATTCTTGTTGTTTGCGAAGCGCGCCGGTGAGAAGTACGGCCTGTCTGCGCGCGAGATCTTGGTCGAGATGGGTCGACGCCGTTGCGTGGGTGGACAAGAAGACATGATTGAAGACACGGCGCTGACCTTGCTCAAGCAACGCGCTGCGCACACAACGGCAGGGACCTGACATGGCACTCAGTGATGCACAACTGGCGCAGATTGCGACCCATCTACATGCGTGCCAACAACAGAATCGAGATACGCATAAAGTCACCGACGACTATCCCGATATGACATGGGAAGAAGCGTATGCCGTGCAAGAACGCATTCGTGCGGACAAGCTTGCATCCGGTGCCCGCGTCATTGGCTACAAGGCGGGCCTGACATCACACGCCAAGATGAAACAGATGGGTGTTGTTGATCCCGTGTTCGGCTTTTTGGTCGACGCGTTTCAGGTCGAAGATGCCACGGCGATCCGCGTGGATGACTTGATTCATCCCAAGGTTGAACCGGAAATTGCTTTCGTCACGCGCAATGAATTGAAAGGGCCGGGCTGTCATGTCGCTGCCGTCCTTGCTGCCAGTGACGTGGTCATGCCGGGTCTCGAGGTGATCGACAGTCGCTATCGAGATTTCAAATTTGACCTGAAAAGCGTGGTTGCAGATAACACATCGGCTGCGCGTTTCATTCTCGGCAAACACGCGGTAGACGCACGCACGCTCGACTTGCGTACAGCAGGCGTGGTGTTTGAGAAGAACGGCGCGCCCATCGCTTTTTCCGCGGGTGCGGCGGTGCTCGGCCATCCTGCTGCGGCGGTGGCCATGTTGGTGAATCACTTAGGTCGTCGGGGGCAAACGCTACCTGCGGGCAGCATCGTGTTGTCTGGCGGCATCACTGAAGCCGTGGCCGTCGCGGCCGGTGATGAAATCAAACTGCACATTCAAGGCATGGGCAGTGTGTCGGTGCGCTTCACCTAGGGACTAGCGATTTCGACAGGCTGCGAAGCGATCCAGCGCGGCTTGTCGGCCTGATTGCAGGTCAACAATCGGTTGCTTGGGATACGCCTTGACTGCGACGCCTTGCAACCACGGCGCGTGGATCGTTCGATTGTCGAGCGAAGACAACTCAGGCAACCAACGTCGCACGTAGTCACCCGACGCATCGAACTTTTGCGATTGACTCACCGGATTGAATATCCGGAAGTAAGGCGCGGCATCGACCCCTGTTCCTGCCACCCATTGCCAACCCAAAGTGTTGTTCGCGAGATCTGCGTCTACCAAGGTGTGCATGAACCACTTTGCCCCTTCACGCCAGTGCACACCGGCGTGTTTCGTGAGCCATGAAGCGACAATCATGCGCACGCGATTGTGCATTCTGCCTTGCTGCCAGAGTTGTCGCATCCCGGCGTCAACAATGGGAATGCCCGTTCTACCTGCTTGCCACGCCTGCACGGCCCTGGGATCTTCGCGCCAAGCCATGCGATCAAATCGCGTATTGAAGTTCTCCGTCAGCGTTTGCGGCCAATGCTGAAGCACGTAATACGCAAACTCACGCCAACCCAATTCGGCAATGAATTTGTCGGCGCCCTCGCCCCCGTGCAAGCGTGCCGCGGCGAGCACGCGGCTCGGACTGATCTCGCCGAAATGCAAATGCGCGGAAAGTCGGGAAGTGGCGTCTTGTGCGGGAAAATCGCGTGCTTCGGCGTAGGTGTCGATCGACTTCAGAAAGGTGCTCAATCGATTTTGCGCATGCGCTTCACCTGGCGCACTGTCGTGCCAGAATCCGACATCCCATGCAGGCGTCGGTGATGCGATGCCCGCCTCGCTCGGCCATGCTTCACTCGCGGGCAATGGCACGCTCGCAACACGTACAGGGGCTGGCACATCGAGAACACGCCATGTCTGGCGCGCAGATTTGAAGAACGGCGTGAACACGCGGTACGGCGAATCCGTTTGGCTACGCACCTGATCGGCATCGGTCAACAGTCGCCCCGTGTTACGCAGCAATCGGACGCCGACTTTTGAGAGCTGCGCGGCGATTCGAAGATCGCGCGCATCCGCTTCCGGCTCATGCAAGGTGCACACATGCACAGCTGTGGCGTTCGAGGACGCGGCTAAGCACGGCAACAGGGTTTCTGCCGAGCCTTGCAAGATATGCAGTTCGCCGCCCCGCGCCTGCAAGTCCTGCGCGAGTGCGAGCAAGGATCGACGCAACCATGCGCGGTGTGCGTCATAGGGTTCTGCTGTGGGCTCGTCGATATAGACGAAACAAAGCGCATCATGCGCAGCCAAGGCGCGTGCCAAACCTGCGTTGTCCGCAAGTCTAAGGTCGCGTCTGAACCAGTAAATGCCGGTGGTCATGCGTCGAAGCGACACATGTGGCGCGCCCGGAGGGATTCGAACCCCCGACCAATGGCTTCGGAAGCCACTACTCTATCCGGCTGAGCTACGGGCGCGTGCCGTGTCCGCCGTAGCGGAGCCGACATTGTAGCGGCTCGGCAATTCAAGCGCGAAGTGCCCCGCGTGCGCATCAATCTTCGCGACACTCAGGGTCACGCCGCAGCTTGTCCAACCAGCCATCACGCTGGGCACAGCGTGCTTGGCGCGCCTGCTCGGCACGGGCGTCCGCCGCCTGCTGCGCTTTGGTGACGCGTGCTTTTTGCATCGCCGCGAGCTTTGCTCTGATCTGCGGCAAGGCGGCCTGCGCGGCACGTTCACCTTCCAAAATCGCGCGGTTCTTCTGTTCGAAATCTGCTGCGCCGATGTCGTTGACGCGTGGGCGAATCACAATGTCGGCACGCGCGAGCTCTTGCGCACCGAGCTTTTGTCCCATGATCTTGATGCTTTGTTGGACATTGCCCACCATGCTGCTGGTTGAGGCAATGCCATCGGCCTTGCTGCTGATATCAACGGCGATGACAAACTCGGCACCCAACTCACGCGCTGCATCGACCGGCACGGGGCTGACGACACCGCCGTCCACATAGTGCGCAGCGCCGATTTTGGTCGCTTCAAATACACCGGGAATTGAACTCGACGCACGCACAGCTTGGCCGGTATTGCCGCGCACAAAGACGGTGCGATGCCCGTTGGCCAAATTTGTCGCAACGGCCGCAAACGGTTTACGCAACTTTTCAATGCCACGGCCACCGACGAGCTTGTTGACGTAGTCCTGCAATTTTTGTCCTTTGATCAAGCCGCCCGAGAACAGACTGACATCGCGAATGCTGGCTTCGTCCAAAGCAAACGCGCGTTCTTGCATCACGTAAGCATCCATGCCGCTTGCGTAGAGTGCACCCACCACGCTCCCCGCACTGGTACCGGAAACGGCGACCGGGGTGATGCCATTGGCTTCCAAAATCTTGATGACGCCGATGTGGGCAAACCCCTTGGCCGCGCCCCCGCCCAAGGCAATGCCCACCTTTACGGGTGGCAGCTTCACAGGTGCCGCATGTGCACGGATGTCTTGCGTCGGGGTGCTGGCGCATGCGCTGAGTGCGGCGACGAAGAGCAATGAGAGGAAAGTGGTGCGCATTTGAGTTCAATGGATCTGGCGGGATTCACAGCTTAATGCGTGGCTGATGAATTCATGCTGCTCGATGCGCGTGAAGGGACCTTTCAAACCCGATACAGCGCGCGCTGCGAAAATGCGATAGACGGCGTAAACTAGAGAAATCCCTGTTTTTGGGGCATTATCAGACGCCTGGGGGAGACAGGACCGTTGGACTTCGCGCCTATCGACATCAATTCGGTACTCGTCGTAGATGACGACGCGGACGTCTGCAAGCGCCTTTCCCGTTTGCTGACCGAAGTCGCAGGCGACGCCTTGGTGGTCTCACATGCAGGTTCCATTGCCGAGGCCAAGCGTCACTTGAATGACGCGGTATTTTCATTGGCCTTGGTCGACGTGAGCCTGCCAGACGGCAGCGGCATCGAGTTGATCCAATCGATCGGTACAGACTGGCCCGAGCTTGCCACCGTTGTGGTCTCCGCATTTGCCGAAGAGAAGATGATTGTTTCCGCGTTGCAATCCGGAGCGATTGGTTACTTGCTGAAAGAGCGCGATGATCTCGAACTGGTGCTGTCGTTACGTAGTTTGATGCGCGGGGGCGCACCGATCGATCCGCTCATTGCGCGTCATATTTTGGGCATGCTTGTGACACCGCCGGTCCAAGATCTTCCACGCGAACACACCGAAGTCGACGCGACAGATGTGCAGCTTTCGCAACGCGAATTGGAAATTCTGCAGATGGTGTCGCGCGGTCTTAGCAACCGTGACATCAGTGAAGTGCTCGGCTTATCCAAACTGACCGTTGAAGCGCATAACAAGCACATCTATCGCAAGCTGTCGGTCAAGTCGCGCACGCAGGCCGTCTTCGAAGCAAGGGCCATGGGTCTCGTGCCTTGATGCGCTTTTGGGTGTGTCTTGCGTTGTGGTGCGTGTGCGCATTCTCAGTGCAAGCACGCACACCGCCGCCCATCACCACCCTCACGCAGGCCGAAGCCGTTCGCGGTGACTTAACTTCGATGCAGCCGCCCGACACGGGTTGGCAGCGCGTTGAATTGTTGGACATCTGGACCAAGCGATGGCCCCATCACGATGGTGCGGTGTGGTATCGCCTGTCTTGGGATCAGGCGGACGCAGCGCAACCGACCGCGCTGATTGTCGACTACACCAGTCTCGCGGCGGCGGTTTATGTCAATGGCAGTTTGGTGGCGCGCGATCAATCCTTGGTCGAACCCATGTCAAGAAAATGGCAGGTGCCGCGCTATTTCTTGTTGCAGGCACCGGTGTTGCGGCAGGGCAAGAACGAAGTCTTGGTGCGCGTTTCAGGACTCGCCGCGTATCAGCCGGGTATGGGCACGGTGCAAGTGGGTGATCCAAAGACCCTACTGCCTGTGTACAACCGTGATGTGCTTGTGCGTTACGACCTGCAACTCTTGGATGCCGCGATCGGCTTGGTGATGGCATCGGTCTTCGGACTGTTTTGGTTGCTGCGTCGACAAGACACCACTTACGGTTGGTACGCGTTGAGCGGTTTGTTCTCGGGCATGCATGGCTATAACTACGTCGCGCGTAGCACTTGGCCATTTCCGACGACGGATGCTTGGCAAGCGTTCAATGCGGCGTGCTTTGTCGCAAGTGTTGTCGCGCAGGTACTCTTTCTCTTGCGTTTTAGTGACAAGCGCTTGCCGCGCATTGAACGTGTACTCATTGCGGTTGCGGCGTGCATCTTCTGCCTCGCGCTTGCGTTGCCCCATTGGATGGGACCCGCTCGGAACAGCTACCTCTTCCCGAGTATCGTTCTCGCGTATCTCGCCAACATTGCGTTTATCGTGTTCGCGCTGCGCAATCGTCGCAAAGATTACGTCGTGCTGGCGCTCTGTCTGTGTTTGCCGATCTTGGTGTCGTTCCGCGATCTCGGCGTCTACTTGGGCTGGTTGGCTGAATCCGAGTATTTAGGTGCCATCACGTCGCCGATTTCTGTACTGGGCATGGGCTTCGTGTTGGCCTACCGATTCTCAAACACCATGAAGCGCGTGGAGGGGTTCAACGCGGAATTGACCGAAGAAGTGCAGCGTGCCACTTCGACATTGAAGGAGACTTTGGAAAGCCGACATGCTCTGGAACTGGCGCATGGTCGCGCCGGCGAGCGATTGCAATTGGTGCGGGATTTGCACGACGGATTCGGTGGCACATTGGCAGGTGCGATCACGCGCTTGAGCAATGCAGACGACGGAATGTCGAAGCAGCAGTTGGTTTCTCTGCTGGCGGAAATGCGCGACGACTTGCGTTTAGTCATCGACAACACGGCGCAGGAGCGCGCGGATCTTGCAGCGGTGATCGTGCCTTTGCGACATCGCGCAGGCAAGCTTTTCGAGGCAAAAGGAATTGACGACTATTGGACGCTCAGTGGGCTTGAAGACTTGGATCTCGGTTCAAGTCGACATTTGGATATCTTGCGACTCTTGCAAGAATCCTTGACCAATGTCTTCAAACACAGTGAAGCCACGCGCGTAGATATCGCACTGCAACGCAAGGCCGATCGCCTCACAATCGAAGTTCGCGACAATGGCCAGGGCCTTGCGCGCCGATCTGATGCGTCTACGGTGATGGGTGGTGCAGGCATGGCCAGCATGAAGCACCGTGCAATGCGCCTCGGGAGCGCACTGCATATCGACTCGAACCTCGACGGCACATGCTTGCGCGTCGAGGTTCCAATTTAGGCGTCGCGCCTTCGATTAGCGCCAATGAAACGTGATACGCAGATTGGCGCGAAGCCCTTCCTGCTTGGGCACGATCTTATTGAAAGGTGATGCAACGTCGGCCGATACACTCAGCCAGGTCTTTGGACGCCACAGCGTACCGATGCCTGCACCGGTGATCGACACGGCCTGCGGATAGAACCCTTCAATCACACCGTGATCTGCAAAGCCATAGACATCCAAGCGCTCGCTCATCAAGCGATGGAGCTCAAGCGATGCGTAGTAGCCGCGGGCGCCGGACACGATGCCGCGTTCGTAACCACGGACACTGCCCAAGCCGCCGACTTGGAACAAGTTCGCAGAGGGCAAGTTGTCACCTTTACTAAACTGCCAACCCAGATTCCCGCGAAAAACCCAGCGCGATTGACCGAGGCGTTGGATATAGAACGCATTGCCCGGATAGGTTTGGAAAGACGTTTCGCCGAGCATCGGCTCATCACTTTTGATTCGCGTGTAGAGCTGGGTAATGCCCCACTGCCGTCCGTCACCGACATACTGCGTGGACACGCCTGCAGTGATTAAATCGGTGTTGGTATCTGCAATCGAAACGCCGCTGATGTCTGTCGTCGCATTGCCACGTGAATAGGCCAAGGTGCCGGTGACCAACCACTTGCTGTTGGCAAGCAATGGCTGATCGTATTCAACACCATACACGGTGCTGGTACCGACCACATCGATCGCTGCAAAAGGACCGTTGATGATATTGATCTGGCTGTGCGAGGCATTTACCGAGAGTCGGCCATTGCCTGGCAACACCGGTGCCGAATAGCTAAACGCACCATCGTTGCCGCCCTGCGCGTGTGCAAGGCTGCCGGTAAATCGGTCATCACGACCAAAGATGCCGTACATGAAGCCTTGCACGCCGACGCGCACCTTGCCGGTGCTATCCGCACCGTTGTTGTCGACAAAGAAGTCAGCGCCCCAACGCTCGGGCTCCACAACATTCAGTCGCACATCGGTTTCACCGCGCTCGGCGCCGGGTTGCAACATGGCGCGCACTTGCAGTTGGGTGGTCTTGTTCAAGTACACAAGTTGCTTGCGCAGTGCTTCTGTATCGACCACTTCACCGGTCTTCATCTGCACGCGATCTTTGATGAAAGCTTCGCGTGTGTACTTCTCGCCTTCGATGGACAGTTCACCCAAGCGTCCTTCGACCAACTCGACTTGCAGGACACCGTCTTGAATCGCTTGCGGCCCCACAATGGCGCGGGCCGTGGTGATGTTCTTCTCGGTGTACACCGCGTTGACCGCTTCCAACAACTTCGCGACGCCTTCTCCGTCGATCTCCTTGCCCACAAAGGGCGCCGCTGCGTTTTCGAAGGCCGCTGCGGGCAGCAAGGCGGACGGTGTGAACTTCACCGCGTTCAAATGGAAGTGCTGGCCGGCCGGCAACACGTTTGACTGTGCTGCGGGCGGTGCCGGTTGTGCCAGCGGATCCGCGGGCGCTTCCGGTTCACGCACACGTTCTTGCTGCTCGTAGTGGCGATTGAGTCGCTGCTCGTTGTTTTGCAAGGTGGTGGCCTGCTGAGCCATTGCCGAAGACGCAAAGCAGGACAATGCCAGCAGTGTGCTTACGGGCTTGATACGCGAGTGAATGACTTTCAATTTCAATGCAGGTTCCATGCTCAGTCAGCGAGTGAGAGGTTCAGGGTGCCTTCCGGCGACGGGGTGATCAGTTGCATGTCTTTCGACTCCCAATCCAGCGGAATCAGATTGCCATCCTCATCGAACAGCAAGCCTTCGCGTTCGCTCAACTTACGGCCGTTGTAACGCAGCACGCTTTCGCCGAGGTAGTCCGCCGGAATCGAGAAGTGACCCACCACATAGTTCGGCGTTTGCACTTGATTGCCGAACTGATAGCGGATCATGTACGCATCCGTCAGAGTATGAATACCGCGTTGGTAGTAGTTGAAGTTGAAGTCGGGCTCCATCAGCTGGATGTTCGCCGCCACCAGGGTCGGATCGAATTGATTCATTCGAATCTTTGCCAGTTGGGTGTCGAGCGCCATGGTGTTCTCGATATGGCCGTCGTCAATGGACACATCCGGACCTGTCGTGGCCAGGGTGGCGTCCACAGCGGACAGCTGATCGATCTGCCAATGCTTCGGAATTTGCGCACGCACTTGCACCGTCTTCGCGACACCGCCTTGATACCCGGTCAGCACGGAGTAGATCGTGTCTTGTGTGCTGGTCTGGAACAGGTTTGCGGTGATGGTGTTCGCCTGCATGTTGAGGCGATTGCCGATGCGTACTGCGTCAAGTGCAATGTCATGACGGGCGGCGATGTAGGCATCACGGGTCGCAAGTTCTGCGCCGATGATATTTCCGTTACGTGCATGGAGATCGATGACATCCGGCGCACGGATCGTGCCGAAGTCAATCGTTTGCGCGGCGAGTTTGACGCGATGACCTGCAGTGGCATCACCAATGGTGAGCGCCGCGCCGCCATCCACATCCAAGACATTGCCAACGGTGGTCGAGTTCATGCGGATATCGCCACCGGCGCGCACCACGGCATCGTTGCCCGAGGTGAGTGTGCCCGTGGTGAGTGCACCACCCGCCGTCAGACGCGTGTCACGACCCGCGGTCAGTGTCAGCACATCCAAGGTCGTCGCTGCGTTCAAGGTCAGATCCACACCGGCGTGCGCTTCTGTCCCCGCGATTGAACCTAGGGTGCTGGTGCCCGTGAGGTTTTGACCCGCAGTGACATTGCCAAATTGAATCGCATCACGTGCAAGCAAGTCGGCGTTGCCACCCGCCAACCATTGGCCGGCATCGAGTCTCGTACCAGCCGTTGCAAGCACATTGCCACTCGCGTCGAGCGCGCGGACATCTGCGGCTTGACCGGCATCCAAGGTGATGGCGCCGGCGCGTGCACTCAAGCTGTTTGCACGCATATTCTGGCCAGCGTCGATACCGAGGTTCCCTGCCGTCAATGCAATCTGTCCGACCGTTGTATCTGTGCCTGATGTTGCTTGTAGCGAATCACCACCGGTGTAAGTACCCACCGTCAGCGATTGGCCGGCATTGATCTGACCCGTGCCGCCTACGGCAGCCGTGCCCAAGTTTGCATTGGTGCCGGTGTTCAACAACAAGGTACCGCCCGCATTGAGCGCTTGGACGTCCGCGGCTTGACCCGCATGCAGCGTGATGGTGCCGACGCTTGCATTCAAGGTGTTGGCGCTTAGGTTCTGGCCGGCGTCTATGCCGAGGTTCCCCGCGGTCAATGCAATCTGTCCGACGGTTGTATCGGTGCCCGACGTTGCTTGCAACGAATCACCACCGGTGTAGGTACCCACCGTCAGCGATTGGCCGGCATCGACCTGACCCGTGCCAGCCACGGAGGCCGTACCCAGGTTTGCATCGGTGCCGCTGTGCAACGACAGGTTGCCGCCCACAGTCGCACGCGTAATATCCGCAGCGCCACCGGCCACCACAGTCGACTCACCTGCAGTGGTCAGCGTGTTGACGTCCACCGCACCGGTGCCCTGCAGCAACGCAGTCGTGCCGGTCACGCTGTCGCCAATCAAGTCAGTGCCCGTCACAACAACACTGTCTTGCGCTGCGATCTGACCGAAACCAACCACACCGCCGCCTTGCACATGGATGTGCCCATTTGGCGTTGTGATCGACGGCATCGAGATGTTGCCCAAGGTGCGCAGCCAAATATCGGACAACGCACTTGAAGCAGTCAGTTGATCCACATCGACAACGATGGGTTGCGCTTGTTGTCCAATGTGGCCTTGCGCATCAAGCACCGAAGTGCCGCCGCTGCGTGCGACCAAGTTGACCGCTGCGCCGTTGCCATCGATGTTGCCGCCTGCCTGCACAGTGAGTGCGACACCTTGCGTTGCACCAGACTGCACAAGCCCCATGGTCACATCACCTTGTGCATCCATGCGAATGGCATCGCCTGCAATCACGCTGCTACCCGATGCCATGGTGAGATTGCCGGAAGAGATCGCATCAATGCGACCACCTGCCAACAAACCTGTGTTGATCGAAAGCGGTGCGGATTGACCGGACACTTGCGCCGCAATGTCGCCTGTAAGCGCTGTCACTTGACCCAACTGCATGCCCGTGACCGCATCCAGATTGACGTTGCCGGTACTGCTGACAATATTGCCCGCGGTCAGCGTCGTCGTCGTACTGACATCAACGCCGGTATGGGCGTTGATCGTGCCGATATCGGTATCGCCTGCAGCGATGACAGACACAGCACCACCCGTCGACGTCAAGGTGACTGCATCAAGGCCGGCATTCTGTGCGGAGACCGCAATGTCATTGCCCGCTTGAATTTCACCGATGTGCAGCGCAAAGTTCGGCGAATCGAGTTTGACGTCGCCGCCTGCGGTTGCGTCGATCAGGCCATCTGAAGCGACCTGGACTTTCAACGCTGTGCGCGCGGTATTCGTTGCATCCATGGGGCCTGCGATATCGCCTGCGGCATGCAAGTCAATGTCGTGCCCGACAACGCTCAACGTGGGCAAGAATCCAAACAAGCTGCCTGTCGCTGAGGTCAGCGACACGCGGTTGTTTGCAAACGCGGTGCCGAAGTCGAGATCGCCCGACATTTGCTTCAACAGCATGTGGGTGCCTGCCGAGGCCGCCAACAGCATGCCGTCGATTTGCACCGGTAGCGCTTCCGTTGGGTTGCTCGAATTCAAGCTGATGCTGCCGGAACCTGCCACCAAGGTGGCGTTCCTGCCGGCATGAAGCGCAACCGTACCCGAGGGCAAGCCGGCCGCCAAATCAATGTCATTGCTGGCGGAGAGACGCATGTCGCCACCCGAGCTCAAACCACCCAGATGCATGCTGTCGTTCGCTTGCAGGTAGACAGTGCCGCTGGCAGAGCCTTTCAATGTGCCGCGTGCGTTGACGTAGAGCGGGTTCTGACGGCCGAGCGAGATGCGATTCAAAAGTGAGGCGTCGTAGCTTGCACTTTGCGGATCCAGTCGCGGATCGTCGGTACGAATGATGCTGCCGTCTGCGGCCAACAAGATTGCGTCGCCCGGTGCATTGGCCAACGCCAGCGCACCTTCTTGTTCTGCATTCAACTGACCTGCATACAAATCGCTATAGCTGACATCCAATCGACTCAGTTCACGACCAATGCCACCGTTGCGTGCGATCAAGGTCACGTTGTTGCCGGTGATATTCGCGGGTGCGGCGCCGACTTGTCCGCCGGTGGGTGTTGCCAAGGCCACCGAGCTGATGGCTTGACGCAACTGACCTTCCGTCCATGTCGCATCGCTTGCCAGTGCATCGCGCACTGTTTGACTCAAGACGAAGTGGTAGTTGGCCATTTGACCGCCCGTGAAGGCGCTATCGGTTTGCCAATTGCTCCCAATGTTGTCTGCAAATACTTGCTGCACCTGTTGCATGCGATTGGCTGCAAATGTTTGTGCCATGCGCAATTGTTCGGCCGGATCGGTCACGCTTGCGGGGTCAATATTGCCCGCCAGTGCAGCCAGTCTGAAGTACGGGGTTTCGGCACCGGTGTTGAATACGAAGACGCCGTTTCCATCCAGCGCGCCTGCTGCGTTCAACTGCCAGTACTGCATGTAGGCGGTGTCCACGCGTGATTCAAGCGCAGCGGCATATGCGTTCGACGAATTGCCGTCAGTCAAATGCAACTTCGCCCAGATTTCGCGGGCTCGGGTCAGATCGACCGTGGATGCGGATGACAACATGCGTGCATCCAGCATGCCGCCATTGACCGATTCCAGATAGACGTCACCGAACTGTGATTCGATGCCGAACTGGCCGCCGGTTGCAGGTGCGCCACCCAGCCACATCGTACCGCCGTGACCCGCAATTGCGACGTCGCCGTAGGCCAATGCATTCAATTGACCGCCCACCGGTGCGCCGTTATATGCGTAGTTCGGTCTCGCAACGATGTCGAGCGGATTCAACAAGCTGCCGATGCTGCCTTGCTGGCTGGTCAATCGGATGTTGTTGCCGGTGATATCAATGCCGTTTGCGATCGCGCCGCCGTAGCCGGCAAAGCCGCTCAGGCCGACAATACCGCCGGTGTTGGTGATACGCACGTTGCCTGCAGAGGACGCCAAGCCCATCGCGTGTACGAAGAGCCCTTGGTCGGCGACACCCGAATCCAGATTGAGATTCACTTCGCCACCTGAAGTGACGGCGATGACGGCGTTCGATGGAACACCGCCGGGGATTTGCGCATTGGACGGCGTCGCGCCATGCGCAATACGCACATTGATCGGCGCATATTCACTACCGATGTTGGCACCTGGTGCAAACGCTCGCATGGCGAGTTCGTGTGTCCAAACGATGCCGTCATGTTTCAACTGCGTGATGTTGCCAATCGTGCCGCCCTGCGATGGCGTGGTGGTAATGTAGGTTGGGCCGCGTGCGTTGAAAATATTGCCATTCAACAGCACATCAGCATTCGACTCGATGTTCACCATGCTGCTGTTACTGGTATCGAACTGAATACCGATCGCCTTGTCGGCGCGCTGCTTCACCGATAAGGTCAGCATGCCCTGCAACGGCGCGATAGACATCCACAATGAACGTCTGCCGCCGCCATCATGGCCGGTTGCATGCGTGCCGTAGTTACATTCCGAACCAAAATCGTCATCACAGCCGTGATACGACGTTCCGCCGTATGCGTAGTCAGAAAAGCTTCCGTCCAATTTCGCGAAATAGTCCCGACCGCCTGGCAGATCTGCATCGTTGCCTGCATCGACAAAACGCGCCTCGTTGAGGCTCCACTGCGTGCCGTTGGTCCCGTTGCCTGGCGTGCCGTTTGTCCAATGAAGGTCGTACTTGCTGCCGCGGAAGACACGTGTACTCGCGCCCCATTGCAGCTGCATCCCTGCTTTCGGTGCGTATGAGGTGTTACCGTCGACGGCGCCAACCGGGTTCAACCCCACCCATGTGTTTGCAGATGTGCTTTGGTAGATTTGTGCCGGCTGACCATTGTTGCTTACGTACCACGTGGTCATGCCGGTCAAGCGATCTTTGATTTCGATCAGGCCATCGCCGCCATTGCCGGCGAGAATTTCTCGCGTCTCCAAAACCTTGCCCGTTTCATTCTTCACAACAACCGTGCCGAAACCACTGCTGACGCGAATACTGCCTTGACCTGTGCTGACAATCTTGCCGTCAAATTTTGCGACGCCGTTCCCCGTGGCGTAAACGTCCGGCAAGATCAATTGTTGGGTAGCAGGGTTGTAGGTCACTGGGCGATCCGGCAGCGAGCCAATGAGTCGGCTATTGCCATTTCCCGCCACAAGTTGCAACAGCGGTCTACCTTGAACGTCATACAGAGGGACGGGTACAGGTAGCGAACCCGTTTGTTGTGCTTGCCACTCTTTCAACGCATCGGTTGTTTGTACAGTCCATGTCGCCGGTGTGCCCACATAGATCGGTGCATTGATATTGATAAAGCCTGTCGTGCCCGCCGGATACCCGGTGCCGGTACCTGCGACGACATTCAGTTGTTGCGCGTAATAGCCACTACCTGAAGGTGGCGTATTGCTGAAGCTTCCTGACGTCAGCAGCGGATTGGCATCGACCACTGGGGCACGCTTTTCGTTGTCGCCGCCCACATTGATGTATGCCCAGTTTTGATTCAAGCCCAGATTGCACGGAAGACTGGAGAACGCTTGGCAGAAGCCATAGACAAAAATCGGCGTGCGATCAGTTGCACTGTCGTCCCAGTTGCTGCCCCTTGGATGCGTCCAAGGTGTGTTTCGATTACCGCCATACAATTGCGCATTCAGTCCGATCCAGTCGTCGTTATCGCCGAACCAGGTGCGTTGTGCGATGGCTGCAGCGATCTCATCAGCACCGGTGAATACACCGCTTCCATTTGTGTAGACACTGAGGAAGCTCCACAACCAGCCGCCAGGTAGCATGCCGGCTTGGCCTGTCGTGCCCATATAACGATTGGCGATGCTATTCAAGGTAATCGAACCTTGCGGCGCAACCATATTGATGGAGTTCGCATAGGTGCTGCCCAACTGCAGCAACGAGCCGCCCTTCGTGCTGAGGGACACCGACCCCCCGCGATTATCGATATCGCCTAAAGTTGCAATGCCAGGCGTGTGTCCATTACCGGGTAGATACGTTGACGACACTGAAATTTTGGGTTCATCCGTTGCAGGGGTGCGCGTCACCGCAATACCACCGATGTGATCACTGCTACTGAACTGGGCGCCGCCGCTCAAGATGACTTGTCCGGATGTGCCAAACGGAATGTACATCGAAGGCAGGAACAAGTAATGCGGCGAGGCATTGTTGATATCGATTTCAGGCGCGCCTTTCGCGGTAATCGAACCGCTACCGTTAACCGCGCCGCCGTACAAGTACACGTTGCCGCCGCTCACCGCGAGCGGTGTGAGCGCCTTACCGGTACCGACATCACTGGCAGTAATAGCGCTGCCACCGATGAAAATACCCCCTTGGGCATTCCCGCCGAAGCCATCGAACTGGTCATTGTCGTGGTTGTTGTTCGGATCCAGCGTATGCATATAGCGACGCAAGTAGAGCGTTTGGTCTAGATTCTTGTCTACGTACCACGCGACAGGAACGCCGCCACTGTCGTTGGTCACATTGCCATTGCTATCGATGCTCAGACGAATGTGGTCGTACACGCCTGCCAACACTTGGCCATTGATGTTTGCCGTCGCCGCTCCACCTTGGTTGCGCTGACTGTTGCTATGCGTGACCGGAATGAAGCCAAGCTCGTAACCGTGTCCTGTGCCATCTGAGCCGCCCATGGCATCGCCGCGGACGCTACCGATACCCACATCGTTGGCACTGATCACACGTGCGCCTGATTGCAAATTGAGATTGGCGTTACTCGTCGTGTTGTTCACCGAAATGGCGTCTGGCACGGCAATCAACCCGCGCGCATAGGCCTGCGCAGAACTGTTCGCTGCCAATTGTGTGGAAATACCATTGGCCACATCGCGACCCGCGATGATGTCGGCTTCACCAATACTGAAGATTGTTGTGTTGCTGCCGATATCAATGGATTGATTGGTCGTGATATCCGTCTTGGATCGCGCCAACGCCACCGTGGCCAACACACCGAAGGTGTTTGCCAGCGCTTCCGTGTTCACTTGATCCACGCGGGTATAAGTCGCGATATTGACGCGCTCACCCGCATTCAACAGGTTGTTGTTGCCGATGTTGATGGTGTTGTTGAAGTCGCCGTCGAATTCGGTCTTGGCTTCGGCACCTGAGATTGCACCGCCCACGGTGAGCGAACTGCTGTCATTGATGCCCGTGACGCGTGTGTCGGCTTTGATTGAGAGTCGACCCGCCAAACCCGTGTTGCCGACAATGTTCAGGCCCGTATCGGTATGCGCGCCGCCCGACAACAGACGAACGTCTTGACCCGTCGATACGGTGTTGTTCGTCGTGATGTCCGTCTTGAGCGTTGCAGACTGACCGCTAATAACACCGCCTGATCCGCCGGTGGTGCCCCCGTTCTTGTCTGTCGCGCCGATGCGCGACTCCGCCAACAATGAAATGTCGCCGCCGAACGGCGCATTGCCAATGCGCCCACCTTGTGCGCTGACCTTCGTGCCTTGTCCCACGGTGGTCGCGGTTGTGCTGTTGACGACGTTAGACACTTCTGCGCCGCTACCACCGACCAAACTTGCGTTTGTAGAGTTGGCTTTACCGCCATACAAGGTGCTGTGGACTGCGGATAGCTCAAGCGCCGCAACTTGTCCGAAGTTTTGATTCTTGCCCAGCGCAGCGGAAGTCGTTGACGTCGCGTTCGTTGATGCATACGAGCCGTTGCCACTGATCAGTGCACCGGTTCCCGCATTGCTTTCAGCATTGTTGGTGTCTTCACCTTGCGCACGAATTGAGACAATTCCGCGCGTTGCATGCATGACACCATTGCCGTCACCGAAGCTCGCGCGCGTGGTCACGCCCGACGTTGCGCTCGACACAACATTGCCGGCTGCGAGTAGACCGGAAATTGTCTTTCCGTCAGCGCTAGCGTTTTGTAGCGACTTGCTATCTGCAATGATCGCCAGGTTGCCTGACGACAAGATCGCTGCACCACTGACGCTGGCGCCAACATTCCCCAGTGTGCGCGCATGTGCTTCGCCGGAGTTGACACTAATGCCGAGGCCGCCACCGCCGCCACTGGCGCTGGCCGTCGTCTTTGAAGTCAAGGTCGCACCGACCAACACATCACCGGAACCGAACTTGACGCCATCGGCTACGGTGGCATTGACCGTGCTGTCGACATCGGCGTGCGCGATGTTGACGCCGAGCGAAAGGCCGCCACCAATCACGATGCCCTTTGCAGTCGAGGTGACTTCCGGCGATGCCTCTGCGGAAACATTGACAGCCGAAGTGCCCGAGAACTGTGTACGCGCACCCAAGCTTGCAGTGACTGTACTTTGGTCATCGGCACGTGCATCGACGCCCAAACCACCGGCGATTGCGCCGCCCGCACCCATCTTGGCGCTGACGATTAACGCACCCGCAGAACGCGCGGCGACATTGACGAAATCGAAGCCCGTAATTTGTGAATCCGCCGCGATGCCCGCGCTGACATTGCTCTCGCGGCTTGCACGCATCACCGCTGCGCCTGCAACGACACCACCGACGGTAAGAGAAGGACCGCCCGAGGGGAAATCGTTCGACGCCTTTGCTGTGCTCGTGTCACTTGCTCTGATCGTCAACGTATCTTGGCTGCCGGTGCCGATCACAGAACCGCCGGCATTCGCACTAACGCTGTTATCAATTCGGCTGATGCCTACCGCTGCCCCAATACCGACGATGCCGCCCACGCCCGCATCGGCGGCCGTCGAAGCTGCGGCACCTGACGTACCGTCTTTAGCTTGTGCAGAAATCGTTACGCCATTCCTTGCCGTCAGCGTGCTGCTTGTGGATTGCGCTGCGATTTGCGAATTGATCGAAGAATAGGCCACCGACCCGCCTACACCGATGGCACCGACTGCCACCGTTCCGGCCCGATTCTTCGTGCTCGTCGTCGTCGTGGCGTCGACCAAAATGTTGCCGCCTGAAGTGACTTGGCTTCCTGTGATGTTTGCTTGAATGCCTTCGCTTGCGCCGAAGGCAGCACTGCCGCCAGTGCCTGTGGCAGCATTGAGATTGAATCCGGTGGCGGCGTTGATGTTGCCGACTTCCGTGCTGGAAAGCTGCGAATCGTCGCTGCCGTAACTTTTGATCTGCGAATCACTGAGGTGGTCGTTGTCGGACACAGCAGACAAATTATCTGTGTTGATTTGATCGCCAGACTTCAGGCTGCTGCCTGCGTCCGATTTGCCGTCGTTGCTGATGTCGCCCGTACCCGCTACCAACACGGAGACCGAAATGCCCAAACCGCCGCCGCCCACACCCACGGATGCGGCACCACTGTCGATGAGACGATCAGAGTCGGCCAAAACACTTACGTTTCCACTGCGCGAGGTGACAGTGGATTGATTGATCTGCGCGCCCACACTGGATTGCAGCAACACGAGATTCAAGGCACCGCCTGCACCGAATGTGCCACCGCCGAGGCTGCCCGAACCCAGATCGATATCTTGCACGTCGTGTGCACCGACGGTCAGCGCATTTGCAAGCACGGTTGCTTGGTCGACATCTGCGTGCGTTTTATTGCCCACGACATTGACGATGCCGACACCCGCAACGCCCGCCGTTTGACCGAATCCGCCGGCTGCGCCGCGGCTTTGCGCGCGATTGCTTGAATGCGCGTTGACTGTGACGTTTCCGTCTGCGATGACGGCGCCATCAATGGGCGCGCCGTTTGCGCCGACGGTGCTCGCCGCGCGGACTGTCGCCGCTTGGATGTTGCTTCCGTTCTTGATCGAGGCTTGCGTTTCAGACTGATTGACATTGACGAGACCCACACCGGCCAAACCGACATTCATCACGCCAATGCCGATCGCACCGCCCACCAATGACGAGGCTGCATCTGTGTCCGCGTTCACATCCAGCTGACCGACTTTGAGATCACTCGAATCGACAAAGGCGTGCGTTGCACTCTTGAATACATTGATGCCGACCGAACCGGTACCCGCCGTGTTGGCACTGGCAGAGAGACCTGCAGTTCCTGCCAATGACCATTGATCCGTATCTGCAAGCACACGCGTGCCTAGAATCGAGTTCACGGTGCTGTTGGTGATATTCGCGTCCGTGTTTGCATTGAATACGTTGGCAACGACGCCAGCGCCCAGCGCGCCGCCGGTACCGACGCTGACTTCAAAGACCCGGCTGAACTCGTGTTGACGGCTACTCGCACGCAGGTCCACTTGTTGGCTGCGCGCGAGGGGGCCGTGGTAAATGCCATTCGAATCGATATTCGCTTGATTGATGTTCGAATTGTTGATCGACGCACTTGTCGTGCCGCCGATGACATTGGCCGCGATTTGGCCACTGACCGCGGTTTGACCGTAACTCGCGCCAACACCGAGTGTCGCAATGTGTTGCGTGTTAACGGCATTGACTGCAACACCGTGTACTACCGTTTGGGTGCCCGACAGATCGGGTGCAATACGACCCGAAGGCCCGGCGCCGCTTTGCGAATCAAACAAGGTGGACATCGTCTTGCCGCGCAGATCAATCGCGTCATCTAGCGCCACACCTTGTGCAGCGGTTCCGTTATCTACTGACAGACCCGCGCTACCCCGTCCGTACGCCGTGACCGACGCGCCGTCGATGCGCGCACGCGTTTCACCTTCGACATAGTTGACGACGATGCCGACACCGACTGCGGTGCCGCCTGCAGACAGTGCGCCCGCGAACACATCAATGCCCTGGTCATTGCCCGCAAGCACACCGACGTCGTGTTCGGCGATGACGTTTGCGCCGCTATCTATGCGTGCGGTGTTCTTGGCCGACATCACATTCACAGCGACCGAACCGGCAAGGCTCATACCGGGTGCATAGGTGCCACTGACAGCGATGGTCTTGATATTCGAATCGCTGGCGTCTGTTGCCGTGTTTTCTGCTGCTGCACGTACGTTCAATCCACGCACGCGGTACTCACGGTTGACTGTTGTCGAACCGCTGAAATATGCGTCATTGGTGGTACTGATCCGGTTCACCGCAATCGCCGCACCGAATGCACCGCCACCGATACCGATGGCACCGGCCATGGATTCAATGGTGGCTTGATTGGACGCCTGAACTGTAGTGACATTTGCACTACTGACGGTGCCTCTTAACCCGTATTGGGCCGGCGTGTACTCAATCGTGCCATCAGGACGAGTGAACTGGCTTGCCGGCGTGTCGGCGGTATCGAGTTGTCTGCCATCGGTCGCTGCATCTGTGCCGATATTGGTCATTCCCGCACTGATGCTGTTGTGAATCAGATTGGTCGAGTTTGAACCCGAACCGGTGCCCGCGCCGACGCTGCCGCCAACTGAGAGCGTGCGAATGTGCGCCAAATCTTTTGCAATGACATCTGTGGTGTCGCTGACACCCAACACACTGTTCGACAAAGACGCACGCGTTGTGCCACCGATATCAGCCACAACGATGGCCAAGCTACCACTGCCGTAGGCCCCCCCGGCCAGTGACGTTGCCAAGCTGTTGATCTTTGCGGTGCTGTCGGCTTTGACCGACAGCGCCTTTGTGCGCACAGCCGCGTTCGGATTGCTATTGTCCGCAGGCGTAGACCCTTTCAACCCACTCGCGCTGGCTTCGACGGTCTTGTTGATCGTCGAGAAAGTGAACGAGCCACTTGCGGCGCCATCGCCGCCTGCAGCCACACCCACTGCCAAGGAATGTACAGTGCCTGTGCCTTTGCTCGCGAGCGCAATGGAATCGGAGACGTCCACTGTGCTGTCGACCAAAGAGACTTGTGCGGTGTCACCGATATCCGCCACCGAACCCGCCGCACCGACACCGGCATTTCCGCCAACGCCCACACTGCCCGACAAGGTGTAGATGCTTGCGTTGTCGTCGGCAGACGCCTTGAGCGCTTTGCCGGACAACACACTGTTGGCGCTCGAAGACACGCGCGCAGCTGATTCGGTTTCGTTCCAGCCAAACGACATCGCCAAGCCGGTATTCGCAGCGACGGCGCCTGCCACAGCGGCCGACATGATTTTTGCGTCTTGTGTCGCAGTCAGTTGAATCGAATCAGTGGTCGTGAGGCTTGCGCGATCCACTTTGACGGTGTTGTCATTGCCGATCTTGTTGTACGTAACCGCGCCACCCGCAGCGGCGGAACCTGCGCCAATGGCCACGTTGCCTGCCAGGCTGTAGATGTGCGACTTGTCACTTGAAGTGGCATAAATGTTCTTGGCGCTCACTGCAGCGCGCTGTGCGGCGTTCAAGCCGTCGCCAAACGAGATGGCGTTCGAGTTGTCAATTTCGTTGTAGGTCACGCTGCCCGTGCCGGCGAATTTCCCGGACGAAACGCCCGCGCCGACGGCAAGACTAATGATGCGCGTGTTGTCTTGCGCAATCAGCGACAGGTCACCCGCCAGCGAGAGAACGGCGTTACCTACCGCAATCTCGTGCTTGTTTGATACTTCACTGCCCACAAAAGACAAGCCGACATTGTTGCCGCCGACGCTGACGACGCCAGCCACGGCAATAATCGAGCTCCCCCAACCGGCAGCGTTCAACGAGGCTGCATTGGGTTGATCGGTATCGCCGCCTGTGTCATGGCTCGACGATCCGGTGTAGGTCAAGCTGCTGGCAGCAAAGTCGTAGTTGTAGCTGCTCCCGGGTGATCCAATCAATTGATTCAATGCTGTGGCAGTCGGGTCAACGCCGGACTGCACGGCCGCCGCACGCACGCTCATGCCCTTTGGCAGATCGATACGCACACCGTCGCCAATGACAACTTGGCTGTTGTTCTTGACGGAATTCCAAATAAACGCACCTGACAAGCTATTGCCCGTGCCTGAACTCGCTGTACCCGAGAACGCGCCTGTGCCGATCAAGGAGGAATCCAAGGCTTGAACGCCAAAGGCACCGAAGTTCTTGAGATCGGCTGCGCTACCGCTCGCAACATGACCGCCCAAGACTGCCTTTGTGCTGTTCGAAATGTCGGACCACGTGAGGCCAAGTGCAGCGCTGTTGCCGTTGCCGCCTGCGTTGAAAGAGAAAGCGCCCGCGCCTGTACCGATGCGCGTGTGATCGTAAGCGACGACTTCCAAAACGCGTGGGTCGCTGCCGTTACCGGAGAAACTACCCCCATCCACCTGACTGCGTTCGATACCCGCTTCGGTCGTGTTGCGACTTTGCGCAATGGACACCGAGCCTGCAATCGTCGTTTGTCCGCCACTGGTGCTCGTGCTGACCGACGCACCGACACCCAGTGCAATTTGTAAGCTGCCATCCAACGCACGCACCGCAACTTGCGGTGTATTGACCAGCGTGCTGTCTTCGATGCGTGCCTTGGTGCTGTCTGCAATTTTCGAGTAGGCGACAGCGCCGCCGACACTCGCATTGGATCCGCCACTACCACTCCCACCCGCTTTGAGATTCAAAGCAGCTGCACCTGCGGCGCTGACTTGGTTGGCACGATTGATGGCCTGCACCGTCACGCGCGTCCCTGTAGCGCCATTGTTGATCGTGACGCCATCCACCAACGCGGTGGTATTCAAGTTGGAAATGTTGACGCTGGCCGCACCGGAAATTTGAATACCAAATCCGGCTTTCTTTTGCGGTCCGGCGCCTGGCTTTGTCGTCGCTTGCTTTGTCTTGGAGCCAAAGTTACTGACCTTGTCCGCGAGCGCACCTGCTTTGGCGACGCCATCGGATGCTTGACTGAGGAAAGTGTTGGCTTTGTCGAGTAAAGATTCGTCGGTCGACTGCGGATCATCGGGCGATGCCAATTGCTTCATGCTGTCGACACCCGCGACAACCGTCTGCATTGTGCCGATCACGCCAGTGATTTTCTTGAAGAGTTTGACAATACCGCCGCCACCCTGAGGTGCCGATGCACCACCGCCGCCGCCAGAATCCGGTGTACGCACGGAACCCGCGAGCGACACACCGCCGACTTCGCCGGTGGTGGTTGCATTGACACTCAAATCATTCACGGCAATTGTGCCGCCGGATTGTGCACCACTTGTGTTCGCAGGATCCGATCCGTCTGCGTGGTTGTCGCCGATCTTGGCGACAGTGTCCGTACTCACGCTGTTGACGCCAACACTGATGCCAATGCTGGTTTGATTCGACATCGCAATCGCGCCAGAGAGCGACCATGCGGTGAGCGGATTTTGTGCTTGCACCTTCAACGCACGCGCGCTGACATCGGCCGAACCACTGAGCGTGGCATGCGTGGTGTCATCCACATCAGACACCGAGACGGTGCCTTCCAATGCGGCATCACTGCCTTTGCCACCTACCGGGCTCAATGCAAACAAGGTGGTCGCAGATTTTGCGTCAATCAAGACATCGTTGTTGTCGCTCACCAGCGATGCATCACTGGCGACGCCCGCAATTGCGGAGTTCTTCAGACCTGTGTAGTTGAAGCCGCCACCTGCAGCGACACCGCCGCCACCACCCACCAATGCCCACGGGCGCACTTCACCGACCAGACTGAAGATGCCGTTGTCCGCCAAAGCGCGCACGGTAATGGATTTATCCCACGTGGTTTCGGTGCCATCGGCAAGCGTCTGTGTCCATTTTTCGGCGGCAGCTGTCGTCGCCAATGCCGACGTCGCCGTCAGTTGCGCGCCTTGGTCGACCCAGGCACGGCTGTCATTCTTGAATTCGAGATAGTTGACCATGCCGGCAATGCCGACCTCAGGTTCAACGGTGTTGCCTTGCGCGTCCTTCGTCGGTGTGGAAGCACCGGCAAAGCCGATGGCGTTCTTCACCAAGGGGTTGCCCAACGGGCTGACCACACTGGCCATTTGCTTGGCGCCATCCATGAAAGCGTCGAAGCTCTTGCCCATGTCGGCCACTTGCGAGAAGCCGAAGGTCCAATCGAAGGGCAACTCGACACTGCTACCCACACCAATATTGGCTGCAGTGATGCGCGCGTTTGCGCCAATGACTGCGGCTGCATCATGTGCATAGTTGCCGTAGTTGACGGCTGCAGAAATAACGACCGGCGCAGCACTCCCGCTTTGCGACGATGCGGTTGCGGCAGAGTTTGCCCCGCCGTGAATCCCTTCGTCCTTTACCACGCCTTGCACGACGGCATTGCCATCGCTGTTGATCTGCACATTTGCGCCGATGTCGGCATGCGCCTTGTGCGTGCTGTCAGTGAATGACAGCGCGCCCGCCAATTTGAATGGCAATGCGGCACCGAGGCCCTTGCCACCCGAACCGGTTGCTTTCGTCAAGCTCCCGGTGAGATTGGTACCCGATGCAACAGGTGCCTTGGATGTTGAAGGTTCTTGGATCTGCATCCACAAAGGCGTGACCATGGTGGAGGCTTCGGTCACATTCGCTGAGGTGTTGCTTGCTGCGGTGACAGATACGCCACCATCGCCGAACGTGTTGGCCAAGTTCGATGCATTGTTGTTCAAGCTGGCTTGCGCGTTGACGGTATGCAGTGCAATGGCTGCAGCCACACCTACTGGCGTTTTACCGTCATCCGAATACGTCGCCGCTTGCGTGGTGAAGCTGTTTGCATTTTGTGCATCGATGCTGAGTCCATCCGCGCTCACTTGCCCAGCCACGGTTGCACTCGCGCTGACGTTGGCTTGCGAAATGGACACCGTGGTGGCAATCGCTTGTGTCGCGTTCTTGCCCACGCGGGTCGAACCCGAAATTTCCATCGTGTTGTCGGTGTTCGCCGTCACTGCGACATTCTTGCCGGCAATGCTTGCGCTTGAGCCCACCGAAGTGTTTGCGCGGCTATCCATGCCGCCATACATGACGGTGACCGCCAACGGCGGTTGCGGCGCACTGCTTTTGAATGCCGACGTCGTTGCGTCAGTCGTTGCGCTGGTTTGCGTGGAGGATGCCAAGGTGACATCGCCACTCGCGGAAATGGCACCGTCCATCGAGACTTTGGCTTTGGCTTCCGCTACGACAAACGCGGCTTGCATGCCCTTCTCAGCAGTCAAGAGGTTGACGTTGGCGGTGGCCGCAGCCAGTCCGTTCAACGCGAAATCTTCTTGATCGCGCCATAGGTTGCCGATGTCTTGTGTCGCAGGCGCCGTCAACATCGGCGTGCCGTAATCCGAATGCGCCACCGAAGTCGCAATGGCTTCAATGTCACCCCAGGAATCTGCAGACGCCGTGCTGGTGTTCGCCCGCGCATTGTTCGCAGTCGACAACGATGCGCTACCCTTGATGTTCACGGCTGTGTTGGCTTTTGCAAATGCCGCATCCGAATTCATTGCATCTTCGGCGACAAGTCGAATGGTGTTGCCGTCGTTAACGACTTGCAATGTCGTGTTGCCCGAGGCCGGATCTGTCACGTTTACCGCGGTGCCTAGAATGCTATCGCCGAGACCCGTGGTTGCAATCTTGCCATCCACATCGATGGTTGTTGCACGAATACGCACCGCATTGGTGGCATTGATGACGCCACTGACGCAGATCATGCAATCCACGCCCGACGTCGTCGACGTCAACTGTTCGCGGCCTTCAAGCAGCGCCTGAATATTGTTTGCGTCAGTGTTTAAGCCGCCCGCACCCAAGAGGCTATTCATGAAGCCTTCGCTCGGCGCACTGAGCGAGAGGCTGCCCACATTGAGAATGGCATCACTGCCGACGACGATACCGTGCGCGTCGGCAAAAAACACATTGCCACCGATCGTTTTGTTCGCGCCGCTGCCAATGTAGCTGTTGACGGCACCGTTGATGTATGCGCGGCTATCCCACACTAAGTTGACAACGTTTTTGTTGCCGTTGCTTAGGTTGAAATTGACCGTGTCGCCATGTTGAAGCTGGAAGTGGCTGAAGGAGTTGAACTCCGTTCCGTTCTTATGCGTTGCGCTGGTGATATCGAAGATCCAGGCACTCGGCGCGCCCGTTTTGTTGATCGTCGTGACGGTCTTACGCAAGGAATCGGTTGAAGCGTCGATGTTCGAATCGACCGGCTGCGCCGCCCAAGACTGCACGGGCACGGTGAAGCCCAACGCGAGCGAAATTGCGATAGCGAGCCCGCAGGGTCGCGAAATCGTGCGCATGCGTGAAAGGGAACGACGAGCGGGTCGATGAGCGTTCATGGCAATCTCTGCTTTCGTAGGTACAACGGTGTTGAAACAGGACAAACGGGTTGCGCGCGTTTATCGCGCGCGAATGACATCTGCACGCATTGCGAGTCGCTGCACATTGGCAAGCGATAACAGGTGTACATAGATGAAGCCCAGCGCCCCGGTCTTGGCGAGTTGCGCCAAGGCCTTCCCATTGAGCTTTTGCAAACGTTCTTCATCGACCACCGAAAATCCGCTGATCGTTTGTGATTCGCCGCCTTCGCGTTCGACGCGAACGGTCTTTGCCTCGAGCAAGCCGCTTTGCACAATTTGTTTCATCAGTGCTTGCGTACGTTCGACTTCGCGTTGGTAGTCGGCGAGGAAGGTGACAGCGTGTTCCAGCAAGGTGCTGTTTTCACCTGAGTCTTCAAACAAGCGAATTCCGGTGTCCTCTTCTGTGAGTGCGGGCGCATCAATGCAGACATTGAAGTCATCCGCGCCTTCGCCTTTTTCACCAGTCACAAAGGGATAGCGGCGGAAGAACGCGGGAATGTAATGCCCCTCTGCCCATTGACCGTCGGCTTCCACATAGAGGTTGCTGTCGCTTGTGAGTCCAGTCAGCACGGCGGGCATGGTGACGTTGTCACCCTCGCCGGCAAAGACAATCGGATAATCACGCGAGGCCGGCGCGAACTCGACCGCCGTAATCGGTGCTGAATTCAGATCGCGTGCAAACGCGTAACCGAGATCGCCTGCTTTTACGCGCACGCGCTTGTGTTGTTCGCGGTTCAATACGAACGGCGACTCATAAATGAGTAGTTGCTTCACCCTGTTCCCCTGTTAAAACCGCTGAGCGGCAATTCGGCAAGTGACCCGTTGCTGTGTGTGTCCGGATCCTTGCGCTCACAATCATTGCAGGTCTTAGATGAGACCGCTATCCCAGTTTTTGGGGTGCTCCTCGCATACCTTTACGTATGTTGAAACTGAATGCGGTTGCGGCGACGCGTCCATTTACACTGAGCGGAAATCACTGCCGGCGCGATGGTCTTGACTAAGACTTTGAAAAGTCTCTTGTTGTTGTGTGTCCTTTGCGCCGTGAGCGCTTGCGTGAGCACACCGCCGCACACCGCGTCTGCCACTTGGGTGCCGTCTCCGAATTTCGATCAACGCAACCCGCAGCTCATCGTCTTGCACCACACGGCGCAACATTCTGTCGAGGAAAGCCTCCGCACTTTGTGCAATGCACAATCGACGTCCCCTGTGAGCGCACACTATTTAATAGGTCGCGATGGTCACACCTACCAGTTGGTCGCAGACCAGGACCGCGCATGGCATGCAGGCGGTGGGCGCTGGGGTCAAATTCGGGATTTGAACGACGTCTCCCTCGGCATTGAACTCGATAACGACGGCAGCGAACCCTACGCGGAAGCACAGTTTCAATCACTGCTGGCCTTGTTGAAGACGCTCACCACGCGGTATCGGATTCCGCCCAGCCAAGTCATCGCACATGCGGATCTCGCGCCGGTGCGGCGCGTTGATCCGGGTCCGTTGTTTCCCTGGCATCGCCTGTTTGAGGCCGGGTATGGACGGTGGCCACAAGGTTCGGAGCCCGCGCCCCCTGATTTTGACGGATGGTTGGCGTTGCAGGCTGTGGGGTATGACATTCGGTCACCCGCGGCCGCCTTGCGCGCGTTCCGGATCCACTTTCGCGCGCGTGATGATGGCGAAACTTTGGCGCCCGTATTGGAGCCCGAAGACCTCGCCATCCTTCACGCACTGGTGATGCAAGCGCGCTGATCGATCGGCATCGACAACCTGCGTACACTTTTCACATGACCACCCCTTTGCCACCCGACTGGCTCGAAGAGAATCGACCGCAGCGCGAGCGCTTCAAGCTCAAGTTCGGTGCTTATATCCGGCTGATGCGTGCAGACAAACCTATTGGTTGGTTACTGCTGCTGTGGCCCACATGGTGGGGCCTTTGGTTGGCGTCGAAAGGCGTGCCGGCGTGGCTGCCCTTGATCGTTTTCACCTTAGGGGTATGGCTGACACGCGCTGCGGGATGCGTCATCAATGATTACGCGGATCGCTGGCTCGACCCACATGTCGCGCGCACCAAAGATCGGCCCTTGGCGACCGGCGAAGTCTCGGCGAAAGAGGCGTTGCTGCTCTTCGTCGGCCTGATGTTGGTCGCATTTCTGTTGGTGCTGACGCAGAACCGCCTCACTATTTATATGAGTGGTGTCGGCGCTATTTTGGCGGCGAGCTATCCCTACCTGAAGCGCTATACCTATTTTCCGCAGGTGTATTTGGGTATGGCCTTTGGTTGGGGCATTCCGATGGCCTTTGCCGCAATTCAAGGTCACGTTCCGCCGGTGGCGTGGCTCTTGTACATCGCCAACATCGTGTGGGCGACGGCGTATGACACGTGGTACGCCATGGTGGATCGAGACGACGACGTGCGGATGGGCTCGAAGTCCACCGCAATCTTGTTTGGCGATGCGGATCTGATTGCCCAAGCGGTGTTGTATTCGGTGATGTTCGCAAGCTTGATATTGGTCGGCGTGCGCGAAGCTTTGGGTGCGTACTATTACGCCGGCCTCACCCTTGCTGCAGTGTTGGTTGCGTGGGAATTCAATCACGCGAAGTCGCGTGCGCGTGCGGCGTGCTTCAAGGCCTTCCTGCATAACAACTGGGTTGGGCTGACGATCTTCGCAGGCATCGCCACCCATTTTGCGATGACCGCACAAGGCTGACACCTTAGGGCACACGGGCGCATACCCAGGCGTCCACCCGCTCGACGCCCGCATCTTTCAAAGTCCATGCCGCTTCTTGCAAGGTTGCGCCCGTGGTCATGACGTCATCCACCAAGGCCACATGCCGCGGGAGCCTGCACCGCGGTGACACTTCAAACGCATCGGTTAGGTTGGCGGTCCGTGCCTCCATGCCCAGCTCTGATTGCGCGCGGGTTCGCTTGATACGCCGCAGCGCATCTCGAATCAGTCGCACCCCCATGCGCGAGGCCAATGGCCTCGCCAATTCGAGCGCCTGGTTGTACCCGCGCTCGCGCAGCCGGGGCCTGTGCAAGGGGATCGCGACGAGCGCATCCGGGAGGTCGATATCGCCGAGGCCTTCTGCCATGAGCTCAGCCAAAAGCCCGCCAAGCGCCAGATTTCCATGAAATTTCAAGCGTGGCACCCAGTGGTCGATGGGCGCTTCGTACAAGAAGGCCGCATACACGCCATCCAAGCTGGAAGGCAGCAAATCACAGATGCACGGCGCTAGCGTATTGTCGATGGGTCGGGCACAGCGCGGACAGGCGGCGGGCATCCAAGGCAACCCGCCCGCACACCCTGCGCAAAGGTCTAACTGCATGGCGCCTGGCGCATCGCATAGATGACAGCAGCGGGGCCAAAGGGCGTCTGCCAAGAAGTCCAGCCCTATGCGTAGGGCCTTTTGTGTGTTTTTTAGTGCTTTTAGGTTGACAGTCGTGAACATGCTTTTCAGACTGGCAGATTGTGAGTGTCTTTCTCATCGGATTTTGTTCATGTCTGTTGTCAGTCTTCGTCCCGCCATCCGCCACGACTGGTCCCGCCAAGAGGTAGAGGCGCTGTTCGAGCTGCCGTTCCCCGTGTTGATGTCGCGTGCGCAAACCGTGCACGCCCAGCATTTCGATCCGTCTGAAGTGCAGGTCAGTACATTGCTGTCTGTGAAGACCGGCGGCTGCCCGGAAGACTGCGGCTATTGCCCGCAGGCCGCGCGGTACCACACCGGTGTTGAAGCCACCAAACTGATGCCGACCGAAGAAGTGTTGGCTAAAGCCCGCCAAGCCAAAGATGCGGGCGCAACGCGCTTTTGCATGGGCGCTGCTTGGCGTTCACCCAAAGACCGTGATATCCCGAAAGTTGCGGACATGATTCGTGAAGTCAAAGCGCTGGGTCTCGAAACCTGCGCCACGTTGGGCATGTTGTCGGATACCCAAGCTGTCGCCTTGCGTTCGGCTGGCCTCGATTACTACAACCACAACTTGGATACCGCGCCCGATTTTTATGGCGACATCATCACCACGCGTGAGTATCAGGATCGACTCGACACACTGAGTCACGTGCGTGACGCAGGTTTGAAAACCTGCAGTGGCGGCATTGTCGGCATGGGCGAGTCGCGCACGCAGCGCGCAGGTTTGTTGCAAGCCTTGGCCAACTTGCCGACGCATCCGGATTCAGTGCCGATCAATCGTTTGGTACAGGTGGCCGGTACGCCTTTGGCCGATGCCAAGACAACCGCACTCGATCCGTTTGAGTTTGTGCGCACTGTTGCTGTGGCGCGCATCATGATGCCGGCATCGATGGTGCGCCTGTCGGCAGGTCGCGAAACGATGAATGACGAGATGCAAGCGTTGTGCTTCATCGCCGGCGCGAACTCGATCTTCCATGGCGAGAAATTGTTGACGACGGGCAACCCCGACACCCGCGCCGATGAACGTTTGTTTGAACGTCTCGGTCTTCGACCCATGCCCTACGATGCTGCCGCAGAAAATAGCTGCAGCACCACCGTTCATGCCGACATCATGGAGGCTGACGAGGCCCGCGCATGAGTCGCCCAAGTCTGACAGAACGCATCTCGCTCACCAAAAAGGCGCGCGAAGAAAAGCAGCGCGCACGTCGTCGACGTGTCGTGAGCAAACGCGATGGTATGCGCTATGAAGTCGATGGCGAGTCACTGCTGTGTTTCTGCAGCAATGACTATCTCGGCCTCGCACAACATTTCACCGTCAGCAGTGCTTTTCAAGACGCAGCCGCGCGCTTGGGCACAGGGTCTGGCGCATCCCATTTGGTGTGCGGCCACTTCAGTGAACACGACGCGTTGGAACGTGAAGTCGCCGAGTGGTTGGGGTATCCCTCAGCACTTCTGTTCTCCAGCGGCTATCAAGCCAATTTGGCCGTGGCGCAAGCCTTCTTGGGCGAAGGCGATGTGTCCATTCAAGATCGTTTGAACCACGCAAGTTTGATTGACGCGGCCCGATTGGCAGGCGCCTCGTTGCGTCGCTATCCACACGTGGATGCCGAAGGTGCTTTGCGCCAATTGCGCGGCAATCCCGAAGGCGCGGCGATGGTGGTGACGGATGGTGTGTTCAGCATGGAAGGCGATGTTGCGCCTGTGCGCGCACTCGCATTGATCGCACGCGTTCAACACGCCACCTTTGTCGTCGACGACGCACATGGCGTGGGCATTCTCGGTACCGATGGCCGCGGTACTGTCGCTGCTGCGGGTTTGGGATTGAATGAAGTGCCCTTACAAGTGGTCACCTTGGGCAAAGCGCTTGGCGGTGAAGGTGCATTGGTGCTCGGCGATCAAGCGCACATCGAACATCTGAAGCAAAACGCACGTCCCTACATTTACACGACGGCCAGCGCGCCAGCGTCGGCTGCCGCGTCGCGCGTGGCACTGCAACTTGCACGCCGTGAGTCGTGGCGTCGTGAGCGTGTTTTTGCAAATCTTGCGCGCTTGCGACAAGGCTTGTTGGGCGCCGGATTTGAACTGCCCGGTTCCGACTCGGCGATTCAAAGCATTCCTTGCGGCAGCGATGAGATTGCACTGGCGATGTCTGCCGCGCTTGAAGCACAAGGCATTTGGGTCAGCGCAATTCGCCCGCCCACCGTTCCTGAAAACAGTGCGCGCTTGCGTGTCACGTTGAGCGCATTGCATTCCGACGCGGATATCGACAGTTTGATTGCCGCCTTGCGCTGGTCGCGAGACGCCGTGGGCACCGGCTACCGAGCGGAATGAACACTTCGCAACGCGCGCTACGGCGCAATGCGCTGATCGCGGTCGCGGTCGCGTTGGCTTCGGCATTCTTCTTTACATTCACCTACGTGTTCAATCGCGTCGCGGCGCAAGATGCCGGCCATTGGGCTTGGATTGCGAGCCTTCGGTATTTGTTGACGCTGCCTATGCTGTTGCCCTTGATGCGTGGCAATAACGCGATGCGGCCTGTCTTGACGGCGATTCATTCGCATCCGCTGAAATGGTTGAAGTTCACCACCATTGGCTTCGTGGCGTTCTACTTATTGCTCGCGTTCGCTTCGGACAGCGGCCCTGCTTGGCTCATTGCCGGCAGTTTTCAATTTACGGTTGTGGCTGGCATGTTGTGCGCACCGTTTATTTACACGGATGCACGCGCAAAAGTCCCGGCGACCGCATTAGGCGTCGCCTGCGTCATTCTGCTCGGCGTGTTGATGATGCAATGGAGTCATGCCAACGGAACGCTAGACCGCGCGGGTTGGATCGCTTTGCTGTGTGTCTTGATCTCTGCGGTGCTCTATCCACTTGGCAATCGTTTGTTGTTGCTTCATTTGGAACGCACGGGCGAATCATTGAATGCTGTGCAGCGCACCTTTGGCATGACCTTGGTCAGCACGCCGATTTGGTTGGCGGTGGCGCTCTTCGCTTATCTGCAATCCGGCTGGCCAGGCTGGCACCAGATTGCGTTGGCGGCGGGTGTGGCTTTGTCTTCCGGCGTCATTGCCACCGTGCTCTTTTTTGCGGCCACGGGCCGCGTGCGTAAACAACCTGTTGCCTTGGCCGCTGCAGAAGCGATGCAGGCGGCAGAACTTGTGTTTGCCGCGGTCATAGGTGCGATGTTCTTGAATGACGCCCTGCCTGCACCGTTGGCGATCGCAGGCGGCGCCTGTGTCGTCGGCGGCATTGTCATGATGGCCGTACTCGCATCGCGTGATGCGACTGAAGCCAATGGGCCGTAAGCCATGCGTCCACTAGTTGTTGAAACATTTGAAAGCGCAACGGCGCACACAGATCTGGTCTTGCTGCACGGTTGGGCGATGCATGGCGGCATTTTCGCCACGTGGATCGATCGGTTGACGCCGCACTATCGCGTGCATTGCGTCGACTTGCCGGGCCATGGCTTGAATCGCGACACGGACGTGCCCTTGTCGTTAGCCGCATGCGCAGACGCGATCAGTCATGTCGTGCCGACATCCGCTGTTTGGTGTGGCTGGTCTTTGGGTGGCTTGATCGCTCTACATGCCGCGCAAACCAGGTGCGCCATGCAGCGTCTGGTGATGCTGTGTGCCAGTCCGTGCTTCGTGAAAGCGGCCGACTGGCCTTATGGCGTGTCGCCGGAGATCTTCACGGATTTTGCGCACGGTCTGCGCACGGATTGGCATGCCACATTGGATCGCTTCATTGCGTTGGAAGCCTTCGGTTCCGACCATGCCCGCGAAGAACTGCGAACGCTTCGTGATCAAGTGTTGGCGCGTGGTGCACCCAACCCGGCTGTGTTGGCGCGTGGATTGGACCTGCTGAAAGAATGCGATTTGCGTCAAACGTTGTCGACACTTCCCATGCCAAGCACTTGGATTGCCGGTCGCCGTGATCGCTTGGTGGACCCGCGAGCGATGCAGTCTGCGGCTGCGTTGTGTGCACGTGCCGAAGTGCACGTCATTGAGCACGCAGGGCATGCGCCCTTTCTGACGCATGCCGATGCAGTCACCGCTGCATTGATGGCCAAGGTGCAATGAACACACCGCCAGACATTTTTGATCGTTCGCGTGTGCGTAAGAATTTCGGTGGTGCCGCCGCACGTTATGCCGGACATTCCGCGTTGCAACGAGAGATTGAATCCAGACTGATGGAGTCGATCGAACATTACGGTCTCCGCCACGGCCAGGATGCACGACCGAATCGCATTCTCGATGTGGGGTGCGGCCCCGCCACTGCCGCGCACGCATTGCGCGATTGGGCGCCGAAAGCAGACATCATTGCCGTCGATGCCGCACTGCAGATGCTGAAGGCCGCAGAAGCCAACACGAAGGGTGCTTGGCTGCGCCGGCGACCCGTCGAGCGCATATGTGCGGATTTGCGCAACCTGCCATTTGCCGACGGCAGTATCGATTTGTTATTCAGCAATCTTGCTTTGCAGTGGATTGAAGATCTACCTGCGGCATTTGCAGAGTTCCGTCGCGTCCTCGCGCCGAAAGGCATGTTGTTGATCTCGACATTCGGCGAACAAACATTGGCTGAGTTGCGTGAAGCGTTTGCGTCCGCCGATGACGTGCCGCATGTAAGTCCTTTCACGGCAATCGCGCCTTTTGGCGATGCATTGGTGGCAGCAGGTTTTGCAGAACCCGTACTCGATCGCGACGTGCTGTTTGAATATCAACCGGATTTACGTGGCGTCATGCTGGCTTTAAGGGCAATCGGGGCAACCAATGCGATGCACGCGCGCCGTCACAGCCTGAGCGGTAAAGCGCGTTTCCAGCGTGCCGATGCGCATCATGTGCGTACGCAAGACGGTCAATTGCCCGTGCGCTGGGAAGCCATTTATGCCCAAGCTTGGGCGCCAGAACCCGGCACGCCGAGGCGAGACGCGCTGGGCGAGATTGCCGCGGTGCCCGTCCATCAGATCCCAATCCGGCGCAAACGCTAAGGCCTGTTTGGCCGAGCGCTTCATGAACGCTTGGCCTGGCTTTCACATTGAAGACTGGTATTGCCGGGATATGCACCCCATTCTTGAGGTGTAAACGCGTTCCATCAGGGGTGAAGCCATGAAATCAACTCTCGCACTTGCCGCCGCTTCAACGTTGGCGTTGTCCGGCTGCGTCACGTATGACGACGGCTACAGAACAACAGGCCATGTCGGCGGTGCGTACGGCGCATACCGCGGGCAACAGGACTATCCGGAAACACGGACGCGCATTGTTGAAGACCGCGCGGGAAACGTCTATCGCATCTACCCAGATGGCACGGCCATTCTTATTAGCCGTGGCGGCTATTCGAATTATCCGTACGGCTATGGTGGCGGCTACGCAAACCCGCCTTATGGTTACGGTGGCGGTTATCCGTCGTACGGGTATCCCTATGGCTACGGTGGCTATTCCGGTCCCCCGCGTGTGCAGCCACTGCCGCATCCTACACCCAGCTATCCGACGCCAAGCTATCCCAGTCGGCCCGCACCCAACCCATCATTTCCGAATGGCGGCGTGTCATCGCAGCCACCTATCGTCGGACCGGTCCCGCCACCTGTTTTCAGACCGAGAGCAGAGTCTGCCGGTTCGGCAGCAGACCGCTCGGAAGCGCGACGTGAGTCACATAAAGGTCGCGAATTGCGCGGAAATGAGCCTTGAAATAGCGCGTTTGTGACCGCTTGCACAGGGCACTAAAAAAGTTCATCCTTCTCTCGTGACCTCCAGCGTCGATTTCTGACCTGCAGGGTCAATCTCTATGCTGGTTTCCGGTTTTGGTCTCCGGATCCCCCCTGTTCCGTCAAAACCGGAGCCAGCACCTCAAAAAAAATGAGGGCCAAGCGTCCCCCGACACTTGGCCCTCTGCTTCCCCTTCCCGCACGTCACCGACCCCTGTTCCAAGTTCGGTATTCGCCGTTAAGCGCTGTCGTTTAGGGTGCATGGGATAATCAGCATGAAGCGTGCCAACAGTAGAACAACTGCACGGTGTGCGTTTCAGAATTTTTCTAGGCAATGTTTGCATGCGCACTTCTCACGCGTTTTACAACTTTGAAGTCATCGTCATCGGTGGTGGTCATAGCGGCACTGAAGCTGCGTTAGCCGCTGCACGTGCAGGTGCGCGCACGTTGTTGTTGACCCATAACATCGAGACTGTCGGTGCGATGAGTTGCAATCCTGCCATCGGTGGCATCGGCAAAGGACATTTGGTCAAAGAGATTGATGCACTTGGTGGCATCATGGCGCGCGCTGCGGACGCAGCAGGTATTCAATGGCGCACACTCAATGCATCGAAAGGGCCGGCGGTACGCGCAACGCGCTGCCAGGCAGATCGTTCGCGCTATCGCCAATTCATTCGCGCGGCGGTTGAATCTTCTCCCAATCTCACTGTGTTTCAAGCCGCCGTCGATGACATCGAAATTGTCGACAACCGTGTGCGTGCTGCTATCACGCAAACAGGTTTGCGTTTTGAAGCACCCGCGATCGTACTGACCGCAGGGACATTCCTCGCCGGGAAAATCCATATTGGTGAAACGCAATACGCTGCAGGTCGAATGGGCGACCCGCCGTCGAGCGCACTGGCCGCACGCTTGCGCGAAGGTGCGTTTATGGTCGACCGCTTGAAGACCGGCACGCCGCCGCGCATTGATGGTCGAACGCTCGACTACAGCGTCATGCAAGAACAAGCAGGTGATACACCGCGGCCTGTGTTTTCATTCATGGGCTCGCGCGCCGATCATCCACCGCAAGTGTCGTGCTGGATTACGCAAACCACCGAACAGACACACGAGATCATTCGCAACGCGTTACATCGTTCGCCTTTGTACTCGGGTCAGATTGAAGGCATCGGTCCGCGTTACTGCCCAAGCATCGAAGACAAAGTTGTGCGTTTCGCCGAGAAGGCGTCGCATCAAATTTTTGTCGAGCCCGAGGGCTTGGATGTGGCGGAAATTTATCCGAATGGCATCAGCACTTCGTTGCCTTTCGATGTGCAGCTTGAATTGGTGCGCAGCATAGGCGGCTTTGAGCAAGCGCACATCACGCGTCCCGGCTACGCCATTGAGTACGACTACTTCGACCCGCGCGGTTTGAAAACATCGCTGGAAACGAAGGCAGTCCACGGCTTGTACTTTGCCGGGCAAATCAATGGCACCACAGGCTATGAAGAAGCCGCCGCACAAGGTTTGTTGGCGGGCTTGAATGCGGCACGTAGCGTTCAAGACAAGGAAGCGTGGAGCCCACGCAGGGACGAAGCGTACTTGGGCGTGATGGTGGACGACCTGATCACGCAAGGCACCCTTGAGCCCTATCGCATGTTCACAAGCCGTGCGGAATATCGCTTGCAGTTGCGCGAAGACAATGCAGATGCGCGTCTCACCCCCGTAGGCCGCGAAATGGGTTTGGTGGATGACGCGCGTTGGACGGCGTTCTCTGAAAAACGTGAAGCCGTCGAGCGCGAGTCGCAGCGACTCAAAGGCCTGTGGGCAGCGCCGAACAATCCACTCGGTATGGCTTTGAAACGCGATTTGGATTTGGATGTGAGTCGGGAAACGAGTGCACGCGACTTATTGCGTCGCCCCGAAATCCGTTACACCGCTTTGATGCAAGTGGCGGAGTTCGGCCCTGGTTTGGCAGACCCCATTGCAGCGGAACAAGTTGAGATCGAAACGAAGTACGCAGGCTACCTGGACCGCCAACGCGAAGACATCGCGCGCGCGGAACGCAACAACAGCACGCTGATTCCAGAAGGCTTCGATTACACCGAGGTACGCGGCCTGTCGTCGGAAGTTTTGCAGAAGCTGGAAAAGGTGCGCCCCGAATCCGTGGGCCAAGCACAGCGGATCCCGGGTATGACACCCGCAGCGATTTCATTGCTGTTGGTTCACCTGACGCGCGTGCGGCGCGCGCACGCAGCCTGACTGAATTAATTGACGCTTGCTAGTGCAATTTGCGCTCTGACTTGTTGCGTGCGCCACGCGCCTAAATAACGGTCAGCCGTGATGCCTTGCGCGGCCTTCTGTGCCATGGCGCGTGCGCCGTCCGCATCGCCCGCCAGCGCCAACGCTTCCGTGACATAGCCATAGAACGTGGCCGCATCGAACATGTAGGGATACGGCTTCACTAAGGCTAAAGCGTCGGCGACTTGTGCGCGTGCCGTCGCAGGCGCTGTCTTGGCCAAACCGCGCGCCAGCGCCAAACGCAGCCCCGCTTCATTCAGTGCGAGGTCGAAGGTATCCACTTGCAAGGCATGGTCCAAACCTTGTTGCGCATAGCGACGCGATTGCTCGACATCGCCCAACAACCACGCGTGTCTCGCCATACGGAGATACCAATCGCGCCAATTGATGGCCTGGTCTTCGTAAAGCTTGGGAATGGCAGCCTTCACGGCTGACATTTGTGTGTCGTACTCGGCATGCCTGCCTTGCATCTCGTACAAGTCGGCCAAGGCAAAACGAATGTTCACACGGTTGGTGCCGAGCGGATCGAAACGCGGCACGCTCGCGATTTCCAAAGAACGAATGAATGCCGCCTCACTTTCGTGCTGACGCTTGGCGTCGTACTTCAACAACCCGGCAAGTTGATTCTGCACGGTCATTTCGAGCGCGGTGTTCTGCATCTTGTGCTTAGCGACGTAGTCTTTGGAATAGGCGCGAATTTTCTCGGCTTCGCCGTTTTCGTTTACCCGCATCAAGCCATAGGTATAAGTACGTGCAACTTCCAGTGTTCGCGGGTTATCCACGCCGTATCGATCGCGCGTACGTTCGAACAACTCACGCGCGCGTTGCGCGCCCTCTTTCAACATGCCGAACTTGTTCAATACCAAGATTTCGTAGTTGGCAATTTGTCGGTAGTCCTCAAACAGACCTTCTTCCAACGGCCGCTCAAGTCCATCAACGCGATGGCGGATACGTGCAAAATAGGCTAAAGCGCGCTTGTCCTTCCTGTCCGCAAGAATTCGCGCGCGAATCCCATCGCGCTTGATGCCGAGACGCGGTTGCTCAGCGCTCAAGCGATCAATGACGGGCTCGACTTGCTTGACGATGCGCTCAGCGTCTTCCGTTTGGCTCGTGGCCATGAAGGATTCCGCCATGTCCAAAAGCAAGATCAGTTTGGAATCCAAGGGATCTTTGCTATCCGGACGCAAGCGCGCCAGGCTTTGATCAATCATTTGCCTGACGGTGATGCCGTTGCCGCCATCATTCATCAGCGCGTGGGTCAGCATCTGTTGGAAGGCTTCTTCCACCGCGGCGGTGATTTGCTCATTGCTACGGGCAGCATCGCGAGCGGCTTCGGCAATTGCTTGTGCTTCGCGTGCTTGCTTGGCTTGCCACAAGGTGGCCGCAACGCCGGTGGCAATGGCCACGACGAGCAAGGCACCGCCGGCAACACCCCAACGATTGCGTTTGACAAAGCGCGAAGCGCGATACATCAACGTCGGCTCGCGCACTTTCACCGGGCGACCATCCAGCCATGCGCGCAAGTCGTCCGCAAAGGCGTCTGCTGAGTGATAGCGATCGCGCGGATTGCGTGAAATCGCGTGGGTCACGATGGCATTCAAGTCACCTGTCACTTCTGCGATCAAGTGACCGACACTGGTACCGCGCGCACGCGCGACATCCTCGCCGCCCATTTCTACTGCGCGCGGCAATCGTTGCGGATTCTGTTCGAGCGCAGTCAGTTGTGTCAGCAGACTCGTGCCCGTCGTGACGCCATAGGCATTGCGTCCGGCAAGCAAGTCATACAACAACATGCCCAATTGATAGATATCCGAGGCGGTACCGACCGCTTCGTTGTTCAATTGTTCTGGCGACGCAAACTCAGGCGTGAACACACGGTCATGTGTTTTGGTGTGCTCGGCTTCGTCTTCGATCAGCTTGGCAACACCGAAGTCGAGAAGTTTGACGTGACCATTGTCTTCAACCAAGACATTGCCGGGTTTGACATCGCGGTGAATGATCAGCGCGCGATGTGCTTCCGCTACCGCTTCCAATACTTGAAGAAATAGAATCACGCGCTTGCGCACGTCTATTTTTCTTGCATCACACCAATGATCGATCCGTTGCCCGATGACCAATTCCATTGCGAACCAAGGCGTATCGCCTTCGAGTCCACCGTCAACCAAGCTCGCAATATTTTCGTGGCGGAGGCGCGCCAGGATTTGTCGTTCACGCAGAAAGCGTTGGCGGGAAGCTTGCGTGTCCAAGCCCACGCGAATGCGTTTGAGTGCCGCCACTTGCACGTAGTCACCGGCGTCGCGCTCGACGCGATACACCGCACCCATGCCGCCGTGGCCAAGCACGTCGACAACACGCCACGGACCAAATTGTGTGGGATTGTTTGCCGCACGCTCGGTCAGGCCCAACATGTCGCGCAGCTCGGCGCGAATTTCGGGTTCATCCGCGCACTCACGATCCAACGCGTTTTCGCGAATGGTTTCCGGAAGGTCGTTCAGGACTTCAAAAAGCGTCGCGACGCGCCGACGTCGCGTAAATTCACCTCGACCCTGCTCGGACGGCGGCGTTTCCCCGGTGCCGTTTTGCAAACAGCCATCTCCCTCAAACTCAGATTCGAGTGTGCACCTCAGGGCGTCTGTTCGGCAAGCATCATTTTTCTTTGCGCCAGTTCAAAGAACCACGACTTTCTCTACTACTGGTTTCGATCTCGATGTCGAAGCCGCGCGCAATGAGATAGCGCAGCATCAACACTTGGCCGGTGCCCAACAAAGACACGCCATAGCTGACGTAGAGCTTGGGTGACACGTATTTGCCGAAACCCAAGACACTGCCGCCCAAGGCACGTGAATGCAGCACGCCCGCATCATCCAGACCCAAGCGACTGCCCAACTGTGAGGCCAGTAAGCTGCCGCCTGCAGTCAGTGCTGCAGAAGCAGCGCTGACTTGGCGCTCTTCGTCGGTATCCAATCCAGACAACGGTCGGCCCAAGGTGAGATAAGCCAGTGCGTCGGACTGACTGGTCGCAGGATCGCTCCACACCACGGCTTGGGGCTTGTTCGCGCGACCGGTAACTTGAATACCCGCCGTCACATCGCCGATCTCGCGTTCCGCGCGCACATCCAGCAAGGGATTGGCGACCGGATCATTCGTCCAAACCAATCGACCGCGCGTGATCTTCAGGTTTTGCCCATAGGCGCGATAGCGACCCGCGACATTCAATTGACCTGTCGCCAAGGTTTCCACCCCAGGCTGCATGCGCACACGCAGTTGGCCACCCAAGGTGCCGGTGAGTCCGAAGCCTTTTAGATTGACGTTGTCGCCCAACACCAAGAGCAAATTCATGTCGAGCGCGGTGCTCGCAGTCGCCTCGGGATCGACCGGATCCAACACAACAACATCGCTCGAGCGTGTCTTGCCATTCGACAAGCGCTCAAGCTCAATCCGCCCATCCGGCACATTGACTGTACCTGTCACCGTTAAGGGGCGGCCGGCGATGAATTTTACGAGTACGTCCGGGTCGACGACGGCATAGAGGTCGCGTGTGTCCGAGACCAGAATATTTTTACCGCGGACATTGAGTTGTAGCGGCGTGTCTTGTCCGCGCCAACCGAGGGTGCCATCGACATTGAGAATGCCATCGCCGCTTTTGATGCTGCCACTGATGCGCGCATTGCCGTCTGCTTGCGCAGTCATGCGCACTTGGCCTTCGCGCAATACGATACCGAGCGCGGGGAGTTCTGCGCGGAACTCTGTCAACTGCGCATTGCCGCCCAATGCAGGCGCGCCCATGCGACCGCCGAGTTGAATGCGTCCGCTGAGATGGCCCGTAGGGTCAACGATGTCAGGTGACAGCAACTCCATCAAAGTGAGATCGCGTGTATCGACGTCGACGAAGCCCGACAAGGCAGCGTTCATGTCGTAGCCCGCGGTGACATCCGCGGCGAGTTTGCCTTCACCGTTGAAGCCCGCACTTAAGCGTGCTTGCCAACGGTTGGCGTCGAAGCTGCCATTGATGTCCAGCGCATTGAAGTTGAAGGCCGTCTTGCGGTTCTTCAAATCGAGCGTGATGCCGGCTTGCGGTGCGCTGATATGTGCCGTGCCGCGGAAGCTATTCCCGACGGGTCGCACATCGGCCAACACGGCGAACTCGCCATGCACATCCCAACGGCTGCCGTCTTCTCGCGTCGGGATGTAGGGCATGAGCAAGGCGGTCGTGATGCCGCGCCCTTCGACGTGCACACCGCGATTCGGCCAATCCGCGTTGACACACAGGCGACCACCTTGCGTCGACGTGAAACAACTCGGTGTAATGCGCCAACTGCGACCGGATTGCGCATATGTGGCCGCAGATTGCAGTTGCCATGCCGCGCCTTTGGCAGGTGAAAGATCGAGACGACTCAAAGTCCCCTGCCAGTTCTCGCCACGCTTGAGTGCCGTGCCGGCAAATTTCAAGGCGCCTTGCGGACCGCGTGCATCGCCTTCAAGACGTAAGTTCTCCATCGCACCCTGTGCGTGTGCATTGACTTCGTCGAGTGCCACGCCTGCTTTCAGGCCACGCGCATTGATGCGCAAATCACCTGTGGTGCCGCCCGCCCAGGGCAATCGTCCGGCGACTTTCAGGTGCTCAGCGCGATGGGTCTTCCACGCAAGCGATTGCCCTGAAAGATCTGCCGCAATATTCGGTGCGTTGCGCGGCCCGCGAAGTGTGAGCTGACCCACCACCGTGCCTTTGGCATCAGGCAGGGCATCATTCAAATTGAATGGCAAAAACTTTGCATCGACGTCAATGTTCTGCGCGATGCGACCGCGCGCGATCACATTGCTGTGTCCTAAGCGAAGGTCGACGTCGCCGCTCGCAGTCCACACGTCTTTCGCAGTGGCCGGCAGCGTGAGCGCCACGTTGCCGCGACCGGTCAACGCGCGATCGCGTAGTTGCCCACCGAGATGCGTTGCATCAAGCGCGATGTCCATGCCACCCCGCGCATTGCGCCCACCCTGGGTTTTCAGGTCGCCGCGAATCGCGCCGTGCCACGCCGGAAGAAAGTAGCCCGGGTCGAAGCTCGCCAACTTGGCGGTCACATCCCACTTCAGTGCCGGATTGAATGCCAAGTAGCCGGTTGCATCCAAACGCCCTTCCGGCATCACGACATTGAGTGCCTTGAAGTGCAAAGCCTTTCGATCACCTGCCCCGTCGAGTTTGACGTCGGCGCGTTGCTTGCCACGCATGAGGACGGCGGTACCGATCGCGGACCAAGCATCCAAGGTGCCCGCGATGCCGAGATCGGCACTTGCACCGATTCGATTGTCGCCATCGCCGTATGCAAGACCGCGTGCGTTCAATGCGAACTCAACGCGACCGCGTGTATCGCCTTTGAAATCACCACTGCCAGTGGCCGTAATTCGACCCCCTAAAACATCCACAACCAAAGGTGCAAAGGTCAGGCGTTGCTCTTCCAGCACGACTTTTGAAGGCTGCACCACCAATTTGAAATCGCCGCGCTGCAAGGCCGCATCAATGTTGGCGTGCCCCCCCGCACCGCGTGCAGATAGATTGAAGGTGATGGGCTCAGAGGTGCTGGCGAGACCTTGCAGCAAATCCGGATCCAAACCTTCAGAGTTTGCAGACAGCTGCCATGTGGGGTTGGATTGACCCCCACTCAACGTCAGCAGTGCACGCGTACGACCCGGCGCGTTGCCCGACACCGCCACGTCCAATTTGTCGAGCGTGCCTATCGCGCGCAGTCCGATCGCGGGACACGTACTGCCCAAAGGTGCGGGCAGCAATGCGCTCGCGGTGAAGTCGGTGCGGTAATTGTTGCGCGGCGTGTAGTGGCCATGCGCCTTGAACACGCCGCGATCACTGTCCACCTGCACATGCGTCAGCATGAACGCATCTTCCTGCGCATCCAAGCCACCGCGCACACGCGAGATGTCGATCAAGGGCGCACCTGCACGACTGATCTTGAAACCATCGATCTCGATCGTGTCTGCGCGAATCGACAGCGGTGGTTTGATGGCGGGCAATGACTCTGGCCAACGCGGCAGTTCAAACGGCTTATTCGAGCGCGGCACATCTAATGTCGCGCGACGCACTTGCATCGCATCCAAGCGCAAACGCTTTCCAAGCAGCGGTTGGATGGCCGGATCGATCACGATCGTCTCGGCAGTGAAGGTGGTGATCTCAGGCTGCGAGCAGTTCGGATACTTGACGGGTTTGCCTTCAACATCCGGGCAACCGCGATAGACCACACGCACACCATGCAAGGTCATCGGGCCGGCGACGGGCCCTTCCGCCGATTGCCATGTGAACGTTGTGCCCGCGGGCAGCAACCATTGGATGCGATTCAAAAGAAAATCGCGACCGCCCAAGGTGCTCAACAACCACCACAGCAAAGCGGCAAACAACACGATCAGTGCGAGTGTGCCGAATCCGCTGCGCCTTGCCACCTTAATGTTGCGTGCGCGCCGCAATGCGCGCAGTTCTGCAATGCGTGCTTCACGTTGCGCATTCGTGGCATCGTCAGGCAGCGGTGGCAGCAGCGGCTTCTTCGCCATTACAACTCCGCGCCAATATTGAAGTGCAATGTAAATGCGGAATCCGGGCTGTCCAAGCCACGGGCGATATCAATGCGCACAGGACCCACGGGCGAACGCCAGCGCACACCGATACCCACACCTGTACGCCAATCCGGATGCTTGCCATTGAACGCGCTGCCCGAATCCACGAATGCGGCGACGCCCCATTGCGGTCTGAAGTAGTGCTCGAACTCCACGCTACTGGTGACCAAATTGTCTGCGCCCAGCGCGTAACGTTTCTTACCTGCGGCATCAATGATGCGCGGCCCCACTTCACGCCAGTTGTAGCCGCGAATGCTGCGATCACCGCCTGCGTAGAAGCGTAACGATGGCGGAATGACCGCTGTATCGGCATGAAAACTTTGGCCCAATTCGCCGCGCACGATCAAACGATTGCTGAGCCCGATGCCTTTGAACCATTGGCCGCGCGCTTGCAGCTGGCCGAAGGTTCCCTGCCCGCGCACACTCCCACCGCGCGCGGTGACACTCAGTCCCCAGCCGCGGCGCGGGTACAAACGGTCGTCTACGTTGACGTAATCCGCGCGCAGCTGCGGATAGAACAAACTGGCGTATTCGTAGACCTTGTTCGGATTGCTCGGGTCCAACAAGGTGTAGCTCCAGCGTTCGCGCAAGAAGTGAAGCGACGCGGTCGCGGTAAGCGTGCGGGTGATTTCCCCGCTACGGCTGAACACCGCTTCCACGCGGCGCGAGTCGATGTAGTCGGTTTGCTCGTCTGAATACTGCGTGCCGATGGTGTACCAACCATCCCGCCATTTGAATGCGGGAATTCTGTATTGCAGCGTCGCCGTCTTACGCCGTTTGCCGTAATCGAGATACGCTGCGGCTTTATGACCCCGCCTATTGAGATAGCGCCGCTCCACACCGGCATTGAAGCCGGGACCATCCAAGGTGCCGTAGCTCACGCCGAGCGTATACACACTGCGCTTGGCGGGCGTCAGCTTCACCGTGATCGGCACCTCGCGATTCTCGACGGCTTGATCCGGATGCGGTTCGATATCGATCGTGCTGAAGTAATCGAGCGAGCTCAAAGAACGGCGCAGCCGATCAATACGACCTTGGTGGTAGTACTCACCTTGATTCCAATAAATCAGCTCTTCGAGCAGGCGCGGATAGATGATCTCGTTGGGTGTTTGCTCAAATTGCACCTTCCCCATGTTGTAGCGATCGCCGCTGTTCCAACGCAGGTCGATATCCGCTGCGTTCTGCGCGCGCGTCACTTCAACCGTGTGCGCTTCGAACGCAGCATCGAAATAGCCCCGCTCTGCAAGGCGTCGTGTGATGAAGGCCTTGCTGCCCTCATACAGCGTGTGGTCCAAGACATCGCCTTTGCGCGGCACGAAGTTGTCGAGCTCTTCGCGCAAGTAACGGTCGTCATCGCCGTCACCGGTGATCGCCAAGCGAACGTCGCGCACTTTGACAGGGGCGCCTTTATCAACTTCGATCACGATCGCCAGTGCGTCGCGCGCGCCCGAGGTGCTGATCTTGATCGTGGGGTTGTAGTAGCCGAAGGGCTCCAACGCCTCTCGCGTTTCCGCTTCGGCCACAGCCAGAAGGTAATCGAGGCGTCGATCGGAGATGTCTTTGTCACGCGCGTCTTCGAGCGACAGCACCTCGCGCACGTTTGCCGTCATCTCGTCATCCAGCCCGTGCACCTCGATGCGCGAAATTTGTGCCGCCCACACAGGCGCGGCCACGAGTACAAGGAGCAGAAGGGTGGACTTGAGGAAGCTGGCGCGCATGGTCGAAAGCATAACCATTCGACCTTGAACACTTCCTCGCTTTTTCTTGACGCGCTTAGCTGCGCATCCCCGTGCCGCGCTTCATCAACCACAAAGCAAAGGCACCCAGCACCAGCACAAACAAGCCCATCAGGCCGAACGAAGTCCACAGGGGTACGTCGCTGACGCCGAGCAAACCGTAGCGGAAGGCATTGACCATGTAGAAGATCGGGTTCAGATGCGTCAGTGTTTGCGCCCAGTCCGGCAGCAATTTCACCGAATAGAACACGCCACCGAGATAGGTCAGCGGTGTGAGGATGAAGGTGGGCACGATGGCGACGTCATCAAACTTCTTGGCGAAGATGGCATTGATGAAACCCGCCAGAGAGAAGATCACCGCGCCCAAGAACACTGAGGCCAAGGTGATGAACGGATGCGGCACGCTCAAGCGCGTGAACAGCAAGGCGATGCACATGACAATCGCGCCGACCATCAGTCCGCGCAACAGGGCGCCTGCGACATAGCCCCCCAAGATGACCCAATTCGGCATCGGGCTCACTTGCAGTTCTTCAATATGGCGGCCGAACTTCGCGCCAAAGAAGCTGGAGCTGATGTTGCCGTAGCTGTTCTGAATCACGCTCATCATGACCAGGCCTGGAACGATGAAGGCCATATAGTTCACGCCGTCCATCTTGCCGATCTGACGGCCAATCAAGCCGCCAAAGATCAGGAAGTACAAGGTCATGGTGATCGCGGGCGGCACCAGAGTCTGACTCCAAATGCGCAAGATGCGGGCAACTTCACGGCGCGCGATTGTGGACAAGGCAATGACATTCGGGTGACTCATGCCTGTGCCTCCGACGCCGTCGTGAGGCGAACAAACAACTCTTCCAGTCGATTCGATTTGGTGCGCATCGAGCGCACACGAATGCCGGCGGAATCGAGTGCGGTAAACACACTGTTCAAATCCTTGTTGCGGGGCATATCCACTTCCAATGTGTGGTGGTCGGTGGCAATCATGACGACGTCTTGCACATGCGGCAGCTGCGCAGGTAATTGCCCGTCGATATCAAGCACAAAGCCTTCAACATCGAGTTGCGCCAGCATGTTGCGCATGGGGCCTTCGGCAACGATACGACCGTGGTTGATGATCGCAAGGTTTCGGCACAAGCTCTCCGCTTCTTCCAAATAGTGCGTGGTCAGAATGATGGTGGTGCCCTGCGCATTGATCTCACGCAAGGTTTGCCACATGCCGCGTCGAATTTCGATATCCACACCGGCAGAAGGTTCATCAAGGATCAACAGCTTTGGTTCGGTCATCATCGCGCGCGCAATCATCAAGCGTCGCTTCATGCCGCCAGACAGCGTCCGGCTCATCATGTCGGCTTTGTTCGACAGCTGCGCAGCGTCCAGTTGTTTCTCTGCGCGGACCAGAGCTTCGGCTCTGGGAATCCCGTAGAAACCCGCGTAGTTGACCAAGATGTCACGCGGCTTCTCAAACATATTGAAGTTGAGTTCTTGCGGTACCAGTCCGAGTAGGCGCATCGCTTGACTGCGGTGGGCCTCCAAGTCGACGCCGAAAATGTTCACGCTGCCGGATGTTTTGTTCACCAACGAACTGATGATGCCAATCGTGGTGGACTTGCCGGCGCCGTTCGGGCCCAGCAGCGCATAGAAATCACCGGGCTGCACGATCAGGTCGATCCCTTTCAGGGCTTCGACACCGTTGTCGTAGGTCTTACGCAGGTTGTGAATTTCCAGTGCAGGTACGCGTGTTGCGGATGTCGCTGAGTTCATTTGAACGGGGCCGATGACACGAACCCTTTATTATATTCGGTGTTCCCGCTTCCCAAGGCCCTGCGCCCGCTTATCTGTGGTGGATTTCTTTCCTATTCGATTGGTCGATCGTGCCATGGCAGCGCCTGCAGTGATGCACCTGCGCTTCGTGCGCGACGACGGCAAGGCACTGGACTACACGCCCGGTCAGTTCATCCAGATTCACTTCCCGCTGGCCGATGGCAGTAATGCGCGACGCAGCTATTCCTGCGCCACACGCCACGACCACGTGATGACCTGCGGTGAAGCGGTGGAGTTTGTCGCCAGTTGTATTCCTGGGGGCGCCGCGACCGCGTTGTTCCAAGGCATGAATATCGGCGACAGTTTGAACGCCAGTGGGCCCCTTGGTTTGTTCACCTTGAAAGCCGGCGATACCAATTCGCGCTATTTGATGATCGCAACCGGGACCGGGATCGCGAGCTACCGCTCCATGTTGCCGGAGCTCGAAGAACGTATGCGCGCACGCGGCGTCAAAGTTGTGGTGGTGCACGGTGTGCGCACCCCGGATGACTTGTTGTTTGCGGAAGAGTTCAGCGACACTGCGCGTCGCTTCCCGGACCAGTTTGAATATCGCATTGCGTTCTCGCGCGAAGGCTTCGACGCGTCGGACAACCGCGCGACATTGGCCATCGCGCAACACGGCTATGTGCAAAATGTTTTGCCTGCGCTGAAACCGGTGCCGGGCGAGGATATCGCGTATATCTGCGGCAATCCGGTGATGGTCGATGCCGTGGTTGAAGCGTTAAAGACGGATGCCCTTCCAATGAAAGACATCCGCCGCGAAAAGTACATCAGCCTGAAATAGGGCCCTCGGCCACCATCACGGCCGCATTGCCATTTTCATCTACCGAAGTCACAACCCAGATCGCTTTGTCTGCACGACGAATCAGGAAAGTACTGGCGTCGTTGTAATAGCGATAGGCGTCATCGATCTTGCCGAACTCTTTCAAGAAGGACTTCATCGCCGCCTCGTTCGTTTCGGCGGTTTTTTCGTCGAAGGGCTTGTCGACAACACGCTGACCGCCTAATGCGGTAATCGCGTTTTCGATGCCTTTGTAGAGCTCGAACTTCGAGAAGGTCTTGCCTTCATCGGTGCGAATATCGGATTCGAAAGTTTTGCCTTCGACCCACAGCAGCGATTGGCCGGTCCAAACGGGCACGCGTGCCAAATCTTTGGTCCCCGCTGCAATGCTGTCGTTGCCATCCAAGTGGTAGCCCGCGGGCATTTGCAGATAGGGCCATTCGCCCAATGGCTTGTCTGAAATCGGAAACGCTTTAAGGTCAAAGTGTGCGGCGGCGGCAGTGGGGCTCGCGGCAACGGGTGCTGCGACGGGCGCCTCCGCTGTCGTGGCAGGTGCCGTTGCTTCAGCCGCCGGTGCCGGCGTGCTCTGCGTATCTTCTTTCTTCTTGCAACCCAGCAAAACAATAGCGGCCACAGACAGTGCCAACATGGAGCGCTTTAACATCATCCTTCGAACTTCCAGCGATGGGGGGAGCACCGATATTAGCTGGAATCTGTGAATCAGATCACGCAATCGGCGCTGGAACGTAGACCTCGCCCTTCATAAGAATGCGTGCAGAACGGGACATCACTGCTTTGGTGACCACCCATTGGCCATCGACTTCGGCGACATCTGCACCCACACGTAACGTTCCGGAGGGATGTCCGAACCGAATGGCCTCGCGTTGACCCCCGCCGGCCGCCAAATTCACAACCGTGCCGGGCACAGACGCCGCCGTCGCAATTGCAACCGAAGCAGTGCCCATCATGGCGTGGTGCAATTTGCCCATCGACAGCGCACGCACGCGCAAATCGATATCGTCTGCGGCGATCGTTTTTCCGGACGACGCGACATAGCTCGCAGCAGGTGCGACAAAGGCAATCTTGGGCGAGTGTTGTCGGGTCGCAATCTCTTCGGGTGTGTTGATGATGCCCATCTTCAAAGCGCCCGCCGTGCGGATTGCTTCAAAGCGCGCCAAGGCGGCATCGTCAGTGTTAATCGCGCCTTGCAGTTCGCTGCCCGTGTAACCAAGCGCGGACGCATCGATAAATATCGTCGGAATCCCGGCGGTAATCATGCTGGCTTTGAATGTCCCGACGCCAGGCACTTCCAGATCTTCGATGACGTGGCCCGTCGGGAACATCGAACCGCCCTCGCCTTCATCGCCCTCTGCAGGGTCGATGAACTCAAGTACGATTTCTGCTGCGGGAAAGGTCACACCATCGAGTTCGAAATCACCGAGCGCTTGCACTTCGCCGTCTTGGATCGGCACATGCACAAGAATGGTTTTTTGAACGTTCGCCTGCCACACACGCACGACACAGGTGCCATCGCGCGGGATGCGCGAAGGTTCAACCAAGCCCTCGCTAATTGCGAATGGGCCAACAGCAGTGGTCAAATTGCCGCAATTGCCGCTCCAGTCAACGAAGGCATGTTCGATCGCGACTTGTCCGTACAAATAGTCGACGTCGTGATCCGGCTGTGTGCTTTTCGAAATGATCACGCACTTACTGGTGCTGGATGTTGCACCCCCCATCCCATCTGTGTGCTTGCCATAAGGATCGGGTGAACCGATCACACGCATCAGCAACGCATCGCGGAATGCACCCGGTACACGCGCAGGTTCTGGCAAATCTTCCAACTTGAAGAACACACCTTTGCTGGTGCCACCGCGCATATAGGTGGCTGGGATTTGAAGTTGTTTGCTCATGACGTCATCTTATGCGCGGCCCAAGAAATCATTGGCGAAGCGCTGCAACACGCCGCCTGCTTCGTACACCGAGACGTCGTCATCGGAATCCAATCGGCACACAACTGGAATGGACACGGTCTCGCCATTTTGGCGATGGACCAAGACCGTCAATTCAGAACGCGGCGCAATCGCCCCACGCACATCAAACGTTTCTGTGCCATCGATCGCGTAGCTATGGCGGCTTTCACCTGGCAAGAATTCCAAGGGCAAGACACCCATACCAATCAAGTTGGTGCGATGGATGCGTTCAAATCCTTCGGCGACGATGGCTTCAACACCCGCAAGACGCACACCTTTTGCCGCCCAGTCGCGCGAGGAGCCTTGGCCGTAATCTGCACCGGCGATGATGATCAACGGTTGGCCTCGGTCCATGTAGGTTTCAATGGCTTCCCACATGCGCACCACTTTTCCTTCCGGCTCAATCCGCGCCAACGAGCCCTGTTTCACGCTGCCGTCCTCGTTCTTCACCATTTCATTGAAGAGCTTGGGATTGGCGAATGTGGCGCGTTGTGCGGTTAAGTGATCGCCGCGGTGCGTTGCATAAGAATTGAAGTCTTCTTCGGGCACGTCCATCTTCGCCAAGTACTCGCCCGCCGCGCTGGACGCCATGATGGCGTTCGATGGCGACAAGTGATCCGTGGTGATGTTGTCGCCCAAGACCGCCAAGGGACGCAGACCCGTCATGGTGCGCGGTTTGGCCAAGGCCCCTTCCCAGTACGGCGGACGGCGAATGTAGGTCGACTTTTCGCGCCAGTCGTACAGCGGCGAAACTTTCAAACGCGTGCTGCCACTGCGATCAAACATCGGGTCATACACCGCCGTGAAATGCTCGGGCTTCACCGCGCGCTTCACCAAGGCGTCGATCTCTGCGTCGCTTGGCCAAATGTCCTTTAAGTAAACCGGTTGGCCCGATGCGTCGACACCCAACACATCTTTCTCGATGTCAAAACGCACGGTGCCGGCAATGGCATAGGCCACGACCAAAGGCGGTGAGGCGAGGAACGCTTGCTTTGCGTAGGGGTGAATACGTCCGTCGAAGTTGCGGTTGCCCGACAACACGGCAGTCGTATACAAATCGCGCGCAATGATTTCTTTCTGGATGTCCGGGTTCAATGCACCGCTCATCCCGTTGCACGTGGTGCACGCAAACGCCACGATGCCGAAGCCCAGCTGTTCAAGTGCCGTTTTCAGCCCCGCTTCTTGCAAATACAATGCGACCGCTTTCGAGCCCGGCGCGAGAGACGATTTCACCCAAGGCTTGCGCGTCAATCCTTTGGCGATGGCGTTGCGTGCGATCAAACCCGCGGCAATCACGTTGCGCGGATTCGAGGTGTTGGTGCAGCTCGTGATGGCCGCAATAATCACCGCGCCATCCGGCATCAAGCCTTCGGCTTCTTGTGCTTCGGCGCCTGCAAGGTCGCGGGCAATGCCGCGCTCTGCCAATGCAGACACCGGCAATTGCGCATGCGGATTGGACGGCCCAGCCATGGTGCGGGTGACGCTTGAGAGATCGAATTCAAGGACGCGCTCGTAGTCCGCGTCGCGCAGGCTGTCTGCCCACAAACCCGCGGTCTTGGCATAGGTTTCGACCAAGGCCACTTGCGCGTCGCCTCGACCCGTCAGACGCAAGTAGTCGAGGGTGTTGTCGTCGATATAGAACATCGCCGCCGTGGCGCCGTATTCGGGTGCCATGTTGCTGATCGTGGCGCGGTCACCCACAGTCAATGCCGCCGCGCCTTCGCCATAGAACTCAAGGAATGCACCCACCACTTTTTCTTTGCGCAAGAACGCCGTGAGGGTCAGCACGATATCGGTGGCGGTGATGCCAGGCTGCGGGCGCCCTGTCAGTGCAACGCCGACGATGTCCGGCAGGCGCATCCACGAAGCACGACCCAGCATGACATTTTCAGCTTCAAGCCCGCCAACACCGATCGCAATGACGCCCAATGCATCCACATGTGGCGTGTGGCTATCGGTGCCGACGCAGGTGTCCGGATACGCGACACCGTCAGTCACACCCACCACCGGCGACATGCGTTCCAAATTGATCTGATGCATGATGCCGTTGCCTGGCGGCACCACATCCATATTTTCAAACGCGTGTCGCGTCCATTCAATAAAGTGGAATCGATCGTCGTTGCGGCGATCTTCGATGACGCGGTTTTTGATGAAGGCCTCTGGGTCCGTGCCATCGGCTTCTACCGCCAAGGAATGGTCGACGATCAGCTGCACCGGCACCACAGGATTCACAGCGGCCGGATCACCGCCTTGTTCGGCAATCGCATCACGCAGACCTGCCAAATCGACCAAGGCCGTTTGCCCAAGAATGTCATGACAGACCACGCGTGCCGGGAACCACGGGAAATCCAGATCCCGTTTGCGTTCGACCAACTGTCCTAGAAAATCGGCAACGCGCTCAGGTGCCGCGCGACGCACGATGTTCTCGGCAAACACACGACTTGTATAGGGCAGCCCTTTCCAAGCGCCCGGATGTAAGGCCTCCACCGCAGATTGCGCACTGAAATAGGAGAGATCGGTGCCCGGCAGTGGTTGTTTGTGTTCGGTATTCATGTGCACTCCGTTTGAACCCCCATTTTACGCGCCTGCCTGAAACGCCGACTGTCAAGGTCACTTGACACAAGATAGTTAGGCCGCGTAGTCTTGTGTCAAGCGTCCTTGACACATCAACGGACGCGCACGAAAAAGAGGGAGAGTTTCATGTTTTCGCTGCCAAGTTTTGAGATTCGAATGCGTTTTGCACTGGGCTTGGCCCTCGTGTTCGCCGGCGTGGCCCTTGCGGGTGTGATGTGGCCGGGGTTGATGCCCGAAACGGTGCACGGCTTTTTCACCGGTGTCAGCGTCGGCCTGTTGCTGTGCTGGGTGTGCTTTATGTTGTTACCGCGGTGGTGCAAAGACGCCATGGATATCCAGCGTCAAACCAAGGCAGGCCGGCAGTATTTGCGCCGAATGATGCCCGCCATGTTCGCTTACGTCATCCTGCTGCCGATATCCATTTTTCTGATTCGCCGCGGGATCGATCAAGTCTTCGTTCGGGCCTTGGTCGCGCTCTTGCCGGTCTTGCCGATTGCTTTGATCTTGTTTGCCTTCATTGAGTACGTACGCAATGTCGACGAATTTCAACGCAGGGTTGAGCTTGAATCGATTGGCATCGCCGCTTTGGTTGTGTCGCTCGGCTATATGTCAGCGGGCTTCCTGCAACTGGCCAAGGTCATTCACTTTGATGCGGGTGCGGCGATGATTTGGGTCTTTCCGGTCCTCTCAATCAGCTATGGCTTCGGCAAGTTGTTAGCGTTGCGCCGCTATCAATGAACAACCGTCTGCGCGACCTTCGTGAACAAATGGGCTGGTCACAAGCAGCGCTTGCCGAGCTGTTGGACGTGTCGCGCCAGACAATCAACGCGTTAGAAACTGGCAAATACGATCCGAGCTTGCCACTCGCCTTCAAGATCGCACACGTCTTTGACGAATCGATCGAAAGCATTTTCATCTACGAACACCCGGATTCCAAAGGAAGTTAATTCATGCAACGCAAATACAGAGTCCTGCTGGCGCTCGTTGCCCTGCTCGCCTTATTCGGCTATCGCTATTGGCAAAGCCACGCGCCGAAAAAGGCGACGGCAACAGCGACCGCCACTACGGGTAAGCACGCTGCGTCCGACGAATCGGTCAAGCGTCGTCACTACGGTGCGCTGACCTTCAATCCTTGCACCCTTTCATCACCGATGGTGCGTGAAGGTGTCACCGCGCAATGCACGACGTATGAAGTGCTCGAGAATCGCAGCAAGCCAGACGGCCGCAAGATCAAGCTCAACATTGCTTGGATTCCGGCGGACGAAGATGCCGAGCTGCAACCTGATCCCGTGTTTTTCATTGCCGGTGGCCCAGGACAATCCGCCGTGCAAAGCTATCCGCAGTTGGCCGCGTCATTCAAACGCATTCTCGACAAGCGCGACGTGATTTTGGTCGATCAACGTGGCACGGGTGATTCCAATCCGCTGAAGTGCAGCAGCAAAGACGCGGAAGGTGATCCGGCAGACGCCGTCACGCCAGCCGCGATCGAAGCGGCAACGCGCGAATGCGTGGCCGAGCTCTCGAAGATTGCAGATCTCACGCAATACGACACCACAACGGCCGTTGCCGATTTGGATGACGTGCGTAAAGCCTTGGGTGCCGAGAAGATCAATGTCATGGGCGTGTCCTACGGCACCCGCGTTGCGCAACAGTACGCCATGCGCTATCCGCAAAGTACACGCACGATCGTGTTGGATTCCGTTGTGCCGAACAGCACCATCCTCGGCAATATCTGGGCGCGCAATCTGGAAGACGCATTGACGCGTCAGTTCGCCTTGTGCACGCGCAACGAAGCTTGCGTCAAAGCCGTAGGCAACCCGCGTGAATCATTGGACATCGTGATGGCCACCCTGCGTAAGGGCCCGGTACCGGTGACCTATCGCGACCCCACCACCGGTGAATTCAAATCAGACACGCTGAAGGCAAATGAAGTCGCCAACCTTGTTCGCATGTTTGCGTATATGCCGGCGATGGCCGCTTTGATTCCGCATCAATTGCATGAAGCCGCGCAAGGTCGCTACGAGAGCCTGAAAGCCATGTCCGACATGCTGACCTCGGGTCTGGAAGACCAAATGATGATGGGCATGCAGATGTCGGTCATCTGTACAGAAGACGGTGACAACGTGGTCTCGGATGCGGCCGACAAGAACACCGTGCTTGGCACCAGCCTGACCGATGCGATGTCGACGATGTGCAAGGTTTGGCCCAAAGGCAAGATGCCGGCTGACTTCCACAACCCGTTGTCCACTGACGTCCCGGCGCTGGTGTTGGAAGGCGAATTGGATCCTGTCACGCCGCCCAAATTTGGCGAGGAAACCGTCAAGACCTTGAAGAACGGTCGCTTGTTTGTGCTGCGCGGCCAAGGCCACAACGTGATTGGTGTGGGCTGTATGCCGAAGCTGTTCGCGAAATTCATTGAAACCGCGGATGCGAAACAACTCGATGGCAAATGCCTCGACAACCTGTCGTACACGCCCCCCTTCACTTCCTATAACGGATGGACCCCATGATCACGGCGGAATCCTTACATAAAACCTTTGCCGGTAAAGGCAAGAAAGACGCGCCGGTCGTCGCGGTCAACAATGTGGGCTTTACCGCCCGCGACGGCGAAATCACCGGGCTCCTCGGCCCGAACGGCGCCGGCAAGACCACCACGATGCGCATGCTCTACACGCTCATGCGCCCAGACCAAGGTCGCGTCTTGGTCGATGGTATCAATGTTGCGGATGATCCGATTGCGGTCCGGAGCAGCATCGGTGTGCTGCCGGATGCGCGTGGCATTTACAAGCGACTGACGGCACGCGAAAACATCCGCTACTTCGGCGAGTTGAATGGCATGAGCAGTGCGGCCATCGAAGCGCGCATCGCCTCCTTGGCGAAAGCACTTCAAATGGAAGACTTTCTCGATCGTCAAACCGAAGGTTTCAGTCAAGGTCAACGCACCAAGACAGCCATCGCGCGCGCATTGGTGCATTCACCGAAGAACGTGATTTTGGATGAACCCACCAATGGTCTGGATGTGATGACCACGCGTGGCTTGCGCACATTCTTGCGCCAGCTGAAACAGGAAGGGCATTGTGTGATTTTCTCCAGTCACATCATGCAAGAGGTGTCTGCTTTGTGCGATCGCATTGTGATCATTGCCAACGGTCGCGTCATGGCCGAAGGCACACCGGATGAACTTCGCGACAAGGCGGGTGAACAAAATCTTGAAGACGCGTTCGTGCGTCTGATCGGTACTGAAGAAGGATTGCACGCATGAGCCGCTTGAAGACTGTATTGACCAAAGAGCTCAGAGAGCTGTCGCGTGATCGCAAGACACTCGGCCTGACGTTGTTCATGAGCCCCGTGTTGATCGTGTTGCTGATCTTCGGCATGGGTACATTCATGAAGAAGAAGCACGACTCGCAAATGGACAAGGAATTGAACATCGCCATGGTCGGCGCGGAATATGCGCCGAACCTCGTTTCGTACTTGAAAGCGCAGGGTATCCATCTGAAGCAAGTGTCTGATCCTGATGCGTCGATTCGCAATCAAGATGAAGATGTCTATTTGCGCATCGGTAAAGACTTCGACGAGAAGTGGCGCAAAGGCGAACCGGCGATGGTTGAAGTCGTGAGTGATTCGACACGCCAAGATGCGTCGATTCCGGCGCGACGTCTGCAAGCGGAACTTCAGGGCTACAACCAAGTTGTCGGTGGTCTTCGCTTGGTCGCTCGGGGTATCTCGCCGGCCGTGATCTCGCCGATGGTGGTGACCAACAAGGATCTTTCCACACCTGAAGCGCGTAAGGGCTTGGCGCTGTCGTTCTTGCCGTACTTGTTGATTCTCGGCGGATTCATTGGTGGCGCGGCGTTTGTGATCGACATGACTGCGGGTGAGCGCGAACGTCAATCTTTGGAACCGTTGTTGACCACGCCTGCATCGCGCAACGAAATCGTGTCCGGGAAGATCTTGGCCTCGGTGTGCATCGGCATGTTGAGCGTGTTCTTTACCTGTGTAGCATTCAAGTTCGCCGCGGTGATCACACCGGGTCTGGGCACCATGATGGACGTCAGCATGCTGGCCGTTCTGAAGATGATGTTGATCTTGGTTCCGATGGTCGCGATCGGTTCGGCCTTGCTGACGGTGATTTCTTCCAACGCGAAATCGGTGAAAGAAGCACAGAGCTATATGTCGATGCTGATGTTGTTGCCGATGCTGCCGACCATCATCTTGATGATCAATCCGGTCAAGAACCAGCTGTGGATGTTTGCGATCCCGTTCTTGTCGCAAAACCAATTGTTGTTGAAGGTCTTGCGTAGCGAAAACATCGCGCTGTTGGAATGGCTCGTCTACTTCGGCGCCAATCTGGCCATCGCTTGGTTGTTGTGGTTCGCAGCGGTCAAGCGGTACCAAAACGAGAAACTTGCGGTGGCTTCCTAAGCGCACAAAAAAAGCCCGGGGAAACCCGGGCTTTTTTCTTGGCTTCGACTTCGTAAATTACGGTTGGAAGTTGATGGTGCGACGAGTGGTTTGCGCACTCGAAATCGGCTTGAAGCGCCATTTCTTCACGGCGTTCACCGCATCACGATCGAACAGACGTGAAGTCGAATCCACCACGCGTGCGCTACTGACCGAACCATCCGGGTCAACCGTGAATTCAACTTGCACGGTGCCACCTTGATTGGTACGACGTGCAGCAGCCGGGTATCGCGGGCTCGGTGCAGAGACCACAACAAGCTCATTTGAGCCACCACTGGAAGGACGCGCTGCCGGTTGTGCGGCCTGTGCACGTTGTGCCGCGGCACGATCAGCAGCGGCCTTATCCGCAGCTGCTTTATCTGCGGCAGCCTTGTCTGCGGCGGCCTTATCTGCAGCAGCGCGAGCGGCTACGGCATTGGCGGCCGATTGTTGCTCTGCACGTACTTTGTCTGCAGCTTGCTTCGCAGCCAATTCTTTAGCGGCTTGTTCTTGAAGCTTCTTTTGTTCTTCAATGCGCTTCTTGTTGAGCTCAGCTTCCTTGGCCTTTTCGGCCTCGGTCAATGCAGGCGCATTGGCAGCTGCAGTCGCTGCAGCCTTCTCACCTTCGCTGATCGAGTTCATCAGGCGCGGCAATGCAGGTGCTGCATTGTCGGTTTTCTCAAGCAAGGCGTAGAGGCGCTTTGCTTCCGGGAAATCTTTACGTGCGATTGCTTGCTCCGTCGCCATCACGGCATACGGTTGCAAATCAGTCAATGCCGAAGAAACGCCCGGATCACTGGCAGACTTGTCACGCAACGCGAGGTAGTACTCCATGGCGTTGTCGCCGGCAGGCGCATACATACGTGTATCTGCCAATGCCTTCTGCGCGGCTTCGCGCAATTGTTCCGCACTCATCGCCGCAACCGCGCTGGACACAGCAGCCGGTGGTGGTGTGGCGGCGGCTTCAGCAGGTGTTTGACCCGCCGTCGTAGCTGCATCATCTTTCTTACAAGCGACAATGCCGCTTGCCAATACAGTGCCCAGTGCGGCCACTGCCAAGTAACGCATCGCGCCCGGACGGGCGTGTTTTGCGCGCTGATTCATGTTTTCCCCCATGGGATAGCGTATTGACCCAGTTGCCATACAACGATGACGTGAGCCGCTTGTCAACTGTACGCACGTGTTTTTCGCGATCACCGTCGCAATCGACTTTCCTATTTGCCGATACAGAAGGTCGAGAAAACCGCGCCAAGTAAGTCATCCGGCGTCACCCGTCCGGTGATTTCACCCAGGGCGTCATGACAGCGACGCAAATCATCTGCACAGAGATCGATATGGCCTGAACCGCATTCAGCTATCGCGTTGCGCAAGTCTTGCTGCGCGCGAACCAGTGCTTCGACGTGGCGCGTGCGTGCCGTAAAGGCGCCCTCGCCCATCGCGCGCTGCGCATGTTCAACAATCGCGGCACGAAGCGTATCCAAGCCTTCACCCGTTTGCGCGGAGACAACAATCGCATCTACCGATTGCACTTGGGCCAAATCACCTTTGTTGATGACCCATATCACGGCACCCGAGGGCGGCAGTTCATCTCGCAAGCGCGCGCGACCGAGCTGTGCTTCTTGCGCGTCTACCACCGCAATGATCAGGTCTGCCGCTTTCAATGCACCGCGCGCGCGTCGCATGCCTTCGGCTTCGATCACATCTTCGGTGACGCGCAAACCCGCGGTATCGATCAAGGTGAGTTCAATGCCGCCAACGCGCACCGTCTCTTTAAGCACATCGCGCGTGGTACCCGCCACATCCGTCACGATGGCGCGATCCACGCCGGCCAGTGCATTCAACAGCGAACTCTTTCCGACGTTCGGTGCGCCGACTAGCGCCGCGTGCAAGCCGTCGCGTAACTTCTGACCTTGCTGCGCTTCGTGCAAAGTGTCTGCCAACGCCTGTTCCAAACCGGCGAGCCGCTCGGCGATGCGCACGATGCCGTCGGTGTCGATCGGTTCGTCAACAAAATCGATGGACGCTTCAATCTGCACACGAATGCGCAAGATGTCGTCGGCGAGTGCGTCGACGCGTTTGGAGAACGCACCTTCCAACGAACGTCGTGCTGCGCGCGCGGTTTGTGTATCTCGCGCTTCGATCAAATCCGCGATGGCTTCCGCTTGGGTGAGATCCAACTTGCCATGTAAGAAGGCCCGTTCACTGAACTCGCCTGCCACGGCGCGACGCGCACCTAAAGCGCAGGCGCAGGCCACCACCGCCTCGAGTACCACCGGGCTGCCATGGAGTTGAAGCTCAACGACATCCTCGCCGGTAAAACTTGCCGGTGCTTTAAAGGCAATCGCCACACCGTCATCCAAGACCTGCGCTTGCGCATCACGTACACGCACGTAATGCGCGTGTCGAATCTCCAATGCGCGTCCACACAGCTGCGACGCAATCGCGAACGCATCAGGACCTGACAATCGAATGATGCCGACCCCTGCCGGCACGGGCGCCGTGGCCACGGCGACAATCGTGTCAAACGCGTGGCCTGGGCGATGCATGGGCTAGTCGACGACTACGGACTTCGGTTCCGGCTTATCGCCGTACTTGCGCAGCATGTACCACTGTTGCAAAAGACCCAAGGCACCGTTGGCCACTTGATACAACACCAGACCTGCAGGCAAGAACGCCAACACGCCGCCGAAGATGACGGGCATGAACTTCATCATCTTCTGCTGCATGGGATCCATGCCCGGCGGCACCGGCGTCATGTGTTGCGTGGCAAACATGATCGCCGCGTTCAACACCGGCAACACGAAATAAGGATCACGTGCAGTGAGGTCTTGAATCCAACCCATCCACGGTGCGTGACGCAGTTCGACCGCTTCAGACAACACCCAGTACAAGGTCATGAAAATGATCATCTGCGGAATGATCGGCAAGCAGCCGCCCATCGGATTGATCTTCTCGGTCTTGTACAGATCCATCATGGCCTGTTGGAACTTGACCTTGTCGTCACCATAGCGTTCTTTCAATTGCGCCATGCGCGGTTGCACGCGACGCATCTTTGCAGATGATTTGTATTGCGCGTTAGACAGCGGGAACAACACCATCTTCAGCAACACAACCAGACCAATGATGGCCCAGCCCCAGTTGCCAATCAGCGCATGCAATTTGGACAACAGCCAGAACAAGCCTTGGCCAAGTAGTGCGAAGATTTCGAATCGGCTGTAATCCACCGCGCGATTCATGCCCGGCACATTGAGTGCGTTGAGCAATTTCACGTCTTTCGGGCCGACCCACAAACGTGCATCGCTCGCCGCTTGTTGGCCAGGTTGCAAAGTGAAACCGGGACCGCGCGCAGTAATGCCATCCACGCCACCGCTCTGCATCAAGCTATAGCGCGAGGATTGATCTGCTTGCGGCACCCATGCGGTTAAGAAATGGTGCTGCGGCATTGCCAACCAACCACCCGTGACATCGGTGTTGATGGCGCCATCTTCCATAAAGTCTTTGAACGGACGACGTTGATAGCCTTCTTTCGCGTCGAACCAAGTGGCGCCGATGAAGCTGAAAGATTCCGGATGGGTGTAACCGGTTTTGATCACCGGCGGCACACGAACCAGTTGTCGATAGATGTATCCGGCCCAAGCGGCAGTGCCGCCATTGATGGCGGTATCTTTGACATCGACGGCATAGCTGCCGCGCGTAAAGGTGTATACGCGATTGAAGGTGACGCCTTGCGGGTTCGTCCAAACAAACGGCACTTCAATCTTCTGTGCGTCGGCTGCAAGGACTTGTTCGGGCGCGGCTGTGGTTGTGTAAGCCGCGTCGTGCGCAGGCGCTGCATGACCTTGCTCACCTACCCAACCCGTTTGTGCTTGGTAGAAGCGCGTCGCGTCGCCCGACAACAAACGCACAGGTTGCGCGGCACTGTCACGCGTTTGCGGGTAGCGAAGCAAATCGGCTTGTTGTAGACCACCACCGGTCAACACAACATCCAAGACGTCGGTGCGCACATGCACGCGTGCGGCTTGGGTCACTGCAGTGGCTTGCGTGTTCGGCGTGGGGACCGCTTGCGGCTGTGTCGCTTGCGGAATACCCGTGGTCGCGGCGTCCGGCACCATTCTGGGCACAGCCGCGGCCGTGGCCTGGGTCGGCGCTGCGACGGGCTTCGGCGCATGCGCCTTGCCCCACTCCAGCCACAACAACATGGCCACCATGAGCCAAGCAAAGATCAAAAACAGTCGAGTTTGGTTCATGCCGAATCGTCGTTGGTGGGCGGGCGCTGCATTGTGCCCTGTGGTGGAGACGGGGGCAACGCGCCAGCGCGTTGCATCAATCTTAAGAAGTCGTGACTCAAGCCTGCGTTTTCAACCGCACGCGCCGAAGGCTTGGCGACAAACACGTAAGTGCCCGGCTGTGCCTGCGCTGAAATGGCGCGAAAGGCTTCCTTCAACACGCGCCGAATACGGTTGCGGTTGACCGCACGCGTATCGACTTTCTTGGAGACGGCTAGACCGAGTTTTGCTGTATCCGCTGCTTCGGGTGCCGAAGTTTTGAATACCAGTTGGAAATGGGCGCCATGGACACGTCGTGCGCTGTCGAACGCGCACGCGTAATCGGCACGCGTTCGCACGCGCGCCGATTTCGGAAATCGCAATTCAGGGGACGAGGTCATTCGTCACCTGTGACATCAACCCCATGCACGACAGTGCACGGGTGTTGTCATCAGGCACAGAGACGCTTACGGCCTTTGGCGCGGCGACGTGCAAGAATCTTGCGGCCATCTGCCGTTGCCATGCGGGCACGGAAACCGTGGTCGCGCTTGCGTTTGAGGTTGCTGGGTTGGTAAGTACGCTTGGTGGCCATGATGCTGGGCGCCGAGTTGAACACTAGGGAACCCGAAAGTCTAACGATGCTCCCCTACTCGCGTCAAGCCCGAGTTGATATCGAGTGCAGTCGGATCGCCGCGATGATAGATTGCGGGATTCCCTTGAGTCCGAGCTTCGGCGCCCTGCCGCCGTCGATCACACGCACGTTCCCCGCATGAATCCAGATCCTTCCACGCCCGTCCTCGACGCTTGGTCTCGCTGCCTCACCCGACTCGAATCCGAGTTTCCGGTCGAAGAAGTGCGGACCTGGCTCAACATGGTGCAGCCGCACGCCGAGAACGACAGCTTGGTGCTGTATTCGCCGAACGTCTACGTCACCGATCACATCGAAGCGCATTTTCTGCCCCGCATTCGCGAGCTCATGACCCAATTTTCCGGCGCGAGCTCCGTGCGGATAGCCAATGGCACGGCACCGCGTGAAGTTGCTGAAAAGCCGAGCGCAGCACAACACGAAGGTGCAGGGTCAAGACCCCCTGCGTTTCACGGCAACCTCAATATCCAGTACTTTTTCGACAATTTTGTGGAAGGTCGAAGCAACCAACTGGCACGCGCAGCCGCGTGGCAGGCCGCCATGTCGCCGGGTGACCGTGCGCACAACCCCTTGCTGTTGTACGGCAGCACAGGTTTGGGCAAGACCCATTTGATGGTGGCCGCCGGCAACGAAATCGTAAAACGCAATCCGAAGGCACGTGTGCTCTATCTGCGCGCTCGAGACTTTTTGGAGGGCTTCACCAAGGCGCTCTACGACCAAGCGAATACCGGCGGCACCGAGGCGTTTCGCCGCCAGTTTCAGGGCCTGGATGCGCTGCTGATTGACGACATTCAATTTTTCGCAGGCAAAGACCGCACGCAAGAAGAGTTCTTCCACACGTTCAACACGCTGTTCGATGGCCGCCAGCAAATTATTTTGACGTGCGATCGTTATCCGCGCGAAGTTGAAGGCTTGGAGCCGCGACTCACCTCGCGCTTGGGCTGGGGTCTGCCGGTCGCGATCGATTCGCCGGATTTCGAAACACGTGCTCAAATTGCACACGCCAAAGCCCGCGAAAAAGGCCTGAATTTGCCGAACGACGTGGCCGAGCTGCTCGCTAAGAAATTGCGTTCGAGCATCCGGGATCTGGAAGGCGCCATCAACACCTTGGCCGCACAGTCTCATTTCTTCGGCAAGCCCATCACCTTGGAGTTTGCGCAAGATACGTTGCGCGGCTTGCTGCGTGACCAAGCCATCAGCATCCAGCAGATCCAGAAGGCCGTGGGCGACTATTACGGTTTACAGATCAAGGACCTCTTAGGCCCGAAACGGACGCGCTCGTTGGCCCGCCCGCGGCAGGTGGCTATGCGCCTGGCAAAGGAATTGACCGACAGCAGCCTGCCCGAAATTGGTGAACAATTTGGGGGGCGTGACCACACAACGGTCATGCATGCGTGCAAACAAATTGACAAGCTCATGGACACAGATGGCAAGCTACATGAGGATTGGGAAAAATTAGTGCGTAAACTCAGTGAGTAACCGGGGGAGCAAGGTGTGGATAAGTCGTGGATGACTTCAGAGCGTCAAGTTATCCACACAGTTTTAGGTGGGTTTAAGCGACTTTATCCACAGAGGTTGTGGGACTAAAAGTTCTTTTAAATCAACAACTTAAAATGTAATCCACAGAAAAACGGCCACCCTATTACCACCAAGCTTTATATATTTATCCACTTTAAGAGCAAGACGACAGGCAAGGAACCTACATGCGCTTTTCTCTGCAACGCGAAGCCCTTCTGAAACCCCTCGCGCAAGTCGTGAACGTGGTCGAGCGTCGTCAAACCCTGCCGGTACTGGGCAACTTGTTGGTTCAAGTTAAATCGGGCTATCTCGCTTTGACGGGTACAGATCTCGAAGTCGAAATGATGGCGCGCACCGCTTTGGATAGCGGAAGCGAAGATGGCGAGACCACAATCCCGGCGCGCAAACTGTTCGATATCGTGCGTGCCCTGCCCGACGGCGCCAAAATCACTTTGACACTTGCGGGTGACAAAGCCACGATCCAAGGTGGCCGCAGCCGTTTTACCTTGGCGACCCTGCCCGCCAATGATTTCCCTTCAGCAGAAAACGAAGACACCACCGAACGCGCTGTGGTGCCGGAATCTGCGTTGAAAGAACTGATTGATCGCACGTCGTTTGCGATGGCGCAGCAAGATGTTCGCTACTACCTCAACGGTTTGTTGTTTGACTTGCGTGGCGATACTTTGCGTTGCGTTGCGACGGATGGTCACCGTTTGGCGTTGTGCGAAGCCCCGTTGGAAGGCGGTCAGAGCAAACGCCAAATCATCGTGCCGCGCAAAGGTGTCAACGAATTGCAGCGCATGCTTGAAGGCGGCGATCGCAATATCGAATTGGAGATCGGCCGTGCGCACATCCGTGTGGTGCGCGATGACGCCACATTCACCAGCAAGTTGATTGACGGCAAGTTCCCGGATTACGAAGCGGTCATTCCGATTGGTGCAGACAAGTTGGTCACCATGGACCGCGAAGCCCTGCGTGCTGCTCTGCAACGCGTTGCCATTCTCTCGAACGAGAAGTATCGCGGTGTGCGTCTGGAAACCACCCCTAACCTCCTTCAAATCAGCTCACACAACCCTGAGCAGGAAGAAGCCCAGGAAGATGTGGAAGTTGAAACCAAGATTGAAGACATCACCATCGGCTTCAACGTGACCTATTTGCTGGACGCGTTGTCTGCACTGCGCGACGAGAAAGTCGTGTTGGCCTTGCGTGATGCCAATTCATCGGCTTTGCTTCGTGAGGCCAGCAATGAACGCAGCCGTCACGTGGTCATGCCACTGCGTCTCTAAGCTGTGTTCCACGTGAAACACATCGTGCGCCCGGGTCCTCCGGGCGTTTGACTTTCTGAAGCCATGCATCTCACCTACTTCACTCTGGCCAACATCCGATCTGTCGCGCAAGCGACGATTGAGCCAAGCGCGCAATTCAACCTGATTACCGGCGATAACGGCGCGGGCAAAACTTCGATTCTGGAAGCGCTGCATCTACTCTCGAATGGCAAGAGCTTTCGGGGTCGTGTCGGTGAGGGTTTGATTCAAGTGGGCCGCCCGCATCTTGAGATCTATGCCCGCTGGGCGTCTCGGTCGGGTTTGAATCGGCAACTGGGGCTTCGGCATGCTGGGAGCGAGTGGGAGGGCCGCATAGATGGCCAGAACTGCGCGCTTCTGAGTGACCTATGCACTGCGCTTGCCGCAGTAACGTTTGAACCCGGGAGCCACGCGCTGATCGATGGGCGAAGTGATCAGCGGCGCCGAATGATGGATTGGGGTTTGTTCCACGTGGAACCTGCCTTTATCCAACTCTGGAGACGCTGGTCGCGAGCCCACAAACAACGCAATGCATTGCTTAAGCAACGGACGCACGCCACGGCGCAGATGGAGGCGTGGGAAGCTGAGTTGGCACAGAGCGGTGAGGCGGTTACACGACTGCGCGCGGATTACATCGACGCGCTGGCGCCGTACGTCAGTCAGTGGGCAGATCGTTTGCTCCCGGAGCTTGGTGAAGCCGTGCTGCGTTTTGCACCCGGCTGGAAGCGGCAAAGCGTGTCACTCGAGGATGCGCTTTTGGTGCAACGCGCCCGAGATTTGGCCGCTGGCTTTACAACGGCCGGGCCACACCGAGCGGATTGGGTGGTGGAATTTGCCCAGCGTTCGCAGGGTGAGCGCCTATCTCGCGGTCAGACGAAACTGGCGGCCTTGATTGTGATCTTGGCCCAAGCCGAATATTACGCCCATCAAAACGGTGAGTGGCCTGTTGTGCTGCTGGATGACCTGGCCTCGGAGCTGGATATCGCGCACCGTGCGGCCGTGCTCTCAGCGCTGGCCGAGGTGGGTGCCCAAGTGTTTGTGACAGGAACGACGGCAGAAGATCTGAGTTTCCCCGCGGCGGCCCAAGTTCGTGTGTTTCACGTGGAACATGGCGTGATTGAGAGGGGCTGAGGTGGTATAATTTTCCCTTCAAATCAATGCTTTTGGCGCACTTTTGCGCTGAAGCGATAGGGAGCTCAAATCCGCATGACGGAAGCGACAGAGGCCGGCAGCAGCCAGCCCGGAAATAACACGAATTACGACTCCAACAACATCACAGTCCTACGTGGCCTCGAAGCAGTTCGAAAACGCCCTGGGATGTACATCGGTAACGTCCAAGACGGCTCAGGCCTCCACCACATGGTGTTCGAGGTCGTGGATAACTCGGTCGACGAAGCACTCGCTGGCCATGCGAACGATATTTTCGTCACCATCCATGAGGATGGCTCTGTATCCGTGCTGGATAACGGCCGCGGTATGCCGGTCGACATCCACAAGGAAGAGGGCGTCTCCGCCGCGGAAGTGATCATGACCGTCCTGCACGCAGGCGGTAAGTTCAACAACGACGCTGACAACGGCAACGCCTACAAGGTCTCCGGCGGTTTGCACGGTGTGGGTGTTTCTGTGGTCAATGCGTTGTCCGACAAGCTGGTCTTGCAGGTTTGGCGTGATGGCGGGCATTTCATGCAGGAATACGCCGTGGGCGCACCTGTGTTCCCAATGAAGCGGGTAGGCGACCAAGGTGATAGGCGTGGTACCGAGCTGCGCTTCTGGCCGTCTGCAGATGTCTTCGGCGACACCACGTTTCACTACGACATCCTGGTCCAACGCCTCCGTGAGCTGTCCTTCCTCAACTCGGGCGTGCGCATCACCCTGAGCGATGAGCGCGGAGAAGGCGAGAAGCAGGTGTTCGAATACGAAGGCGGCATCCGCAGCTTCGTCGAGCATTTGGCACATTTGAAAAACCCGCTCCATCCGAACGTGATTTCGGTACGCGGCGACCAAGACGGCATCGGCGTGGAAGTGGCGTTGCAGTGGACGGATTCCTATCAGGAAACCATGTTCTGCTTCACCAACAACATTCCGCAGAAAGATGGCGGCACGCACTTGATCGGTTTCCGCGCGGCATTGACCCGCACCTTGCAGAACTACATCGAACAAAGCGGCATTGCGAAACAAGCCAAAGTGTCGCTGTCGGGCGATGACATGCGTGAAGGCATGATTGCCGTGCTGTCAGTCAAGGTACCGGATCCTGCGTTCTCCAGCCAAACCAAAGAGAAGCTCGTCTCTGGACCTGTGAGACAGGCAGTTGAGGGCACGTTCGGTGCGCGTTTGGAGGAGTTCCTGCAAGAACACCCCAATGAAGCCAAAGCCATTGCCGGTAAAATCGTCGACGCTGCACGTGCACGCGAGGCCGCACGCAAGGCGCGCGACCTGACACGCCGCAAAGGCGCACTCGATATCGCGGGCCTGCCAGGCAAGCTTGCAGACTGCCAAGAGAAGGACCCGGCCCTCAGCGAACTCTTCATTGTGGAAGGGGACTCCGCAGGCGGTTCGGCCAAGCAAGGTCGCAATCGCAAGACGCAAGCGATTTTGCCGTTGAAAGGCAAGATCTTGAACGTCGAACGCGCGCGCTTCGATCGCATGCTCGCCAGTGCAGAAGTCGGCACATTGATTACCGCACTTGGCACGGGTATTGGCAAAGACGAATACAACCCCGACAAGTTGCGTTATCACCGCATTATTTTGATGACCGACGCCGACGTCGATGGTTCGCACATCCGCACCTTGTTGCTGACGTTCTTCTATCGCCAAATGCCGGAACTGATCGAACGCGGTCACATCTATATCGGCTTGCCGCCGCTGTACAAAATCAAGCAAGGCAAGAACGAGTTGTATCTGAAAGACGATGCAGCACTGAACGCTTATCTTGCGAACAATGCCGTCGAAGGTGCACAACTCATTCCGGCTGCCGGTGAACCCGCCATCCAAGGCGAAGCACTCGAAAAACTCTTGTTGGTGTTCTCGCAAGCGCGCGAAGCGATTGCAAGAAACGCCCATCGTTTTGATCCGCTGGTGCTTGAATTGCTGATTGATTTCACACCTTTGGACAGCGCGTCTTTGGTCGATGCAACAGACGAATCGCATGAGCTCGACGCTTTGACTGCGCGTCTCAATAACACCGGTTTGGGTCGTCCGCGCTACAGCCTCGAATTGCAATCAGGCAATGAGAGCAAGCCTGCTTCTCTGCTGGTGACCCGATCGCACATGGGTGAAGCGGTCGTTCAAGTGTTGCCGGTGACGATTTTTGAAACGGGCGAACTCAAAGCATTGCGCGAAGCCGCCGCCGTGTTACACGGCTTGATTCGCGAGGGTGGTCAAATCATTCGTGGCAATCGCGCACAACCGGTCACGCGTTTTGCTGAAGCGCATGCTTGGTTGCTTGAAGAAGCCAAGCGCGGTCGTCAGATCCAACGCTTTAAGGGCTTGGGTGAAATGAACCCGGAACAACTGTGGGATACCACAGTGAACCCAGACACACGCAGACTGCTGCAAGTGAAGATTGAAGACGCCGTTGCGGCCGATCAAATTTTCACCTGCCTGATGGGTGATGTCGTGGAACCGCGTCGCGAATTCATCGAAGACAACGCGCTGAAAGCCACCAATATCGACGTCTAAGCCAAGCGTCTGCACGGCGTGTGTGGCGGAATTTCTGAACGAATCCGCCACCCTTTTGACGCTGCGTTCAAACCGCATGTTTTAGAACTGGTTCGCATTCACGACCAACGGGATTCCTATGCGCATTGCTCTTTTGAGGCCTGTGCTGCTCGCCACCGCAGTGGCTGCGACCATCGCATCCTGCGCCACGACGACATCACCCACAGGACGCCAACAAGCGACCGGGGCGGTGCCGCAACAGCAGCTCGACGAGATGGGCATCCAAGCCTTCAATCAATTGAAGGCAGAGAAGCCGCAAACCAGGAATGCCCGTGAACGCAATTATGCGACGTGCATTGTCAACGCCATCACCCGACAATTGCCGGGCGAGTGGTCCACACGCTACCAATGGGAAACCGGCGTATTTGTCGATAACCAAGCCAATGCGTTTGCATTGCCTGGTGGCAAGATGGGTCTGTATACCGGCATCTTCCGAGTTGCACGTGATCAAGACGAGCTCGCTGCCGTCGTTGCGCACGAAATCGGGCATGTCTATGCACATCATCACGCCGAGCGCTTCGCCCGAGCGCAACGCGCCCAAATGGGCTTGGCGGCAGCACAAATTCTCGCGGCAGTGACCGGCGTCGTCGACCCGAACACAGTGGGTCAATTAGGCGGCATGGCAGTGCAGGGGGGCTTCTTGCTGCCCGGCTCCCGCGTTCAAGAATCAGAAGCGGATGTCATCGGTCAGCAACTGATGGCCAAAGCCGGCTTCGACCCGCGTAAAGCCGTGAATCTATGGCAAAACATGATCGCGGAAAGCGGCAATAATCGGCCGCCGCAATGGCTCTCGACCCACCCGGATCCGCAATCGCGCATCAACGAGCTTGCCCAACGTGCAACCGGTTTAATGCCAGAGTACGAGGCCGCGCGCAAGGCGGGTCGACGTCCGAATTGCGGGCCCTAAACAACCCGCCGCCAAACTAAAAGCTAAACCAAAGGTGCATTGCGAGCTCCAATGTGTGGCGTATGTGTTGATGAATACGCCATGCTTGCGGTAACGCACCAATTTCACAGAGGTATCTGACATGCAAACGCGCACTACTTTGACCGCGGCAATCGCAGCCGCATTGGCACTCAGCTTCGCGATGCCTGTCGCCGCACAAAGTCTGGGCTCGGGCGGCAGCACGATGCGTGAGCAACGTGAAAAGCGATTGAAAGAGTTGCGCGGCGAGTCAACCAAGGACGAAGACAGCAACGTACAGAAGGGCAAGGCCAAAGCTTCAGAAGCACCGGCGGCTGAAGCTTCGCGCTACCCGAATGCGAAGCGCAAGGAGCCGAAGGTCAGCACAACGCGTGACGGCGCAGCCCAGCTGCAAAAGATCGTCGAATCTTTTAACGCGAAAGATTTCGCGGGCGTCATCAAGCAAGCCGATACGGTCATTGCCGGCAGCGCTTCACCGTACGAGAAGGCATTTGCAGAGCGTCTCGCGGGTCTGGCTTCTGCACAATTGAAACAAAGCGACAAGGCGATCAGTTATTTGAAGGCGTCGGTGGATGCGAACGCACTCGACAACAATCCGCACTTCGACAGCATGAGTGACTTGGCTGCCCAATACCAAGCCGCGGGCAAGAATGCGGAAGCACTCGCCACCTTAGACAAGTTCCTTACAGAAAGCGGCAGCACCGATCCGCAGTACGGCCCCATGCGCGCTTCATTGATGGCGACAACCGGACACAGCGAAGAAGCAATCAAGTTGTATACCGACGCCTACAACAAAAATCCGAACGACATCCAAGCCGTGCGCAACTTGGCTGGGACTTACGAGGCTTCCGGTAACACCAAGAAAGCCTACGAACTTCTAAATGACGCGCGTAAGCGCGGTATCGCCGACGCGCAGGACTACAAAGTTTTGTATTCGGGTTACCTGGTGAAGGACAAGAATTGGAAGTCGGCCACTGAAGTACTGGACGACGGTGTTGCGAAAAATATGATCCCGAAAAACGACGACACCGCACGCGCCTATATGGTCGCGGCGCAAGGTGCGTTTGGCGACGATCAATGGAACGTTGCGCTGGCGAACTACACCAAAGCGGCATCAATGTCGAGTAATGGCGAAGCAGACCTCAATCGTGCCAAAATCCTGAGCACCCAAGGCAAGAAGGCCGAATCCAAGGCCGCCGCGCAAGCTGCACTCGCAAAAGGTGTGAAGAACACGGCAGACGCGCAAAGACTGCTCAAGTAATCACGTTTTACAGCCTTTCTTGTTGGCGCAAGCCAATCGGATTGGTATAAGCTACGGGGTTCCCGCACTCGACTGAGTACGGGAACCAACTCCGAGGCACTTGTGCCGACCCCAACATGAGCCAACGCATGACGGAAACACTGGCCCCTTACGAATACCGCCGCAACGATCGAGACATCGAAGGCGCCGGACTGAACTGGCAACGTATTGCCGGGATGTCTGCTGCCTTAGGCGTGCACGTTGCTGTGCTGCTGTTGATGATGGCACCGGTATCTCCGCCGCAAACCGACACTCTCGAAGCCGATCGTGACGTCGTGCAGATTGTGAAACCGCCGCCGCCGCCGCCGCCGCCGCCGCCGATTCTCAAACCACCGCCGCCGACGCCGCCGAAGCCGATGCCGCCGCAACCGCCGAAGCCGGCAACGCCGCCGCCGCCGCAAGTGCAGTCACCACCGGTTATCACTGACCGCGTGAGTTCGAACGACGTGCAAGCAACACCGGGCCCGCCGCAAACGGTGCCGGTCCCGCGCGCGACGCCGACTCCAACTCCTTCCGTACCTTCTAACAACAATGCCGACTTGCGTGGCAACATTTGCTCGCAGCCGCCAACCACACCAATCCAGGTGGCGTTGGGCAAAGCGCGCACCAAGGGCAATGTAGGTTCATCGATGGCCGTGACCTTGACCTATACGGCCGACGGTACGGTGACAGATGCCACCGTGGCATCAAGTTCCGGCGACCAATCCGTGGACCGTGCCGCTACCTCTTGGTCGCGTAAGGTCCGCCTGTGTAACAGCTCAAGTGGCGGCCGAGGCACTTTGCCGTTCAACTTCAATTGATGCACGACATTTAGCTGTAAACGCAACACTCTTTTAGTCATACCAACTCCACTTAAACAGAAAAAAGAAGGTAAGCGCGATGCTCCAACAAACTCCGAACGCCGCTGCTGCTGGAGGCAATAACGCCCAAGCGTTCCAGCAAATGAGCTTCTCCCACCTGCTGCAAAACTTCGATGCAGTCGGCTGGATCGTGTTCCTCACACTCCTCGTCTTCTCGGTGCTCTCGATCTACTGGATCGTGGTCAACCTGGCGAAGAACGCACGTCTGCGCGGTAGCGCCGACCGCGTCGTCTCGACCTTCTGGGAAACCCAGAATGCACAAGACGCGATCCGTTACATGGAAGAACAAAAGGGCAACGAACCCTTCTCGAAGATCGCTTTGGACGCTTCGCAAGCCGCAGCTCACCACCAACGCAACGAAGGTTCGCGTTTGGCTGAGTCGCTGAACCGTTCGGAATTCGTCGACCGCTCGTTGCGCCAAGCCGTGACCCGCGAATCGATGCGTCTTGAATCCGGTCTGACCGTGTTGGCAACCGTCGGTGCAACCGCACCGTTCGTGGGTCTGCTCGGTACGGTGTGGGGTATCTACAACGCCTTGATCCGCATCGGTGCATCGGGCGACGCCTCGATCTCCGCAGTGGCAGGTCCGGTGGGTGAAGCCTTGATCATGACCGCAGCCGGTCTGTTCGTGGCAATCCCGGCCGTGTTGGCCTACAACTTCTTCAACCGTCTGAACCGCGTGACCAACGCCAAGTTCGACACGTTCGCGCACGACTTGCATGACTTCTTTGCAACCGGCGCACGCGTGGGCTGATTCGTGAGCGGTGGCGAGGCTGAAAGGCCTTGCCATCTTTCATCAGGTCAATCGATTTAAGGACGTTTAGCAATGGCATTTTCAACGGGTAACAGCTCTAGTGGCCCAATGGCAGACATCAACGTGACGCCCCTCGTGGACGTGATGTTGGTGCTCCTGATCATCTTCATGATCACCACGCCGCTGATGAACCACAAAACCAAAGTGGAACTGCCGCGCGCATTTCTGGTCACGGATCTTTCGAAGCCGAAAGAAGCTGTGATCACTGCGCCCATCACGATTTCCGTGAAGGCAAACGGTCAGTTGTTCATGGATGACGCGCTGATTACCCAGGGTGATTTGGAAAGCCGCCTCGCAGTGGCCGCCCAAAAAACACCGCAGCCGCCACTGAATATTCGTGGCGACCGCACCACCCCGATGAAGATCGTTGCGGACATCACGAAGATGGCGCAAACCGCAGGCATGTTGGACATCGGTTATGTCACCGTTCGTCCGAAGCCGGGCGAGCAAGAATAAGGAGCGACTGATATGGCATTTTCCTCAGGCAATAGCAGTGGCCCTATGGCGGACATCAACGTGACGCCGCTCGTCGACGTCATGTTGGTTTTGCTCATCATCTTCATGGTGACCATGCCGATCCAAACTTACCCGATCAAAATCGACTTGCCACAAGCAAGCACGAACCCACCGCCGCCGAACCCGAAGGCACCGATCAAGTTGCGTATTGACGCTGCTGGTCAAGTGTTCTGGAACGACGCGATGATGGACGTGAAAACGCTTGAAGCAACGATGAAAGACACGGTGAATCAGGATCCGGAAAACCAACCGTCCATTCAAATCGAAACTTCGAATCAAGCGCAATACGATGTCTTTGCAAAGGTCTTGGCCGCTGCAAAGAATGCCGACATGAAGAAGATCGCCTTCGTGGAAAACGGCAACTGATCCAATCGCTTACCTTTCAAAGCCGCCTTAACAGGCGGCTTTTTTTATGGCCGCTAGATAATTCGCAACGGTCGTTTCGAGGCCGTCATACAAGGCCTCAGAGATCAAAGCGTGACCAATAGAAACCTCACGCACGGCGGGCACTGCGCGTAAGAAGGCAGTCAAATTCACTTGGTCCAGGTCGTGGCCTGCATTGACACCCAAACCTGCAGCTTGCGCGAGTTGCGCGGTTTCAGCGCACGCATGCAAGTAGTTGGCGAGCGTTTCGCCGCCGGCAAGAAACGCTTCTGCAAAAGGCCCCGTGTAGAGCTCGACGCGATCTGCACCGACGTCGCGTGCCCGAGCAACGAGCGGGTTGCCCACATTGACAAACACACTGACGCGCGCACCCAAGGCCTTAAAGGACGCAACTTGCGCGGCCAAAGGTTCTAATGCGTCCTCAAAAGAGAAACCATGATCAGAGGTCAGTTGCCCGTCGCTGTCGGGCACCAATGTGACTTGCGCGGGACGTACCGTTTCGCACAACGCCAGCAAACCGGGATAGCCAGCGCGCGCCGGCGCAAACGGATTGCCTTCGATATTGAACTCGACTCCGAACGACGCGCAGATCGGCGCTAAGTCATACACATCGTCGCTACGAATATGGCGCGCGTCCGGACGCGGATGCACGGTAATGCCATTTGCACCTGCACGCAGGCACGTTCGTGCGGCTTCAACCGCGCTCGGCAGTGTGCCGCCGCGTGAGTTGCGGAGCACGGCAATTTTGTTGACGTTAACGCTGAGCTTTGTGGTCATGCGTCGCGGTGGGCATCACTCGAGGTGGGGTGCACAAGCACATCTTTCTTCGGCGCTTGCACCACACCCGCGTAAGGATTCCACACTTCACCGACTTCTCGCTCCGGCCCCTGCGGCTTGCTGGCCGCGTGCGCAACAGGTGTTTCAAGGTCTGGAGGCGGGACATCAGCACGCACGACCCCTTCTTCAGGCTGCGCGGCGGCGGGCGTCTGCGCAGGTGGCGCTTGCACCGGCTCCGCTTGCGCAACCCGCGTGCGCGCCAGTTCCAAAGTCTCGCGCTCTAACACTGCACGTTGGGCGATGGCTTCGCGCTCTGCCGCTTGACGAAGTCGCACGGCTTCGGCATCGCGCTCTGCCACTTTTTGGGCCGCCGCGCGAATCGCGTCGGGATCGGCCGGGCGTTCAAAGGAGTCGGGTGCGGGCGGTACATTGGCCTCCGCGCGGGCGCGCACGTGTGCTCGCAGGGATTCCATCTCATGGTCGCTCAAACCTGCGCCACCCGCGGTCACGGCTGCCGTGTCAGGGAACAGAGTCTTATAGCGAACCCACAACCAAGCAAAGCAACTGGCGAGCGCAACGAAAAACATCGCCAGCATGAGTGCGGGCGACTTGGCGACCATCCCGGCATACACCGAAGCGCAGCAGATGAGCAACAAGATCCAATGCATACCATCCTCCGATTTCGATCGAGTGTATCGCGCAGGCCTTAGAGCAAGGGCGACATCAGACGGGCGATGGCTTCCGGGAGCTGGGCGGTCAACCAGTTGCGCGTGCCAGGGTCCCGCACGCGCGGCGCGTAGGGGAACTCACCGAGAATTTGCTTCTCCAAGGCGCCGGCCACCACCGCATCATTGAACAGCAAGGTCACTTCGAAATTGAGTCGGAAGCTGCGCGGGTCGAAGTTGGCTGTGCCGATCAGGGCAATGTCATCGTCGACCAACATGGCTTTGGTGTGCAGCATGCGCGGACCGTATTCGTAGATTTTCACGCCCGCCACCATCAGGCGATCGAAGTAGGAGCGCGCAGCCAAGGTCACCAATTTGCTGTCGCTTTTATGCGGCACCATCAGGCGCACATCCAAACCGGCCAATGCGGCCGATGTCAGTGCCATCAGGGCAGCCTCACCCGGCACGAAGTAGGGCGTCAGCAACCAAACGCGTTCGCGCGCGGCATGAATGGCACCGACGTGCACGCGATGGATCGCCTCCCAATCCGAATCCGGGCCCGACGGAATCGCCTGCACGGCATATGGGCCATCTGTCAGTTCTGGCAAAGTGCGAGCGATCTCCGAAATAAAGTCGCGTTGATCGGTTGTGTAAGCCCAGTCTTCAATAAAAATTTGCTGCAGTTGAAGCACCACTTTGCCGGTCAAGCGCACATGCAAATCACGGTAGGCGTCATCGCGTCTGGATTCGTCCTCTTCGACGGTGACATTGATGCCACCGGTATAGGCAATGCGCGAATCAATCACCACGATTTTGCGATGCGAGCGCAAGTTGACCCACGGGCGCTGCCAGATCTTCCAGATGCGCGTGAAGTGGGTCGGGTGAAACCATGCGAGCTCCGCCCCCGCATCCGTCAAAGGCTTGAAAAACTTCTTGGTCGAGCGCGCCGACCCTAAGGCATCCACCAACAAACGCACGGTGACGCCGGCACGTACGCGTTCGATCAATGCGTCGCGGATCAGTAAACCCACTTCGTCGGCGGCATAAATGTAGTACTCGAGATGGATATGCGACTTCGCTTGCGCGATGTCTTCCAGCAACTTGGTGTACTTGGCGTGCCCGTCGATCAACAACTCAACATCGGTTGCACTGGTCGCCACGAGCTGCGTCGTCGCAGTGGCCAAACGGCTGAGCTCAACTTGTTCACTGCGTTCCAGCTTGTCGGAGGCCGTCAAGGCGGCGACGCGTGCACGGGACCGCCGTAAGCGAAAGCGTTTGATCCGCTGCGGGCCGATCAAGACATAAACCAGCAAACCGATATAGGGCAGGGCAGCCAAGCCCATCAACCAACTCAAGGTGGCCACCGGTTCGCGCTTTTGGAGCAAGATCCAGATGCCGAGGCCCACGACGTACGCAAGCCACGCCGCAGTCAAATACAGACGGATGTGCTCAATGTTCCAAAAGTGTGTCCAGAGCGCCTGCAACGTTTCGAACATCCTGAATCCTTTAACCGTAATCGCAACGGATGCGACACACAAAGCTTAGGCTATTGTCATGACGCAAAGGCGAAGAGTGCAGCTGCCCATTCAACAGGCCATCAAGGGTCGCGGTGCTGCGTCCCAGACACCCGCGCGATTCGCGGAACGTGCCGCGATTGCGATGGACGACGGATGGGGCACGCTGGCAGAAGAAATTGCAGAGGACCTGGCGCATCGACCGACCACGCGGATCCATCCGCGCGAGGCGCGCAGCATTATGAGTTTCAACAGTTCGCCGGATATCGTGTTCGACCGCTCGGTGAATCCGTACCAAGGCTGCGAGCACGCTTGCGTGTATTGCTTCGCCCGGCCGACGCACAGCTATCTGGACCATTCGCCAGGTCTTGATTTCGAGACTGAAATCTACGCAAAGGTGAACGCCGCTGAGAAGCTTCGCGAAACTCTGCGTAAGCCCGGCTATCAAGTGGCGCCGATTGCTTTAGGTGTCAATACCGATGGTTGGCAGCCGATCGAGCGCGAGCTCAGAATTTCGCGCAGCCTCTTGGAGGTATGTCTTGAAACAGAACATCCGGTGCAAATCATCACCAAGTCTTCGACTCTGCTTCGCGATCTGGATGTGCTGACTGCACTCGCCGATCGGCAATTGGTCAGCGTCATGATCTCGGTCACCACGCTCGACAATGCCTTGTCTGCAAAACTCGAACCGCGTGCCGCGGCCCCACATACCCGACTCAAAAACATACGCGCCCTGCGCGACGCGGGTGTGCCTGTGGGCATGCTGGTGGCCCCTGTGATTCCGATGATCAATGATCATGAGCTCGAACACATGCTTGAAGCGGGACACGCGGCGGGGGCGCTAGCAGCCAATCACATTCTGTTACGTTTGCCGCACGAGCTGACCGATATTTGGCGCGAATGGTTGCACCTGCACTATCCCGAGCGCGCCGCGCACGCGATGAGTTTGCTGCAACAATCCCGCGGCGGAAAAGATTACGACAGCGACTTCAAGCAACGCATGCGTGGAACGGGCCCGTTCGCTGATCTGATCACACAAAGGGTGCGCAAAACCAAACAACGGCTTGGATTTGCCGGGATGCCCGCACTCGATGTGTCGCGCTTCCACCCGCCGGCGGCGGTGGGCGACCAAGGTAACCTGTTCTAAGTAGTGCGCACGCGCCGCGTTATGAAAAATGCGGGACCAGAGCGCCACCTAACCAAATCCAGCGCGACAGCCACGCGCACACCATGGCAATCAAAACGGTGAGCGGTAAACCTATTCGCAAGAAATCGCCGAACTTGTATTGGCCGGGGCCAAGAATCAACAAATTGCCGTGATGACCAATCGGCGTTAAAAACGCCACCACCGCACCCAGTGCCGTACACACTACAAACGGTGCGGCGGGCATGCCCAATTCTTGCGCGAGCGAGATCGCAATCGGCCCAAGTAACGCGGTGGTGGCTGAGTCAGACATGATTTGTGTCAGCAATGCAGCAAGACTAAACATGACCAACAAGATGCTAAACGACGGCAAGTGCGCAACGAAATGATGCAAACCCGTCGCCAGCAATTTAGCGGTGCCCGTCTTTTCCATCGCGATGCCCAGCGGAATCACGCCTGCAATCATCACGAAAATACGCACGTCAATCTCTCGATACGCGCGAGTGACATCGACGCACTTAAAGACCACCATGGCGACCGCGCCCGCTAGAAATGCCAGCGAAGCCGGAATCCATTCCGTCACTGCCAAGACGATCGTGGCAATCAAGATCAGCATGGCGATCGGCGCGCGCAAGCGACGCATGCCTTCGCCGCGGAACGGCATCAACATCAAAAAGCCATGATGCGCGGCCAATTCCGAGAAGCGTGTGGGCAGCCCCCACAGCACCAAGAGGTCACCTTCACGCAAACGCGTATCAGACAAACGAGGTGCGACCGAACCTTCGCGACGCCACAGGCCGGCAATCACCGCACCGAACTGATGGGCGAAATCCAATTCACGAATCGAGCGACCAATAAACTCCGAGCCCGGCGCAACCACCGCTTGTACCAATTGCGGTGAACCTTCGTGTTCGGTGCCTTTCGTCACGCCGAAACGCTTGATCGCGTTCAAGTCCAAGCCAGGATGTTCGTGCAAGGACTTCAGTTCATCTGCATCGGTTTCAATCAACAGCAAGTCGTCACCCAGTAACGGACTGCCATCGTTCAAATCAGGTCGTTCGACGCCATCACGCAACCAACCCAACACTTTGACGTTGGGTCCGATCGCTTTGCGCAAGTCATGTAAGGTGCGCGTCGCCCATGCGCCGCCCTGCACAACGAGCAGTTCCGTGCGATAGCGCTCAACGCGCATGTAATCTTCTTCGGCTTGCTCACCACTGCGGCGCGGCAGCAGCCAACGCGTCAGTTGAATGTAGATCATGCCGACCGCGACTAGGGCCAAACCAATCGGCGTAACGGTAAAAATCCCCAAGCCTTCATGTGTTGCGCGTTCGAGCATGTTGTCGGCGAGCAAGAATGCGGGCGCCGAGATCAAAGTCAGCGTGGTGCCCAACGACGCAGCGAGTGACATCGGCATCAGCAGGCGGGACGCCGGAATGTTCTTGTCTTTTGCATGCCGAATCAGAATCGGCAACATCATCGCCGTGACCATCACATGGTGTGTAAACGCAGACAAGGCCGCCACGGTGGGCATGACCACGGCGATCGTTCGCCACTCCCGGCCGCCGGATGCCCGACCCACCCACTGACCAATTCGTTCCGTAATACCGGTCGCACTGAGCGCCCCGGAGATCACGAAGACGGCTGCAACAATGATCGCGGGTTCGCTCGAGAAGCCCGCTAAGGCATCGTCACCATCCAATGTCCCGGTGACGACCAATGCAAGCAAGATCAACATGGCGGAGACGTCGATCCGCAGCTTCTCACTCACAAACAAGTACAAGCCGCCGACAAGGATGGCCATGAAAATAATTTGCTGCACTGTAAGCGTGACCATGTGCGCGGTTCAGCTCCCTGATTTCACACGACCTAAACATCCCCTGTAGAGCGCGCCCATAAAATGCGGGGTATTGTGCGCAATTTGGATGATCAACTGGTGGCATTAGACCACACCGACGCAAAATGCCGCGTCGAGGGACGGAGAGCTTTGACAGGCCTGGCACATGCACTTTCGCATGACGTGCGCGCCGCTTTCAGGAGTACGCAGGGGTTTGCCCAAGTCGTGGCAGCGCGTGCTGCCGACACATTGCCGCAAGAGGATCTTCAATTACTGCAACGCGTTGTGGATGCGAGCCAGCGCGGCAGTGCGTTATTGGATGAAATTGTTGCGTGGCTTCGAATCACGCAATACACGCCGAAGTTTCAAACGGTCGATATCCAATTCGTGCTCGAATGGGCCGCATCGGATGTTGATCCATCGGCGTTGGATCTACACATCACGGGCAACGCTGAAACGATCGGCGACGAACATCTGCTGAAACGCCTGTTCGAAGTGATTCTGAGCAACGCAAGAAATTTCACCGCCGCAGGTACGGGGCCCGCGCATCTTCAGGTGGATGTGCGCGAAGACGACAGCGGCGTCCATATTCGCGTACAAGATGCCGGCATCGGTTTCGATCCGCAGCATGCATCACGTGTTTTCGAGCCCTTTGTGCGACTACACGCTGCAGAAGCAGGTGGCGGGCAAGGTCTGGGTCTTGCGATTGCCAAGACCATTGTCGACAAGCATGAAGGCAGCATTTCACTTACCGCAGCAGACGGCGGGGGTAGCGTAGTGACTATCTTCTTGCCGAAGGTGTCAGACAGAACATGAGTATTCCAACCGTCCTGTTTGTTGAAGATAACGATGATGATCTCGAGCTCGCCAAGCTCGCGATGCACGCATTAGATACACCCGCTCACTTCGTGTTTGCACGCAACGGTTTGGAAGCATTGGATGTTTTATTTGCGCGCGGTGCGTATGCAGAGCGCAGCAATGAAAAGCTTCCGAAGCTTGTGATACTCGATTTGAACATGCCGTTGCTTGATGGTCGCGCGGTGTTGAAAGCCATTCGCGAAGATGCACGTACGTGCGCTGTTCCGGTTGTCGTGATGACGACAAGCGCAGAACCGCCTGACTTAATGTCGGTTGTGCAATTGCACGTCAACAGTTATGTGCAAAAACCGATGGATTTTGATCGCTTCCAAAAAGTGATGGCGCAGATTGTTCGCTATTGGCTGGAAGTGAATCAAGTAGCAAGTCAGTAACGTCGTTACGTTTTTGATACAGCGCCGAAGGCGCGAGACAGGCCAGTGATTCTGGCGGCGGAACCCCATCGCTGCGACGTATTCAGGCGAACCCGCCGGACCAGTGACGCGTTCACTTAAAAAATTTCGTTTCAATATCGAAACGATTCTCTTGACGAATTCCTCACAGTCCTTCGACGAATTCACAAAAATCCTTTTTAAATCAATACTTTAAAAAGTTGGCACGGTCTTAGCTCTAGTCCTCTGCACATCGGACAAACCGATGAGGAGGACCCAGACCATGTACATCGACCGTTTCAATCAAACACGCCGCGTTCGCAGCTCGCGCTTTCTCTTGGCGCTGGCCGTGGTGGTGTTGTGGTGTGCAGGCTTGGCCTTGGCCGGCGATGCAAGTGCGCAAACGGCATCGCCCGCAAAAGATCCGTCCATCACGATTGCGCGTACCGTCAATCCGCGCATTGCGTATCGCGGCATTCCAAAAGAAGACATGCCGATCGCGGCCGAAGCCACGACCTTTCCGCAGAAAGCATTCCAAACACAGATCGATAACGTCACCACCGTGGGCGATGAAGCCCTGGGCATGACACAAGCGGGCGGCGAAGGCGTGCAATCGGTACTCGCAAGCACGCTGGTATCGCCAAACTCAGCGCTATCGCAATCACTTGGCACACAAGGTACCGGCGGTGGCGCGATTCCGCGCGGTCTCGGTGCAACGATTGGCGGTTCCGTCGGCAGTGCAACGTCCAATATTGGTGCGACCGTCACCGGTGCATTGAATGGCGCGCTCGGTCGCGTGGGCGGTGCACCGTGAACTTACGCCTCTCACACGCGCTACTTCTTGTTCTGGGATTCGGCACAAGTGCTTCGGTCTTCGCACAACAAGCCGATCGCAGCATCATCCAAGCGGAAGCGGCCAGCCACGGCAACGGACGTTTGGCGGTGAATCAAACGGCGGGCGTGGGCAACGCACAAGTGAATTTGATGGCTGTCGCGAAAGGCAAAGTCGCAGACGGCTCGACGACGGCGACGCAGTTGGCCCTGAACCCGGATACCGCGCGCACGGCAGAAAGCGTGATCGAAGCCGGCGCATTCAAAGGCTTTCAAGGCGCACTCGCGCTGAATCAATCGTCAGGGGCAAACACCCTGCAAGCCAATCTTCTTGTCATCGAAACCCGCGAGGCTGTGACCGCGACCGATGACCGTGTGCTGGCGCAAATCGTGCCCGGCACACCACCTACTGAGGGGGCTGGGAGTGCACCGGAGGTTTCGCGGGAAGCGCGCATTGATGCGTCGGCTTTTCGCGGCGCCTCCGGTGTGCTCCAGGTCAATCAGAGCGCGGGGGTGGGCAACGCTGCCACCAACGCAGTTGTAGTCAGGCTGCCGGCAACCGCCGGTGGAATTTAACAAGCAAGCATCTTTTTCCTATCTAAGGAGTATCACCATGAAACTGCAAATCACTGCACTGGCCCTCGCTCTCGTCGCTGTTCCGGCGTTTGCAAGCCCGCAAGGCGACGACGCCAAAATCAACAACGACACCCATGTGTCCAACGACATCCATGTCCGTGGCGGCGCACGTGTGACCGGCCATATCCGCATCAACTCGGAATCGTCATCGGTCATCGATCAAGACCAAGCCACCACGTTCAACGCCATGCAAGGTGATGGCGATGCCACCGCTTCGATCAGCAATCGCGTGGCACGTGACGCACAAGGCAACATCGGCTTGAACGTTGCAGCGGGCGTCGGCAATGCGCAAACCAACGATGTGGCCTTGTCGGCCGTCGATGGTCGTCGCGTGTTTGCTTCGGCGATGTCGTTCAACAACCAAGGCACGTTCGAAAACTACGGCACCGGTGGCACCCGTCGTGATGTCGACTATCGCGCCACGGTTGACGGCAATGTTTTGGCCAACGCAAAAGGCAACATTGGCGTGAACGTTGCAGCCGGCGTCGGCAATGCACAAAGCAACAGCTTGGCCGCTTCGGTGAACACCTCTGGCACGATCGCCAAGGCCACCGCAGACAGCCAACAACTGACCCTGCTCAACATGCTTGAAGCCGATTGCGGCGACCTCGACAGCACAGCATCGCTGGCTGGCGGTGCATTGCAAGGTGCACAAGGCAACATCGGCGTGAACATTGCGGCCGGTGTCGGTAACGCCCAACACAACGGCCTCTCGATTGCCGTTGCCCAAGGCGGCGCCTGCTCGAGCTGCGGTCCGTAATCCAAAACGGAAGACGTAAAGTCCCCCCGGCGCAGCCCGGTCCGATGTACGCATCGGCCGGGCGGCGCTCTTCAAAAGCGAAGCTCGTCATGTTCAGCCGTGCACTTTCCCTACTGTGTTTCACCGCGATGCTTGCACCAACTGCCAACGCGCAGGACGTGCCGAGCGTCATCGTGCGTCTCAACACGCTGCCAGGTGATGCGACGGTATCGAAGCCGATTAAAACCTTGCGCGATTTGAAGTTTCGGGACGTGGTGCATCAAGGCTACGACTACAGCTGCGGCAGTGCTGCACTGGCAACCCTCTTGCGCTACGGCTACGGCAAGCAAGTCAATGAAACGCAAATGATTCAGGACATGGTGTCCCACGCCGCAAATCCAGCTGAAGTGACACGCAGTGGATTTTCGATGTTGGACATGAAGCGCTACAGCGAACGAAACGGTATGCGCGCACATGGCTTCAAGGTGGACGTCGAAGCCTTGTATCGCCTTCAAATTCCCGTCATTACGTTGCTAGACACCCGCGGCTACAAGCATTTCGTAGTGGTCAAGGGTGCAAACGCCGGACGCATCATGGTGGCAGATCCAGCGCTTGGCCATCGAGTCATCTATCAGGACGAGTTCTTGAAGAACTGGAATGGCGTCGTGCTTGCGGTCATGACCGATCGAGACTTCAACGCCAACAGCTTTCTGATGCAAGACAAACATTCAAACGCATTGTTGCGCAGGAACGACGCACTGTCGTGGTCTTCAGCGCCCGTGCCCTTGGTCGAACTCGGCCTAATCCGTGCCGACTTGATGTAAGCGCACGAGGAGAACGAAATGAAAAGCTACAAAGGCAATTCAATCAACCGAACCATCGCATTGGCCATGCTCGTCTTCGTGCTGGCGACTTTGAAAGCGCACGCCGGCGAAGTCCCTGTGTTGAAAGTACAACGCGTGAGTGATGCGGACTTGGCTTTGATCCAAGGCAAGTACTTCGGTGCCAATTTGCTTGTAGGTGTGCGCGTAGACCTGGTGTCGAACTGGCGCGCGCCTGAAGGCGGCATGATGCAAGGCATCGCTTCTGTACAAATGCAGCGCTCCGACACCGGTACGATGCAATTCTCGATACACACCTCGGCCGCAGCTTCGGGTGCGAGCGACGGAAGCACGCCAACGGCAGCAGCGAATCGCATCGCATCGGGCGCAGAGTCCATGTCGGCAAGCGGCCTCACACAGGTCACGCAGCTTGCGGGTGATCACAATGCAGCAGTAAACCTCGCGGAAATCAACTTCGTACCCACGCTCGGCAGCGTGAGCGGTTTCAACGGCAACCACTATGCTTCAGCGGCACAAGGCGGCTATAGCACTGAAGTGCGCTTTGCATCGAATGGGATTTCGATGGCATTGCAAGGTCCCAATGGCAGTGCGATGCAACGTATCGGCGAAAACGATGGCGTGATGCAAGCCGCACGTGTGGCGGGCGACAACCAAGCTGCAAGCAACACACTTACTTTGCAAATTCAAACTTCGAGCGTGTCTGAAGACCTACAACGTCAGTGGGGTGTTCAAAACGCATTGTCCGGCCTTCGCGGTCTTCCACGCTAATTGTCCCGGGGGGGATATCTTATGAACACATTCCGTAAAGCGCCGCTGGCGCTCAGCATTGCCCTCTGCCTGTTTCCATTTGGCGTGATGGGCCAAGAAAAGCCGCAAGATGTGAACGCGCAAATTCGTGCCTTGAATGCACGTCTGGAAGCGCAAGAACAAACCATCGGCGAACTCAAGTCGCAAGTCGAAGCGATGCAACTCGATCACATCCGCGGTCGTGGCATCGAATCGGCCTACGCCGTGCAGAGCGCACCGCAACCCGTGCCGCAAGATGGCAGCGCACAAGCCAAGGCGCAAACGCAGCAGACATCTCCGCCTGCGGGCCAAACCATCGGCGAGGAACAACAACGTGCGTCGAAAGACGAACGCGAGAAGGATCGTGCGCTCACGGTGCGTGAACATGCACCGCTGTTCGAACGTCGATTCTCTCTCGACGTCGGCACCAACTACAGTTATTACGACCGCCGTCAACTCGCGCTCAGTGGCTTCTTGGCACTGGATGCGATCTTCCTTGGCTCGATCAATTTGGATCAGGTCAAAGCGAACACCTTCACGATTGATGCCACCGGTCGCTTCGGTCTCACACCGAGACTGAGCCTGGAAGCCAATGTGCCGTATGTCATTCGCAATACGCGTTTCATCTCTGGCGGTGCCGCAAGCTCAGCGAATATTCGGTGACATCGAAAGGCATCGGTGACGCAAGTGTTGCGGCGTACTACCAGTTCGTCAAGGAATCACAACGTTGGCCCGATATTGTCGGCAGCATTCGTGTTCGGATTCCGACAGGTGAAAGCCCGTTCGGCATCAAGCTCATTCAACCTGACCCGGCAAACAATAATCTAAGCGTCCCTGAGGCCTTGCCCACCGGCACCGGTATGTACAGCATCACCACAGGTGTTTCTGCACTACGCACGTACGACCCGGTGATTCTGTTTGCGAACTTGGCCTATACCTACAACATCGGTCGTAAGTTCGACGACATCTCGCCGGTGCAGGGCCAAGTCATTCCGGCCAAGGTCATCATGGGCAATCCGATTCAGTTGACCGCCGGGATGGCACTCGCACTGAATGATCGTGCAGCGATCAGCTTCAGTGTGGCGACGTCGCAATCCGGTGCAACGCACACCAAAGACATGGCAGGCGTGAAAGCGCGCGTGGTCGGTAGCTCGGCCAATGCCACGACCTTCAATGTCGGCAGCACCTATGTCTTGCCGTCGGGTTGGACCGTGAACGGTCAGGCCGTGATTGGTTTGTCACCGGATGCGCCGAACTATGTCTTGGGCCTGCGCGCTTCACGCGCGTTCTAACACTCAGCCCAATTCGGCGGCGCCATCCACAGTGTCCGCACGCAGACCATGTTGCTTCATCAAGCGATACAAGGTGATGCGTGAGATACCGAGTTCTTTGGCGCAGTGTCCGACACGATAGAGATTGCGGCGCAGCGCGGAATTGATCACTTGCACTTCCGCCGCATCGCGTGCCGCCGCCAAGGTTTGCACGGGTCCGGCTGCGCCATCATCAATGCCCAGATCTTTAGACGTGATGTAGCGACCTTCTGCCATGACCACGGCTTGATGCACGCGATTTAGAAGCTCACGCACATTGCCCGGCCACGCATAGGCTTGAATGGCTTTCAACGCGCAATTCGAGAAGCCCTTCATTTGCGTTTGACCGGTGCCGTTGTACAGCTTCAGCGCATGCTCTGCGAGTTGCAGAATATCGTCGCCGCGACTTCTCAATGGGGGTTGCTTGAGACGAATCACACACAGGCGATGATAGAGATCGGCGCGGAATCGTCCTGCAGCCACGGCCGCTTCCAGATCGTGGTGCGTCGCTGAAACGACGCGCACGTCGACGCGAATCGCATCGGTGCCACCCAAGCGTTCAATAAAGCCTTCTTGCAGGAAGCGCAGCAAAGACGCTTGCGAGTCCAAAGGCAGATCGCCGATTTCATCTAAGAACAAAGTGCCTTTGTTGGCCAGTTCAAAGCGGCCGAGCTTGCGTTGTTGTGCACCGGTAAATGCGCCGCGTTCGTAGCCGAACAGTTCCGACTGCATCAAATGTTGTGGAATCGCGCCGCAATTGATCGCGACAAACGGGAAGGCGCTGCGGTGCGACAAGTGGTGGATCGCGGCCGCGGCCAATTCTTTGCCGGTCCCGGTTTCGCCTGCGATATACACCGGTGCCAAGCTCGGTGCAGCGCGACGAATCAGTTTGTACAGCGCGCGCATTTCGGGGCTGCTGCCGATCATGCCACCGAAGGCTTGTTCCTCCGGGACCGTCGGGCGTGTGCTTTCCGAATGAAGTGTGGCGACACCCAGTGCGTGGCCCAACACCGATTCAATGGTCGAATCAGGGCAGGGCACAGTGATGAAGTCGAAACACACATCGCGAATCAAATGTCGGATGTGCTTGGATTCGAGTTGGCCCGGGTCAATGGCGGCCACCCAGCCCATACGTTCACGCGGCAAATTTTGAATGTAGGCCGCGTAGTCGGTCTGACCTTGCGGGTCGCGCAGATCGATGACGCCGGCTAAGGCCTTTCGATTGGATTTTGCCAAGAGTGATTCGACGGCTGTCGGCGTCGACACGAAATGGATCCGCCAGCCATGGGCCGCCATGGCGGCAAAAGCCGGAAAATCCGCGTTAAAACGGGTGGTTACAACGATGAGTTCCCTCGCCCGTGTCGCGATCATACGGACACCCCACTACGCCTGCGACGCACATCAGAAGAGTGGAGATACTAGAAGATTGTGACGAAGCGCACAGTATTTGCGCTGGTGCGGGCTTTTAGTCTCTATCAGCGCTGAGATGGTAGTCCGTCGCGGCCTCGACTTCCTTCTTGGACCCCAAGAACACCGGCACGCGTTGGTGCAGTTCTGACGGGATCACATCCATGATGCGTGCGCGTCCCGTGGTGGAAGCACCACCGGCCTGCTCGACCAAAAAGCTCATCGGGTTGGCTTCATACATCAGGCGCAGCTTGCCGGGTTTGGACGGATCCTTCTTGTCCCATGGATAGATGAAGATGCCGCCGCGGGTGAGGATGCGATGCACGTCAGCTACCATCGAGGCGATCCAACGCATGTTGAAGTCTTTGCCGCGCGGGCCCTCTTTGCCCACGAGCAAGTCCTCGACGTACTGCTGCATCGGCGCTTCCCAATGGCGCTTGTTCGACATGTTGATGGCGAACTCTTTGGTCTCCTCGGGAATGCGCATGTCGCGTTGGGTCAGCACAAAGCTCCCTTGCTCACGATCCAGGGTGAATTGGTGCGTGCCGTGGCCTACCGTCAGGATGAGCGTTGTTGCGGGCCCATAGACGCAATAGCCGGCCGCCACTTGTGCGCTGCCCGGTTGCAAGAAGGCTTCCGTCGGCACACTTTGTACGTCGCCCGGGCACTTCAACACCGAGAAGATGGTGCCAATCGAGACGTTGACATCGATGTTGGATGAACCATCCAAGGGATCAAACAACAGCAAGAAATTGCCGCGCGGAAACGCATCCGGAATCGGATAGGGATCGTCCATTTCTTCCGATGCGCAGGCTGCCAGGTGGCCACCCCACGCGTTGGCCTCAAGTAGCACTTCGTTGGCAATGACGTCGAGCTTCTTTTGTGCCTCGCCTTGAATATTGCCGGTACCCGCATCGCCCAGCACGCCACCCAGTGCGCCCTTGCCTACGGCGACCGAGATGGTCTTGCACGCGCGTGCCACCACTTCAATCAACAAGCGCAAATCTGCATTGATGCGATCGGCGCGCTCTTCTTCAATCAAAAAGCGCGTGAGAGAAACGTGCTGTGACATGCCGGTCTGCTCCGTGTGGACGCCACATTCTATCGTTTTGTTTTGACCAGGCGGCAACACGTCCCGACCTCGCGCAAGAACAGACGCCCCCGTCGGTCGGAAAGCCGCATTTCCACGCTAGACGTTGCGCTGACCCACAGGTCTCAAATGACGCGCAGTGCGATGGCCTTGAGGACAGCACGCGTTCGATCGCGGGTGTCCAACTTCTCCAGAATGGCGGACACATAGTTCTTCACTGTCCCTTCCGCCAGAAACAGACTGCGGGCAATTTCCTTGTTGCTGTAGCCGCCTGCAATCAAGCGCAAGATCGCCACTTCTTTTTCCGTGAATCGTTCGCGTGGCGCCTCGACCTGACGAAACTGAAATCGATGGCGCAATGGGTCTGTGCTAACGGGCAGTAGAAACGTTTCGCCGCGCGACACGCCCGTAATGACGTCGCGGAGGTCTTCGGGTGCGGCGTCTTTTAAAAGAAAACCCTGCGCGCCTGCCTCTGTCGCCCTTAACAGCAAGGCACTATCGTCAAACGTGGTGAGGAAAACACACGGTGTCGCGTTGCCGGCTGCACGCAAGCGCACTAAGGCTTCAATGCCATCCAAACCCGGCATACGGATATCGGAGACGATCAGATCAACAGGATGCGTCGCAAGACCTTCGATCAATCCATCGCCGTGCTCGGCTTCAAAGACGATCTCGATGCCCTGCTGTGTCAACAAGGCGCGCAAACCTGCGCGAACCAACGCTTGGTCATCCGCCAACGCGACGCGTATGGATGTATTCATGCGGGAAACGTCGCGGTGATGTGCATGCCGCCGGAACGATCTGCTTCAAACGCAACCAAGCCGCCAGCTTCTTCAACGCGCTCGCGCATGCCTTGCAACCCATTGCCACAGACCCAACGCTTGATGCGGGGACCATCGTCTTGAATCGCCAAGTGCAGGTGTCCGTCGTGCACTTTCAACGACACATGCACAGTGGACGCGTCGCCATGCTTGGCGGCATTGGTAATTGCCTCTTGCACGCACCGCACGACCGCTTCCGCAGTACGGGCTTCAGTAATACACACCTCACCGCTCACATCCGCTTGCAAGCGCGGTCGCGCAAACGGCGCAGCGAGTGCGGCAAAGGCCGGGGCAATATCCAAGGCATCATCGACACGCAAGGCCTGCACCACACCACGAATATCGCTGAGCAGATCCGCAGACAATTGTTCAGCGTCGCGCAATGCATGTTGATCGGGTGCCGCGAGCGCAAGTGCGCGCAAATTCAAACGCAGCGCCGTGAGCTTATGGCCGGCGACATCGTGCAGATCGCGCGCCACACGATACCGCTCGTGGCTGCGTGTTGTTTCCGCCAGCAAAACACGCGTGGCAAGCAGGTCGGCATTGACTTGCGCCATGTCGTCGCGCGCCTCTTCCAGTCGGCGCGAATAGGTAGACAAAAGCGCAGCAAATGCTTGAAAGCACGCATACAACAAAGTGACCAAGACGGGATGGTCGACGTCGCGCGCCACCATGATGAAATACACCGCTACATTGAGCAGCGTGGCAGTGATCAACAATCCCCGTTGCGGCCAATAGAACGAGGCATGCGCCACCCAAACGACCAACAATATTTGCGCGGCACCCGTGTGCGAACCAAACCAAATCGCAATCAAGGCAATGACCGCCAAGGCCCCGCTCATGACAAACCCAATCAGCGTGCGTTGTGCTGCAAATGGCATCAGTTCCATCAGCAGCGACACGCCGATGTACGTCGCCACCGCCAACAAGGCGTAACGCTGGTCTGGCATGGGCAAGCTCAACATCGTGTAGCCCACCACTGCCGCTGTGACGTAGCCGACAAGGTTCAGAGGATCGAGCAAGCGCAAGCGAAGTGAGGCCATGCATGCATGGTGATGTGTGGACCAATCCGAAACAAGACACTCAACACAGAAAGTGACTTTTGGCAGGTCAATGCGGTGACCCGAGGCACTGCAATCGCGATGGCCTACCGCGCACGCTAAACGCACCTTGGTTGGCGAAAGGCCTCAGTCATGATCGGATATACCTATTTTGTCGCCGTGCACGGCGCGTTGGGCGTCATCGCGCTCATCACTTTCTGGTCTGCCGCGATGTTCAAAAAAGGCAGCCCGAAACATCGCGCGGTGGGCAAAGTGTTTTTGTTGGCGATGGCCGGCATCGTTGTCAGCGGTATTCCGCTGGTGGTCGAGGCGGCGTTCTTTCGACATCAACCGGGTGTCGCATTGTTCTTGACCTTCTTACTGCCCCTCACAGCACAAGCGTGTTGGGTCGCGTGGCGTGCGGTGACAGATAAACGCGATTGGAAGCGTTTGGTTGCGCGGCCCGGGTGGAAGCTTGCCAAGTGGTTGCCCGCGCTTTTGGCCGTGCCAGTGCTTTGGGTGGGCGCGCGCAGCGGTCAAATGATTTTCGTGGGCTTTGCATTCATACCGTTGCTGTCGTACATCAACATGCATCGCTTTGAGCAGAAGGGCCCACAGCGCGGCAACTGGCACGTGGTCATGCACTACCAGGCCATGCTGGGCGGCGGGATTGCGACACACGTGGCCTTCTTGTCGATTGCGATGAAACCCGCTTGGCGCTGGCTCTCCGCCCACACAGCCGTTCCGGACGGTTTAATACAAGCCTTTCCGTGGTTTGCACCGGTCGCAGTGGCCACCTTGGCGGGTGTGTATTTGGGTCGGAAATACAATCGACCGCAAACCGCACACGCCAAGTCGAACGTGAGCGCATCAGCGCTCACGGAGTGATGCATCAAACGTCGGCGTCGGTGGGCCAACCAGCACCGGTGCCTCGATGCACGATACCGTCGGTTTCGAGCACGGTGCCGGCAGGCACGGACTCTTTTTCGGCAAGACGCGCATAGATGGGCGTGAAGTCGGGTGCGGTGGCATCCATCAATTGCTGGAACGAATCGATGACGAAGTACGTTTTCTGGAACGTATCGATGCGATATCGCGTTTGCATGATGCGTTCCAAATCAAAACAAATGCGATTCGGCGAATCAGATTCAAGCGAATACAAAGATTCGCCGGTGGATGAGACGATCCCGCTGCCATAAATACGCAGGCCATCCTTTTGTTGGATCAAGCCGAACTCGACCGTATACCAATACAGGCGCGTCAGATTGACCAAGGCTTCCGGGCCAATACCGTGCGCCTTGACGCCACCGCGGCCATACGCCGCCATGTACTCGGCGAACGCGGGCAACATCAACAAGGGCACATGGCCAAACAGGTCGTGGAAAAGATCGGGCTCTTCGATGTAGTCGACTTGATCGGGGCGGCGAATCCACCACGTCACCGGGAAGCGACGATTCGCAAGGTGATCAAAAAAATCGAGCTCGGGCAGCAGACCTTCAACACCCAGCAGCGTCCAACCCGTCGCGGGTTCAAGCACGGCGTTGATGTCTGAAAACTTCGGGATGTGATCGGGCGTCATGCCCATCGCATCTTGTGCCTTCAGAAATTCATCTGCCGCGCGACCCACCAACAATTTCCGTTGGCGTTCGTACAACAGTTTCCAAACCGCATGATCGTCAGCGGAATACGAATCCCAAGGTTGCTCGACGATGCCCGTGGCATACACCGGCACTTTGCCCTTGTCGGTATGAATATTTTCAAGTCGGCGGGGTGGCATGTTCATGTCTTTATTCTACGCGTCCGTGATCGGCGGGATTCAAGCGCAAAAGGAAATGGCCGCACAGGGCGGCCATTTCTTGATACCACACGGGGATGTGGATTTGATTAGAAGCGGTATTCGCCGCCAACACTCAAGGTGTTGCTGTTGTAACGGTTCTTCGCACCGGTCACGGCGTCATTGTTGCGGCCGCGGAAGTAGTCGTAGTTCAAGCCAACGCCCACATTCGGGGTGAAGTCATAGCCGACACCCAAACCGGCATACGGCGTCACCGTGCCCTTGTCGGTAGTGACGATATTGGTCGAGTTCGCAAGCAGGTTGGTTTCAACCTTGCTGTCAGCGCGCATCACGCCACCGCGTGCTTGACCGTACCAACCGGTGGTTGCGGCCTGGTCTTGGCTAAAGCGCATCTTGCCGACCACGCCCACACCGTAACCGGTGACGCGTTGGTTCACCGAACCGGCGCCCGCAGGCAGGGTGGTGTCCTTGTCGTAATAGCGACCGTAGAAGCCTTCAACTGCCACGTTCGGCGTGAAGTAGTAGCCACCGCGCACGTTCACAGAGGTGTCTTTCGAATCCGGTACACCGGCGGTGCCGTTGTTGATTTCGGTTTTGCCGACTTCACCACGGATGAAGGCGCCTTTCTTACCGGCGTCCTGGGCAAATGCGCCTGTGGACACGAGGGCCAAAGCAGCTGCGGCCAAAGAAGTGAATGCGAGTGTCTTTTTATTCTTCATGGTTCTTCTCTCTTTCGCCCCGTAGGAGGGAGGTGGGGCGCAGAGAAAAGATAGGGCTGCCTTCCGGCAAAGAAAACCCCGCTTAACATCTCTGTAAATCAATTGCTTAGGTAGGAAACCGCAAGCTGAATGTGAAATGTTAAACGGCGGCTCGCATCAGATTCAGTTCATCCGCGGTGTGTCTCGCCCCATTCAGGGTTTGCCAGCGCCCGCGGTCGGATCAATAGCCGTCACCGTCAAGAATTCGGCCCACTTGGCCAAGAATTGAACCTTCGCCGACGTTCTTGCCACCGCCTTGTGGCGCCGCGGCGAACATGCGGCCTGCCATGCGGGAGAAAGGCAAAGACTGCAACCAGACGTGACCGGGACCGGTCAAGGTTGCGAGGAACATGCCTTCGCCGCCGAAGATCATGCTCTTGATACCACCGGCCGCACGAATGTCCATGTTGACGCTCGGTTGGAATGCAACAACGCAGCCGGTGTCGACATCAATGCGTTCGCCTGCAGCGAGTTGTTTTTCAACCAAGGTGCCGCCCGCGTGCACAAACACCATGCCGTCGCCTTCCAGCTTTTGCATGATGAAACCTTCGCCGCCAAACAAGCCGGTGAGAATTTTGCGTTGCAAATGAATGCCGAGCGATACACCGCGCGCGCCGGCTAAAAAACTGTCCTTCTGACAGATCAAGGTGCCGCCAAGATCTGACAATTTCAAAGGCACGACCGTGCCTGGATACGGCGCTGCAAATGCCACATGGGCTTTGCCTTGACCGGTATGGGTGAACACGGTCGTGAACAAACTTTCGCCGGTCACTAAGCGTTTGCCGGCTGAGAACAGCTTGCCCATCACACCGCCGCCGCCCGCATCGCTGCCGTCGCCAAAGACCGTATCCATCTGCACGGAAGAATCCTTGTACATCAGTGAACCCGCTTCAGCGATCGCGCTCTCACCCGGATCCAGTTCTACTTCAACGAAGGGCATGTCATTACCGACAATCTTGTAGTCGATCTCGTCGTTGGCGCGGCTCATAGCGAATTCCTCTAATACATGATGGGTGGCGAAGCTTCAGAACTGTCGGTTGTCATCCGAATCCGTATCGGCTTCTTCTTCAAGTTCCCAACTGTAAACGCGGCGCGGCGGCAGCGGATCGGCCGTTCGTAATGTGAAGGCGCAAAGCAAGCCTGCCAGTGCACCGCCTAAATGCGACTGCCAAGAGATCCCCGCCTCTTGCGGAAAGATGGTCATCATCATGCCGCCATAGACGAGGAAGGCGATCATCGCCGCCGCGACTGCCGCGCGGTCACGGCGCAGCAGGCCGAGAAAGAACACCAAGAACATCAGGCCGTGGGTGATGCCGCTGGCGCCGAGATGATGTTCGCCCTGTGCACCCAATAGCCACGCACCGAGTCCTGAGCCAAGCCACATCCACGGCAAGGCGCGCACGGTGGCGCGCGGGTAAACGCTTCCGGCCAGCGTGCCGAGTAGCAAGATGGCAATGCTGTTGCTGAGCACGTGATTCCAACCGCCATGCAGCAGGGGCGCAAAGAGGAGGCCCAACAAGCCCAGTGCACTGCGCGGCTGTACCGTTAAGGCGTGGATGTCGACAGTCGCCAGTGCGGCATGGAGCGTAAGGACCAGCAGCGTCGCCACCGCACTCCAGCGAAATGCGCGCCGAACGCGCATGCGATCCAGCTGCTTTTGCAGCGCGGCGTTCGAGGGTTCTGGCATGGGGATGTGCATGCAAATTGACATGGCGGCAGCCAAACCCAAAAGCAAGCCTAAACCGCACACGCTTTACAATGCACGCATGAATGAATTGATCCAAAGAGTGCGCTTGAAGAATGCGTGGAACTCCACCCATCCGTGGATTTTCCAACGCTTGGTCGAAAAGCCGGCCCAGCGCCCCAAGCCCGGCAGCATTGTCGACGTGGAAGGTGTCGATGGCCGTTATATCGGTCAGGGCTTCTACAACGGCCATTCACGCATTGCGCTGCGAATCTTGAGCAACTCGCAAAACGAGGTCATCGACCAAGATTGGTTCGAAGCCAAAATCAAAGAAGCCGTGGCACTGCGTCGTGACATCTTGAAGTTGGATTCGGTCAGCAATGCTTGGCGTGTCTTCCACAGTGAAGGCGATGGCATCAGTGGCTTGGTCATCGATCGTTACGACGACTTGATCGTGGTCGGTTTCTTCAGTGCGGGTGCATGGCGACATCGTGAGTGGATATTCAACGCGTTACGCAATGTGTTCCCCGGCTGTCGCTTCCATAGCTTTGCCGATGAACACGTGCAAAAGCAGGAAAGCTTTGACTATCGCGACACGCAAGGCACGGCGCCCGCACTCATCACCGAATACGGCATCAAGTTTCAAGCCGATCCGGCGGGCGCGCACAAAACAGGTTTCTTTGCCGACCAACGCGACAACCGCGAGTGGTTGTCGCACCTGTGTGCGGGCAAGCGTGTCCTCGATCTCTGCTGCAACACCGGGGGCTTTGGTGTGTACGCGGCCGTGCGTGGTGCTGAAGAAGTCGTGGGTATCGATATCGATCCGGCGGTGCTCGACATCGCGCGCAACAACGCGCGATTGAACGGCGTGAAGCCACGCTATGTACAAGCGGACATCTTCCCGTGGTTGCGCGACGCGGCACAACAAGGCGAACAGTTTGATGTGGTGATCTTGGATCCCGCAAAGATGACCCGCGACCGTGAGCAAGTGATTAGTGCGCTTAAGAAGTATTTGGATATGAACAAGCTCGCGCTTGGCGTGGTCAAGCCGGGTGGTTTGTTCGCGACCTTCTCCTGCACCGGTTTGGTCAGTGAAGAACAGTTCTTGGATATGCTCCGCCGCGCTGCGTTTTACGCAGGACGCACCGTGCAAGTGTTGAAGGTGTCCGGCGCCGGCGCCGACCATCCCTTCCTCGCGCAGGTGCAAGAATCACGCTATCTGAAAGCGGTGTTCTGCCGCGTATTGGACTGATACCTCGTGGCCCTGGGGAAGCTGGCAAAAGCCCATCACGAAACGCATCGCATCGATCGCATCGGCTGGTTGCGTGCGGCCGTATTGGGCGCGAATGACGGATTGATCTCCACGAGTTCGTTGTTGGTCGGTGTGGCTTCGGCGAATGCGCAGCCCGCGACGCTCATGATGACCGGTCTCGCCGCACTCGTTGCGGGCGCACTGTCTATGGCGGCGGGCGAATATGTGTCTGTCAGTTCGCAAGCAGACACGGAAGCTGCGGATATCGCGAAAGAAGAGCGCGAATTGGTTGAAATGCCAGACGCAGAACTCAAGGAGTTGATTCACATCTATCAACGCCGGGGTCTGAGCAAGGCGCTTGCAACAGAAGTTGCAGAAGCCATGACCCAACACGATGCATTAGGCGCGCACTTGCGTGATGAGCTGGGCATCCATGAAGTCAATGTTGCAAAGCCGGTTCAAGCCGCTTTGTCATCCGCTGCCGCATTTGCTGTCGGCGCGCTGCCGCCTTTGGGATTGGTGTGGTGGATGCAGGGCCCGCAGCTCTCCATCAGTTTGATTGCCATGACGCTGGTGCTGTTGGCGGTGCTCGGTGCAGTGGCTGGCCGTCTCGGTGGTGCGTCGATCGCCAAAGGCGCTGCGCGCGTGATGGTTTGGGGTTCTCTCGCCATGGCGGCGACGTGGGCGATCGGTCGCGCCTTTGGTGTCGCAGCAGGTTAATCGACGCGTCTCAGCACCATCGTGTGCGAAAGCACAGGGGAATTTGAAGTTCCCGCTGTGTGCCAACCCGACATCACACTCAAGCAAACAAGTACGCAAAGAACTGACTGAGCGCATTGACCGCCAGTTCGATCCAAATGAGCACGACAACGGCAAGAATGCCCAAGCCCACCGCCCATTTCTGTGGCCTCGTCTTCACCTTGCGTGAGAAGGTCTCAAACGCAAGACCAGCGACAAACAACAGCGCACCCATGATCACGAAATCCATGGGGCCCCAATGCCATCCTTCGCCGGGTGCCTTCGCGCGATCAAACCAGGTCATCGCAAGCGGCACTGACAATAGCAATGCCGTGCCAATCGCCGGTCGTGACCAAACCTGTGTATTCATGCTGTAGCTCCGTTCCTCATCCTTGAAACAGAGCATGCAAGTGAATTGTGTGCTGTGTATGAAGTTCTGAAAAATCGATACGCGTCGCGTCTCTGAGTTGGCGGCTCGGTTAAAACGCCGAACCGGGTTGGCTTAAGAAAACCAATTCTGCCGGTGTCGACGTGCGGCCAAGCACAGCGTTTCTGTGTGGATAGCGGCCAAACTGATCGATGATCGCTTTATGCCGCAATTCGAAATCGAAGTACGTGCCTTCCGTGAATTGCTTGTAAAGCGCTTCTGCTTCGCCATGGATCAGTGCAGATTCGCTGTGCATATACGGCAGCAAGCAGAAACTGCGTTGTGTCGGTTCGAGCACCTGCATCGCGCCGTTCGCAACCGCTTCCTGTGCAAGCACCAACGCGATACCGTCTTGCGCAAAGGCCTGCGCGGTGCCGCGATAGACGTTGCGTGAAAACTGATCGAGCACAATGATCTCGGCCAGTCGTCCGGCGGCGGTGTCGCGCCACGCATAGAGCTCCCCAGCGGCAGCGCGGTGCATGAGGTCAAGAAAGCGCGCACGAATGAGCGCATCGAAATCAGGATCAGAGGCGAACCACTGCTTCGGATCGATCTCGTCAAACCAGAAATCCAGAATCTCATTCGGCATGTCAGCGCCCTTCGAAGATGGTGTGCTCAATCCGACGGTCAGGCACCAACCATAGAAGCGCCACACCGGTGTAGAGCGCTTGCGCAATGTACGGACTTACCCATGTCAGTCCGATCCCTGCCAGATACACGATCGGCGACAGCTTGCCTTTCCAATCAGAACCCAGGGCGTGTCGCAGCGCTGAGCTATTGCCTTCCGCAGCCGTAATCCGCTGTTGCAAGATCGCATAGGCAATGGCAGCTGCAAACAGCACGCCACCATACACAGCACTTGGAAGTGGCGCGGCGTGGTTCTCGCCCATCCAACCGGTGGCGACCGGCATCAATGACAACCAAAACAGCAGGTGCAGATTGGCCCACAGGATGCTGCCGGTGACTTTGCTGCTTGCCTGCAGCAAGTGGTGGTGATTGTTCCAGTAGATGCCGACGTATACGAAGCTCAGGATGTAGCTCAGAAACTTCGGAAGCAGGGGCATCAGCGCCTCGGATGTTGCGCCGTGGGGCACCTTGAGCTCGAGCACCATGATCGTGATGATGATGGCCAGCACGCCATCACTGAATGCTTCCAAGCGGCCTTTTCCCATGATCGCCATGCGTGCTCCCGAGTCGAATATCCAAATGGCCAACGGAAAGCGAGAACCCGTGTTTCACGGATCGCAAACCTGGAGACGATCCTCACTCTAAACTGTCTGCATGTCGAATGAAATTCTCTTGCTCTGGCTATTACTGGCTGCGGTCCTCGTGGCCGTGGGCTGCCTGATCGTCTTGTTGCTGCGCAAGCCGGATGCGGGGCTCAGTGCCCTACAAAATCAACTTGAATCCGCCCTGCGCGAACAACAACGCGAAGGCCGCGCCGAACTTCGCGATTCGCTCGAAGCCTTGGGACGCGGGCAAACCCAACATCACGCCGTGCTTGATCAAAAGGTCAACGAGCTCACGGGCCGAACCGACAAGCGTCTCGATGAATTCAGGATCTCGATTGCAGAAGACGCGCACAAGTCACGACAGGCTGCGCAAGAACACCAGCATTTGTTTTCAGAAAGCCTCGGGCAAAAACTCGGAGAGCTCACCCAGCGCAATGAACAGCGCATGGGTGAGATGCGCGTCACGCTCGAATCGCAGTTGAAATCCATGCAAGCCGATAACGCGCAAAAGCTCGAGAAAATGCGCGAAACCGTCGATGAAAAACTGCAAGGCACCTTGGAAGCGCGATTCAATGCGTCATTCGGCATCATTTCCGAACGCTTGGAAGCTGTGCAGCGTGGCCTCGGTGAGATGCAGCAGTTGGCATCTGATGTAGGAAGTTTGCAGCGCGTGTTGACCAACGTTAAGAAGCGCGGCACCTTCGGTGAAACGCAGCTGGGCGCGTTGTTGGAAGACGTGCTGACACCGGACCAATACGCATCCAACGTCGCGACCTTGCCGGGTTCGAACGAACGCGTGGAATTTGCAATCCGCATGCCCGGACAAAAGAGCGAAGGTCAAATTTGGTTGCCGATTGATGCCAAATTTCCACGCGAAGATTACGAGCGATTGGTGGATGCGCAAGAGAATGCCGATCCAGAAGGGGCACATGCGGCAGGGCAAGCGCTGGAGCGGCGCATTCGTGATGAAGCCAAGAAGATTCGCGAGAAATATGTCGGTCCGCCACACACCACCGACTTTGCCTTGTTGTTCTTACCGACCGAAGGGCTCTACGCGGAAGCGATTCGCCGACCCGGTTTGTTCGAACAGGTGCAACGTGATCAACGCGTCGTGCTGGTCGGACCCACCACTTTGTTGGCCGTCTTGAATGCCTTGCAAATGGGGTTCCGCTCACTGGCGATCGAGAAGCGCAGCAGCGAAGTGTGGCAAACCCTGGCGGCGGTCAAGAATGAATTCGGCAAGTTTGCCACCGTGCTTGAGAAAGCACATAGCCAGCTCGATACGGTCCAAAACAGCATCAAGAGTGCCGGCGTTCGCACGCGCAAAATCGAGAAGACCTTGCGCAATGTTGAAGCGCTTTCGCACGACAGCACGCTGAATTTGGGGTTAGAGGGTCCGGACGATTCGGACGCCGCAGAATAAGCGCGCTTTAAATCGCGCTTACTTGGACTTTTTCTGCCAGAACTTCCAGCGCGAACGCTTCTTCGGCTTTTCGTCCGAATTCGGCATCGGCGCCATGGGCACGGGTGCCGTTAACAAATACGCAGGCACGCCTTCGCCACCCGCTTCGTTCTCACCGAAGATCTGATAGTTCCGGCGCTGCATCCACGAATCGCGATACAACAAGTAATCGTCTGCTGCCCCTTCGCGCAAGCTGTCGATCGACAACAACTGCGTACGAATATCGATCACTTGAATGACGCTCATGCCTGTTTGCGATTCCGAGTCGAAATGACGCGTCGGATTCAGCGGACGATCGACCACCATGCCGAAGATATCGCGCACGGTGCGTGGACCAAACAAAGGCAGTTCAACGTAGCGAGACTTCGCCCAACCCCACTTGCCCAAGGTTTGGCCAAAGTCTTCCTGCTCAGTGGGGATATCAATCGCACTCGCAGGGTCGAGGAGGCCACCCAAACCGAAGGTCGAGTTCACAGCAAATCGCATGGCCGCGTTGGCCGCCACTTCCGGCTTGCCTTGCAACAACGCATTGATCATCGTGACCGGCTGACCGAGATTGCGAAAGAAGTTGCTAATGCCCAAACGAATGGGCTTGGGCACGACACGCACATAGGCTTGCGCGACGGGTCGCAAGATGGCGCGGTCGATGACGTTATTGAACTCGTGAACCTTGCGGTTGTATTTCTCCCACGGATCACGAAATTGCGACACGGCGTTTCCGCCCGCGGCGTTGTCGTCGCCCGTCGCGCCATACAACGCCTCAAAATCCGCCTCCGCTTGGTCTGCCGACGTGGCAGGTGCGGCAGCCGAAGAGGGTGTTTGAATTTCGGGCGCCAGGGCGCTTGGCTGTGCGTTTGCTTCCGGCAACGCCACTTGTGTTTCAGCGGGTGTCGCGGCTTGATCCGCGCGCGCCTTGGCAACGACGGTCTCGCCTGCGACGGCGTCGGTCTGTGTTGCGCCTTGGCTTGCGCAGCCGCTGAAGGCAATGGCGAGAACAGCGTAGGCTGCAAGTTGACGCAGATTCATCGGGGTGAGTTCTTAGGCTGTAAACCGCAACTGCGAATCCAAGCGATAGGATTGGCGAAGCGCGTCCAAATGCGTGGGCAAGCCGACCACCTCGGCTTGCGGATTATTTTCCTGCAAGCGCGACAGCATCGCCAGTGCTGCACTGTCGGCGGCCGAGACTGCCGCAAGATCCAACTGCCGATACTGCGCACGACCGATTTGCGCCCAAAGTGCAGGCACATGTGTTGCCGTCAAGGCGCCCGCAAGTGCGAGGCGGCCGTCGGCGAGTGTCGCGCGCGCGTCGAGCAAGGCCATGCTTAGTTCGCGCTGGCCTTCAAGGTGCCCGAACGCAGTTCTGCGGTCACCGCTTTGATGCCCTTTTGACGCAATGGTGCGTCGAACTGACCACGGAAGGTCTGCACGATCGACACGCCTTCTACCATCACATCAAACACTTTCCACGTGCCGCCGACCGGATGCATGTAATAGGTCACCGGAATCGGCGCACCGCCTGAGCGGGTCAGCTCGCTGACAACGCGCACGCCCATGTTTCGCGGCAAAGGAATTTCTGACTTCACGCGCGGTGTGAGCTTGGTGTTGAAGTCGAGCAAAGACCCGCCATAGCGCTGCATCAAACTATCTGCCAAGGCATCGCTGAAGGCGCGAACATCGGCTTCAGATGCGCCGCGACCATTCGTGCCGAGCACCAGACGACCGGCGTAGTCGCGGTCAAAGATTTGATTGAACTCGGAGAATACAAAGCTGTTCAAAGCGCTGCGGTTCTTCTTGAACTCCGCACGACGCTTTTCAAGCGTATTCAAAACGCGCGTGGTGTTGCTCAACACCATTTGCGAGGGCGCGCCGAGCTTTGCAACTGCAGCGGTTTGTGCCGAAACCGTCGAAGGGACCAGTACGGTCGCAGAAGCAGCGAGGGCAACAGACAAGATCAGGTTTTTCATTTTTCGTTTCCATCAGAAGGTGCAGATGCACTGCCGTCGGCAGATTCCGTCGCGTCGGCATCAGATTTCGGTGCATTGCTGCTAAACATGTATTTGCTGGCAAGCTGCAGCAAATCAACGGCAGATTGGGTCATGACGATTTCATCGCCAGGCTTCAAGGGGGTGGGGTCACCGCCCGGTTGCAAACCAATGTAAGCCTCGCCCAACAAACCGCTGGTGAATATTCCGGCCGTTGTGTCACCCGGCAAGTCTTTGTATTCGGGCTGCATTTGCAAGGTCACCACCGCGTCAAAACGCTGTGGGTCGAGCTGGATGCTAGACACCCGGCCGACGGTAACGCCACCGATGCGTACGGGTGCGTTGTCACGCAACTGGCCGATGCCCGTGAAACGGGCTTTCAGCGGATAGCCGGATGACTGTCCGAAACCGAACTTGCCATTGGTCGAGGCCATGGCCAAAACCAACACGGTGGCCAATGCGAGCAGCAGGAAAAGACCAACTGCGAATTCTGTACGTGGGGCGCGCAAACTCATTTTTCCTCCTCAGCGAAACATCAATGCCGAGAGCACAAAGTTGAACATCAACACCATCAACGAAGCATTGACTACGGCGCGGGTAGTCGCGACCGAGGTGCCTTCAATGGTGGGTTCGGAATAGAAACCGACGAATGCTGCGATCAATGCAGCGATACCGCCGAATACGGACGCCTTGAAAAACGCCGGCCAGAAGTCGTGAGAGACATCGACCGCATCCTTCAAGACCTGCCAGAACGTGCCGTCGTCCAAACCAATGATATGCACCGATTCAAACCAGCCCGCCAAGATCGCGGCTGCGATAAAGAACGCAACCAACAAAGGCACGCACACAATCGCCGCCCAAAAGCGCGGCGCGACCACCTTTGCAATGGGATCAATGGCCATCAAGTTCAAGGCCGTGATTTGGTCGGTGGCGCGCATGAGACCCAGTTCGGCGGCAATCGACGAGCCCGCGCGACCAATAAACAACAAGGCCGTCAACACAGGTGCCAATTCGCGATACAGACCCAAGCCCAGCATCGCGCTGACTTGATTGCTGGCGCCATAGGTATCCAAAGCGCGGTAACCCAACAGCGTCACCGATAGACCGACGAACGCACCACCTACCAAGATGATCGGCAAGGAGCGCGCGCCCACCTTATAAATCTCGCGCACAAGTTCGCGCAGCAGGGCAGGCGTTGGTACCGATGCACGCAGCACGGCGAAGAAGAACACGCCCATGCGGCCGATGTCGCGAATGCCGTTCGCCAAAGCCGTCATGCGTAAGTCCTCGGTTGTGCGTCGAACGCGATCGGGCCGTCGGCCGCACCATCCAGGAACTGGCGGACCCAAGGATCGCGACTGGCATTTAATTCGCTCGGCGTGCCTTGGAACACCACTTGACCATTGGCAATGACCACCGCGTGGTCACAGATCGGCAGCGTTTCGTGCACATGGTGCGTGACGATCACACTGGTGAGGCCAAGCGTCTTGTTCAAACGACCCATCAACTCTGTAATGACGCCTGCGGCGATCGGGTCGAGCCCGGTCAAGGGTTCGTCGTAGATCATCAATGGGGGATCCAAAGCCAACGCGCGCGCCAGGGCGACACGTCGCGCTTGACCACCCGATAGCTCGCGCGGAAACGCGTCTTTCAAACCGCGCAATCCGACGGCATGCAATTTGAGTTCAACCAAGCGTTCGATCACAGCCTTGGGCAGCGCGGTATGCGTTTGAATCGGCAATGCCACATTCTCTGCAGCGGTCAGGTCTGACAACAGACCATTGCCTTGCAAGAGCACACCCATTTGCTTACGCAGGGTCAACAGCGCACGCGTCTTGCCCGCGGGGACCGTTTCGCCAAAGACCTTGACTGCGCCCTTCGCCGGTGCGAGTTCGCCCATCAAAGCGGCGAGCAAGGTCGATTTACCACTGCCTGACGGACCGAGCACAGCGGTGACGCTGCCTGTCGGTACCTGTATCTCGACGCCATCGAGCACAACGTGTCCGTCGCGCACCAGTTGGAGCGCGCTGACATCGACGGCGATGGCGGGGGAGCGAGAAGTGGGCACGGGGTCACAGGTACAGAAAACCACTGTGAAGGATGCCGCGTAAAACCTGAATGCAGCTTATGTCAGCAAACGAAACTTTAACCTCCAATTTCATCCGCGAACGACAAGCACCACCGCCGGGTAAACGATGTGGCACGGGAAGCCCCAATTTCACAGTGCTGCACCTGCACATTCTTGAAAGTGGAGCCATGTCCAACCTCCGACCGAAAACCCCTTGTGAAGCCGATGCCATGTTCAAGAACCGCTACGAATGCGTCGCCCATTTTTCCGATCTCTACCTCGGCACCCCCTATTACTCGGCGGGCCGCGCCTGGTCGGACTATGCGCCCGCTTATGCCTTCGGTTTCGATACGTATCCGCGCTTCCAAACCCGTCTGTTTGAAACGGTAGAAGCCGAATTGCGCGCCGCTTGGGCAGAAGCGCATGGCCGCTCGCGGTTGACGTGGCCTGAAGCACGCAGTGCCGTGCGAGAAACTTGGCAGCTGCTGGATGCCGAGACCGCCGGCCAAGCGGATCGCTTACAGCGTGGCCACGGCGCGTAACTTAAACTGTGCGGATGAACGAAGACGATGACATCCGCAACAACGTTTCTCGCGCCGACGCTGAGGCCGCAGTTCGCACCTTACTGAAGTGGTCCGGCGACAATCCCGAACGCGAAGGCTTGCTGGATACGCCGAAGCGCGTCGTCAAGGCGTATAGCGATTGGTTCAGCGGTTATGCCGTGGATCCAGACGAATACCTCGCGCGCACCTTCGAAGAAGTCTGCGGCTATGACGAGATGATCATCCTGCGTGACATCGAATATGAAAGCCATTGCGAGCACCACATGGCGCCCATCATTGGTCGCGTGCATGTGGGCTACTTACCGAATGGCCGAGTGGTCGGTATCAGTAAATTGGCCCGTGTCGTTGATGCATATGCCCGTCGGTTCCAGGTGCAAGAAAAAATGACCGCGCAAATTGCCAACTGCATTCAACGCGCGCTGCAACCCCAAGGTGTCGCCGTGGTGGTGGAGGGCGCGCACGAATGCATGACCACGCGCGGCGTGCACAAGCGCGGCGTCAGCATGCTGACTTCGAGCATGCTGGGGACCTTCCGTGACGACGCGCGCACCCGCAACGAGTTCCTGCGTTTCATTGAGACCAGCCGCCGCTGAGCCACGCACGCGCCGCCGGTTCAAATCAGGACTTGACAATTTTATCCGGATATAAATAATGGCTGCAACGTTACAGGCAGCCATGTCATGACCCCGTACCCACCTACCACGCGTTGCACCGCTTTTCTCGCCCACGAGCGTTTGGCCTGGGGCGAATTGCGCCATGTCGCGATCAAGGTCAAGCAGCGCTTTCCAAGCGCCGATCACGTGCCCGAGCTATGGGTCTTCAGTGACCAAGATGGCACGGCCATCGAATTGGATCTGCGCGGCAGCGTCGCCGATGTCACCCACCGCTATGCCTTGAGCGGCCAGAGCGCGGTGCAACTGCCGCCAGCACCGGCCGCTGAAGACGCGCCGAAGCGCGGTCGCGGGCGGCCCAAGCTCGGCGTCGTCCCGCGCGAAATCACATTGTTGCCACGCCACTGGCAATGGTTGAACGCGCAACCGGGGGGTGCGTCTGTCGCATTGCGGAAGTTGGTGGAAGACGCGCGCAAGTTACACGAGGGCGCAGATCGTGTTCGACAATCGCAAGAACGCTGCTATCGTTTCATGTCGGCGATGGCCGGCAACCTGCCGGGTTTTGAAGAAGCGACGCGCGCTTTGTTTGCACGCGATTTTGCCAGCCTCGAATCCCACATTGCCATTTGGCCGGACGACCTTCGCGACCACGTATTGATGTTAGCGGGCAACGCCCTCCACGCCTGAGACATCCCATGCACACCACACTTCATGCGCCGCAACGCAAGGCAGCGCTGATCTTCATCTTTATTACGGTGTTGATCGACATCCTTGCATTCGGCTTGATCATTCCCGTGCTGCCGCATCTGGTTGAGCAGTTTGTCGGCGGCGATACCAAGCATGCCGCTTACTGGGTCGGCATTTTCGGCACCGTGTTTGCCGCTATCCAATTTTTCTCGACACCCTTACAAGGTGCATTGTCGGATCGATTCGGTCGCCGCCGTGTCATTCTGCTGTCGTGCTTAGGGTTGGGCCTCGACTTCATCTTTATGGCCTTGGCACCCACCCTGATGTGGCTGTTTGTGGGCCGTGTGATTTCCGCGGTCACCTCGGCCAGCTTCAGTACGGCCAATGCGTACATTGCAGACGTCACGCCTAAAGACAAACGCGCGGCTGCGTTCGGACTGATTGGCATGGCGTTCGGTGTCGGTTTCATCATCGGACCAATGTTGGGCGGCTGGTTGGGCCACTACGACCTGCGCTATCCATTCTGGGGCGCGGCGATCTTGGCGCTCACCAACTTTCTCTACGGCTTCTTTGTGTTGCCGGAATCTTTGGCGCCTGAACATCGCAGCAAGGCCTTTTCGTGGCGCCATGCAAACCCCGTCGGATCGGTGAAGCTGATTCTGCAATACCCGCAACTCTTTGCCCTCGCCCTCATCTTGTTGTTAAGCAACCTCGCGCACTACGTCTATCCGAGCGTGTTCGTGCTGTATGCCGACTATCGCTACGACTGGGGTCCCTTTGCGGTTGGCAAGGTCTTGGCCGTGGTCGGCGTGTGTTCGGCCTTGGTGCAGGGCTTCTTGGTTCGAAAGTGGGTGCCGGTCTTGGGCGAACACAAAGCGCTGGTCTTAGGCTTGTTTGCCGGCGTGTTGGGATTCGCCGCTTATGGGCTCGCACCCACCGGCCTCCTATTCCTCTGCGCCATACCGGTGATGGCGTTCTGGGGACTCGCCGGCCCTGCCGCACAGGCCCTGGTGACACGCGAAGTTGGGCCCGAAGTGCAAGGACGCATCCAAGGTGCGATGTCGAGTTTGATCTCGCTGGCCGGCGTCGTCGGTCCAACGCTCTATACCTTTACGTTCGCCAAGTTCATTGGTGACGGCGCGCCCATCGAGCTGCCTGGCATCCCTTGGTTCATCGCATCGGGACTGCTCGCGATCGCTTTGGCATTGGGATTCAAGCACTGGCGCACACACCCGGATCAGGTCCGCACGCAAGCGGACTAAGGTCCGCAGTTAGACGATGCGCACACAGACCTGTGTCTTTCGGCACATACGGTGGGCCCTCAGATCGATACGATGAAGTGTTCAATCGAATCCGGGGTAGCTCAATCGTGTCAAAGACTTTGCCAGTTCGTACCGCGCTTGCTTTAGCCTGCGCATTCGCCATTCAAGGCGTCGCTGCACAAACCATTCCTGTGAAAGATGAGGCCTATCCGGCCGGTCCGATTCAGGTCAATGTCGATGCGACCAATTTGCAACAGCGGATCATGCGCATCTCGCAAGATATTCCGGTGCAGCCCGGCAAATTGACCTTGCTTTATCCGGCATGGCTGCCGGGCAATCACTCGCCGCGTGGTCCGATCGACAAGATCGCAGGCATCAAGTTCACCGCCAACGGCAAGCCCTTGGTGTGGAAGCGCGATCCGCTGGACGTGTTTGCGTTCAACTTGGATGTGCCGGCAGGTGTGAGCAACATCAAAGCGGAATTCCAATACATGACCCCGACCGATTCCGGTCAAGGTCGTGTGGTCATGACACCGAGCATGCTCAATCTGCAATGGAACGCCGTGCTGTTGTATCCGGCGGGCTATGCGCAATCGAAGATCCTATTCAACCCGTCCGTGAAATATCCGAGCGGCTGGGGCGCAGGCACCGCGCTCGACGTTGCGTCGAAGCAAGGCGATACGGTCATCTACAAGCAAGTGCCGCTGGAAGTGCTCGCCGATTCGCCGGTCTATGCCGGTCGCCACTACAAACAAATTCTGTTGTCAGAACCGGGTCAAAAGCCGGTGCGCTTGAACGTGGTGGCAGACGAAGCCAAGTACCTCGAAACCAAGCCTGAGCATATCGAACAACACAAAGAACTCTTGCGCCAAGCAAAGAAGCTGTATGCCTCTGAGCATTACGATCACTACGACTTCTTGCTCTCGCTGTCGACGCAAATGGCCGGCAACGGTCTTGAGCACCAACGTTCAAGCGAGAACGGTCAAGAACTCGGTTACTTCAAAGACTGGGACAAGAAAACCGGGAGCGATGATTTGCTCCCCCACGAAATGACGCACTCCTGGAACGGTAAGTACCGCCGTCCGGACGGCCAAATGGTCGGCAACTTCAACACGCCGTTGGATGACGGTTTGTTGTGGGTCTATGAAGGCCAAACCCAATACTGGGGCAACGTCCTTGCCGCACGCTCAGGTTTGCGTCCGATGGAACGCTCGCGTGACACCTTGGCATCGGTCGTTGCGTATTACACCGATGGTGCGACCGGTCTCGGTTGGCGCAACGTGCAAGACACCACCTACGATCCGGTCATCGCCTCGCGTCGTCCGAAGCCGTACCGCAACTATCAATTGAGCGAAGACTATTACAGCGCCGGCCAATTGATTTGGTTGGGCGCCGATGCATTGATTCGTGAAAAGACCGGCAATAAGAAATCGCTGGATACCTTCGCCGCGGCCTTCTTCGGCAAGAATGATGGTCAATGGGAAACCCCATTGGGCTACAACTTCGATGAAGTCGTTTCGACCTTGAACAGCATCGTGCCGATGGATTGGGGTACCTGGTTGAAAGACCGTTTGGAAGGTCGCGTGTCGTTCGCCAACACGATCGAAGATACGGGTTGGAAATTGGTCTACAAAGAAACGCCGACCGATGCAGCCAAGGCTAGCGCGCGTGAATCCGGCCGTGGCGACTTCGTCTATTCATTGGGCATCACGACCGATCGCGCCGGCAAAATCGGCGATACCCGTTGGGACAGCCCGGCCTTCAATGCCGGTATTGGCACGGGCATGACGGTCGTCGCCGTGAACGATGTCGAATACACCGCTGACGTGTTGAATGATGCCATCACCGCTGCCAAGACCAGCAAAACGCCAATCCGTTTGACGGTGAAGGACTTCAATCGCTTCCGCACGATCGATGTGCCGTATTACGGCGGCAAGCGCTATCCGCACCTCGAACAAATCAAGGGCAAAACCGACTACCTGACGCCGATCTTCAGCAAGAAGTAAGCGTTCGCTTTCCACCGCACCCCGTTCACGCGTATTCGGGTAACCTGCGCGTACTGAATACGGGGTGGTGGTGAGAAATGCGTGGGGTACTAGTCATTGCAATTGCGCTGGCCTTGGTCGGCTCGGCGCACGCGCAAACAACATCGAAGAAAACAACGGCCAAACCAAGCGTGGGCAAGACGTCGTCTGCGCCCAAGGCCAAGCTGTTGACGCTAGATCCCGATGTCATCAAACCCAACACCTTCTCTTGGGCGCCTGACCTGTCGCCTACGGGCCCCGTTGTGATTGTCGTGAGCTTGAACGAACAGCGCATGCACGTGTATCGCAATGGCATTCGTATTGCGGTGTCTACGGTCAGCTCGGGGATTGCCGGGCGCGATACGCCTTCCGGTAGCTACGAGATTCTGCAAAAGAAGACGATGCACCACTCCAATCTCTACAGCAACGCGCCCATGCCCTTCATGCAGCGCCTGACTTGGGATGGGATTGCCTTGCACGCGGGGTACAACCCGGGACACGCGGCCTCACACGGCTGCGTGCGCATGCCGAAAGCCTTCTCTGAGAAGTTGTATGGCATCACCAAGATCGGCACCCGCGTGATCATCACTGACGACCTCACGGCGTCAATTGAGAACTTGATCCACCCGGGCGATGTGGCGCCGATCGACGCCATCACCGGCGTTCCGGTGCCGGAAGCTGACAGCGGCACATGGCCTGTCGTGAGCAAGAAGAAGGCAGGCACGGACACGGCAACCAAACCGAAAGACGTGACGACGCCAGCAGCGCCGACGGCTGTGGAAAACGTGAATGCACCGGTTCGCGCAAATGCGGCCGAAACGCCTTCACAAGCTGAAACTCCGGCTGAATCGACGCCCGTGCTGCCGAAGGCGGAAGATCCGGCGTTGGTGCCACACACGGTACCGGTCACGCCGGCACCGCAGACCCCCGAAAAACCAGAGAAATCGAAGGATTCGGTGCCCGTCGACGTGGCTGAGCCCCCAGCACGGGAAGGCTAAGCGCAGGATTTTGTTGGGGAAAGTGAATGCGTGGCGCCCCAAAAGATAGGCGCCCATTCATACAAATCAAGAAGTTGTGCGTGTATCTTCACACGCATGAAAAGACTTCACGCCCTCTTCATCTGTCTGACCGCGTCCACCTTGTTCGGTTGTTCCACGGCCCCTAAGACGGCCCCGGAACCGAGCGCTCGGGTCATTCATTCCCCCATTCGCCCGACCCTGCAAACCCTCACGCCGCAACAACGTGAGCTTGCCCAGCTGCAAGCTTTGGCACCGACGGCGGATCCGGGTGTCTTGGCTTTGGCCTTGGAAGCGCGTAGCTGCGCGGTCTTGAACGGCGACGTGCCGGACTCGAGCCGACTGGCCGTGATCGACTATTCACGCCCGTCGACTGAAAAGCGTCTTTGGGTCTTCGATCTCGACAACAACACCTTGTTGTTTAACGAATACGTGGCTCATGGCCAAGGCAGTGGCATGAACTACGCCACGTCTTTCGGAAACACCGAGAACAGCCACAAGACCAGCATCGGTTTGTTCTTGACCGCGGAAACCTACCAAGGCGGCAACGGCTACTCCATGCGCATGGACGGATTGGATCGCGGCTTCAATGACAATGCGCGTCAGCGCGCGATCGTCATGCACGGCGCCGATTACGTCAATCCAAACATGATTGCCAAACAAGGTCGCATCGGTCGCAGCTATGGCTGCCCGGCATTGGAACGCGCAGTCGCTGCAAAAGTGATCAACATTCTGAAAGACAAGCAGTTGGTATTCTCGTACGCAAACGACAACACTTGGCTGCATTCGTCCCGCTACTTCGGTTGCAATGGTCAAACCGTTGCACAAATCATGGCGAGCGCACGCGACAACAAGCAACGCTACGGCGGTGGTGCTGTGGCCGTGGCCGCGCCCTGAGGTTCGGCAACGCAGGTTAAACAGCAAAGGCCCCGCAGCAGCGGGGCTTTTCTTTTGTGACGCAACCTTGCACAGCTTTGTGTGACTATCAACGCGTGCGCACCTGTACGCACGTTGCATTCAACTATGAAGGACGATCGACGATGAAAGTATTGCTGAGCCTACTCGCTTGGTGCGTGTTGTTTGTCTTGTGCTGGCCGCTCGCGTTGTTGGCGATAGTGCTCTGGCCGATCGTTTGGTTGTTGTCTTTGCCGTTCCGTCTAGTCGGCATCACGCTGTCTGCAGTCTTCGCTTTCTTGACTGCCTTAATGATGTTGCCGGCGCGCATGTTGGGTGGTCGCGCTTCGCGCAACACGACACCTCAAGTGATCTGACATTACAAGCGAAGAGGTGAGGTATGAAGCACGCATCTGCCTATTCCCGTTTCGCGCAAGCCGCCTCGCGCTTCTGCGGGCGGCCGAAGGTTTTCGTATTTGCAGTGCTCTTGATCGTGGTTTGGTTGGTGACAGGGCCTATCTTCAATTACAGCGATACCTGGCAGCTGATCATCAACACCGCCACAACCATTGTGACCTTCTTGATGGTGTTCTTGATTCAGAACACGCAGAACCGTGACACTGAAGCCATCCAAATCAAACTCGATGAATTGATTCGTGCAACGCAAGGTGCACACAACGCACTGTTGGATTTAGAAGACCTTGAAGACCAGCGCTTGGATGAGTTCCGCAGCAAGTATCGGCTGTTGGCTGCGACGGCGCGTTCGGCGCTTGAGAATGGCGACCAAGATACCGACACGCCGGATCCATGAGCATCGATGTTTCATCGCGTCGTGGAAACAGGATAACTGCGTGACACGGGCACACTCAGCAGATATTTGTCTCGGTAGTTGCCTTGGTACAGGTCTTCTTGTTTCATGACGGTTCGCGTTTGCTTATCAATCCAGAATCGCTGCACATTGCCTTGCCCTGGCGCACCACTTTCGGTTTCGACCAGCCAGCACACATGCTTCTCGCCCATCGCGTCCTCAATCACGCTTTCGCCTTTGACGACGTAGTCCACGTGCAATGCATCGGGCATTCCGACGTCGAATAGCCGAATGCGCAGCGTGCCGCCGCGCTCAAATGGCAAAAGCGGCAGCAGCACCAAATCGGAATGCCAGTTCAGCCACCAAGCGCGCGACGCGGCTGCAACGCCCGCATACATTTTCTGCACCTCTTCTCGAGACGCGGGGCCCGCGACTTCGAGACCCTGACCGATCAGTTCGATATCGTAGGTGCCGCGCGCGTTGCGCCAGTGGCTCTTTTGCGAAAGCGTCGATAGATCATCGGCGGCGTGCACCGTGTGTGCGGTATGCGACGTGCCGCGCTCGTCCCGCCAAGCTTGTTCGATGACCCATGCCTGTTTGCCCTCAATGCGCTGGCTTGAGAGTGTCACGGTTGCCAAGTTGGCCAACTGAACGTCGTCCTTTGCGGGTGCGCTGTTGTAAACAAGGTAGCTGTACGTCTTAGGTCTCAAGGCTTCCACGTGCAAGTCGCGTGGCCCTATCTCTGCAACTTGAGCGTGTGCGTTTGCGCACAGCAAGGCAAATGACACAATCAATCCGCGTCTGAAGTACGTCATGTCGAATGGTTTCCTGGGCATTGTGTTGAAATTTCAAGGTGTCCGGCGCTTGCTCTTCGATTCATCGATAGGCGTCGACCGACCACGGTATGGAATACAGATCGCCTTGCCCGTTGCGGGGTCCACGCAAGTACGCCTCAAGCGCATCGGTTGAAAGCGGTGCGTCAGGCAAGGGTTGCCATTGCGTATCGCGTTCGGCGAAATAGAGCGTGCCTCGGGTGTCGACAAAGGGCGTGAACACACCGCTGGCACCTTGTCGGTTCAGGCGCGGACCGATGTTTTTCGGCATCGTCCATCCGCTTGCAGATCTAAAGCTGATGTAAAGGTCATTCGCTGCGAAGCCGCCGGGTCTGTTGGAGAGAAACAACAGATAAGACTCGTCGGGCGCAATCCAATGATTGGATTCGTCGAATTCTGAATTGATGGGCGCCGAAAGTGGTTCAGGCGCGTCGTAGCCGGTGCGTGTCGGCTTCGCACGCATCAAGTCGCGTTGTCCGAGCACGCCCGCGCGGTCGGAAGTCGCGAAATAAAGCGTCCCGTCAACCGTGATTGAACTGTTTGTTTCTGAGCCCGTGCTGTTGACGGCATCGCCGAGGTGTCGTGGTGATCCCCATGTGCCATCGCTTTGTCGGTCTACCCGCCAAAGGTCGAAATCCGTTTTTCGCGCCCCGTTCGGATCGACAGGACGGTTGGAAGCAAAGATGAGGTATCGACCATCCGGGCTGAATGCAGGATCGATGTCGCGGTATTGCCCGGAGAAAGACGCAACACGTGGTGACCGCCATTGACCGTCGCGTCCGCGCGTCGCTTCCATGATCACTTGAATGGAATAACCGCGATCAGCCTTGTTGAACAAGATCATGTTCGAATCCGGCGAAAGGGTCAGACCCCATTCGTCATCACCGGTCGAAATCACGCCCGGCGCGATCAAGCGCTTATCTTCGTTCAGAACGGTTTGCGCGGTCACCGAGGGTATTGCGCATGCAATAAGCATAGCCAAGGCGATGCGGTGTGAGGAAAGTAGCGTCATATCTTGGATACGCAGTGGCGCCGATTTGTCTGACATTTGTCAGTAAATCTGGCAAAAATGCGTATCTGCATTGCGCCACGCAAGGCTTTAAATCCAGTGCATTCGCCGTTTGACTCAGGTTTTCGGCCGCGGTTATCCTGCAGCGTCCGAACTGCCATTGCGCCGCTGGGTCATGAACGACGACGTCACACGCTTGTTGCAGTGTTGGAGTGAGGGAGACACAGCCGCGCTGGAGCGCGTCTTACCTCAGGTGTATGCCGAGCTGAGGCGCTTGGCGCGCATTCAATTGAGTCGACAGAGTGGACACGAAACACTGCAACCGACCGCGCTCGTGAATGATGTCTTGTTGAAGATGATTGATCGACCCGCGCCGGTATCTGTCGATAGCCGCGCCCATCTATACAACATGGCGGCACGCATGATGCGCCAACTGCTCGTTGATCGCGCGCGCAGTGCCGGCGCGGAAAAGCACGGCGGTGGATGGCTTCGCGATGACTTTGCACGAGCGTTGGATCTACCTATTCCCGAACACACCCGGCTGCCCGAGTTGGATGTCGCGCTTGAAACCTTGACGAAGCTGGCGCCGAGAATGGCGCAAATTGTTGAGATGCGCTTCTTCATCGGTTTGAGCGTGACCGAAGTCGCGTCGATTCTGAATTTGGATGATCGCACCGTCTATCGCGATTGGGCAGCTGCGCGGGCTTGGCTGAGAGATCACTTGTCGGAATGAAACGATCGCGGGCACTGTCGCACATGCGTCGCGCGCATCACGCTGTTCAACACCCTGGGGATTTGCGGAATGACGCATGACGTTAACGATGAATTTGAGGCGCACGCATTGCACGCCTTGCGTGAAGTGCTTGAACTTGACGTTCGCGAACGTCAAACGCGTCTGCAAACCATGGACGCGCCGCTTCGCCGCAGGGTAGAAGTTCTGCTGGAAAGCGTGCGCGAAGATGAACTGTCGGAAAGTGCCGGCGCTGTTCGGGCAGGCGCGCGGATGGGTCCCTATGTGCTGATCAGTCGCATTGGCAACGGCGGCATGGGCGAAGTGTTCCTCGCCGAAAGGGCGGACGGTGCGTACGAAAAGCGTGTTGCGGTCAAGCGGATTTGGGCAGGCCACGCAATGCTGACCAGTCGGTTTCTACGCGAACGCGAATTACTCGCAAGACTGCAGCATCCGCATATTGCGCAGTTGCTCGATGGCGGGATCGATGAAGACGGCAGGCCGTGGTTGGCCGTCGAACTTGTCGAAGGCACCGATATCGTGACGTGGTGCGACGCGCACAACGCGCCCTTGACGCAACGCGTTGAACTGCTGATCCAGTTGTGTGATGCCGTCGATCACGCGCATCGGCAGTTGGTTGTGCACCGGGATTTGAAGCCGTCCAATGTGCTGGTCGACGGAGATGGTCGCGCAAAGCTTCTGGATTTTGGGATTGCGCGACTGTTGGATGTCGAAGAAACATTTGCGGGCAATCCAACCTATGCAATGACACCGGCCTGGGCTTCGCCGGAGCAGCGCAACGGACACAGTGTTACTACGGCAAGCGATATCTACCAACTGGGTTTGCTCGCCCACGTGTTGCTGTCCGGAGAACGCATGGATGGCACAGGCATTCGCATGTCATCGCGCTTGCAACGAGAGTACAAACGCCTGCCGGACCACGGCGCATCGATCGCCGGACGTCGCGCGCTGGGCATCGAGGCCCTGATGCGTCAGCTTCGCGGCGACCTCGATAGCATCGTGTCTGTCGCCACGGCCGATGATCCCGCGCGTCGTTATCCCAGCGCGCGCGCATTGGCGGACGACCTTGCCGCTTGGCGCGACGGACGCGCCGTCAAAGCACGCGCCGACGAGCGTGGCTATCGATTCAGGCGAACGATGCGTCGCGGCTGGCCACTGATTGCAGCTAGCGCACTTCTGCTAGGACTGGTGGGATTTCATCTTTATAGCCTGCGAAATGCGCTCGGACACACCGAGCGCGCCAGGGCGCGCGCGGACGCAGCAGAACGGGCGGCACGCGTGTCGCAAGCAAACGCCGAAGCGGAACGAAACACGGCGACCGCTGTGTCAAACCATTTCATTCGAATGTTTGACGCACTCGGACCCGAAGCAATCAATGGCCGCCATCCGGCCACGGTCAAGCAATTGTTGAAGGCAGGTGCGGACGCGTTGGAGAAAGCAGGCGCGAGCGGTGATCAATCCGCAGAGGCCCGTTCAGCGATGTGGCGTTCCATGGCCTCTGTCCATCGTCAGCTGGGCGCGCATGCAGAATCACTCGCAATGGCGGACAAAGCACTAGCGGCTGCACGCGAAGCAAAAAGCAATTTGGCCATTGCAGAAGCGCTACGGGCAAAATCCGCGGCACTGCATTGGTTGGGGCGCGAGAAAGAAGCGTTCGATACCACGCTCGCAGCAACGCGCGTGTCCAACCAGTGTGCGGAGCGCTGCCGTCCCTTGCAGGCGAAGCTGCACGATGACCTCGCCTGGGCATATAGCGAACGCGGTGAACTCGTGAAAGCGATGAGCTATAGCCGATTGAGTATTGAGCAGATGCGGAAAGATCCTTCGGCTGTTCACACCTTGGCCTTCGTGCAAGCCCTCAATAATGCGGGCGAAACAGCAATCTCTGCCGGCGAATTCGATCAAGCAAAACGCTGGTTGATGGAGGGCGAGCAGCGCTACGCGCATCGCACGTGGTCCAGCCCCAGTACGGGTGTGTTCCTACAAGTCAATTTGGCCGCGGTGGCGCTTGCAACAGACGATATCGAGGCAAGTCGAAATCGTTTGCAGACACTGCTGAAAACGACGGTCGAGACATTTGGTACGAAACATACGCGGACTGATCTCGTGCTGATGGCTTTGGCTTACACCACGCTGGCGGCCGGCGATGGACAAGCGGCCGTTATCGCGAGCCAACGCCTGCTGGCGTCCACGCGCGCCGTGTACGGTGAAGTGCATCCGCAAGTACTCGATGCAAAAGGCATCCTGTTGGTCGCGAAGCTTTCTGCGGGTGACAACCGAGGCGTGTCGCGTCTCCGCCGTGAACTCTCAGAGCGCTGCGACGCGCCGGCGCGGGATGCGAACATCGAAGTCGTGCGTATCGCCTGCGCCCGCGTGGATGGGAACGACGAAGTGATTGCAGAACGCGTGCAAGCGCTCGCGCAATTCAAAGGTGTGATGCCGTGGCACCTTCGTTTCGCGCGACAGCAAACCTCGCGTCGCATGTAGAAACACCAGGTGGCATGCGCCTTCGGGCAAGCGCGCGTATCACGGATCAGATATCGGCGTGATTTGAACGCGCACGACTTTCCAAACACATCGATGTCGACGATACGTATCGGTAAAACGATAGTGGGTTGAGAACGGTTGCCCTTGCCAACGACCCGACAAGCGTGTGGTGCCAGTCAAGAAGGCAAAGTCTCCGAATACGCGGACCTCAAGCTGCGCCATCGTGTAAGGCGTGATTTCAAGGCGCTGATCCAACACAGACGAGAGAAACCCGCGGGTGTCGTTTAGCGCGCCTGATTCGCCGATGTGCACAAAGCCTTCTGCCATGTTGGCTTCGATGCGACTGCGGTCTTTCCGGACGATGGCCGCGTCCCACGCGACGGCTTGTGCAATCAATGTTGCGCGCACTTGGGCGGGTGTACTTGGCGCGCACGCGTGCGGCGCGCCGTGTGGGCAAAGCTGCTGCAGCAGACACAACAGAAGCGCGAGGAGTGACATGGGAGCACCTTTGGATCGAGTCATTCGTCCTTGGGTTACGCATTCCGGCAGTCACCCCTGACAGACCCAAGGTCGTTCGAACACGCACGCACTTGTGAATGTCAGACATGCGTGGCGCTTCTCGTATCCCAAATATCACCTCGTTTCTTCACCGGAGAGTTCCACCCCATGTTCCCTTCCCGTTTTGCTCCCGCGGCCTTCGCGCTTCTTTTGTTGTCCGCCGTCTCAGCACCAGCGCATGCCGCCGACAAATCCTGCAAAAATCCCGCAGGTGTTGATATCCCCGGTGATACGAACCAGGGCTACGAAGTGGGCATCGAAAACACGACGTGCGCGACAACCGCGAATGCAACCGGCGTGCAAAACAACGCATCAGCGGAAGGCGCGACGGCCATCGGCTATCAGAATGAAGCGTTTGCAATCAACAGCGTTGCGATGGGTCGTGGAAACATAACGAGGGGATTGTCCAGTCTCGCAATCGGGTTCAACAACGAAACAGCCGAGTCCGCGAACTATGCAACCGCGATCGGCCGTTTCAATACAGTGGCTGCTGAACGAGGTGTCGCCCTGGGTATCAATAACAACGTTGTCGGACAACGCGGTCTTGCAATGGGTACAGACAGTCTCGTTTCCGGTACTGACGCAGTCGCGTTGGGGTTCCATGTGACGGCGAGCCACGACCACGCGGTTGCAATCGGAGACTATGCCACGACCGATCGTGCGTATTCGGTCTCATTCGGAGACGCGCTCGTGCAGCGACAGCTGACGCACGTTGCCGCCGGCACGCAGGCCACGGATGCCACCAATCTTTCTCAGCTGAGGGATATGGCAGGCGCTCTAGGTGGCGGGGCCGGATTCGACGCGGGCGGCGCCTTCGTGCCGCCCGTCTACACCATTCAAGGGAACAACTACGGCACGGTGTGGGACGCCTTGACCGCGGTCGACAGTCGCCTGACATCTGGCGGCGGAAGCGGCGCCGGTGTTTCCCAAATGTATGTGGACAACGCCGACGCGCGGACACTTCTTGCGGCAAATCAACATGCAGACAGCCAAGCGCAACAAGTTGTTGCGTCGGCGCGAAAATATGCGGAGATGGCGGTAGACCATGCCGATCGCGGCGACGCCGCTACGCTGACGGCGGCCAAGGCGTATACCGATCAGCAAGTACTGCTGAAAGATGACAGGTTCACGCAATTGAACACGCGCGTCGAACGCGGCTTTCAGAGCGCGGGTCAGCGCATCGACAAGACCGGTGCAATGAGCGTGGCGATGACGCAGATGTCGGTGAATACGATGAATGGCAGTTCGACCAAAGGGCGACTGGCCGTGGGTATCGGCGTCCAAGGTAACCAAGCGGCAGTCGCTGTCGGCTACGGCAAGCGCTTCGCGACACGCGCTTCGTTTTCATTGGGCGCCAGCTTCACGCAGGGCCACGCATCGGCAGGTGCCGGCATCGGTGTGGACCTGTGATGCCACGTGACGTGGTCACACACACAGTCTGTTTGGAGGCCGCATGCGCATCTCAAAAACGTTGAACGCCGTGGTGATGTTCGCTTGCGTCTTGCTCAGCCCGAGCCATCTCCGGGCTGAAGACGACGCGATTGGCAACATCGCACGTAGCGAGTCGATAGGTGGTCAGCGTTTTCTTGTATTCGAAACGGGGGGTGCCGAAGCTAAAGATGCGCTGCCGCTCATCGTGGCCTTGCACGGTGGTGGCGGCGAACCACAGGACATGCAGTCGCATTTCGAGAAAATGCAGTTGCGCGCACGCGTGATCTTGCCGCGCGCGCCCTATGTCCGTGGCACAGGACGTTCGTGGTATCCGATGGAATACGGCCAGCTAGGGACACACGCGCAAGAAGCTGTGGCGTTTGACATGGCTGATGCATTGGCACGCAACTTGGCGGTCTATCGCGAACGATATCCCACCGTCGGAAAACCGATCATTTCGGGTTTTTCTTTTGGTGGCGACATGGCGCTTCTGGTTGCCTTGCGCCACCCTGCTGCGATCTCAGCCGCGTTTCCGATAGCCGCGCGCTGGACGCCCTCGTGGCTGCCCACCCGCAATACTTGTGCGCCCGAATGTCCGCGCATCCACGCCTTCCATGGCGATTCAGATCCGGTCGTGCCGCTCGGTCCGACATCTGAAGCGGTGTCAGCACTGTCTGTTGCCGGCTATCGCTCGTACTTGACGCTTTTAACCGGCGTGGGACACGAATTTACACCCGCGATGGACGTGCTCTTGCAACAAGCGCTGCGCTGTTGGACTGTTCAAGAAGGCGCAGAAGCACAACCAAGAGCATGGTGTTCGCGTCAGAATTCTGCTTCACTCCAAGAGGGGCGTGCGGGCGATGAACCGCGTTGAATCAAGCAGCACATCTCTCATCTCCATGCACAGGATATGGATGACATGACCCTCCTCCAACAAAGTGGCGGCTTCCACGTCGAAGGCGCGTCGGTACGCACAAGCAACAGCCGGGAAATGTCGCCGCACGGGCAGATCAAAGGGCTCTGGCAGCACTATTGCGAATCCGCAGCGTTCTCCGTTTCAGAAACGGCATTTGCTGTCTATTCCGATTACGAAACAGATCGCGATGGCGACTATACGGTGACCGTCGGTAAAGCGTCTGAGACGGGCATCGAAGTCAGTGCCGGAACGTATTTGATTTTTACTTCAGAAGGAAGGTCACCGGAGGCAATAGGCAACGCGTGGAATCGCGTTTGGCTGTACTTTTCAACGTGTGACACATACATCCGCACTTTCAAAACGGACTATGAAGTGTATGCACCGGATGGTGCGGTCACACTCCATATCGGCGTCGAACACATCGCAGTCTGACCCGCACAAAAAACCCCGCTTGCGCGGGGTCTTTTGTTTAAGCCACCTGCACAATGCGCAGTGGATTGCCCCATTGCGCCAGCAGCTCTTGCTCACGCTGCTTCGCCTTTTCAAAGTGCGCATGTTTGACATGACCGAAGCCGCGGATGTGTTCTGGCACAGAAGCAATTTCAGCAGCCAGCGCGACATTGCCTGCATCCAAGGTCGGCAGTAGCTGACCAATGGTTTCTGCGTAGTCTGTGATGAGCTTGCGCTCCATCTTGCGTTCTTCGGTGCGACCGAACACGTCAAAGGTGCCGCCGCGCAAATGTTTGAACTTCGCCAATTGCGCAAACGCCTTCAACATCCAAGGGCCGTACTGCTGCTTCATCAACTGGCCCTTGGCATTCTTCTTCGCGAACAAAGGCGGTGCCAGGTGAAGGTTGATTTTGACCTTACCTTCGAACTGTTGCGCGATGCGGCGTTGGAACTCGCCATTGGTGTAGAGGCGCGCCACTTCGTACTCATCTTTGTAAGCCATGAGTTTGAAGTAGTAGCGCGCAACTGCTTCAGTGAGATCCGTGCTGCCTGACACGCGACGGTCTTCTGCCGCGCGCACTTGATTGACCAAGGCGAGATAGCGATCGGCATAGGCCTTGTCTTGGTAGTCGGTCAGGAACTCGACGCGACGCTTGATGATTTCGTCGAGTGAGCGTGACAGGCGCGAGTCATCCAAAGGCAAGAAGGTGACACCGTCTTTGCCGTGTGCGGGCACATGACGCAGCTCGTCTTCTTCGAAGGTTTGGCCAACACCGGTCAAACCCGATTCCAAGCCTTCGTTATGCGTCGCCGGCAACATCGCCAAGGCGTGCGGCGTACGCTCTGCTTGTGTTTGCGTGTTGCGAACAACGCCCGAGGCTTCCACCACAGCCGCCATGTCGATGGCAGCCAAACGGCCCCACGCGAATGCCGTCTTATTCATTGGCACCGCAGCGCCGTTCAGCTCAACGGCACGCATCAAGGCTTCGAAGGAAATCGGCACCAGACCTTGTTGCCATGCATAGCCCAAGATGAAGAGGTTGGCTGCAATGGCATCACCCATCAATGCAGTCGCCAATTGCGTGGCATCGATGGTCATCGGTGCTTCACCGCCCAAGGCCTGTGCAACGGCCGAAATGATGTCGGGCGCCGGGAACTGCATGTCGGGACGCGTGGTGAAGGTGCCGGGCATCGCTTCATAGGTGTTCAAGACGACGCGTGTGCGTTCGGCGCGAATCTTCGACAAGGCCCAGTAGTCGTTCACCACCACCATGTCGCAACCGAGCACCAAGTCCGCTTCACCGGCGGCAATGCGCACGGCGTGGATATCTTCAGGCGTCTTGGCAATACGGATGTGCGTCGTGACGGCGCCGCCCTTTTGTGCGAGACCTGTTTGATCCAACACAGTGGCCCCTTTGGCTTCCAAGTGACCTGCCATGCCGATCAATGCACCGATGGTGACCACGCCCGTACCACCCACGCCGGTGATCAGGATGTTCCAAGGCTTGTCGAGTGCGCTCGCAAACGTCGGCATCGGCAAGCTTTCGAGACGCTCTGCCGCCGACACTTTGCGACCTTTCTTCAAGGTGCCGCCTTCGACCGTTACAAAGCTCGGACAAAAGCCTTCGACACAAGAGAAATCTTTGTTGCAGTTCGACTGATCGATATCACGCTTACGTCCGAATTCGGTGTCCTTCGGCAGTACAGAGACGCAGAAGGATTTTTCACCACAATCGCCGCAGCCTTCGCAGACCAGCGAGTTCACGATGACGCGCTTGTTCGGGTCGACCATCTTGCCGCGCTTGCGTCGACGACGTTTCTCAGTCGCGCAGGTTTGGTCGTAGATCAATACCGAAACGCCTTTCACTTCACGCAGGCGGCGTTGTACATCATCGAGATCCTTACGGTCGTGGAATTCCACTTCCTTCGGGAACAGATAGCGCTGACGCGTCCACTTCGCGATGTCATCCGACAACAGCATGATCGTGTGCACGCCTTCAGAGAGCACCTGCTGTGCAATCTGCGGCACGCTCAAGGTGCCATCCACAGGTTGACCACCCGTCATCGCCACAGCGTCGTTGTACAGAATCTTGTAGGTGATGTTCACGCCCGCCGCGACCGATTGGCGGATCGCCAACGAGCCACTGTGGAAGTAAGTGCCATCGCCCAAGTTTTGGAAGACGTGCGGGGTGTTGGTAAATGCGGCTTGACCCGCCCACGTCACGCCTTCGCCGCCCATGTGCGTAAAGGTGTCGGTGTCGCGGTTCATCCAGGTCACCATGTAATGGCAACCAATGCCTGCCAAAGCACGTGAGCCTTCCGGCACCTTGGTGCTGGTGTTGTGCGGACAGCCCGAGCAGTAGTGCGGCACGCGCGGGAAGTTCGCGCGCGGCAAAGCCAACTCACCTTCCTTACCTTCCATCCACTGCATGACAGTGCGAATCTGCTCACTGTCGTGGAAGCGTTGGATGCGTTTGGCAATAACACCTGCAATGCGCGCCGGCGTAAGTTCACCTGTCGACGGCAAAATCCACTCGCCACTTTCGTCGTACTTGCCGACGATGCTCGGACGATCGCCGTCGAAGTTGAAGAACAATTCCTTCATTTGGCTTTCGATGAAGCTGTGCTTTTCTTCGACGACCAAAATGTCCTTCAAGCCGCGTGCAAAGGCGCGAATGCCGACAGGCTCCAGCGGCCACGTCATGCCGACCTTGTACACACGGATACCAATGTCGCGGCATGCGGCTTCGTCGAGGCCGAGATATTCCAGCGCTTGCAACACATCGAGGTAGCTCTTGCCGGTGGTCACGATGCCCAAACGCGCATCGGCACTGTCCACGACAACGCGGTCGATCTTGTTCGCACGTGCAAAGGCTTGCGCGGCCTTCACTGCATAACGATGCAAACGCATTTCCTGATCCATCGGCGGATCCGGCCAACGAATGTTGAGGCCGCCTTGCGGCATGTCGAATTCGTCATCGCCCGGAATGATGATCTGTTGCGCAAACGGATTCACATCGACGGAAGCAGATGACTCCACCGTTTCCGCAATCGTTTTGAAACCCACCCAGCGACCGGTGAAACGGCTCATCGCAAAACCGAGCAAGCCCATTTCGAGAATGTCTTGAACACCCGCCGGATTGAGCACCGGCATCATCGCGCTCACGAATTCGTGTTCAGAACCGTGCGGCAGCGTGGAGGAGCGACACGCATGGTCATCTGCAGCCAGCGCCAGTACGCCGCCAAATTGCGCGGTGCCCGCGGCGTTCGCATGTTTGAACACGTCGCCACAACGATCCACACCCGGACCTTTGCCGTACCACATGCCGAACACGCCATCGTGCTTGGCGCCTTCAAACAAACCGGTCTGCTGTGTGCCCCACACCATCGTCGCGCCGAGGTCTTCATTCAAACCCGGTGTGAACTTCACGCTGTTGCGTTCCAGATGTTGCTTGGCGCGCCAAAGTTCAAGATCGAAACCGCCCAAGGGCGAACCCCGATACCCACTGATGAAGCCCGCGGTGTCCAAGCCTGCAGCCTGATCGCGCAAGCGCTGCATCATCGGCAAGCGAACCAGTGCCTGGACACCCGAAAGATAAATGCGGCCTTCGGTGCGGCGGTACTTATCTTCAAGCGTGTAATCGACGTCGCTGACGCCGTGGGTGAGGCCCGTGTTGGCGGACGCGGGGGAGGAGAGTTCGGCCGTGGAGGTCATTGCGTCTCTGTCTAAAAGTACTGGCAGCGCGCATTTTACTGGGGTTTCCCCTGATTTCCTGTGAGGTGATGACCGAACACCTCGATTTTCAGCGGTCCAATGATAGGCTTGGAACCCAATGCACTTTTTCGAGGGCGTGCGGTGAAGTCAATTCTTGTGGCTAGTTCGAAGGGCGGTGTGGGTAAAACCACCGTGGTGACCAATCTCGCAGCGCAGGCTGCAGTCGCTGGTTTGAATACCGTCATCGTGGATGCCGACCCCCAACGTTCCGCAACCCACTGGGCGCAACGTCGCTCCGGTCTCGACAATGCGGTGCTTCCGATTGATGGCACGCGCGCCAATTGGCAGAAGAAGATCCCGCAAGATACGCAGCGCGTCATCATCGACACGCCCGCAGGTGCCACGCGCGCCTCGCTTCAAGCGTATTTGGATGAAGCCCAGGTCGTGATCGTGCCGGTCGGCCCGTCTGCGCTTGATATCGAGCCGACCGTGCATTTTCTGAACGAAATTCATAAGCATCCGCGCGTTAAGAAGGGCCAGTTGCCGATTGGCCTCGTGGTCAACCGTGTCAAACCTTGGACGCAAGCGACGCAACAGGCCGTTGAGTTGCTGAAGTCTTGGAACGTGCCGGTAGTGGCGCAGATGCGCGACAGTCAGGCCTACGTGATGCTGGCCGGCCTCGGCCGCGGCTTGCACGACTATCATTCGGCGCAAATTCGTGAGCACCAAGCAGATTGGGCACCGTTGCTCACTTGGGCGCAGCGCGCGCGGGGCTGATGGATGTTTGAGCTGGTCTTGATTCGCCATGCCCACGCCAAACCGGCTGAGGGTGATGAAACCGATATGGATCGTGCGTTGTCCAACCCGGGCCAAGTAGAAGGCTGGACCACGGGCGCATGGTTGCATGCGCGCCGTTCGCAACCCGAACGCGTGCTCTGTTCCCCGGCACGCCGCACGCGCGAAACCATGGAAGCGGTGATGCGTTCGATGGGGCCGCTGCCGATGCGACTTGAGCCTGCCATTTATGAGGCCAGCACCGGTGAGTTGATCACCTTGGTCGATAACAACCGCGATGCCGATTCCCTTTGGGTCGTCGGTCACAACCCAGGCTTGGAACAACTGGTGGCCTTGCTGGCGGATGGTCGCACGGGTGATTACCGCGGCATGTCTCCGGGCTCCGTCGCGGTGTTGCATTTTCCTAAAGAAGCAGAGATTGAACCTGGCGTCGCGACCCTAGTCGATTTCTGGTCACCTTGATCTATGCACTACCGCTTGGCCCTTGCCCTTGCACTGACTTGGCTGTGCCTCGCGTGCGCGGGCTGTTCAACGCTGAGCCCGAAGGACAGTGCCGAAGCCACGCGGATTTTGGCCGAGGGTAAATCGACTGCGCTGACGTGTGAGCGCGAAGATCATTGCGCGATAGAGAACCGCTTGAGCCGCGCCGCGGATTCGGCGATCGCCAGTTCCACGGCTGAAGCCCCAAAGCACGCGGTTTGGATTGTGGAGTCGGGTCAAGAAGCACTGCACTCGCGCGTGTCGATGATTCGCGCGGCACAGCATTCCATCGATCTTCAGACCTACATTTTTGACGAAGATGACAGCGCGCGCATGATCATGCGTGAGTTGATTGCGGCGGCAAAGCGTGGCGTAAAAGTACGCATCTTGATTGACCAGCTCTCGGCCTTCAAAAGCGCGCGTACGCAAGTGGCTGTCGCGGGCGCGCATCAGAATTTGGATCTAAAAATCTATAACCCTCTGTTCGAACGCGGCTCGCTGTCGAATCCATTGCAGTACGCCTTGGCCAGCATCGCGCAATTTCGGACTTTGAATCAACGCATGCATACGAAGCTGCTGATTGTCGACGACAAGTTGGGATTGACCGGCGGTCGCAATTATCAGGATGACTATTTCGATTGGAGCCCGAGCTTCAATTTTCTAGACCGAGACATTCTTGTGGCGGGTCCGGTGGTGCGCCGAATGTCGGAAACGTTCAACGTGTTTTGGCACTCGTCACGCGCAAAAGCAATGCCGGAATTGAAAGATGCCGTCTCGCTGCTGCAAACGCAGGGCGTGCCGAAACTGTCTGACGCGGCCTATGAATTTCCAGATCGTGTGCGTGCGTTTCAAGCGGCGTCGGCCGATGTCGCTGCGCTTGATGACATGTATGCACGCATGGAAATTGATACCGGCGACGTGCAATTTATTGCCGACTTGCCCGCAAAACATCGAAGAGGCCCATCAGCGGTCAGAAAGCAGGACCCGTTCTCTTCAGAGCTGAGCCAAGTCATTGCGTCGACGCAATCAGAAATCATTTTGCAAACACCGTACTTGGTGTTGACCAATGCAGCGCAACGGTCGTTCGTTGCATTGCAAGATCGCGCCGAACCGCCGCGCGTGATTGTGTCGAGCAATAGCTTGGCCTCTACGGACAACATGCTCACGTACGGGATGGCCTACAAATACCGACGCCGCTATATGCGTCGTCTCGGCTTTGAGATGTTCGAGTTGAAGCCGCATCCTGCCAGCGTCGCGTTCGATGTCGTCGCAGCCCGTAGCGAAAAAGATTCGCACGTTGCAATTCACGCCAAGTCCATCGTGGTGGATCGAACCATTGCTGTGGTCGGCACACACAATTTCGATCCGCGCAGCCAGCACTACAACACGGAAGCCGCAGTCATCGTGCGCGACCCAAAGGTGGCCGAGCGTGTCGCGCACAACATGCTGCGCATGATGCAGCCGGACAATGCCTGGACCATCGCACCGAACCGCAAGGCCTTGCGGAAAGTCGACGAAGCGGTCCTATCTGGGACCGAAGCATTGCCGATTTTGGATCTCTGGCCGTCGCGCTACGGCACCAGTTACCAATTTGTGCCCGGACCCGCGTGTCCCGCGCCTGTGAGTTTCAAATCACCCGACTTCCAAAAATGCTATCGCTTGGTCGGTGACTTCCCTGAAGTGAATGTGGTCTCGTTACGCTGGTGGCTGACCCGCGTGATCACAGCCATGGGCGCGGTGACCATGCCCTTCCTTTAGAAGGGTATTCAGAGCGTAGGCTGTTTAATTAGCGCAAATCTGCCTAATAGTGGCAAAGAGCACCATAAAAAGCGAAAAGTTGCCTATACAAGCAAGTTCGTTTAATGAGCAGATAAGCGCACTTTGATACACTCGATTTGAGATAACAAGCGGAAATCCGCCAATGACCGTCACTCAGTTCAAGACGCCCGAAGAAGTGTTGGAAGTGCTTGGCGCGCGCATCAGCCGGCTTCGCATCGCGCAGGCGATCACGCAATCAGAGCTGGCCAGTCGCGCAGGCGTATCGCTTCGCGCCTTGGGCGATCTGGAGCGCGGACAAGGCTCTTCGTTGACCACCTATATCCGCGTGCTCAAAGCCCTCAACGCACTGGACACCTTGGAGCAATTGGCACCCACGCCGGTGATCAGCCCAATGGCGCTCCTTCGCAGCCGTGGTGCCGAGCCCAAGCGCGCGCCGAGAAAGTAGCGATGACCGCCTTTCAGCCGACCGCCATCGAGGTGCGCATTTGGAACCAACGGGTGGGTGCCGTCGCAGCAGATCCAAACATCGGTGCGTATGTCTTTGAATATGACCCCGCATGGGTACGACGCGGCATCGAACTCGCGCCGCTGATGATGCCGACACAAGGCCAAGGTCTTTATACATTCCCGAGTTTGGATCAAGACGCGTTTAAGGGCCTGCCCGGTCTATTGGCCGACGCGCTGCCAGATGATTTTGGTAATCAATTGATTGATGCGTGGATGGCCAGCCACGGGATCGACAAGGGCGCGGTCACGACGCTCGATCGCCTCGCCTATATGGGTCAGCGCGGCATGGGTGCCTTGACGTTCAGGCCGGCGCGCGGTTCTGCGCGTGAATCGCAACAACCTTTGGCCATGAAGCATCTGGTGGAAGAAGCGCGTCGTGCCATCCACGCAGACCTTAACGATGAAGAGGCGGCACAAGCCGCGCTGGCCAACATCATTCGCGTGGGCACATCTGCCGGTGGCGCGCGTGCGAAAGCCGTCATCGCTTGGCATCCCGAGACGGGCGAAATTCGCAGCGGTCAGTTCGATGTTGCGCCCAGCTGGGAACATTGGTTGCTCAAGCTCGATGGCGTGGGCAAAGATCTCGAGCTTGGTTCAGGACAAGACTACGGCCGTATCGAATATGCCTACTACCTGATGGCGACGACTGCGGGGATCACCATGAGCCCAAGTCGGTTGTTAAACGAGCACGATCGCTGCCATTTCATGACGCGTCGATTCGATCGCGAAGGCAATCAAAAAGTCCACGTTCAAACACTCTGCGCCCTACAACATCTGAACTACCGTCAGCGTGCAACGCATGCCTACGAACAGTTGTTCATGACCGCGGTCCGGCTCGGTGTCCCGCATGCCGCACTCACCGAACTCTTTACGCGCATGGTGTTCAACGTTGTGGCGCGCAATCATGATGATCACACCAAGAACCATGCCTTTATGCTGCGACAAGGTGAAGCGTGGATACTTGCACCTGCGTACGACGTCACCTTTGCATACAACCCGCAAGGCGAATGGACGCAACGACATCTGATGAGTGTCAATGGCAAGTTCGATGCCATCACGCGACAGGATCTCATGACGGTCGCTTCGCGCTTCTCAATTGCGGGTGCCGATGCTGCGATAGAGCGCGTACGAGAGGCCGTCTCCGCATGGCCCGATTTCGCAAACGAAGCAGGGCTTCACCAAGACGAAATCAATCGGATCGGAGCGCTCCACCTCACCCGGATGTAGGGCATTTCAGCGCAACGCATTCTGCGCGCAATCTACGCAAAAATCAGGCCAACCGACAAAGAAGAGACTCATCACGGATTAAGCCAGACAGGCGCACGATCTGAAGTGTCCACCCTTATTCGCGAGGCACGTCATGGACGCCCAATACAACAACAAAGACCGGCGCCAATTCGTCCGCTTGGACAACCGCACATTGGCGGGTGAGAACAATGCATTGCACGCGCCCACCGGAGAGAGTGACACCTACTTGCCGGAAATCCACAGCGGCGATGGCAGCACCCCGTTTGGTGTGGGCTACGGCCATAGCAGCGGCTATGTGCACAACAAACCCTACACCCACGCGTGGGGTCCGTTGCGCTTCTCGATTCGCTGAATTCGCACCGCAATAACACCAAAAGCTCTAAAGTCGTTGGATCGCATTCGCGCGCATGCTTGAGAAGGACACCCAATGACCGTTAACGCCTTTGGTGCTTATGCCGGCGACCAACCGTTGCAGGCTTTGACCATTTCACGTCGCCCTGTGGCTGCGCACGATGTGCAGATCGACATCGCGTTTTGCGGTGTGTGTCATTCGGATTTGCATCAGGTGCGTGCCGAGTGGGCGGGCACGCTGTTTCCGTGTGTGCCCGGGCATGAAATCGTAGGACGCGTTTCTGCAATCGGCAGCGACGTGTCTGCGTTCAAGGTGGGCGACCTCGTCGGTGTTGGCTGCATCGTCGATAGCTGTCGCACCTGCGAAGACTGCGATGAAGGCTTGGAAAACTATTGCGACACCATGATCGGCACGTACAACTCGCCGACGCCAGATGCACCCGGCCACACCTTGGGTGGCTACTCAGAAAAAATTGTTGTCAGCGAACGCTACGTGTTGCGCGTGAGCCACAGCGAAGCACAGCTTGCAGCCGTTGCACCACTCTTGTGCGCCGGCATCACAACGTGGTCCCCCTTGCGTCATTGGAATGTCGGGCCTGGGAAGAAAGTCGGCATCGTTGGCATTGGCGGCCTCGGACACATGGGCGTCAAACTCGCGCACGCACTCGGTGCGCATGTGGTCGCCTTCACCACTTCAGAATCCAAGCGCAAAGATGCTTTGGCCTTGGGCGCAGATGAAGTTGTGGTTTCACGCAATGAAGATGAAATGCGCGCCCATCGCAAAAGTTTCGACTTCATTCTCAACACGGTCGCGGCACCGCATCCCCTGGATGCATTTCTCGCCTTGCTCAAACGCGATGGTGCAATGACCTTGGTCGGCGCACCTTCGACGCCGCATCCGTCGCCCAATGTCTTTAGCTTGATCATGAAGCGCCGCGCGTTGGCGGGCTCTCTGATTGGCGGCATTCCTGAAACCCAAGAAATGCTCGACTTCTGTGCAAAGCACAACATCGTCTCGGACATCGAATTGATCCGCGCCGACGAAATCAATGCCGCCTACGAACGCATGCTCAAGGGCGACGTGAAATACCGCTTCGTGATCGATAACGCGAGCCTGTCTGCCGACGCCTAAACCGGCGTGACCATGGTGGGGTGACTTCTGGCACATTCGCTGTTGTTTTGGTGTGTTAGTCTACCAGTACACCACAACAACGAGACAGACATGAACGCTCAATTCCACACCGCCGACCGCCGTCAATATGCCCGCTTGGACAACCGCACCCTGGCTGCCAACAGCGAATCTTACCTGCCGGAATCCAAGGCCAACCAAGAACCCGCCCGCTTCGGCGTGGGCTATGGCAGCAGCAGTGGCTACGTCAGCCGCCGCCGTTACACCCAAGAATTCGGACCGGCTCGCTTTTCCGTTCGCTGAAACTTCGGGGTAACCTTCAGTTCTACCCCAGCTGCAGGCCCCCGATGTTTCAGCGTTCCGTCACCCTAGAAGAACTCAACGCGCTTTCCCGCAACACCCTGATGGTGCCGCTGGGCATCCGCTTCACCGAAATTGGCCCTGACTTCCTGCGCGGCACCATGCCTGTGGATGCACGCACGCATCAACCCTATGGCCTGCTGCATGGCGGCGCATCCGCCGCCTTGGCCGAGACGCTCGGCAGCACTGCAGCAGGGATGTGCGTTGGTGAAGGGGAGGGCGTCGTCGGTATTGAAATCAACGCCAACCACCTCTCCGGCGTCCGCGAAGGCTTGGTCACCGGCACTGCACGCCCCCTACATGTCGGCCGCTCCACCCAAGTCTGGGAAATCCGGATCGAAGACGAAGCAGGCAAGCTCGTCTGCGTTTCCAGGCTCACCCTCGCGGTCATCCGTCGAAGGACCTGACTGGTTCACCCCGCGCCTAGCCTTTATACTGTGTGGCTAGCGCCGCAAGGGAGCGGCTTGGGAACAGGCAACGTGCGCAATTACGATCTCGAGTTTTTGAAAAAGTTTTCCATGATCATTGTTTTCCTGTCGGTGTTGACCGTGGGCTTGATCATTGCGGCTCACTACATTGGCAAGCAATTGCCGTATGAAGTGTCGAAGAGCGCAGAACAGAAGACGATTGAACGCATTGCGCCCGTGGGTGCCGTCTATGCCGGTCGTACCGGTTTGGCCCAACAAGCCGCAGCGGACGAAGCCGCGAAAGACAAAGCCAAGTCGGCCGTCGCCTATGGCGGCACCACCGACGGTAAGGTCATCTACGACAACCTCTGCACCGGTTGCCACACCTCCGGTTCGGGCGGTGCGCCGACCTTGGATCCGTCGCATTGGACCGCGCGTATCGCACAAGGTAAGGACACCCTGTACAAGCACGCTATCGAAGGCTTCACCGGTGCCTCCGGTGCGATGCCGGCACGTGGCGGTAACCCCGCGTTGACCGACGAGCAAATGAAGGCCACCGTGGATTGGATGCTCGCGCAAGCGAAGTGATCCACTCGCACATGATCGACTGCACGCCGCCTCCGGGCGGCGTCGCTTTTTCTGACGTATACAGCTGAACGTGCACACTGGTCGGATGAACATCGAAAACACCCCCTTTCCAGCGGTCGACAGCACGCTGATGCTCGAAGGTCCTGCGGGCCCCTTGGAAGTCCAAGTCGAATGGCCGGATGTTGGCCAAAGTGCGCAAAACGCAACGGCGATCGTGTGCCATCCCTTGCCCACCGGCGGCGGCACCAAAGACAACAAGGTCGTGACCACGACGGCCAAGGCGTTCCGTGAAATGGGCATGCCAAGCGTGCGCTTTAACTTCCGCGGCACCGGGAAGTCGGCAGGGGCGTTCGACAATGGTGTGGGTGAACTCGCCGACCTCTTAGCCATCGTGCAATGGGTCCGAACTGCACGACCGAACACCACACTCTGGTTGGCCGGTTTCAGTTTCGGTAGCTATGTGTCGCTGAGTGCTGTCGCCCAGGCGCGACCGGACTATCTCCTTTCGATCGCGCCACCTGCAGGGCGATGGGACTTCGCCTCGATTGCGGCACCGGCGATGCCTTGGCTGGTTGTGCAAGGTGAGGCGGACGAATTGGTCGACGCGGCGACCGTCAAACAGTGGTTCGATGGTTTGCACGCACCACACGCAAGTTACATTTCGATGCCCGAGACCTCGCACTTTTTCCACGGCAAATTGATTGATCTGCGTGACGCGATCTTGAACTGGGCGCGCAACGCCAACACGCTATGAGTCTGAAGCCTTCACCCACGCAAGCCTATTTGGCGGGCGTACAAAGCGGCGCATGGCAATCCGATCCTGCGCAGTTGGAAGTTCTGCGTGTGTTGGACCGCATTCAATCAGAGCTACGTGTCGAGTCAGACACGGGCCGCGGCTTTCTGTCCAAGCTGTTCAAACGCGAAGAGACGGCACCTGTGTGCGGTCTTTACGTGTGGGGAGGGGTCGGCCGCGGCAAGACCTTCATGGTGGATCTGTTCTACGACACGGTCGAGACCTCAAAGAAGAAACGCACACACTTCCATCGATTCATGCGGGAAGTCCATGCGCGATTGATGGCGCATGCCGGCGAGAGTGATCCGCTGGTCAAGATTGCCGAAGAATGGCGCGACAGTTTGCGCTTGTTGGTGCTCGACGAATTCATCGTGACCGATATCGGTGACGCCATGTTGCTGGGACGCTTGCTGGATCAATTGTTCGCGCAAGGCGTCACCTTGGTGACCACCTCGAACACGCCACCTGTGAATTTGTACAAAGACGGCTTGCAACGGGCAAGTTTCTTGCCTGCGATTGCATTGATCGAACAGCATTGCGAAGTGGTCGAGATTCACAGCACGACGGATTACCGCTTACGTGCATTGACGCAAAGTCCGGTGTATCGCGCGCCTCTGGACGCGCAGTCTGATACTTGGCTCGAATCGCGTTGGCATGAACTGGGCGGCGACGACAAACATCGCGACGCCGGGTTGCTCATCGACGGCCGACGCATCCCGGTGCGTGCACGCGTGCCGGGCATGGTGTGGTTGGACTTCGCTGCACTGTGTGATGGGCCGCGCGGGACGACCGACTACATTGAGATCGCGCAAGAGTTTCATACGGTGTTCTGCGGCGGAATTCCACGCTTCGATGGCAACAACGACGATCCTGCGCGTCGCTTCATCAATGCGATCGATGAGTTCTACGATCGCAATGTCAACTTTGTTTGCACGGCAGATGCACCCCCGGAGACCTTGTATCAAGGGACACGCATGGCGGCGGTATTCGAACGCACCGCTTCAAGATTGATTGAAATGCAAAGCGCTGAATATCTTGCCAACGAACACGCCAGCTGTGTAGAGAACCGCGCGGAGCCGACACAATGAATTCGCATACCCCTGAAAGCAGTCAATTAGGCCGCGGCACAGCGTACCCAACGGCGTACGACGAAACACTGCTCTTTCCGATTCCGCGCTCGCAAGCACGCGATGAGATTGGTATTCATGGCGCGCTGCCTTTTATCGGCCACGATGTTTGGAATGCCTATGAGTTGAGTTGGCTGGATGCGCAGGGCAAGCCCATTGTCGATACAGCGCAATTCATCGTGCCGGCGACATCACCAAATCTGATTGAGTCAAAGTCTTTCAAGCTGTACTTGAATAGCTTGAATAGCGCGAACTTCGCATCGCATGAGGCAGTGCAAGCGCGTGTAACCGCGGCACTCTCCAAGGCTGCCGGCGCGCCCGTCACCCTGCGCTTCGGCGTACCGCATACGCAAGAAGAAGCATCGGGGTCGTGTATCGACGACCTGCCGGTCACGATCAAGACGTATGGTCCACCCGATGCACGCTTGCTGAAGCACAGTGCGGCAGATGTCTCGGAAGTACTGTTTTCAAGACTGTTGAAATCAAATTGCCCGGTGACGTCGCAACCCGATTGGGCGACTTTGACGATCGACTACAGCGGGCCGCAGTTGGATCGCAGCGCACTGCTCGAGTACATCGTGAGTTTCCGTAACCACTGTGAATTCCACGAGCAGTGCGTAGAACGCATTTTTATAGATTTAATGACGCAGACTTCACCGCGTCGCTTGTCAGTAACCGCGCGCTATACACGACGCGGTGGCTTGGACATCAATCCCTGGCGTGCAACGGTGAATGAAAACCGAATGGAATTCGTCCGTGATGTCCGGCAATGAGGAAATGATTCGTTCTTAACATGCCCCGTGGCATGGTGAAATCACTCGATGCCTCAGAAGGATTCAAGTGATGAACAACGAACGTCCTGATTTCTCCGACGTCCAATCCTCCGTGACCTCAACCGAAGAAATTGTTGAGAACGGCGGCGGTGCAGGCGCACAAACGTATACGGTCAAGTCCGGCGACACGCTGTCGCACATTTCGAAAGCGTTCTACGGCAATGCCAATAAGTGGAACACCATCTTTGAAGCCAACCGCGACCAACTGGACGACCCCGACAAGATCAAGCCGGGTCAAGTTCTGAACATTCCGGCTGCCTGAATTCAAACGTCCCAATCCATTTCCAAGGAACGAATATGACCAAGAATCGTCTTTCACTTGTTGTTGCCGCCGCTTTGATTTCCTCGATCGCCATCGTGGGCTGTAAGAAGAAAGAAGAAGCAGTTGTTACACCCGCACCGACACCGGTTGAAACGGCGCCGGCACCTGCACCGGTCGCCGCGACGGCGTCCGTCACCTCGCTCGACCTGGGCAATGCCGTGGGTGCAGACATGAAGGTCACGATGCCGATGACTGCCTTCAAGCCTTCAGACGCCATCATCGCAGCGGTCGGTACCTCGACCAGCGACGCAGCAGCGACCGTCCCGGGCAAGTTGGCCGCGAAGTGGACGTATCAAGATGGCCAAGTGGTCAATGAAGAGTCGAAAGACGTCAACTTCAATGGCAATGGCGTCACCAACTTCAAGATCAATAGCCCGAAGGGCTTCCCGGTCGGTAAGTACAAGGTCGATATCAGCTTGGACGGCATGCCGGTCAAGTCGGCTGAGTTCACAGTCGCCAAGTAAGTCATCCACACGCTTGCGTGTAGTGGGGCGCGTCGGAAACGGCGCGCCTTTTCTTTGCATCCACCCCACGCCAGCGGCGACAATGGGGGCTTAAGTCGAATCCTAGGAATCTGAAATGTCGAATGACGCCAAGCTCATTTACACGCTGACTGATGAAGCGCCGTATCTTGCCACGCAATCGCTGCTCCCCATCGTGCGTGCCTTTGCAAAGCAGGCGGGCGTGACGGTTGAGACACGCGACATTTCATTGGCGGGCCGCATCCTTGCACAGTTTCCCGAGGCGCTCGGTGACAAGAAAGTCGACGATCATCTGGCCGAACTCGGACACTTGGCCACCACGCCCGATGCCAACATCATCAAGTTGCCGAACATTTCTGCGTCGGTGCCGCAATTGAAGGCGGCGATCAAAGAACTTCAGGTACACGGCTTTGCTGTGCCGGATTACGCCGACGAACCTGCGACTGACGCAGAGAAAGACGCGCGCGCGCGCTACTCGAAAGTGATGGGCTCTGCCGTCAATCCTGTGTTGCGCGAAGGCAACAGTGACCGCCGCGCGCCGTTGTCGGTGAAGAACTACGCGAAGAAGCATCCGCATCGCATGGGTCAATGGGACGCGGCTTCGAAAACGCGCATCGCGCATATGGACGGCGGTGACTTTTACGGTAATGAACGTTCGGTCACGCTGCCCGCAGACGACACCGTCAACATCATGTTTGAAGGTGCACACGGCGTTCGCACCCTCAAAGAAGGTTTGAAGCTGAAGGCGGGCGAGATCATCAGTGCAGCCAGCATGGACACGGCGCGCTTGGCCGAATTTGTGGACGCCTCTATCGCAGCAGCGAAAGCAGAAAACCTGTTGCTGTCACTGCACTTGAAAGCCACGATGATGAAAGTCAGCGACCCGATCATGTTCGGCGTTGCGGTGAAGCGTTACTACGCGCCCGTGTTGGAAAAGCACGCCAAAGCATTGGATGAAGCGGGCTTTGATCCGAACAATGGCATTGGCGACTTGTACGCGCGTTTGCCGGCGATGCCTGAAGCAACGCGCACTGCGATCGAAGCAGATATCGCGGCGCTTTACGCAGAACGCCCTGCGCTTGCCATGGTGAACTCCGACAAAGGCATCACCAACTTGCATGTGCCGAGTGATGTGATCGTTGACGCTTCAATGCCTGCGATGCTGCGCGACAGTGGCAAGATGTGGAACACACAAGGAAAGTTGCAAGACACCTTGGCGATGATTCCGGACCGCAACTACGCAGGCATTTATGCCGCCGTGGTCGCAGATATGAAGGCGCACGGCGCCTTGGACCCGGCCACGATGGGCAGCGTGCCGAACGTGGGCTTGATGGCACAGAAGGCCGAAGAGTACGGCAGTCACGACAAAACGTTCCAGCTGACGGAAGACGGCACGGTCAAGGTGATTGATGCTTCAGGCAAGATTTTGCTGCAGCACGCGGTACGCGCCGGTGATATTTGGCGCATGAGCCAAACCAAAGATGCACCGATCCAAGACTGGGTGAAGTTGGCCGTGAATCGCGCACGCTTGTCGAACACGCCTGCGGTGTTCTGGTTGGATGCGAATCGTGCACATGATCGCGAAGTGATTTCAAAAGTCGAAGCAGCGCTGAAAGGCTTGGATACACAAGGCTTGGACATCAGCATTCAATCGCCTGTCGATGCGATGACATTTACACTGGCGCGCGCACGCAAAGGACAAGACACCATTTCGGTTACGGGCAATGTGTTGCGTGACTATCTGACGGACCTGTTCCCGATCATGGAACTCGGCACGTCGGCAAAGATGCTTTCGATCGTGCCTTTGATGGCCGGCGGCGGCTTGTTCGAAACCGGTGCAGGCGGTTCGGCGCCGAAGCATGTGCAACAGTTCGTTGAAGAGAACTATCTGCGCTGGGATTCGTTGGGTGAGTTCTTGGCAATCGCCGCGTCGCTCGAGCATTTGGCCGAACACACGGGCAACAAGAAAGCCAAGGTGCTTGCCGATGCATTGGATGTCGCGAATGGCAAGATCTTGGACGACAACCGTTCGCCTGCACGCAAAGTGGGAGAGCTCGACAACAGGGGCTCACACTTCTATCTCGCCATGTATTGGGCGCAAGCCTTGGCAGCACAAAACGACGACGCTGAGTTGAAAGCGGCTTTTGCACCGTTGGCCGAAGCGTTGACGCGCGACGAAACCAAAATCGTGAGCGAATTGAATAGCGCGCAAGGTCATGCGGTGGATATCGGTGGCTATTACAAACCGGATGTCGCGAAGTTGGCTGCCGCGATGCGTCCAAGCACGACGTTCAATGCGGATTTGGAATTGATCTAAACCGCCCACGCAACCCTTATAAGACTGGAGACATTGCCATGGATAAGACAAAGCTACTTGTGTGTTCCTTGAGCCTCGCACTCACGGCATGTGCCAGTTCGACAACGCGAACGGGGGCGGCTGCGGCCGCAGATGCAGACGCTGCGGCACACACCGCGGCAATGGCTGCAGCCGACGCCGCGGCAGAAGCGGCGGCGCTTGCGGCGGATGACGCCGAACTGACCGCGGCCATTCAAAGCCCCGATCGTTCAAGCGCAAATCGCGCGCGCGATGTTTATCGGCATCCAGCTGAAACCCTGTCGTTCTTCCGCGTCACACCGCGCAGCCACGTGCTTGAAATCACACCGGGCGGCGGTTGGTATACCGAAATCTTGGTGCCTTATCTGAATGCAAGCGGCAGCTACACCGCTGCATTGGTCGACCCTTCTGCAGTGCCAACGGGCGCCGCGCGCGAGTTTCAGATCAAGCAAAAGCGCACATTTGAGACGTTTCTTGCTGGCAAGACATCGGGTTTCAATACAGTGAAACAAATCGGCTTTAATCCGGCCGCGCCGAATTTCGAGTCAGTGAATGGTCTCGACACGATCCTGACGTTTCGCAATGTGCATAACTGGGTTGCTGCCGGCACGGCTCAGCTTTACTTCGATGCGTTTTTCAAAGCATTGAAGCCGGGTGGTGTGCTGGGTGTAGCCGACCACCGCGCGAAGCCCGGCACGGATTTGGAAACAATGAAGAAGTCTGGCTATCTGACGGAAGCGTTGGTGATTGGCTACGCGACACAGGCAGGCTTTGTGCTTGATGGCACGTCGGAGGTCAATGCCAATGCCAAGGACAACACCCAGCACCCGAATGGTGTCTGGACCTTGCCACCGACGAATCGTCACGACGCCAAAGACGACGCCACCTACAAAGCCATCGGCGAAAGCGATCGCATGACCTTGCGCTTTAGGAAACCCTGATTCGGATGTTGATTGCTTTCAACAAGCCGTTCAACGTCTTATGCCAGTTCACTGATCGAAGCCAGCCACCGCGCACGACGCTGGCCGCGTTCAAACTCCCGCTGAACGTCTATGCAGCTGGCAGGCTGGACTATGACAGTGAAGGCCTGTTGCTCCTCACCGATGACGGGCCTTTGGCACATCGGCTGACCGACCCGCGGCACAAAATCAGCAAAACGTACTGCGTGCAGGTAGAAGGTACGCCGACCGAGGCACAACTGAAGCAGCTTGCACGCGGTGTGACATTGAGCGACGGCCCGACCTTGCCCGCACGCGTAAGTGTTATCGATGCGCCGCCTGTGTGGCCGCGCAATCCGCCCGTACGTTTCCGCAAAACCGTGCCTGACACATGGATTGAGTTGGAGATTCGCGAAGGCCGCAATCGGCAAGTGCGGCGCATGACCGCAGCTGTCGGTTTGCCGACGCTGCGATTAATTCGTGTCCGCATGGGTGACATCGGTTTGGAGTCGCTTGCGCCAGGTGAATGGCGCGAAGTGCATACACCTGTTTAAGACAGAAACGTGAACGCTTAAGGATTCAGCTTTCAGTCGTTCGGGTGGGAACGATATACTGCGCTTTCCTGAAGGGGTTCATAAAGCATGGCGAGCACGTTCCCTCACTCGGGTCGCATCCTGATCGTGGATGATCAAGCGGCGAATCTGCGTGTAGTCTCCACATTGTTGACGCGAAACGGCTACGAAGTCGACACAGCCGAGAACGGCGAAGCCATGTTCGCAGCGTGCAAAACGCAAATGCCAGACCTCGTCCTCCTCGACATGTTGATGCCGATGATGGATGGCTTCGAAGTGCTGACGCGCATGAAGCAAGATGAAGTGCTGATGCGCGTGCCTGTCATTTGTTTGACCGCCATGCAAGACCGCGATCTTCTGATTCGCGCGTTTGAAGCAGGCGCCGTTGATTACATCACCAAACCCTTTTTGTCCGAAGAACTTCTTGCGCGCGTGAGTGCGCATGTCGGACTGAAGCTGACACGTGACCGCTTGGAACGTGTCGCAAGCGAATGTCAGAGCCTGGTCAACCTGGTGGCGCATGACCTGAAGAATCCGCTGACCAGCATCATGTTCGCCAGCGAAGTGATCATCCATGACGGGTGCAAACCCGAGCGCGTGCCGCGCTATTTGGAGATGATCCACGAAAGTGCGAACGACGCAGTCGGCTATATCCGGCGCTATCTTGAATCGCAAGATCCGCATAAGGCGGGCTTGGACAATGCCGCCAATATCGGTGCGGGATTGAACGAAACATTGGAATGGTTGCGCTCGCGCTACGAACTGCAATGCGAGAGCAAAGGCTTGGCCCTCTCGATTGTCAACGCAGCTGAAGATGTGCTGGTTGCAATTGACGCAATGGTTTTGCATCAAGTGTGCGAAAACCTCATTACGAATGCATTGAAGTACGCCACTGAAGGCGGTGAGCTGAAACTCACTGCACGTAAGGGCGCACCGGGGTTTGGTGTCATCACTGCCGAAGATCGTGGCCCCGGTATTCCTGCGCACAAGCAGCGTGAATTGTTCAAGGCGTTCATTCGACTGACTGATGAAGAAGAGCACGCCGAGATGTCGAGTGGGCTTGGGTTGTCGCTTGCGAGACAGATTGTTTCAAGATTCGGCGGGCAGCTTTTCTACGAGGATCGCGAAGGCGGTGGGTCGCGGTTTGTAGTTGAGTTGCCGTTGCGCAGCTAATCCGGCGCTTGAAGTGAAGGCGCGCGAATACTTAAGCCATCAAACCGTGCGGATTCTCGCCTTCTAGTGGCGCATGGTCTCAATGTCGTCCGCTCATTTATCTTTGCCGTTTCGCCATACCAGATTGTTGGGTTTGGGCGTCGGTTTTTGCCAACCTCGATTGATGAGATCAAGACATCCCGATGGTGTTGATCTGGGCCGAAGACATGAAAAAACGGCGCCTATCGGCGCCGTAAAGCTTTCACCCAATACACCAACTCTTCCAACGTCATTCCTGCTTCGTGCGAGACACCTTGCGCGCATTCACGCGCTTGCTGTCGCCTTCGATCACGTCGCCTGATTCCAACTTCTTTTGCTTCGCACGACGTGCGGCGTATACCAACGCGCCTGCACCCGCCACAGCGGCGATCGCCAGAATCGGATTGCGTCGTGCAATGCGCATGCCCGCACGGCCGCCGGTTCGCAAGGCCGCCAGTGCGGCGCCTGTTTCTACCCAATTCAAGGCGCGCTTCGGCAAATGGCCTTTCAAGTTGCCACCGAGCTTGCCTGCCATGTCGCTCGCTGCGGATGCGATGTCTTCAAACTTGTTGCTCATGATCAAATTCCAAGTCGATCAAACGATGGGATCAGTATCTTGCGGGGCTTGTCATTCCCACGTGATAAATCCGTTCAACTGCGTGTGAGACTGAATCGCCGTTCAAGTTCCGCGCGGTTTAGCGCGATGGGTCGCGACCGCAGACCACGGATCATCGGGCCATGGATGCTTGGGATAGCGGCCTTTCATTTCCTTTTTAACTTCCGGATAGGTACGGTCCCAGAAGCCACGCAGGTCGCGTGTGACTTGAAGGGGACGTCCACCTGGCGATAACAAATGCAGCGTGAGCGGTACCTGCCCTTGGGCGATCGTGGGCGTGTCACCTAGGCCGAACAGTTCTTGTAGCTTCACAGCTAGGATCGGCGGCTCGGGGTCGCCTGCGTGATCGAGGCTGTAATGAATGTCACGCGACAAGCCAGAGGGCACCTGCATTGTTTTAGGTGCATGGGCGTCAAGCGCTTGTTGCTGAGACCAATCCAATCGCGACTTCAAGGCATTCAGTAGCGCCGAGGCATCCAAAGCTGATAAACGCGTCTTGCCAGCGAACGCAGGCGCCAACCATGTGTCTAGCGTTGCTTCCAGTTCGGCATCATCCATCGCTGGCAGGCCCAGTGCGGGCATGTGGGTACGTAGCAATTGAACACGTGCTTGCCATTGTCGACTTGCATCGGACCATGACAGGACATCGAGGCCGAGGCGTCGCACCGCATCGACAAGCGCGGCCTGCGCGCGATCCGCATCCACCTTCCCACCTGGTGCGCGTGACAGCACAATACGATCGAAGCGTTTGATTCGCGCGGCGACCAGTGCCGCACGCGACTCATCCCACTCCACTTCATCGCCTTCTTGAAAGCGCGCGGAGAACGTTTCGCGTAAATAACCTTCATCGACGGGTGCGGCCGACAAAATGCGTGCGTCTGGTCGCGCGTAGTGCAGCTCATTAATGACGAGCCATGGCTCGCCAAGGAGTTGCGTGTACTCGGAGAGTTTGGCGGTTTGTCCATTGGCCAAGTGGTAGCGATACGGGTCGTTTGCATTGGCACGTGCAATTCGATCCGGGAATGCTTGGGCAAGGAGCGCGCCGAGTGCGTGTGCAGTCAGTGCATGCGAGGTCGACGCGTTGACACGCAAGCGTTTGCGCCATTGCGTCGAAGCACGATCGAGCGCGCGCAAGCTTGTGACATGCGCGCCTTCAACAAAGCCACGCGTTCGAAATGCAGACAGTGCTTGCCAGCGATGTGCGAAGGCGTCGGTCGGTTGTATCAAAGGCGAACGCGCATCGGCCAATGTAATGACATCGCACGCGAGTGCGCGTTGTTCGGGTGTCTCCGCGGACAAATACATCGCACCGATACGCGGATGTAGTCCCAAGCTCAGTAAGCGGCGACCTGCCTCAGTCAGCACGCGCTCTTGATCTAAGGCACCGAGGTCTTGAAGCAGGCGGGTGGCAGTGTGCAAATTTGCCGCGGGCGGTGGTGTGACAAAACGCAAATCGTCGCTGCCCCAAGCGGCCAATTCAAGACGCAACGGCGCGAGGTCGGCCTGCAGCATTTCAGGTGCGCGTTGTGCTTGCAAGCGCTGCGACGATGGCCAAAGGCGTACTGCGAGCCCTTCGGCCACACGGCCGGCACGCCCCGCGCGTTGGTCAGCAGACGCTTGCGAGATTCGCTTGGTTTCAAGATGCGTGAAGCCCGTATCGCCATTAAACGCGGGCTCACGCGCAAGGCCGGAATCGACGACGATGCGCACGCCGGGCAAAGTGACGCTCGATTCCGCGACATTCGTGGCCAACACGATGCGTCGCGCATGTGCTGAAGGTGAAAGCAGGGCCGTCTGATCTTCAACCGGCAAATCACCATGCAATGCGCGCACTTCAAACTCAGGTAGGGCGTGTTCAATCACGCGCTGCGTTAAGACGATCTCTCGCTTGCCTGGTAAGAAGACCAAGCTGTCGCCGTCTACTTTTGCAGTGGCCTCCAATAAAGCGCGACGGACTTGCTGCGGCAGCTTCTCATCGCGTTGGGCGTCCAGATGGCGAACCTCAACCGGATGCGCGCGCCCGGCGCTTGAGATCCGCGGCGCATCCAACCAGGTTGATAGCTGTTCGCCATCGAGCGTTGCAGACATCACAAGAATCCGAAGATCTTCGCGCAGACCCGCTTGCACATCCAACGCCAAGGCAAGACCCAAATCAGCACTGAGATGTCGTTCGTGGAATTCGTCGAACACAATGGCCCCAACACCTTCGAGCATCGGGTCTTCTTGAATCATGCGCGTCAGCAGACCTTCGGTGACCACCACAATCCGTGTGCGCGCAGACACTATGCGCTCAAAGCGTATCTGATAGCCGACACGCTCACCGGGTGTTTCGCCCAGTTGTTTCGCCATGAACGTCGCGGCGGCACGCGCTGCTACTCGCCGCGGTTCCAACATCAGAATCTGGCGACCCTCAAGCCAAGGCGCATCCAATAAGGCCAACGGCACCTGCGTGGTCTTACCGGCACCGGGTGGTGCTTCAAGCACCAGCCGCGAATGGCGCGCCAATGACGCCAGAATGTCGGGCATCACGTCTGCAATCGGCAATGTCGGATCGATGTATTGCATGCGCCAAGTGGGACAGGTGAGCCGGACTTGCGATAATACGCGTATGGAATTGATTGATATCGGCGCAAACCTCACCCACGACAGCTTTGACCGCGATCGCAGTGCGGTGATCGAACGTGCACGCGCGGCAGGTGTGGCACAAATGGTGGTGACCGGTGCATCGCGAGAGCACTCACCAATGGCGCTTGAGCTTGCGCTGCAGTATCCGGGCATCTTGTTTGCAACTGCCGGTGTGCATCCGCATCACGCAACCGAATACACCGAAGAGTGCGATCTCGAGATGCGTGCGCTACACGCGCACAAAGAAGTGGTGGCAGTGGGCGAATGCGGCTTGGACTACTTCCGTGATTTCTCGCCGCGTCCTGCGCAGCGCAAGGCATTCGAGCGCCAATTGCAGATCGCAGTGGAGACCGGCAAGCCCGTGTTTTTGCACCAGCGCGAGGCACACGCGGACTTCATGGCGATCATGAAGCAGTTCGATGGCAAGCTGTCACGCGCCGTCGTGCATTGCTTTACCGACACGCGTGAGGCGCTCTATGACTATCTCGACCAAGACTGGTATGTCGGCATCACCGGTTGGTTATGCGACGAGCGCCGCGGCAAGCACCTGCGTGAGATGGTGAAAGACATCCCCGCCCATCGCTTATTGGTCGAGACCGACGCACCTTATTTGTTGCCACGAACCTTGCAGCCGATGCCCAAGGATCGCAGGAACGAGCCCAGTTTCCTTCCGCATATTGTCGAAGAATTGGCGCGTGACCGAGGCACAACGGCTGACCAGGCCGCGCGTGAATCCACCGTTGCCGCACGTACTTTTTTCGGCCTGCCTTCACCGCCTCCCTAAGCTCAAATCGGCCTTCTCCACGCGCCTATACAAACGCGCAGTAAACTTGCGGGCTGATCCGTTTTTAGGTTCCCCAATGCGCGCACATCGATACTCCGTCCTGCTGCTCTTGGCGTTTGCAGTGGCCCTGCCTGCCTGTAAGAAAGACGCTGACGCGGACAAGAAAGGCGCTGAAACCAGCGCATCGACCCTCGCGGTATCCACCACGCCCGTGGTCGAACGGCAGATGGCCAGCGGCATCACGGTCTCTGGTCCCGTGGCGGCGGTGGAAGAGATGCAGCTCGGCGTCGAGCTGACCGGGCTGCGTGTCACCGGCCTCAATGTCGACGTCGGACAAACGGTGCGTCAAGGTCAAGTGCTCTTGACCCTAGACCATCGCACGCTCGATTCGGACCTCGCCCAGGCGCGTGCCGGATTGCGTGAGGCGCAAACCGGCGCAGACCTTGCGCGCGCCAATCTGGTGCGTGGTCAAAGTCTGGTCGCCGACAAATACATTTCCGCCATGCAGCTCGACGAACTGCGCGCGGCGCGTACGCAAAGTGAGGCACGTGTGGCGACTGCCCGTGCAGCGTTCGATGCTGCCTCGTTGCGCCGCAGCTTTGCCGACTTGCGCGCCCCGGCCAATGGTGTGATTTCAAAGCGCTTGGTGCAATCGGGCCAAGTGGTGTCGGCCGGTATGGAACTCATGCGCTTGATTCGTGATGGTCGCCTTGAATGGCGTGCAGACCTGCCCGCCAGCCAACTGGCCAGCGTGAAGCCCGGTGACACCATTCGCCTGACCTCGCGGGACGGCGTGGGTGTGGACGGTGTGGTGCGCGCCGTGAGCCCGGGTGTCGATGCGACGACGCGTACAGGCACGGTCTATGCCAACCTGCCCGCGCCGCAAGGTTTGCAACAAGGGACTTTCCTGCAAGGTCATATCGCGACCGGCACCACGATGGCGAAAGTCGTCCCGGCTTCGGCCATCGTGATGCGCGATGGCTTCCCGACAGTCTTTGTGGTGGAAGGCGGCAACAAGGTGCGTTCGGTACGCGTCGAACAAGGTCAGAAGAGTGGCGGCCTGGTCGAAATCACCAAGGGCTTGGAGAATGCCAAAGCCGTCGTGTCTGAGGGCGCAGGCTTCCTCGCCGACGGCGACCAAGTGCGCGTTGTTGCACCCACCCAAACGAAAGGCGCACAACCGTGAGTGGTGGCGGCAATCTCTCTTCTTGGGCGATCAAGCGCCCGCTGCCCGCGATCATGTTGTTCTTCGTGCTCTGCGTGGCGGGCTTGTATGGCTTTCATAAGCTGTCGGTCGCGCGCTTTCCGGATATTGCGTTTCCGATGACGGTTGTCACGGTGATGCAACCCGGTGCCTCGCCGTCGCAGTTGGAAACAGAAGTCACACGTAAGGTCGAAGATTCGGTCGCGACGATACCGAACATCAAGCGGATCACCTCCACGGTTGTGGAAGGTGTCAGCACGACCGCGATTGAGTTCAACTTGAATGCCGATTTGATGACGGCCTTGAACGACACCAAAGATGCCGTGACGCGGATTCGCATGGATCTGCCGCAAGACATCCAAGAGCCCATCATTTCAAAAGTCGATATTGGCGGGTCTCTATTGACCTATGCGGTGGACGCGCCGTCGATGACACCCGATGAAATGTCTTGGTTCGTCGATCGCGATGTGGCGCGTGCTTTGTATGGCGTCGAAGGCGTGGCGCAGGTCAAACGTATCGGCGGTGTTGACCGTCAAATTCGTGTGGATTTGGATCCGCAAGCATTAGAAGCATTTGGTGTCACTGCAGGCGAAGTGTCGCAGCAACTCGCCTTGTCGCAGGTTGAACGGCCGGGCGGTAAAGCCGAACTTGCCGGTGAAGCGCAAACCATTCGAACCATCGGCACGGTGCAGGACGCGCAGCAGTTGCGTGACTACAGCATCACGCTGGCCGATGGTCGTTCTGTGCGCCTGTCTTCCATTGCGACGGTCACGGATGGTGCTGCAGATCCGAGTCAGGCAGCGCTACTCGATGGTCGCCCCGTTGTTGGTTTCTCTTTGGCACGCACGCGCGGTTCGGATGAACTGAAAGTTCGCGATGGCGTGAAAAAGGCGCTGGAGGGCCTCGCTAAAGAACACGCCGGTGCCAAGTTCAAGGTCGTCAGCGACATGACGACTGAAACCGAAACGTCGTACCACTCCTCGATGGAGATGCTGTTCGAAGGCGCAATTCTCGCCCTGATCGTGGTGTATTTGTTTTTGCGTGATTGGCGCGCGACATGGGTCTCGGCCATCGCCTTGCCTTTGTCGATCATCCCGACCTTCGCCGTGATTTACTTCCTCGGCTTCTCGCTCAACATGATTACCTTGCTGGCCTTGTCGGTGGTGGTCGGCATTCTCGTTGACGATGCGATTGTAGAAATTGAGAACATCGTGCGACATCTCGGGATGGGTAAATCGCCAATCGATGCCGCGCGCGATGCGGCGGATGAAATCGGCACGGCGGTGATCGCGACATCGATGACCTTGGCGGCTGTATTCGTTCCTGTGGCCTTCATGCCAGGCATCGCCGGCAAGTTCTTTCGGGAGTTTGGTTGGACGGCGGCAACGGCGGTGTTGTTCTCTCTGCTCGTGGCGCGTTTGCTGACACCGATGATGGCGGCCTATCAGCTCAAGCCGCACGCGGAGAATCCGGAAGACGGGCGCATGATGAAGCGCTACATGCACCTCGTGACGTGGGCGACGCACAATCGTTGGAAGACCTTGTTGATGGCGACGCTGTTCTTCTTTGCGTCGCTCGCCATGATTCCGTTCATTCCGACCACCTTCATTCCGGTCGCCGATCAGGGTCGGAGTAACTTGAGTATCGAGTTGCCGCCCGGCACGCCGATCGAAACCACGACACAAGTGGCCGAGCGCGCACGCAAAGAGCTCGGCAGCATCAAAGAGCTGAAGCAAGTCTTTGCCATGATTGGTGCGGTGCCCGATGTGGGCGATCCGAGCAAGTCAGGTGTTGCGGATGCGCGACGCGCGACCTTGGTGTTGGAATGGGCAGACAAAGACGATCGCGACCGCACACAGAAAGAGTTGGAGCAGGCCGCACGCGAAAAACTGTCTGATTTGCCCGGTGCGAAGATCAGCTACATCAGCAGTGAACCTGGCGAGCAGATGATGCTGGTGTTGTCCGGCGACGATCCGCAAAAGCTCGAAGATGCTGCGGCCAAGGTGGAGCGCGATCTGCGCAATATTCAAGGACTGGGCAGCATTTCTTCGTCGGCATCTTTGTTGCGTCCGGAAATCCAAATCGTGCCTGACTCTGCGCGCGCTGCAGATGTGGGCGTGGCAACCGCCGCCATTGCAGAAGCTGCGCGTGTAGCAACCGCAGGGGACTACACCCAACGCATGGCGAAGTTGAATCTGCCGGATCGACAAATTCCGATTCGCGTCGGGTTCGCGCGCGAAGATTTGCGTGACCCTTCAACGATCGCGCAACTGCGAGTGCGCGGTAAAGGCGGTCCCGTGCCGTTGGATGCCGTTGCAGACATTCAGCAGGGCAGTGGCCCTTCGGTGATCTCTCGCTATCAACGTCAGCGCAACATCACCCTGACGGCAGAACTCAATGGTCGTCCTTTGGGTGAAGTGATGAGCGAAGTGCAGAAGCTGCCGTCAGTGAAGGACGTGCCGCCCGGTGTGAAGTTCATCAATACCGGCGATGCCGAAATTTTCATCGAGTTGTTTGTGGGCTTTGCCTTGGCAATGGTGGCCGGCATCGTGTGTATCTACATGGTCTTGCTGTTGTTGTTCAACCACGCGTTGCAGCCAATCACCATCTTGTGTGCGATTCCCTTGTGCGCCGCTGGTGCATTTGGTGCCTTGCTGATCACGCAAAACGCGTTGTCGTTGCCTGCGCTCATCGGCTTGCTGATGTTGATCGGCATTGCCACCAAGAACTCGATCTTGTTGGTCGACTACGCAGTGATGGCGGAAGACGAGCACGGCATGAGTCAACACGAAGCGGTGCTGGATGCCTGCCACAAGCGTGCACGTCCGGTCATCATGACCACCATTGCGATGGGTGCCGGCATGTTGCCATTGGCACTCGGCTTCTCTGGAGATTCGAGTTTCCGTGCACCGATGGCGTGGGCAGTGATCGGTGGCTTGATCACCTCAACTGCGCTCAGCTTGGTGGTGATTCCTGCTGCTTACACCGTGTTGGATGACGTGGGCGAGTGGATCAACCGCAAGATGGGTCGTCCGTCGCATCACGCGCTCCCGGCGAAGGCCGGTCACAACTGACTAATGCGAATAGGGCGAGTTTTCGGGCCTGCCCTTTCCGCGCCAGCGGCCTTCTTTCTCGGCCTGCGGGCAAACGCTCATGTACTGCTGCAGTGCGTTGAAGTCATTCTGTGACCAGCTTTTGAACGTGTACGGATACACCGGACACGTGCCGGTGCTCGGCACGGGACAGTAACCCGGCGTGAGTCGCCACAAAGCACGTATCGGTTGGTCGGGTGACCACGCGCGCGGGTTGTCTTTGATGCCCTGCGTGCAGAACACGAATGGGTCGTTGTCGCGAAAACGAATCTGCTCGTAGTACGGCGTGTCGCCTCCACGGACGGTGCCGACGACAGTGATCACAGCGAAAATAAGTAGCGAGCGCATGGCCATATCCCTCCCCGGATAGGCCATGAAGTCTAAAGTGCGCGCGCAACGATGCGCGCAAAAATCAGACTAAACCGACAGATGTTCGATCGCGGCGACGGAGCCCAGCGCACCGGCCAATGCATTCAACAAGGCGAGACGATTGCCGCGCACGGCGGGATCTTCCGCGTTCACCATGACATCGTTGAAGAAGGCATCCACAGGTGCGCGCAACTGCGCAAGGCGTGACAACACTGTTGCGTAATCGCGTGCGGCCAACGGCGCACGGATGTCATTCAATGCAGATTGCAAAGCATCGTTCAAGGTGGATTCCGCTACCTCGGAGAACAGGCCTGTATTCACTGTGGCAGCGATGTCGTTCTCAGATTTGCGCAAGATGTTGCGAATACGTTTGTTCGCGGCTGACAAGGCCTCCGCATCGCTCGAGCTCGAAAATTCCTTGACCGCGGCCAAGCGCGCAGCAAAATCCGGCAAGGATTCGTGCACGACATTCATCACCGACTCAAACTGCTGCGGCGTGTTGCCTTTTTCTGCAAAGTAAGCGCGCAATCGGTCGTACAGAAATTGCGTGACATCGAAGGGGTGCACGTCAGCCACGTGCGACGGCTGCAAGGCCCATGCACGCTCAAACCATTCATTGGGCAACACGTCATGACTGCCTTCGAGCAATGTGCGCGCAAGACCTAATGCATTGCGGCGCAACGCAAACGGATCTTTATTGCCGGTGGGCTTCAAACCCGCAGCGAAACCACCCGCCAACGTATCCAAGCGTTCGGCAATCGCTAGCACTTGGCCCAGTTTGGAAGGTGCGATGTCATCCGATGCATTGCGCGGCATGTAGATTTCATCAACCGCTGCTGCGATGTCGGCAGATTCGCCTTGCGCAATCGCATAGTGACGTCCGGCAATCCCTTGCAGCTCTGGGAACTCGTTGACCATGCGTGATTGCAGGTCGTTCTTGGCAAGGCGCGCAGCCTGCTCGGCGGCCTGTGCGTCGACGCCCAATGTGGGTGCCAATGCAGCGGCGAGTTGCGCAACACGTTCGACCTTGTCTGCCACGCTGCCGAGCTTGGCCTGATAGGTCACCGTCTTCAGGCCCTCACCCATGGCATTCAAGCCCTGCTTCAAGTCTTCATCAAAGAAGAACTTTGCATCACTGAAGCGCGGGCGAATCACGCGTTCATAGCCCTTGCGGACTTCGGAGGGGTCTTTTGATTCGATATTGGCGATGCCGATGAAGTGCTCGGTCAATTTGCCTTGCGCACCCAGCACCGGGAAATACTTCTGATTGGTTTCCATGGTTTCAATCAGTGCTTCTTGCGGCACGGCCAGAAACGCACTTTCAAACGCACAGGTGACGGGCGAAGGCCACTCCACCAAACCGTTCACTTGTTCAAGATTGTCAGCGTCGATGCGCGCCGTACCACCGACTGCGGCTGCAGCGGTCGTCACTTGCTCAACGATGCGGGCGCGACGTGCATCGGGATCCACCATGACGTAGACCTTGTTCAATGCATCGATGTAGTGCAAAGGCGAATCGAGCGTCAACACGTCCGGGTGCATGAAGCGATGACCGCGGGATTGATTGCCCGCGCGCACGCCGAAAATTTCTGCAGGTGCGACGTGTTGACCTAACAGCACCACCAGCCAGTGGACCGGTCGTGCAAATGCATAGGGATGTGCACCCCAACGCATCGGCTTTGGAATCGGCATCGCGGCGATCGCTTCTTGCACGATGTCGCCGAGGACATCCAACGTGGCAACACCAGGCTTCGTCGAACGATGTACAAAACGTTCGCCCTTGCTGTCTGACGTGCGTTCGAGTTGATCCCAAGCAATGCCGGCTTTTGCGGCAAAACCTTCCAAAGCTTTGGTGGGTTTACCATCCGCATCCAATGCGATATTCAAATACGGGCCCAACACTTCGCTGTGTTGCTCGGGTTGCTGTGCAGCCACGTCCGGCAACAACACGGCCAAACGTCGTGGTGTGTACAAAGGCTTCGCGTCACCGCGCACAAACGCGATGCCGCGCTTCTCAAGACCATTCAACACGCCGTCGAAGAACGCCGCCGCCAGCACCGGTAACGCTTTGACTGGCAACTCTTCCGTGCCGAGCTCAATCAACAAGGGCTGCGTTTGCATCTTCATGCTGAGGCCTCCGTCGTCGACTTCTTCAATGCAGGAAAGCCGAGTTTCTCGCGTTGTGCGAAGTAGCTTTCAGCCACCGCTTGCGACAACTTGCGCACGCGCAGAATGTAGCGCTGACGCTCAGTGACAGAGATCGCGCGACGCGCATCCAACAAATTGAAACTATGCGAGGCTTTCATCACTTGCTCGTAAGCCGGCAAGGGCAAGTTCGCTTCCACCAACATCACGGCTTCGCGCTCACAGGCATCGAAGCGATGGAACAGCTCTTCAACATCGGCGTATTCGAAGTTATAGGTGGATTGTTCGACTTCGTTCTGGTGATAGACGTCCCGATACAGCACCGGTGTGCCATCGGGTCCGTAGGTCCACACAATGTCGAATACGTTGTCGACGTTTTGCAGATACATGCAGAGACGTTCAAGGCCGTAGGTGATCTCACCCAAGACGGGTTTGCATTCCAAACCACCGGCTTGTTGGAAGTAGGTGAACTGGGTGACTTCCATCCCGTTCAACCAGACTTCCCAACCCAAACCCCAAGCACCGAGGGTGGGGGACTCCCAGTTGTCTTCGACCAAACGCAGATCGTGCACCTGCGGATCGATGCCCAAAGACTTCAGAGAGTCGAAATACAGTTCAACAATGTTGTCGGGCGAGGGTTTCATCGCCACTTGATACTGGTAGTAGCGCTGCAAACGGTTCGGATTTTCGCCGTAGCGGCCATCCGTCGGGCGACGGCAGGGCTGCACATACGCGGCATTCCACGGCTCAGGGCCCAGCGAACGCAAGAAAGTGGCCGCATGAAAGGTGCCGGCACCGACTTCCATGTCCAGCGGTTGGATCAGGACGCAGCCCTGATCCGCCCAAAAGGCATTCAGACGCTGAATCAGTTGCTGGAAAGTGATGGCGACAGACATGAGATGTATCCGAACTTGCAAGCCCGTTAGTATAGTTTGGACGCCACGGCTTCCCTACAGATGCACACTCCTTTCTTGATTTTGCAGACCGGCGAACCGGTCCCCGAATTGCGCCGACACCGCGGGTTTCCGCATTGGATTCGAATCTCGGGCGATATTCCCCGCGATGGTACGGATGTCATCAATGTCGCCAATGGCGAGCCCTTGCCCGACCGCGTGCCGTATGCCGGCATTTTTGTCACGGGCTCACCGGCCATGGTCACCGATCGGCACGCATGGAGCGAAAGCACGGCGGCTTGGTTGCGAGAACGCATCGCGCAGGGCATACCGACGCTCGGAATTTGTTACGGGCATCAACTGATTGCGCACGCCTTGGGCGGCAAAGTGGACAACAATCCGGCCGGGCGCGAGATCGGAACGGTCGAGATCACGCGCGATATGCAGAGCGACGACGCGCTCTTGCAGGGTTTGCCCGAACACTTTCCCGCGCATGCCAGTCACATGCAAAGCGTGTTGACCTTGCCGCCCGGTGCAAAAGCCTTGGCACGCTCCGCATTGGAGCCACATCAAGTCGTGCGCTACGCGCCCATGTGCTGGGGGTTTCAGTTCCATCCGGAATTCTCGACCCAAATCACGCGGACCTATGTCAAAGCGCGCGCAGAGCGCATTCTTGAAGAAGGAGGCGACCTTGACATGTTGTTGAGTACCATACGATCAACACCGGATGCGCGGGGTCTGTTACGCCGCTTCGTCCAACTCGCACAACAACGACTCTTGGGGACAACGTGAATACTCAAATGAATAAAGTGCCGGCTTCGTCTGGCGCGCAGTGGATATTGGATGCATTCGCGATGTTTCGCGCGGCACCGGGTCCGTTCCTGCTGGTGGCAGGCGTGTACGCCGTCGGTATTCTCGTGGCCACCGTTCTGTTGAAGTCGGCGCCCGTCTTCGGCATGCTCGTGCTGCTCGTGCTGACCTTGATGCAACCGATCTTCGTCGGTGCGCTGCTCTTGGGCGCCCATGATCTGGCAGACGGAAAGAAGCCCGGCAATGATTTGCTTCAGCGCGTCTATGCCAGCGGCAAAGCACCGCGCTTGTTGCTCGTGCTGCTGCCGCAAATTGCGGCCGGCATCATTTCCGGTGTGCTGCTCTACGTCATGGTGGGGACGCAAAACCTGGCCCACACCATGCAAGTGCTGGAAGCCATCCAAAACAATCCGGAAGCGCAAGCTGCGCTGATGAAAGACTTGCCGATTGCGGCCTTTGGTCGTTGGGCATTGATCTCCGTCGTGATTGGATTGATCGCAGCCATGTTTAGCTTTCTTGCGATCCCGCAAATTTTGTTCGGCGAACGACGTGGCTTTGACGCCATGGGTGACAGCTTCCGTGCGGTCGCAAGCAACATCGGCGCCATGGTCCTCGCCGTTGTCTTGTTTGTCATCACCCTGATCGGCTTGACCATTGTCTTTATGATCGTGACCGGGTTGATCAGTGTGATTGCGGGTCGTGGCGCGGCGGATTTGGTCAGCAGCTTCTTGCAAATTCTGGTGCTGCTGCCGCTACAGGCCTTGATGACCTTTGCCGCGTGGCGATCTGTGTTTGGCGGCCAAGCACCTGCAGCGCGCATCGACGACGCGCATCACGATCAGTTCCACGCTTAAGCGTTTGCGCCTGATATCAGGCGCTCGCCCAGTGTCAGCAAGCGCAGACCGACTTCGCTGACACGATCATCCTGCATGGCCCGCACCGTCAAAGTGACGGGCCCAATGCCCAGGTGGTCACCGATTTGCGGCATGTCGTCGAATCGTTCGGCAAACAAGTTTGCGGCGGTGAACTTGCGGAAGCGTGCAGGGATATGCAGGTCGTAGAACTCCGCCAAGCTGCCAAGTTCAACATTGCCAGGCAAGACCAGTTCACCGAAGCGACTGCCTTCGGCATCCGTCACTTCTTTGCCGACAAACATCCAATCCAGTCGCTGTGCACTGGCACTTGGCGCGAGCAGATACGCGTAGTCGTTGACTTGCACGCCGCCCGATTCTTCCGCCGATTGAATCTTGCCGTCGCGCACCACCATGAGCAGACGCACATTCAAAGGCCAATGTGCCGGATTCAGCGCGCGGCACCCTTGGGCCACGCGATAGCCGAGCAGCTCAAACTCCAACTGCCCTGGCAAATCGAGTTGCACGCGGCGTGTGTCGGGGTCTTTGCGCGGAACGGCGACGCCAAAAAGGTGTGCGGCGTGCGGCAGTGTCCACGCTTGTACGACGAGTGAGGTCAGTACGACCACGAAGGCGACGTTGAAGTACATCCACGCATTCGGTAAATCAGCGAGCAGGGGAATCGACGCGAGAAAAATACCGACTGCACCGCGCAAGCCCACCCACGAAATGAAGCTCATTTCGCCCAAACGGTATTTGAACGGGGTCAAACACACGAAGACGGCTACCGGTCGCGCAACGAAAATCAAGAAGGCCGAAATGCCGAGTGCAGGCCACAGTATTTTTAGCAGCTCATGCGGTGTTGCCAAGAGGCCGAGCAATAAGAACATCACCAATTGCGCGAACCACGTCGCCGCATCTTGCACCGACATCACGTCGGCGCGTGCACGTACGGGGCGATTGGCCACCAAGATGCCGGCGATATAAACGGCCAAATAGCCGCTACCGCCGATCAGGTTCGTCAATGCAAAGAGGGTTAAGGCGCTCGCAATCGCAAGCCACGGATGCAAGCCAGAAGGGAGGTCGTAGCGATTCAATGCCCCAACGATCATGCGACCGCCGAAGTAACCGAACAAAACACCGGCGCCGATCGAGCGCACGATGCTCCAAAGCAGACCGAGATAGCTTTGCGCTTCAGAACCGGAAATCCACACCGTGATTGCGGTGGCCAAGAAGATGGCGATCGGATCATTGGCGCCCGATTCCAACTCAAGCGTGCTGCCTGTGCGCTTCTCCAAATGCAGACCGCCTGCACGAATCAAGAAGAACACCGCGGCGGCGTCAGTGGATGCCACCACCGTGCCCAGCAACAAAGATTGCAGCGGGCTGAGGTCTAGCAAGTAATGGCTGGCGACACCGGTGAGTGCCGCGGTAATCAACACACCCACCGTCGCCAACAGAATGCTGGGCGACACACTGCCGCGCACCGCTTCTGCGCGCGTGCGTAGGCCGCCATCAAACAGAATCACACACAGTGCGACCGAGCCTATGAGGAAGGTCAGACGCGTATCGCTAAAGCGGATGCCGCCAGGCCCGTCGACCCCCAGCAACATGCCGATGACCAAGAACACCAACAACAATGGCGCGCCGAATCGCCGTGCCAATAAGGACGAAGCGACCCCCGCCAAGATCAGCAGCGCGTAGCCCAGCAGTCGGATGTCGATGTGGTGCAGGGCATCCATGGGTCGAATCAATGCGTCGGCAAAGATTCGAGTGTAGTCAAGCTGGGCTGAATACGGAATTCGCGCGCACCGGCGCCAGCCTAATTTGGTAGCTTCAGATCGGTCGCAGTGACCGCACCCGTGCCGCGTGGCTGCGCGTCAATGCGCACGTCACCATCGAGTGTTGCCTTGCTTTCAATCGTGGACCACATGCGGTCGAGGCCGGCATACATGTAAGGCATCAAGGGCACGAAACGCGCGGCATACGAAGGGAAAGCGAGGAATGCATCGAAGTGTTCGGCCTTGCCCACCTTCCAATAGCCGACGGGTCGGCCTGCGGCGCGTGCGGCAGCCACGTAAGGCGCACTGCTGAAGACCGGAGGGACCAAACCGTCTTCTTCGCCGTGGATGACCAGTACCGGCAAGCCACGGCGGGGCATTTTCGCGCGCGTGGCTTCGATGCCTGCACGCACACGTTTCGCGTCTTCGTTGTCATCGGTCCATAGCGCACGCAAGCATTGCTCGCCGGCCAAACTGAAATCAGGCGGCACCATGCGTGGATCGTGCAAGAGGATGCCGTTACCCGGCGGAATGCCTGCCGATTCACTCCACCAGGTGTTGCGTTCTGCAGCGGTGCTTGCGCGTGGCTGCAATTGCGCGGTCATCGCGGTGTAACTGTAACCACACGGATGTTCGCCTGCGCGGTAGCGACCGTAAGCCGACGCGTAAGCTGCGGCGACTGAGCGCCACAAATCAAATCCCGTAGAAGCAGCACCGGCGGCAAGCGATATGTCATCCCAACCGCTGGCGCGCAGGTGCGCGTGCGCCGAAGCCGCTTGTTTGGCAACGGTGTCACCTTCAATCAAACCTTGTGCTTTCAAACTCGCACAGCGCTGTGTCCACAGCGGTTCCACCTGCGCACGCACCGGTGGCTGCGGCAGTGCATCTGCTGGCAAATCGAGTAGGGCGCACGGCATAAACACTGCTGCTTCCGTGGCGAAGTCGTACAAAGGACGCGCACCTTCCACATAAACGTTCGGCTCACCGGCCACCACACCATCCAACCAATCGCCGTCCATCTCAGCGGCGCGGAGAACAGCACCACCCCCGTTGGAGATCCCAGTGGCGATGATGCGTGTGTTTTCAAACGTGAAGGGCGCTTGGTTCGGCAGGGCTTCATTCAATTGCTGCAACGCAAACGCTGCGGCTTGCTTCACGTGCCGACCCCAATCGGCCTCAGGGTTGTCTTCAGAATGCGCGTGCTTGAAGGCGATGCCTTTGGCGCCTTCGGCCACTCGCGGCGCGAATGCCGTGGCTCGCGCAGCCGACACGCGTGCGCCGAGGGCGTCGACACCTTCATTCGCATCGATGTCGAACAAATCACTGCCCGCCGCTTTGTCGGTATGGACCACCGCACAGCCGCGCGGTAAGCCCCATGCGGACGCCAATGAGATTGCGCCATAGACACCGCGTGAACCCGATGCGGCCGCCACCACAAGGCAGCGTTTGCCCGCATCAAAATTGTCCGGCAGTTGTAACAGCACGCGGTGCGGGTGTTGTGCACCAGGCACCGTCATCAAGGTGGAAAACTCTCGCCCCGGAATGTCGGCCACACTGCCGTAGACCGACCCGTATCCGCCCTGCATCGACAAGTCGGCAATGCCACGCCAGTTCGCCCAAATTGCGCGGCGACGTCGTTCCGCGGCGGTGGGATGTTCCGGATCGACAAACTTGGGTGCGGCCATCTCGCGCAATCCTGCCAAGCCAAGGCCCGCGGTCAACAGGTCATCACCTTGTCGATGTTCAGAGACGGTCACAGGTGCGGACATAGCGGGTTCCTTGGGGTGCGCACCCGTCATCGCACAAGCGGAGACGAACACAGCGGCGGCCACGGGCATCAAGATTTTCATGCATCGACCATAGCGCGAAGGCGATGAGGGTTGCATCGTACTTTGGTGCAACGCCACGCCGCCCCTTCGGCTGATAGGCTGCCCTCATGACTTCGATACTGATCGCCGACGATCATCCTTTGTTTCGTGCGGCCTTGAAGCAAGCGGCTGCGGATGCCGTGGGCAACATGACGATGTATGAAGCGGATTCCTTGGAAGCCGTAATGGCGACACTCGAGCGCCTGCCTGATATGGATTTGATCTTGCTCGACCTGCACATGCCGGGCAATCACGGCTTGACCGGGCTTGCTGCAATTCGCGCACAGTACCCGTCGGTGGCGGTGATGGTGTGTTCGGCGAATGATGACCCGCGCGTGGTGCGGCGCGCTTTGGACCATGGTGCGGCGGGATTCTTGCCGAAGGTGTCGGGTCTGGAAGATTTGCATGACGCGATTCGCTCGGTTCTTGCGTGCGAGCGATGGTTGCCACCGGGGATGCGCGCGGCGGTGCAACGCGCGGCGTCCTCACCCGACGACCGTGCATTGGCGTCCCGTTTGGCGTCATTGTCGCCGCAGCAATTCCGCGTCTTGCAATTGGTGGCTGAGGGTTTGTTGAACAAACAAATTGCAGACCGGCTCGATATTCAAGAGCGCACTGTGAAAGCGCATGTGACTGCAATCCTGGAACGCTTGGATGCACGCAATCGCACGCACGCGGGCGTCATCTTGCGTGAACTTGAACTCGGAGATCCCAGTCGACACATGCCGGTCGGCTGAGTCAGTCGACGCGGGTCGCGGCCAACAACCGATCAAGTACCGACTTCAATGCGAGTGCGCGGGCAGGCTTGCGCAGCAGCATTAAGCCGCGTTCCATCACTTCGCGTCGCACCACGCCGCCATCGTCGGCACTCATCATCAATGTCGGTCGGCTGCCGAAGCGTTCCGTCAACTGCGTGTGCACATCCAAACCGGTGATGCCATCGTCTAGATGAAAATCCAACAGCCACGCATCGACGTCGCCTTTCGCCATGGCTTGCATGGCACTGTCGGGATCGGATGCCGTCGAAACCCGATAACCCCAGCCATGTAAGACCTCAGCCAAGGCCTCGAGTGACAGCGGATCGTTGTCAACAATCAGCAAGTGCGCGGCGTCGGGGCCGCGTTCGCGCGCTTCCGGTGCTTGCGGTGTTGCTTGGGGCACCGTGACTGCAAACACGCTGCCTGAGCCCACGCGACTGCGGACATGAATCGGCGCATCAAGGAGCTCGGCCATGCGATCGGCAATGGCAAGCCCCAAACCGAGGCCTTGGCCTGGCACGCCTTCACCGCGACGGAAGGCTTCAAAAATGCGTTCGAGGGCTTCGGGCGGAATGCCCGTGCCGGTGTCGTGTACTTCCACACGAATCGCGCCGGGGAGATGCCGCACACCCAAAAGCACGTGACCTTGTGGTGTGTAGCGCACTGCATTGGCCAAAAAGTTCTGCAGGATTCGGCGCAGCAATTGCAAATCGCTCTGCACCCAAGCACGTGTAGGTACATAGCTGAAGATCAAACCGCGCGCGCCCGATAAGGCGCGAAACTGTGCAGCCAACGGATCCAACAATTCGGACAGTGGGAAGTTGCGCTTCTCAACGACAAGGCCGCCGGATTCGATGCGCGACAAGTCGAAAAGATCGGTTAACAAGTCATTGGTGGCGTCAAGCGCCCCTTGAATCTGAGCGATCGAACGTTGCTTGCCGGCATCCTGCGTTTGCTGCAGGAGTGCATCCGCGAACAGTTGCGCGGCGTGTACCGGTTGTAGCAAATCATGGCCAATCGCCGTCAATAGCCGTGACTTTGCGTCATTGGCGCGCTCGGCTTCATCGCGCGCTTCGTCCAACATTTGCGTGCGTTCGACCACGCGATGTTCAAGCGTTGCATTGATGTCTTGCAGTTCCGCAGCGGCACGCCTGAATGCCGTGACATCTGTAAATGTGGCGACAAACCCACCACCCGGCATCGGGTTGCCGCGAATTTCGATGGTGGCCCCATTGGGAAAAATGCGCTCGGACAGGTGTGGCGTGCCGGCACGCATGTGGCCGAGGCGTCGCGCTAAAGCTTGTTCACGCGTGTCGGCCTGACCCATGCTCTGCAAAGCCCAGCGACTGGCGTCGGCAATCGGCATACCGACTGTTAGCATGCCTTCTGGAAATCCAAACAACTCTTGGTAGCGCGTATTCCACGCCACGAGTTTTAAGTTGGCATCCACCACGCTGATGCCTTGGCTCATATTCTCAAGCGCGCCTTCCAACACGCGCTGATTAAACTTGAGATCTTCCGAAGCTTGACCCACGATGCTGGCGACGGTGTCGAGTTCAGCGGATGTTTTTCGTTGCGCGGTATCCAAGAGCAAACGTGCAGACGCACTTCCGAGCACACCAGCCAGCGCACGTTCAACCGCGTTCATGGTTTCGAAATTCACCGCGCCAGTGGTCGGCGCAGCACGCAACAGGTCATGCACGCGCTCAGGCCCTAAGAAACGCAAGCTGGCATTGCGTAGGGTGTTCGCATCGAAGCGGCGACGGGTGGCGCCCGCGCGGCGCGGCAGACCGAAACTTGCGAGTGCCGTGGCAAGGGTCGCGACGATCAAACTCACCGCAACGGCACGCGCCAATCGGCCCCAACCTGTCAGTTCAAGCAGGTTGTCCGGGGCCAACCAACCCCATCCCATCGGTCCGTTCGCCAACCAAGTGCCAGACACCCAACCGGCGTCGCCAAGAATCGGCAGCAACATGGCCCACGTCCAAGCCATGAAGCCGCAAACGATGCCGATCGAAACAGCACGTGCGGGCGTTGAAGGCAGCAAGGCAGCGACTACAACCGCGGGCGCCAATGTGGCCAAGGCAGAGAATGACACCGCGCCAACATCTGCGAGTGCATCTTCACCGGCCACTGCACGACCATAGATCCATGCGAGCAACACAATCAGGATGATGCCCGCGCGACGCAACATCAGCACGCGCCCACGCAAATCGCCGGCGCCTTGTGCCCAAGCACCGCGCAAAAGTCCGGGTGCCAACCAGTGGTTGCCGATCATCAAGCTCAGTGCCAACAAGCTAATGACCGTCATGCCCGTGGCCGCGGCCAAGCCGCCGAGAAACGCAAACAAGGCCAATCCACTTTCGCCGTGCGCCATGGGTAGGGCGAGCACGTAGAGGTCTGAGTTCACGGGCATGCCCGCGAATTGCGCAGCCCCGGCGCGCGCCAATGGCAGCAATGGCAAGGAAATCAAAATCATGTAGAGCGGAAACACCCAGCGCGCTAAACGTAGATGTTTTTCATCACGGCATTCGACGATGCCGACGTGAAATTGGTGCGGCAAGGTGAACATCGCCAGGATGCCCAACACCACCAAAGGCGCGAAGCCTTGCAGGTCCGCTTCCGGCAACGGATGTTTCAGCGTGTCGAAGTCCGTGGATTGGGTGGCGACAAAAATGCCCAAAGCCAACATCGCCAGCAATTTGAATACAGACTCCAACGCAATCGCGAACACCAAGCCATGGCTATGTCCGCCAATGTCGGCTTTGCGCGTGCCAAACAAAATCGCGAAGCCTGCAACCACCACCGCGACCACGGGGCCAATGTCGGCATGCGCCGTTGCATCCATTGGGCGCACACCATTCACGAGCATGTCGTAGCCCATCGACACAGCTTTCAATTGGAGTGCGATGTAGGGAATCAAGCCCAAAATCGCCACCAAGGTCACCAAAGCCGCAAGGGGTGCATTGCGGCCTAAGCGGGCAGCGATGAAGTCAGCCAAAGAGCTGGCGTGTACTTCGCGCGCGCGTCGCACAAGGCCGACGATTGCCACGCCACCCAATGCATATAACAAGATCGTGCCGACAAAGGTCGGCGGCAGCGGCCATTGGTAACGCGCTGCTTGGGTGACCGTGCCGAAGAAGGTCCAGGACGTGCAATACACCGGCAGCGACAGCGCGTAGATCCAGGCCCAATGACGTGACAGCCAAGCCGGCTTGCGGTCGGCATAAATGGCCGCGGCAAACAACATGGACAACCAAACCAAACAACAGAGAATGACGACGCCAGCGCTCAACATTCGGAAGGGACGTCCTCAATCAATTCTGCAAGCTACAGCATAGCGGCGACTGCGGCATCCAGTCCGGCGAGTCCCGCACTGCGACCCAATGCCAAGGCTTCTGTGGGCGATGCACCGCGATTGAACGCGGCGTCGAGTGCCACCATGGCACCCACGCGATTCGCGGTTGCGCAGTGAATCAATACGCCACCATGGTCACGCGCCGCATCCAAGGCTGCTCCGAACTGCGAGATGCGCGCGCGATCAAGATCGCCGGGTCCGGTGATCGGTACGTGCACGTAACGCATACCGTGTTGTGAAGCCACGGCGGCTTCGTCATAGTCCACGGGTTCATCCGCTGCACGTAGATTGATGATGGTCGAGACACCGGCTTTTGCAAGCGCGGCCAAATCTGCCTCGGTCGGCTGACCATACGCATAGTGGTTGTCTGAATAACACATGGGTCTGTCCACAAAAATCTCCTGGTTCCGGAAGCTTGTTTAGCTGAAAGCCATCGCATGGGTTGTGCGATACAGCATGTAGATCGCAACAACGGTGATCAAGCCCGCCATCACGAGGTTAAGCGCACCTTTTCGATCCGCAAGATGGACAGCGGTGCGGGTGCCTGCAACGCTGCCCACTGCGCCACCGGCAATGAAAATCGCAGCCAATGGCCAAGAGACCAAGCCCGAACTTGCGTAACTGATCGCCGTGGTCAAACCGAATGCGGTCACAGCGACCAGGGAAGATCCGACTGCTGCCAGTATCGGCATGCGCGTCGCGGCAATCAAACTGGGCACCACCAAGAAGCCGCCGCCAATGCCGAAGAAACCCGAGAGCAGACCGGTTGCCGTACCTGTGGCCACAAGTTTGGGCGCGTTCTGACGGCTGATGCGCACGGTCGCATCGCCACCCTGCCCACGTGCGCGCAACATCAATGCAGCGACGACCAACATCAATAGCGCAAACAAGGCCAATAGTTTTTCACCGTCGACTGACTTGCCAAACAGTGCGCCTGTCCATGCACCGAGCACGCCCGCACTCGCAAAGGTGAGTGCGCATGGCCATTTCACATGACCCTTGCGTGCGTGGTTGCCGAGCCCGATCAAGGCATTTGCCGCCACTGCAAGCGCACTGGTACCAATCGCCACGTGCGGGTTCTGCACACCCACGACATACACCATCAACGGTACAGCGAGAATTGAACCGCCACCGCCGACGAGGCCCAAGGTAAAGCCAACGATGCTCCCCGACAGCGCGCCCAGCACGACTTCAACGGGGTTCATCGACGCTTCTCCGAGCCACCGCAGTAAGCGGCATACAGGGCGTTCATCACACCGAGCGCGGGGCCTGATTCAAGGGCGTAAAAAATGGTTTGTGCATCACGCCGCGTCCGCACCAAAGACATGCCGCGCAACACCGCAAGGTGCTGCGACAGCGCGGATTGGCTAAGCCCGGTGACCGGCTGCAATTCACCCACCGAACGTTCGCCTTCGACCAGTTGGCACAACACCAACAGACGCGCAGGATGGGCAAGTGCCTTCAACAATTCCGCAGCGTCAATGGCGTGGTCCGCGAGTGCATCCGCGTCGGGCAAAAGGGCTTTCTTTGAAATGCGTGGCATGAACTGGCTTGACATTTAATTGCGATATGTCTAAATTAGCATAAGCTAATAAATAAAGCAAGGAAACAGAACATGAATCCCCAAGTGAAAACCTTCCACGATCCGGTGACCTCAACGTTCACCCACGTGGTCTACGACAGCGCTGGTGGACATGCAGCGATTGTTGATCCGGTGCTGGACTATGACGCCGCAAGCGCGCGAACCTCAACGGCGTCCGCCGATGAAGTCTTGGCATTTGTTCGGGCGCAGTCACTGACGGTTGAGTGGATATTGGAGACACACGCACACGCGGATCATCTGACTGCGGCGTCCTATCTCAAACACGAAACGGGTGCGCGCGTGGCCATCGGCAAAGGCATCACCGGCGTACAAGCGCGCTTCAAGACGCTCTTTGGATTGGGTGCAGACTTCGAAGCCAACGGCAGTCAATTTGATCGTCTGCTTTCCGAAGGCGAGCAAATTCAAGTCGGCGCGCTCACGGTCGATGTGATCGCAACGCCCGGTCATACCGATGACAGCCTCACCTATGTCATCGGTGACGCTGCATTTGTCGGCGACACTGTGTTTGGACCCGCAGCGGGCACGGCACGCGCAGATTTCCCCGGCGGTGATGCATCCACGTTGTATCAGTCCATCCAACGCCTGCTTGGTTTGCCCGAAAACACACGCCTGTTCCTGTGTCATGACTATCCGCAAGCAGGTGAAGCGCCTCGCGCGGAAAGCTCACCGAGCGAACAGCGCAGCAAAAATATTCATATCGGCGGTGGCACTGACCAATCGACATTTGTCGCGCTCAGAAACACGCGTGACGCCACTTTGCCGTCACCGCGTTTGATCCTGCCCGCGTTGCAAGTGAATATCCGCGCCGGTGAACTGCCACAACCCGACGCAAATGGCATTCGCTATCTCCGCTTGCCCGTGAATCAAATCGGATCGAAGCAATGACCAGCCAGTGGTGGCTCGCCTTGTCTGGCGGGATCTTAATTGGACTGTCTGCCGTTCTATTGCTGTGGTTGAACGGCCGCATCGCCGGCATCAGTGGCATCGTCAACGGCATCTTGCTACCCAAGCGCGGAGAAACTCGCTGGCGCGTGGCGTTCGTGCTGGGCGTGATCGGCGCAGCGGGACTTTACATGGCATTCGTTCCGGGCGCACCGCAACCGCGAGAAGACTTCTCACGCATGGGTCTCGTGGTCGCAGGCGTGCTGGTCGGGTTTGGGACGCGTATGGGCAATGGATGCACCAGCGGCCATGGTGTATGCGGTATCGGTCGCTTATCAGCGCGTTCTATCGTGGCGGTTTTGACCTTCATGCTCACGGCCGTGATTGCGACTTACATGACGCGCCATATGGGATTCTCGCTATGAAGCGGATCATGATCGCTGCACTTTTGTCGGGCGCTTTGTTCGGCGTCGGGCTCGCGATGTCTGGCATGGTCGATGCGCGTCGCGTCCTTGGCTTCCTTGATGTTGCGGGCAACTTTGATCCGAGTCTTGCCTTCGTACTCGGCGGTGCGGTCGCCACCACACTGGTGTTGTTTCCGCGCGTCATTCGCACAGGGACGCCGCTGTTCGCAGATGCTTTCAGATTGTCTTCTTATGCAAAGGTTGATCGCCGTTTGATAGGTGGCGCAGCACTGTTCGGCATCGGTTGGGGCATTGCCGGTTACTGTCCTGGCCCGGCCTTGGCTGGGTTGGGTGTGGGTGCGTCCGAAGCGCTTTGGTTTGTACCCGCGATGTTAGGCGGTGCACTCCTCCATCGTGCTATCAATCGCGCTTGAAAATGCAAAAAAAGCCCGGCGATTGCCGGGCTTCGTTTAACTTGAACAGACATGCGCACTTTAGAAGTTGTAGCGCACGCTGACATACCCATTGAGCGGCGCACCGTAGTAAACGGTTTGAATATTGCCGACGCTTGAGAACTCTTGACCTTCAGTCTTGTACTTGCGATCACCCAAGTTGCGCACGCCCGCGCGCACTTGCCACGCGTAGTCCGAAGAATCCCATGAGCCGAACATGCCGAACAAGGTGTAGCCCGCTTGAGAGAGTGCCGGACGGTTGTCCACCGAAAGCCATGTACGGCTACGGTAGGCTGCGTCCGCGCCGAAGGTAATACCGCCTGCTTCACCCAAGTCGAAGGTATGTTGTAAAGCCAATCGCGCAGAGAGCTTGGGCGAGAACGGCACATGATCGTGCAAGTTCGCCAAGGTCGGATTGATCTTGGTCACCGGATCGTTGAACTCGCCGTAGCGTGCATGCATCCAACCGATCTGTGTCGAAACGACCGTGTTCTTGTCAGCACCCAAGACAGCTTTGCCTTCAAGCTCAAGACCGTCGACTTTCATCGAAGCGGCATTCAAAACCGGGAAAGAGAACGTTGCCGAACCCGGTGCGGTGTGTTCTGACACGCGCGCTTGGAAGTCTTTGTAGTCACTATGGAACGCCGCGATATTCGCCGAGTAGCGACGGTCTGCGCTTTGCATCTTCAAGCCGGCTTCATAGGTCCACACGTACTCGGGATTGAATACAGCGTGGTCCGCATCGAACTTGTTGTTGGCACGGCCGTTGAAACCACCGGATTTAAAGCCGCGGTTTGCAGAGATATAGGCCGTCATGTCGTCGCTGAACGCTTTCGTGATCGACAACGACGGTGTGACTGCGCTCCACGACTGACTGCGATTGTTGATATCTGCGGCACGATCGCGTCCATTCAATGCCGTAAACGGTGAGCCGTAGAACACGCTGGTAGTGCGGCTATAGGTTTTGGTTTCGCGCGTGTAGCGAATACCACCGGAAAGTGCCCAAGTCGGTGCAAACTTCCAATCGACGTTGGCAAAGACCGCGCTGCTCTTGTTGTGCAGGTCGTCATCAATGGTGCGCAAGAAGTCCATTTTTGCACCTAAGTAACGCAAGAAATCATCGGCATATGCTTCTTGGTGCGAGGGCACGTTTTCGTTGAGGTGGTAGGCACCGACGATCGCGTTGACGGTGTCGCTGCTGTATTGCAGTTGCAGCTCTTGGCTCCATTGCTTCTGATCGACTTGCACGCGAACGTCACCAAGCTCGAATGGCGATGCGTCAATATCGATATACGAATCCGTCTTCAGCTTGCGATAGGCGCTGATGCTCTTCAGTGCCCACGCATCCGAGAGATGCCACGTCATGTTGAGCGATGCACCCGAGTGCGTCATCTTTTGGCCCATGCCTGGGGCAAATGAGGTGCGTGCACGGTAGTCGTAATTGCCCGGTGCCGGCTGCAATATGGTGACCGCGCCCGTAGCCAAATCAACGGCTGTCAGCGGTGCGGTTGCTGCACCCATGGTGAGCGGTGCGTCTTGTTTGGTGTAGTCCAAACTCAGCGTTGCATCGAATGCATGGCTTGGACGGAATGCCAATTTCGCGCGCACCGCCTTGGTGTCGTCGCCGTTATATTCCTGACCATTGGTGGGGTTGCGAACATAGCCGTCGTTCTTCATCACGCCACCGGCAATGCTGGCTGCAAACGTGTCACTCAACTTGCCGGCCATGTAGAAGCGACCTTCCAAGCGTCCGAACGAGCCTGCAGTCATTTCAACCGAACGAACGGCATCCACGAAGGGATCTTTGGTCGAGATCTTGATGGCGCCGCCGGTGGAGTTCTTGCCGTACAAGGTGCCTTGCGGCCCGCGCAGTACTTCCACCTGACCGACGTCAAACAATGAGAACAGGGCGCCATTGATGCGCGAGTAATACACATCGTCAACGTACATGCCAACGCCCGGGTCGAACGTCTGCAATGCGTCCGGCTGACCGATGCCGCGGATAAACACGTTGACTGAGTTCGCCGAGCCGCGACCTTGCACGATATTCATATTCGGCACCGCACCTTGCAGACCGCTGATATCCGTGGCTTGCAAGTCTTTCAGTCCGTCTTCGCTGAATGCACTCACGGCGACCGGCACATCTTTTGCGGTTTCCGCGCGACGCCGTGCGGTGACTGTCACGGCATTCAAGGTGTTCTTCGCGTCGGCCGCTTTCTTGGCCGCCTCGGTCTGAGCGGCGTCGTTGTTTGACGGGGCTGCATCCTGCGCGAATGCAGGGTGTGCGGCTGCGGAGATCGCAAGGGCGATCGCAAGACTGAGGTGCGTTGATTTCATGAAAGTCCCCCTAAAGGACAAAGTGCGTACCGGGTGATCATCACCGCGCGGCGGGTCCGCGCACATCGTACTTTCGGACAAGGGCAAGCGCCCGGCCACACTGCCACACTGCGTGACAGCTCCCTTCTGCAGAGTCCGCGATGGCATTCCTGATTGTGTTGGCCGCTCTGGTGTTCTTGATGTTTGTCGCCTATCGCGGCTACAGCGTCATCTTGTTTGCACCCGTTGCCGCGCTGGGTGCCGTCCTGCTCACCGATCCCGGATTGGTGGCGCCGATGTTCAGTGGCCTGTTCATGGACAAGATGGTCGGCTTTTTGAAGAACTACTTTCCGGTGTTCTTGCTCGGTGCGATTTTTGGGAAAGTCATTGAGTTGTCGGGTTTCTCGCGCTCGATCGTGGCGGCAACCATTCGAGTCGTGGGTGCCAGTCGCGCGATGTTGGCGATCGTTCTCGTGTGTGCCCTGCTGACCTATGGCGGCGTGTCCTTGTTCGTCGTCGTGTTCGCTGTCTATCCATTTGCCGCGGAATTGTTCCGTCAAGGGGACATACCGAAACGCTTGATTCCCGGCACGATCGCGCTCGGTGCTTTCACCTTCACGATGGATGCGTTGCCGGGCACACCGCAAATCCAAAACATCATTCCGACAACGTTCTTCAAAACGAACACGTGGGCTGCGCCGTGGCTTGGCACAGTCGGCGCGGTCTTTATTCTCATCGTGGGCTTGGCGTACTTGGAATGGCGTCGGCGCGCCGCATTGGCAGCGGGCGAGGGCTACGCCACAAAAACGCCTTTGCGCAACGAGCCTGCGGAATTCAATGAAGTGCGTTTGGCGCACCCGATGATCGCGCTGCTGCCTCTGATCGTTGTTGGCGTAGCGAATAAAGTTCTGACTTTGGTGATTCCCGCGCGTTATGGCGAGACTGCGAGTTTCATTCCAGCGGTGATCGGCTCGCCGGCACCCGTTGTGCAAGAAGTATCGAAAATTGCGGCCATCTGGGCGGTGGAGGGCGCATTGCTGCTCGGTATCGCAACGGTGTTCTTGTTTGCTTGGAAAACAGTGGCGAAGCGTTTTGCGGACGGCAGCAAAGACGCCATTGGCGGCGCGATGTTGTCAGCGATGAATACAGCAAGCGAATACGGCTTCGGTGCGGTCATTGCCGCATTGCCAGGGTTCCTGTTGTTTGCCGACACCCTGCGCAAAATTCCGGATCCACTGATCAACGAAGCCGTCACTGTGACTGCGTTGGCCGGAATCACCGGCTCTGCCTCGGGGGGCATGAGTATTGCCTTGGCGGCGATGGCAGATACGTTCATTCAAAACGCGCAGGCCGCGGGCATTCCCTTGGAAGTCTTTCATCGCGTCGCCGCGATGGCGTCGGGTGGTATGGATACCTTGCCGCACAACGGCGCCGTGATTACGTTGCTTGCGGTTACGGGGCTCACGCATCGCGAGGCATACAAAGACATCTTTGCCATCACGATCGTCAAAACCCTTGCGGTATTCCTCATCATCGGCATCTTCTACCTCACCGGCTTGGTCTAAAGCCGGTCCAGGCGGTGCGGTAAGGACAATTGACTGTGCGACGCACAGTGTGCGATGCTATGGGAAATGGAACCCCATATGCCGCCCGCAATTGACGACAGCACCCTGAGCCAAGAACTTCGCCGCGGCACCCTGATTCTTGCGGTTTTGAGTGCGCTGGGTCAGGGCGAACAGTGCGGCGCAGACCTGCGAACCATTCTGGGTGCCGCCGGTCTTCCAATTGAAGAAGGGGCCTTGTACCCAATGCTGCGACGTCTGGAAACTCAGGGACTCCTCGTCAGTGAGCGGCGATTCGAAGATTCCCGTGTCAAACGGTTTTACACCTTGTCAGCCGCGGGGCATGCCGCGCAGCACACGATGCTGGCGCAGTGGCACGCCCTTTCAGAAAGCCTAAAGCGTCTCAACGGAGCGCAACAATGAACACAGAAGTAGAACGCTATCTGCAACAGGTGAATCGTTGGTTGGTACCGGGGCGCCGCGCGCGCACGCTTACCCACATCCGCGAAGACCTCGAAGAGTTCTTGAGCCAAAGTGATGACACGGCGCCACTGGCACAACGCCTTCGCGCGTTCGGACATCCACCGGTCGTCGCTGCGCGCTACGCGGATGCGCCGCATGTCATTCCCGGCATGCTCGCGCCTGCCTATCTGGTTGTCTTATGTCTGTCGATCGTAGGGCTTGTACTGGTCAACATCAGCTTGATGGTGCCAACTGCTATCAACGGTGCGAGCTTCTCTGAAAATCTCATGCACGTGTTTGATCGCGCCATGCGGGTGTTGCCGTGGACGTTCACGATCGTCACGATTGTCTTTGCCCTGATGGGCTATTGGGTCCAACGACAACCGACCAGGTAATGCTTAGATTTGTGGCCTGAAGGTCAAGGCCTCCAGCCAATGTGCGCGTTCGATGTGCGCTGCATGCGCCAGATCGGCAATGGTGCGTGCCACACGCAACACGCGATGGCTGGCCCGAGCAGACAAACGTAATCGCTCACTGGCCGTATGAAAGCCGTCGGCATCTTCCATGCCTTCCGTGCAATGTGCGGTGAGCGTTGCACCTTCTAATCGCGCATTGGGCACGGATTGCCGAAGCACTTGGCGCCCCCGCGCATCTGCCACCCGTTCGCGAATCGCTTCACTGCCCTCGCCCTGAGACAACGCGCCGTGCAATTCGGACGCGTGAATACGCGCCAGCGACACATGCAGATCGATCCGATCCAGCAGCGGACCCGAAACCTTGGCGCGATACCGCGCAATGGCATCGGGCATGCATTCACACCGCTGCGATGGATCCCCGGCATAGCCGCACGGACAAGGGTTCATTGCAGCAATCAACTGAAAGCGCGCCGGATAGCTCAGTTGTTTTGACGCGCGCGCAATATGCACCACGCCGGACTCTAGCGGTTCGCGCAAGCACTGCAATGCATGGCGACTCCACTCTGTAAATTCATCCAAAAAGAGCACGCCGTTGTGCGCGAGCGACACTTCACCCGGTCGCGGGTCGCGCCCACCGCCGATCAACGCCACGGCACTCGCCGTGTGATGCGGCGATCGAAAAGGTCGCTGTCGCCATGCACGCGTGGACACATCCGTGGTCGCCAACGAAGCAATCGCGGCGGTCTCAAGTGCCTCTTCATCGCTCGCCATCGGCATGATGCCGGGCAACCGTGTTGCCAACATGCTCTTGCCACAGCCTGGCGGCCCTGCGAACAGCACATGGTGTTCGCCCGCAGCTGCTATCTCGAGCGCGCGTCTTGCCACTTGTTGGCCACGCACATCGGCCATGTCAGGCCAATGCGACTTGTCCGAGTCGTTGATTGGCCGACGCAAAGGCTCAGCCGGTACGTTTGCACGAAGCTGTTCAACCAGTGCACGCAAATCATGTGCCGTACGAATGTCTGAGGTCTCACACAAAGCGGCTTCTTCGGCATTCGCATGCGGAATGACGAGTTGACGTTTGACCATTGCACTGGCGAGCGCGGCCGGTAGGACCCCGCGAATGCGCTTCAAATCACCCGTGAGGCCGAGCTCGCCCATGAACTCGCGTCCCTGCAAACAGCGAGCCGGCAGTTGCCCAGAGGCGACCAGGATGCCGAGTGCAATCGGAAGATCAAACGCACCGCCTTGTTTCGGCAAATCGGCGGGTGCGAGATTGACTGTGATCGCGCGCGCGGGAAAGTCGAACTGCGTGCTGGCAAATGCAGCGCGTACACGGTCTTTTGATTCGCGTACCGCTGCTTCGGGTAAGCCGACGATCGACATGCGCGGCAATCCGCCACCCAAGTGCACCTCGACGGCAACTTCAGGCGCACGCACGCCCAAGCGTGCACGACTGTGCACGACGGCCAAAGCCATGTCGGGGACCGCGCTTAGTGCGCGACGTTTTGCGTGTTGGCGTCGTCGGCGCCGCGCTCAAGTTCGGCCAAACGGCGCTCAAGCATTTCAATCTTTTCGCGCGTGCGCAGGAGCACCGCGCGTTGCACCTCAAACTCTTCACGTGTGACCAAATCAAGCTTGGCCAAGCCGGATTGCAGCACGGCTTTGAAGTTCTGCTGGAGCTCCTCGCGGTTTTCGCGGATGCCCGGCGGCAACAAGTTGCCGAGGCGGCGGGCGAGGTCGTCCAATTGACTGAAATCGATCATGCGAATGTCCTTTCGATGGGTGTGTACTCATGCTGCGTCACCCAAACAGGGATGGCAGTAGGCGAATTGCCCGAGCACGCATCGGGTGTTTCCGATTAAGCTTGCAACAGCATAAAGGAGCCCCGCGATGAAGATGGTGATGGCAATCATCAAGCCGTTCAAACTTGATGACGTGCGTGAAGCGCTCGCCGATGTTGGCGTGGCAGGCATCACTGTGACCGAGGTCAAAGGCTTCGGCCGACAAAAAGGGCACACCGAGCTCTATCGCGGCGCAGAGTATGTCGTCGATTTCCTACCCAAGCTGAAACTGGAAGTGGCGGTCAGCGGCGATCAGGTTGAAGCGGTCACCGAAGCCATCATGCACAGCGCAGGCACCGGAAAGATTGGCGACGGCAAGATCTTCGTCTGGGATCTGGAGCGCGTGGTGCGTATCCGCACCGGCGAACTGGACGACGACGCCCTTTAAGCCACGGCGTCTGACAAGACGACGCAATTCCGGCCTCTTTCTTTGGCCGTGTACAAGGCGCGATCTGCACGTTCAATCCAAGCATTGCGCGATTCACCCGGCACGTATTGCGCCACACCGATGCTGACGGTAATCGACAGGTCGGGATCAATGGCGCTCAATCGCAAAGCACCCACGGCCGTTCGAAGCCGCTCCGCCACCTGACCCGCTGCCTCCAAATCCAGACCCGGGCAGATCGCAAGAAACTCTTCGCCGCCGAAACGACCCAGTAAATCATTCGCACGAAGGCCCGTGCTCCATATGCGTGTTGCTTCTTGAAGCACCAAATCGCCGACCAAATGCCCGAAGGTGTCATTGACCTTTTTGAAGTGATCGATGTCCAGCATGAGCATGCTCAATGGACGATGCGTTTCCTCGGCGACGCGCATTTCCACATCGGCAAAGCGTTCAACCCCATTTCTGTTTGCGACGTGCGTCAGTGGGTCGACATTGGCCAAAACATTCAGCTGTCGACCTTGTCGCCACTGGCGCCACGCGAAATAGGTCAAGAAGCACATCAGCGCCAATGAAGTGATCAAGGCAAGGCCCTGCCATTTGCGCGTCGACTGCAAGATTTCGAGTTGGTGTTGTTGCGCCAAACGGTTCACGCGCAGCTGTCGTGTTTCAAACGCCTGCGATTGAATTTCGAACTCTTGCCGCAACAACGTGCCTTGTTCAATCCGCATCTTCTTTTGCAGACTCGCTTCCATCTGCATGTAATGTCGATACAACACGAGCGCGGGCTCAAATTGGCGATCCGCAGCGAGTGCATCCGCTTTTGCTCTGAGCACCAATGCAACCAAGCGATTATTTTTTTGTCTTTCGAAGAGCTTGAGCGCGCTATCCAGTGCTGCCATGCCAGGCTCGAACTTGGCATTGCCTGCCAATGCCATGCCTTCGACGTAATACAGCATCGCGGTGTCGAAGGTATCTTGCGGCGCTCCCGGTCGCGCCAAGCTTCGTGCACGCTCAATCGCCTCGAGGGCTGCCAGCCATTCGCCCGAGCGGACTTGGGCTAACGCAAGACCCGTCAACGCATTGCGTTGAATGTCGGGATCTTGCGCACGATGTGCCTCCATCAAGGCAGACGCCATGGAATCCAGCGCGCTGCCGGGGTCACCCGCTTCCATTTGAATGAAGCCGATCTGGATATAGGCATACGCCGATTCACGCGGATTGTTGGCGGCCTTCCAAACGTCAAGCACAGAACGCATGGTGACTTCAGCGCCCTGCAGATCACCCATGCGACGCTTTGCGATGCTTTCGCCGGCCAACATGTTCGGTTGCGTGCCACTGACACCCGCGCGTTCAAAGGCTGCACGCGCACGTTGGAAATCCAACAGCGCATCTGCAATGTTGCCGCGTACAGAGTTCACATCTGCGCGTAACCACAGGGCTTTTGCTTTTTGATAGGGCGCTTCCAATGCATTGAAACGCGCAATCACGCCATCCAAGCCGGCCATATCCAAGTCTTCAGATTGCAGCGTGAGCTCGCACAATCGAAACATGTTCTCGGCGATGGGCATTCCTTCGCGCTTCGCACGATCAATGCCTGAGGCGATGTACATGGTGGCTGCCGAAGCACTGGCGAAATCCACGTATTCGCAGCGCTCCGCACTGATCAGGACGCTGCGTTGCTTGTCTTTCGCGGCAAAACGGGTGTTAACATCGGTGAGATACGTCAGGTAATCGCCGGCATCGCCGCGTTGCATTTCCATCTCATGGAAATGGCGAATCGCTTGATTGAAAGTCGTCGGAATGTCTGCAGGCACAGGCGTGCTTTGCGCGGCCAAAGTCGACCATGCAATCGCACACAAGGCACAGGTTCGTACAAGCGCACGAACGCTGGCCGCAAAACGGTGTCTGTTAGCCCCTGCTCCCATACCACCAGTATGCCGACCGATGACGCGTCGCACCTTCGACTACGTCACCAAAAATTTTTCGGCATAGGCGCTTGTTCAGGATTCGAGCGCGGCGGCAACAAAAGGCGGCAAATGACGCGCGCCAATATGCGCATCCGCTGTGTAATACAGCGTTTCAAATGCTTTTGCGCGTGCGTCTGCTTCGCGGAACTGGAATGCGCCTGATTTGCGTGCAAGCGTCACACTCCACCAGCCGGTCGGATAGCAAGGCTGTGGGAACGGCAATGTTTCAAATTGCGTAAAGCCCGCTTTGCCCATTTCCACGCGCATTTCTTTGATCAGATCAAGCAGCGCCAGCGGGGATTCGGACTGTTGCACCAAGATGCCGTCGTCCTTCAGCGCACGTGCGCAGTCGGCAAAAAATGCCGCGTTGAACAAACCTTCGGCGGGGCCGACGGGGTCTGTGGAATCCACGATGACGATATCCACGCTGCCCGGCGCACAATTTTTCATATACGCAAGACCGTCATCCCAAATGATGTCCGCACGCGGATCGCCATTGGATTCGCACAATTCGGGGAAATACTTTTCCGCCATCCGCGTGACTTGTTCGTCGATATCGCATTGGGTCACTTTTTCCACACCCGGATGCTTCAGCACTTCGCGCAAGGTGCCGCAATCACCACCGCCGATGATCACCACGCGCTTGGGCGCGGGATGGCAAAACAGCACCGGGTGGGCAATCATCTCGTGATAGAAAAAGTTGTCGCGCGTGGTGAGCATCATCGCGCCGTCGATCAGCATCAAATTGCCCCAGTCGGTCGACTCGAAAATCTCAATTTTCTGAAACGGCGACTGCACTTCGTCGAGTTTGCCCTTGATTCGGAAGCCAATGGCCGAGCCGGTGGGTTCAAAGGGTTCGTAGTGCCAGTCGTTCGGAGTCATGGTTTTGCCGTATCTGTTGCGGGTTGAAGCGCGAATTGTAGCGGAGCGACGGTTACGCCTGAATGCACAAGAACAACACTGCGTGAATGCGTCGGGACGTAGAATGGCGGCAAGACATTCCCCTGCTTCGGATTGACCGCATGACCACCTGGAACCTCGACGCCGCTCGCAAGACCTATTCCATTCCACATTGGTCGGAAGGGTATTTTGACGTCGACGAAGCGGGTCGCGTTGTTGTGTCGCCATTGGGCGTTGGCGGCCCGCGCATTGCCTTGGCCGAAGCCGTCAATCGCGCGCTTGAAGGCGGCGCGCATTTGCCCGTGCTCGTGCGCTTTCCGGACATCCTTGGCCATCGCTTGGCCAAGTTGCAGGCCGCGTTTGCACAGGCGCAAACCGATTGGGAATACCAAGGCGGTTACACGGCTGTGTATCCGATCAAAGTGAATCAACACGCAGGTGTGGCCGGCACCTTGGCCAGCCATCATGGCGAAGGCTTTGGTTTGGAAGCCGGCTCTAAACCGGAATTGATGGCGGTCTTGGCGTTGTCGCGCCCCGGTGGCTTGATTGTGTGCAACGGCTACAAGGACAGGGAATACATTCGCCTCGCTTTGATTGGTCGCAAGCTGGGCTTGCAAACGTACATCGTCATCGAGAAACCTTCAGAACTTAAATTGGTGTTGGAAGAATCAAAAAATCTCGGTGTGAAGCCAGGTCTTGGTGTGCGCATGCGGCTTGCCTCGCTCGGCGCAGGCAAATGGCAAAACTCAGGCGGCGACAAGGCCAAGTTCGGTTTGAATCCGCGCCAGGTGTTGGATCTGTGGAAGGCACTCCGTGACGCGGAACTCGGCGATTGCCTTGAGCTTTTGCATTTCCATATGGGTTCGCAAATTTCGAACGTGCGCGATATCGCGAACGGCATGCGGGAAGCGACGCGCTATTTCGTTGAGCTGTCCAAGCTCGGCGCCAAGATTTCCCACGTCGATGTGGGCGGTGGTTTAGGCGTGGATTACGAAGGCACGCGTTCGCGTAGCTACAACTCGGTGAACTACGGCGTGCATCACTATGCGTCGAGTATCGTGCAGCCCTTGGCGCAGGCGTGTGAGCAAAATGATTTGCCACAACCGCGCATCGTGACTGAGTGTGGTCGTGCAATGACCGCGCATCACGCAGTGTTGGTTGCGAACGTGAGCGAGGTCGAAAAGGCCCCTGAAGGCCGCGTGCCGCCGCAAAACGACGACGAATCACAACCGGTGCAAGATCTGCGTGCGTTGCATGCGGAACTGGCAGAACGACCGGCCGTTGAGGTTTTCCACGAAGCGACGCAAGCACATGCCGAGGGGTTGTCTTTGTATGCCTTGGGTCAAATTGATTTGGTGCAACGTGCGCGCATCGACGACTTGTTCTATGCCATTGCCCATGCGGTCAAAGCACGTCTGACCTATGACGAAAAGAGCCATCGCGATTTGCTCGATGAGCTCAACGAACGCTTGGTAGACAAATACTTTGTCAATTTCAGCGTGTTCGAGTCGATGCCGGATGTGTGGGCCATCGATCAAGTGTTTCCGATCGTGCCGATTGAACGCTTGAATGAAGAACCGAAACGCCGTGGCATCATCGCTGACCTCACCTGCGATTCGGACGGCAAGATCGATGTCTACGTCGAGAACGAAGATCTTGATACCTCGCTGCCACTGCATGAATTGCGCCAGGGTGAGCGCTATCGCTTGGGCTTCTTCTTGGTCGGTGCGTATCAAGAAATTCTCGGCGACATTCACAACTTGTTCGGTGACACCGATGCCATCGAAGTGAAAGTGCATGAGGGCGAATGCCGTGTCACACAGCAACGACGTGGCGATACCACCGATGTCATGCTCGACTATGTCGGCTACAAGCTCGAAGACTTGCGTCGCATCTATCGCGCGCGCGTGGGCGCTGTCGACCTCAGTAAATCAGAGGCGGAGCGCTTGAATGCCGCGCTTGAATCCGGACTCACTGCCTATACGTATCTTGACGATACCCCGCTGGATTAATTGGAGACACCCATGAAAGGTTATGTAGACAACATCGAGCAGCAAACCAAGCGCAACACGGATTTTCGTCGCGTGTTGTACACCGGTGCACATCTGCAGTTGGTGCTCATGACCTTGCAAGCGGGTGAGGATATTGGTGCAGAGGTACACGACGACCGCGATCAATTCTTTCGCGTCGAAGAAGGCTCAGGCAGCGTCGAGATCGATGGCGTCAAGCATGCCGTTGAAGATGACGATGCAATCATCGTGCCCGCGGGCGCGCGCCACAATGTCATCAACACGGGCACCGGGCCGCTACGTTTTTATACCGTGTATGGCCCGCCGGAACACAAAGATGGGACGGTGCATGCGACCAAGGCAGATGCCGAGGCCAACCACGAAGCCGACCATTGGGACGGCAAAACTTCGGAATAATCGCGGCGTTTAGTCGCGGCTGATCTGGAAGCCGGCGAAACTCTGACGCACCGGCATCACTTCCAATCGATTGATATTCAGGTGCGGTGGCAGTTGCGACAGCCACCACACTTGATCCGCAATGTCTTCGCCGACAATCGGTGACGCATCTTTGTACAAGGTGTCTGAAGCGGTCTGATCACCGCCATTGCGCACCAAGGTGAACTCGGTCTCGGCCATGCCAGGTTCGATGCTGCTCACGCGCACGCCGGTGCCGTGCAGATCGGAACGCAGGCCCAATGAGAATTGCGAGACGAAGGCTTTCGTACCGCCATACACATTGCCGCCCGTGTACGGGTAGGTTGCTGCGATCGAGCTGATATTGACGATCAAAGCTTTGGATTCGATCAATCTCGGCAACAGGGTATGGGTCAAGGTGACGAGGCCGGTGACATTGGTCTCGATCATTTGTTTCCACTGCGCGAGGTCTGCACGTTGCGCCGGTTGCGTACCGAGTGCAAGGCCCGCGTTGTTCACCAGCACGTCAATGCGCTTGAACTGCGCCGGCAGTTCGGCAACAAACGCGGCAATCGCGGCTTCGTCACGCATATCCAGGGTGGCGACGTGTATTGCATCACCCCAGCGCGACTTCAATGCCGCCAGACGTTCAGCGCGGCGTCCGGTGGCAATGACTTGCCAACCTTCCGAGAGAAATTTTTCGGCAATGGCTTTGCCAAAACCGGAGGTCGCGCCGGTGACGCACAAAGTTTTCATGCTGGCCTCCCGGCGCGTGGTGGTTCGTTTTACTTGGCTTTGATCGGCACGGCGTTTAAGCCGCCATTGCTCAACTTGGTTTTTGCCGTGGTGAGCTCGCTGGCGGTGGCATAGGGCCCCATCCGCACGCGGAACATGGTCTTACCATTGATCGTGGCTTCTTCGACACGTGCATTCAAACCGAGCATCGCGACTTTCGCTTTCAACTCGTCTGCTTGCGCGGCTTCGCCAAATGCACCGGCTTGCAAGATATAAGGCGTGTTGGCTGCCTTGGCAGCAGACTTGGCCGCTTCAGCCTTCGCGACTTCCGTTGCCTTGGGCTTTTCTGCCGACGCAGTCGGTTGCGCTGCCGTCGGCGTCGTTGACGCCGTCGCGCTGTCGATGGGCTTAGGCAATGAGGTGTCTTCGCCCGCAGCCGTGCTTGTGTCTGCATTCGCGGCGGCAGCCGCGTCCGCCTTCTCTTTCTCAGCCTTTGCCATGGCGGCCAGTTGCGCGTCGGTCAACTTGACTTCATCGCCGGGCAACATGTCATAGAACGAGTAGTTCGGATCTGCCGGATTCTTTTCAGCCGCAGACTTCGCCGCAGCTGCCTGCGCTTCGGGCGTCATTTCAGCTTCGTCGCTGCTGGCGATGGGCTGTGCGTCGGGATTCGGCGTAGGTTTGAAGAATCCGCCGTCTTGCTTATTCATAAAGCGCGGCACAAACAGAAACAGTAACGCTGCGAGCAACGCACCGATTAAAAGCCAAGCCCAACCCGGCATGCCGCCATTACGGTGACCGCTGTAGCTGCGACGGGCCGGCTGGCGGCCACGATTTTGTGCCATTTACATCTTCTCCGGGGCAGTCATGCCCAACAAATCCAAACCATTCTTCAACACTAGCGCTGTCGCTGTACAGAGCGCGAGACGCGCGTTGCGCTCCGCTTCATCTGCGACCAACACGGGTCGCGCATGGTACGCGGTATGGAACGCCGTTGCCAACTCGCGCAAATACTGTGCAATCGCGTGCGGCTCAAGCTGTGCACCTGCGCTCTCCACCACTTCAGGGAAGCGCGAGAGTGCCATCATCAAATTCAATGACGCTTCGTCCGCAATCACGTCGAGCGTGTTCAAACCACGGTCGATATCGACCGACAATCCCTTTTCTTGCGCCTGGCGCAACAAGCTGCTGACGCGCGCGTGTGCGTATTGCACGTAGTACACCGGGTTGTCGTTCGACTGCGTCTTGGCCAGATCAATATCAAAGACCAATTGTGAATCGGGCTTGCGGGCAACCAAGAACCAACGCGTGGCATCGCACCCGACTTCTTCAATGAGATCGCGCAGCGTTAGATAGCTGCCCGCGCGCTTCGAGAGCTTCACTTCTTCGCCACCGCGCATGACGGTGACCATTTGATGCAATACGTATTCGGGATAGCCAGCAGGAATGCCGGTATCCAAGGCCTGCAGGCCGGCGAGCACGCGTGACAGCGAACCATGATGGTCAGCCCCGAGTTCGGTGACCGCGCGTTCGTAGCCGCGCTGCCATTTGCTCAGGTGGTACGCCACGTCCGGCACGAAATAGGTATAGGTGCCGTCGGACTTACGCATGACGCGGTCTTTGTCGTCACCGAAGTCTGTGGTGCGCAACCACAGCGCGCCACCCTCTTCGTAGGTATGACCCTTGGCCTTCAAGCGCTCGACGGTTTCTTCAACCTTGCCATCCGCATACAAGGAAGATTCGAGGAAGTAGCGATCAAAGCGCACGCCGAAGGCTGCAAGATCGTCATTCTGCTCAAGGCGCAACATCGCCACGGCGAACGCACGAATGGCATCCAGATCTTCAACATCGTTCTTGCCGACCACCGTCTTGTCGTCGACCGTGACCGATTCACCGGCCAGATAAGCGCGTGCGACGTCTGCAATGTAGTCACCGTTATAGGCGGCTTCCGGCCACTCGGCATCGCCCGGCTTCAGACCTTTGGCACGAGATTGCACAGACAACGCGAGATTCTCGATCTGCACGCCGGCATCGTTGTAATAGAACTCGCGCGCCACATGCCAGCCATTGGCGTGCAACACACGTGCGATGCAATCACCAATCACGGCCGCGCGACCATGCCCCACGTGCAGCGGGCCGGTGGGGTTGGCCGAGACATATTCAACGCCCACCGTGCGATTTGCACCAGTCGTGTTCTGACCATAGGCCGCGGCGCGCGCATGCACATCGCGCACGACCGAACGCCACGCATCCGCCGTGATGTGGAAGTTGATAAACCCCGGGCCTGCAATGTCGACGCGGTCAACCAAGCCACCGGTCGGAATCGCCGCAACCAAAGCGGTCGCCAACTGACGCGGATTCCCGCGCGCGGCCTTGGCCATCACCATCGCCGCATTGGTCGAGAAATCACCGTGGGTCGGGTCCTTCGGGCGCTCGATCACGTACTCGGGGATGACGGCATCTGCGGGCAGGGTGCCGGCTTCAACGAGGGATTGGATGGCCGACGCAACGAGGGCTCGCAACTGGGATTTCACGATCAGGACAAGGTTCTTGAGAAGAGGCCTATTGTACCGGAGCGCCTAAATCCAGCCCCTTGCGGCAAGCGAGACTGGCGGCCCATCGCCAATCACAAAGTGGTCGAGCAAACGAATATCGACCAAGGCCAAGGCCTGTTTGAGTCGCTGGGTGACCGCGCGATCGGCGGCGCTGGGTTCGCTGTGACCGCTCGGGTGGTTGTGGCCGACCATGATCGCGGCCGCATTGCATTCCAAGGCGCGGCGCACGATTTCCCGTGGATGCACTTCTGCACCGTCAATCGTGCCGCGAAACATCTCTTCAAATTGCAACGCGCGGTGCCGGGTATCTAAGAACAACACTGCGAATATTTCGTGCGGCGACGCGCGCAGTCGACTGCTGAAGTAGCGCGCGGCAGAGGCAGGATCGGTTAAGGCATCGCCGCGCGCCAGAGTCGCGGCCTGATGCCGATTGCCCAATTCGAGGGCCGCGCCAAGCAAGGCGGCCCGTGCAGGCCCCAAACCTTTCAAGCGTTGCATCGCGGTGGTGGGCTTATCTAACAGCCCACGCATCCCGCCGCACGCTATTAAGAGGGCGCGCGCGCCTGCGACAGCATCTTCGCCACGTGCGCCACTGCCGATGAACAAGGCCAGCAGTTCCGCATCCGACAAGGCAGGTGCGCCGCGTTTCAACAATTTTTCGCGCGGCCGTTCTTCAATCGGCCAATCTCGAATGTGCATCGCATTTTCAAATGAATTCAGTGCAGCCAGTTTCAGCGGTTGATCGCCGTCACACTGTCGGGCGCAGACACTGCATCGGGTAAGCTGTGACTTCGATTTCAGTGGGATTTTCCCGATGCAAGACCCTCATGCCGGTGTAGCGAAACGGATCCTGGTATGCGTCTGTGGCGGCATTGCGGCCTACAAGGCACCCATTCTGGTGCGCCGACTGCGCGACCGCGGGGCTGACGTCCAAGTGGCGATGACTGAAAACGCCACACGATTTGTCGGAGAAGCCGCACTACAGGCCGTTTCAGGCCATGTGGTGCGACGCTCGTTGTGGGATCCCAATGCCGAAGCTGCAATGGGGCACATCGAACTTGCACGCTGGGCAGATGTGGTCGTTGTCGCGCCTGCCACGGCGAATACCTTGGCCAAACTGGCACACGGCATGGCTGATGATTTGGTCACAACCCTGTGCCTCGCGACGACTGCACCCATTCTTGTAGCGCCGGCGATGAACCATCGCATGTGGCTACATGCGGCCACGCAATCGAATGTCGACGTGCTCAAGTCGCGCGGCGTACACGTCGTCGGCCCAGACAGTGGCGATATGGCGTGTGGTGAACATGGCCCGGGTCGCATGGTCGAGCCCGAAATGATTGCAGAAGCGCTTTACGGCCAAAAAGGATAAGCGTCCGTGTCTGCGCCTCGCTGGATCATTACTGCCGGTCCGACATACGAAGATCTCGACCCTGTTCGCTTCCTCGGCAACCGCAGTAGCGGCAAGATGGGCTTCGCGGTTGCGGAAGCTGCGCGCGATGCGGGCTTTGAGGTCGTGTTAATTGCAGGTCCCGTGCACCTCGACACGCCTGACGACGTTTCAAGAGTCGACGTGCGCAGTGCGGCAGATATGCATGCCGCGGTCATGGCGTCGCTGCCGGCTGACGTCTATATCGGCGCAGCAGCCGTCGCGGACTTCACACCTGCACACGTGGCCAACGACAAGATCAAAAAGCAATCCGATCAAGGCGGACTCACGCTTGAACTCGTGCGCACGCGCGACATCTTGGCTGACGTCGCACGCAATGCGCAGCGGCCGCGTGTCGTCGTCGGATTCGCTGCCGAAACACGCAACGTGATTGCCTACGCGCGTGGCAAGCTCGAACGCAAAGGCCTCGATCTCATCTGCGCCAATCAAGTCGGGGTTGAAGGTGGCGGATTTGAATCCGACCGCAATACCTTGCAACTCGTTTGGGCCGACGGCGAAACCACGCTTGGCCCCAATAGCAAACACGCCATCGCACGGCGACTCGTTCAACATATTCAGGATGCATTTCCCGCATGAGTGCGCAACGCCTTCAAGTCAAAATTCTCGATGCACGTTTCGGCCATGAATGGCCATTACCGGAATACGCCACGGCCGCCAGCGCAGCCTTGGATCTTCGTGCCGCGACAACCGCTGCCATCACCCTGCAGCCCGGCGGCACGGAATTGGTGCCTTCAGGCTTAAGCATTTATGTAGAAGACCCCGGCTTGTGCGCAGTGATTCTGCCGCGCTCAGGCCTTGGCCATAAGCACGGCGTGGTGTTGGGCAACGGCACCGGCCTGATTGACGCCGATTATCAAGGGCCATTGATGATCAGCGTCTGGAATCGGAGTCAGGAGGCTTTTACGATAGAGCCGGGTGATCGCATCGCTCAGTTGGTGGTTTTACCTATCGTCCGTGTGACACTGGATGTTGTGGACGCATTTGAAACGAGTGCACGAGGGGAAGGTGGCTTCGGCCACACAGGCGTGCGCTGATAAGGACTATTCATGGCGAAGATTAAGTTGGACGTAGGCAAAGGCAGCAGCGATCAAGCAAAGACTTTGCTTGGCGTGCTCCTGTTGGGCTTGGGTGCGTTTCTCGCATGGCAAGGCGTCAGTCAAAAGATGCAGGGTGACCGCATTGGCAATGTGGGCAATTTGCGCAACGGTGTGATCAGCACGTTGAGACCCGTATTGAAAAAGACCGTCGAAGAAGCTGAGAAGGCCGCAAAGGATCCCGCGGTTGAAAGCGCTGTCGCTTTGGGCGATCGCGAAGCCGCAAAACACGCCTTCCAAACCGCGTGGCCGGGTGTTGAACGCGCTGAAGTGCTTTCGCCGGACCTGGAAGTGCTCTACGCCGACTTAAGCGCATCGGGCTATGGCCGCACGGCCCTGGCGGAATCGGTGATCAACACCAAGAAATCCCAACTCGCCTTTGTGAAATCCGGCAGCGCCACCGTGTTGGCGGTGGGTGTGCCATTGAAAAATGGTGACGTCGCTTTGGGTCAAGTATCTGCCGCGCCCGTGATGTCTTTGGTCACCGGTGCAGCGACTGACGGCAGCTATGTCGCGTTGATGCAAGGGCGCTCGACCATCGCGAGCGCGGGTGATTCAAGCATTGCGGATAAAGCAGGTGGTCAAAGCAAAGACATTGAAGGCACGCGATTGTCTGTGCTGGCAGTGACAGGTGAAGTGCCGCCGGGCGTATTCGGACTGACCGTGTGGCCCTCATTGATTCTGGGCTTGTTGGGCGTGTTGGGCGGTCTGTGGTTGTTGCTTGAACAAGCCAAGCGCCGCAAAGCTGCTGCTGAAGCACGTGCCGCATCCACGCCAGACGAAATGGCCGGTGCAGTCATTGCTGATGATGGTTCTGCAGTCACGGTGTCAGATTTGGTCGATCAGCATTTGCAAGCCAACCAAGCGGCACGTCAAGCGCGCGAACAGTCGTTGCGTGAAATCGCCGCGGTCCGTGCGGCTTCCGGTGTGGATAAGAGCATCTTCCGCGCCTACGACATTCGCGGCGTGGTCGGCGACACCTTGTCCAAAGATGTGGCGCAAAAAATCGGCCAAGCCATCGGTAGCCTGATGCACGAGAAGGGATTGAAAGATATCGTCGTGGGACGCGACGGTCGTTTGTCGGGTCTCAACATGGTGGAAGGTCTGACCGAAGGTCTGCGTGCTGCGGGACGCAATGTCATTGATATCGGCATGGCACCCACACCGGTCGTGTACTACGGCGCGTATGAATTGCGCACAGGTACTTGCGTGGCCGTTACCGGCAGTCACAATCCGCCGGATTACAACGGCTTCAAGATTGTAGTCGGCGGTACGACTTTGTCAGGCGATGCCATCACTGATTTGTACACACGCATCAGCGAAGGTCGCCTGCATCAAGCAGGCCAACAAGGGACAGTGGAAAGCCGTGACATCGCGCCGGCATACATCGAGCGCATTGCATCGGATATTCAGTTGGAACGTCCGCTGCGTGTGGTGGTCGATGCGGGGAATGGCGTTGCAGGCGAAGTCGGCCCCGCTGTTCTCGAAGCCATTGGCGCAACCGTTGAACGTTTGTACTGCGAGATCGACGGTCACTTCCCGAATCATCACCCCGATCCGAGCGAACCGCACAATTTGGAAGACCTGATTGATATGGTCGCGCGTCGCGATGCAGATATCGGTTTGGCCTTCGACGGTGACGGTGATCGCCTGGGCGTCGTTACACGCGCGGGTCACAACATCTTCCCGGATCGCTTGCTGATGTTGTTTGCAGACGACGTGCTGACACGTAACCCGGGTGCGGTGATCGTGCATGACGTGAAGTGCACCGGCGCCATTGGTTCCTTCGTGATGGGTCGTGGCGGCAGCCCGATGATGTGGAAGACCGGTCACTCCTTGATCAAAGCGAAGATGAAGGAAGAAGAAGCCGAGCTCGCCGGTGAAATGAGCGGCCACTTCTTCTTCCAAGAACGCTGGTACGGGTTTGATGACGGCATCTACGCGGCCGCGCGCTTGCTGGAAATTCTGGCGCGTCGTACTGAAACGGCCGATGAAGTGTTCGCGGAAATTCCGGAAGGTATCGCAACGCCGGAAATCAAAGTACCCGTGGCCGACCCGCATGCCTTTGTCGCGCGCTTCTCACAGTTCAATGATTTTGATGGCGCGAAGTTGACCAAGTTGGATGGTCTGCGTGCGGATTGGAGCGATGGTTGGGGCTTGGTGCGCGCATCCAATACCACGCCGATCTTGGTGCTGCGCTTTGAAGCGAATACGGAAGAAAGGCTTGAGGAAATCAAGGAAATGTTCCGCGGCAAGTTGCGGGAAATTGATCCTGAGCTCGAGTTGAACTTCTAGTTTCGCGACTAGCGAGCGACAGAATTGCGGTCATTGTGTCGTTGCGCAATGCCATAGAAACGCGCGGTACATGCCGCTGACTTCGTCGACAGAATCAACGAGCGCTTGCTTCACAGCAAGCGCTCTGAGTTGGATCACTTTGCGGGCAGCGGCACGATTGACGGATTTTCGCTAGAACGCCTGATCAAACGTCACCTCGCCCGTCACGCCGACCTGATACGCCGACACGCGACGCTCAAAGAAGTTCGTCAGTTCCTGCACATCCTGTAAATCCATGAACGGGAACGGATTGCTCGCGAAGAAATGCTTTGGCATCCCTAATTGTTGCAGGCGTTGGTCGGCGCAATACTCAAGATACGTGCGCATATCCCGCAAAGAGAAACCCGCAATGCCGCCAGACAGTGTGTCTTGTGCAAAGGCATACTCACAATCGACGGCCTCTTCCAGCATCTCGACCACGCGTTCGTGCAAATCTGCATCGAAGAGGTCGGGCTCCTCCGCGCGAACGGTCTCGATCACTTCAAAAGCAAACGCCATGTGTGCACTTTCGTCGCGGAACACCCAATTCGTGCCTGAAGCCAAGCCATGCAGCAAACCCCGCGAACGCAAGTAGTACACGTAGGCAAACGCGCCGAAGAAGAACAGGCCTTCAATGCAGGCAGCAAAGCAAATCAGGTTCAACAAGAATGCTTTGCGTTGCTCGCGCGTTTCAATACGTCGTAGCGATTGCAAGCTGTCAATCCACTTAAAGCAAAAATCAGCCTTTTTGCGAATCGAGGGGATCGTCTCTACCGCGTCAAATGCGCGCGCACGCGCATTAGGATCCGGCAAATAGGTATCCAGCAAGGTCAGATAGAACTGCACATGCAGTGCCTCTTCATACAACTGGCGCGACAAATACATGCGCGCTTCCGGTGCGTTGATGTGCTGATACAAATTCAAGACCAGATTGTTCGACACGATGGAATCGCCCGTTGCGAAGAACGCAACCAGGCGCTCAATCAAATGCCGCTCGGCGTCCCCGAATTTGTGCGACAGATCTTTGACGTCAAGTGAGAAGTCCACCTCCTCCACTGTCCACGTATTGCGAATTGCGCTGCGATACATTTCATAGAACTTGGGGTAGCGCATCGGACGCAAGGTCAGCTCAAAGCCCGGGTCCAGCAAGTGCTTGTTCGTGTTCATTGGCAGGCCTCGCAGGTTTCCGGGTTTTCAAGTGAGCAGGCCAGTGCGGCTTGATCAGTCGTTGCAGCGCTCAGGGTCGTTTTGGCGATGCGCGTGGCGGGTCGCGAGCGCAAGTAGTAGGTGGTTTTGACGCCACGCTTCCATGCGTACATGTACATCGAAGACATTGCACCGATGTTCGGATTCTCCATAAAGAGATTCAGAGACGCCGATTGATCGATAAAGGCACCGCGGTCTGCTGCCATGTCGATGAGGCCACGCATTGGCACCTCCCACGTGGTGCGGTAGATATCGCGAAGCAGTTGGGGGATTGACTGAATGCTTTGTATCGAACCTTCTGCGTGCTTGATCGCATCGCGCATTTCAGACGTCCAAAGGCCGAGCTTCTTCAATTCGTCGACCAAGTAGCGATTGACTTGCAGAAAGTCGCCGGAGAGCGTTTCGCGCTTGAAAAGATTGCTGGTCTGCGGTTCAACGCATTCGTAGCACCCTGCAATCGACGCGATCGTAGCTGTCGGTGCGATTGCAATCAGCAAAGAGTTGCGCAAGCCGTGCGTCTTGATTCTGTCGCGCAGTGCATCCCAGCATTCGATCTCATTCGGCACGACACCCCAGGCATCAAACTGCAGTTCGCCTGAAGCGGCGCGAGTCTCATTGAAGTTGGGATGCGCACCTCGCTCGATCGCCAATTCACACGACGTGGAGAGGGCGTGGAAATAAATTGTTTCGGAAATACGCGCGGAAAGCGCACGTGCTTTGTCGGAGTCAAATGGCAATCGGAGCCTGAAGAACACGTCCTGCAAGCCCATCACCCCCAGCCCCACCGGACGCCAGCGCAGATTGCCGCGACGCGCGGACTCTATCGGATAGAAGTTGAGGTCGATCACCCGATCAAGCTGGCGAATCGCTTGCTGCACTGTTTCACCCAGCTTCACAAAATCAAACGCACCGTCTCCATCAAAGTGGCGGGATAGATTGATAGACCCCAAATTGCACACCGCCGTCTCGGCAGAAGACGTGACCTCCAAGATCTCGGTGCACAAGTTCGAGAGGTGAATGACGTTGCCTGCTTTGGCCGTTTGGTTGCTCTTGCGATTGCAATGATCTTTGAACGTCATCCAGCCATTGCCGGTCTGTGCCAGCGTTCGCATCATGCGCGCATAGAGTTCGCGAGCCGGCAACTGTTTTGCAAATTTGCCAAGACTTTCCGCCTGGACGTAAGCGCGTTCAAAGTCATCACCGAAGAGATCCACAAACTCCGGTGTGACGCGTGGATCAAAGAGGGACCACACGGCATCTTCTTCAACACGACGCATGAACAGATCCGGCACCCAATTGGCAAGATTCAAGTTGTGTGTGCGTCGCGCTTCATCACCCGTGTTGTCGCGCAACTCCAAGAACGCCTCTATGTCGGCGTGCCAAGGTTCCAAATAGACGCACGCCGCACCCTTACGCTTGCCGCCTTGATTTACAGCGGCGACGGATGCATCCAATGTTCGCAAAAACGGTACGACACCGTTCGAATGCCCGTTCGTCGAACGAATCAAAGAGCCACTCGCGCGCACGCGTGAAAACGAGACACCAATCCCGCCACTGAACTTGGACAATTGCGCGATATCGCCATACTTCGCGTAGATTGACGCCAGCGTGTCTTCTGGAGAATCCAAGAGAAAGCAGCTCGACAATTGCTCGTGACGCGTCCCGCTGTTGAACAAGGTGGGCGAGCTCGGGATGTACTCCAGGTTCGCCATCGTTGTGTACAGATCAATCGCCTCGCTAGCGTCCTCACTCAAAGCACACGCGATGCGCATAAAGAACTGCTGCGGCGTTTCAATCACCCATCGCAAATGCGGGTGGCGCAACAAATAGCGGTCGTATAGGGTGCGCAAGCCGAAGTACTCGAAGTGCAAGTTGCAGGATGCATCGATTGCTGCATTTAACTTGCGCGCATTGTTCTGTACAAAATCCAGCAGGCGATCATTGATCAAACCCGTCTCGTGTCCACGCATCACCGATTGCGAGAACGCATGAATCTCTTGGCTCGCGACTTCCTTCTCAATCACCTCGGTCAACAGTCGCGCTGCAAGCTTGCCGTACTCCGGCTCTTCGCCTGTCAATGACGCTGCCGTTCGAATAGACAATTCATCCAACTCGCGTGTGGTCGCACCGTCATACAAACCGGAAATCGTGCGCGTCGCCACGCGCATCGGATCAATGGCATGTAAGCCATCGGCTGCGCGCGTGATGGCGCGAACAATCTTGTTGAGATCCACCAATTCCGATTGGCCATTGCGTTTGCGCACGCGCATGCTGGCGCCCGTCGGAGGGGGCGTCAAATCAAATGCTGTGGGTTCTTGGGTATCGGGCGCCAATACGGCGATATCGCTGCTGTGTGTCATGCAATCCACTCCTGAGTGATGCACGTGCCAACTGCCCGCGCAGATGGCTGAAGTGGCAAACCCACGGCAGGCCCAACAACGGGCAAACCGCAGCCTTGCCCCCTCGGGCATGCAGGTTTCAGGATGGGCGGATGGTGTCGCAGAAACGAAGACGCCGATGGCGCGTTCTGCTGCACCAGCCATCTCCCCCCGGAGACCTTGCGGCCGGCACCGCGCGTTGTGCTTCGCGCGGCTGTCGGCAGGTCTTCGGGCTTATGGACATTGTCCTTGAGAGGACACTCTACTTTCGCAGCTTCCCGGCTTCACTCGGCCAGTGCTCAATGCGATTTCGTTTCCAAGTACCGCTGCGGGGCAGCGCCGGATTCAAACCGGCTTCCCTTTTCATCCGTGGGGTCACCACAGAACCGACAAACCCAAGATACAGGGGTCGACCCGTTTAGGCAACACAAGATGTTGCGGATAAGCTCAATCGGTCAAAGGAATGACCGGCGTATCCAAAGGCACCAATTTTGCCTTGCGATAGCGCTGCACGGCGGCCTGATAGTCAACTTCAATCTTGTCGTTCTCAGCGCTCATACGCGCCAAGCTGGTCATGGCATTGCGCAAGACGGCGCGTTGAGTCGTTACCGCGTCGGCTTGCGCTTTGCTCACGGGCTTGCCCGCGAGCTCGGACTCAGCGGCTTGTTGCAAGACCGAAATCAGCGCTTTGCGTTGCGTTGAAAGCGAGGCACCCGCAGCCACCAAACTGCCCTTGGAAATATCCAAGCGCAACTGATAAGCGCGGTTCAAATCACGCTCGCTCGGATACGACTCTGCCAAGGCCATTTGCTCGCGTGCTTCACGCGCCTTCTCTTCTTCCGTTTGTGCTTGTGCGGCGTTCGCAGCCTCAACCGCCGCACGCTCAGACGCAGACAGCACACGACCTTGAGAGTCGGTCAACACACCTTGTGCGTTGTAGACCTTGCGCGCATTGTTCGCGGCACTCGCAGGCATGGCATCGCCACAGACCTGGCGACCGCCTTCCTGCCAGCACGTGACCTTGCGCTGCGCCGGTGCAGTTTGTGCGATGACCTGCGCAGTAGCCAGGACACACACAGACGAAATGGCGATTGAAATGAATTTATTCATCACTGGATCCCCCGATCAGTTGCTGCCATAACTCGAACGATACGCCAGCAAGGCATCGTGGTGTTGCTTTAAATGGGTGTTGTCTTCAGCAAAATGAAGCAGATTGGTCAAAGTCGCGACGGCAATCACAGGAACACCGGTACTGGCCTTTACCGAGTTCACGGCGGAGACGCGATTATCTTCGCTCAGAATTTCTTGGCGGTCCAAGGCGATGACCACGCCGGCGACCACGCCACCCGCTGCTTCGATATGGCCGATCGCTTCGCGGATAGCGGTGCCGGCCGTGATGACGTCATCGACAATCAATACGCGCTTTCCCGCGACCGAGGCACCCATCAAGGTGCCGCCTTCGCCATGGGTCTTGGCTTCTTTGCGATTGAATGCCACTTCCAAGTCGCGTCCACGGCGTGCAAATTCGCAGGCCACGGCAGTCGCCAGCGGAATGCCTTTATAGGCGGGGCCAAACAGCATGTCGAAGTCCGCGCCCGCCTCAGACAAGGCTTCGGCATAGCAACCGGCCAGCGCCGCCAGTGAGGCCCCCGTGTTGAACTGCCCAGCATTAAAGAAGTACGGACTATTGCGCCCGGACTTCAATGTGAACGCGCCGAAACGCAAGGCGTCCATGCGCATTGCGAGCTCGAGAAAGGTGCGTTGGTTGGCTGAAAGCGCCCGATTCATGCAAGCAGTCTACGGTTTAGATAACGCTTCAATGATACGGAATTTGCTTGCTATCATCGAACTCGACTGTTTCGCGGACTGTGCATGCGCATCTTGAGTTTTAACGCCAACGGCCTGCGCTCTGCAGCCAGCAAAGGTTTCTTCGACTGGTTCCACACGCAAGACATCGATGTCATGGCGGTGCAGGAAACCAAAGCGCAAGCCCACCAGCTCACCGATGCCTTGTTTAACCCCGAGGGTTACCACGTCCACTTCCGCGATTCGACCGTGAAGAAGGGCTATAGCGGCGTCGCGCTTTACTCACGACGCGAACCCGACAGCGTGCTGACTGCGATGAATCGCCCGGACTTCGATGAAGAAGGCCGATATATCGAAGCGCGCTTCGGCAATTTGAGTGTGGTGTCTTTCTATATTCCTTCGGGCAGCTCGGGTGAAGTGCGTCAGGGCGTGAAAGAAGATGTCATGGCCTGGTTGGCACCGCATCTGGACGAATGGTTGGCCAGCGGACGCGACTATGTGCTGTGCGGCGACTGGAATATTGTCCGCTCTGAGAAGGACATCAAGAATTGGAAAAGCAATCAAAAGAATTCCGGTTGCTTGCCGCATGAGCGTGCTTGGTTGAACAGTCGCATTGCAGACACGCATGGCGATGGCAGTGCGCAACCAGAACACGGCTGGCACGACAGCTTCCGCGTGGCGCGTCCTGACGACGTCGAGTACAGCTGGTGGAGTCAACGCGGTGGATCGCGCGGCAAAGATGTCGGTTGGCGCATTGACTATCAGTTGCTCACGCCGGGCCTTGCCGAACGCGTCAAACATGCACAACACTTTCGTGAGCCATATTTCTCGGATCACGCGCCTTATCTCCTGGAACTCGACTGGAACGAAAACACATGAGCACAACCACACCGGAAAAAAAGCGTAAGCCCTCGGTGTGGAAATCGTTTACCGGCCCTAAGGCTTGGACGATGTTCTTCTTTGGATTCTCTTCAGGCCTGCCGTTCTTGCTGGTGGCGGGCACCTTGGCCATGTGGCTCAAAGACAACAACATTGTCTTGAAAGAAATCACCATGATTGCGAGCGCGGGCATGTTGTATGCCTTCAAGTTTGTGTGGGCGCCCTTGCTCGATCACACCGGCTTGCCTGCGTTCTCAAAACTCGGACGCCGACGGGGCTGGTTGCTCTTCGCGCAATTGGGTGTCGTGGCAGGCTTGATATTGATGGCGCTTGTGACACCGACGCACCTGGCCACATTCATTTGGGTGACGGTGGCCGTGGCGTTCTTTGGCGCGACGCAAGACATTGCCGTCGACGCGTATCGCATCGAGATTGCGCCGGTGGAAGAACAGGGCGCTTTGGTCGCGACGTATTCCTTGGGGTATCGAATTGGTCTGATCATGGCGGGCGCGTTTGCCTTGATCATGGCCGATCATATTTCTTGGCCCACGGTGTACTACGCAATGGCCGCCTTGATGTTGGTGCCGATTGTGGCCACCGTGCTTTCGAAAGAACCCGAAGCCCATCGCGCGCTGCCGCAGGCATGGGGTGATGCCATGCGCCTCGCCATTGTCGACCCGTTTGCGGATTTCTTTCGACGCTACGGCTGGGCCTTGGCGCTGACGATTCTCGCTTTCATCTTGCTCTTCAAGATTCCCGAGCAAGCCACGATCGGCGGCATCATGAGCCCGTTCTATCGCGAGATGGGTTTCAGCAAAACCGAGATCGGTTCGATCACCAAGTTGTGGGGCGTGTGGGTCGGCATCTTGGGTGTGTTCTTTGGCGGTGCGATGGTCGCGCGTTGGGGCGCATGGAAATCACTCGGCGCAATGACCATCATTTGCGGCGCCTGCAACTTGCTGTACTTGTTCCTGATCGTGCACAAGGGCGACCTGATGGTGCTCACGCTGGTGATCTCGGCCGAGAATCTGACGCTCGGTATGTTGGGTCCACCGACCGTGGCGTTCTTGTCCGCACTGGTGAACAAGGAGCACACGGCCACGCAGTACGCCCTTTTGAGTTCGTTGGTGAACTTGCCGGGTAAGGTGCTGGGCTTCTTTGCCGGCGGCATAGTGATGAGCACCGGTTACGGCATGTACTTCGTCATCACGGTGATGGCGTTGATTCCCGCTGCGATGTTGTGGGTGTATCTGACACCGCGATTGCGCGAGCGTGTGGTCGACGCCGGCGCATAACGCGTTTCAATCATCGAAGCCGAGCGCGTTACTCCGGAAGCGGGCTCGCCGAACGCACGTGATTGGGCGCGCGTTCTTTCGGCAGCACAAACACATAGTCGAACAACCGCGACCATTGCTCAGTCGTTTCTTTTGAATAGTCCAAGAGCTTGCTCGGGCGCGACGTGGCAGCGGCGTCCGTTTTAAGGTCGAACAGTTGCGACCGTTTGCCGAGGCCGGTGACGTAGCGCTCCAAGCTCTCGGCTGACGCAGGTGCCAAGACCTTCTGACTCTTGCACGGCGGCATGCAGTACGCGCCGTCGATGGCCGTGAATCCGACGCTCACCACATCATGGGTTGGGCCGAAGTGGCTTGCCAAGGGGTGAACGTCTGCGACGGCTTCGCGCGCCGCATGGATGTTGGCCGTCCACACGACCGTCTTCGTATTGGGCTTGATCATGCGCTGCAAGTTCTCGAACATCAGCATGTCGCGATCATTCACATAGTTGTCGTTTGAGAACGACAAGAAGCGATCGAAATTTTTCGCAAGTGCGATCTGTTCCGGTGCACCGCTTTGCTTCGCGTGTGCGACGAATGCCTCTGCGCAGTGCTTTAAATCTTTGTCGAATTGGTCATCTTTGGGGTGCGTTTCATCGAATGACCACTGTGTGAGTCGATTGGTCAAATCCGAACACGTCTTTGCCCGATCTCGCGGCATACCCGCAGTCAAATCCGCGGCGAACTGCGCTTGTGCGTAACGCGATGTCGAACTGCCAAGCTGTCCATCAATCCCTTGCACACGAATTTCATTGCGGTTCGCCATGCCCACAAGGCGCTCGAACAAGGCATCAGTTTCTCCGGTGGTCGACCAAAGGCCGCCAATGGCATTTCTGAGTGCGTTGACCGTGATGTGCGGCGAATGCAGTGCAGTGAAGTCATACATCTGGCTTTCAAAGGCGACTTGATTGAAGTGGCATTGATCAATCAGTGCCTGTGTCATGTCGACCTTGGCGCGAATGGTTTCGCCGCCGCCATGCGAGGCTTCGCCGAGAAACACGACTTTGGCCGAACATAGTTTCTCAGGAATCTGCTGCTGCGCACTTGCGGTGTTTGACCCGACGCCCGCCGAATTGGAGAGCACGAGCAAGGGTACGACTACTGAAATCAAAAGCTTCATTCTGTAGATCCTGATGGGGGAGGGTTATCAACGGTTGCGGGACTTCCAGAAAAACACGTAGTAGACCAAGCCAGCCAGAATCGCGAATGCAACATGTTGCGGCACAACCTGCGCGACATCGCGCTAGGTCGTGTGCGATGCCAGAGGTTGCAGCTTTGCACGGAAGCCAAACTTGTAAGCCACTAGCGTCGCAATCAAGACGAGGAAACCAGCAACCAAGGAATGACGCAGACGGGCCATGATGTTCACTCAAACGAATCGTTATGCATCTTGGCGCCCCATCTGTGGTCGACCTCGCTCTAGCGATTGGACAGGTCAGCGTATCCAAACCCGACCACTTCTCTGATCTTTTCCTGGATCTCCCAACCGTCGTTCTTGCCACTCAGACTGCCCGCATGCTCGGCCAACCATGCTTCCGCATCGGTGATGTGCGCATGCGTGACTTCAAGACCCATTTTGAGCGAGACCTCTGCGGCATAGCCCGGCTTGTTCTCTAGCTCGTTGAATTGAACCCAATAGCCTTGCCGAAGCAGAAACAGGCTGAAGGTGAGTGCATCGTTGACCTGAGGAAAGATCAGTACATATTTCAGTACGTGTTCGTCGCCGATCTTGATGCCGTGTTGGTGAGCGGCCCAAAGGACATTGCCGTTGTCATCGTGCGGGAAAACACTCAGATCACGTTCCATCTTGAATGGGCCTTAGGACACTGTTCCCAAGCATGGAAAGATACGCTCTGCACGTCAATCGAATTGCAGACTTTTCCTACAAATTGCCGCAGCCAATGGGATGAGCCCGGCGTCACGGGGGCGCATGGCTACATCCCGGTTTAGTCGCGGTCGGGGGCGCCCAATGGGAAAAAGCCCCTAAAGGGACGCGCTTCGTCAACGACGCGCGCTACGGACCGGTGCGCCAGGATGCGTGCCCGATAGTCCTTGAGCGGGCCGTCCGGAATGGGGTGGACCCAGTCCGCATAGAACAAGGCAGGCGCCGCTGCGCAATCCGCGATGGTCATCGTCTTGCCAGCGGCAAATGCGTCTGAGACGCGTGTTGAAAGCCACGCGTAGGCTTTGTCCAGCTCAACGCGTGCCTCGGCCGGTCGGCGCGGATCTTGTTGGCCCTCGGCGCGCAACGACTCGGCCACAATGCGTTGCATCGGGTGATGGATGTAGGCATCGAAGACATCACAGAGCATGCGTGCCTGTAGCGCGGCCTTCGGGTCTGACGGAATCAAGCGTGGTGCGTTGCCGACGTGATCCAAGTACTCGATGATGGCATTCGATTGTGTGACTTCAACATCGCCATCCACCAAGGCGGGGAACTGCCCGGTCGGTGAAAGTGCTTTCATGCGCGCTTGGTTTTCAGGGTGATCCGGATCCACCATGCAGAACTCGAAAAGCACCTGACGCTCGTAGGCGGCGATCAAGACTTTCCAGGCGAATGAGGCAAAGGGGTGTCCGTAGAGTTTGATCATGGCAGTACTTCCTGCTGGCGTGCCTGCTTCTCTGCGCGTGTCTGAAGATGCCAAAGATACGCGGCCGCAAGCAGCGCAAAAATGTTGATGCCCACTTCAGTGACGCGCTCGCTATTGATCACAAACTGAAACTGGCTACCGAACAGCGCTTGAAGATTCATTTTTCGTTCGTGGATCTGAAACCCGAACAGTACAGCGCCACCCGAGTAGAAGAATGCGCTGAGCGGCTGCGTTAGAAAATACGGAATCTGCACTGCCCAGTACCACTTGTTCAGCTGCAAGGCATCCGGATGCGATTCCAGCATCGCGATGCCTGCCCACACGCCCCATGCAAACACCGCAGAGAACGGAATGTACAGCAGCAAACTCACCGCAGATGCACCTTGAAGAATCTGCGTCAGGATCACGACCAAACCTAAGAAACCGCCCCCCAACGCCAGTGTGCCCAACAGCCTTCGTTGCCATGTCTGCATGTGTGATCTCGTTGTGTTGCTGCGTTCGGAGGGCGTGTGGATCGATATCTTGCGGTTTACTTCTCTTGAGAAGTGCCTGTCATCACCGCTTTGAACAGTTTCTCTGGGTCAAGGTACTTATCGAGATCGGCGATTGATCTGTTCACTGACGGATCGTCCATCAAACCGGTCATTGCGGTTTGTCCGAGCGTTGCGAATGCACTCTTATAGCCTTCCATACCGTCTGTCAGCAGCGCTTCTCTGGATTGGCGCGCGCACTTGTCTGCAATGAGTTTTTGGAAAACACCTGCTGCGTTCTTGGAAATATTTTGCCATTCCTTCGGATCGAGCTTCGTCATATCGCTGACGGCGGGATGCTGCGTGACTGCACCAAAGATCCAGCGGATGAGTGCGGTTCTGTCTGCCTGTGTGGTGGATTCAACGAGGCACTTGGAGAGTTGCTCGGATTTCTCGCCAGCAAAAGCGGGGTTGGAACAAACAAGCAAAAGTGCGAAGAACAACGCGGCGGTGTTGCGCATGAAACATCTCCTCAAGATGACTCTAAAAGTATTCGACACTCAAGTTTATAGCTGTCGTGCGATCAAAGTACTGACGTTTCGGATCGTCAGCATGCGCTCATGTCTCCGCCAGTTTTCGGTATTTGCGCTTATTGTCCGCAACCACTGCAAAAGCCGAGATCGCAGAAATACAGAATGGAAGGATCAGAACAGAAGCGGGTGCCAGCGGAGACGCCGCGCCACCCACAAAGACGGAAAGCAGCCAATAAGACGATAGAAACGCCGCGCATACGTAACACGCAAACTTGCGCCACGGCGCTTGGGCAATGTTTCTCAAGAACACCATGGGAAAGATCGCGCCGGCGAAGAGTGCAAACAACAACGCAACAACTGCCTCAAGGCTGGCAATAGCAGCGGAAAGGGTCATTCCTACACCTAGTAAGACGCCGCAGATGAAAGAGGCGCGGTAGCGCTGGAAGATTGAAACGGATTGACCCTTGGACTCACTCGTCAGTTCGCTTGCCTGGTTTATGCTGCCCCTTTGATCATGTTTACCTGTACGCAGACCTTGATGCACTGCAATGCTCACTCCCCGTGCAAGTGAAGGACCCTGTCTTTTACCTTCCAGCCACTATTGCCCTTTTCCAACAGAAGCACGGCGTAGGATAAGCTTTTGTCGCAATAAATCTCGCCAGACAGTGCCGCCGCCACACGCCTGTCGTCGGACAGCGCGGCGCGGCTAATTCTCAGGAAAGTTGCCCCTGCGTCGGTTGTATCTTTGCATTCGCACCTGCGCTCGGGCAGACAAACAAAATCCGAATTCCGAATGGTTCGCGTTGGAATACGGAGTTCCGAGACTGCAGGATTCTTAATGCGTGCCTGCACGAGCTTCTCCAATTGCATCTGAAGGCGCAATGGGACGGTTTGATCGCTTGAATCAACATACGATACGTCGGGATCCATGCTGATGAATTCAAAGCTTCCGCACGGCTCTGAGCGTGTTCGATCGCAAGACTCAACGGCCACAGTGGGGTCGAAATACACGGATGCATTATCAAGTCGTGATCTGCGCTTGGCCTCGTCTTCAATGTAGCTATTCAAGAATGCAGCAATGATCTCGATCTGCTCTTGATCAGTTGCAATCACGGGTGGCGCCTGCAATTCACGCGCCTCTTGATGTGCTCTCCATTGCGTTCTCAACATCGGCACGCTTCCAATGAGCGCAGTGCCCAAAGTTAGGAGGCACACCAATACGAGGACGCGCATCGTTTAGCTCGACATCACGAGTGGTATGTCTGACAACGAATCGAGGATTCCGGAGGAGACCACCCAAACGAGCAGTGCAAGATTGACGATGACGCAAATCCAGAATGTAGCTTGGAACTCTGTCTTCTTATTCTTGTGCCTTAGCATCGCTTGCGCTATCAATGCGCCTGGCCAGCCCCCGAATAGGCTCATCAAGTGCAAGGTGCTCTCAGGTGTTCGATAGGCACGCTGTTTTGTAGCGCGCTTATCTTCTCCGTAGCTATAGAACGTCACCGCGCTCATCAGGACATAGACTCCGGCGATGAGCAGTGGGAGTTTGCTAACAACTGCGCCTAACACGATAAGCGCCAAGAAAGTGACCGCAATGATTTTGCGCGGGAATTCAACCCGATAGGGATCCCTTAGTTTGACCGCCTGCTTCACGTTGACCGCGTTCAGTCGTCCCTTCGCGTCTCGCTGCACGTGGTAGGAGATCAGTAGGCCGTCATGCGGTCGCTTGTTCCGAAATTCGAACGCTTTGATATGGACAAATACACGATCACCGCCGCCGTTTGGCGTGACGAACCCGAAGCCACGTTCGTCATCCCAATCAGTGATCTTGCCGGCGTGGCGATAGGTACTTGGTGCTGACGAAGTTCGAGACATGTTTGTATTTAGGCGATCAAGGTACGGGTCGGTAGCTACTGACAAAGCGCTGGTCTGAGCAAATTGTCTTCCACAAAATGTATGGGTCGATCAGAGCGTGCGTTCTAGATCGACAGCAGTGCGAAAGAACTGCCGAGCATGAACGCCGCTACTATCGCGATGATAGTTGCGATGATGCCGATTAGAAAACCGCGAAGGACGGTTGTTCCAAGAACAAATGCATAGAGCGCTGAGGAGGCAAGCAGCGCGACAAGTAGCGAAATAATGCCCGCGCCAAAAATCAGTTGAACGGCGGCTGCAAGGGCAAACTGAAGTATCACCGCCAGCACGGCGGGGCCAAAGGCGGTGCGCTCTGCTTCCATTAGCCGAGCCGCAAGCATCACCGGAAAGACTGCAATGACTACCAATACCAAAAGTGAAAGAAGAAAACTCATTTACATCTCCGTTTGAAGGTAGCTTCTGCGCGAACCGCCACATGCCAATCAGCGAGACAATTTTCCGCTGAAGACCACGGTGCCATTCCGGCGCAGGGTTGCCTCACCTTGATGTTCCCACCACTCTTCGGCGCCACGGACATAGCGAGCGCCAGAACCGGACACGGCCTGATCGAGCGTTGTCGTTTGGCCGTTGGCGAGCGTGAGCGTCACGGTTTCATTGTCTCGATAATCCGCGCGAATCGATTCCCCGGTTTCAGAAACAAAGGTGCCGGAACCGACAATGGCTGCACTTGTTTGGGAAGGCAGCGAGGAACAGCCGGCTGCACCAAAAGTCAGCAACAGTGCGAATAGTGCTGTACGAAATCGGGTCATTGCTTGCCTGACGACAGAGATAATTTGACTTCAGTAGTGTAGACAATTGCATGGCAGGCTTGCTGACCATGCAATCGGCGAAACGCAACAGATTCGAATTGAATGAAGCCTTGGGCCTCAGTTGACCGATGCTTCTGATTGCGCTGCAGGTGTGCTCCTCAAGCCCTGCTTGAATCCCTTCGCGAAGTCGCCAAGACCGGCAGCCATGAGAAGGATCAGTGCCGATGCTGCAAGCATGTTGCGACTATTTTTGCGGTATCCAATCACAAGCATCAGTAGGCCTATGACAAGCAGTGCAATTGCGATGTAGCTCATAAATCTCTCCCCAGAAATGTGCGATGTCAGAGTAAACCTAACCTAGAAAGTGTAGCGAATAGCATAGCCTTGTCATTGAGCGGCCATGTCTGCTTTCTGGCCAAGATGCTTGAGGCGTTGAAGCGGTGATATGGACACGCGTCTCGAGGGCAGTGCGCCCCTAGCAGGTCCAGTAGGTGCGCTTACGCAGATCTACAACCTCGGGGCCGTCGCTGCAGCCGCCGACTTCTTTGGCATAGCGATCGGAAGGCGCAGTGCCAATGATCCATTGCTTGGACTGTGCGTGCCACATCAGCGTGCCCTCAGCGATGACACCTCGCGGGAAGATATCGGACGGTTCAGTGTTTGTCAGAACAATGTGCGTGCCACTGATCTTTGCGGTGAGCGAAATGCTCTTCATAGCGGGGTGTTCCGCAAACCTGTGTTGGAAGATGTACTTACCCGAGGGAATGGGCAGCGGCGGAGCGTTCCCCGCCTGAGCTGCAGTGGCCATCAAAGCTATGAGAGCGAAGCAATACTTCATAACGAACCGAACGCCAGAGTGACCCTAATGTTCGTAGTTTAGCCACAAGCCGGATCGGATCGCGTGTCACGCAATAGACGGTGCGGAGTCGACTCGAGTTGAATTAGAGGCAAGCTGGCTCAATGAGCACATTTCAACGTGTCAGCTCGCGTCAGAAGGGCGTTGCTGAATTCATCTGACCTGCGAAGCCGTTTCGGCCTGCTTGCACTGCTTTCTCACAACTACCGAGTCTTTTACTTGAAAGTTCCATCTTTAACGCGACTGACAACGTCTCTGATTGCGGCGTCAATATCTGCAACCAAGGCCTCAGCACATTCGTCAACTCGCTTCGTTCCGCAAGACCCAACGCCATGAGTGATCTGATAGTCGTAGTAGCCGCCAGCATTCTTTGCGGTTATGGCGTATGAGTAGTTCGAGAAACTTCCAACCCAATTTTTATCCGGGTCGGTGCATATGATCGACATCTTTATGACGGAATCGCTGTGATTGGCAACTGACGTCATTGACCTTGATCTACTCAATCCTTCGCGCACCTTTACAGCGACACGTTCACCTACCGGATCACTTGAGCATGCAGATCGAACGTGCACGGCCCACGTGTCGGCCGCTGATGCATCGAAACATATTCCGGCAACCAGAACGAGAAATGTAGACGCTTTCAGAAAATGCACGAATAACCCCCTTTTTGGCCTGACCCCAGATTCAAACGGCGCAGCGAAAGTGCGTCGAATTGAACGAATTACTAACCTAACTGCCACACCGGCCTTTTTCAGCCATGTTGAATCTAGAAGCCTCGCGCTTCCCTTTTTCCTCAATGAAAGGCATCCAACAAAGAATAGGAATTATGGAAGGGATTACGTGCGTGGACCGAACACCCTGGTCAAGGAGAGCCAAAAACCAAAGCTTAGGGCGCGTCCTGCCAAGACTTTCGGCGCTGCAGCGAATTGTTAGATGCCGCCGCATGTTGCGCTAATCGCAAAAGCCCTTTCGCGGCATTCAAGCCAAGTAACACCGCCTCCTGTTGCTGCGAAACCGGAAGAGCCAACGGATCACTTCTCGGAACTTGCACGATGAGTGCGACTGAGTTCCCTGCTTGTTCAATTGGTACCTCGTCGGGGAGGTATGGGCGATACGCCTCTGAGACAGCCTCAAGGGAACTTGGAGGGCCGAAGAAGAGCTTTACAGCTCCAACCGAAAGCTGATGGCAAATATATGCCCCTTGCGGAAGTACAGCCGGGTGAAACGTTATCCACGTGCTACCACTCGGGCGCTGCTTCGGTGCCTGCATTTCTAGTTGGGGAAAACGCTGTGCCGCAATCGCATAGTAGTCCGTCACGAAATCAGACATGGACTGGTTGTACTCAGGCTGATACCCGCGCCTGTTCTGCTCGCTAGCTTCTTTAATAAGGCTTGCCTTGTACAAGCCTCTGGAGTTTTCGGCGCCTCCTTGGGCGAAATGGGCCGCCAAGTCCTCATACGACATTTCCAAGTCATACGTCTGATCATGCTTAGAGGATTCAAGATAGCGTTGCGGAGCAACGACACATGTTATGAATCCATTCCAATGGCCCTTGCTTACGCCTTTCTCACCGCGTTGCCTGTAGCGCTCCGCCTGCTCGGGCTGGGGCTGCGCGTTGATCTTGTTCTCGATGAGGATTGCAATTCGCCCGGATAACTTCGATGAGCATAAGAACACAATGTCTGATTCGCCAAGACTCGAATCTACGAGCGAGTGCCAGACGCCAACCTTTGAGTGGTATTCATAGCCTTCCGCTGCCCTGCTCACGAACCAATTTCGAAAATCATCGTTGACAGAAAATTCTTCCAACAATAGAAAGTCAATGTCTCGCTCAGCTACCGAGCCAACGAATCGTGTTTCTATCAAATTACCCCCCCCCCTAACGGGATCTAGCGCTCGAAATAAGCCGTTCCTCTAAGCGGCATCGCCTTGTATGAATTGTTAGGGTCGAGCTTCCCGCTCAACTGGCCAAGACAACTCTCTCAGTTCGGCGATGCCTCTCCTATCTGCGGCTGAATACTCCTCAGCTGCATCGTACTGTTCGGCCTCGATTGCCGCCCATGTCACAAAGCGCTCTTCTTCTTCAGGGGGCATGTTCCTGATCAAATATGAGCCAACCCTGCTCTTGCTCCATGTGCGTTGAATCAATTTTGGATTGCTCGTTACAGTTCTCTCTGCCGCTTCTAATCTAGCAGATGCGGAAAGACGACGTTTCTCGAGATCGGATCCAAGCGCGTTGAGTTTAGCCTGAAAGAACGCCAAGTCATCCGGCGTTAGTTCTTTGAGCGATGGGGTTAGACCAATTTGCTTCCGTAAGCAGGAATTTGGCTCACTAGAGAGAACAGCCTTTGCGTAGTTCTCTTTCTTAGACTCTGGTTCGTAGTACTTCTCCAGTACCTTTGGAGGGATCATGAGGCCAGAACATTCTGCCCCAGTTCCAAGAATGTAGTCGCCTAGCGCAAACCGCCGAATCTTTTTTATGGGAAGATGCAAGCGACTTCTCGAGTAGCGTAAGTCGAATTTCCTTCTTCGCGATTTGCACATCAAGAAGGGCTTTTTGATAGAGCGGGATTACGGTGTAATAAATTGTCCAAAGAGTGAAAACAAAAGGGGCCTACTTGGGCAATGTGGTTAGCACTTTGAAGCCATATATCTAATGTTGAGGTTTTCGTATTTTGGGCAGTGAGCAACGGCTTGGGAATGGCGATTGATCGTCGTCGAAGTTTTCGCTTTTGCGTCATGGTTTGGTTTTGCCCCTAACGACCGAACTAAACACGCCGCGAAGCGGCATCGGCTTTAATTAATTGTTAGCTCTATGCGCCGCTAGCATCAAGAAGTTTCCTGCCATATCGTTTGATAAGCTCCTGAAGTACGTAGGCACTAGAGAAAACATCAAACAGCTTGTCATCAAGTGAAAAACGTTCATAGACGTGAAGTTTAGAGCCTCTGGCTAAATGATTCACCAGTGATCCTGCAAAAACACGACATTCTTCAGAGACAGATAAGCAAATGTATCTTGCGTCGGGTGAAATGGAGCCAAGTGATTGATGATGTAATTCGTCGATATCGGTCAATGATGGAGTAAAAGCTGACCGAAGCGACGAGATCATTCCGCCATGAGTACAGTCGGAGCAGAAACGCTTCATTTGCTTGTGGCGCTCAATCGTTTCTCTGATCTCAGATTCTTGCGCACCACTGGTAGAGAGATACTGGGAGATATGGCCGTAGACCCGTCCATAGCCTACATGCTTGTTCCAGAAATCTGCTTGGTTGTCAGTGGTTATGTAGCTAGCGCTCTTTTCCTTGTCCAGCGCAACAACCATTGAAATCTCAAGGTCCTCTAAAAATGTGCGGACTAGAACAGCGGCGCATATATCTTGTCCAATAGCTATAAGCTCGCGGATTGACACCAAATCGCGTTTAATTTTTGAGCACTGGATGGCAAAAGGGACTTCATTGTCATGGAGCGGCTGTCGAAACATAAAGCGCTCAAGCAGAAAAAAGAATTGGATAGATTCGTCGATTAGTACAAACCAAGGTTGAAGATTAGCGTCAATCGTGCTCTGCAACTTGGCGCGCAGGTTCGCTATCTCGCGAGCGACGTCGATCCGATCCGGCCTGCGATAGATACCGGGAGTCCTTTGTACTAGATCTACAATCTCGTCGATCTCTATCCGCATATTCCCAACGCCGACGTTAACCTGATCTGCGTAGTGTAGCTAAATGCATGGAAAGCTTTCCTGCTGTGCAATTGGTGGAACGAAGTAGCTTCTGGTTGAACGAATTGTTAGGGCGAAAACGCGAACAAAACGGCTTCGTAGGAATTGGCAATGCCAAATCCGAACGCAATGTACCCTGCGACGCCCACAACCACAGCTACGCACTTGAGCCGATCTCCCCGCTTGCGATACTTATCCGAGAGCGCCTCCGAGTCTGCGTATGCCGCTTGGCTAAAATATCGGAATGCGAAGCAGCATGCTGCAAGAAGTACACCTATTCCGAACTGCAACAACGGAAGAGCGAAGTGGCGAGCCAAAGTGTCGCCGGTGGATTTGCCGGCCAAATTACTAAGTACACCTAGCATTGCAACGACTGCGCCGCCATTAATTATCAGTAGTGCATCAATCGCACTTTTGCCTGTCTCCAACACAGACTTGAACATCTCAAGGCTGAACTGATTTTGCGCGGCATAGTGGGCAAGTGTGCCCTCATGGCTCCTCCGGCGTTCCTCAAAGGAATACTGAGCATCCAGCTCAAGGGCAGACAAGTATTGCCGCAGACCCGTGACCGGGACATGCGTCTGGCCGCTTTCCTCGACCCGTTTGAGTTCTTCGCGGATCTCGTTGATTAGCTCTACAGGTTCCATTGATTCTCCAGTTGCGGCCTAACGCCTGAATAATCCCGCGTGGCACGGTCGGATGTCGCGTTTAACGAACTCTTAGATGGCATGGCCTAGAACCATCCCGCGGCAAAGTTCGCCATATGGACGGAACTTCTGAAGAACCAAACAGACACGAGTGCGACCGAGATCAAGGTCGAGTATGCCACGCGGGCGAAGTTGTTCGAATTCGGGGTCGTGCGAGAAGTTGGACGACAGAGGGGGCTCATGAAAAAAGAACCCAGCATTGGCGTCAGAAACCACGCGAACAAAGTCGGGCCGATAACGAAGGCGCGAATTACGTCAGGCGGTGATACCGGGCCATACCTATAAATTGGACCCAGAAAAATCGCGGAGAGATAGGCTAGAAAAGCCGACAAAAAGACAGTGGCTATGGCTGCCCATCTCGCGCTTCTTGCGATCGTTGTCTGAAGAATGATGGGTTTCCCTAGTGCGGCGACAGAGATCAACCCAAGGAAAAGTACCAATGACAGTCACCGTCACCAAACGCTTGAATTAAGCTGCGCAGCGAATCGGTGTCGGCGTGAAAAGATTTGTCAGATGTTAGTCGCATTTGTCGTAGTACTTCTCAATCGCTCGACTTTTTGAAAGCCAGAAATTATCAACCCACACTTTGGTTTCACGATCGGCGGTGAGGTTATAGACATTTTTAAAGCCGAAAGACTCGAAGTCGCCAGCAATGATTTCTCCCTTGCTTGGATCGTGACCACCATACCACTCAAGAAGAGCGTACCCCAAATTGGTTTCAACGATGAAATAGCTACATCCTGACTCGTAGTAGACAACCACGCCTTTTGCAGCAAACGCCAACGTGGGTGCCAAAAGCAATGCAGTTGCGAACAGCAGTTTCTCGAAGAGTCTCATATGTATTCCCTTTACATCTAACGCTTGAGTTAAGCCGCATGCCGTAGCGCAGCGGGAATGGGGCTAACGTAGCGGCAAACCCCATTCCTGTGGAGCGTAAGCTTGGCGGATTGAACGACTTGTTAGGTAAAATTAGCGCGGATTGCGAGCGATGTAGAGCTATGCGCAGCCAGCAATCGCTCCGACAATGATCCAAGTGATTGCTCCAAATGGCTGGTAACCGAACAGCCAGCCGGCAAGGATAGAAATGAGTCCACCGACAATCGCGTGCGCCAAATACATTAAACTTCCTCCGCCACGGCGATTCGATCATCTTTCCGAACTGTCGTCATCAAATTCTGAAGCATTGAGAGACTGATTGAACGTTGGCCATTCAGTTGCATGGCGCCCGAGCGGTTCCAAGGATGATCCCCTGGCCCATTATAAATCTCTGTAACTCCGCCTTTTCTATTCAGCTTAATAACAATCAGATGCACTGGCTGGTGACGTAAAGAGACTCGAGATCCTTGAGTAGTCTTGATCTCAACTTTCCTCCCGTCGCGCGCTAGAGCGTCATATCCACGTTCGGAATGACGCACTAAAGAAAGGCCGTATCGATGAGCGACTAAGACTTCACCAATGCTTCCAACTAGGTGCCCATCGGGAGTGAACTTTCGATCGAACAGCATTTCCAACCGAGCCACTAATTTGTATAGCTCTCCGATAAGAGCCGGCACCTGATCTATTGGTCGCTTCGGATTTTCCAATGTCTAATGCCTGAGTTAACCAGATCCGCGTAGTGTAGCTAATTGCTTGGCGAGGTTACCTTCCATGCAATCGACGGAACGGAGCGGGCTCGGTTTGAACGAATTGTTAGACGCCGCGTTCATCGTCCTAATGCGTTTAGTTCGTCTTTCAATGGAACGAGAGGGGAATATAGTCTATGAAATGCCTTGCCAATGGCGCCGGAGAAAAGCTCAAGAACTGGACGTTTGGTGCCGCTCTGTAGAATGTGACTTACAGCGATCCCTGGATATGGATCAATATAAAAAATACGCTTAATCCCGAGTTGATAAGCCTTTTTTGAACACAGTTCGCATGGAGCAGCTGTTGTGAACAAGAATCCGCCTTCAAGTGTGGCGCTGTGATGCCTAGCTGCCTGCAAGAAGGCGTTTTCCTCTGCATGTAAGGAGCGAGTGTGGACCTGATTCTTTTCCTTCCTTAGCGCGTTGTACTCTGCTTTGAAGCAAAAAGGTACGCTTCGTCCGCATGTCGTTAGGGTTGCGTAACCAGCGCTAGAATTTTGAAGCTGATCCTTAAAAGTGTCGCTCACCTCGTATTCACTGTACGCGGACAGATCTTGACCTAGCAGCAAGTCTGAACGACTTCGGAGATTGCAGGGAACTTGTCCAAGCGCAACATCGTTCCAGCCAAGAGATCGAATTGAGAAATCCGGCCCCGTTACGACCGCCCCAACTTGCCTTGATATACACCCCGAGTTTAACTTTGCGGTGTAAGCAACTTGCATGCAACGTTCAATGTGAGTGGGCGTTACTATTCCCGGTCTTCTTATCAGGCTCACAAATCTCAAGACCTGGGCGGACAGGGAGCTGAACTTAGCGGCTGCATTTTTTGCGTCTGGGTTGCTTACGTACAGGTCAGCACGCTGAAGGCAGCCCTGAATGTCTTGCACTGTGAAAAACTCTGGCTCGTCTAGGTCGTGAGGCTCATATTCGACCTTGTCCAAGTTTTCAATTTCTTCATCTGAAAATTTAAGTTTTCGTAGCCGGATTTTCCTCTGATCATCGGGAGCAGAAACAGCCATTAAAAAAAATGCCGCGTATCGATCTTGGAAGAAGATTGCTTCCAAGGGATTCCTAATTGCATCGATTACGATGAATGCTTCCTTCCCAACAGCTTTTTGGCAACGACGTACTATTTTTATCACGCTGTTAATCTTTTCTGCCAAGGTAAAGAACTGCCCTTCAACCAGGCTTTCATTAAACGGGTCACCAGACAGCCGAATGTTTGTGCCGACCTTCTGATAAAGTCGAACAAAGTCACTCTCTCCCAACTCGTCTCTGAGTCTATCAGCCAACGCAGGGAGTTCCTTCGAATAGAAGTCAACAGCAGATTGTGCTTTCTCTTGCTCGTTCGAGGCGGTAAGTTTTACTTTAGTCGAATCGATGCTCGCGTCCGAAATATGACTGACAAACTCCATTAACGATGAGTGCTTCTTGTATACACCCTCGAGGGCCCGAGTCATCGTGGACGCTTTGTCCGAATTAATTTCCAATGCGGACACGCTATAATCTTTCAGCGTTTCGATGTTTTCTGATAGCAGTAGTGTGATGATGCTCCTGACTTGTACGAGCAAAAAAGGCTTCCAGTTTTTTTCGATCCAGTTCCCGACAATTCTTTGCTTTCTTTTTTCATTATCAAGTTCTTCAATCCCTACGTGAAGGGAGTGCTTGATTGATTCATCGCAGAGAATTCTCGCGACGGTGCTGCAGCCACTACCGGTTCTACCTGTCAGTCCGATTACAACGAAGTCCTCCTCTCGGCCATAGAGCTTGTCCACAGCTGAACCGAGATACTTAGCATTAGAAGGTTTCACAGCTTCCCCCAGAAGAGTCGAAGTAATTGCAGCGGCGCATAACGCCTGAGTTAACCCGCGTGCCGTAGTCGTGCGGGACTGACGCTAGCGTAGCGCAAAGCCTCAGTCACGTGCCACGGAGGTATGTCGGGTTGAACGAACTGTTAGGCGCAGGATCCGACAATCTTCTCGCGGCTTCTCAACATGTCTTTTACAACCGAAGCCATTGCTTCATATCCAGATCTGGACTGAAGTTGACTCACCAACATCTCTGGGATGCTCACTAGTGGTTCGTCGCTATCGTCAAAGATACGAAGCCGTATGCGATGACTGTAGTCGTACACTTCCACTGCACAACGATGAGGGACGAACTCGGCTCGGAGAAGCGCTGCAAGTTCTTCTGGCGTCCGCGCTTTCGTGGCATCCATCGGCTCTATCCATAACTGGGTAGTTCAAGCTACACCCAATTACGGCCGAGAATAAAATGCTTTTTAATCAAGCGATGACAAGTTATGTCTTGGTGCCTAACGCCTGAATTAAGCCGGGTCGCGAAACGGCTTCGGCTTGAATGAATTGTTAGACCGCTGTCGAACGTATAAAAGGTGCGATCCAAGTGGCAAAAGCTACAACTGGTGCCGCCACGGCGAGAGCAAATGGCAGAAGGTGATCAGTGGCGTGAGTTGTGTTGATGCATGTAAAGACTGCTGATTTGATTACCCACCAAATCAGCCGAGCATTGGGTAATTGAATCTCCGAGCGCGGCACAACGTAACCTGTGACTGGATCATAGTATTGCAGTGCATAGACCCAGCTGAAAACCCCATGCTTTGTGATCTTGCGGTCAAAAAGTTGCCCGGACTCGTCCTGATACACAGCGAGGCCGACAAACTTGTTTGCATACGAGTCAAGGCATGCACTAAACGCCTCGCGCAGTTCCGGCTTGTTCTCAGCGCGCCAGTATTGGTAGTAGCGCAAAAAGAAGTAGGCCCACAAGAGCCATGCTAAGAAAATCAGAACACGGGGACTGCCAACAACTAGCTCTGTACCTAGGACGCTGACCTTGCCTATGGACACTTGAGCGAAATCGAAGACCAGAAGCCACAAACTCACAAGAATCAGATTTCGCCGTTGTCTGAGTAGGTCAGGATTCATGAGAGCGGCCTAACGCCTGAATTAAGCCGCGCCGCGAAGCGGCGTCGGCTTGAATGAATTGTTAGGTGCCAAGCTAGTCATTGCGAATACGCTGAGCCATTGGGAAAAAAACAATATTACGGAACCAACTACTAAGGAAGAATAAGTAGGTTACGCAAAAAAATCCGATGACAATTAAGATGACCTTGTGCCCTGTCAATCCATCAGCGTTGTCAATAAGCACAAGAACAGCAGCTATGCTGGCACCGTACACGGTATACAAGGCATTCATGGACTTGTCTCCGCGAGTTGCAGTTACAACGAGCCCAGACGATTTTTCCTTGCGCTTGTTATGAACATCCTTAACTAGCGAGAACAAGGAAGTCGCTACCAGGAATACCATTACTAAGAAAACGACAAGAACGTCAGAGTTGTCCATTGGCACCTAACCTCTATTTAGATCGAAACAATCGGTAAAAGCCGAAACCAATAAGAGTCCTTCCTTCAGGCGACTTCACGCTCTACTCACCCGTCATTGCTCTTGATTCAACCCTGCCCAAATCTATTTATACGACAACTTGCACAAAGTTCTGCGCAAAAACGAAAGTTGCAGCCTAACTCGATAACGACGACGCAAAGCGCAAGTCACGGCATCGCAATCACGCAAACGCAACAGTCCCCAACACTCGATACCCCTTCGCTCCGCTGACCGAAGGCAAATTCCCGGGTAGCCCAAGCAAAGTCTGACGCGCCAACCACGCAAATCCCATCGCCTCCACTTGATCTGGGTCGAGACCATGTGCTGCCGTCGATTCCACCTTCGTCTTATCCATGGTCTTCTGCAGCGCTGACATCAGGCTCGCGTTATGCACACCACCACCGCAAACCAAAAGACGCGCCGTATCCGGTTGTGTGGCTGCAATGGCGTCCGCTACCGTTTGAACAGTTAGCGCCAACAAAGTTGCTTGAACATCTTCCGGCCGCAAATCATCCTGCAAATGCGACTTCACCCATTCAAGGTGAAACTGCTCACGCCCGGAGCTCTTAGGCGGCGGCGCCTTAAACCAAGGATCAGACAAAAGGCGTGCCAGCAACGCTTCATTGATCTCGCCGGTAGCGCCCCACTTTCCGCCTGCATCAAATGCCACACCAGTGTGCTGAGAACACCACGCATCCATCAACGCGTTCGCAGGCCCGGTATCAAATCCACGCACCTCACCTTTTGCCGGCAGCAAAGTGATATTCGCAATACCGCCCAAGTTCAAAACCACACGATTCTCGGTTGCCGAATGCAGCAAGGCCTGGTGCAAAGCGGGCAGCAACGGCGCACCATGCCCGCCCGCAGCCACATCGCGCCGCCTGAAATCACTCACCGTCGTAATGCCAGTCCGTTCGGCAACCAAATTGCCATCGCCAATCTGCAGGGTAAAAGGAAACTTCCCATCCCCCGCCGCGCCATAAGGCCGGTGCCGAATGGTCTGCCCGTGCGAACCAATCGCACGCACATCTTTGATATCGACATTCGCACCACGCAGCAAGGTCAGTGCGGCGTCCGCAAACTGCTCACCCACCTGTATATCCAAGGTGCCGTACTCCTCGAGGGAGTTCAGCGGGCCGCCTTGTCCAAGGGCAATCAATCGGGTACGCAGGGCCTCGGGCCATGGGTGCGCATGTGACGCCACCATCGAAACAGATTCGTCGGCCCCAAAACGCACGAGCGCCGCGTCAATGCCGTCGGCGCTCGTTCCGGAAATCAGTCCGATGTACAGGCCTTCAGCCTGAGTCATGTGTTATCCCTTGCTGGGCTGTTTTGCAGCGGTAGTGCTTGCTACCACCACTTTAGCCGAACCCGGGTAAATGATCTTCTCGACCGTGCGGATCTTATCCATCGCACGGCGGGTTTCAGAACGGAAGGCGACGAGGTCGCTGCCGGACAACGGTGCCGGCGGTGCCATCGTGACTTTCAAAGGATTGCGATACACGCCATTGACGCGGAATTCGTAATGCAAATGCGGGCCCGTCGATAAGCCCGTGCTACCCACATAGCCAATCACCGTGCCTTGGCTGATACGTTGGCCCACGCGGATTTTTGCAAAGCGCGACATATGCGCATAGAAGGTCGTTTGTCCGCTGCCGTGGTCAAGCTCCACCACGTTGCCGTAGCCACGCCCACGTCCCACAAACTTAACGCGCGCGTCGCCAGCCGCCATGATCGGCGTGCCTGTTGAGGCTGCGTAGTCCACACCCTTATGCATACGCGTGATGCCCAAGATCGGGTGACGACGTCCGCCAAAGCCCGAGCTCAAACGCGCATAAGGAATCGGCATCCGAATAAACGGGCGCTTCAAAGCGCGACCTTCCGCGCTGAAGTACTCAGCCTTGCCGCCACGCACGTGACGGAAGCCGGTATGCAATTCGTGACCAACGGTGAACGAGGCCGCCAACACGGGGCTTGTTTCAACCAGCTGGCCATTCTTCCAAGTCTGATCCACCACCACACTGAAGCGGTCTTTGGCGTTCAGATCGGAATCAAAGTCGATGTCGTACTTGAAGATGTCATCCGTCATCTCTGCGATGTTCTGGCGCGTCAGACCGGCCTTACGTGCAGAGGACATCAAGTCGCGACCCACCGTGCCCGACAACACCACGGTGCGTGTTTCTTCTTTGGCTTCCAAGGTCTTGACCACGAAGCCTTCGCCTTTGCGCACCAATTCCACTTCGCCTTCGCTACGTGGGAAGCGCACGGCTTGCAGTGCATTGGCGCCATTCGCCATCACTGAAATCTCGGTGCCCGATGACAACTTCGACAATTCTTTGCGCGTTTCCGGATGACGGGTGAACGCTTGCACGTCGTTCTTGGTGAATCCCAAAGAAGACAGCAGGGCAGAGAGGGTTTCGCCCTTGCGCAAATTGACGCGTTGCCACTGGCCTGCGTCGGGGCGGTTGGCCTCTTCATCCGCGCTCGGCAATGCGAGCGGAATACTTAAAGAGAGTGCGGAAGATTTCAGTTGGCTGCCCGCGGGGCCGACGGCCTGCTCCATGCCGGGCACCAAGGCGGCGGCCAGCAATGCGATGGAGGCCAGTACGCTGGCCTGCGCCCATTGGCGACGGCTCCAACGGCCTTCAGGCAATTTGGAGGCTACAAAACGTGTGAGAGCAACTTCACGAAGGGCGCGAAGTCGGGTTTGGCGCGCAGTGTCTTGATGAACGTTCTTCATTCAGGAGTGTCAGCATCGCGTGAAGGCCTTATGACGGGCTAACATAGGGAGCTGAACGAGATGCGTCAACTCCATGATTCTGAATGGGTTTTCGTGTTTTTCTCAAATTTTGGGCCCAACGGGTCTGCATCCCCAGAACCACAACGTATTCAGGAAATAGAGTGACAGCTGAATCTGCCATGGAGATCATCGGCCGCGGCGCCGATGAAGTGCTGAAACGCGACGAGTTGGAAGTGCGCCTGAAAGAAGGGCGTCCGCTCCGCATCAAGGCCGGCTTCGACCCCACCGCGCCCGATTTGCACCTCGGCCACACCGTGTTGCTAAACAAGATGCGTCAGTTCCAAGACCTGGGCCATCAAGTCATCTTCTTGATCGGTGATTTCACCGGCATGATCGGCGACCCCACCGGCAAGAACGTCACACGCAAACCGCTCACCCGCGAAGACGTGTTGGCGAATGCCGAGACCTATGCCAAACAAGTCTTCAAAGTGCTCGATCGCGAACGCACCGAAGTGCGCTTCAACAGCGAGTGGTTCGACAAGATGTCGTCAGCCGACATGATCAAGTTGGCGTCGCAGCACACCGTGGCGCGCATGTTGGAACGCGACGATTTCTCCAAGCGCTTTGCCGGGCAACAACCCATTGCCATCCACGAATTCTTGTACCCGCTGGTGCAGGGCTACGATTCAGTGGCTCTGGAATGCGACGTCGAACTCGGCGGCACCGATCAAAAGTTCAACTTGCTGATGGGTCGTGGCCTGCAAGAAGCACATGGCCAAAAGCCGCAAATTGTTTTGACCATGCCATTGCTCGAGGGCTTGGACGGCGTCAATAAGATGTCGAAGTCACTGGGCAACTACATCGGCATTGACGAGCCTGCCATCGACATCGTCACCAAGACCATGAAGATCGGTGACGATCTGATGTGGAAATGGATCAACTTGCTGAGCTTCGACATCTCAATTGAAGATGCACGCAGGTTGCGTGGTGAGATCGAATCAGGTCAATTGAATCCGCGCGATCTGAAATTGCGTTTGGCGCGCGAACTGGCGACGCGCTTCCATTCTGCAGAAGAAGCCGAACGTGCTGTCGACGGGTGGCAAGCCGCGGTACGTGGCGAAGGCAGTCTGGACAACATTCCTTTGCAAGAAATTGCAGTCCCTGCCGAAGGCCTGCGTATCGCAGGCTTGTTAACCGCCGCAGGCATCACGCCGAGCAACGCCGAAGCCAACCGCAAGCTCAAAGAACGCGCGGTGCGCGTCAACGGCGAAGTGTTCGAAGATGGGAGTCAACTGTTTGCGCCGGGTTTCGAAGGCATGTTGGCCGTCGGCAAGCGCAACTTTGCGCGCGTGAAGCTTATTGCGCTGTAAACAAAAATCGCCGGGCGAATAACGCGCCCGGCGATCTAAATTGCGCTGGGTTCACATGATCATCGTGATCGCGCGAACCACCAAGAACACCACACAGACAAACCCACCCAGCCACATCAAGCTGCGCAACTGGTGTTTGTTGCTGATGTAAAAGACGCCGTGCAACACACGAAACACGATAAAGGCCACGGAAGCCAAGGTGATGTGCATGGGATCCACTTGCGCTAGCTGCGCCATCAGCACGCCGGCAATGAAGCCGGGTAAGGCTTCGAAGGCATTGAGTTGTGCGGCGTTTGCACGATGCGCTTTGGCATCCGTTTGTTTGCTGAGCCAACCTCGTGGGTCGCGGTTGTCGTAGCGCTGACCGGAGGCCTTGGCGATCATGACCCAAACGTAGGGCAGGAACAGCGCGATCAGAATGCAGAGATAAGCGATTTTCATGGGCGGATTCCTAAGGAGTCCGCCCATACTAGCGCGGCTTATGCCGCGCGTAGGCGATCAGTTTGCGGGGGCAGACGGGGTGCTGAAGCTGATGGCCTTGGCGCCGACGATGTTGCCGACTTTGGCGCTGCTGTGCACATACAACTTCACTTCGCGCTCAAAGCGCAGCTCGCCTTCAATCACGGCATTCGGTCCGACGATGATGCGCGGGATGCGGTTCGGGCCAATCGAAATCGGCAGAACGCTGTTGTTAGTCGGCTTTTTCACGATGAGCTTGCCTTTCACATGCGAGCCAATGCCGACCGTCACGTCACCATTCACGGTGGCGACGTCGCCGTCCACTTCGGTGCGCACCAAGCCGATGCCGCCGTTGACGGTGGCCACGTCACCGGACACAACGCTGTGATCAGCAATGAAGATGGAACCGTTGACCGTGGTGACATCGCTGCTGACGCGTGCGGCGCCGCCGAGTTTGATCGAGCCGTTCACCGTGCTGATGTCTTTTGAAGAGACATTGCTGCCGGTTTCAATGTCTCCATTGACGGTAGAAATGTCGGCGGCCTTGGATTTGTCACCCAGGGTGATGCTGCCGTTGACGGTGCTGACGTCTGCGCGCGCTTCGCCGGTGCCGACATTGATCGAACCGTTCACTTTGCTGACGTCTTGCTGTGCGAAGGCGGTCCCTGTGCCGGCCAGAAGCAACACGGAGAGACCGACGGAGAGTTTCGAGAATTTCGACATGTTGGGCGTCCAACGAGGGGTTGAAAGTATGTTGCGACGCCTTCGCTACAATGGCACGGGTCATTCGTCATAGGTCTTTGGTCGTGCATTCAGGCAGCAGTTCAACTCGTCCGAGTCCCGTGGTTTTGTTGATTTTGGATGGCTGGGGCTATCGCGAAGACCCTACCGACAACGCTTTGGCATTGGCCGACACGCCGAACTGGCGTGCGTTGTGGCAGTCGCGCCCGCACACATTGATCCACACGGAAGGCATGCACGTGGGCCTGCCGGATGGGCAAATGGGCAATTCAGAAGTCGGCCACATGAATCTCGGCGCGGGACGCGTCGTCTATCAAGATCTCACGCGTGTTGATGCCGCCATCGCCGATGGTGAATTTTTCACCAACGCAGCTTTGCTGCACGCGTGCGAGCTTGCGCGCGAAAACACACGTACCTTGCACGTCATGGGCTTGCTCTCGCCGGGTGGCGTGCACAGCCATGAAGCGCATATCTTCGCGATGCTTGAGCTCGCGAAGCGACAAGGCGTGCAGCGTGTTGCAGTGCATGCCTTCTTGGATGGTCGTGATATGCCGCCGCGCTCCGCAGAACCGAGCTTGCGTGCACTTCAAACCGTTTGTGCGCGATTGGGCAATGCACATATTGCGTCTGTATCGGGTCGTTACTTTGCGATGGACCGTGACAAGCGTTGGGACCGCGTGCAAGACGCATGGAATGCCATGGTCGAAGCGCGCGCCGACTACGCGGCACCAAATGGCGTTGTTGCGTTGGAAGAAGCCTATGCGCGTGACGAGAACGACGAGTTCGTCAAACCCACCGTGATTGCCGGTGCAACGCCGATGCAAGATGGCGACGTGGTGGTCTTCATGAATTTCCGTGCCGACCGTGCGCGTCAATTGACCGCGGCATTTGTGGAACCCGGTTTCGACGGCTTCATCGCACGTCGACCCGCACTGGCCGATTTTGTGTGCTTGACCGAGTTCGATGCCAACCTGCCGGCGACTGTGGCTTATGGCGCAGAGAACCTAAACAACACCTTGGGTGAAGTGCTTGCCCACAATCACTTGAGCCAGTTACGCATTGCAGAAACCGAGAAGTACGCGCACGTCACGTTCTTCTTCAGCGGGGGTCGTGAAGCCTTGTATGAAGGCGAAGCACGCGCGCTGATCCCAAGCCCGAAAGTGGCCACCTATGATCTGCAGCCTGAAATGAGCTGCCCGGAGCTGACAGCGCAGTTGGTGGATGCAATTCAAAAGCAATCGTACGACGTCATCATTTGCAATATTGCGAATCCCGATATGGTCGGCCACACCGGCATTCTTGAAGCGGCCATCCGGGCGGCAGAAGCCGTTGATGTCGCAATTGGTGCCGTGTCAGAGGCTGTGCAATCTGTCGGTGGTGCATTGCTGATCACAGCGGATCACGGCAATCTTGAATTGATGCGTGATCCGATCACAGGACAGCCCCATACCTCGCACACCATCGGACCCGTGCCGTTGATCTACGTGGGCACGCGCGCCGTCAACCTGCGCAGCGGTGGTGCATTGCGCGATGTCGCGCCGACGATGCTCGATCTGCTGGGTGTCGATAAGCCCGCTGAAATGAGCGGCCAATCCTTGTTGGTCCCGTAATGCGAAACGCTGCGCTCTTCATTGCGGCACTGCTCACGCTGACAGGTGCGGCCACTGCACAGCAGAGCCAAAAAGAAGCCGAAAAGAAGTTGCGCGCGTTGCGCGGTGAAATCAAGACCGTCAAGAAAGAAAAGGCGGTCATCGACAACAAGCGCGAAGATGCCACGGTCAAATTGAAAGAGGCCGATGAGAAGGTCAACTCAAGTGCCCGGCAACTCGCAGGGACGCAAGACGCGTTGGCGCGCGAAACCAAGAACATCGACGAACTGCAAGCCCGTCAAGACGTGCTCGAGAAATCCTTGGCGTCGCAAAAAGTGAACTTGGCGAAGTTGGTCAAGGGCGCGTATATGACAGGTAGCGATGCGCCCTTGAAAGTATTGCTGTCGCAAGACCGCGTCACCGAAGGTCAGCGCGTCTTGGTGCAGTATCAAATTCTGCAGCGCGATCGCAATGCCAAGATCCAAGCGATCAATTCAGACCTGCGTGAGCTGGTCGCCGTGCGCCAAGCGATCGAACAAAAACAAGTCGCTTTGGTCAACACGCAAGCGTTGCAAAAGCGAAACTTGAGCGACTTGCAACGTGAGCGCATCGCGCGCGATGCCCTGGTCGCACAACTCAACACGCAGTTCCAAGCCAAAGAGGTGCGCGAGAAGGCCCTTGGTAAAGACGCGAAGTCGCTGGAACGACTACTTGCCAATCTGCGCGCGGCCGCAGCGCGCGAAGCTGCGCGCAAGAAAGCGGCGGCAGAAGAAGCACGTCGCGTCGCAGCGGCCGAAGCCGCCAAACGCGAGAAAGCCTATGAAGCGCGCGCCCGCGAGGCAGCCAAACGCGGCGCGCCACCGCCGCCGAAGCCTAAGGCTGTGGAAGTCGCCGTTGCGCCGCGCGCCGCCATCATGAAAGTCGGCGGCCTCGGTTGGCCGGTGTCAGGTTCACTTTTGGAAGCGTATGGCGGTGATAACAACGGCTTGTTGATTGCAGCGCCCGCAGGTACAGCGGTGCATGCCGTCGCTGACGGCAAGGTCGTTTTCGCCGAGTGGATGAACGGCTACGGTCTGATTTCAATCATCGACCATGGCAATGGCTATATGAGTTTGTACGCGCACAACGAAGCCTTGCTGAAGGATGTGGGCGCGGTCGTGAACAAGGGCGATGCGGTTTCAACCGTCGGCAACTCGGGCGGCGCCAATCAGCCTGCACTTTATTTTGAATTGCGCCGGAACGGACAGCCGGTCAATCCTGCCGTGTGGTTGCAGAAACGCTAGTCTGTTCCGGAACACTCATTCACGGAGTTCGTATGCGTCTTGCTGTTGTGTTGGCCGGTTTGATTTCGTTGGCACCGTGCAGTGTATGGGCGCAGCAAGCGCCTGCCGCGGCGCCTGATACCAACGAAGTCGAAGCGCCCGCAGAAAAGGAATCCACCGACAGCAAGGCCGTGCCCTTGGAAGAGATTCGTCACTTCGTGATGATCTACAACGCGATTCGCGAAGCCTATGTCGAACCGAAGACCGACACACAGTTGATGCACTCGGCAGTGCGCGGACTCATGTTCGATCTCGATCCGCACAGCGTGTACTTCGATCGCGATGACGCAGAGCGCTTCGATACCAGCACTGAAGGTCAGTACGAAGGGCTCGGTGTGGAAGTGCAACAACAACCCGGTCAGATGTTGAAGATCATCTCGCCGATGGAAGGCGGCCCGGCAGCACGGGCAGGACTCAAATCGGGTGATTTGATTATTGCGGTCGACGGCAAACCGATCAGTTCAGATAACGGCAATCGCGCACTGCGCGGCAAGGCCGGGACTGCGGTCAAGCTCACCATTCGTCGCGGCAAAGAAAAGCCGTTTGACGTTTCCGTCATGCGCGAAAAGATCATCGTGCCGAGTGTTGCGAAACGGATGCTTGAGCCGGGCTTCGGCTTGGTGCGCGTGTCGGGCTTTCAAGCCACAACCGCCAAGGAATTCGATGATGCAATCGCTTCCCTCAAGACGAGCAATGGCGGGCAACTTCGTGGGCTCGTGATCGATCTACGCAGCAATCCCGGCGGTCTGTTGAATGCCGCCGTTGAGATGAGCGATGACCTGATGAATGCCGGCACGATCGTCAGCACACGCGGTCGCGCAAAGAGTGGTGACACCGTCTATACCGCACATGCGGGTGATGTATTGAATGGCGCGCCAGTGGTTGTGTTGGTCGACGTGGGCTCTGCCAGCGCATCCGAAGTGTTGGCAGGTGCGCTGCAAGACTCAGGTCGTGCACGCGTCGTCGGGAGTCTGACTTTCGGCAAGGGTTCAGTGCAAAGCGTGTTGCCTTTGGATAACGGTGATGCAGTTAAGTTGACCACCGCGCGCTACTACACGCCGAAGAACCGTTCGATCCAAGGCGTAGGCATCGTGCCGGATGTATTGATCAAGTCCGACGGAAAGACGCGCAATGTCACGTACAACGAAGCCTCGCTGCTCGGTCATCTACGCGGTGAAAACGAAATGGCCGGCGAAACAGGTGGCGAAGTATTGACCGGTGAGATGCCTGTGACCGCAGCCTTGTCGGAACTGAAACGCATGGCCGGTGTGACCACACCGGTTGCAAAACCAAAAGCGAAGTAATCAGTAGCCCGCGCGTCGCCGCAGGCGTTTGCCGATGGCATTGCGTTGTGCCCAAGCAAACAGAATGCCGAAGATGAGACCTGCCGCGTGGGCCACCCACGCGACCTCACCAAATGCCGGGCCGATATAGGCAAAGACCACTTGCAAGATCGCCCAAGCACCGATCAGCACATACGCCGGTGCGCGAATGAATTGCATATAGGCACCCAAGGGCACCACGACGCCTAAGCGCGCATTCGGGAACAAGGCCAAGTACGCGCCCATCATGGCGGCAACTGCGCCACTCGACCCGACCAAGGGTCGAATAGAGGGGCCCAAAGTGAGCGCGGCAAAATAATTGGCCACAGCGCCCCCGAGCAAAAACAACACCAACAAGCGTCGGCTACCGATCAGGCGCTCGGCTGGCAGCCCGAAAATCAGCAAAAAGATCAGGTTTCCGAGCAGGTGCGCCCAATCTGCGTGCAGAAACAGCGCAGTCAATAGGTGCAGTGCAGCATCGGCGATGGCTCTTGGGCCCAAAGAGATGGCCGCAAACACGTCGGAAGGCAGTGTGCCCCACCGCGAGAGCAAGGCATGGGATTCGGCCGCAGGACGCATCCAAACCCATAAGAATGCGGCTGCGAGCAAGATCGCCAACAAAGGCGATGCCCAGCGAACAGTCGGTTTCTGGCGGCGGGGTACGGAAATAAACATCAGGGCGTCCCGAATTCGTGTGACCACTTTAGCAACAGGAAAAAGCCTTGTTACCAAAAGGTTAAAAGGTGGTTATAGTCGGATACGCTACCGCGTGGTACTGAGAAGACCCACGCAGTCCACCTGAATTTGGTTCCATCCTGGAGAAGGTATTAAATGAAACACACCACCCGCAATACCCGTTTTTCGATGATTGCCGTCGCCGTTGTCGGCGCCTTGGTTGCTGGCAACGCTGCCGCTTCCGGCTTTCAGATCCGTGAAAACAGCACGAAGAACGTTGGCCGCGCGCTGACGGGCACCGCCGTTGCCAAGGATGGTTCGTCTGTTCTGAACAATCCGGCTGCGATGACCCACTTCAAATCGACCAACCTCCAACTCGACGTTGCCGGTATCGACCTTGATGCAACGTTCACCGGTACGGGCTACTTCAAGCCGACCGCGACCACCGAAGTGTCGGTTGGTGGTGGCAATGGTGGCGACCCGGGCGAACTGACCGCAGTGCCGGCCATGTCGTTGATCGTGCCGTTGAAGGGCAGCCTTGAAAATGTGCGCATCGGTGCATCTGTCACCGCGCCGTTCGGTTTGAAGACCGAATACGAAAACGGCTGGATGGGTCGTTACAACGCCACCATCTCCGACGTGAAGACCGTTGACTTGACCTTGTCGGTCGGCGTCGAATTCTCCGACAAAGTGTCGGTCGGTGCAGGCGTGATCTTCCAACGTGCTGAAGTTGAACTTGGCCGTAACATCCCGATGAACTTGATCATCAGTGGCTTGCCGGCACCGTTGAACGCACCGGTGGGCGATGGCAACTTCACCATCACGGGCAAAGACAACGCCGTTGGTTTCGTCGCCGGCATCATGCTGCGTCCGACCGACAAGTTGACGATCGGTTATTCGCATCGCACCGAAATCAAGCACAAGTTCACCGGCACCGCTGACTTCACCATGCCGAACGCATTCACGGCACGTCAGCCGGGCCTGCAAACCTTGTCGGCAAATGCCGCTGCCGCAGCTGCCAATACCTCATTGCCGCCTGCAACCCGTGCCACCTACGCCGCGCAAGCAGCGCAATTGGGCGCATTGGGCTATGGCTTCCAAGACGGTGAAGGCTACTCCGAACTCACCACGCCGGCCGTTGATACCGTCAGCGTTGCATGGGGCATCAATGACCGCATGACCTTGTACGGTGAATTGCAACGTACCGGTTGGGAATCGCTGCAAAACGTGACCGTTGGTTTCGCAAACCGTTACCAAGCCACCAGCGTTGAACAGTTCAACTGGAAAGACTCCTGGTACTACGGTATCGGCGCCGATTTCAAATTGAATGACGCCTTCACGTTGCGCGCCGGTGTTGGTTACGACGAAACGCCGACCAACGACGCAGATCGCACCCCGCGTCTGCCCGACAACAACCGCAACATCTTCACCGCCGGCGGTTCTTGGAACGTCTCGCAAAATATCAGCATCGATTTTGCTTATATGCGCGTCAACGTGAAGAAGACCCCGGTCAACTTGGCACCGAACGCAGCTGAAGGCCGTTACACCGGTCTGCGCGGTCAGTTTTCTGGTCACGCCGATGTGTTCAGCGTGGGCGGTAGCTACTCGTTCTGATCCACAGCAACACGCTTTGAAAAAATGCCCGCCAAATGCGGGCATTTTTTTGTCTGTTGGAAAGCAGTGCTCAGCGCGGCATGCGATAACGACGCTTGGCGTGCAAAGACAAAGGACCCGCATAGGTGTCGAGATACTGCCCGCCGCATTTTTCGATCACCCCTTGTGAGGCGATATTGCCGACGTCGCAGGTGACGATGAGGTTTTCGATAGCGTGCAACCGCGATGCGCGCGCGACCGCGTGCTTGAGCAGACGGGAGGCGACGCCCTTGCGTCGAAACGCGGGCAAGACGCCATAGCCGACGTGGCCTGCATAGGCTTCAAGCTCGGGCGTCAAACGGTGGCGCAAGCTGTAGCGGCCAATCAGTTCAGGGCCGAAAAATGCGAACAGAAGCGTCGAAGGCACTTCGTATGCCTGCAAATCTATGCCTGCTTCGCGTTGCGCCAAGCGCGTCAAGTAATCGTCGAGATGCATGCCAGGCACCCACCACTGGAAGAACGTGGGATTGTCGGCCGGTACGTTTTGTTTGGCGCGTTCGAACGCGGCACTGTCCTGGCGTGTCAGCGGACGTATGTCGATGTCGAGGCCGGCGGCTGTGGTCATTGCGTCCTCGATATCTCAGAACACTTCATTTGCCGAGACATGACGGAACGTCGTCCGCGCTTTGCCGTCGTATTTTGCTTTGTACATCAACGCGTCGGCGGCGCCGATTGCCTTGGAGACTTCCGCAGGAGGCGCGTCAAAGGTCAAGACGCCCATGCTGAACCCGATGCCGTGGGTCTGCGCGAGTCCGCTGGCGTCAAACGCCTTGCGCACGCGCGCGTCATAGGCACGCGCCGCTGCGTCACCTGCGTCTACCAACACCACCATGAATTCATCGCCGCCCATACGCGCCACGACATCCGCAGTGCGAGACGCATCGCCGAGCACGTGCGCAAACGCGCGCAGCACGTCGTCGCCGACGGCGTGGCCTTTGGAATCGTTCACATGCTTGAAGCCATCCAAATCGATGACCGCAATCGACAGCGGGCATTGACGTCGCACGGCGAGCGCGCGCACGACATCGTACTTACTGCGAAACGCGCGCGCGTTATTCAGTTGTGTCAGGCCATCGCGCATCGCAATGGCGGAGAGCGCAGACATAGATCTCCGCACGGTGATGATCAAGTTCGCGACAATCGCGAAGGTCGCCAAGCGCAGCAATGCATTCCAATAGGGTGCGAGCAAGCTCGTATATTCACGACCCGACAATTGCTCACACATCAGCCAACATAGGGTTGAGAGCAAAACCACAACCACCGAGAGATGACGCGTTTTGTACCAGCAGGCAATGCCAATCGGCACGAGGTACAAAGTGAAGCTAGAGAATTCGGTGCCCGTGAAGTAGTCCACGAGCGTAATGACCACAAGCGTCGCGAAGATCGCCAAGTATGGGACGGCAGAATGCCGGCGCAGCAAATGGTCTAGACCGGTAAACATCGGCGCAGGGTATCACCGCCGTGTGCATAGGGCTTGAAGTTAGGAAATGATCGCCTTCAGGCTGGATTTCATTCCGCGACCGAATGTGTGGAGGTAGTCACGTTCTTCCTTCCAGTCGGGGAAGTGCCGTTCGACTTCGCGCCAATAAGCCGGGGAATGGTCGTGGTGGACCATGTGGCAGAGTTCATGCACCAGCACATAGCGAAAGGCGCTGGCGCGCCCGAGCACCAGTGACAGCTCAAGTGCCATCACGCCCGTGCTGCTCATTGAGCCCCACTGCGTTCGCATGCGTTTGAATCCAATGCGCACCGGGGCATGCCCAACAGCGTCGGCCAAAGCCGGCAACCAACGCGCGATATCGGCGCGTGCCTCGTTCAAGTAAAAATCACGGAGTGCGCGCTTAAGCGTCGCCGACGCTGCGTCGTCGCGCGTGGCCTCACGCACTTGCACATGGATGACCGCAAAGTCTCGCCACACCTTGTCAGTCTTGCCCGCGTGCCATTCGACATCGAGCCACTCGCCGCGCAAGGGCAATTGCGTCGATGCAAACGGCTGCACGGTGAGCGCCGGTGTTTCTGCGAAGCGTTCCAGTTGTGCAGCGATCCAATCCAAGTGCGATTCAATGAACCGATCGACCGTGCGGTCACTGACACGTGGCGGGATTGTGACGCGCACGCCTTCGTCACCCACGCTGATACGCAATCGACGCGCACGTGGGTGTGGCGTCATGCGAATCAAGATTTCGCTGCCATCCGCCAGCGCGAAAGTGGCCTCGGTGCGTTGCACCTTCTCGGCCTCGACGCGGCGGAAGCGGCGTAGCATCAGCTACCTTTGGCGTCCGTGTGCAGGCTGAAGGCTTTTTGCATCACCGCATAGAAGCGGCGGAACTCACCGGACATCAACGCAAAGCGCGCTTCGAGCTCGGCGCGCACGTCATCACGTTCTGTACTTTCGAGTGCGTTGACTGCGCCTTCCAAAAGCTTGAACTTGCGCACGATCAAATCATCGCCCAAGACAAAACGCATGTGATCGTCCAAGGTCAATGCCAAGCGCGCCACTTGTTTGCCGGTGGAGAGATGCGTTTCGATCTCTTCGCCTTCAAGTTCCATGCGTTGCACTTTGACAATCGCACCTTGGTCGGCAGGATCGCGCAATTCGGCTTCGTCGCCTAAGCCCAGACCTTCGGGCAATGATTCGCCCGCGATCCATGCGGTCAGCACACCACGCGGTGCGTTTTCACCCGCAATCGGCAAGGCGGGAAAACTGCCCAGGGCTTTGCGCACCAAGGACACAACGCTTTCTGCGACTTTGCGTGAGGTCGTATCGACAGCAATCACGCCAAGCTTGAGGTCAATCAAGGCGTCGACGCGCGACGGGCGGATAAAGGCACGCGGCAGCAGTTCATTGATCAAGTCGTGCTTCATTTGCGTGCGTAGCTTGCCGCCCGGTCGACGGCCTTGCGCGGCTTCAAACTCGGCGAGCTTCTTTTGCAGTTGATCATTCACCACCGCAGCGGGCAGTAGTCGTTCTTCGCTACCGGCGGTGATCCAAATGGCGTCGTCGATTCGGTGTGACAAGCGATCGGCTTCATCCGCAGCAACACCGAACGGCGCAACAAAGCCCTGCGAGGCGATGTCTTGCGGCCCGACAGGTTTGAGTGCGGCTTCTTGGAGTGCGTCGTCGAATGCGTCGAATTTAAGGGTGGTGGGAAAACTAAACAGCGTGATGTTGCGAAAAATCATTCGGGGGAGCCTTCACTGGCAAGCCAGGCATGTGCATCGGGGAGGTCACCCGATTGCGCACGTCCCAAACCTGCGAAATCAAAAAGAGTAGGGTCGGCCAATTGCGAAGGCCGGATATCGCCCAGTGCGCGCGCCATCGTCTCGACGCGGCCAGGGGTGGTGCGTTCCCATTCTTGCAGCATTTTCTTCACTTGCACGCGTTGCAGATTTTCTTGCGAGCCGCACAAGTTGCAAGGAATGATTGGGAAGCCTTTGGCTTCGGCGTGCAGTTCGATATCGCTTTCACGCACATAGGCGAGTGGACGAATCACAACATGTTTACCGTCGTCGCTCAGGAGCTTCGGCGGCATGCCAGACAGCTTGGCATGGAAGAACATATTCAAGAAGAAGGTGTTGACCATGTCATCGCGGTGGTGACCCAGTGCGATCTTGGTAAAACCATGTTGCTCGGCATAGCTGTACAGCGAGCCACGACGCAAACGCGAACACAGCGAGCACATGGTCTTGCCCTCTGGAATCACGCGGCTGACAACCGAATAGGTGTCTTGTTCGATGATGTGGAAGTCCACGCCGATCGAACGGAGGTACTCAGGCAAGACGTGCTCGGGGAAACCGGGTTGCTTTTGGTCAAGGTTCACGGCCGTGATCGAGAAACGCACCGGCGCCTTTTTCTGCAGCTGAAGCAGGATGTCGAGCAGGGTGTAGCTGTCTTTTCCGCCAGACAGGCAGACCATCACCTTGTCGCCTTCTTCGATCATCCCGAAGTCGGCAATCGCGCGGCCCACTTGGTGGCGCAAGCGTTTGGCGACCTTGTCGATCTCGCGTTTATCGGCTTTTTGAGCAACCGGTCGCGGTGCATCAAGGAGGTGAAGAGGTATGCGGCTCATTGGGTATATTTTACGTGTGTAACGAGCATTCAACGGAAGGGGCCCGAGATGAGTGAGTTGCCGCCTGAGGAAGTTGCCTATCGGCTGGCGCAACTGCGCCTGCAACACCGTGACTTGGACGTCGCCATCCAAAGACTCCAAGAGGACATTCGCTCAGACGAGATGTCCTTGAAGCGCTTAAAGAAGCGGAAACTGCATCTCAAGGACTGCATCGCCATTTTGGAATCCGCGATGATTCCGGATCAGCCGGCCTGACGTAGCCGGCGTCATAGACACACTTCGACGTCTTTAGCTCGGGACGTTTTCCGGGCTGACCTTTTCCAAAGCGTGGCGCATTTCACGGCCCAAGATGACCTTGGAATCCTTTGCCCAGCCCTTGAGTCGGTCGTCGAACAGCAGACGGCTTTGATCATCCGGCCAGACCAAACGCATTTCGCGCAGTTTCTGGATGAAGCCGCGGAACAGAGACTTGTCGAAAAACTCCGGTGCGGCCGGCGAGTAGAGCAAAGACAAGCGTTGCGCGGCCAAGTGACAGAGGCTTTCTAGCTGCGCCGCCGTCAAGGTGCCAGGGCCGTTCTTGGCCAAAATTGAAATCGCGATGTAGTAGCGTTCGAACGCTTGCTGCAGCGGATGCCCCAGCGCGCGCAAACGGAAGACTTCATCGGACTCACCCACGCCGCGATACAAGACCGGCCCGGATTCCGATTCGCCTTGTTCCAACAAGCCTTCGCGAATAAACACATCCAAGAAGCGCTCGAGACGCTCGCCGAACTGTTCGTCTGTCCACGGCAAGAACAATTCTTGCTGCAGGAAGGGATACATCGTTTTGCCCAATCGCACCGCAGTCGCACGCGCCAAGCGGCGGTTGTGGTGGAAGCAACTGGCAATCCAAGCCACCGTCGTGAACAAGTGCAAGACGTTGTTGCGGAAATACGTGAGCTGGATGGCCTTATCCGCATCTTCGATGCGCAAGACGTCGCCCAGCGGATGCTTCACGCGGGTGATCACATTGATCTCTTCACCGTGCGCAATGATCTGTTCCGGCGTATGCGGGGTGACGGTGATGCGGTCTGAATACGGCAGTTCTTGCAACAAGCGCTGTGACAAACGGATCTGATCGATGAGGTCGGTCTCACTCATCGAGTTCTTCGGTGTCGACAACAACGCCAGTGCCAGCAAGTTGATCGGATTGACGTCTGCGGCACGGTTGATGTTCACCATCACCTGGTTCGACAGTGCGGCAATCGTGTCGCTCAACCAATCGGGGCGATCGCTTTCCGCAACGGGTTGGCCATCCCAATCTTTGGCATGCTCGGCCAAGATGTCATTCAACATGATCGGCTCACCGAAGTTCACCACCACTTGACCGTAGTTGCTGCGCAAGACTTTGGGGATGCCGGAAATCAAACCGAAGATGGATTCTTTCTCTTTCGATTTGCCGGACAGTTCGTCTTTGTAGCTGTTGCCTTCCATCAACTTTTCGTAGCCGATATACACCGGTTGGAACATGACGGGGCGCACCGGTGCGCGCAAGAACGCACGGACGGTCATCGAGATCATGCCGCCCTTCGGTTGCAGCAAACGGCCTGTGCGCGAGCGGCCGCCTTCGATGAAGTATTCGATGGGGTAGCCACCGGCCACCAATTGCGCCACGTACTCGTTAAACACATCTGAATACAAGGCATTGCCACGGAAGCTGCGACGAATAAAGAATGCGCCGCCTTTGCGCAGAATCGTGCCGACCACAGGCAAGTTCAAATTGATACCTGCGGCGATGTGCGGCGGCACGATGCCTTCGCGGAACAGCAAGTAGCTCAGCAGCAAATAATCCATGTGGCTGCGATGGCAGGGCACATAAATAATTTCGTTACCGGGTGCTGCGGATTTCAGCTTTTCCAAATGGTGGACGAGCAAGCCGCGATAGATGCGGCTCCACACGGGTTGCAAAATCAAGCTGGCAGAACGCACCACGGTATGTGAGTAGTCCGACGCGATTTCCCATGCAAAGGCATGGGCTTTCTTCCAAGCGTCGCCGACCTTGGTGCCGTCGCGACGTGCTTGGTCTTCGATGGCGTTACGAACGTCGGGTGCTGCCAGCACGTTGTCGATCAACAAACGGCGCGTCGACAAGTCCGGGCCTACGACGGCGGCACGTACGCGGTTGAAGTGTGTGCGCAGAACGCGCGACAACTTGCGCACGGTTTGTGCTTCGGGCAAACCTTCATCGACGATCGTGCGCAATTCGATGGGCGGTGAGAAACGCACCAGCGTGTCGCGACCATTCAACAAGATGGATAGGAAACGACGGAAGCGTCCCACCAATTGCCAGTTTTCGGAGAACAGCACCGAGAACCAGCCTTTTTGTTTTTCAGGTGCGCGGCCGACGTAGATCGACACGGGCACCAAGACGACATCCAAGGTTGGATCAGCGCGATGCGCAGCAATCAAACGCGCCAATGATTCCGATCGGTTCTTGCCGTGCTTGGGATGCTCATTGCCAGTGGCGATTTCCATCGCGCGTTCCAGCGTGCCACCGATATTGCGGCGCGACAGTGCGAGATACGCGCGTTTGCGACCGACAGGATCATTCGGCAATGCCACCAATGGCGAAGGCAGGCGCGCTTCGCGTGCAGCGCGCTCGAGGAGCAAGGCATTCGACATGCCGTAGTCTTCGAGCACGTACACAATGCGGCGGTCGCCTGGCAACAAACTGCCTAGCTCTTCGGGTTCGATCTTAAGTTCAACCCAAGGCGCGAGCATGCGGCCAAAAATCTTGGCCCACAGTGGACGCTTGCGATCGCCACGCTTGGTCGCGCGCGACGACGTGTCGTCAGGCGCAGGCGGTGGCGTAGGGTTCGATGACGGAGACGGATCCGTCCCCGCGAAAGTGAATTGGGTTTGGTCAGGCATTGGGCGAATTTTAAGGGCTATTCGCCCCGCGTTCGTTCAGGAGGCTGAATATTGAACGGCCGTCAAGGTTTCGTGGCTGGAATTTGCACTGGCGTGCCGTTTTGGTCCACCAGCACCGGCTTGTCAATTTTGACTTGCGGCGCATTGATGGCCTTCTCGGCGGCGGCCAGCAAGCCGCTGGTGTACCAGAGGCCATCGCGGCGTTCCGCGTTGACGTCCGTCGACACAGATTGCCCGGCCACGCGGTAGGTGACGTGGACGCGCGCATGTTCGGCATCGGATTCGTCATCTGAGCGCGAGACCGTCACGCTACCGATGATGTCGTCCAGTGACAGACCGTAGTTGCGCAGCGCATCTTTGGATGCCGCGAACAGAGGCGACAGTGCGCGCAAGGTGCCGCGCATACCGGCTTCACGAATACCGTTCTCATCACGCAGTCCGCTTTCGCGTGCAGCGGCGACCAGCAAATCGATGCTGTTGTGACCAATTGTCTTGTCACCCAAGGGGGCTTTCTCCGCCCATGCGCCGAGCGCGACGATCAAGGCGGCATAGTGCGCGCGTTCTTCCGTGGTGTATTCGCCCTCGCGTTGCAAATAGCGCACCGCAAAAAGACCCAGGCCACGTGCAGTGTCGTGCAGTGCCGGTGTTTGACCCGCAAGTGATTTGTCGAAGCGTGCCTTCAGTGTCTTGTCTGCATTGGCCTCTGTGAGCGCGCCGAGCACGGGCACCAACTTGTTCGACAAGGGCAATTCGGTGAGCGGCCAACGGCTACGCCCTTCGCGCCATGCCAATTCCAAACGCGTGGCCATCAGCGGCGTCGTGGCCAAGCACGGAATGCGTGCAAGGTCGTTGCTTTGTAGCGCTTGCATCATGTTTTGAACGGCGAGCTCAGGTGTGGCGGCACCACGGCAGGGTGCCGAGCTGTGCTTCACCTGAGAATGCGTGCCGGAATCTTCTGCGGGCTTGCTGCATGCGACCAGTGTTGTTCCCAACAAGGCCACAGCGACAAACACATGAGCGCGATGCATGCGCATTCCCCAATTCCCCATGAGCCAGACTCAAAAAGCGGATCAGGCCTTAGTTTTGCACATCCAATGCGTCGCGCTTCATTTGGCGACGCACTTCGGCCGGCTGCTTCCATGCATTGTTGAAAAGCGCTGGCTCCCAGTTGCCGTAGCTGGGGTTTGGCAACATGAACCAGCGGCTGCCAAACCAGCTGTCGTACTGCGTCGCGAGGGCTTCACGCGCTTCGGTCGTGTTCGGGTTCACTTGCACGAAGTCGCCCAGTTGATCGCCGAACTGCATCAGGACGCGATAGCTTTGCGCAACCTGCATGCGACGACACAACTTCTCCGAGCCGACCTGTTTGCAGTCTTTCACTTGCGTGCCGAGACCCAAAAACACGGAGTCGTCTTTGACCGGGAAGCCGAGTGCTTTCAAGTTCGCGAGCGTGGCATCTTTCAAATAGGTCGCGCGATTGGACACATAAATGACGGTGATGCCTTTCTTCGCAGCGGCCTGCGTGAATTCGAGTGCGCCGGGAACGGGCTTTGCCTTTCTTTCTTCGACCCAAACATCCCAAGTCGCATCTTCGTAGTCCTTGCCGTTAAGAATCAAACGCGCTTGATAAGGTGAATTGTCGAGTACCGTTTCATCAACGTCGAGCACGATGGCGGGCGGCAGGCCCTTGGCCGAATTTTTGCGTTCACCCTGCACCAAAGCATCGCGGGATGTGTCTTTCAGCGCGGCGTCCAATTGCTGCGTGGCAGAACGGTAGACGGTGCGTGTCACTTCACGATATTCGACGGAGCGCTGCATCCACACGACGGCATTGAGGTTGTCATGCGCTGCTACGGTCGTGCTGACGCGCGTCGGTGTATCTGCAGCTGCTTGTGGCGCTGCTGTCGTTTTGCACGCGGAAAGACTGACCAAAGCGATCAGGGTGGCGCTGCAGAGCGTGAGTGATTGGGCCTTCATGCAGATGACTCGAAATACTGTAAGTCTCGAGTTTAACGCCGCGCTGTGACGAATTGAACGTGTGTTAGCGGCCCAACAAGGCGCGGATATTGGCCAAGGCATTCTCGCTGCGTTCTTGGCTTCGGGCCTTGTCGGCTTCAGGGTCTAGACCGTCGCGATGCAGTTCGCTGCTGGGCAATTCTTCAAAGAAGCGCGATGGCAAACGCGTCACACGTTCACCCCACTTCTTACCGCCACTGGCATACGACATCCACAGTTGTTCTTTGGCACGCGTAATTGCGACATACAACAAACGGCGCTCTTCTTCCAAGCGACCTTCTTCAAGGCTCGCTTCGTGCGGCAACACGCCTTCTTGCATGCCGATGATGAACACGTAGCGGAATTCCAAACCTTTCGCGGCATGCATCGACATCAAGCGCACCTGATTGCCGGCATCGTCTTTGTCGTTGCGCGACAGAAGCGCCAACTGCGAGGCGAGATCGGCAATGCCCTGACCCTTGCCGCCTTCAAACCAGCTGGCAAGTTCTTCGACGTTGCTTTTACGAATCGTAAACAACTGTTCGTTTTTGCACTCGCTACGAAGCTGTGCAATCAAACCGCTGTGTTCGGCGATGTGTCGAATCACTTGGTCCGGGGGATGCTGCGCTGCGTACTGACGCAAGTGATGCACCGCTTCGTTGAACTGATCGAGCGCGTTGCTTGCGCGCGTCGGCAACTGTTGCAAGATGGATAGCGAGGCGATCGCATGCGCCATCGAGACATGCTTATTGCGTGCCAGTTCGGAGAGCTTGGCCAAGGTGGTTTGGCCGACGCCGCGACCGGGTGACTGCACGGCGCGCAAGAACGCGCTGTCGTCATCGGGGTTCACCATCACCCGCACCCACGACAGAATGTCTTTGACCTCCTGGCGCTCGAGGAATGCAGTGCCACCACTCAGGTGATAGGGAATGCGCAGCATCTGCATTGCTTTTTCCATCGCCCGTGACTGGTGATTGCCACGGAACAACACGCAGAAGTCACTCCAAGGCGCACCGTGTTTGCTGGCGATGAATTGGATCTCAGCGGCCACCTTTTCGGCTTCGTGTGCTTCGTCCTTGCATTCCCATACACGGATGCGCTCGCCATCTTTGGCGTCGCTCCACAGTTGTTTGGGGTGGGTATGTGGGTTATTTGCAATCAGCGCATTGGCGGTGCGCAAGACGCGGTTGCTGCAGCGGTAATTCTGTTCGAGCTTGATGATGCGCAAGGCAGGGTAGTCGCGTGCAAGCGTATCGATGTTCTCAGGATTCGCACCGCGCCAAGCATAAATACTTTGGTCGTCATCCCCCACGCAGGTGAATTGACCTTGTTCGCCCGAGAGTGCTTTCAGCAGGCGGTATTGGGCATCGTTGGTGTCTTGGTATTCGTCGACCAACACGTAGCCGATGCGTTCGCGCCAAGCGGCGCGTGCGTCGGCGTCACTTTCCAGCAGGGCGAGTGGCAGGCGAATCAAGTCGTCGAAATCGACCGCGTTAAACGCTTGCAAACGTTCTTGGTAGAGGGCGTACCAATGCGCACCTTCTTTCTCGCGGACGCTCTTGGCATACTCCGCAGCTTTCTCAGGTGAGAGTGCGGCGTTCTTCGCCTTCGAGACAAGGTTCATCGCGCCGTACAGTGCGTCCTTGTCGGCACCTGGCATCAAATCCTTGAACTGCGCCATGACGTCATCAGGGTCAAAGATTGAGAAGCCGCGTTTCAGTCCAAGCTTGGCGTGCTCGATCTGCACGATGTTGAGGCCGAGCGCATGGAAGGTGCAGATGCGCACGCCTTCGGCAGCATCGCCACGCACGCGCTTGGCCAAGCGCTCGCGCATTTCACGCGCGGCCTTGTTGGTGAAGGTGATGGCTGCGATGCGATGCGCGGGATAGCGGCCGCTTTGCACCATCTGCGCGATCTTCTCGATGATGACGCGGGTCTTGCCACTGCCAGCGCCAGCCAGCACCAAGAGCGGACCCTCGGTATGGCGTACGGCATCTTGTTGTGGCGAGTTCATCCCGTGCATGGGGCTATTCTCCCCGCAACGGTCGCGCACGGTAAGTCTTGTCTAACGGTAAAATCCGTGCATGGCAAAGCTGTACTTCTACTATTCGGCGATGAACGCCGGCAAGACCACCACCTTGCTGCAATCCGCGCACAACTACCGCGAGCGCGGCATGCGCGTGGACATCTTGACCCCGCAGCTGGACGTACGCGCCGGCGAAGGCGTGATTTCTTCACGTATCGGCCTGAGCTCGCCGGGTCTGGTCTTCACCCAAACGACAGATATGTATCGGCTGGTGGAAGATGACGTCCGCCAACAAGGGCCCTTGAATTGTGTGTTGGTGGATGAGGCGCAGTTCCTGACCAAGGCACAAGTCTGGCAATTGAGCGAAGTGGTCGACCAATTGCATATTCCTGTGCTGTGCTACGGCTTGCGCACCGACTTTCAAGGTGAATTGTTTGAAGGCAGTGCCGCTTTGTTGGCATGGGCCGATGAGTTGCAAGAAATCAAGACGATCTGTCATTCGGGCTCAAAGGCCACGATGACCGTTCGTGTCGATGATGCGGGTCGTGCGTTACAGGAAGGCCCGCAAGTGCAGATCGGCGGCAATGAGCGCTATGTCTCGGTGAGTCGTGCAGAGTTCAAGCGGGTGATGAAAGGCGAAGGCAGTATCGACCCAAAGCAAGCGCCCTTACCGCTCGAACACACAGAGTCGCCCTGAGCTCAGGGCGCGGGCGCGACGCGCGGTGTTGCAGGTGCCGGCGGCAAGAGTCGGTGACCGCACTGCGTGGCGAGCGCTTCTGTCTCACGAAGGCGGGTGGCACCATCGGGTCGCGCCATTTTGATTTCGTTGATCAACAGGTCGAATGCCTTCTTGCCTTCTAGCAACGAGGTTCTGCACACGGCATCTGCGTCATAGCTTTGCAAACGCCACACCAGATTCGGGTCCGCGGGGACTGCGCTGGTAGCCAATCGGCTTGCGATTCGAATCAGTTCGTGGGTTTTCTCGAGCGACGCCGCATCTTTGGCGAGTTGTGCGCGCGCATGCAAATTCAAAGCCTGCGCTTTTGAGGCGCGCGCACCTTTTCTACGCAAGACCGGATCGAGCGTTTCGAGCGCGTTTTCCAAATCACCGTCGGCAATTTGCGTCTCTGCCACCGCTTCTGTCGCGCGATTTTCGATATCGACCGGAATGTTCGGGTTGTTCTTGGCCAGTCGGCGTGCCACGTTGGCGTTGCGCAAGGCGGCAGGATAATTGCCGCTTTCGCGATACACCGCAGAGAGACCGGTGAGCGCTTCGATTTCTGCGGCGGCGTAGTCATCGCGTCCGTTTGCCAATCGCACCGCGCGCTGATAACCCGTTTGCGCCGTGACCATCTGACCCATCTGCTGCGCAGTGGCGGCCATGTCGAGCTGCGAACGAATTGCGCTACCGATGCCTTGCGGACGGTCATTCAATGCGTTCTGTACGAGTTGATACTCGCGTGCGGCGTCTTCGTAATGCCCTTGCTCAACATAGCCTTGCGCCAAGGCGCGGCGCAGCACGAGTGTTTGCGGGTGGTTGGGACCTTGCAACTCGAGGCTGTGATCAAGTGCCTCAGAAAATGCCGCTGAGGCAGAGGCGTAGTCGTGCATCGAGGTGTACGTGGTGCCGATACTGCGCAGCAAATCAATGGACAACACATGACGCTCGCCGCCCAGTGCACGCAGTTTGGCCAGTGCATCCTTGAAGCGCTTCAAGGCATCCGGATAGTCACGCGCGTCGAAAGAGAGCGCAGCGAGATCGGTGAGATTTTCGACCACGCCGATGTCGTCACCCAATGCGCTGCGACGCAAAGACAATGAGCGTTCAAAGTAATAGCGTGCACTCGCCCGATTGGTGGTGCGCAAGCAGCGCGCGTATTGCGAATAGAAGTCTGAAACGTGCGCAGGCAGCTGCGCTTGTTCGTTCGTGGCCAAGGTTACCTTGGGCTCAAGAATCGCAATGCAACGCGAGGGAAAGCCAAGCAAGCGTTGAACGCGACCCGATTGCGTCGCCGCTTCCAATGTCAGGCTGGAAGGCGCATCGGGGACTTGCGCGAGCAATTGCGCCTGTCGGGTGAGCACCTTGGACGCGCGATCGTATTGCCCAAGCGCAATTCGAATGCGCGCGATCATCGCCAATAGTTCCGCATGCGCGCGCGGCTGCCGGACCAACTCGCGTTCACCGCGCGCTTCAGCGGCATCGATCAAGGTGGCGACATCTTCCGGTTTGCCCTTTTGTGCGGCGTCCGCGTTTTCAAACAACCCCACCATGAAGTTCTGCATGGCTTGTGCGCGCGCGGTTTCACGCACGGCTTCACGGCGTTGCCAAAGCGCGACACCCAGCAGGGTGAGCAACACGGCGGCAAGTGCGATGCCGCTCAAAATCGGCACGCGATGCCGTGACAGGAATTTTCGCGTGCGATAGCCAAAGCTCTGTGCGCGGGCTTTGACCGGCAGACCTTCCTGATAGCGCGTGAGATCCGAGCTCAAGGCTTCTACCGAGGTATAGCGTTTGCTCGCTTCTTTCGATAGCGCTTTCAAGATGATGTTGTCGAGATCGCCCGCCAGCTCGCGAGAAATGCGCTTGGCATCCGCGCGTTCGCTTTGCAAAGCTGCCTGCGAAGGCTTGATGGCTTCGGCCGACAGAATCGCTTCTTCCCACTGCGCGCTTGATTCACGCTTCAAGCGATACGGTTTCTTGTCCGTCATCAGCTCGTAGAGCACAACACCGAGCGAATAGACGTCCGTCCGCGTCGACACGGTTTCCCCGCGAACCTGTTCGGGCGCCGCGTAATGCAAGGTAAAGGGACGCAAGCCGGTGTGGGTGTGTTCGACGAGGTCGTCGCTTTCTTCAAGCAATTTTCCGATACCGAAATCCAACAGTCGCACTTGGCCGGTGTCGGTGACCAAGATATTGGATGGCTTGAGATCACGGTGCACGACCAAGTTGGCGTGCGCATGGCTGACGGCATCGCAGACTTGTTTGAACAGATCGATGCGGCTGTCGATGTCGAGGTCTTGCTCGCGCGCGTAGGCGAGCAGATTTCTGCCTTCCACATACTCAAGTGCGAGATAGGGCACGCCGGTGGATGCAATGCCGGCATCGAGGAGTCGCGCAATATTCGGATGCGCCAAACGCGCCAGGATTTCGCGTTCGCGATTAAACCGCGTGCGCAGATTGGTATCTGCAAGACCCGGGCGCAACAACTTCAAGGCAATCGGAATCTGATGAAGGCCATCCGTGCGCCGCGCGCGCCACACTTGACCCATGCCGCCTTCACCCAGCTTGCCGTCCAAGGTGTAAGGGCCAATGACGTCGCCGGGCGCCATGCCTGGCGGGGCTGTCACGATCGGTTGGTCAACGCGCGGGTCTTCGGTGTGCTCATGCGCCAATAGACTGACGACTTGCGCCGCGAGTGCGGGGTCTTCTGCTTCGAGTTCTTTCAGGCGCACGCTTCGCGCGTCGGGCGCGAGTTCTAGCAATGCGTCGAGTGCGTCCGACACGCGTTGCCATTGCGTGCGATCCATAGGGGCTATTGGCCCTGCAATTGGTTGAGCAAAAACATGCGCGCCTTCTGCCAATCACGGCGAATCGTGCGTTCGGAGCGCCCGGTAATCTCCGCGATCTGCGGTTCTGACAAGCCACCGAAGTAGCGAAGTTCAACGACCTTTGCGAGGTGCTCGTCCAAGCCTTCCAACTGCAGTAGCGCGGCATCCAAAGACAGGACGTCTTCGTCCAATCTCAAACCGTCGTCGGCGAGTTCTGGCAGTTCATTGATCCGTGCATCCGCCTCGCCACCACCGCGCTTCAATGCAACGCGACTACGTGCATGGTCGACGACAACGCTTCGCATGGCGGTGGCTGCATATGAAAAAAAGCCGGCGCGATCATTGAAGCTCGGCGAATTCGAGCCGACGAGTTTGATATAGGCCTCGTGCACCAGCGCGGTCGGGTCCAAAGTCTCATCGTCGTCTGATTGCCGCAGTTGGCGCTGCGCCATGTCGTGCAGTTGCGCATACAGGGCTTGCAACACGCGGTCGAGCGACGCGCGATCGCCCGCCCGTGCGGCAGACAACCACTGTGTAATGCCGTCGGTGGGATCAGCCGTGCTCATATCAAGAGGATAACGAAAGCCTCGCAGCCTGCGCTGAATCCCTCATTTTTGACACTTTGGACACCACACCGAGGCACGTTGGCCGATGTAGGCGTGTTTCAGCGGTGCCCTGCAGCGTATGCAGCGCTCACCTTCGCGGCCATAAACCGAGAGCTCCTGGGCGAAATAGCCGGCACTGCCATCGGGACTGATGAAGTCGCGCAATGTGGTGCCGCCACGCTGAATCGCTGCGGCAAGAATGCGTTTTACTTCGTCGGCCAGCAGTTCATAGCGCGCGCGACTCACCGAGCCCGCTGCACGCAAGGGTGCAATGCCTGCGGCAAAAAGCGCTTCGGCGGCATAAATGTTGCCGACGCCGACGACGATGGCTTGATCCATCAAAAAGGTTTTGACACTCGCTTTGCGTCCCCGCGAGCGTGCATACAGCCACGCGCCGTCGAAGGCATCTGAGAGGGGTTCGGGGCCCAAGCCTTCCAATAAGGTGTGCGTGGTGCCCGCCGGCTGCCAAAGGAGTGCGCCAAATCGGCGCGGGTCGTTGAAGCGCACGATGTGGTTGTCTTCCAATTCGAAATCCACATGGTCATGCGTGCGTACCGGAGTGCCGGTCGGGAGCACGCGCAAGCTGCCCGACATGCCAAGGTGCAGCAGTGCGCTGCCAGGCTCGAAATCGAGCAGCAAATATTTCGCGCGGCGGCGAACGCTCTGAATCTGTTCACCCGGAAGGGTTGTGGCGATCTCCGGCGGAATCGGCCAGCGCAAATCGGGTCGACGCAGCACGACATGCTGAATGCGACGACCGAGCACATGCGGTTCGATGCCGCGGCGGGTGGTTTCAACTTCGGGCAGTTCAGGCATTGCGAGGGTCCATGAATGTTGCGCCTTCGAACGGGTGCAGCGTACGTAATCGTAGGGTGAGATTCGAAGCGCCTGCCCCCATCATGTAGGTTCTCTGAAGTGTTTGGAATGTTTGACGTGTCGCAAACCGTAGTGGATCTACTGACCAGTGGCTTGACCGGCATCAGCTGGTGGGGTTTTGCGCTGTATTTGTTGTTGGCAACACAGCTGACGATTTTCTCAGTCACCCTGTATTTGCACCGTTCATTGGCACATCGCGGTGTGGACTTTCATCCGGCGGTGGCACACGTGTTTCGCTTCTGGACTTGGGTCTCCACGTCGATGATCGGACGCGAGTGGGCGGCGATTCATCGCAAGCATCACGCCAAATGTGAAACGGAAGAGGATCCGCATAGCCCGATGCACAAGGGCATCCGCACCGTATTTTGGCGTGGCGTTGAACTCTATCGCGAAGCGCGCCGCGATCGCGCTTCGATTGATCAGTACGGCAAAGGCTGCCCTGAAGATTTGATCGAACGTAAGTTGTATACGCCGTACGCCACCTTCGGCCCTACCGTGTTGTTATTCACCCTGGCCGCTTTGTTTGGTTTGAAGGGCGTTGCGGCGTGGGCGATTCAGATGGCATGGATTCCGTTCTGGGCGGCGGGTGTCGTGAACGGCTTGGGCCATTGGTGGGGCTACCGCAATTTTGAAACCGATGACACTTCCACGAACTTGTCGCCTTGGGGTGTGTGGATTGGTGGCGAAGAGCTCCACAACAACCACCATGCTTTCCCGAGTTCTGCGAAGTTCGCATTGCGTAAGTGGGAAGTGGATATTGGTTGGTATGTGATCAAGGCGCTGCAGGCGGTCAAGCTCGCGCGTGTGCTGCGTGTCGCGCCCGGCCTGGACGTGCGCCCGAATATCCACATGCCAGACATGGATACGCTGAAAGCACTGCTCGCACACCGCTTCCAAGCAATGACAGATTTTCATCGTACGGTCGTAAAGCCCGCACTCCGCGAAGAAGCGGCATTGCGCGGGACCAAAGTACGTCGCTTGCTACCACGCAAACTGCAAAAGGGTTTGGTCGATGACGGCCGTTGGTTGTCTGCAGAATCACGTGCGCAATTGCATCAGTGGGTGTCGACCTCGCCGAAGATGCAGATGTTGATGGAACAACGCGCGAAGTTGGCCGCGGTGCTGGATGCGCGCAGCGCAAATGCCACGGAGTCTTTGGCCCGATTGCAGGCGTGGTGCAAGCAAGCAGAGGCCAGCGGCATTCAATCTCTGCAAGGCTTTGCGCAGCGCTTGCGCGGCTACGCCGTGCCCGCATTGGCCGTATGACAGTCCTGCGTGCCGCACTCCTGCTGTTGACGTGCCTCGTGCCGACACTCGGGACGGCACAGGTGCGCACGACCAGCGAGTATTTGGCGCGTATGGATACCGATGGTGACGGCAAAGTGCAGTTGGTGGAGTACCAAAACTGGCTGATCTATGCCTTCGACGAAATGGACCGCAACAAAGACGGTGTATTGACCGCCGACGAACAGCCAGGCAAGAAAGGGCGCGCGCTCCAGCGTGCGGCACAGATGCACCTCTTCGCCGAGCGCTTCAAACGCCAAGATCGCAATCGCAACGGCAGTCTGGACGCCAAAGAGCTCGCAGCGCCCCCACAGTAAGACCATGACTGGTGGCAGGGTTGGGCGCTGCCTGACTGCGTTAATGTGAAAGATTCCACACAACACTGGGGTCTCTCATGCGCAAAACCCTGTTAGCGGTTGCGCTTGCCGGCATGGTGGCGTTCGCGCCCGTGTACGCGCAATCCATTCACGTTCCAAAAATTCAATACAGCGAACGCGTGCTGGCCAATGGCATGCGCGTGATCTCAGTGCCGGACAAAACCAATCCAACGGTCTCGGTCCAAGTTTGGTACGACGTGGGCTCGAAGAACGATCCGCAAGGCCGTTCGGGCTTCGCGCATTTGTTCGAACACATCATGTTCAAGAGCACCAAGAACATGAAGTCAGAGCAATTCGACCGCATGACCGAAGACGTCGGTGGCATGAACAATGCCAGCACCAGTGACGACTACACCAACTATTTCGAATCGGTGCCCGCAAATCACTTGCAGCGCTTGCTGTGGGCAGAGGCCGAACGTTTGTCCAACTTGAATGTGGATGAAGCGAACTTCAAATCCGAGCGCGCCGTGGTGCAAGAAGAGTACCGCCAGAGCGTGCTGTCGAATCCCTATGGCAAGTTGTTCAACGCGCTCAGCACACTGTCGTACACCACGCATCCGTACAAGCGTTCGACAATCGGCAGCATTGAGGATCTCGACGCGGCTTCAGTGCAAGACGTGATCGACTTTCACAAGACCTACTACCGTCCCGATAATGCCGTGCTGATTGTCGCCGGCAATTTCGATCAGAAGCAGTTGGACGGATGGGTGGATCAGTACTTTGCTTGGATTCCGAAACCTGCCACGGCGATTCCGCGCGTCACGGTCAAAGAACCCGTACGCACGGCAGACAAACGCTTCACGGTGAAAAGCCCCGTCGCACCGACACCGGGTTTGTTGATCGATTGGTTGGTGCCACCGTCGAATCACCCGGATATGGCCGCACTTGATGTCGCCTCTTCTTTGCTGTCGCAAGGGGAATCTTCGCGCCTCTATCAACGCCTTGTTTACAAAGAGCAGGTTGCGCTCGAGGCATCGGCCGGACTGGATGGCCGTGTCGATACGGGGCTCTTCTATCTGTTGGCGATCTTAAATGCCGGGCACACACCTGCCGAGGCAGAAGCCATGATGTTGGATGAAGTCAAAAAGCTCGCCACCGGTGAAATCACCGACGCCGAGTTGGACAAAGTCAAAACCCAAGTGTTGACCTCACGTCTGACACGCATGCAATCCGCGCAAGGCAAGGGCATGATGCTGGGCTCTGCCGTCATTATTGAAGGCAGTGCCGCACGTGCCAACGCGAGCTTGGAAGAGTACCAACGCGTCACCGCCGCAGACGTGCAACGCGTTTTGAAGAAATACATTCTGGATGGCAAGAAAGTCACGATTGACTATCTGCCGGAACAAGCCGCTACAGCCGACAAGAAAGGGGGCGCGAAATGAGAACCGCAAGCTTGCTATTGAATGGACTTGCGCTGTCGATTGCGTTCGCATGCTCGGCGCAGGCAGCAGATTTCCCGACCACACCGCCCGCACCCGGTCCTGCACCGAAGATCAATATTCCGAATGCAGTGGAAACGACTTTGGACAACGGTCTGCGCGTGATTACCGTGAACCGTCCGGGCCTTCCGTTGGTCACCACGAACTTGATGGTGCGTGCAGGTGCAGAACATGACCCGACAGACAAGTCAGGTCTGACGTATTTCACCGGCGAGCTCATCACCAAGGGTGCAAAGGGCCGGAGTGCTGCACAAATCGCAGAAGCGGCTGAAACCTTGGGCGGCAGTTTGGATGTCACCACGGGTTGGGATTTCAGTGGCGTCGATATGACGGTCGCAACGCCCAAGCTCGATGCTGCCTTGGCCTTGATGTCAGACACCGTGCTGGCACCCGACTACGCGCAAGAAGAATTGGAACGCTTGCGTACGCAAACCTTGAACGGGCTCAAGCAAACCATGAGCCGACCCAATGCCGTGTCGTCGATGGTGTTGTCGCGTCTCGTTTACGGCGGACACACCTACGGCCACCCGACCACAGGCACACCACAGTCGTTGCCGCGCATCAGTCGTGATGATGTTGCCAAGCAGTACAAGGCGATGTGGCGTCCGGATCAGGCCATTCTTTTGTTCGCAGGGGATATCACGCCTGCACAGGCAAAGGCTTTGGCCAGCAAGTACTTCGGCCAATGGCAGGCACCCAACAGTTTGCTGCCTGAAGCGCCGGCAAAGCCGACGACGGTCGACAAGGGTGCGTTGTGGGTCATTAACCAAACCGGTGCAGGTCAATCCGGTGTCTCGATGGGCGTGCAATCGAGCGCACGCAAAGATCCTGACTACTACGCGGGCACCTTGGCCAATGCGATTCTGGGCGGATCTTACTCCGCACGTTTGAATCAGGAAATTCGCATTAAGCGCGGTCTGTCGTATGGCGCGAATTCTCGTCTGCAATCGCTCGCTGCGGGGGGCTCATGGACGAGCGGTGCACTGACGAAGAATCCGTCTTCGATGGAAGTGGTGGACTTGATGCGCACCGAGGCTTTGCGTTTAGGTAAGGACGCTGTGGGTGCTGACGAGTTCAGCGCACGCAAAGCAACCTTGACGGGCAACTACGCGATGGGTCTTGAGTCGACCGATGGTTTGTCTTCTGTCTTGGGTGGTTTGGCCGTGCAAGGCATCGACTTGAAGGAAGCGAATCGCTTTATTGACCGCATCAATGCCGTCACGCCGGCACAGGTACAAAGCTACGCAGGCAAGTACTTCAAGCCGGGTGCATTGAACTTTGTCGTGGTGGGTGACACGAAAGCGTTTGAAGCGAAAATTCCGAAAGATGCCGTTCGCATTGACGTGACGAAGTTGAATTTGGATTCGCCGGGCTTGGGCAAATAAGCCAAGTCGATCAAGCAAACAAAAGAGCTAGACAAAAAGAAGGCCGCGAAAGCGGCCTTCTTTTTTGCTGCGGTGTGCGACTTACCAGATACGGACACGTGCTTCCGGTTTCAGGTACAACTTCTGACCTTCCTTCACATCAAAGGCGGTGTACCAGCCATCGATGTTGCGGACCGTGCGAACGCGGAAGTTGCCCGGTGCGTGCACGTCGCCGAGGATCTGCGCACGTAGGGCCGCGTCACGCGTCTTGCCACGCCAGCTTTGTGCGAAAGCGAGGAAGAAACGTTGGTCGCCGGTCATGCCGTTGATCACAGGTGCGGGCTTGCCGTTCAAGGACTTTTGATAGGCGTCATACGCCACGGCCAGACCTGCGAGGTCAGCGATGTTTTCACCTAACTCTTGCTCACCTTTCAAGAACAAGCCCGGCAAAGCTTCATAGGCGTTGTATTGCGCGATGAGCTTCTTGGAGCTGGCCTTGAAATGATCTGAATCGGCCTTGGTCCACCAGTTTTGCAACTTGCCATCCGCGTCAAACTCGGCACCCATGTTGTCAAAGCTATGGCTGATTTCATGACCGATGACGGCACCGATCGAGCCATAGTTTGCGGCGGCATCTGCATTCGGGTCGAAGAACGGCGCTTCAAGAATCGCAGCGGGGAAGTTGAGCGCATTTTGCAGCGGCAAGTTCACCGCATTGACGGTTTGCGGCGTCATCCACCATTCGCCCTTGTCAGGCGCTGCATTCAACTTGGCCAGCTGGTGCTTGGTTTCGGCCAGTTCCGCACGTTGATGGTTGCCAAGCGGATCATCCGCTTTGATTTCAAGCGCACTGTAATCGCGCCAAGTGTCCGGGTAACCGACGCCGACTTTGATGGTGGCGACTTTAGCCTTGGCTTTGGCCTTGGTTTCGGCACTCATCCAATCCAATTTGTCGATGCGTTCCGGGAACACGGCCAAAAGGTTGGACACCAGTTGTTGGACTTGGGCGCGCGACGAGGCCGGGAAATACTTCTCGACATACACCTTACCCACGGCATCGCCGAGGTCGTTGTTCACGCGCGCAAGGCCACGCTTCATGCGTTCGCGTTGCTTGGGCGTGCCGTTCAAGGTGGTGCCATAGAAGCCGAACGACAAATCATCAAATGCTTTCGGCAACAGACCTGCGTTTTCATTGATGGCATGGAAGGTCATCCAATCTTTCCACGCATCCAAGGATTCGCTGGCGGTGAGTGCCGACAAGCCTGAGACCGCTTTCGGTTGCCATGCAGTGATCGTGGCTTGTCCATCAAGACCGGCGGCTTTCAAGAACGTTGCCCAATCCAGACCCGGTGCTTTCTTTGCAAATTCAGCCACCGGCCACGGGTTATTGGCCTTATGCACGTCATCGGTTTCAGCAATCGGTGCATGCGCGCGCGCAATTTTTTCTTCAAGCGCATAGATCGCTGCGGCTTTCTTGTCTGCGTCCGGAATCTTCGCTTGGGTCAACAAAGCAGCAATATAGGTTTTGTACTTGGCGCGGATCTCGGTCATCGCCGGATCTTTGGACACGTAGTAGTCGCGATCCGGCATGCCGAGGCCGCCTTGCAGCAAATACGCGGTGTTGTGTGCCGGATCCGACAAGCCTTGGCTAACGAAAATGCCGAATAGATGTTCGGTGTGATAGTTGGTCGCATTCAGCGGATCGACGTCGGCGCGAATGGTTTCACCCAGTGCGCGTGCGAGATCGGTTTTGTCTTTCAACGCTGCAATGCTGTCCAACGTGGGCTGCAAGGGTGCGATGCCGCGTTGTTCAATACCCGCTTCATCCATATAAGCGGCGTAGTAGTCGGCGATTCGGCGTGCGTCGGTGCCGGGCGCCGGTTTTGACGCCGCGAGGCCTTGCACGAGTTCCTTGGTGCGCTGTTCAGCTTTCTCAAACACCTTCAGGAACATCCCGGTGCTGGAACGGTCGTCCGGGATTTGTGCGGTTTTCGCCCAGCCCCCATTCGCATAGGCGTCGAAATCATCGCCAGGTGCGACTGACGTATCCATGCCGGCCGTATCAATACCGGCTGTCACTTTCGCGGGCGCTGCTTCCGTCGCAGGGGTAGGCGCTTGCGCGGCAGGTGGCGGTGTTTGCGGACATGCGGTCAGGGCGCAAGCGACGGCGATCGCCAGCGCACCGCGTTGAAGGTATGGCAGGTTCACAAGAAGTATCCTTGAAGGGGTGAATCATCCATGCTGCGCCTCTCGCTGACGAGAGCATGTGCAAGAAGTCACTGGCAGCGGATAGCGGTTACAAACCATTGTTTTTGGAGACTTCCCATGTCTGATTTGAAAACCCACTACGAAGTTGCCGAGACGTTTGCAAGTGGCGCAAATGTGTCGAGCCAGCAGAGGGAAGTCAATTACCGCCGTTCAGTACAAGATCCGGATGCGTTCTGGGGCGAGGTGGCCAAAGACTTCGAATGGATGCGCGCGCCGACGCGCATTAAGAACACCAGTTTCGATCTTGAAGATTTTCGAATCCGTTGGTTCGAAGACGGTGAGATGAATATCAGCGTGAACTGTTTGGATCGTCATTTAGCCAAGCACGGGGACAAAGTCGCAATCATTTTCGAATCAGATGATCCGGCGGCACCCTCGCGTCAATTGACCTTCCGTGAGTTGCATGCCGAAGTCTGCAAGCTTGGCAATGCGATGCGTAACTTGGGTGTGGGTAAGGGGGATCGGGTTAGCATCTATTTGCCGATGATCCCAGAGGCCGCCGTAGCGATGCTTGCGTGCGCGCGCATTGGTGCTGTGCACTCAGTGATCTTTGGGGGCTTCTCCGCGAACTCAATTGCAGATCGTGTGGCCGATTGCGGTAGCAAACTGATCATCACGGCAAACGAAGGCGCACGCGCTGGCAAGTACACGCCGCTCAAAAAGAACGTCGACGATGCCTTGAGTTTGCCGGGCACCACGACCGTGCAAACGGTGCTTGTTGTGCGGCATGGCCCGTCGACGGTCGACATGCAAATGCCGCGGGATCGATGGTATGACGCAGTGATGGAAGGTCAGTCGACCACCTGCGAACCCGAAGTGATGAACGCGGAAGATCCGCTCTTCATTCTCTATACCTCGGGCAGTACCGGTAAGCCCAAAGGTGTGTTGCACACCACGGCGGGGTATTTGATTTACGCGGCGTATTCGTTCAAGACCGTGTTTGATCTGAAAGACAACGACATCTTCTGGTGCACGGCTGACGTGGGTTGGATCACCGGTCACTCGTACGTGGTTTACGGCCCCTTGGCAAACGCTTCAACGGTGTTGATGTTTGAGGGCGTGCCGAGTTGGCCGAATGCCTCACGCTTTTGGGAAGTGATCGACAAGCACAAGGTCACCATTTTCTACACGGCGCCGACCGCGATTCGTGCGTTGATGCGCGAAGGCGATGCGCCGGTGAAATGCACTTCCAGACAGTCGTTGCGCTTGTTGGGCAGTGTGGGTGAGCCGATCAATCCGGAAGCATGGCGTTGGTACTACGACGTGGTGGGCGAAGGCCGTTGCCCGATCGTTGACACGTGGTGGCAAACCGAAACCGGCGGTATTTTGATTTCGCCGATTGCGGGCGCCACCTTGATGAAGCCGGGTTCTGCGACTTTGCCGTTGCCGGGTGTGCAGCCTGCATTGGTGGATGCGGCAGGCAATATTTTGCAAGGTGAGGCTGAAGGCAACCTCGTGATGATGGATGCGTGGCCCGGCATGATGCGCACCGTGTATGGCGACCATCCCCGCTTTTTGGAGACGTACTTCAAAGCCTATCCCGGCATGTATTTCACCAGCGACGGCTGTCGTCGCGACGCGGATGGGTATTACTGGATCACCGGTCGTGTCGATGACGTGATCAATGTCAGTGGCCACCGCTTGGGCACGGCTGAACTTGAAAGCGCCATCGTTTTGCATCCGTCGGTGAGCGAAGCGGCAGTGGTTGGCTATCCGCACGATCTGAAAGGCCAAGGCGTCTATGCCTACGTCACCTTGAACGATGGCATTGCGGCGAGCGACGCACTCGCAAAAGAAATCATTGCGCTCGTGCGCAAAGAGATCGGCCCCATCGCGTTGTTGGATCAACTGCAATGGGCAGACGCCCTGCCGAAGACCCGCAGCGGAAAAATCATGCGCCGCATCCTCCGCAAGATCGCCGAAAACGCCACCGATCAACTCGGCGACATCAGCACCCTAGCCGACCCCGCCGTCGTCGATGCCCTAGTAGCCAACCGCAAAAATTAACGGTGACAGGTACCGTTAATTTGAATTAACTGTACCTGTCACCGTTATTTGGGGTACAAAAAACCCGCCGTTTAGGCGGGTTTTTGTGGGGGGCTGATCAAGGATTACTTGATCTTGCCTTCCTTGTAGATGACGTGCTTACGCACGACCGGGTCGTACTTCTTGATTTCCATCTTGCCCGGGGTGTTCTTCTTGTTCTTGTCGGTCGTGTAGAAATGACCGGTGCCTTCAGAAGAAATCAGGCGGATCTTATCGCGCTTGGATGCCATGGTTTCTTCTCCTTAGATCTTTTCGCCACGTGCACGCAATTCGGCGAGCACGGCGTCGATGCCGTTCTTGTCGATGGTGCGCAAGGCCTTGGTGGAAAGACGCAGCTTGATCCAACGGTTTTCAGAAGCGACCCAGAAACGGCGTTCATGAAGGTTGGGGAGAAAGCGGCGGCGAGTTTTGTTCATCGCGTGCGAGACGTTGTTACCCGTCACGGTACGCTTGCCGGTTACTTGGCATACGCGGGACATTGTGCACCTCTATCAAAAACGGTTGTCGCCCGTAGCCCGGGTGACGGCGGCCCCGACAGCCCCAGCCATAGCTGAAGTTGTCACACGATTCGGGGTAAATGCGCCGGGGAAGACCGTGTTCCCGCCCCAGACCACCTGACGGTAGGGCGCAGTGAGCCCGACATTGTGCCAGAAACGTCCGCGCCGGGCAAATCCGCCTACTTCGCCGCCGGTTCGATGCGCCAATACTGACCGAATCGGGTCTTGATCGCCCGCAGGGACGAGCGTTGCGCGGCCGACAGGCGCATCCGGAACATCGAGGCAATGTCCTTGATCACTGAAACCGACTCCACGAAATAGGAGTGGGCCAAAATGCTGTCATCGACGCGGGAGGCGTCGATGGTGTCGATGCCCTTCACGATCAGAACGCCGGACTCGGCATCGCCCGCGCGCGGGTAGCCATGCACCTTCTTGGAGGCACGCAAAGCCATATCTTTGGAAGAGGCGTAGAGGGTGACGCGGCGGCCCGCTTTGGAGAGCGCGGGCGCCAGGTCTGAACGGAAGACGTCGGCATCAATGTCCGGCGCGGCCAAGATCACCTCGCGGAAGCGTCCTTTTAGATCAGGGCGTTCGGCGATCAATTCTTTGAGTGCACGCGTGAGTCCGCGCGTCCCCATGCTGTGGCCGATCAAATAAATGTTCGGCGATCCGGATTGATCTGCCATATCTGCAATGAACTGCTTGATGTGTCGTGTGGACCATTCGATATTGGCTTCGTCCACGGTGTACCCGGACAGCTTGGCTTGCGACGGCCAACTGAAGAACATCGGGGCGCCATCGAATGACAAGTCATACGACAACTGCGCGGTGCGACGCGCGGCATCGGCGAAGGACACGTTGTAACCGTGCACAAACAAGAAAAGATTGCGACCTTTCGATGCGGCCACGCGTGCCTTTAAAGCGGTTAAAAATGCCGCCTTTGATTGGGGCGTGGTCTCTAGCAAGACGACGTGCTTCGTCGGGTCTTCGCGAAACTCCAACCGAAAAATCGAAGGCGCTTCGAGTTCGCCAGGCACATGGCCGCGAGGAATGCTGACGAAGGCTTGGCCGTATGCCATTGGGCCACGTGCACCGGTGTATTTTTCGTCTTGATCCACGGTGTTGAAGTTGCGAGCGGGGGCACGATCCGTTGCGTAAAACACGCGCATGCGCGCGTAGTTTTTCCGGTTGGGTCGTGCAGCACTCATCGGCTTCACGGCGCCCGCTGGCCTTGCGCCACTGCGTGGCCTGACTGAACCTATCAGATTGCCGGCGTCGCCTTGCGTCGACTGAGGCGGAGGCGGTGGCATGGGGGGTGGTGGTGGCGGCGGAGGCGGTGCAGCCACAGGCACAGGCTGGGCGGATGCATTCGACTGTTGTCCCGTGGTGCTTGCGCAACCCACGAACAGACTGAGAGTCAGTACGCATACAAGCAACCGCTTCATAAGCCTGTCCCCTGATCAGGTGGTTTGAAACTTTAGGTCAAAACTATTGCGATGTACGTCGGTGGTTCAATGCTCGCCGCGGTCGCGGTGCCAGCCCCGATGACGAATATCCGCATGAAGACTGTACAACGCGGTGAACGACGGAAACAGATTCTGCAAAATGCCGACCGAATCGTTCTTACCAAAAATGAAGTACGCCAAGGTCATCAAGCTGCCAGCGATGCTCATGTACCAGAACATGCGCGGAATCACCGGTTTGCGCGCACGCTTGGTCGCGATGAACTGCACCAACCAACGCCCGCCAAACATGAGGGCGCCAACCCAGCCGATGACTTTCCAGGCCGACATATGCATGCCGGTCCAGCTCAGCCACTCGATCGGCGCGTGCATCGCACTCGGTGGTGCGGCAGCGGCGACTTCTTGCACGACCTGAAGCAGCATCAGACTTCCTCCACCGGTGTACGACGACTGCGGGTAATGAGCCAAGCGACGCCGCGCAAATCACGCACGCCGACCAAGGCGCGATTCAAATTGTTGTACTTCGAAACACCGCTCGTGCGATGGCGGTGATTGACCGGCACGCTCACCGTCTTCCATCCCGAACGTTGCATCAACGCGGGCAAGTAGCGGTGCATGTGGTCGAAGTAGGGCAGTTCCAAGAATGCGTCGCGTTCGAACAATTTGATGCCGCAACCGGTGTCCGGGGTCTCGTCTTTCAACATGTTCGAACGAATCTTGTTCGCCCATTTGGATGCCCAGCGCTTTGAACCGGAGTCTTGGCGGTTGACGCGCCAGCCGGCAAACAACTTGGTTTGGGCGTCGCCCTTGGCGCGTTCTTTCAGCAGGTTTGGAATGTCGGCAGGATCGTTCTGTCCGTCACCGTCGAGGGTGGCAATCCAAGGTGCGCGTGCGGCTTTGACACCGTTGCGCACTGCGGTGCTCTGACCACTGTTTTGAATATGGCGGATCACGCGAAGTTCCGGCGTCGTCGCTTTCAAGTCACGCAAGACTTGCAAGCTATTGTCTTTCGACAAGTCGTCGACGTATACGATTTCGAACGGAATCAATCCGCGCAAAGCCTGCACGATCTCGCCGACGAGCGGCGCGATGTTGTCTTGTTCGTTGTGTACCGGCACAACCACCGAAAGTTGCGGTGCTTCGTTCATGCCTTGTCTCCGTAATACAGTTCGCACCATGTCACGACCGGCGGCAGCCCTTGTTCAAGCGGGGTCGCGGGTTCGAATCCGAATGCCGCATGCGCGCGCGACGTGTCGGCCATCGTTTCCAGCATATCGCCGGGCTGCATCGGTTTGTAATTTTTGTGGGCCGGTTTGCCGGCTGCGGTTTCAATCACGTGGATGAAATGCTCCAGCGCCACCGGCGTGTGATTGCCCAAGTTGAACACTTGGTGCGGTACGGCTTCAGTGGAAGGCGTTTGCAGTGCACCCAAAATGCCCGTCACGATATCGCTCACATGGGTGAAATCGCGACGCATATTGCCGTTGTTGTACACATCAATGCTGCGTTCTGCGAGGACTGCGCGCGAGAATAGAATCGGCGCCATATCCGGACGGCCCCAAGGGCCATACACCGTGAAAAAGCGCAAACCCGTGGCTTTCATACCGTACAACTGCGCATAGGTGTACGCCATCAGTTCATTCGCGGCTTTGGTTGCCGCATAGAACGAACGCGGCTTGTCGATGCGTTGATCTTCTGAAAACGGTGTCACAGCCGAATCGCCATACACCGATGAAGAACTGGCGTAGACCAAATGTTCAACCGCATGCTGATGACACAGTTCGAGCATATGTGTGAACCCAACGACATTGCTGTCGACATAGGCACGCGGATTCTCGAGTGAATAGCGCACGCCTGCTTGCGCGGCGAGATGGATCACGCGCGTGGGCTGAACTTCTTCGAACAACGCAGCCATGCCGGCCTTGTCGGTCAGATCGAGCGTGCGAATATCCGCATCCGGGCACAAGGCTGTGACGCGATCGCGCTTGAGCTGTGGTGCGTAGTAATCGTTGAAATTGTCCAAGCCAACTGCGGGAATGCCGCGCTCAGCCAACGCTTGCATGACATAGGCACCGATGAAACCCGCTGCGCCGGTGACGAGCACGGGACGTGGATCGGTCATTTACGGAGGCGTTCCAGCAAGCCATCGAGCGCGTCGTGACTGCCGTAATGGATCACAAGCTTGCCCGTGCCCTTCTTGCCTTGTTGAATCTGCACGCGCGCACCGACGGTGTCACCGAGTTCGCGTTCCAGCGCAGCAACGTCAGCATCGTTGCTGATGGCAGGTTTGCGTGCGTTGGCGGTGGTCGGCACTTTGCCTGCGGAGAACGCTTGCGCACGACGTTCAACTTCACGCACCGACCAGCCTTCTTTCGCGGCTTCACCTGCAAGCTTTGCAGCAAGTTCAGGGGCCAATGTGAGAAGGGCGCGTGCATGGCCCATTTCCAACTGACGGCTGTTAATCAGTTCGCGAATCGCGACGGGCAATTCGAGCAGACGCAACAAGTTGGTCACCGTCGTACGCGATTTGCCCACCGCTTGTGCGGCTTCTGCATGCGTTAAACCGAATTCAGAAATCAACTGTTGTAGCGCGTTGGCCTCTTCCAAAGGATTGAGGTCTTCGCGTTGAATGTTTTCAATCAAGGCCATCGCAACAACGCTGCGGTCATCCAGCTTGCGGATCACCACCGGCACTTCAGTGAGGCCTGCACGTTGCGAAGCGCGCCAACGACGCTCGCCGGCCACGATTTCGTAGCTGCCTTTCGCAATCGCGCGCACCACGATGGGTTGGATGATGCCTTGAGCTTTGATCGAATCCGCAAGTTCGTCGAGCTGTGCTTCGGGGAACTGCTTGCGCGGTTGGTACTTGCCCGCTTGGAGTTGTTCAATCGGCAAGACCGAGAGCGCGTCGCCCGGCTGCGGCGTATCCGCCTTCGGAATGACGACGTCATTGCCGAGCAGGGCGGTTAATCCACGGCCGAGGCCTTTTTTCTTCGTGGGCGTACTCATTGTGTTCCTTACTCTGTTTCAGCGCGTTCGCGTTGACGACGGACCAATTCCCCGGCGAGACCGAGGTAGGCAACGGCGCCTCGAGACGCGCGGTCGTACTTGATGATGCTTTGGCCGTGGCTCGGCGCTTCGGCCAAACGGACATTGCGCGGTACGACGGTTTGCAGCAATGCATCGCCGAAGTGGGTCTGCAATTCCGCTGACACCGAGGTGGCTAAGTTGTTGCGAACGTCATACATCGTGCGCAAGATGCCGTCGATGGTGAGTGCCGGATTCAACCTGCCCTTCAACGCATTGATGGTTTCAACCAAAGACGTAATGCCTTCCAGCGCGTAGTACTCGCACTGCATGGGCACCAGCACGCCGTCGGCAGCGGTCAACGCATTCAATGTCAGCAACGACAGCGACGGCGGGCAGTCGACAATGATGAAATCGTATTGATCACGCAGTGGGTCAAGCGCGCGCTTTAAGCGTTGCTCACGACCGGACTCATCCATCAACGCAATTTCCGCCGCGGTGAGATCAGTATTTGCCGGCATCAGGTCGTAGCCTTCCGGCGAGCGCACGATGCCTTCGGAGACATTCACTTCTTCAAGCAAAACGTCGCAGGTGCCGGCCTCGAATTCACGCTTATCAATGCCGCTGCCCATGGTCGCGTTGCCTTGTGCATCAAGATCGACCAACAGCACGCGTTGCGCAGTTTCTGCGAGGGCAGCCGCAAGGTTGACGGACGTCGTCGTCTTGCCGACACCGCCCTTCTGATTTGCTACTGCGATGATCCGCGCCATACTCAGCCTGATGGTCGGCCTGAAAATGGCCCGGCCGTCCATTATGCCAGCTGTTTGACGTGCCCTATCCCCGTCGGACGACCACCAATTCTCGTTCCGCGGCGAGGTCTGGCACCTGCAAAACGTGCACGGCCTCCAAAACCCAGCCCGCAGGTAACTCGCCTGCTTCAGCCTCTGTGGTGCGTGCCTTCATCGCGAGGAGCCTGCCTTCCGGTCCTAGCAAATGGCCGCCGAAGGCCAAAATTTCGGACAAAGTCGCGAGCGCGCGGGCTGTGATCTGGGTGTAGGCGCCGGGTTCGTCGACGGCTTCAATCCTCGATTCGGCGACGCGCGCATTGTCCAGTTTCAAGGTGCGGATGGCCTCGCGCATGAAGCGCGCCTTCTTCCCGTTGCTCTCAACTAGGGTGACTTGTATGTCCGGACGCGCCAGCGCAACGGGGATGCCGGGCAAGCCAGGGCCTGTGCCAAGGTCGGCCAATGCGCCCGACTGCAAGTACGGCAGGATGCTCAAAGAATCCAACAAATGCTTCGGAATCATCTCGGCCGGGTCGCGGACCGCGGTCAAGTTGTAGGTGCCATTCCACTTGTGAAGCAGCGTGAGGTATTGCATCAGCGGGGCGGTCAATGCGGCCGCATGCAGGCCGAGTGCTGCAATGCCGCGCTCAAGCGTGGGCGTCAAATGATCAAGGGAAGGTGCAGCATTCATACCTATAAGTATGAATCAGCCACCTTTGACTGCAAGCGCTGCGATGTAGCCGGCCTTGGGTGCCCATATTTGGATAGACCACGCGCTGATGTGGCCGAGTGCAGGATCCAGCGCATTGAGTTGCAGGTTTTGCCCGGCATCGGGCAGCAGCTCCAGTCGATCCAAACCAAAGGCGATGCCGCGACCATGCGCCTTCAAAATCGCCTCCTTGCAGCACCACAATCGGTGGAAGGCGAGGGCCTTTTCGTCGCCTTCGAGCTGTGCGAGCCAGGCTTGCTCGGACGGCGTGAAGTAGCGCTGTGCGATGTCATCGGCACGCCTGCGGGTTTGGACGCGTTCGATATCCACGCCCACGCGCGCGTGTTCGACATAGCTCGCTAACAAATAGCCACCGCTGTGGCTCCAGTTGCAATCAAGATGCGCCAAGGGCGGTTGTAGGAGCGGGCGACCTTGGTCGTCGCGTTCGAAGTGAATGTCGGCCAGTGGCATTGCGAGCGACTCGGACAGCCATGTGCGCACCACGCTTTCCGACGTCGCCTGATCAGGCAGACGTACGCAAACGGTGGGCCATTTGTGCGCGTTGGGCTTCGACGACGACATGCGCTGCGTTTAAGCTATGGGCTGTACAGAGTGACATATTGATTCGCCAAAACCATGACCAATGCAAGTGTGCCGTTGCTTCGGGGTGATCCCGCGGCCCCAGTGCTGTTGCGCACCGACGGCAGTGCGATCGATCGTGCCACCCTTCTGCGTCAGATCCATGCCTTGGCTGCGCAGTTGCCGGACGCGCCGTCGGTCATCAACGTCTGCGAATCGCGCCATCATTTTTTGGTTGCCTTGTGTGCGGCGGCTGTTCGTGGCCAAGTGAGCTTGATGCCGCCTTCGCGCGCGCCTGAATCCATTGCAGACATTGCCGCGCGCTATCCGGGCAGCACGGTGGTGGGCGATAACGCGTCGGTGGCGGGCACGACGTGGATGTTGCCCGATGTGCTTGATGAAATTGATGTCGCTGATGTGCCGCAAATTGCCGCGGATGACACGGCGGTCATCGTATTTACGTCGGGCAGCACCGGCACACCCTCGGCGAATTCAAAGGCGTGGGCGTCGATGCAACGCACGACTGCAGCGAATAAAGCGTGTCTGCAACATTTGGCAGGGCACGACGGCAGTTCGCCCGTGGTGGCGACCGTGCCACCGCAACATATGTACGGCATGGAAACCAGTGTCTTGTTGCCGTTGTTTGAAGACTTTGCGATTCACGAAGGACGCCCGTTCTTTCCGGTGGATGTCGCCGACGCACTGTCGACATGCGATCGCCCCGCACTCTTGGTGACCACACCCGTACATTTGCGTGCACTGGTTGAGTCTGATGTTGTGTTCCCACCAATTGCTGGCATCGTGACGGCCACCGCGCCGCTCAGCGTGGAATTGGCTGCGGCTGCCGAAACACGTTTTGCCTGTGAGCTGCGCGAAATGTTCGGCTCAACGGAAACCTGCGTGATTGCACACCGCCGCACCGCAAAAATGAAAACGTGGCAGTTGTATGACGATGTGACACTGACGCCGGATGAAGAGGGCACTTGGATGACGCGTGAAGCCTATGCGAGCCCGATTCGCATCTCTGACATCGTTGCGTGCACCTCGGAGGGTCGCAAGTTTGAACTACTCGGACGGCAGGCTGACCTCCTCGAGATCGCCGGAAAGCGTGCTTCGCTGGCGGACCTGAACCGTTTGTTATTGCAAGCGCCGGGTGTATCGGATGGCGTGATGCTGCAAACGCACATAACAAATCGCTCTGGGACAAGGCGCATGGTCGCAGTGGTCTCCGGCGCATGCGATGACACACAAATCATTGATTACTTACGGGATTTTATTGATCCCGTGTTCCTGCCTAAGCGCATTCATCATGTTGCTGCACTGCCCAGAAACGAAACCGGAAAGCTCAGCCGTGCCGACTTGTTAGCCTTGACGGGCGATTGACATTGCTGAACCTGATCCGGTTGTGGTCGTGCGTCACGCTGACTTCGTTACGCGTTCATCACGGGTGCGACAAGAGACTGTGACCTAGCCTTCCAAGAAGGTGACTTCCAAAAACTACACGAGAAGGAACACTATGAATTTCATTGTCATGTTGATCGTGGGTGGTGTTGCAGGTTGGCTCGCAAGCATCATGATGCGTCGCGATGGTAATCAAGGCATTTTGCTCAACGTTATTGTCGGCATCATCGGTGGTTTCCTCGGCGGCTTCTTGCTGCCGATGGTCGGATTGAATCTGGGCGCAGGTTGGGTCGGCTATTTGATCACCGCATTGATCGGTGCAGTGGTGCTGTTGCTGATCGTCAACTTGATCACGCGCGGACGCGCACGTTAAGTTCTCGTACGTTTGCCAATTCAACTTGGCACACCGGAGCCCTGCATGGATGCAGGGCTTTTTTATGCGATCTCGACCCACACAGGCGTGTGATCACTCGGGCGTTCCCAAGTGCGTGGTGCCACATCAATGCCGGCATCAACCACCGTGTCTTTCAGTGCATCTGACACCAAGGTGAGGTCAATACGTAAACCCCAGCCGCGATTGAACGCTGCCAAGCGGTAGTCCCACCAGCTGAATTGACCGTCTTCTTCGTGTTTCAAGCGAAACGCATCGTGCAAACCCAGGCCGCTGAGTGCTGCGAGTGCGTCACGTTCTTGCACCGAACACAGAATTTTGTCTTTCCACCGTTTTGGATCATGCACGTCGCGGTCTTCGGGCGCGATGTTGAAATCACCCATCACAACGAGCTTGGGATAGCGCTCGAGTTCGGCAGCAACCCAGGCGCGCATGGCTTCAAACCATCGCATTTTGTATTCGAACTTTTCGCTGCCAACGGCCTCGCCGTTCACCACATACAAATTGATAACGCGGACACCATTCACCGTGCCGGCGATGGCGCGTTGTTGAACATCTTCGAAATTCAGGATGCCGCGATGGACATCTTCTGGCGGTTGGTCACCGCGTACTAACAGCGCAACCCCGTTATAGGTTTTCTGGCCCGAGAAGACCACGCGATAGCCGGCCGCTTCAATGGCTTCAACCGGAAACTTGCTGTCTTCCATCTTGGTTTCTTGCAAGCCGAGCACATCGGGCTTGGCCGTCTGAAGCCATTCGAGCACATGCTGCAGTCGCACGTTGAGGGAGTTGACGTTCCAGCTGGCGATTTTCATGTTTGGATTATGTCACCGTCCGAATGCAGCAGTTGAATGCGTCTTTAATGGCATCATCTTGGAATGAATAGCATCGATCTGCGAAGCGACACGGTCACCCGTCCCACCGCCGCCATGCGCGAAGCCATGCTGGCGGCTGAAGTCGGTGACGATGTCTATGGCGAAGACATCACCGTCAACGCCTTACAAGTGCGCGTGGCCGAAGACCTTGGCTTTGAAGCCGCGTTGTTTCTGCCGAGTGGTACGCAATCCAATTTGTGTGCATTGTTGGCACATTGCGAGCGTGGCGACGAATACATTGTCGGCATGGAGGCGCACACCTATAAGTACGAAGGGGGTGGCGCTGCCGTCTTGGGTTCTATTCAGCCGCAGCCGGTGCCGCAAGGTGCGGGTGGGGTGATGCCGCTGGAGGTGGTCGAGGCCATGATCAAGCCGATAGATCCGCATTTTGCACGCACACGTTTGCTGTGTCTGGAGAACACGTGGATGGGCCAGGTGATGCCCATGGACTACCTTGCGCAAGCACGCGCCCTGTGCGACCGACGCAGTTTGGGTTTGCATTTGGACGGTGCACGTTTGTACAACGCAGCCGTCGCATCGGGTGTGGAAGCGAAAGACATCACGCGTCATTTCGACAGCGTGTCTGTGTGTTTCTCCAAAGGTTTGGGCGCCCCAGTCGGTTCGGTGTTGGCGGGTTCGCGTGCGTTGATTGAACGCGCGCGCCGCTGGCGCAAAGTGACGGGTGGCGGCATGCGCCAATCCGGCATCCTTGCCGCGGCGTGTCTCTACGCTTTGGACCATCACGTGGAGCGACTTGCGGAAGATCACGCACGGGCGGCACGTTTGGCGGAAGGTTTGCGCATCGCGGAATCAGTCAAAGTACTTGGTCAACACACCAATATGGTGTTCATCGAAGTCGCCACGCAGCATCTGGATGCCCTGCGTTGGCATCTCAAAGCGAATGACATCCGCGCGTCGATCGGCTATTTGCCGTCGATCAGATTGGTCACGCATCTCGATATCGATGATGCTGCGATTGATCGTACGATTTCAGCTTTCCAAGAGTTCAAGCCATGAAAGACACCACCGTCCGACCCTATCTAAACCATCTGCCAACCCTGGGCGAGCGCGTCTATATCGACGAGGCGGCGCGTGTGATTGGTGATGTCGTGTTGGGCAATGACGTGTCGGTGTGGCCGTTCACTGTAATTCGCGGTGATGTGAACTTCGTGCGTATCGGTGACCGCACCAATATCCAAGATGGCACCGTGGTGCACGTGAGTCACGATGGCCCGCACGCGAAGCTGGGTGGATTCGCGACCGTGATTGGTGCCGATGTCACGATTGGTCATAAAGCCATCGTGCATGCTTGCCGCATCGAAGACGCATGTTTAGTCGGCATGGGTTCGACAGTCTTGGATGGTGCGGTGATCGAGAAGCATGGCTTCTTGGGCGCCAATGCGTTGCTTGCGCCAGGGAAAGTCGTCGGTAGTGGTGAAATGTGGCTGGGCGCGCCGGCAAAATTTGCACGCAAGCTGTCGGATGCCGAGATCGAAGCGCTGTACTACTCGGCGGGGCACTACGTGAAATTGAAAGACGAGTACCTCACCGGCAAACGACGCGAGTAAATCAGCGCGCGTCGTCTTTAGCGGAGTGCCGCGTAAACGTCTGCGGTTTCAGGGCGAACGCCGTGCCAGATTTCAAAGCTGTCGGCAGCTTGTTCAACCAGCATGCCGAGACCATCCGACAAGCGTGTGACGCCTGCTTTGGCAGCCCAAGTAAGCGTGGGCAATGCGCGTGCGCCATAGTTCAAATCGATAAAGGTCGTGCCTTCAGAGACCATGCTGATCGGCCAAGCGTCACACTGCGCTGAATCAGCCGGTGCGGCGGCGAAGACCACCAAGTCAAACATGCCTTGCGACGGCAGTTCTTCGATCGTGCAGGCACGCGTACGATTTTCATCAGCGAGCGCGTCGATCAAATCATAGGCGCGCGCACGGGTGCGATTGGCCACCATCAACTGTGATACACCGGCATCCAACAACGCGGGTGCGACAGCATTCGCGGCACCGCCCGCGCCGATAAGCAAGACGCGCGCGTCATGCAAGTCGACGGCCAGTCGTTCGCGCAGATCGCGCAACAAACCGGAACCATCGGTGGTATCTCCTTGCCACTCGCCATTCCGTTGAAAGAGCGTATTGACGCTCTTGGCGCGCAATGCACGGTGCGTGTGACGCGTACAAAATTCAAAAGCGGCAGCTTTGTCTGGCGCAGTGACATTTGCACCGACGCCCCCCAGTGCAATGAACGTTTCAAAGCTATCTTTGAATCCACGCGTGCTGGTATCCGTGGTGCTGTACGCGAGCGCGATATTGCATTGCGCCGCAAACAATTCATGGATTCGCGGGGACAGCGAATGCGCCACCGGGTGGCCGAAAACAGCAAAATGCGCGGTCATCGGGGCAATCAGCCGTGCGCTTCGCGCAAATATTCGGCTGCATCCAGCGCGAAATAGGTGAGGACGCCATCGGCGCCTGCACGCTTGATGCTGGTCAACGCTTCCAGCACGCACGCGCGTTCATCCAACCAACCGTTTTGGAAGGCGGCTTTCAACATCGCGTATTCGCCGCTCACTTGGTAGACAAAGGTGGGCGCGCCAAAGACATCTTTCACGCGACGCACGATGTCGAGATACGGCATGCCGGGTTTTACCATCACCATGTCCGCACCTTCGGCCAGATCCAATTCGACTTCGCGCAAGGCTTCGTCTGCGTTGGCTGGATCCATTTGATAGGTGTACTTGTTGCCTTTGCCGAGGGCCGAGGCGCTGCCCACCGCATCGCGGAAGGGGCCATAAAACGCCGAAGCGTACTTTGCGGCGTAAGCCAAAATGCGGGTATGGATGAAGTTGTCTTCTTCCAAGGCGCTACGAATCGCACCAATGCGGCCGTCCATCATGTCTGACGGGGCGACCACGTCCGCCCCCGCGCGCGCATGGCTGAGCGCTTGCTTCACCAGGGCTTCGACGGTTTCATCGTTCATCACGTAGCCAGTGTCATCCAGCAGCCCGTCTTGGCCATGACTCGTGTAGGGGTCAAGCGCGACATCGGTGATGACACCCAATTCTGGAAAGCGTGCTTTCAATGCGCGCACGGTGCGTTGGCACAGGCCGTTGTCATCCCACGCAGCGACGGCATCCAATCTCTTGGCGTCGGGCGACGTCACCGGGAATAAGGCAATCGCAGGAATGCCCAGCTTCACCATGCGTTCGGCGACCGGCATCAGGGTCTCGATGGAATGCCGCACTTGACCGGGCATCGATTTGATTTCTTCGGTGCCGTTCAATTCATGCACGAATACCGGGTAGATCAGGTCGTTGGCGGTCAAAACGGTTTCACGCATCATGCGACGCGAGAAGTCATCACGGCGCATCCGGCGCGGGCGGGCATAGGGGAAAGTCATGCCCGCATTTTATCAGGCGTGGACCCCGTCTATCTCGATCGCGAGTTCACTGCGGCAGATCGCCGCGTGCAGGATAATCCGCTGCGTTTCCTGCGGCAGCAGGCGTTCCAAGGCATCTGCGACGGTTTGCAGGTCTTCTCGGTCGCGCACATAGGCCTTCAGGTAGGCGCCAGAACCAAACCGTTCAGCTAAGTCAGGGCGGTGGGCGCGTGCGGCGTCTATCAGGGCATCGAAATTCCGGAAGGTCTCTTCGATTTGCGCGACGAGCATGCCCTGGTGCACCGAAGCGTGGCCCACCACGGCGGCGGTACCGGAGATCAACAGCGGCAGATCGTGACCCTGGGCCGGCAGCATGGCGCGCGCAAAGCTTGGCGGCTGCGGGCCGTATTGGCGCGGGTAGTGATAGGCACTGACTTGGCGCGGATTTTCAACGGGCGTGCCCGCATCGTTCGCGCTCAGCCAGTACACCTGCAACACCGCGTCCTCATCGCAGCGACCAATGGCGGTGGCCGCCGGCAGCTGTGACGCATCCATTTCTTGAAGCACGCGACCCCGGCCAATGCAGAACTGACGATAACGCTCGAGATCACCTTCGCCCTGTGTAATGGCGTCCAGATAGTTCCAAACGCGGAGCAAGTTGGGCGTATCGCTGTGTTGAACGTGTGTCCACAAGCTGCGATAAATGCGTTCGGCCGTTGCGGCCACGCCTTCGTCGAGCTCTTCTTGTTCAATGGCGCCAAAACTCAATCGGCCATCGGTGGCCCAAGCCACACCCTCGGTCCGGCCGAACTGCACAGGCGCATCCGACAGCCACACTTCATAGGGCACATCACCCAGCGGGCGGAGCGGTACGCGCAAATAGCGCGGATCGGTGTCTTTCGTTGACGGCGGGTGATTGGCAAAACCAATCACGGCCAACACGTTTGGATTCGCCAACAATTCATCGGGCAAAGTGGCGTCGGCGTAGTACACCTTGAGCGATGCGGGCGGTATCACGTGTTGATTCGTCACGGCGTACCCATCGTTTCGTCCAAGGTTTCAATCGCTACTTGGCGCTTACGTGTGCGCCAATTGCGCCATGCTTTCCCGGCCATGCCCAGTGAAGTAATCGCATAAATCAGGCGGAAAATGCGCAGTCGACGACGAATCACGGCGGCGTCGTCGAACACATCGCCTGACAACAAAGACACGACCGAACGCTCAACGCCCAAGATGTCGCGACGGTTTGAAAACAAGTGCTTCATGGTCGGCGACGTGAAGCGATAGATGAACCACTTGAACTCATCAAGGCCCGTCTCGAAATGTTTCTCAAACTTGCGTTGTAAACGCTTCTCATCGGCGGGCTGTTTCAAGATGCCGTCCACTGCCTCGGCACATTTTTCAGCGCCATGCAGGGCCAAAAACACGCCCGAAGAAAACATCGGATCGACAAACGAATAGGCATCGCCCAATAGGGTCCAGCGCGGACCATTCATGCGCGTGCATTCGTAGGCATAGTTGCCCGTGGCGTGGACGTCCGCCACGCGCGTTGCGCCCGACATGCGTTCGTGCAGCTCCGGCACGGTCGCGCAGGTTTCCATCAGGAATTCTTCAAGCGTGCCTGTGCGTTGCTTCAAATATTCGGGGTAGCACACCGCACCGATGCTGGTGATGCCTTCAGACAAAGGAATGAGCCACAACCAACCATGGGTGTGGCGATAGATGCTGACATTGCCCGCGTCACGGCCTTCACGCATGCGGACGCCTTCAAAATGGCTGAAAACAGCGGCCGAGGCGTGCTTCGCATTCTTCTGTTTGAGTTTGAGCTTGTTGGCCAGGAACGTGTCGCGACCACTGGCATCGATCAGGTAGCGTGGCGTCCAGATGCGGTCACCTGCGCGCACCGTTGGGGTGCCATCGGCGCCGAACTCAACAGCCGTGACGCGCGTGTTTTCATGCGCATCAACACCTGCCGCACATGCATTGTCGAACAGGATCTTGTCGAACTCAGCGCGCTTCACTTGGAAGGCAAATTCCGGCTGCTCGCGCAAACTCTTGCGGAAATCGAAGACCGAATAGGTGCCGTCATCGTTCGGGAAATCCGCGCCGAGCTTCAGAACACTGCAGGCGCGCACCTGGTCGATCACGCCCAAACGCTCCAGGACAGGCATGCCCTGAGGAAGCAGGGATTCTCCGATATGAAAACGCGGGTGCGCGTCCTTTTCGAGCAAAGTGACTTTCCAACCTTTTCGCGCGAGCAAAGTGGACACGCTGCTACCAGCGGGGCCCGCGCCGATCACCAGGACGTCAGGTGTGCTTGCTCCGCTTTTCGGAGCGCCTTCCGATTCATTCATATCCGGCATTAGAGTTCCTAAGCCGTGCATAATAACGCCTTGGGTCACAATTCAGTGATTACGCACTGCTGCGCGAGCAGCCCAACGGAACAGGAAACGATGTCGAACCAAACTGCTGACGAACTTGAATTGGCCAAACTGCTTGTAGAAAGTCTGAACCTTGAAGGGGTTACCCCTGAAGAGATCGACGCGGAAGCACCGCTGTTCAATGCAGGTTTGGGCTTGGATTCGATCGATGCCTTGGAACTGTCGCTTGCAATCTCCAAGAAGTACGGTGTTCAGCTGAAGTCCGACAGCGAAGACAATCGCCGCGTGTTTGCGTCGTTGCGTTCTCTGAACGACTACGTGCAAGCGAACAAGGCGGCGTAATGCCCATGGCGCCATTGCTGCGCCTCATTGGGGTCATTGCCTACTTCTGGATGGCGCATCGCGCCATCGAAACCGAAAGTGAAACGTTTGCCGGTATCGCGCTGGGCGCCTTGGTTTTGATCGTCTATGTCGGCCGGATTCTTGAATTGCACGTGAAAGCGCTGATTGCGACTGCTGTGATCATCGCAGCGATCGTCGTGTTGACGTGGTCGCACTTCGCGCTCACCACCCTATTGTTCGTCCCCACCATCTTCTTGTTATTGGCAGCCAGCCTTTTCGGTCGCACGTTGATCAAAGGACGTACACCTTTGCTGGTGACGGCAGCGAGTCTGGTCGAAAACGTTTCACCTGACACGCTTGAGGCGGATGTGCGCCAATACACGACGCGACAAACGCGGGCATGGGCTGTGCTGCTCGGCGTGCTGGCTGTGTTCAATCTGTTCTTGGCGCTGTTTGCGGTGCCGGATGGTGTGTTGACGCGTGCAGGCGTTGTAGTTGCACCGTGGGTGAGCTCTGAAGCGGCGACGCGATTCATGCCCTGGGTCATCTATGTATCGGTGACCGGCTTGTTGGTCGGGGAGTTCTTTTATCGGCAACATCGCTTCCCGGGTAGATATAAAAATGCGCTCGACTACATCCAAAAGTTGGCTAGGGTTCCGATGAAATCTTGGCAAGAGGCGTTTGCACAAACATGAGTGCCGGATTGATCTTCAAGCGCGTTTGGAATCTCGCGCAGTTTGCGTTCACCCTCGTCTACACCTTTGTATGCATTGGTTTGGTCCTGATCTATCACGCGATCAGCGGCAATACCAACGGTATTCTGCGCGCGGCTTCATGGCTTTGGGCGCGCGAACTGTTTTGGGGCGCACGCGCGAAGTTGGTTGTTGCAAACGCAGATGCGATTGATTGGTCGAAGTCGTATTTGATTGTGTGCAATCACGCTTCGGTCATTGATATTCCGACGATGTTCCAAGCCGTACCTGTGCCTTTGCGTTTCTTGTTGAAAGAAGAAATGAATCGCATGCCGATGGTGGGTTTGTACGCGCGCCGCACCGGCATGTTGTTTATTGATCGCGACAATCCGCGCGCAGCGCCGAAGATGTTGCGTGACGCAGCAGCGATGTTGCAGTCCGGTCAATCGTTGTGTGTCTTTCCGGAAGGCACGCGCAGTCGGACCGGCGAGATCGGCGAGTTCAAGTCGGGCCCGTTTGAGGCAGCGATCAAGGCAGGCGTCGAAGTATTGCCGGCCTACATGTACGGCACAGGTCACGTCCTGCCAAGCGACGGATTTGCAGTGAACAGCGGCACTATTCGCGTGTACTTCGGCCAGCCCATGCCGACACGCGCGGCAGACGGTAGCAAGGTTGACCGCAACGAATTGGCACGCGCAGCGCAGACGCAAGTGGCGAACATGCGCGCGTCGGATGCGTCGGATGCGTCGCGATGAAGCTGTGTATTCGTCACGATCATCCGAGTTTGCCGGGTCATTTCCCGACGCAACCCATCGTGCCGGGTGTGGTGATTCTTGACCACGTACAACGCGCGATCGAAGCGCAGGCGGGCGTGGCCAATCAGTTGAGAATCTCGCAAGTGAAATTCCTTCAGCCGCTGTTGCCTGATGAAATGGCGGAGCTTGCGTTCGAGCCCAAAGGCGATGGGTATGCATTTCGCGTCACGCGCGATGCGGTGTTACTCGTGAATGGTGAGATGGTGCTGGGATGAGTGAAAAGTGGACCGAGCGGCCTGAAGGTGGGGGCCACTTTGCCATTTGGTTGATTCGAACCATTGCGCGCAAGTTGGGTCGCAGGATTGCGCGTTTGCATTTGTATCCGATCACCGCCTACTTCTTGTTAAAGCGCGCGCCAGAGCGTCGTGCCTCCGTCGCGTATCTCGAACGTGCCTTGGGTCGAAAGACCACATGGTTGGATGGTGCCAAGCATGTGCATACGTTTGCATCCACGATTCTTGATCGCGTGTTCTTATTAGGCGGCCCGCTCGATCGCTTCAATGTCGAGGTTGTTGGCGTTGACGAAGTGCACGCGAAGCTGGATGAAGGGCGGGGTGTGCTGTTGTTTGGTTCGCACCACGGCAGCTTTGAAGTCTTGCGCGTGATTGCGCAACGCAGGCCCGACTACAACATTCGCATTGTCCTCGACAAGCAACAGAATCCTGCGCTCACGCAGATTTTGGATGCCTTGAATCCCACACTTGCACGCAACATCATCGATGCCTCGCAAGACGGCCCGACGATCGTCACTGAGATTCAACATGCGGCCAGTCAAGGCGCCCTAGTTGCATTGCTGGTCGATCGCGTACGTCCGGATGAGCCGTCTATGCCGGCCGAATTTTTGGGCGCGACCGCGCGCTTCCCGACCTCGCCCTGGCTGATCGCGTCGGTGCTCAAGATTCCCGTGGCATTGGGCTTTGGCCTGTATCAGGGCGGCAACCGCTATAAGCTCATGTTTGAGCTTTTCGAAGACGTAGTTGAAATCCCACGTAACGCACGTGCGCAAAGTTTGCAGGCGCTCATCCAGCGTTTTGCATCGAGGTTGGAATATTACGTAAAGCTTGAACCTTACAACTGGTTCAATTTCTACGATTTTTGGGAGTCTGAAGATGAACTTGTCTCACGTCACGCGCTGGATGACGCCGCTGTGCAGCGCCGTACTGCTGGCCACACTTTGGGCGCCGACAAGTCGCGCAGCCACACCGCAGGTTGACGTCAACTGGGTCTTGGCCAAGATGGCGCGCCCGGCGCCGATGCGGACCCAATTTGTAGAAGTACGCAGCTCGGACTATTTGAAAACGCCGATGCGCATCTTCGGTGAGTACAGTCGCCCGGACAATGCATCGATGGTGCGTACCGTCACCGCGCCGTATTCGGAAGTGACCACACTGCATGGCACCACGGCGACGATCACGCGTGGCAAAAGCGTACGTACGTTTTCTTTGAGCCGTGTGCCGGAACTTGCGGGGATGCAGTCCAGCTTCGGCGCGCTCTTGAGCGGTGATCAGTCTGCACTGAAGCGAGACTTCACGGTGAGCTCGAACGGCACGCGCGAGAAATGGACGGTGCTCATGACGCCGAAGAACGCATCGCTGTCAAAGCAAATCAAGGACATCACGCTCTATGGGCGCGGTGCCGAATTGCGCTGCATCGAAACGCGCAGTCTTGCCGGTGGTCAAGTGCAACGCACTTTGCTCGCCTCGGCCGCTGCTGCGGTGAAGTCGCAAACCGCTGAAGACGCATTGATCGCCCTATGTCACGGCAAATGAAGCCGTTCTCCGCAACACAGCGTGTTGCGCTCGCATTGGTTTGGCTGGCGATTATTGTCGGCATCGGTTTTTGGCAGGCCAGCCATCTGCAAATGAGTGGCGACTTGCGGAAATTCATGCCGGCCGCCGAAACGCCGGCACAAAAGTTTTTGATGGATGAGCTCGGCGAAGGTCCGGGGTCGCGACTGTTGTTGATGTCGATTGAAGGTGCGTCAGAAGAAAGCTTGGCCGAGCAGTCGCGCTTTCTGCAAACGCGCTTGTCGGCGAATCCGGATTTTGTCTTGGCGTCAAACGGCGGCATGAGCGGCTTGGACGCCATTCCCGAGCACCTTCGTAGTTACCGCTATGTATTGAGTGATCGCGGCACGCAATTGGATCGCGAAAGCTTGTCCGCCGCCTTGCAAGAACGTTTGGCAGATCTCGGTTCGCCTGCGGCCGGTTTGATTGAACCGCTCTTGGGTTCGGATCCGACACTGGAAACACTGAACCTGGCCGAGCAATGGCAACCCGCCAACGGGCCGCAAACCTTGGATGGGGTTTGGTTTGATCACGCGGGTAAGAAGTCGATCTTGATTGCGCAAACCCGCGCGGCAGGATTTGATCCGACCGGTCAAGAACGTGCGGTCGAAGCGATTCACGATGCGTTTGACGCCAGCAAAACGCAGATCGCAGGCGCTGAAAAATCAAAACTGACGCTGACAGGGCCTGGCGCATTTGCAGTTGAAATTGGCGGTCGCACGTCGAAAGAAGCTTCGACAATCGGCACCATTGACGGTATTGCGTTATTCATTCTTTTGATCTTGGCCTATCGCAGTTGGCGCACGCCCATCTTTGGTGCGCTACCGCTGGCCACAGCGGGTGTCGCGGGCTTGGCCGCGGTTGCTGCGTTCTTCGACGGGGTGCATGGCATTACGGTGGCGTTTGGTTTCACGCTCATTGGTGTGGTTCAGGACTACCCCATCCATTTGTTATCACATCAACGCAAAGGCATTACGCCGTGGGAGAACGCGCGAAAGATTTGGCCGACGTTGGCCACCGGCGTCGCTTCTACCTGTATCGCGTACTTCACGTTCTTGGCATCGGGCGTCGATGGCTTGAAGCAGCTCGCAGTCTTCACTGTGGTGGGATTGGTCAGCGCCGCGCTCACCACGCGTTTGCTATTGCCTGCCTTGATAGACCCGGAGCCGCGTGATCCGGCAGACTCTCACGCATTGTCACGTTTGTGGACGCAGGTGGAGCGTTTGCCGAGCGCGCCTAAGGGCGTGCTCATTGCCATGGCCGCACTGTCCCTTGCGGTGATTGCGTTTGCACCGGCGAATTTCTGGGAAAACGATCTGTCGAAGTTGACGCCGGTACCGGCAGCGGCCTTGAAGCAAGACGAAGTGCTGCGCAAAGATTTGGGCGCACCTGATGTGCGCTATGTCATTGCATTGCAAGCTGCGACCGCGGATGAAGCCATTGCCCGTTCCGAAGCTTTGGCGCCGAAGTTAGAGGCCCTTGTGGGCAATGGTGCCATTCAAAACTTCGATATGGCTGCACGCTATTTGCCGAGTGCGGCGACGCAAAAGGCGCGTCAGGCAGCCTTGCCCGCGCCGGAAACGCTCTCTCACTCTTTGGAAGCAGCAGTCGCCAACACGGCGTTCCGTCCTGATGTATTCGGTGCGTTCTTGCGTGATGTGGAAACCGCGCGAACCGCTCGACCCCTGCGCGCTGAAGACCTGAAGGGCACACCGCTTGCATCGACCTTGGAAGGCTTGCTGCTTCAACGCGATGGTCACGCCACGGCTTTGATCACCTTGTCCGGTATTCGTGATGCGGCAGAAGTCCAGCGTGCGCTGCAGGGCACGGGCGTGCAGTTGATGGATCTAAAAGCGGCCTCCGAATCGTTGGTCGTCGAATACCGTCAACGCGTGCTGTGGTCCTTGTTGATTGCCTCTGTTCTCTTGGTCGCGACGGTGTGGTTCGCATTGAAGCAACGCGCGCGGGTCGTGCGTGTCTTGCTGCCGATGACCTTGAGTTTGTTGTTAATCCTTGCCGTGCTGCGCGGATTGGGCATCGAGCTGACACTGTTCCATTTGGTGGCCTTCATTCTTGCTGCCGGTTTGGGCTTGGACTACGCCTTGTTCTTCGAACATGCAGGCGATGATCGACCCGATCAGTTGCGCACCTTCCATGCACTCATCGTCTGTAGTTTGACCACGGTGTTGGTGTTCTTCCTCCTTTCTCTCTCCAGCATTCCTGTGTTGCGGGCGATTGGCGTCACGGTCACTTTAGGCGTGTTGTTCAACTTCGTACTGGCACTTTGGATTACACGGCGACCGACGCACGCATGACACTCGAACTCGACACCGTCCGCATCGAAGATTTGATTCCGCATAAGGGCGGCATGTGCCTGTGGCAGAACGTCGAAGCCTTTGACGACGAACACGTCATGCTGTCGACAAACAGTCACAAGGACAGCGACAACCCACTGCGTTCCGAAGGTGAGCTGCGCGCCATTCACCTGTGCGAATACGGTGCGCAAGCCATGGCCGTGCATGGCGGTCTATTGGCGAGAGCGGGCGGTGAAGCGCGTAAGGGTTATTTGGTTGCCTTGCGTGGCGTGGACATTCGCGTGCCGCGCTTGGATACGTTGCACGGTGCCTTGCAGTGCGAGGCAAGATTATTGATGAACAGCGCGTCCAGTCAGCAGTATGCGTTTCGCTTGCTGCATGAAGCAGAGTGCATTGCAGAGGGCAGGGCTGCGGTTATGTTGGCGCCGATCGGAGAGTCAGATGAGTCAAGTTCCTAAAACACGTCGCGCCTTGGTCACAGGTGGTTCCGGCGATATCGGGTCGGCCATTTGTCTCGAATTGGCGCGTCAGGGGATGCAGGTGATCGTGCATGCCAATGGCAACCTAGCCAAGGCCGAAGCCGTTGCGCAACAGATTGTGCAAGAAGGCGGACAGGCGCGCGCCGTCGCATTTGATATCACGGATGCGGAAGCAACCTCTGCGCAACTGCAGGCCCTATTGGAAGATGCGGCGATTGACGTTGTCGTCAATAACGCCGGCATTCATGACGATGCGCCGATGGCGGGTATGTCGAGCACGCAGTGGCATCGTGTCATCGATGTGTCCTTGCATGGCTTCTTCAATGTCAGCCAACCGCTGTTGTTGCCGATGGCACGTCAACGTTGGGGGCGTGTGGTGTGCGTATCGAGTGTCGCTGCAGTGATGGGCAATCGCGGTCAAACCAACTACGCCGCTGCGAAGGGTGCATTGCACGGCGCCGTTAAATCCTTGGCACGTGAAATGGCGAGTCGCGGCATCACCGCGAATGTCGTGGCACCGGGCGTGATTCAAGGCAGCATGACAGCAGACGTGTTCGACCCGGAACATATCAAAGCGATTGTGCCGGCAGCGCGCGCGGGTAAACCTGAAGAGGTGGCAGCGCTGGTGGCGTTCTTATGCCGTGACAGCGCCGCGTATATCAACGGTCAAGTGATTGGCGTCAATGGTGGTATGGCCTAGCCACGCAGGCGCGAATCTTTAAGCGCTTGCGTACCAAACGGCGCCCAACATCGGTGCAGCTGCCGGTGCTTCGGCCTTCGCGAACATGGCATCGAGCGCAGACAAATCGACTTCCGGACTGCGCGCACGGATGACGTCGGCGATTTCAGCGGCCAGACGCGTGAGCGTGTTGATATTGGATTCAATGCGCGCGATGAACTCGGCGTCGGTCAGAACATCGGTCAACGAACGATTCATTTCTTTGAACCAGTCAATCTTGTACTGGTCGAGCAAACGACCGTCTTCAGGCGCGCCGAACTGACTTGCGTGGTGCCATGCACGCAGCACCGGTTGCATCAACAGATTCAAACGACTTGCGGCTTCCATCGGCCCGCGCAATCGTGCGAGCACGCTCAAATGCGCAATGCGCCCCGAGATATACAAGGGCGCAAGCAGCGCCCAATAGTAGGTGTAATCCCAGACAACCTTGACCGGCATGACCATGGCATTGCCGAAAAGTGCGTACTGGTCTTGGTACAGCGTCATGGTGTTCTCGTGGAAAGAGAACAACAGCTGTTGATAGATGTCCGCATGCATGTCGATGGCGTGGCCGCTCAAGTCTTTGCAAATCAGATCTGTGATGTAGGTGTTTGAGATGGCAATAAAGTCGCTGCCCGGCGAATAGAACGGATCCGGGAACACACCGGATTCACCCGTCAACGCCCAGCGGTGCTTGGAGAAAACCTGTTTGCAGTCATGCGAGAAGTGACGCATAAACTTGAAATCGATCAGCGCGTGTTCCGGCTTGCACAGGTCCGCATGCAACTGCGGCTGGTGCACAGACAGCCACTGCATGAACTTCTCATGCGTGTTCATCTGTTCAAGCGGATGGATGGCTTGGTCCGCGACGATGCCGATGGAGTGGGCGTTTGACGATAAGGGAATCAACCACAGCCAATAGCCTTCACCACACAGATGATTCGTTGAGCGCCAGCGCTCACGCGGCGTGCAACGGTCCAGCCACGCCTCGTTGTCGGTCCAGGTGTTCGGGTCTACGCAGCCTTCCACGCGCGCCCAAACGGCATTGACGTCGTGCGCGTTGGGTTTGGCAAGCGACAGTTTGCGTTTGAGGATATTTGCACGACCCGCGGCGTCGACGACCCAGCGCGAGGCCAGTGTTTCGCGCGCGCCACCTTGCTCGTACTCGACGCCATGCAGGCCGCCTTGTTCGTCCAACTCAACTTTTTTGACGACGGCATCCATGACCACGCGCACACCTGCAGCCTCCGCGTGTGCCATCAATGAGTTCTCAAAACGCCCGCGATCCAGCTGCCAAGATGCGGTGGGCAGCAACATGCTGACGCCCACTTCCGTGCATTGATCAATGCGATCGGATCCGTCATTGAAGAAGAAGCGGAATCCGAACTTGCGAATTTGATCTTCGTGCAAATGCGAAGCCAAATTGAGGTTCTTGCAGAAGTAATGCGCACCGATTTCGACCGTGGACTCGCCCACTTTGAAGCCCGCATCGGGTGCCGGACCTTTGCGGCGTTCAAGCACCACGATGTCGGTGTCCGGGCGTGCGTGCTTCAACTGCAAGGCCAAGGTCAGGCCGGCCAAGCCACCGCCCAAAATGCAAACTTCTGTGCTCTTCAAAATTAGAACCTCAAACCATCAGGATTCAAAAACGCGCGCAGGTTGACGGCGCACGTTACGGTATTCGCGAACCACATGCCCGTAGGCAATCACTTGTCCCACCACGTGCGAAGTGATGTTGTACAAATCACGGCCCAGACGGAAATGACTCTTACGATATTCTTGCGCTGCATCTGTACACGCATAGCGTGCCTCGATCGGTACACACACGACACCGGCGCCCGCGCGACGTGATGCTGAAATCAGCAATTGCGCCTCGTACACGAAGCCTTCGCCCGGCACGTTATCAAGCGAGAACACACTGCGCGGATAAAGGCGCTGACCACTTTGCGTATCGACAACGCCGTAGCCGCAACCCCAGCTGATACCCCAGTCACCGAAATCATTACCGAGTCGGCGATACCAAGGTTGCGATGCACGTTTCTTCATGCGCGCGCCGATGATCACATCACCGGGATGTGCATTCGCGGCTTCGATCAAACGCGGAATGTCTTTGGCAAGATGCTGGCCGTCGCCATCCATCGTCGTCACTGCAAGCGCACCCATGGCCAAGGCCTGCTTGAAACCATCGCGCAACGATTGGCCTTTACCCATGCGTTGCGAATGGCGTAGCAAGGTAATGGGGCGATCTTGAATGAGTTCGCTGGTGCCGTCGTCTGAGCCATCGTCGACCACGATCACGGTGTCGGCAAACTGCAAAGCGTCATCGACCACATCGCAGATACGCAAGCGCTCGTTGAGGGCCGGAATGACCACGGCGATATTGTGTCGATTCAAAGTCATGGTGCGTGAATCAACTCAACTTGCAAGACGCGGCCAATACCGGCATCGAGATTCACGACAGCGTCTTTGCCCAATGCCATGGCATCAATCAACGGGAGCATGCGCGACATGCGATTGATCTGCATCTTTTGGCCAAGCGCGCCTTGGTTCGGATCGGGATCACCGTCGACGAAGCGCGCACGCAGGCGCGTGCCGCCTTCGGCATTCGACAACACAAAACCCGCGCCCAACAAACCGCGGCCGGTACTCACCGTCGACAACGGACCGACCGAGCCGGTATCGAACGCCGACAACACAACGGCCTCTTCACCATTGGCCAGTTGAATCAGTGCTTCCATCAAACCTTGTGCAAAGGTCCAGTAGTAGGCCGTGACGGCACTGGAAGGGGCCATGCAGCCGTGCCCGATCGTCCAATAACCCGCTGCTGCGTTATGCACAGAGTTATGGAATTTGGTGGGCGAAATTGAATCCGGTGCGTCGCGCAACGTCGCGCAGACGTAATCCGTAATGACGAGGTCGCCATCCGTGCTCGCGAATATCGACGGTAAGGCTTTCGGGTCGCGGCCCGACATTGCAACGGCGGCTTGCGCCACTTCGAGAGCTACTGCGACGGATTCGGGTGCACGACGACGCTCGTTTGCCGGCAGCATTTCAGGCGAGGGCTTGGACGGCGCCGTGCCCAACAGTTCACCTGTTCGTGCAAAGGCTTGCGCGGCTTCCCAATTCGGAATGTCGTTGCACCAGAAGCCAAACCCTTCGATACGTGCCTCACGCGTGCCGTCCTGTGCTTGACGCGCGTGCGTGTCGACATGCGTTGGCTGCGTGATTTTGCCGAACACCAAGGAGCAGTTATTGCCGCCGAAGCCGAACGAATTGTTCATCGCAACGGACACCGATTTTTCTGCGGGCGCAAAACGTATCTGTGGTCCGCAAATGGCGTCCGGTGTTGCACTGTTCAAAGTGCGGGGCATGAAGCCCTCTTCCAAAGCAATCAATGCAAATACGGATTCGACGATGCCCGCTGCGCCCAAGGTATGACCGGTCCAACCTTTGGTTGAAGCCGCATGCAGGGTGTCAGGGAACATGGCTTTGACCGCAATCGCTTCCACTTGGTCGTTGGCCGGCGTCGAAGTGCCGTGCAAATTCAGATAGTCGACATCCGCAGGCGATAAGCCGGCACGGTCGAGTGCCGCTTGCATCGCTTTGCGTGCACCCAAGCCCTCGGGGTGCGGTGTGCTCATGTGATACGCATCGCTGGATTCACCGTGGCCCAGCAACATCAGCCCAGTGTCATTGCCATCGGCGCGCTCAAGTACAGCGAAGCCGCCGGCTTCACCCAAAGAAATGCCATTGCGATGGGCGTCAAACGGTTTGCACGGCTCTGGCGCAACCAAGCCCAAAGAGTTGAATCCGAACAGCACGCTGCCACACAAGGTATCGACACCGCCTACCAAGGCGGCGTCTGCTTCCCCGGCGGCAATCAATCGGGCCGCTTGCGCAAACACTTTGGCGCTCGAGGAGCATGCGGTGGCCACGGTGATGCTCGGCCCGCGTAACTCTGTTGCGTGCTGCAAAAAGTCACCCAAGGAATTCGGGGTATGCACGATGGCGCGTGCGAGATCGTCGGCAAAGCTGCCGTCTTCTTTGAGACGCGTATAGGCTTCTTCCGTTGCACCAATGCTCGCGGTCGAGGTGCCAATCACCAATGCAACGCGATCGGCGCCGTATTTCGCTTTCATGCGCGTCAGTTCCGCCCACACCTCGTCTTGCTGCAACGCGAGCCAGGCCAAGCGGTTGTTGCGACATTCCCACAGCTGCCACGCCTCGGGCAACGGTGCGTCCTCGACACCTTCGACGCGGCCGATATGGCAGGTCAATGGGGCTTCACTGAAATCATTGGGTCTGAGACCCGAGCGTTCTGCACGGAGGGCGTCGACTTGCGCCTGGCGTCCTCGGCCCAAGGCAGTTGTTGCGGTATAGGCGCGTATCGCTAAGGGCGCTGTCCGGTTCTCGGGTTTTGCAGGCGTCACAGTGATCATCGTTACGGATTCACCCAATTATAGAGGGGGCTAGCGCATATGCCGCCGCCCTCAGTGCATTTCGTGAACGATTAAAATTGCCGTATGCCGAGTCGACGCACCCACAAACGAAGCCTTTTGAAAGACGCGGACGTCTTACAGGTCATGGGTGTCGCCCTCTTGGCCTGCGTTGGAACTGCGGGTTTGCTCTATGCCTACTATTTCCTGCGTGTTTGGCGCACGGCGGTGACTGCGCCGGTGGTGTCTAACGAGACGCATTGCCTTTTGGTGTTCGGAAAGCACGCGCCGATGGGTCAGACCGACGCTGACTTCGAGCGGCGATTGGATCGGGCGGCGGCGGTTTTGAATTCAGGCGGCGGCGCCGAAGTGCTGTTATTGGGTGGGGGCCCCATGGGTGTGCCGACCGAAGCTGAAGTTGCGCGCGCCGGCTTACTCGCACGCGGGATTGCAGATAACGGTCGCTTTTATCTGGAAGACGCTTCGCGAGATACGCTGCAAAATCTGCGAAATGCACGCGATTTGATGCGATCGCACGGTGTTCAAGCCCCTGTGACCTTGCTGAGTAGCCGTTATCACCTGGCGCGGTGTCTGCAATTTGCGCGTCAACTTGGACTGGACGCTGACGTTTGCGCCGCCGAATCGCGTTTTACGTGGTCATGGCGTATGGCCGGGAAATTGGGATCGGAAGCGGTCTATGTGTGCCTGACAGACGTCGGAACCCGCTGGGCCCGCTTGATTCGCTCGCAGAAGATGTTGTCCCGTGTGACCTGAGACAAGGTTTCCGAACTAATGGCACATAGAAGCGCGGGTGGGCTTTTGGTACGTTCAGGGACTATGTCTCCCGTTCAAGGATCTGACCCATGGGCATTTCGATTCGCGCGCTTCCACTCTCGGTGGCGCTGGTAATGGCAGGGCCTGCATTGGCGCAAAACGCCGCAGTCACCGACGCCGACTACGCACGTGCCGAGAAGATGTTGGCACCCGCTACGATGCGGCTCATCGATGATTCCGTATCCAATGTGAAGTGGCTGGATGGCGATCGCGTCCTCTTCGTCGAGCGCAATAACGGCAAGGCCGAATACAAGGTGTGGCAGTCCGGCGATCAACAAGCCAAGCGCGCTTTGGACGTTGAGCGATTGGCCATTGAGTTGGCCAAGGCTTCGAACGCCAAAGTCGATGCCACGATGTTGCCGATGATGATGGGTGAGCTCTCACTCGAGAAAAACGGCAGTGTCAATTTCACGTATGCAAAGAAGCGTTGGACCTGCGACGCGAACTACGTCTGTCAGGCCGCGGAAGGCAAAGTTGCCGCAGCGCCGGGGAATGCACCTGCAATTGCTTCACCCAATGGCAAATACGAAGTCTTCATTCGCAACTGGAACTTGGTCTTGCGCGACCGCGCGACCGGCAAAGAAACGCAAATCACCAAAGACGGCGTGACCGATTTCGGCTATGCGACCGACAACGCCGGTTGGCAGCACAGCGATCGCCCGGTCGTCGTGTGGTCGCCGGATTCGACCCGCATTGCCACCTTCCAACAAGATCAACGCAAGACTTCCACGATGGCCTTGGTGTCGACCCGTCCGGGCGCACCCGTTGTCGAAACGTGGAAGTACCCGTTCCTCGGTGACAAAGACATCACCACGATCGAACGCGTGATCATCGACGTGTCGAATCCCGCTGCGGCGAAAACGGTGCGTTTGAAGATGCCGGCCGACCAGCACCGTTCGACCTTCTGTGACGACGTCAGCTGCAATGGCGGCTGGGAAGACGTGCAATGGGCAGATGACGGTAAGTCACTGGCTTTTGTCAGCACCGACCGCGGCCACAAGAGTGCGCAATTGCGCGTGGCCGACATCAATACCGGCGCTGTGCGCGATGTGTATAAAGAAACCGTTGCGACGCAGTACGAAAGCGGTAACGGCAGCCCGAACTGGCGCTACATGCCTGAAACCAATGAGTTCATTTGGTTCTCGGAAAAGAGCGATTGGGGTCATCTCTATTTGCATGACCTGACCACCGGCAAGGTGAAAAAACAACTCACTTCGGGCAACTGGAATGTTTGGAAGATTGAACGCTTCGACAAACCGGGACGCAACTTGTGGGTGCAAGCCGTCGGTAAAGAGAAGGGCGAAGACCCGTACTACAAGCACTTCTACAAAGTGAACATGGGCACGGGCGAAATCACTTCGTTGACGCCGGAGTCCGGCGATCACATCGTGAGTGTGTCTGATGAAGGTTCGACCTTTGTTGATCAAGTGTCGACGATCAACACCGCACCGATGTGGACCGTGCGTGACATGAACACCGGTGCAGTGGTGTCTCAATTGGCGCATGCAGATTTGACGCGCCTGAAGGCGTCCGGTTGGGTCGCGCCTGAACCCTTCGTTGTGAAGGGTCGCGATGGCAAGACCGACATCTACGGCCAAATGTTCAAGCCATCGAACTTCGACGCCAAAAAGAAGTATCCGATCATCACGTATATCTATCCGGGCCCGCAGGTCGGTTCGGTGCGCTCGCGCAGCTTCCAACCGGCGCATGGTGACCATCAAGCGTTGGCGGAACTCGGCTTCATCGTCATTGCAATGGACGGCATGGGTACGCCGTGGCGCAGCAAGTCGTTCCATGATGCCTACTACGGCAACATGATCGACAACACCTTGCCTGACCAAGTGGCCGGTCTGAAGAACTTGGCGGCGAAGTATTCGTGGATTGATCTGTCACGTGCTGGCATGTGGGGTCACTCGGGTGGCGGCAACGCCACGGCAACCGCCATGTTCATGTACCCCGACGTGTACAAAGTGGGTATCTCTGAAAGCGGCAACCACGACAACCGTTTGTATGAAGACGATTGGGCAGAGCGCTATCACGGTCTGATGGTCGACAAGGGTGACGGTAAAACCAACTACACCAACCAAGACAACGCAGCGCACGCCAAGAACCTGAAAGGCAAGCTGTTCTTGATCCACGGCATGATGGATGACAACGTGCCGCCGCAAAACACCTTGCTGGTGGTCGATGCGTTGGTGAAAGCCAATAAAGATTTCGATCTATTGATGTTGCCGCACGCACGTCACGGATACGGTATCGACAGCAATTACGTGATGCGTCGCCGCTGGGATTACTTCGTGAAGAACTTGTTGGGCGCTGAACCGCCGAAACAATACGAAATGGGCCAGAAGAAGTAATTCAAAACGCAAGTTTTAAACGAGGGCGCCACGAAAGTGGCGCTTTCTTTTTGCGCTAAGGTATGCAGTGGTGTCCAGCGATGTGCTGTTGAAAAAAGGAAAGATATGTCTAATACACACGGTCAAGTGTTGAAATCGCGCGCAGCGGTCGCGTTTGCTGCGGGTCAGCCCTTGGAAATGGTGGAGCTTGATGTCGCGCCCCCCAAAGCAGGCGAAGTGCGCGTGCGCATCACCCATACGGGCGTGTGCCATACAGATGCATTCACCTTGTCAGGTGAAGATCCGGAAGGTGTGTTTCCGGCGGTTCTGGGGCACGAAGGTGCTGGCATCGTGGTGGACGTCGGCGAAGGCGTGACTTCGGTGGCGCCGGGCGACCATGTGATTCCTTTGTATACAGCGGAATGTCGCGAGTGTTTGTTCTGTAAATCCGGCAAAACAAATTTGTGTGTGGCAGTGCGTGCGACGCAAGGCAAAGGCCTCATGCCAGATGGCACCACACGCTTCTCGTACAAGGGCGAGCCGATCTATCACTACATGGGCTGTTCAACCTTCAGTGAATACACGGTCGTCGCAGAAGTGTCTTTGGCGAAGGTGAACCCTGAGGCAAATCCCGAGCATGTGTGCTTGCTTGGTTGCGGCGTCACCACAGGTATCGGTGCTGTACACAACACGGCGAAAGTTCAAGCAGGCGATTCGGTTGCAGTGTTTGGCTTGGGCGGCATTGGTCTGGCGGTGATTCAAGGTGCGCGCCAAGCAAAAGCAGGCCGCATCATTGCGATTGACACGAACGCCTCCAAGTTCGAGATGGCCCGCGCCATGGGCGCAACGGAATGTGTGAATCCGAAAGACCATGCGGCACCCATCCAACAAGTCATTGTCGAAATGACCGGGTGGGGTGTCGATCATTCATTCGAATGCATTGGCAATGTCAATGTGATGCGGGCAGCGATCGAATGCGCACACCGCGGTTGGGGGCAGTCCGTCATCATCGGTGTCGCCGGCGCGGGACAAGAGATTTCCACGCGTCCGTTCCAACTGGTGACAGGTCGAAAGTGGATGGGCACCGCATTCGGTGGTGTGAAAGGACGCACGCAATTACCCGGCATGGTGGAAGATGCGATGCGCGGCGATATTGATCTTGCACCGTTTGTCACGCACACCATGGGTTTGGATGAGATCAACCATGCCTTTGATCTGATGCATGAAGGCAAATCGATTCGTAGCGTGGTGCATTTCTAAATGACCGCGCGCATCGAACATCACGCATGCTTCGGCGGCACGCAGTCGGTGTATCGCCATCGTGCAGAAGCACTGGCGTGCGATATGACGGTGGGTGTTTACCTGCCACCGCAGTATGCAAAGGGTCCGTGCCCAGTGATGTATTGGTTGTCAGGTCTGACCTGCACCGAACAAAACTTCATCACCAAGGCAGGCGCGCAGCGCTACGCCGCGGCGCATGGCCTGATCTTGATTGCACCCGACACCAGCCCGAGAGGTGAGGATGTTGCAGATGCAGAGGGCTACGACCTCGGCAAAGGCGCAGGGTTCTATCTCAATGCAACGCAATCACCCTGGGCCGCGCATTACCGGATGTACGACTACATCGTCGATGAGCTACCTGCTTGGGTTGAAGCGAATTTCACGACGAGTGGCGCACGTGCCATCAGTGGACATTCCATGGGCGGGCACGGTGCATTGATGATTGCGTTGCGCAATCCGGGCCGCTATCGCAGTGTGTCTGCGTTTTCACCCATCGTTGCACCCTCACAAGTCCCTTGGGGCGAGAAAGCCTTCTCAAACTATTTGGGTGAAGATCGTGCAGCGTGGCGGCAGTACGACACGGTAGAACTCGTAGCATCGGCGTTGACCGAGCGTTTGCCCTTGAAGATTGATCAAGGCGGGGCCGATGAGTTCTTAGACACGCAATTGCGCCCCGACCTGTTGAAAGCGGCTTGCGCAGCGAACGATCATCCGCTCGCACTCGGCATTCACGAGGGCTACGACCACACCTACTACTTCATTCAATCGTTCATTGGCGCGCATTTGGACTATCACGCGGCCGCGTTACACGCGGATTGATTAAGCAGATTTTTCCAGCGTCGTGTCTAAAGCCGCTCGCCAGTCGGGCAGACGCACAGCGTACGTAGACTGCAAACTTTGTGTATCCAACACGGACCATGCGGGACGCTTGGCAGGTGTTGGATATTCATCAGAAGTAATGGATTCAACGGTCGGCTTGCGCGCAATCAGTCCCTGCGCAAAAGCCGACTCGAAAATGGCTTCTGCAAAACCATGCCAGCTGGTTTGACCCGTGGTCACCAAATGATGTGTGCCGCCTTGGCCAATCCCTTTCCGCAAAATCTGTGCAGTGATGTCGGCGATCAACCATGCGGGTGTGGGTGAACCGATCTGATCACCCACAACGCGCAAGGTGTCGCGCTCGGCGCCGACACGCAGCATGGTGCGCAGGAAATTGTGGCCATGTGTTGCGTACACCCAAGCGGTGCGCAAGATCAGGTGTTGAACACCCGAACTACGAATCGCCTGTTCGCCTTCCAATTTGCTTTGACCATAGATCCCCAAGGGATCCGTTTTCGCATTGGGTAGGTAAGGCGAAGTGCCTTGACCATCAAACACGTAGTCCGTGGAATAGTGCACCAGCGGAATACCGATCGCCTTGCACGCGGACGCCATGTCTTCCACAGCGTTGGCATTGATTTGTGTTGCGAGTGCAGGTTCGGTCTCGGCTTTGTCGACCGCCGTATAGGCCGTGGCATTGATCACGACATCAGGTCGGATCATTTCGATCACATGGCGCGCGGCGTTCGGCGTTGAAAGATCACAGGCCAAGGTGGATGCGCGGTTTAGCGGCTCGCCGCTGCGCGTAGTGACGATGAGCTCACCTAAGGGTGCAAGTGCGCGACGCAGTTCCGTGCCGACTTGGCCGTTGCCGCCAATCAAAAGTAACTTCATGAAAATCTACTACTGCCTCAATTCAAGCTGCTGTGACGTCTCTGAGTTGCCAAAAACTACCGGCCAGCAAACGCAGTCGATGGCGCAACGTGTCGCCGGTGAGTGATGTCGTCACCACCAGGTCGACGTGCAAGTCTTTTTGCTCGCCCACCACGGTGGCGCTGGGGTCGGTCGCGCTCAGCTGCACGTCAATATCTTCCGGATCGTCTTGGCCAGCCGCCCAACGCTTGTACAAGACGTCGGTGCGCAAAGCCGCTTCAAGCTCTTCCGCAATGCCGGCCGATCCGCGCGAACGGAACGCCAAAGGACCTGCACCCGCGAGCTTTTGCGTGTCAGGAATGCTCAAGTAGAAACGTGATGACATGGCGTGCCTCGAAACTGGATAGCTGCATTCAGGCTACGCTGAAAAGCGCTGACTGAATGTGAAAGCCGGCTCACCTATAGGCGGGCGGTAAGCCGGAATCATTTGAATTCAAGTACCTATCGCGCAATTCCGTTTGACGCGACTTCATCGGAATCGCGCGGCCGTCCAGCCACACTTGCTCCGCTACCTGGCCTACATCTAGCGGATCACCGGTCCACAGCACCAAGTCGGCCCGTTGTCCGACCGCAATCGAACCCATTTGATTCGACACACCAAAGACCTGTGCGGGCACACGTGTCATCGCATCAAAGGCATCGTTCCATGACATGCCGTGCGCCACTGCATTGCCTGCCACTTGGCGCATCTTGCGTGCGTTGTGGGATTGATCGTCGCCGCCTTGCGAGAAGGTCACGATGACGCCTGCGGCACGCAAACGGGCCGCGCTTTCTTCGGTGGCGAACACTTGGTCGAAGTTGCCGGGGAGGTTGGCCAAGCTATCCACCAACACGGGCACTTTGGCGGCCGCAATTTGGTCTGCAACGCGCCACGCTTCACTGGCGCCAATCAGCGCAATGCGTACGTTGTGCTTCTTCGACCAGCGCAGGGCGCGCACGATGTCTACGGCGCGATGCACGCGAAACACCACGCGTCCGCCACCGCCTATGTATTTGCGAAGTGCGGTGCGGCCTGCGGGGGTGAGCTTTGCGAAATGCGAGTTCGGCGCAATACGACCGTTCAATTCATCGATCAACTGATCAAGAATCATCCATTGCGCGGCACGTGACAAACCGGACAATCCATCAGCCTCACTGCCGAGATTCACGAACAACATGCGTGCACCGATTGGATCCATGCTGCCATCCAAACGCACAATGCCGCCTTGCCCGCCAATGATCGAACCGCCCGAGCGCGGAATGGCACCCAGCACCGTCCAGCCAATTCCCTCTACGCGCGCGACCGGCACGAGCACGGACGCGGGATTGTAGGCGAGCGTCACGTCGAACTCCGGCCGCACCTGCATGTCTTTCGAACCTGCACCCAAAGCCAAGCCACTGTCTACGGTCGATTCTTCTCCGGACACTTCTTCAATGCCGATCTCAGAGACGCCGCCAAACAAGGTAGGGGTGAGTGGTTTGCCGCCGGCATCGACGCTCTGCACGCCGGGTGCATTCAAGCCGCGTCCAATGGCGGCAATCTTGCCACCACGGACCAATACGTCGCTGTTTTCAAGCGTGCCTTTGGCGGTGGCTGTGTGCACCTTGGCATTTCGAATCAGCACATCTTGCGCTGCGGCCTGCGATGCAAACAATGCAATTGACACTGCGGCAACGGCACGCACTACACGGCGATTCATCGTGCACCTCCGGTCATCAGGTCTTGGCCCAAGAGGAAATCCGATTTCGGCTGCAAGGATTTGTTACTGCGGTCGTACACCTCTGCGCCATCAATATAGACGTGCTCTGCCAAGGCGTAACTACTGAAAGGGCTGCCGTTCCAAATCACGACGTCGGCCATCTTTCCGACTTCAAGCGAGCCGGTGCGTTGATCAATGCCCATCGATTTCGCAGGATTCAAGGTGATCCACTGAATGGCATGCTCCGGCGTGACCGGGATGCCTACACGACGTGCGTTCGCAATCACCTTGGCGGCTTCTTGATTCAGGCGCTGAATACCTTCGGCTGAATCCGAATGCACGATGGCGCAACTGCCGGGGACGCGATCGACCAGCGCGACGTTTTCTTGAATGCCGTCGAAGGCTTCCATCTTGAAGCCCCACCAGTCAGCCCAGAGCGCACCACAGATGCCCTCTTTCGAGAGCTTGTCCGCAATCTTGTACGCCTCGACAGCGTGGTGGAACGCAGCAATTTTGAAACCGAACTCTTTCGACAAGTCGATCATGGTCGACATTTCATCGGCACGGTAGCAGTGAATATGCACACGGATATCGCCATGTAGTGCACCGGCCAAGGTGTCGTTCTTCAGGTCACGCTTGCCCCCTTCTTCGCCATCCGAGTTGCGCTTCTTCATATATTCGGCAGCATCGGCGAATGCGGCGCGATAACCCGCCACATTGCCCATGCGCGTTGAAGGGCCACGCGAGGCATACACGCGTTTCGGATTCTCACCACAGGCCATTTTCAAGCCCCACGGTGCGCCCGGAAATTTCATGGCTTGATATGTGGTGGCGGGCACGTTCTTCAGCGTGACCCCGCGGCCGCCGATCAAGTTGGCAGAACCCGGTAGGACTTGAAGTGTTGTCACACCGGCGGCCAAGGCGGTCGAGAATCCCGGGTCTTGCGGCCACACAGAGTGTTCTGCCCACACATTCGGCGTGACCGGTTGTGTCGCTTCATTGCCATCGCTGTGCGCGTTCATGCCCGGGCTCGGATAGACACCGAGATGAGAGTGCACATCGATGATGCCGGGCGTGACCCACTTGCCATTGGCTTCGACAATGTGCGCATCGTCGGGGACCGCCAAGTCGTGTCCGACCGCAGCCACTTGGCCGTTGCGCAACAACACATCACCATCGTCAATGCGTTCGCCGGTACCGGTCAGCACCGTGGCATGACGAATCAGAACACTGCGCGAAGGAAGCGCTGCGTAGGTGCTGGGATACGGATCCTCAGCAAAATTGAACGACTTTGTCGCTTTCGCTGTTGAAGGTTTCGTAGGTGTATGTGTGCATGCAGCCAAAAGCGTGCAAGCAGCGGCTGCTGCAACCCAAAATTTCATGACGCTCATCCCCGTTGATGAGCGTTCACCATAGCGAGTGGGTGGGGTCGGGGCAAGCCCAACCCGGGGCGATCAGTAGCTCGGAATACTGGCGTCGATACTGCGCCACGCTTCGGTGCCGCCTTCAATGTTGTAGATCTCGCTAAAGCCGCGTTCTACAAATAATTGCGCCATGTTGCGACTCCGGCCGCCGACATGACACAAGAATGCCAACGGCGTGTCCTTAGGCAAGGCAAGCAAGGCGTCGACACCGTCGTCGATGTTTTTCAACGACACCTTAGGTGATGCGATGGCGCGTTCTTCCGGCGGGCGCACGTCCACAACGGTCAGTGTGCCGGCAGCCACGCGATCCGCAACGACAGCGGGCGTAATGTCGCGAATGCCGGTGTCACGTCCGATCACCAATCCGCGGCCGCGTTCGTCATCGACAAAATCAATCTTCAAGCCTTTAGCGCGTTGTGCGGAAGGAAGGTCGAACTGAAACACGATGCCTTCAAGGCTCAGTTGAATTTCGCGCTCGTTGAGCGGTGCGAGTTGCAACTGCGTGGCGCCCGTGCGATCGATCAGGATTTCCACAGCCGCTTGGCCACCTGCGTCGCGCAAGGCGCCTTGCAGCATGTCAATCGCCGATGCAGTGACGGTGATCTCAGGTGGCGTGCGATCAATCTCTGCGAGGCCGAGCATCTTTTGCAGCTCGCCGCTGTCGACCAGTTGCGCAATGATGTCGCTGCCGCCGACCAATTCGCTATCGACATAGAGTTGCGGAATCGTCGGCCAATCACCGAATTGCTTGATACCTTCCCGAATCTCCGGGTCGGCCAAGACATCGACGTGCGCGTAGTCGAGACCAAGACTGTCGAGCATGCCCACGGCACGCGCGGAGAAACCGCATTGTGGGGCTTCAGGTGCGCCCTTCATAAACAGGACAACGCGACTTGCGCGCAACACAGACTCAATGCGTTCACGCAACGCTGGTTCAAGACTCATTACAAACAACTCCGTTCACAACAGGTAGTTCCAAATTACTGCGGCATTCTACGCCACTTTGCGGGAGTAACCCGCGAAAACAGGGGAAAAACGGCAGTCTGAACGGGCTCGCATAGAATGGGCGCTATATGAATACATTGCCTTTCCATGCGCCACCCAAGCACACCCATGCGGTTTGGCTGGGGATTCTGCTGTCCCAGCTGCTGGTTGTAGCGGTTTGGTATCGATTTGGCTGGCAATGGGGCGTGCCACTGCTGTTTTTGACGCATGCCGTGTTGATGTGGGGTGTCTTGTATCCGGGGTCCAAGCTGTATTCGCCGGTGCTGACACGCCTTCCGATCACCGACAAACGCGTCTGGCTCACGATTGATGATGGCCCTTCGGATGAAACGCCGGCCATTTTGGATTTGCTCGACAAACACAATGCGCGTGCCACGTTCTTCTTGGTCGGAGATCGTGCGGCCGCGCGCCCTGACTGGGCCCGCGAGATCGTCGAGCGCGGACACGGCATCGGCAACCACAGTCATTCCCACCCGCAAGCTTGGTTTTGGGCCTTAGGGCCTGTGCGCATGCGTCAGCAAATTGAAGCGGCTCAAGCGCAGCTGACGACAGTGACCGGCGTTCGACCGCATTGGTTTCGTGCCGTTGTCGGTATGGCGAATCCGTTTGTATCGGCACCGCTGAAGGACCTGCATCTGGCGCGCGTGGGTTGGAGCGCGCGCGGTTTTGATGCGGTGAAAGCCAATGACGCCGATGTGATCGCGCGCATTGAGAAAGCTCTTGCACCGGGGGCCATCATCTTGATGCACGAAGGTGCACCACACGGGCGCAATGTGTCGCAGCTGTCGCAGCTGTTGGTGCGTTTGGAAGCCTTGGGGTATTCGACGGTTTTGCCAGAGTCGCTTTAAGCCCGGCGCGCCACCAGCAACCAATTGTTAAACGGCGTGCCACTCTTGAGTGGTGTGGTTTCAACGTTGAATCCGCCTTCCGCCAAAAACGCCTGCAGCACGTCCAAGCGTGGATAGCGGCTCGCACCCGTACGCATCCAGCCCCAATGCTTCGACATGTTGTCGACCCAGCCGGTAAACGCCGAACTTGCATTGCGTTCTTCAATGCCCGTGCGAATTACAAACATGCCGTCCGCTGAAACGCGTTGCATGGCATCACGCAGCAATTGCCAGCGGGCTTCGTCATTCGGCAAGAACTGAAGCACGTCCAACAAGGTGACGCTGCCCGAATGTGCCGGTAAACCCTGTGTGACATCACGGCGTTCGAAGTGGACGTCGTTCAAGCGGTTCGTTTCAGCGCCGCGTGTTGCCATGCGGATTTTGCGTGCATCAAAATCCACGCCTGCATAAGGTGTGGTGACGCCCGTGTCGCGCAGCAACTGTGCCAACAGACCAATGCCGCAGCCGATATCGAGCAAGGGCGCCGAATAGCCTTGCAGTGCAGTTAACACGCCCGGATACAACGGATCGGTTTTTAACTTGATGCGCGCATAGTGGTAGTAATAGCGATCAAAACTAAACCGTTGCGGGAAATAAGCGCGCGATACGCGTTCGATCTGATCGGCCTTCATAGCGTGGCTTCAATCGAAGGCATGTGGCGCACAACCGGCAGTGCCTCTGCTGCCCATAGGGCATACATGGCACCCGAAGGATGCAGTGCGTCAGCGACCAACATGTCGACCTCGCCACCAAAACGTCTTGATGCCGGCGTGATGTCTACGAAGCGCACGGCGAACCTGTCACAGACCTCGCGCGCAGCGGCATTGAACTGATCAATCTCTTCGCCAATCTGTTGCGGGTCGCGCTTTTGTTCGCGCGCAAATGGCGTGACGCCCCAATCCGGAATCGACAGCACGAAGACGCGATCAACATCGCCGCGCGCATAAAGGATGGCGCGCGCAAGCAGGCGTTCGAACTCGGCAACATACTCTTGCAACGACAACGCACGGTATTGGTTGTTGACGCCAATGAGCAAGCTGACCAAATCCCACGTTTCGCCCAAGGGCTCAAGCGCATCGAGTCGCGATTGCAACTCGCCTGTCGTCCAGCCTGTCGTTGCGACAATATGCGGCAGCGCGATTGCGACACCTTCGTTTCTCAGCGCGCGTACGAGTTGATGTCCCCAGCGGTCGTCTTCGTCAACACCTTCGCCGATCGTATAGCTATCGCCCAACTGCAAGAAATTCATCATGCAGCTAACGCTGCCCGTTTCTCCAACACCCTGTCAATGCGCGTGAAGACATCACGCAAGACTTCCGGGCGTGGCAACAAGGTCACGCGGAAGTGGTTGCGATAGGGCACGTTGAAGCTCGAGCCTGGCACGATCAATACGTCTTCAGTTTCAAGCAATTCGAGCGCAAAGGCATGATCGTCAAAGCCACGCGCTGCAGGACCCACAACGGCTGGAAAGCCGTACAAAGCGCCGGCAGGCGCGACGAGTGAAAGGTGCGAGCTTTCTTCGCAGGCCTCAATCAATGCACGACGGGTTTCGTAGAGTCGGCCCGACGGCGTGCACAAAGGTGTAATGGTGTCGACGCCATTCAACGCCGCCTCAATGGCCACTTGGCCTGGCACATTGGCGCACAAGCGCAAGGCGCCCAAAAGATCCATTGCATGTGCATACGACTGCGTGGCGGCACGGTCTCCGCTCAGCACTGCCCAACCGACGCGCCAACCACATGCGCGATGCACTTTAGACAAGCCGCCGAATGAAATACACGGTTGATCACCCGCGATCGGTGCCAAGGGCTCGAAGGTCGCATCGTCATACAAAATGTGATCGTAGATTTCGTCTGCCATCAACAAGACGCCATGCTTGCGTGCAATCGCGACAATCGCTTCCAAGGTTTCGCGCGGGTAACTCGCGCCGGTCGGATTGTTGGGGTTGATCAACACGATTGCGCGCGTACGCGAAGAGATGAGGGATTCGATCTCACTCGGATCCGGTTGAAAACCGTTCTCTGGCAAACATTGGTAATACACGGGGCGACCGTCGTTCAAAATCGTCGCCGCACTCCAAAGCGGGTAATCCGGCGAAGGCAGTAAGACTTCGTCGCCAGGATTCAACAAGGCGCGCAACGAGATATCGATCAGTTCACTCACGCCGTTGCCAACAAATACCCGTTCAGCAGACACATCTTGTGCACCACGACGTACGTGGTGTGAAGCGATCGCTTCGCGTGCCTGCGGCAAGCCTTGTTGATGCGTGTATGGATCGGTGTCGGCAATGTGCTGCACGATCGCGTTTTGCAAATGCTCAGGTGCGCGAAAACCAAAGTTGCCGGGGTTGCCGATGTTGAGCTTCACCAAGGTGCGGCCCTGACTTTCCAATTCGCGCGCCCTGCGCGCCAAGGCGCCACGGATTTCGTATCTGACTTCGGACAAACGTTCGCGCGTGGGTAAGGGCTGGAAAGACATACGTCGGTTCAAAAGGCGTGAAACGCCCAAGATTACGGGAAACCTTGGCATTCCGCGATGGTTTCAGCGGCCTAAGGCTAAAATGCCTCGATGAAGATCAACCCCTACGCATTGTGGAATTGAGTACTGCCGGATTGGCATCGATCGGCTGGCCTGCTGCGCCGCCCGAATCTTGGCAGACATTGATGCGTGAACATCCTGAATGTCGTGTGGCGCGCGTGGTCGAACAGCATCGCGCGGGCTATCGGGTCAGCCAAGACGGCATCGATGCTTTCAAAGTGGAATCGCCGCCGGAATGGACACGCCCCAGGGTGAGTCCGGATATTCGCGCAGGCGTGGGAGATTGGGTGTTGCTAGACGGCGTGCGCATCGTGGCCCTGCTGCCCCGCTATAGCGCAATGAAGCGCGCGGCTGCCGGCGAACACTACAAACAACAGTTGATTGCCGCCAATATCGATACGGCCTTTGTCGTCTGCGGATTGGACGACGATTTCAACCCGCGCCGAATCGAGCGCTATCTGATGTTGGTGCGCGCAGGCGGGGTGCACCCGGTCGTGGTGCTGACCAAGGCGGATATCGGTGAACGACTCGACGAAGCGCGCGTGATGCTGGATGCATTGCCGGACGAAGGCGTTGCCGTCATCGCCTTGAACGCGTTGGACAGCAGTGCCGTCGGCGCCTTGGCCCCGTGGCTTGGCGAAGGCAGCACCGTGGTCTTGGTCGGTTCAAGCGGTGCGGGCAAGTCGACGCTCACGAATACCTTATTGGGCGAAGCGCGAATGCGCACGGGCGCCGTTCGTGCGCACGACTCTCGCGGTCGGCACACCACCACGCATCGCGCCTTAATGCGTTTACCTTCCGGCGCATGTTTGATTGATACACCCGGTATGCGCGAACTTAAGCCGACCGGCGAAGAAGATGAAGCGGCGGTCACTTTCCATGACATCGAAGCGCTCGAAATCCAATGCAAGTTTCGCGACTGCCAGCATCTGAAAGAGCCCGGCTGCGCGGTCAATGCGGCCATTGCCGAAGGTCGCTTGGATCCGGCGCGCCTACACAGCTGGCGCAAGCTCCACGAAGAAGTCGCCTCGGCGGCTTTGGCCAAAACAGAAAGCCAAAAGATTCGAGGTCGCAGACCCAACACGTGACTATGTCTAAGCTATTCGGATGAGCGAAGAACAGTCGAACTGGACGCCAGACATCGCGCACCACGCTGCGCTGGACGCACGCATGGTGGAAGCCGCACGTGGCTTGCGCCTATTGAGCTTGGTCAGTTGGCCAGCGCAATTGCAGCAACCATTTATCGAGTCATGGCAAGCCGGCCAACCGAAGTTGCCGGTGATCGACTATCCCAAACACGATTTCTCGGACGCACGTCGCGAACTGCAGGCGGTGATGCACGAAGCAGAAGCAGGGCACCCATTGGGTGATTACCTGATCGAAAGTGCACGCAGTTGGGACCATGCCGCCGAATTGTTGGAGAACCTCGGCACCGCGCGGGTCACGGAATTATCGAAGACCTTGTACGGCACACCCGATGAGCAACTGCCGGGCAATGGCCCCACCGCGCGTGAGGCAGCGACACACTTCATCACGATTGCAAGTGAGTTGGACCATGAATTGGTCTCGCCTGCAGAAACCGTTCCCGTGTCTGCCACCGCATTAGCGCTACAACTCCAAAGCGACCTCGATGATTTCTTCGACGGTCGCATGATCACAGTTGAACTCGATCCCAACTTGATCGCAAAGGCCGCCGCAGCAGCCACGCGCATTCGCTTGCGCAATTCCGCCATTTTTACCGACTACGATCGCGCGCAATTGCTGCAACACGAAGCCTTGGTGCATTCGCTGACGGCTTTGAACGGTCGTATGCAGCCGGTCGTGAAAAGTCTTGAATTGTCTTCGCCGCGGACGACCACGACGCAAGAAGGCCTCGCGACCTTTGCCGAGCAAATCACCGGCAGTACAGATATTCAGCGCATGAAGCGGGTGAGTTTGCGTATTGAAGCCGTTGCACAAGCGCTGGACGGCGCTGATTTCATCGACATCTTCAAATACTTCCTTGCACAAGGACAAAGCGTCGAAGAGAGCTTCGCCTCGTCACAACGCGTCTTCCGCGGCGTACCTGCAACGGGTGGTCTGGCCTTCACCAAAGACACCGTGTATCTGCGTGGCTTGGTCAGTGTGCACACCTTCTTCCGTTGGTCTCTGCGGCAAGACCGCTTGCGCCTATGTCGCCAACTGTTCTCCGGCAAGATGACGCTAGACGACGTCATGCGCTTTGAGCCCATGCAGGCGGCCGGTGTGATTGCACCGCCGCGATGGCTGCCGCATTGGGTGGAACGCGCGAATGGCTTGGCCGGTGTGCTGGCTTTCTCACTGTTCGCAAACAAGATTCGTCTGGATCAAATCACCGACAAATTGTTCCCGCATCACGCCGACCCTGAGGGCGAGCACGATGAAAAGGCGTCACCTGGGCTTGGTACCTGAGCGTATGGTGTCGCCGCGTTAGAATCGAGGTTCGTCCCAGAGCTTTGCATCATGTCCGATCAGGAAAACTTCAAACAAGCCGCCCTTGACTATCACCGTTTGGCACCGGCGGGCAAAATCCAGATCTCGGCAACCAAGCCCATGGTGACGCAGCGCGATCTGTCGCTGGCGTACTCGCCGGGTGTCGCGTACGCCTGTGAAGCCATCGTCGAAGATCCGAACGCAGCCAGTGATCTGACTGCGCGCGCCAACTTGGTGGCCGTGGTCACCAACGGCACGGCGGTCCTCGGCCTCGGCGACATCGGTCCGTTGGCCGGCAAGCCGGTGATGGAAGGCAAGGGTGTGTTGTTCAAGAAGTTCGCCAATATCGATGTGTTCGATATCGAGTTGGCTGAGCGCGACCCTGACAAGCTCGTCGACATCATTGCCGCAATGGAGCCGACTTTCGGCGGCATCAATCTCGAAGACATCAAAGCGCCTGAATGTTTCTACATCGAGCGCAAGTTGCGCGAGCGCATGAATATTCCGGTCTTCCACGATGACCAACATGGCACCGCCATCATTGTGGGTGCCGCCGTGTTGAATGCATTGGAAGTTGCGGGCAAAGACATCACGCAAGTGAAACTTGCCACGTCGGGTGCCGGTGCCGCAGGGATCGCCTGTCTCGACATGCTGGTCGCACTCGGCATGAAGCCGGAAAACATCTTGGCTTTCGACCGCGAAGGTGTGATCTACAAAGATCGCCCGAATCTCGATCCCGACAAGTCGCGTTATGCGCGCGATACAGACAAACGCAGTTTGGCGGAAATCGTTGAAGGCGCAGATATCTTCCTCGGCTTGTCAGCCGGCGGTATTCTGAAGGCAGAGATGGTCGAGAAGATGGCGACGCGCCCAATCATTCTCGCCCTGGCCAATCCCTATCCGGAGATCATGCCGGAGGACGCCAAGCGCGTGCGTCCGGACGCGATCATTGCAACCGGCCGCAGTGACTACCCGAACCAAGTCAATAACGCTTTGTGCTTCCCGTATATATTCCGTGGCGCTTTGGATGTGGGCGCGCGCGAGATCAACGAGGACATGAAGCTCGCCTGCGTGCGTGCGATTGCGAAGCTCGCACGCATGGAAGCGAGCGATCTTGGCAGTGCCTATGGCAACGACATTCCGAAGTTCGGCGATGAATATTTGATTCCGCGCCCCTTCGATCCGCGCTTGATCGAAGTGATTGCACCCGCTGTTGCAAAAGCCGCAATGGCGTCTGGCGTTGCCACGCGTCCGCTCAAGAACATCGCCGACTACGAAGAGAAATTGGCGCAGTTCATTCATCGCACCAAGTTGATGATGCGTCCGGTGTACGAACGTGCGGTGCAAGACGTGCAACGCGTGGTGTATGCAGAAGGCGAGGAATACACCGTGTTGCGCGCCGTGCAAGTCGTCATCGACGAGAAGTTGGCGCGTCCGATTCTGGTGGGTCGCCCCGATGTGATCGCCCGCCGTATCGACAAGTTGTCGCTGCGCATGCGCCCCGGCCAAGATTTCGATTTGGTCAATATCAATGATGATCCGCGCTTCAACGACTACTGGCAGCAGTATCACCTGCGCAATGAACGCAACGGCGTGACACAAGACGCCGCGAAGAATTTGGTGCGTTCGCGCCCGACTTTGGTGGCCGCCTTGATGGTGGAACGCGGTGATGCGGATGCCATGATCTGTGGCCTGGTCGGTCGCTATCACAAGAAACTCGGCTATCTGCGCAGCGTGTTCGATCTCGAGCCCGGTGCGACAGGGACCGCGGCGATGACCGGCGTGTTGAATGATGCCGGCGCGTGGTTCTTCACAGACACACACGTGCAATATGACCCGAGTGCGGAGCGCGTTGCAGAAACCACCTTGCAAGCCAGCTATCGCATGAAGCTGTTTGGCATCCAGCCGAACGTTGCGCTGTTGTCACATGGCAACTTTGGGAGTCATTCCGATGCATCGGCCACCAAGATGCAGGCCGCACTGAAACTCGTGCGTGCACGTGTGCCGGGTCTCTCGGTAGACGGCGAAATGATGGCTGACACAGCGTGGGACGAAGCATTGCGCAAGCGCATCTTCCCGAACACCACCATGGAAGGCGTGGCCAACTTGTTGGTGATGCCGAATCTCGATGCCGCAAACATTGGCTACAACTTGGTGCGCGTTGCCACCAACGGCGTTGCCATCGGACCGATCTTGATGGGTCTGGATAAACCGGCGCACATCTTGACGCCTGCCTCGAGCGCACGTCGTGTGGTGAACATGACCGCCATTGCAGCGGTGGATGCGCAAATTCGCAAAGTGCGCGCGCAAGAACGCAGCAACAAAGCATCGAATGCTTGAAGCAAGTGTCCATGGCGCACAACATGCGCCATCGGGCGGATGGCGAGCGACCTTTTTGGTCGTTTGCTATCAAATGTCAGAAACAGTTTTAGCGGCTGTCGAAGGCGCGCTGTCACAAACCATCCCTTGCGAAATCATCGTGTCGGACGACGCATCGTGTGTACAGACCGTGCCCAAAGTGCGCGCGTTCTTGCAGGGCTATGAAGGCCCGCATCGCGTCATCGTGCGCAGTACCGCGCGCAACTTAGGCCTCTGCGCACACCTCAATGAGCTCGCGGCCATGGCCACTGCGCCGGTCTTGTTCAATTCGGCCGGAGACGATGTCTCACTCCCGACGCGCGTTGAAACACTCTTGCACGTGTTCGATACAGAAGCCGATGCGCAGGTGGTGGGATCCCGAGTCGATGACGTCGATGCTCAGGGACGATTGCTCGAAGCCAATACACGCGGTCTGCCTCCGACGGTCGATCAAGACTGGTTGATCAATCGCGGCAAACTGGCGACGATCCTGGGCGCCAGCATGGCAGTCAGAACCACATTGCTGACGGCACTGCCACCTTTGCAAGGCCGTGTGGAAGACAACATGCTGATGCTGCGCGGCGCATTGCTGGGTAGTTGTCGCTGTGTGCAAGACACATTGCTTAAATACCGACGCCACGACAACAACTTAGGCGATTGGGTGTTTGATCGAAGCAAGCAAGGTTATGAAGGTTGGAAACGCAGGCAATTGCGCGTCGCCGAGATGTACGTGGAGATTGCGGATGATCAAATGCGATGCATTCAAGCGCGTCCTGATCTTCCTACCGAACGCCTTCAACGTGGACATCAATTGCAAGCCCTGTATCGCATCGAAGCACGACAACGCATCACGATGATCGAACAACCGCGCATTCGCTGGTTCTCGCCATTGTGGCAAGGCTTGCGCACACGTGGCCTGCGCCGAAAGAGTGCGGAACGCGCGTTGAAAGTATTCCTGCCGAGAAAATTCTTCGGACGCTAACACGCAGGCCTAAGCGGCCGCAGGTTCCAATCTGGCGCGATGCGCCTTGCGTCGAATACGGCTCCAAAGCTTGATGGCTTTCGACCACCCCGGCTTGTCATCGGGCGGTAGGGCGCTGCGGTTCGACCACACCAATTGCCACGCGGGCACGAGTCGGCCTTTGTACGCCGCGAGCAGGGCTTCAGAGAACCGGCCGGCAAACTCCGCTTGGCGCAATCCGGTGGTTGCGTACGACCGGCCCACCGTGGCTAGGCTTTCCAACCAATTCGCATTTCGTCGCGCCGAGTGACGGTCGCCGCTGCCGCGACCCAAAGTCGTGCAGGCATGTTCATGGCGTCTGAACTGCACTAGGGGCGCGTCCAAATAGACCACGCCATTTCGACCTGCCGCACTCAGGGCAAGCCACCAGTCGTGGAAGAAGCCTTCGGGTGCGGGCCCTGCGACGGGTAAAAGCGACTTTCGAATGAGGCAGGCGTGACCGGACACCGTGTTTTGAAAGAACAACGGAATCGGATTTTTCCCCGAAAACATCACCAGCTCGTCCGAGACCGAGCGATTGAGCGGCTTGCCCGCTTCGTCGATGTATGTCGAGTCGCAGTACGCGATGTCAGCGGTGCCAATGACGGCGTGCAACTTGATCAGCTTGTCCAAAGCCCAGATGTCGTCTTGGTCTGCCGGGGCGATCCAGTCTGCTTCAGCCAAGGCCATGCATTTTTCGAAACTTCTGAGGTGACCCAAATTTGTTGCATTGCGGTAGAGACGGATGCGCGAGTCAGCCGCTGCACGGGATTCGAGCAAGGCCCAAGTGTTGTCGGTCGACGCATCGTCCAGCACCACCAATTCGAGGTTCACACCTTGCTGCGCCAAGATGGAATCCAGCTGCGCTGTCAGGTGTGCGGCACCATTCCACGTGCACAGCGCCACACTAATGAAAGGTGGGGCGTCTATGCCGGAGGTGATAGTGACCTTAGTCATGTATGGAGCGTATGCAGGTTCGTGACGGGAATCAATCTTTGGCTGAAAAATATTTAATACGGGTAAAAATCCAAGCACTGCCCGAATGTCGCTCACCCTTGCTAAACTCGGGTCAATCCGATTGAAGAGCACACCGAATGTCTTGGCTCAATGACCTGTTGCAAAACGACCCCGACCCCACTGAAACCCGTGAATGGATTGAATCGATCAAGGCGGTCATTGACCACCAAGGCGGGCAACGTGCCCACCAATTGCTGGAGGGCATGGTTCAGCTGACGCGTCGCGCAGGCGTCGATCTGCCGTTCGCGCCGACAACCGAATACATCAACACCATTCCGCCGGAGTTGGAGCCCAACTTCCCGGGCGACAGCAATATGGAATGGCGCATCCGTTCGATCATTCGCTGGAACGCCATGGCGATGGTCGTGCGCGCCAATCGTAAGCCGGGCGATCTCGGCGGACACATTGCGAGCTTCGCTTCGTCGGCCACGCTGTATGACGTGGGCTTCAACCACTTCTGGCGCGCTGCGTCTGAAAACCATCCGGGCGACTTGCTGTACATCCAAGGCCACAGCTCACCTGGCATCTATGCGCGTTCCTTCCTCGAAGGCCGCATCACGGAAGACCAACTCGACAACTTCCGCATGGAAGTACACGGCAAGGGCATCAGCTCGTATCCACATCCTTGGTTGATGCCGGACTACTGGCAGACCCCGACGGTGTCGATGGGCCTGGGCCCGTTGGCGGCCATCTATCAAGCGCGTCATTGGAAGTATCTGGAAGCACGCGGCCTGATGCCGAAAACCGATCGCAAGGTGTGGTGCTTCCTCGGTGACGGTGAAACCGACGAGCCGGAAAGCTTGGGTGCGATTTCTGTCGCGGGCCGCGAAGGCTTGGACAACCTTGTCTTCGTCATCAACTGCAACTTGCAACGCCTCGACGGTCCGGTGCGCGGCAACGGCAAGATCATTCAAGAACTGGAAGGCAACTTCCGCGGCGCCGGTTGGAATGTCATCAAGTTGGTGTGGGGCAGCTATTGGGATCCGCTTTTGGCGCAAGACACCGACGGCATCCTGAAGCGCATCATGATGGACACCGTCGACGGCGAATACCAAAACTGCAAGGCATTCGGTGGCGCGTATACGCGTGAACATTTCTTCGGCAAATCGCCGGAGACACTGCGCATGGTCGCCAACCTGAGTGACGACGACATTTGGCGTTTGAATCGCGGCGGTCACGATCCGCACAAGGTGTATGCGGCGTACGACGCAGCGGTTAAGACCACGGGCATGCCGACGGTCATCTTGGCAAAGACGGTCAAGGGCTATGGCATGGGCGCGGCGGGCGAAGCATTGAATCCTACCCACCAAACCAAGAAGTTGGATGACGAAGCCGTCCAGATCTTCCGCAAGCGTTTCCAACTCAATATTCCAGACGAAGCCTTCGAAAAGAATTCGGTGCCGTTCTTCAAGCCGGACGAAAAATCGCCTGAAATCGAATACATGCGCGAACGTCGTGCCGCGCTCGGCGGTCACTTGCCGGCGCGTCGCAGAAAGAGCAAAGAGTCGTTGCAAGTCCCGAAGCTGGACACTTTCGAACGCTTGCTGAAAGACACCGGCGAACGCGAAATCTCGACCACCATGGCGTTCGTTCAAGCCTTGGGTATTTTGTTGCGTGACAAAGATGTCGGTCCGCGTTGCGTGCCGATCGTCGCCGATGAAGCGCGCACCTTCGGTATGGAAGGCATGTTCCGCCAGTTGGGTATCTACGCGCCGCAGGGTCAGAAGTACAAGCCGGTGGACGCAGACCAATTGATGTTCTATCGCGAAGATGCGGCCGGACAAGTGTTGGAAGAGGGCATCACCGAAGCGGGTGCATTTGCATCTTGGATGGCAGCTGCGACCAGCTACAGCACCAACGATCTGCAAATGTTGCCGTTCTATATTTACTACTCGATGTTCGGCTTCCAACGTGTCGGCGACGCCGCATGGCAAGCCGCGGATATGCGCTCACGCGGCTTCATGCTGGGCGGTACCGCAGGTCGCACCACTTTGAATGGCGAAGGTCTGCAACACGAAGATGGTCAGTCGCATGTGCAGGCATCGATCATTCCGAACTGCCGCAGCTACGATCCGACCTTCGGCTATGAAGTCGTGACCATCTTGCAACACGGCATGCAGCGCATGCTGACCGAGCAGGAAGATGAGTACTACTACATCACCCTGATGAATGAGAACTACACCCATCCGGCGATGCCCGAAGGCAGTGCGGAAAACATCATCAAGGGCATGTACTTGTTGCGCGAAGCGCCAGCCGCCAAGGGCAAGAGCAAGTCGGCCGGTGGTTTGAAAGTGCAGTTGATGGGCAGCGGCACGATTTTGCGTGAAGTCATTGCAGCGGCAGATCTGCTTGAAGCAGAGTTTGGTATTGCAGCTGACATTTGGAGCTGCCCGAGCTTCAACGAACTCGCACGTGACGGCGAAGATGCCACGCGCTGGAATCGTCGCAATCCTGAAGCGAAGTCGCCGCGTAAGTCACACGTCGGCAAGTTGCTTGAAGGGCGCGAAGGTCCGGCCATTGCGGCGACGGATTACATCCGTACATTCGCAAACCAGATTCGCGAGTTCGTGCCGATGCACTATGTGGTGCTAGGTACGGATGGTTTCGGTCGCAGTGATACGCGCGCCAACTTGCGTCATCACTTCGAGGTCGATCGCTATCACGTTGCACACGCGGCCGTCGTTGCCTTGTTTGAAACCGGCAAACTGACTGCGAAAGATGTGGCGCGCGCCATCAAAGTTTGGAACATCGACGGCGACAAGCCGAACCCGCTGTACGTCTAATAAGACAAGCGCACTTAGCGCTTGTCTTTCGCCTTGGCAAATGCATCTGCCAAGGCGGAATTGATCGGCGCGGCGACGGGTTTCGCCGCGCGCTCTTGGCGCATGGGTCGCGGCCCTTGATGTTTGGCGGGCTGCGACGTGGCGGGTGCGGGTGCATCCGTCAATCTGCGTGTCAAAGCAATGCGCTTGCGCGCGACGTCGACCTCCAACACTTTCACTTTGACGATGTCGCCGGTCTTTACCACTTCACGCGGGTCTTTGATGAAGCGGTCTGACAAAGCCGAGATATGCACCAAGCCATCTTGGTGAACGCCGATATCAACGAAGGCGCCGAAGGCAGCGACGTTGCTGACGACACCTTCCAACACCATGCCAACTTTTAGATCCTTGATGTCGTGCACACCGTCTGCAAACTGCACCGCTTGAAATGCGGGGCGCGGATCTCGGCCCGGCTTTTCGAGCTCAGACAAGATGTCACGGACGGTCGGTTCGCCGAACTGCGCGTCTGTAAACTGCGCGGGTTTCAGCGCACGCAAGGTGGCGATATCACCGATCAAGGCATCTGCGTGCTTGCCGGTGGCGGCCAGAATACGTTCAACGACCGGGTACGCTTCCGGGTGCACGGACGAGGCATCCAGCGGTTGATCGCCTTGCGTGATGCGCAAGAATCCTGCGCATTGCTCGAAGGTCTTGTCGCCGAGGCGCGGCACCTCAAGTAATTGCGAGCGGGCACGGAAGGCACCGCGTGCATCACGATGGATCACGATGTTTTCGGCGACCGACGATGACAAGCCCGAGACACGGGTCAGCAGTGCCGCAGACGCGGTGTTGACGTCGACACCCACGGCATTCACGCAGTCTTCGACGGTCGCATCCAATGCGCGTGCCAACTGGTACTGATCAACGTCGTGTTGGTACTGACCGACGCCAATCGCTTTGGGTTCGATCTTCACCAATTCCGCCAATGGATCTTGCAGCCTGCGTGCAATCGACACCGCGCCACGCAAAGACACATCGAGATGTGGAAACTCGCGTGCGGCCAGTTCAGATGCGGAGTAGACCGATGCACCCGCTTCACTCACCACCAGCTTGTTTGGCGCCTGACCTGCCATGCGTTTGATCAGGTCTGCGGCCAATGCATCCGTCTCACGGCTGGCCGTGCCATTGCCGATCGCGATCAATTGCACCGCATGTTGCGTCACCAACGCCTGCAAGGTTGCCAACGATGCATCCCATTGCTTCTTCGGCGCGTGCGGATAAATCGTGTCGGTGGCAACGCACTTGCCGGTGGCATCGACAACGGCGACTTTCACGCCGGTTCGCAGGCCCGGGTCCAAGCCCATCACGGCTTTCGCGCCCGCCGGTGCAGCCAACAGCAGATCTTTCAAGTTGCTACCAAAAACACTGATCGCTTCTGCATCCGCTCGCTCACGCGCTTGTTGCATCAAGTCGATCATCAAATGCAAATGCAGTTTGGCTTTCCAGGTCAATCGACAGGCCATGAGCAGCCATGCATCAGCCGGACGTTGTTTGGCACGCACACCGGCGTGCACGGCCACTTGGCCTTCTGCGAACTGATGACCTGCGTCCGGGTCAGCGCCGGGCTCGAGGTCCAGAGTGATGAATGCTTCGCGACGTGCGCGCAAGAGTGCCAACATCCGATGCGACGGGATCTTGGCCAACAATTCCGCATGATCAAAATAGTCGCGAAACTTCGCGCCTTCTTCCTCTTTGCCTGCCACCACTTTCGCGCGCAAGACACCGACGTCATTCAGCCATGTGCGCAATGATTGAATCAGTCCCGCATCTTCGCCCCAACGTTCGATCAAGATCGCACGCGCGCCTTCGAGTGCGGCTTTGACGTCTGCGACGCCCTTTTCCGCATCGACGAAGCTAGCGGCAAACGTGTCGGGGTCGTTGTTCGGATCTGCCAACAAGCCATGGGCCAAGGGTTCCAATCCGGCTTCGCGTGCAATCTGAGCGCGCGTGCGTCGTTTGGGCTTGAAGGGCAAGTACAGATCTTCCAGGTGCGACTTGTTGTCGGCCGCTTCAATGTCGGCGCGCAATGCGTCGGTCATCTGACCTTGCGACTCGATGCTCGCCAAAATGGATGCGCGTCGATCTTCCAATTCGCGCAAATACAACAGGCGCGACTCAAGCAAGCGCAGTTGGGTGTCATCCAGGCCCTCGGTGACCTCTTTGCGGTACCGCGCAATAAACGGCACCGTTGCACCGCCATCCAACAAGTCGACGGCGGCCTTCACCTGCGCAAGGCGGGCTGCGGTGTCGGTGGCCAGAGTTTCAAGGATTCGGTGCTGTGCGGCGGTGCTGAGAGCGGGCATCTAATGACAGGGTGACGACTGGGCCGCCAATTATGACGGGCGACCGCCGGGTGCGCGACCGACCGTGGGGAACAGAAGCCGTGTGGGATAATCGAGCCTGAATTCATTGGCTTTCATGTATGTCGACACCGGTCCAAAAACGTCTTAACCCGCTTCAAGGCTTGATCTTCTCTTCTCGTTGGCTGCAGTTGCCGCTCTATCTCGGGCTGATCATCGCGCAAGCCATCTACGTTTGGCAGTTCGGTGTCGAACTTGTGCACTTGGTTCAACAAGTGTTTGGCGGCCATGAACCGCCCGTCGGCGAAGTCAGCAAGTCGGCCGAAGTGATCATCATGTTGATCGTCTTGGGACTGATCGACGTCGTGATGATTTCCAACCTCCTGGTGATGGTGATTGTCGGCGGCTATGAAACTTTCGTTTCACGTTTGAACCTTGACGGCCATCCGGATCAACCGGAGTGGTTGAGTCACGTGAATGCCAGCATGCTCAAGGTGAAGCTGGCAATGGCCATCATCGGCATCTCTTCCATTCATTTGCTGAAGACATTCATCGAAGTCGGCGACCTTGGCACACCCAATAGCCAATTCACACAACAAGGTGTGATGTGGCAGACGATCATCCACGTTGTATTTATCTTGTCGGCGATCGGTATTGCTTGGACGGATCGCTTGATGTCGCACGTGGACAACGGGCGCGAGCACGAACAGCACTGATGGATGTATCGGGACTGCTTGACGGCTTAAATACCGCGCAACGCGAAGCGGTTTCCGCACCGCCGGGTCACTATTTGGTGCTGGCGGGCGCGGGGTCCGGCAAGACCCGTGTATTGACCCATCGCATGGGTTGGCTGAACCAAGTGCACGGCGTGCCTGCGCACGGCATTTTTGCGGTTACATTTACCAACAAAGCCGCGGCCGAAATGCGTCACCGTGTGCAGGACCTCATGCCCGGCAGTCGCGGCATGTGGGTCGGTACGTTCCACGGGCTTGCGCATCGCTTGCTGCGCTTGCATTGGCAAGACGCGAAGTTGCCTGAGAGCTTTCAGATTCTCGACAGCGATGACCAACTGCGCATGGTCAAACGGGTGCTGCAGCAACTTGAGATCGACGACGCCCGCTTCCCGCCGCGTCAGATTGCTTGGTGGATCAATCAGCAGAAAGATGAAGGCCGTCGACCGCAACATATCCAAGCGGGCAAGGACGAACTCTCAGAAGTGATGTTGAAGGCCTACACCTTGTATCAGCAGCGCTGTGACAACGCGGGCTTGGTCGACTTTGCAGAAATTCTGCTGCGCGCCCATGAAGTGCTGCGTGATACACCGGTCTTGCTCGCGCACTATCGCAATCGCTTCCAAGACATTCTGATCGACGAGTTTCAAGACACCAACGCGATTCAATATGGGTTTATTCGACTGCTGGCGGGCGATACCGGCCGCGTCTTTGTCGTTGGCGACGATGACCAAGCCATTTATGGTTGGCGCGGTGCCAAGGTTGAGAATGTTCAGCGCTTCTTGCGCGACTTTGATGGCGCGCAAACGATTCGACTTGAGCAGAACTACCGATCAACCGCGAACATTCTGAGTGCCGCGAACGCCGTCATTGCACACAATCCGGAGCGCCTAGGTAAACAGCTCTGGACAGATTCGGGTGAAGGCGAACCCATCGACCTCTATGCCGCCTACTCGGAAATCGACGAGGCGAACTACGTGGTGGGTCGCGTCAAGCATTGGGTGCAGTCGGGTGGGGCGCATCGGGATTGCGCGATTTTGTATCGGAGCAATGCGCAATCGCGTGCATTTGAGGAAGCCCTGATCGTCGCGCAAATGCCCTATCGCGTGTACGGTGGCGTTCGCTTCTTTGAACGTGCAGAAGTCAAAGACGCATTGGCCTATTTGCGATTGAGCGCATCGCGCGTCGATGACGCGGCCTTTGAGCGTGCGGTGAACATGCCGACGCGCGGCATAGGCGATCGCACGATGGAAGAAGTCCGTCGTCTTGCGCGAGGCGCAGGCATGACCTTGTGGAATGCAGCGCGTGAAGTGGCCCACGGTGACGCCATCGCCGCGCGCTCGCGAAATGCACTTGCCGGTTTCATGGCACTCATTGATCGCCTCGACGCTGAAACGCAGGCACTGCCCCTGCAAGACAAGATCGACCACATGTTGGTGCATAGCGGCCTGCGTGCGCATTATGAAAAAGAAGGGCGCAACAGTGTCGAAAGCCGCGTCGACAACTTGGATGAATTGATTACGGTCGCCTCGCGTTTTTCGCGCGCTGATGATGAGGCGTCGGCCGAGCTCAGTGAGCTCATCGCCTTCCTTGCCTATGCCGCACTGGAAGCGGGCGAGGGCCAAGCGCAGGAAGGCGAGGACGGCGTACAGCTGATGACCTTGCACAGTGCGAAGGGCTTGGAATTCCCCTTGGTGTTTCTAGGCGGCATGGAAGAAGGCATCTTCCCCAATCAACGCAGCGTGCAAGAGAGCGGTCGGCTTGAAGAAGAGCGTCGCTTGGCCTACGTCGGCATTACGCGCGCACGCGAGAAGCTTGTATTGAGCTTTGCTGAAACGCGTCGCCTGCACGGTACCGATATGCCGGGCATTCCCTCGCGCTTTCTGCGCGAAATACCCACGGCCTTAATTCACGAAGTGAGGCCACGCAGTGCCTCGACGCGTGCGTTCCAATCCCCCGCACGTCGTAACTTCGGTCACGCACCGATTGCTGCGCCGGGGATCAATCTCGGTGCACTGGTGGAGCACGCCACCTTCGGCAGTGGCACGGTCGTCGACATCGAAGGTGCGGGTGCACACGCACGTGTGCAAGTGAACTTTGATGCGGTTGGAAGCAAGTGGCTGGTGTTGGCCTACGCCAACTTAACCGTCCTTTGAAAAAGACCCGGCCGAAGCCGGGTCTCCTCCTCCACACACGAGACGGTCATTCGCAAGGGTGCGAATTAGCGACCGTCGCGATCCGCGTCGCCGGGGAGTGCGCGCTCGACACCATGCCAAGCGTCTTTCACTGCGCCCTTGGCGTCTTGCCACGCCAAGCGTGATTCACCCTTGACGCGATGCCAACCCTTCTCAAGATCGGCCTCCATGCGATCGTCCCACTTGCCATCGAGATTCATGGAACGTGCTTGCGTGCCATAACGATAGGCGGGTCGATAGTCGTTGTCATAGCTATAGTCGCCCTTGGCGTAGTTCGAGTTCGCGTATTCGTTTTTGTAGAACTGGTCTGTTGTTGCGTAGGTGCGATAAGTGCGGTCGCTGCGATCAAATGCATCACGCACAGCATTCTTGGCTTCGTCCCACGTCATGCGTGATTTGGCCTTTGCCGATTCCCAGCCATTTTTGATGTCGGATTCCAAGCTGGCATCCCATGGGCGGTTGGCGTATTCGTTGCGAACGCGATTGCCGTAGCTAAAAGCGGGCGCGTAGTCGGTGTCGTAGTCATACTTGCTGTTGAAGTAAGGACGCGACTGGTACTCACTCTTCCAATATTCCGTTTCCAAAGTCGGGTCAATGGACTCCGCGACGTTGTGACCTGCGGCACCGCCACCGGCTGCACCGATTGCGCCGCCGACAATCGTCCCGATTGGGCCGAACAGAGAGCCTACCGCCGCGCCTGCAGCCGCACCCCCGAGCGCGCCGACGCCAGTGCCCAGCGGATGCGAACCGGGTTCACCTGTAATCGGGTCACGATTGGTGCCGCGCGTTTCATTGATATTAGCCATCATCTTTTCCTTTTCTGTGGGGGATGCACATCACTTGAGATGTGAACTCCACCATCAAGGAACCGCCGTGAGCATGCCGTTGCAAAAATGTATGTGATGGGTGAAGCGCTTGTCGCAAAAAAGTGAAAGCAGCGCGCGAAAAACACATCGATGCTATAGAACATCAAAAAGCCCTGCATGTTTTGCCCATTCAATAAACTGAGGGCGAGATTTGAACGCTTAAGTTTCAGCCTTCGAACTTACGGATAGAATTCACGGATGAGTCAGAAAATCATCTTGATCGACGGATCGTCCTACCTCTTTCGCGCATTCCACGCATTGCCACCGCTGAGCAATGCGCAAGGTGAACCCACCGGCGCGCTATTTGGTGTGGTGAACATGTTGCGTGCGCATTTGAAAGAGCAGCCCGACTACATTGCATTCGTCATGGATGCGTCTGGCGGCACCTTTCGCAATCAGCTCGATCCGCAGTACAAGGCGAACCGACCGCCGATGCCGGATGAATTGCGCGCACAGCTCGAACCCTTGAAAGCAATCGTGCAAGCGATGGGTTTGCCATTGCTGTGCGTCGAAGGTGTGGAAGCGGATGACGTCATTGGCACATTGGCCAAGCAGGCATCGGAAGCAGGCGTGCAAGTAGAGGTGTCCACCAGCGACAAAGACATGGCGCAATTGGTTGCGCCCAAAGTCATGTTGGTGAACACGATGACGGGCACCAAGTACCACTCGGATGACGATGTGATGGCAAAGTTCGGCGTCCGCGCTGATCAGATCATCGACTTCCTTGCATTGATGGGCGACAAGGTCGACAACATTCCAGGCGTCCCGAAGTGCGGCGAGAAAACTGCAGCGAAGTGGTTGGCGAAGTACGACACGTTGGATGGTGTCATGGCGCATGCCGATGAGATCGGCGGCAAGATTGGAGAAAGCTTGCGTGAGTCATTGACGCGACTGCCCCTGAATCGCGATCTCACCCGCATCAAGACGGATGTCGATTTGGGATTGGCGTTCGATGATTTGTCACTTCGTGACAAAGACACCGACACGTTGCGCACGCTCTACACGCGTTACGGCATGAACCAAGCGTTGAAAGACCTTGATGGGAAGGCCGGCGTCACGCCCGAAGCAAAGGCGCCACCCGCACGCGCGCAACGCATCGTTGCGCCGGTTGAACCCAGCACGGTCGAAGCACCCGCGGGCTGGTCAGAGCGCGGTAGCTATGAAGCCGTGCTGGACGAGAAGCAGTTGGCCGCTTGGGTGATGGCATTGTCAGAGGCGAAAGCATTCGCCTTCGACACGGAGACCAGTGCGCTAGACCCGATGCGCGCTGATCTTGTGGGTTTGAGTTTTTCTATCGAAGCCCTGCGTGCGTGCTACATCCCGGTCGCGCATGAAGCCGGCACGCAATTGCCGATGGCCACCGTCTTAGATGCGCTGCGCCCGGTCTTGGAAAATCCGAACATCGCAAAGCTAGGGCAGAACGCCAAATACGACCTGCATGTCTTGCGTCGCCATGGCATCAACGTTCAAGGGGTGCGAGACGACAGCTTGCTTTCCAGTTTCGTGTTGGACAGTACGCGCCGCCACGACATGGACACGCAAGCAGAGCGAAGCTTGGGTCTCGAGACCATTCCTTACGAAGCCGTTGCAGGGAAGGGTGCCAAGCAAATTCCGTTTGCACGCGTCGACATCGCGCGCGCGACCGAGTACGCCGCAGAAGATGCCGACATTACGCTGCGCCTAAACACGCTGAATGTCGCCGAGCTAGAGCAAGACCCCGCCTTGTTGTCTGTCTATCGCACGATTGAAATGCCGCTCTTACCTGTGCTCACGCGCATTGAAGCCAACGGTGTGCTCATCGATGACGCCAATCTAAAAAAGCAGTCCGCCGAACTCAGTCGACGCATGTTGGCCGCAGTCCAACGCGCTGCAGATATCGCGGGGCGTTCGATCAACTTGGATTCACCCAAACAGTTGGGCGCCTTGTTGTTTGACGAACTCGGCTTGAAAGCTGAGGTCAAGACGCCTTCTGGTGCGCCTTCAACCAATGAAGAAGCACTGGAAGCCATTGCCGATCAACACGAATTGCCGCGCGTCATTCTCGAATACCGCGGCTTGGCCAAACTGCGCAACACCTACACAGAAAAGCTGCCTCTAATGATCAACCCGGATACCGGCCGGGTGCACACCTCTTACAACCAAGCGGGTGCGCAAACGGGGCGCTTGTCTTCCAACGATCCCAATCTTCAGAACATTCCGATTCGAACAGATGATGGACGCCGTGTTCGCACCGCATTCGTCGCGCCGAAAGGTCGCGTCATCGTCGCGTGTGACTATTCGCAAATCGAGTTGCGCATCATGGCGCACTTGTCAGGCGATGAAGCGTTAGTGCGTGCATTCGAAAGCGGCGATGACGTTCACCGCGCCACGGCCGGTGAAGTGTTCGGCAAAGCACCCGATGCGGTGACGAACAATGAACGTCGTGCGGCCAAAGCAATCAACTTCGGTTTGATGTACGGCATGAGCGCATTTGGGCTGGCCAAGCAACTGGGCGTTGAACGTCACGAGGCGGCAGAGTACATCGCCTTGTATTTCAGTCGCTACCCGGGTGTGCGTGACTACATGGAACAAACGCGCGCCAAGGCCAAAGAACACGGCTACGTGGAAACCGTCTTCGGACGGCGCCTGTATTTGCCCTATATCCATTCCCGCAACCAAGGCCAGCGCGCTGGCGCTGAACGTGCCGCGATCAACGCACCGATGCAGGGGACGGCGGCCGACATTATCAAGCGTGCCATGGTGTCCGTCGATGCATGGATTGCTGACTACGCATCACGCGCTTTGATGATCATGCAGGTGCACGATGAACTGGTCTTCGAGTGCGACGCAGACTTTGCGGAAACGCTCGTCGAAAACGTTTCAAGATTGATGACTTCTGCCGCAGATTTGCGCGTTCCGTTAGTGGTGGATTCAGGAATTGGCGAGAATTGGGAAGCGGCGCATTGAGCATCTAAATCCCCCCTGAATGCTTCCGTTTATCGACGCGTCTTTTTACGAAAATTCAACATCGAAAATGGTGTCATGCACGTGTCGGATGCAACGTTCGACGAGGATCAAAAAAACTCCCCTCCCCTGGAGCAGATCCAAATCCGGATACCCCTCTCCCCAAGATGGTATCCAACCCACCCCGCCGGTTCCCCCTCCGGCGGGGTTTTTTATTGGGCCACACAAAATCCAGTCGAAGAATCCTGCAGTCACCGCACCTTTCTGGGTGAGAATGTCAGCATGCACGCACTTTTCGACATGAGTTCACCGTGGTGGCACTTCGTCTTACGCGCGATTGTCATTTACGTCTTGGTGATGGTCTTGATGCGCTTGTCGGGCAAACGCTCGGTCGGCCAATTCACGCCCTTTGATTTGGTTCTGCTGATCTTGATCGGCAACGCCGTGCAAAACGGCCTAAACGGTGGCGACAACTCGATCAGCGGTGCGGTCATTCTCGCCGGCACCTTGATCGGCCTGAATTATTTTGTGGCCCTCATGACCGCGCGACACAAGCGCTTCAGAAAAGTGGTTGAAGGTGTCCCGGTTGTGCTCGCGCGCAATGGCGAGCTCTTCCACGATGTGCTGCGGCGCGAGCTGGTGAGTGAAGCAGACTTCCATGAGGTGCTGCGAATGAACGACATCGACGCACTCGCCGATGTTCGAATCGCATGGCTAGAGACCAATGGGCACATCAGCGTCGTGTCTTACAAGTCCGCCAACAAGGTTTAGGCCAGCCAGTCTCTCGGCTGCAGATAGTCATTCAGTTTGGCTTCTGCGCTGCCGGCCTCGGGCGTAAAGCCGTATTCCCAGCGCGCGAGCGGCGGCATGCTCATCAGAATCGATTCGGTGCGACCGCCTGATTGCAGACCAAAATGCGTGCCGCGGTCGAACACCAAGTTGAATTCGACGTAGCGGCCGCGTCGATAGAGCTGAAATTGACGTTCCCGATCCCCATAGGGATGGTCTTTGCGGCGCGCAACAATCGGCAGGTACGCGTCTAGGAAGCCATTGCCGACGGCCTGCATATACGCGAAATCTTGCCCAAAGTCGGTTTGCAGATCGTCGAAGAACAGGCCGCCAACGCCGCGCGTCTCATTGCGATGCTTCAACAGAAAGTACGTATCGCACCACTGCTTGTGTGCCGCATAGCGGGTGTCACCGAAGGGGGCACATAGATCGCGCGCCACGGTATGCCAATGCAGTACATCTTCGTCAAAGGGATAGAACGGGGTCAGGTCGAATCCGCCGCCAAACCACCAAGCCACCGTTTCGCCGTCTTTTTCGGCGCGAAAATGTCGCACGTTGGCGTGCGTCGTCGGCAGATACGGATTCTTCGGGTGAAACACCAAAGACACGCCGCAGGCACGCCATTGCGCACCGGCCAGTTCGGGCCGCGCGGCGGTTGCGCTCGGCGGCAATTGATTGCCAGACACGTCGGAAAAGCCGATGCCGGCTTGTTCAAACACGGTGCCATCGCGCAGGATGCGCGTGCGGCCACCGCCCCCGAGCAAAACACCTGACTTTTCACGGGTCCAGGCGTCTTCCACAAATCTTGCGCCGCCATCGGCCTGTTCGATCGCGCTGCAGATACGGTCTTGCAAGCCCATCAGCCAGTCGCGTACGTCCGTCATTTCTTCCAAGGCACCACTCGATTTCATCATTGCTCCGTCGTGGGCATCCTTTTGTATGAATGCCTTCCTTACAATTACACGTTTGGAAAACGCTATTCTGCTACGCATGCAGGCATATATCTATCGAAGCCAAAAGAAAGCCGACACCTATGTGTTCCTCGCCAAGGAAGACGGGTTCGATGCTTTACCCGCAGCGCTCGATGCACAACTCTCACCTTGGGTCTCGGTCATGGCCTTGACGTTGGATCCGTCGCGCAAACTCGCGCGCGGCAATGTCGAGCGTGTCATGGACGATTTGGCCACACGCGGATTTCATCTGCAGTTTCCACCGGCCTCGTCGATCGATCCCATGACCAGCGACTGGGGCACGGATGCTTGAGGCCGTGCCGGCGCGTTTGCGCATTGCCCTGGTGGCCGTCGCGGCGTTGATGGCCGTGGCCATGGTTCGTCCCGGCGAACAAGCTTTAGTCTTGGGCGTCGCAGCCAACTTGGCCGCTGGCCTCGCGTTCTCTGGGCGCGAACTGCTGAAGCATTGGAAAAGTGTCCTCTCTTGGGCACTGGTGTGGGGCGTCGTTGTTTTAGGCGCGCTGTTGGTGTTGATGTGGCCTTTGTCGAAGCTCATTAAAGACGGTGGCTTACATGCCGCCATGGGCGTGAGTGCGGCGATCGGACTCTTGCTGCTCTTGGCATGGCGTTATGCAGATGCGCTGCGCATGCCAAATGTTTTTGCGAGCGCGGCGTTCAAAGGCGCTTCAGAGCGTGCAGCAACCAACGCTTGGCCCTGGCAGGGGCTCGCCGTTGCGACGACCGTGTTGTCTGCTGTGGTCGCCATTGTCTTGTTGGCGTGGCCCGACTTGTTGCAAGGCACGTCGCGCTGGGTGCTTGCCGGTGTGGCTGCGGTTTGGATTCCCGTAGTGCATTTTTTGAAGCGTCCGTCAGGACTCACGGTTGCGGCACCCAAACCGAAAGCGACGAAGCCGGCGACTGAAAAGAGCACGACCGAAAAGCCCACGCGCGAAGCCAAGGCCAAGGCCCGTAAAAAGTCGAAAGACAAAACGCCGGCGGAAACGACGAAGCCGCGTGGCTTCGCAAGTAATGCAGAAGTGGTGTCGTTGGATGCGTTGAATTCTCTCTTGCTTACGCCGGTTGCCGATGCGAAAAGTGTTTTGCCGCAAATGACCGAAGCGACGGAAGCGGCGGAAGAAGTGCATGCACCGGTAGAAGCCGTTGAAGGCGACAACGAACACCCTGCGCAGATCCGCATCGAAGACACCACGACCGCAACTCCCGCACCCGTCGTGCACACAGAGGCCGAGCAAGCTGTCCTCAATACTTTGCTCTACGAGGCTGCGCGCGCAGGCCGCGTCGAACAAGCGCTTGGACTCTTGAGCGAAGGCGCCCAAGCCACCGCATTGCCGCAATCGAGCGATAAAGACCAACGCAGCGTCGCCGTGCTCGCAGCCGTCTTGCCGGACCTGCGCTTGCTGCGTGCATTGATTGCGCAAGGCGCCGAACTCAATCCTGACAATGCAGCGCAGGCGCCGCTTGCAGTCGCAACGCGCGACAGTTGGCATGGACGCCCGGAAGCCGTTGCAACCTTGCTCGCCAATGGCGCCGATGCACGCCGCGCGGATGTGAACGGCAATACGGCACTTCACCATGCAGCGCACAGCACCGACCCCGCCGTCGCTGCACTGTTGCTCGATGCATCGTCCGACATCAATGCGATCAACAGTGAAGGCGTTACGCCGCTTTTGGTTGCCGCAAAATCCGGCAACTGGCGCGTTGCAAAATTCCTCATTGAACGTGGCGCCAAGCTCAATATCGAAGGTGCCATGCCGGCCTTGAATGCCGCGGCGCGCTGTGACGATGACGATGCCGCAGGTGTCGAGTTGTTCATCAAGCACAAAGCCAAACTCGATGCGACGGATGCCGAAGGTCGAAGCCCCGTGCACATGGCGGCACGCATGGGACATATCGGCATCATCCAAGCCTTGCTGGATCACGGCATGTCGATCACTGCGCGCGATGGCAATGGTCGTGGCGTGGTGCATCATGCGATCGAAGGCGAGACAAGCCCGGACTTCGTCAAAGAACTCTTGCACATGGGCGCACGCGCCGACTTCGAAGACGTGGAAGGTTTCACGCCATTGAAGCGTGCACGTGAGAACGCACGTTGGGCATTGGTTTCGGTCTTGGATCCAAACTTCAAACCAACGGCATCGCAAGACGCAACGCCGGTGGCGCGCGCACCGTATGCCGCAGTGTCCGATGCCTTGGCCAACGATGACCTCGAAGCCGTCAAAATCGCCGCTGTCGGTTTGAACAGCGATGAGCGCATTCGTCTCTTCGAAGAGCACGGCTTGCAAAATGGCGCCTTGGCGAATTGGTTGCTCGACAACGGTCTCGATCCGCATGCCGTGAATCGGGAAGGACAAGCGCTCGCCAGTTTGGCCGTGGTGGGTGCGACGAAATCAGGTGCACACCCCGACATCGCGCGCAGCATGTTGGCGCGTGGTGCGCAAATTAACGGACGTGGCGTATTTGCCGAGTATCTGACCGGCGTCCAAAGCTCGGGGCAAATGCGTGCGCACGAAGAACGCACGGCGCTTGAATGGTTGTCGCGGGGTGCAGACGCATTCGGTGAAAACGCAGCGGGTGAAACCCCGCTGTTTCTTGCCGTCAAACTCAGGTGGCGACATCTGACGAATGAGTTGCTCGCGCGCGGGGCTTTCCCCGACGCGCAAAATGCGCAAGGCATGACGCCCTTGCATTTGTCGATCACGCAAGGTGATCGCGACATGGTCAAGGCCTTGATCGCTGCCGGTGCGTCGCCGCGACTGCGGGCGAATGATGGACAAACCGCGCATGGTTTGGCCTTGGCCGGTGGACACAAAGCACTGATCGAGTGGGTGGATTGGCGCTTGTGGCCGTCTCCGGCGCGCCGCCTCCGTGCACAGGATTTGCCGGCTGCAGCAATCGCAGGAGATCTGCATGCCGTGAGTCGATTGTTGGAACTTGGCTTCGACGTCAACACCCGCGATGGTCAAGGCTGCACCGGACTTCTGCGCGCTGCAGGGGGTGGTCATGCCGATGTATTGTCCGCATTGATCGCGCATGGCGCCGATACCCGCATCGCTGCAGATGCAGGCGCAACACCTTTGTCAGCGGCTGTATCGATGCGCAATCTGGCCATCGCGGAGCACCTGATTGACGCCGGTGCCGATGTTGAACAACGACTGCCCGGTGATGTCACGGCATTGATGTTGGCGTCTGCATTGGGTCTGCCAAAGATGGCGGCGCTGCTGATGCGTCACGGTGCACGTGTCGATGCAGTCGACGCACAAGGCCTCACGGCGCTGCATTGTGCCTGTCTGTTTGCATTTGGCGCGCGCGATCGTACGGCTGCGGTGACCTTGATGGATACGTTGCTGCTCGCGGGTGCCGAACCCGATCCTGAAGACTCGCAAGCGGTTGCGCCTTTGCTTTTGTTGTTGGGGGCGCGCGCCGAACCCGGTACCGCGACCGATGAAACGGTGATCCTGTCCGTGCTCGATCAGTTCCTGGCGGAAGGCGTGTCGCTCACGTCGAAGGACGCACGCGGCTTTGGTCCCTTGCATGTGGCTGCGCTGCATGGCTTGATGCGCGTCATCAAAATGTTGCTGCGTGCAGGTGCCGACCCGAGTGCGCGCGATGCGCTCAATCGCACAGCGCGCGAAGTGGCCTTGATGCGCGGTTTTGTTGACGTTGCGACTGAACTCGGTACGGGTGAAAACAAGCGGAGCCCGTCGATGGCGAGCTACTTGCGGACACCCAATTCCCCTGACACTTAAGTCGTTTCCATTTCGGGGCGATCGGGTTTGGACAATTGCGGCTTTTGCTCTTCGTCCGCATTGAACAACTGCTCAAGTTCGATGCGCGCTTCCTGCGCCGTTTGCTTGAGTGCGGCTTCGTCGTCCTGCACCAAACGCTGCGCTTCCAACAATGCTTCATCGTGCACGCGGAATTTCGCACTATGCGCTTTCGCTTCATTTTCAGGCACACCTAGCATCTGCATGACCTGAGTGGCGGTATCAAGCGACGCCGAAAACAGTTCACGCACGGGCACGGCGCCCCGATCTTTGATGTGCCACGCGTTACGGCGATCGCTGGCGCGCGCAATGATCTTTGCTTTTGGAAATTGGCGACGCAACATTTCGACTTGCAGCAAGGTCATGTCGGGATCATTCAAAGTCAGTACAAACACGCTGACGCCTTCTGCACCTGCGGCGCGCAGGGTTTCCGTATTCAAAATGTCGCCGTAGTAGACCTTGTTGCCGAAGCGACGCACGAACTCGACTTGTTCGACATCGTGCTCAAACGCAACAAAAGGAATATTGCGCGACATCAGCACACGCCCAACGACTTGTCCGAAGCGACCAAAGCCAACCACCATCACGCGCGGGTGCGTGTCTTCGACCGGGTCGTGCGGACGGACTTCGAACGGCGGTGTGCTGTTCTTCGCGAGTCGCTCCATTAAAAGCACGAGCAGGGGCGTCAGGGCCATCGATACACCGACAACGGCCACCAAAGTTTCCTGCAGTTCGCCAGTGAGCAATTTGTACTTCGACATTTCGTTGAACAACACGAATGCGAATTCACCGCCAAGGGCCAAGGTCACCGCCAACTTGCCCGCCGCAACATGGGTCAGGTGGCCCACATGTCGGCCGACGCCATACAGAACGACGCCCTTGGCCAATAACAAGGCCACAACGCCGGCAAAGATCTGCGCCGGATGCGACAGGATTTGATCAACATTGATACTCATGCCGACGGCAATGAAGAACAAACCCAGTAGCAAGCCTTCAAACGGTTTGATCTGACCTTCAAGCTCGTGACGATATTCGGAATCCGTTAGCAGCACGCCTGCGAGGAACGCACCCAAGCCCGCCGACAGACCCACAGCTTCCATTAACCACGCACTGCCCAACACCACGAAGAGTGCAGCCGCCGCAAACACTTCCGGCATATGTGTACGCGCCACGGCACGAAAGATCGGTCGCAAGAGTGCGCGGCCACCCACCACCAACAATGCGATGGCGCCCGCCACCTTGAGCACTGCAACCCACCAAGGCAAATGCGCTTGCGCCGAGGCGGAATGTCCAAGCAAGGGAATTGCCGCCAACATCGGAATAGCTGCGATGTCTTGAAACAGCAGAATGGCGAAGGCGAGGCGACCGTGCTCGGTGCCCAGCGTCTTGCGTTCGGCGAGCAATTGCAAACCGACGGCAGTCGAAGACAGTGCCAGCGCGCCTGCGACAAAGACGGCAGTGATCCACGGAATATCTTGAAAGTAGACGAAGGCCGAAAGCAACAGCATGCTGAGGCCCATTTGCAGACCGCCCGCGCCGAAGATCGGTCTGCGCATGACCTTTAAGCGTGGCAACGACAGCTCGAGTCCGATCACGAACAACATCATCACGATGCCGATTTCGGAAGCCGCGAGGACGCCATCTGGATCGTTCACCACGCGCAAGGCATGTGGCCCAAGCAAAATGCCGGTGACCAAGTAGCCAAGCACACCGCCCAAACCGAAGCGTTTGAACAGCGGCACCACCAAGATGGCCGCCAAAAGAAGGATGAGGACGATGTTCAGCGAAGCGCCGTGCATGGGGATTCCAATTGCGCAATTGCGTCTATTATCTCAATCATGATCATACGAGGTGACCGCGATGTCGTTCGCGGTACTACCATCGCCTGCGCCATTGCGCCGGCCTGTGTAGGCAATATTGGTGTGGGTTTCGATTTGCTGGGGCACACCTTTTACGGCCCGGCCGATCTCGCATGCGTGCGACAGCAAGCCAAAGGCGTCACCCTCTCCGGTGTGCACAGCCAATTGCCCGGCATGGACGGCATTCCCCTCGACCCAACGCTGAACACCGCGGGTCGTGCAGTGCAGGCCATGGTCGATGCTTTGGACTTGCCGTTCGGTTTTGAGATTGAACTGCACAAAGGCATTTCCTTGGGCTCGGGGATGGGCGGTTCCGCCGCGTCCGCTGTCGCAGCCGTTGTGGCGGCGAATGCATTGTTGGACACACCGTTGCCGATGGTGGATCTGTATCCATTCGCGCGTCGCGGCGAAAGTGCCTCTACGGACGCTGCGCCCGGCGATAACGTCGGGCCGATGTTGTTGGGTGGCTTGGCGCTAGCGCCGCCACAAGTGTTACGCGCACTGCATGTACCTGCTGACTTGTACTGCGTGGTGCTGAAGCCGGGCATGTCAATTGAAACGCGACGTGCGCGCGAGGTGCTCGTTGCGCCATATGCCTTGGATGTCTGTGTCACGCAAGCGTCGCATCTGGCCTTGCTGTTAACAGGCCTGACACACGACGACTTCGATTTAATTCGATTGGGACTCGACGACGTGATGATTGAACCGCGTCGTGCGCATTTGATCCCCGGGTTTGCGGAAATAAAGCACACGGCGCAAGCCATGGGTGCCTTGGGTGCCAGCATTTCCGGCTCAGGCCCAACGATTTTTGCGTGGTTTGCATCGCGCGCAACGGCTGCGCGTGCGTTGGATGCAATGAAGCAAACCGCACATGAACACCATGCACAGGTTGAGACGTGGTTATCACCCGTAGCAGGCCCTGCCGCACAACTTGTTGCGCCCGCGCTTGCAACTCAATTGGTCAATGACACACTGTTGCCAATGAACGCCTTCGCGCACTGTTCGAACCGTGGCGCGCCGCTCGCAGCGGATGATGTGACGTGCTGAAATTCAATCGGTTTGACGGCGGCAGTTCGGCGCTCAAACGATTCAAAGAAGACTTTGGTTTCCGCCTATTGGTGCTTGTGGTCGCGGGTGCCTTCGTTGTCAGCGGGCTCATGGCTTGGCTGCGTTTTGCAGAAGGCAATCAGGTTCAGATGTGGGTCGATATCGCCCTCGCGACTGTCTTATTCGCAAGCTTTTTGGCCATGTTGGGCGGTGTTCGACCTGAATACGTTGCGCGTACCGCGGCCATTCTCTCCAATGTCGGCATCTTGATCAGTGCTTGGGTCGACCCTGCTTCGGGCACGCACTGGGTATTTGTGGTGTTCGCGGTGATGTTCTTGCTGTTCGGCCACTTCACGGCCTTGCTGCTGACTGTCGTCACTTTGCTGTGCGTCGCTGCGCGCTTATTCGTTCTGGAAAGCACGGTCGATTTCATGGGTTTCACGGCGGCAGGCGCCTTGGTCATTGGTTTCAACTTCGTGTTTGCGTTCCGGGAAGAGCGACATCGCAAACAGTTGGAAGCCATTGCGATGCAAGATTCTCTCACCGGGATCGGCAATCGTCGCGCTTTTTCTTGGCGTGTCGAAGCACTCATGGACGAAGCGCGACGTCACGGCACTGCGCTTGGCATGTTCATGCTCGACTTGGATCACTTTAAGCAGATCAACGACCGCTACGGGCACGCAGAAGGTGATCGCGTGTTGACCGATTTCGCGCGCATCATCCACCACAATTCGCGCAGCATCGATGAGCTCTTCCGCCTAGGCGGGGAAGAATTTGCGTTGCTGTTACCTGGCATGGACGCCGTGCATATGGCGGCGCATGCCGAGCGACTGCTCGACTTGTTCCGTCAGGAACTTAAAGCGGAAGACCAGTGCGTGACGGCGTCGATCGGCGCAACCGCGTGGCAGCCCGAAGAGCAGATCAAGGTCTGGATGGCCCGCACCGATCAGGCACTGTACGAGGCAAAAGAAGGTGGCCGCGATCGAGTTGTCGTTCACTAAGCGTCAAGCACAAAGCTTGGCTCAACTTTGTCAATTGCATCTACTAGACATTCCAGTGGTCATTTGTGACCGGGGGCCTCTATGAGAGCGTTAGCGATTTTGTTGCTCATCTTGGTTGAATGCGCCTGCACTACATCTATTGCAGCGAAGAGTCGAGACGCATTGCGTCTGTCCGAGCTCATTTCGCGCATTGAAGCCAATTATTTCGACAAGGCTGAGATTTCGAAGGCGCCCGTTTCAGGGCAAGATTTTTCATTGGCCAAGACTGAGGTTCGCGAGAACCCGATGAAATTGATCCATGCATACTGGTTTGAGCAAAAACCGTGCGTACCTTGGGAAAAGGCCGTTCAAGCATTTGAGAAATCGGGTTACGAAAGGGTTCCGCTCGGTCTGCCGACAGAACACGGGATGCCAGAGGATGCGCCAAGCTTTACCAAAGTTTCAAAGAATGGGTCATTAAGGGTTAACTTGTTCTTCAAGCGCGACTCCTCAGCATTGTTATGCCTGTCGTCAATACACGCTGCTTCGAGCTAACTTGTATCGCTAAGAATCGCTTTTGTTCCGCGCGAAACGGCACTTGCGGTCCAAATTTTCTTTAAGCGTTCGCGGGTGCATTCGTTGCAAAGCACCAAAATTGCTTTCAAACACAAGAAAGCCCTGCTTGTGAAGTGGCCTTATTGATAAAGACCTAAGCAGGGCTTCCAGTACATTTCAGAAGAAAACAAATTTTCTGTGTTTAGCGCTTCATTGAGCTAAAGAACTCATCGTTACTCTTGGTGTTCTTCATCTTGTCGAGCAAGAACTCCATGGCGGCAATTTCGTCCATCGGATGCAACAACTTGCGCAAGATCCAAATCTTTTGCAGCAGTTCCGGTTCGATCAACAAATCTTCGCGACGCGTGCCGGACAAGTTCACACCGATGGCGGGGTAAACGCGCTTCTCGGTGATGCGACGATCCAAGTGGATTTCCGAGTTACCGGTACCCTTGAATTCTTCGTAGATCACCTTGTCCATCGCAGAGCCGGTATCGACCAGTGCCGTGGCAATGATGGTGAGCGAGCCACCTTCTTCCACGTTACGTGCCGCACCAAAGAAACGCTTCGGACGGTGCATGGCGTTCGAGTCCACACCACCCGTCAACACTTTGCCGGAACTCGGCAAGACGTTGTTGTAAGCGCGTGCGAGACGGGTGATCGAGTCGAGCAAGATGACCACGTCTTTCTTGTGTTCGACCAAGCGCTTGGCGCGCTCGATCACCATTTCGGCGACTTGCACGTGGCGTGCTGCGGGTTCGTCGAAGGTCGAAGAAATGACTTCGCCGCGCACGGTGCGCTGCATTTCAGTCACTTCTTCCGGACGTTCGTCGATCAACAACACGATCAAATGCACGTCGGGATGGTTGTGCGTAATCGCCGTGGCGATCTGTTGCATCATCATCGTCTTACCGGCTTTCGGCGGCGACACGATCAGTGCACGTTGGCCTTTACCTTGCGGCGCCATCAAGTCGAGGATGCGGCCCGTGATGTCTTCGCTGGAGCCGTCACCACGTTCCAAACGGAAACGCTTGCGCGGGAACAAAGGCGTCAAGTTTTCAAACAAGGTTTTGTTCTTGCTGGCTTCAATCGGCTCGGCATTGATGGTGTCGACCACGGCGAGCGCGAAATAACGTTCGCCATCTTTCGGCCAACGGATACGACCACTCAGGTGGTCACCCGTGCGCAGGTTGAAGCGACGAATTTGGCTCGGCGAGATGTACACGTCATCCGGACCGGCAAGGTAGCTCGCTTCCGCAGCGCGCAAGAAGCCATAGCCATCGGGCAAAATTTCGAGCACACCGTCTGCGGCGACACCGTCACCGTGGCGGGTCAGCACTTTCAGAACCGCGAAGATCACGTCTTGCTTGCGCGCACGCGCCACGCCTTCTTGAATCTGCAGTTGTTCAGCAATATCCAGCAACTTAGCTGCCGGCATGCGCTTCAGATCGCTCAAGGAATATTGCGGGAAGCCTTCCGGAATGGTCGGCATCGGGCGGCCGTAGCCCGGTTGCGCGTTCGGGTCGCCATTGTCGTCTTGCGGCAAACCGGGATCGCGATAGCGATCACGTTGGCGGTCGCGGCGGTTGCGGAAACGTTCGCGACGATTGTTGCGCTGGCCGTAGCCGCCGTTGTCTTGGCCGCCTTCGTCTTGGCCGTTATCGCCACCGTCGTCGCGTTGACGTGCCGGCGGCGCATCGGCGTGTGCCGATTCGGTCGCTGCGGGTGCCGTGTCGGCGGAGGTGTCGGGGTTGCGTTCGCGCGGCGGTCTAGGGCTGCGCGGTGCAGCTTCGGCTGCTGGCGAAACATTCGCAGCCGAGCTTTCAGAGGGGGTGTTTTCTACGGGGGCGGCAGCGGATTTGCTCACGCGCGGCTTGCGAACACGCTTAGTCGTAGCGGTTTCGCCGGTGCTTTCGATTTCGTCGGACAAGTGGTTTCCTCGCAAAGGGCGAGCGCCTGAAGGTCAGGCGGATGGGTGGGAGTAAAGGGAATTGGGCGGCGGGGACGCACGCCAGATGGGTGAAACTTAGCACTGAAGCCGCGCCGCGGCAAGCACCGCGGCGGGCTGGGGTTCATTCTTAGGCGATGGCTTTGTCAATCATGCCGCCCAAAACGCCGGCCACATTCGGCGGTGCGCCGACCTGGGTGGCGGCCGGTTGGCCGTCCTTGAACATGACCAACATCGGGATGCTGCGCACGTTGTAGCGCATGCCGATTTGCGGGTGGGCCTCGATATCGACTTTAACGACCTTGGCCTTACCTGAATATTGGTCGGCCAATTGATCGAGGACCGGCGCAATCGAGCGGCACGGACCACACCAAGGGGCCCAGAAATCCACCAACACGGGTTCCTTCGACGACAAAACAAGCTGATCGAAGTCTGCAGTGGTGGCATGTACGACGTTGGGGCTAGACATTCTTTACTCCAAAAACGGGGGGTTCAAACAAGACGTGCCGACGTGCATCGGAGGTCATTGGTAACATGGGGCTCTTACTAAACAACTACAAGCGCGTCACCGCGCACCCTAGCTTCCAGTCTGAACAGACATGCGGCTGTGTGCAAGGGTGTTCTGCCCAACTGAGCCATTCATGTCCGATAAACCGCTGACCGATATCACCTTCAACGCCTTGCCGATCGAGCCTGCACTGCTCGGGGGGTTGGAATCAGCCGGTTTCGTCCGCTGCACACCGATTCAAGCATTGACCTTACCGTTCGCACTGGCGGGCCGCGATGTTGCGGGCCAGGCACAAACCGGCACCGGGAAAACCTTGGCCTTCTTGGTGGCGGTGATGAATCGCTTGATGAGCCGTCCTGCGTTGGCCGAGCGCAAGCCGGAAGATCCGCGCGCATTGATCCTCGCACCGACACGTGAGCTCGCAATTCAAATTCACAAAGATGCTGTTAAGTTCGGCAGTGATCTGGGTTTGCGTTTTGCATTGATCTACGGCGGGGTCGATTACGACAAGCAGCGCGCGCAGTTGCAAGAAGGTGCGGACGTCATCATTGCGACGCCGGGTCGACTGATTGACTACGTGCGTCAACACAAAGTGGTGTCGCTGCATGCCTGCGAAATGTGTGTGCTGGACGAAGCCGATCGCATGTTCGATCTGGGCTTCATTAAAGACATCCGCTTCTTGTTGCGCCGCATGCCGCCGCGCACCGAACGTCAAACCATGTTGTTCTCCGCCACGTTGTCGCATCGCGTGCTGGAGCTTGCCTATGAGCACATGAACGATCCCGAGAAGTTGGTGGTGGAAAGCGAATCCATCACCGCTGCGCGCGTGCGTCAGGTGCTGTATTTCCCTTCAGACGACGAAAAGCTGAAATTGCTGATCGGTCTGATGTCGCGCGTGCCCGATGCCCGCAGCATGGTGTTCGTCAATACCAAGATGTTCGTCGAGCGCGTGGCGCGCGGGCTTGAAAAGGCCGGCTATGCAGTCGGTGTCTTGAGTGGTGATGTGCCGCAGAAGAAACGTGAAAGTTTGCTGCGCAAATTCCAAGCAGGTCAGCTCGAAGTGTTGGTGGCGACAGACGTGGCGGCGCGCGGTTTGCATATCGCAGGCGTCACCCACGTGTTCAACTACGATTTGCCGTTCGATGCGGAAGACTATGTGCATCGCATCGGTCGTACCGCACGTTTGGGCGAAGAGGGCGATGCCATCAGCTTCGCTTGCGAACGCTATGCCATGTCATTGCCCGATATCGAAACCTATATTGAGCAAGCCATCCCGCGTGGCACCGTTACCGAAGAATTGATGACGGCCGTGCCGCGCGAGGCACGCGTCATTGCCGACGAAGACAAGGAAGACCTCGGCGAAGTTTTCAAAGAAGCGCGCGAGTTCCGCAAGACGCAACAAGAAAAGCAAAAGCCGCGCAGTGCCCGACCGGGCGAGCGCTGCCGAAAGCCACGCACCCCACGTGCCGAAGGCGACGCGGTGCCGCGCACGCACAGCAGCGACACATCCACAGCAGCACCTGCAGTGGCGCAAGCCGGTGAGGGTGCAGAACGCAAGCGTCGTCGTCGCCGTCGCGGCAAGCGGATTGAAGGTCAAGAGGGTGCTTCCGCCAACCAGACCAACGGTGGCGCACAGAAGCGTGATTCACGTACGTCGCAACCCACGGTGCCGGCACCGAGCGGCCCCGGTCTTTTGCGCAAAATCGGCAGTGGATTACGAAATCTGCTGAAACGCGGTCCGCAAAAGCAACATTGAGTGCTTGCACACGGTAGGCGAAGTTCACAACGCTGGGCATAATGGGCGCATGAGTATTCTTCGCTTCGATGGCGTCGGAAAAACCTATACGGGCGGTCGAGAAGCCCTACGTCACGTGACCTTTGCGGTTGCGCCGGGTGAGATGCTGTTTATCACCGGTCATTCCGGTGCGGGCAAAAGTACGTTGCTCAAATTGATTCAACTCACCGATCGCCCGTCGATTGGATCGGTGATGTTTGATGAGCGGAATCTGAGCAATGTCACCGGCCGCAAAATTGCGTTTCATCGTCGCGAAGTCGGCGTGGTGTATCAGAACCATCAACTGTTGGCAGAACGATCGGTCGCAGAAAACATCGGCCTGCCGTTGGTGTTGCGCGGGATGCCGCGCGCAGAAATCCAAAAGCGCGTCAACAGCATGTTGGAACGCATGGGCTTAGGCGGCCGCGGCAAGGCCTTGCCTTCGCAGCTGTCAGCAGGTGAGCAACAACGCGTCGGCATTGCGCGCGCCATGATCGGCGAACCGCGCATGTTGATCGCCGATGAACCGACCGGCAACTTGGACCCGACACTCAGCGCGGAAATCATGGAAATCTTTGCGGCCCTGCCGCAACGAGGAACGAGCGTGATGGTGGCGAGCCACGACCTCGCACTGGTGAAACGTATGAAGAAACGCGTGCTCGTGTTGTCAGAAGGCGAGCTGGTTGACGACATCGCGCCGGAGGACCTCGCCGATGAATGATGCAAAGCGCGTCGCCGCACCTTCTGCGTTTTCGATTTGGCTCGACCATCACTGGCGCAGCCTGACCGCCAGTGTGCGTTCGTTAGTGCGCAAGCCGTTTGCGTCATTGCTTACGATCGCTGTCTTGGCATTGGCGCTCGCTTTACCTTTGGGCTTACTCGCCAGCCTGCAAAATATTGAGCGCTTCGCCGGCAATGTGCAGCAGTCGCGCGAGATCAGCGTGTTCTTGAAACAAGACGTGACGACCGAAGATGCGCGTGCATTGACGGAATCGATCCGCGCTCGCAGTGACGTTGCGAATATCGTGTGGAAAACACCTGAAGAAGGGTTGGCAGACCTGCGCAAAACGTCGAATTTAGGTGAAGCCCTGGATAGCTTGGACAGCAATCCCTTGCCGCATTTGTTGATCATCACGCCCAAAGCTGACGACGCGGGTTTGGTGGCAGAAATGCAAACCTCGCCGAAAGTCGACATCGTGCAGCACGATCAAATTTGGCGCCAACGTTTGGACCAATGGCTTGGTTTCGGCGCACAGCTCGCGTGGATCTTGGCCATTGTCTTGGGCGCGGCCGCCGTGCTCGTGATCGGTAACACCGTGCGCTTGGATATCCAATCGCGTCGTGAAGAATTGGGCGTGCTGCAATTGTTGGGCGCCACCGATGGTTTCATTCGTCGACCCTTCCTGTATTTGGGTGCGTGGTACGGCATTGCAGCGGGCGTGTTGGCTTTGGTGTTGCTCGGTGGCGTGAATCGCGCCTTGCAACCGTCGCTCTCTGCACTTGCAGGCAGTTATGGCAGTCAGTTTTCGTTGCAAGGATTCAACGTGGTGCAAGCCGTCGCAGCGGTATTGGTCGCAGGTTTCCTCGGCTGGATGGGCGCCGGTTTTGTCACCGGTCACTTCTTGCGTCAAACCCGACCAATGGGACGCTGACGCATGAGTACTACGCCACGCGATCTGCGCCACGTCGTTGCCGACAACCCGCGCGTTTTGATTGTTGAAAGTTCCAGGATGGTGCGCAAACTGATCAGCGACTTGCTGAAGAAGGAATTGCCGAATGTCACGGTGGTGGAAAGCACCGGCCTGAAGCAAGCGCGCGCGTGTTTGAATCTTGGCGCCGTAGATCTCGTCACGACTTCATTGAGTTTGGACGACGGTGACGGCCTGCAAGTTGCGAAAGCCGTGCGCGATGCCGCAGGCCAAGCCTATGTCCCGGTCATTGTGGTGTCGTCTGATGTAAACAGCCGACTTGCTTCACGCACGTTGGGTGATGACGTCACCGACTACTTTGACAAGAGTGCAGGGTTTCCGGCGCTTGCGGCGTTTGTACGCGGCTACATCCAGCCGCAACCCATCGACGGCGCACGCATCTTGTATGTTGAAGACAGCCGCGTCGTTGCATTGGCGACCAAGCGCATGTTGGCCGCGCAAGGCCTGACCGTCATTCATGTCGACAGCGCGGAAGCCGCGATTGAGTACCTCGACTTGCATCATGGTGCGGTCGATGAAGTCGGCGCCGACTTGGTGCTCACCGACGTCTATTTGAATGGTCCGCTCGGCGGTCTCGATGTGCTGAAGCATGTGCGCCATGGTCTGGGTTACAGCAAGCGTTTGTTGCCTGCACTCGTCATGACCGGCGATGAGAACCCCGACAAGCAACGTGAGTTGTTCTTAGCAGGTGCGAACGACTTGGTCTTGAAGCCGGTGGAAGAACGCATGGTGGTGACCAAGATCTTGTTCCAACTGCGTGCAGCCCGACTTCATTCGTGACCGCGAACGACGCCTTGAAGCTTGAAGCTTCTTGGAAGCACCATGTGGGTGAGTGGTTCCAGCGCGACGACATGCAAGCGCTCTCTGGTTTCTTGCGCGAACGTATTGCCGCGGGTCACACCGTATTCCCGCCGCCCGCGCAAATCTTCGCAGCCTTCGACGCCACACCGTTTGATCAGGTCAAAGTCGTCATCCTCGGCCAAGATCCGTATCACGGCGCAGGGCAAGCCCATGGTTTGTGTTTTTCGGTTTTGCCAGGCACACCCGTGCCGCCGTCGCTGCAGAACATTTACAAAGAACTGAAAACCGACGTTGGCTTCGTGCCGCCCGCGCACGGCTACCTGATGCCTTGGGCGCAGCAAGGCGTGCTGCTCTTGAACTCAGTGCTGACGGTGGAAGAAGGCAAAGCCGGAAGCCACCAAAACCGCGGCTGGGAAGGCTTCACCGACCACGTGATCGAGACCCTCAATCGCGAGCGCGAAGGGCTGGTTTTCCTGCTCTGGGGCAGCTACGCCCAAGCCAAGGGGCGGGTGATCGACGATCGCCGCCATCGGGTACTGCGGGCGCCGCATCCGTCACCCCTGTCTGCCCATCGCGGCTTTTTCGGTTCCGGCCACTTTTCCAAAGCAAATCAATGGCTTGAGAAGGGCGGGCGCGGGCCGATCCGGTGGCAATTGCCAGTTTCTGTCTAAAGCCCCCTTTTGTTCTGCCAAAACCGCCCCCAGCTGAATAAAAGGATTCGAGGGGTGCGCCTAATTAGCACTCCCGGGGGACGACTGCTAAAATGACTGCCATGACTACTTTGACCCCCTCGCGGGCGCTTGTCACAAACAATCTGCCCGTACCCAACGCGCTCGGCTCGCTCGAGGCGTATATCTCCGCGGTGCATCAAATTCCCGTCTTGACGGTTGAAGAAGAGCAAGCACTCGCAACGCGTCTGCGCGACAACAACGATCTCGCCGCTGCGCAGGAACTCGTGCTCTCGCATTTGCGTTTCGTTGTGCATGTTGCACGCGGTTATGCAGGCTACGGCTTGCAAGTGGGCGACCTGATTCAAGAAGGCAATATCGGTTTGATGAAAGCCGTCAAACGTTTCGACCCCGAGGTCGGTGTGCGCTTGGTGAGCTTTGCGGTGCATTGGATTCGTGCAGAGATGCATGAGTTCATCATCAAGAACTGGCGCATCGTCAAAGTCGCAACGACCAAGGCGCAACGCAAGTTGTTCTTCAACCTGCGCAAGAGCAAGAAGCGTTTGGGTTGGATGAATGCCGAAGAGGTGCGTGCTGTCGCGCGTGATCTCAATGTGTCCGAACGCGAAGTGTTGGAAATGGAATCCCGCTTGTCGGGGCGTGATATCGGCTTCGATGCACCTGCAAACGAAGACGAAGAACGCGCGCCGCCCGCACCTGCTGCGTATCTCATGACGGATGACGAAGATCCGTCGCAAGCCTACGAGCGCGCAGATGGCGAAGACCACCAACTCGGTTTGTTGCGCGAAGGTTTGGCCGGCTTGGATGCGCGTTCGCGCGACATCATCAAGCGTCGCTGGTTGGACGAAGACAATAAAGTCACCTTGCAAGATCTCGCGGCCGAGTATGGCGTCTCTGCAGAACGCATTCGCCAGTTGGAAGCCAATGCGCTGAAGAAGATGAAAGCTTTGTTCGCGGCCTGAGTGCTTGCGTGAGTGATCTCGAAAAGGGCGCCTGACGGTGCCCTTTTTTATGCCTCAATACAAATCGATCGGGTCGACGTCGAGAGACCAACGCACCTTCCGTGCTTCGGGTGCGGCATAGAGTTGCGGCACCACGCGCGCGAGTGCTGCTTGCAATGCCTTGCGATCTTTCGCGGTTACCATCAACTGCATGCGCAGAAAACCTGCACGACGTTGCATCGGCGCGGGCACGGGGCCTGAAACATCCAAGCCATCTTGCGCAAGCAGATCACGTGCGACATCTAAGAAGTCGCGTGGCGGATGTGCATGCTTTGCTTCCGCACGCAGCAACGCCATATGTGCAAAGGGCGGAAAGCCTGCCGCTTCGCGTAAGGCCAGCTCTGCATCCGCAAACGCGTGATAGCCGCCTTCGATCAAAGTATTCAATAAAGGATGATCGGGGTAATGCGTTTGCAGAATCACTTCGCCTGGCATGTCTGCACGTCCGGCGCGTCCAGCGACTTGAATCAACAGCTGCGCGACGCGTTCGCTGGCGCGGAAGTCGGTTGAAAACAGTGCTTCATCAATGCCGAGCACGACGACCAACGCGAGCTTGGCGAGGTCATGCCCCTTCGCCAGCATTTGCGTGCCCACCAAAATGCCAGGTTGATCACCTAGCGTTTCAAAGTGTCGCGCCAAGGCGTCTTTGCGTTGCGTGCTGCCGCGATCAATGCGAATCACGGGCACATCATCGAAATGATCCGCCAAGAACGTTTCAATGCGTTCAGTGCCTTGGCCTTGCGGTTCAAGCGCCAAGTTGTTGCAGTTGGGGCAGGCAGACGGTGAGGGGCGATGCGCACCGCAGTGATGACACTGCAAGCGTTTGCCACTGCCGTGCACCGTCATCGCCGAATCGCAGCGCGAACATTGCGCCGTCCATCCGCAATCGCGACACATCAATACCGGCGCAAAGCCGCGACGGTTTCGGAATACCAAGACCTGTCCGCCCGCATCCAACGCTGCACGCATGCGCGTGATCATTGCGCTGGATAAACCCGCTTCCAGGGGCAGCTTGCGTACATCCATGATGCGCACACTGGGTGCGCGTGCAACGCCGGCGCGCTTGGACAAGCGCAGATACTCGAAACGACCTTGTCCCGCCGCGTGCAAATCTTCCATCGACGGTGTCGCCGTGCCCATCACAATCGGCACACCTAAAGCACGTGCGCGCACCAAAGCAAAATCGTGCGCGTTGTAACGCATGCCATCCATCTGTTTGTAACTGGCGTCGTGGGCTTCATCGACCACTATCAATCCGGGATGCGCCAAAGGCATAAACACTGCCGAGCGCGTGCCGAGCACGACCGGTGCAACGCCTGTCCGCGCGGCTTGCCAAGTGTGCAAGCGTGCGGTGTCAGTCATGCCGGAATGAAATGCATGCACCGGAATCCCCAAGTGCTTTTCAAAACGCCGCACGGTTTGTGGTGTGAGCCCAATCTCTGGCACCAACACCAAGGCTTGTTTGCCCGATTGAATACAGCTGCGAATCGCTTCTAGATAGACCTCGGTTTTGCCACTGCCGGTGACGCCATCCAACAAGTAGGCTTTGAAGCCTTGTGTCTGCTGAATCTGCGTCGCGGCTGCGCGCTGTTCCTCATTCAACTCAAATCCGCTCGCAGCAGCTTCGGGCGATTCAGGTGCATGCTGCGGTCGCACTTCACTTTCGACCCAGCCGCGTGCTTGCAAGCTGCGCAACGCGGGATGTAAGCCTTTGAGCTCAGGCGCTTCGTTCGGACGCTCACCCTCGGCCAAAACTGACAGTACTTGACTCTGTTTGGCACCCCGTACGCCGCTGCGCGCCGTCGCACCTGCTTCCGTGAGACGCCAAAAGGTGGTTTCCAGAACGGGGACATCAGCCCCGTTCCTGAGCGCGGTCGGCAGCGCGGTGGCCAGCACCTCGCCCAAAGGTGCGTGCACGTAGCGCGCCAACCAGCCTAGGCTCGACCAGAGCTCGCTACCGAAAATCGAAGCCGAATCGAGCCGCGCTTCAATCGGTTTCAGTGGGCTGTCGCTATCCGTCGCTTCCGGTTCTGAGATGACGACACCGACCGTTGTCGAGGCACCAAAAGGCACCCGAACACGGCAACCGACCCAGCCCGTTTGCGGTGCCTGATCGTCGATGGTGTAGTCGAAGGCCTGAAGCATCGGGCGAGGGACAACCACCTGAATCTTCAGACGCTGAGACGCCGGGGCAGCGGGGGTGTTCAAGGGTTTGAGGTTATCCACACAAGTTGTGGATAAGTCTGTGCAATGAACGGCGAAACGCCAAGCGCGGCCGCACTTTCACAATAGAGCGCACTGATGGACAAAAAAGTGCCATCTGCGCAAATATCAGTAAAATCAATAGCTTGCATGTTAATTTTCATTCATTTTGCAGTCATTTACGTACAAGTGAGCAATCTTTGACACTTTGATGACCGCTGTGCACAATTTTCCCCGAACGGCATAGATGTCGCGCAAATGCAAGTGCTAATTGCAGCTTGAAGTGGCACATCCGGACGTTATCATCCTAGCTGATGAGGGCGACTGCAGAGCTTTGAATTGACGACGGGTTTGACCTCTGCGGGACAGCTCGATGCCCGCCTACGCGGTGATGAAAGGAAGGCATTGGCCTTCTGCGATTGGGCCCTAGGTTCGCCTGAGCGGGCCACCGCCGTCGCGACCGCTTGGTTGGCCCAATGGCACACTTTGGGCACCATGAATGCCGATGCCAGTCCAACCTCGCGCGGCATGCTGTGGCGGCCCCTGCTGACGCGCATGCCCGCCCAAGCACCCGCCTTGGCCGAGGCAAGTCCCGAGTTCGAAGACCTTGCCATGCTGCCCTTGCCGGCGCGCACGGCCGTCTTGCTGACCCTGTTGGGGCTCACGGCCGAAGACAGCGCAGAAGCCATGCGGCTGTCCATGCACGCCCATTCCGAGCGCCTGAACGCCGGCGTCCCGCGTCTGGCGGACGGCTCGGTCGACGGCACGCGTTGGCAGGCCTGGTCGCGCGCAATCACCGCCTATGTCGAACATCTGCCGTTGTCGCGCACCGCGCCGCTGGTCCAGGCGCGCATGTCAGGGGAAGTGGTCGCCGCAGCCGACGAAGAAGATGACGACGCCTTAAAGCGCACAACACGCCGCAACCTGATGTTGGTCGGCGTCGTTTGCGCGACACTGCTGGCGTTGACCTTCGTGCCGAGTGTGCAAGAGCGCATCAACGATCACAGCGTACGCGTCGAAACGCGACAGCTGGATGACTTGCCCGTGATCACCCAGGCTGCGGCACCCGCGCGCGCGGTGACGCCCGTAAGCTTGGCGCCCGAAGTACAAGACCTCGCGTTCTACGCGTGGTATGCGCAACAAACACAACACGCACACCCCAAGTACGCACCTGAGCCGACCGCCATTGAGACGAACGGTGCCTTGCCGGAGACCGAAGATGCGCCTTGATCGACGGTTGTGGGGTGTTGCGTGCGCGGTGATCGTACTCAGCGCATGTACTAAAAATGCCGGCACGCGCGTCGACAACGTTGGCGAAGCAGATCCGAACTATGTGCAAGCAGTGGCCGCGACTGTGCAGCAACGACAAGCCAACACATTGCAGATGCAGTTCTCCGCGTTGCCCGCTGCCGAGCAAAACGCGGTGCGCGCTGCGGCGCAAAGTTTTGCCACTTTGTCGACTGACAAGCAGCAAGTGATGCGTGCTGAGTTTGAAGCGCTGGACGACGTGACGCGACGTGGCTACTTGCTGGGCCCGACCTTGGGTCGTGCATGGCCGCATCTGCAACCCGCGTTCGGCTACGTGCCCGAATCAGAGCGTGCGGCTGTGCTTGCGATGTTGCGCGGTTTAGATCGCGAGCACTTGAGCAGCCTGGAACGCGTCGCTTGGCGCACACCCGTCGATCAACGCGAAGCCCTTCGCGCAAAGCTCCTCAGCATGTCGGCGACAGAACGCAACACGTGGCTGTTCGAGCAAAGTTTCTAACAGCGACGTCTTACTTCAAGAAGATCATCACGCCGGCGATGGAGGCCACCATGATCATCAGGAAGAAATGCATGCTGCCCAACATCAAATACTTGATGGTCGTCTTCAAGGTCGACTGTTGATAGATGCGCTTCTGAGATTGATACAAATACACCGCGGCCCAAATCAATACCGGCACGATGCAATACAGCAACACTTTCTGCAGCAAGGTGCTGCCCGTAAAGTGCACGAAGGTTGCGCCGATCAATAACACCGCACTGAGCATCAACAAATGTGCGTGGCTATACAGCGCGACCACCAAATGCTCGAGATAAGTAAACGAACTGCGCCAATAGAACACGCGCAACAACAGCGCAAAAATCGGCACCATGAAAAACAACGCGGTGGGCACTGAGCTCAACCACAACGGCCCCAATTCGTCTTGCCCTTTCGAGAGCTTGGCGATATTGGCCAACATCCGCAGACGCAGCTTCTGAATCATCGCGTCATACCAATCCGGCATGCTCGCGGAGTGATAGGGATTCGCGCGCGCCTTGTCCAACTCTTTCTCAACATTTGTTTTCACAGACACGTTGAGATCGTTCGCGCTGCCACTTGGCGCGCGATGTTCGAGCTCTGCAATACGCATGTTTGCCGCTTCATTCACTTTGTCGATGCTGATCGACCTGCCCGGTTCTGGCACCTCGGCCAATGCCGCAATCGTGTCAGTGCGCATCTTCTGCACTTCAGCGACTGTTTTCACGCTATTAAAAGTGCTGTCATCTCGAATCCTGAACTCTGTGCCTTCCGGCATTGCGAGATGCGCCAGAAAGAAGGTGAAAATCGACAAGATCAGGAAGATGCGCAGCGGCGGCAAATAGCGCACACGCTTACCGGATAAGTAATTGATCGCGGCGCGACCCGGGATACAAATGTCACGCAAGGTGCGGAAGATCCGCCCGTCGACGTGCCAAAAAGACTCGAACACTTCCTCAAGGGCGTGCTTCACGCTTCGCAAGGGATTGTGGGCGTGTTGGCCACAGCCGTGACAGTACTCACCGACCAAAACGGTAGCGCAGTTTTCACACGTACTTGCGTGCGTGATTTCCGTTGGAAGCGGTTCGTTGCCCGTCGACGTCCCCATGAAGTCCGATTGATAAGATACCCGCTCGCCGAATCTTTTGCGGCGTTTCATTCGGAAGCCCATGACGTCCACGACCGGCAAGCGCGTGCTGATGCGCCACGAAATGCGAACGACTGCGGTGCTTGCCGCACCGTTGGTATTGGGCCATGTGTCGTCCGGATTGATCGGCTTTGTCGACTCCGCATTGGCCGGTCACCACGGCACCCAAACCTTGGCCGGTGTGTCGGTCGGCAACGCGCTGTACTGGTTGCCCATGACCGTGCCCATGGGCGTGTTGATGGCTTTGCCACCGCACGTGTCGGAGTTGGATGGTGCAGGCCGTCGTCATGAGGTGCCCGTCGTGTTCAGGCAGGCCCTATGGCTAGCGCTTGGTCTCGGTATCGCCTTGTTCGCCATCTTGAGCACCTGGCGCTACCTGCTCGGACCAATGGGCATTGATGCGGAAGTGATTCCCCATGCCGTGGGTTTCATCGATGGCATCCGCTGGGGCATTCCTGCGTTCACGTTCTACTTGTGCATGCGCTATCTGAGTGATGGCTTGCACTGGACACTGCCAACGATGCTATTGGGCTTCGGCGGCTTGCTGGTTTTGGTGCCTCTGGGCTATGCGATGGCCTTCGGTGTGGGGCCATTGCCTGAAATGGGCGCGAATGGTCTGGGTGTCGCGTCGGCCATCATGCTGTGGGCACAAGCGATTTGTTTTGCGTTGTATCTATGGCGCTCGAAGCGCTTTGCTGACCTCGCATTGTTCAGCACGTTTGAACGGCCCAACAAAGCGATCTTGGTCAAGCTGCTCCGCACCGGTCTGCCCATTGGCGGCATGGTGGCGATGGAGGGTGGCTTGTTCATCGCGACGTCATTACTCATGGGGCGACTCGGTGCCACACCCGCCGCTGCGCATCAAATCGCAATCAATGTGGCGAGCTTGTGCTTCATGATTCCGATGGGCATTGCCGAAGCGACAACCGTGCGTGTCGGTCACGCCATGGGGCAAAGCGATACCGGCAAATTGCGCCGCGCAGTCATCGCCGGCTACACCTTGCTGCTGATTACGCAAACGCTGTCGGTGATCTTGCTGATCTCGGGCAATCGCTGGGTCGCCGATATCTATACCAATGATGTGGTCGTCGCCACACTCGCCAGCCACTTGCTGATTTTCGCCGCGATCTTCCAACTGCCCGATGGCGTTCAGGTGATCTCAGCAGGTGCACTGCGCGGACTCAAGGACACTCGTGTGCCGATGTTGTTGGCGGCATTTTCCTATTGGGGGATCGGCATGCCCGTGGGGGCAGGCCTAGGTTTGGCCGCAGGCTACGGCCCGGCGGGCATGTGGGTGGGTCTGACCGCTGGTCTGACGGTGGCTGCCATTTGTCTGTGCTGGCGTGCCATGCGCACCATCCGAAAACTGGAAACACACGGCATTCGGTGACCTATGGCGCATCCGTCTTCAGGGTGCGACTGCTACGCTATGGCCATTCCTTAATGGCTTGAGCCGCTCCCGATGAACGAAGTTGTCGTCCGCCGCCGTGGTCCCATCGCCCGCTTTTTCTTGGGGCTGTGGAACGCAGTGAATTTCACCCGTCGCTTGATCATGAATATCGTGTTCTTCGCGGTGTTGCTTTTCATCATCGGTTTGCTGATGCGGGAAGAACAGCCGACAACGCTGGCTGCGAACTCCGTGTTGTTGCTTGAGCCCAAAGGTCGCCTTGTCGAGCAGGACGATCGCGATCCCATCACGCGCTTGTTGTCGACCGCTGACTCACGCAACGAACAAAATCGCGTCGTTCAATTGCGTGACTTGATCGGCGTCATTGATGCCGCGACGAAAGACAAGAGCGTCAAACATATCCTGATGGATGTCGACAGTTTCAATCCGTCGGGCTTTGCGTCTTTGCATGAAGTGATGGCGGCTCTGCAGCGCTTCCGCGCAAGCGGCAAAAAAATTACTGCGTTCTCGCAAGGCATGTCGCAAGGCCAGTATTTGATGGCCGCACAAGCCGACGAAATTTTCCTTGATCCGCAGGGCTATGGCGTGATGCTGGAAGGTCTGGCGAGCTACCGCCCGTATATGCGCGAAGGCTTGCAAGACAAACTCGGTGTGGATTTCCGCTTGTTCAAAGTGGGCGAGTACAAATCTGCGGCAGAGCCCTACGTGCGTGACAACGCGTCGCCAGAATCCAAAGTCGCCGACTTGTTCTGGATGAATGATCTGTGGACGCGCTATATCGACGATATCGCCAAAGCGCGCAAGCTCTCGCCGGATACGGTGCGTGCCAGCATCGACAACATGGCCAGTGGTGTCGCAGCGGCGCAAGGCGATCTTGCCGCGTATGCCGTGCAACAGAAATGGGTCGATGGTCTGAAGACGCGCGAAGAAGTTGAAGCCTATTTGGCCAAGAAGGGTTTTGGCGATGACGCGTCTGACGACGGGCTGCGATCCATCGGCATGAACGAATACATCGCGAGCAATCGTTTGAAAGTGCCCAGCCTCTCGACTACGTCGATTGGTGTGGTTGTTGCCGAGGGTGAAATCGTCCCGGGCCGACAAGATCCTGGCAGCATCGGCGGTGAATCCACCGCGGAGTTGTTGCGTTCGGCGCGCGAAGATGACGCCATTAAAGCGGTTGTTCTGCGCGTGAACTCGCCGGGCGGTGAAGTGTTTGCATCCGAGCAAATTCGCCGCGAAGTTGAAGCGTTGAAGGCAGCGGGCAAACCCGTTGTTGTTTCGATGGGTGACGTCGCTGCTTCCGGCGGTTATTGGATCAGCATGAATGCCGATCGCATCTATGCAGACCCGTCGACCATTACCGGTTCAATCGGCATCTTCGGCTTGGTGCCGAACGTGACGCGCGCACTCGGCAAGATTGGTGTGCATACCGATGGTGTCGGCACGTCACCGCTCGCAGGTGCCACCGATCCGACCCGTCCGCTTGATGAAGGCTTGGCCACCTTGATTCAAAGCGTGATTGAAAAAGGCTATCGCGACTTCACGGGCAAAGTTGCCGCTGCACGCGGCAAGCCGGTCGATGCCATCGATGCTGTGGCACGCGGCCGTGTGTGGAGCGGTGCACAAGCCAAGGAACGCGGTTTGGTAGATGCCTTCGGTGGCTTGTCAGATGCCGTGAACGATGCCGCCACACGCGCAAAGCTCGGCAAGGCCGGCACCTACAACGTGCGATACATCGAAAACACAGCCGCGCCGTTTGGTGGCTTGTTCGGTAGCCGTTTGGAATCGCGCATTGCGGTGAGCATGCTGAAGCACTCCAGCACCCTGCAAGGTTTTGCTGCCGGTTTTGTGCCTGATGCACAAAAGCAATTGCAAGCCGTGCAAGCACAATTGATTCGTCGTGATGCGTCGCCGGTCAAGGCGATGGCGCATTGCTTCTGTGTTTTTTGATTGACGTAACAAGAGGAAGTCTGTTTTGAAGGGTGTCGTACGTGTTGTGTCCGCATGGGGTTTAGTCGTTTCGTTGTTGTTCGCGCCGGCGATGCAAGCGAAGGATGCTTCAGCAAAGCCAATGGTCGTCGAGCACACCTATTGGGTGAAGCCGGGTCGCGCTTTGCAGTTCATCACCTTGTACAAGCGCAGCGAAGTGCCGAAGTTGGACGCATGGGTGGCGGCAGGAAAATTGCGTGGCTATCGCATCACGCAGCCGCAGTTCATGGCGGGCAATGATCAATGGGATTACCGCATCACCCTGTTCTGGCGGGATGCTGAGTCGGCCATTGAAGCCGCATCGCAAGACTTGAGCCGACGTAAAGCCGACTCAAACGATCGTTACGAAGATCAGATGATGCTCGAGCTCGTCGTCGACCACAACGAAGTGATCGTGCGCGAAACCGAGAAGGGTGTGACCGACAACTGAGACGTGCCGGCGTTTATTCTCCGGCCGCTTCTTTCAACGCCTTTTCGTTTTCTTCGGCCTGCGCCTTGGCGGTCGCCTCGGCTTCATGGGCGCGGTTCAGTGGCTTTTCGATCTCACGGCGCAAGGCTTTCTGGTCTTCCTTCTGGGCAGGCGTTTGTCGCTCGGTACACGCAGCCAAACTGAAAACACACAACAGCAAGGCAAGTCGATAGATCACGGGCCACTCCAATGCGGGGATGCTTCAGGCACTCTATCGCGATAGTCTTGTGAAAACCACGAATCCGGAAAGCGCATGGGTAACGCACGTTGGCGATTGGATGGCAGTGTCGCCTTGGTCACAGGCGGCAGCGCGGGCATTGGCTTGGCCACCGTGCGCATGCTGCTGTCATTGGGCGCCGATGTGCGCGTCGTTGCGCGCGACGAGGCTGCGCTGACGGCGCTGCAAGACGAACTGGCCGACGAATTCCCCGGGCGTGACATCGCTGTCTTTGCATCCGACGTGGCGGACGAAGTGTCAAGACGCGATTTACTTGATTGGGTGGAAGACCAAGGCGACTTGCACATCTTGGTGAACAACGCAGGCACCAATATCAGTAAGCCGACCGTCGAGTACAGCGAAGAAGAATGGCGCACTATTTTTGAAGTGAACCTGTTTAGCGCATTTGAACTCTCGCGCTATTTGCACCCCATGTTGTCGCAACACGCCGCCTCAAGCATCGTCAACGTGGGCAGCGTATCTGGCCTCATGCATGTGCGTACAGGCTCACCCTACGGCATGAGCAAAGCCGCGATGCATCAGATGACGCAGAATCTTGCGGTCGAATGGGCGGAAGACGGTGTGCGTGTGAATTGCGTGGCGCCTTGGTATATCCGCACGCGTCGCACGTCGCCCAAGTTGTCGAATCCTGATTATCTCGATGATGTCTTGCTACGCACGCCGATGGGTCGTATCGGTGAGCCCGATGAAGTTGCCTCGGCGATTTGTTGGTTGTGCATGCCGGCTGCAAGTTACATCACCGGACAGTGCCTTGCCGTCGACGGCGGATTTAGCCGTTACGGATTCTGAGCAGGGCTTGCGCAGGTACTTTGCGCCATTACTTTTCCGGTGCGTGTCGAAAGTGCAATCGCATCGTTGATGAATTCCGGATTGCCCATTTCGACCAAAGCCTTGGCTTCCAAATCATATTGCTGCCATGACGCGCAGGCGTCTTGATCCGGAATACGCTCGCAGGTGTCTTGTTGCATGTCACACATCTTCGGCGTGTTGGGGTCGTTCGGATCTGCATTGCTCGGCATCAGCGGAATACACCGCGCCTTCGGTGCACCGTTATCGCTTAAATAACTTTTTTGCTGCGGCGTATAGCAGCGATAGATCGGCGGTGGCGGCAAGGTCGTGCGTGCGATGGGCGCGGGTTGCGTCACGGGCGCGACGGGAGGCGCGACGACAGGTGCAGGCGGGTAGGTCTCAGGTGCAACGGTGTAGGTGGGTGCTGCGGGCTTTTGCATCACCTGCTTGGTTTGCTTCTGACCCTTGGCGCAAGGCACATCGTTTTGCAAACTGACCATGCCTTGGCGATCGACACAGCGATAGAACACAACGCTATTGGGATCTGCCTTCGCGCGCGTGCCCTTCTTCTGCGCATGGCCCGACTGCGCCAGCATCATCAAGAGGCCCGCACCCAGCGTCACGCACAGCATTCTGAAAACAGTCATCGATTGCAGTCTGCACGCAAGCGGGCATCAATGCTAGCGGCTTCCGCGTCCAAGGCATTGCGGTCGCTGGCTTGCAAGGCAACATTCTTACGACGGATTTCTGCGCGACGGGCATCCAACAGTGCGCAGGATTGCGCACGTGGCATTGCAACACAGGTGTCACGCACCCAGAGACCGCCACCGATATACACGGGTGGATACATCACCGGCGGGCGCGCGTAGCCGCCGCCGATTTGTACGCTCGTGTGGCGATCGGCGTAGTTGACCCATGCGCCACCACCGGAATAGGTAGGTGGTCGTGGTGTGCCGAGCACGCTGTAGGTGGTGCCATAGGCGGGCACCCAACGCGCAATGCCATCGGCACTTTCGCTGGTATAGCGTTCGCCGTCGGGCGAGGTGCATTGATAGATCGGTCGCGATGCACTCGTGCCGTTTTGAATGACATAGGTGATCTGTTGCGGTGGCTGCGCGGGCACTCGCGTGGTGGGAAGGACAGCAGGCTTCGCGGGATCACGCGGTCGCGTCATGTTTTGCCGCGAGACTTCTTGGCCCGGCTTGCAGGGTTTGTCTTGTGTGACCGTGCGCCCATCGACTTTGCAGCGAAAAATTTCTACCTGATCGGCGGCGTGGGCGATGGCCGAAGGCAGGCAAGCCCCAAGCGCCGTACACAGCCAAATCGCGCGTATAGTGATCGTCATACGCCTATAGTGCGACGCCGACGTGCGTTAGGGGTGATCTAGCGTCACGTGTTTGCGAACGGGCTGTGCCGCGATTCAGGCGCGCAGCGTGTCGCCCGTGGCCGCATCACGAATCGGGGTCGGGGCACTCAGCCCGCCGGTTTCCCCTTCGACAACGCCTTCGATCAGGGCCAGCACCCGTGGATCGAGGTCAGCGGCAGAAGTTACCGCGGGCAGGCCGCTCAGGTTGGCACTGGTCGACACGAGCGCGCCGCCGAAGGCATTGCACAGGGCGATGACCGCAGGATGCGCAGTCACGCGAACAGCAATGCCCGTGTGTTTGCCGGTAATCCACTTCGGCGCCCAGAGCGACGCCGGCACGATCCAAGTGTTTGGACCTGGCCAGGATTCGCGCACGCGCGCACGCGCCACCTCAGAGAGTGCAGACATATCCACAAACGGCGCGAGTTGCGTTTCATCGGCGGCGATCAAGATCATCCCGCGCGACACTTCACGTTGCTTGATCGACAAGACATGCATCACCGCTGCTTCATTGCGCGGATCGCACCCCAAGCCCCATACGCCTTCCGTCGGATAGGCAACGACGCCCCCAGACTTGATGCAACGCGCAGCATTTGGGTGGTCGAGTCTATCCATGAACAATTAGAAGGGGGGTGCGTCGTCTGCGCCCGTCTTAGTCGCCGCGCGCTTGGTCACTTTCTTGGTTGCGGTTTTCTTCGTGGCCGTTTTTGAAGCGGTCTTCTTGGTTGCTTTCTTCGTCGCCTTCTTTGCGACTTTCTTAGTGGCTTTCTTCGTAGCCGCTTTCTTGGCGGGTGCTTTCTTCGCCGCCACTTTCTTCGTTGCCTTCTTGCCCCATCCCTTGCGCACCGGCTTGCCGGTGTCAGCCAGGAATTGCGTCACTTCTTCCAAAGTCAGCGAAGCAGGTTCGCGATCCTTCGGAATCTTGCCATTCATTGCGCCGTCACTGATGTACGGACCAAAGCGGCCATTCAAAACTTGAATGTCACTGCCCTCGAATGACTTGATGATGCGATTGCGCGCGATCTCTTCCTTTTCTTCGATCAAGAAAACGGCGCGTTCCAAATCGATCTTGTAGGGGTCATCTTCTTTCTTCAAAGATGCGTAGGTGCTGCCGCGTTTGGCGAACGGACCGAAACGACCCACACCCACAGTCACCACTTCGCCGTTGGACTCACCCAAGGTGCGCGGCATGTCGAACAATTTCAAAGCCGCTTCAAGCGTGATCGAGTAAATGCTTTGACCCGGTTGCAGCGACGCGAACTTCGGCTTCTCTTCGTCTTCGACCGTGCCGATTTGCACCATCGGACCAAAGCGACCAATGCGCGCGCTGACAGGTTTGCCACTGACCGGGTCGGCACCTAGCACCACCGCGCTGCCGGCGTCGGTGCGGTCCACGCTTTCGGTCTTGACGTCGACGAGTTCTTTGAACGGGCCCCAGAAGCGTTCCATCAAGGGCACCCATTGCTCTTCGCCACGGCTGACAGCATCCAGCTCGTCTTCCATTTTCGCGGTGAAGTCGTAATCCACATAACGCGTGAAATGCGCGCCCAAGAAATTCGATACGGCGCGACCCACGTCCGTCGGACGGAACGCGCGACCTTCCATTTCTGTGTATTTGCGGAACAACAAGGTTTGAATGATCGACGCGTAGGTGGAAGGACGGCCAATGCCGAACTCTTCAAGCGCCTTCACCAACGACGCTTCGGTATATCTCGGCGGCGGCTGCGTGAAATGTTGATCGGTATGGATGCTGCCCAGCGGCACGTTGTCGCCCGGTTTCATGGCCGGCAACTTGCGACCTTCATCATCGTCATCGGCGGCTTTGGTGTCTTTGCCTTCTTCGTACACAGACAAGAAGCCGGACACGACGACGGTGGTGCCAGAGGCGCGGAAGACATGCTCAGAGCCCGCAGACAATTCAACCGAGACCGTATTCAAGGTCGCCGGAATCATTTGCGACGCGACTGCGCGCTTCCAAATCAGCTCGTACAGTTTGCGTTCGTCGTCGGTCAAGAAACGTGCAATTTGCGCAGGGGTGCGCAATGCAGACGTCGGGCGTACCGCTTCGTGGGCCTCTTGTGCGTTCTTCGATTTCGTTTGGTAGAAATTCGGTTTGTCAGGCAGCGATTGCGTGCCGTAGTCGCGCGCGATGACATCACGAATATCCGCCAGTGCATCTTGCGACAGACTCACCGAGTCGGTACGCATATAAGAGATCAAACCCACGGTGCCTTCTTCACCGATGGCCACACCTTCATACAACTTTTGCGCCACTTGCATGGTGCGACGCGTGGTGAAGCCAAGTTTGCGTGAGGCTTCTTGTTGCAAGGTTGAGGTGGTGAACGGCGGCGACGGACGACGCTTACGTTCTTTGCTCGCCACATCTGTCACATGCAGTCGACCACCTGCAGCTTTAACGATGCGTTCGCGCGCAGCTTCTGCGGTGTCGCCATCGGTGATGGTGAACTGCTCGAACTTCGCGCCATCGAGTTTCACCAACTTCGCGGTGAAGTTCTGCGAGGTATGCGCGCACTCGGCTTCGATCGACCAGTATTCCCGTGCGATGAACGCTTCGATTTCTTCTTCGCGTTCAACAATCATGCGCAGCGCAGGGGACTGCACGCGGCCTGCGGACAATCCACGTTGCACCTTGCGCCACAACACCGGTGACAAATTGAAACCCACCAAGTAGTCGAGCGCGCGACGTGCTTGTTGTGCATCGACCAACGGTGCGGCGATCTCTCTCGGTTGTGCAATGGCTTCTTTGATGGCGCGCGGGGTGATTTCAGTGAACACCACGCGATGCAAAGGTTTGCCCTTCAGCAAATTGCGCTCTGCCAAGATCTCGGCGATATGCCAACTGATCGCCTCACCTTCGCGATCCGGGTCAGTGGCGAGATAGATGTCTTCGGCGACTTTCGCTGCGCGCGCGATTGCATCGACGTGCTTCTCATTCTTTTCAATGAGGTCGTAGCGCATCTTGAAGCCATTCGCGGGATCGACGGCACCTTCTTTGGGGACCAAGTCGCGCACATGCCCGTAGCTGGCAAGAACGGTGAAGTCCTTCCCGAGGTACTTGTTGATGGTCTTCGCTTTCGCGGGAGACTCGACGATGAGCAGGTGTTTCGACATTTGATCGCTTCCAATGCCGCGCCCTTTTGGCGCAGGCAGACAATGATGCGTGAACGCCCGGAGATATTCCGGGCGCTCTCGACTTCCTATTTATAGTGGAATCACGTTGATGGGCGGTCTGTCAAGCAGGAAAACCTGCAAGTCGCGGTCAATGCACCGATTCGGGCTCTTCCTCGCACATCTGCGTTTCCATCCAAGCATAGGCTGCTTCTGAGCCCGGCTGGTTGAAAAGCACCATCAAAACGACCCATTTCATGTCGTCCAGGTCGATTTCGTCCTGGTCGAGTGCCATGGCACGGTCGACCACGCGCTCACGCTGGGCCGGCGAAAGAACGCCCTGCTGTTCGAGATATGTCAGGAAACCACGGCTTTCTACGTCGAACTTCGTCAATTCGGGCCCGAAAAACACGCGCGTCGGTCCGGCGTTGCCCGTGTTCGAGGCCGTCATTGGACGCTCGTCCGCCAAGCCTTCCAGCCATTCGAAGGCACGGTTGATCTCAGCGGGGCTGAAACCGGCGCCAATCAAGGTGCTTTGCAGCGAGTCGCGATCACGGCCAATGTCGGTATCAGCGGTGAAGTAGTGTTCAAAGAGGTACAACAGCACGTCCAGAATACTTTCCTTCATGACCCCTCCTGTTGCCGTACCGGCGAAATGATTCGGCGTTTTACACCCGTGCTGGAAGCTTCCGGCGGTAGCGACCAAAGTGCTGCTCGACCCGACCATCCAATTCCATTCCAAGCAGAATGGGGCCAATATTCGGATACGTCAATCCACTGCGCTCAATCAGCTCGTCCATAGGGGTTGGGTCATCCCCCAGCGCCGACCACAGCCGCTTGTGGTCGGCCGGCCAATCGTCCGGGGCGGCCGCGGCCGCTTGGGCCGCGGTAGACGCGATCGGCGCACCCGACACATCGCCTGAAATTCGATCACGCAGCTGCGGGGCGAGGCTCTCAATGACATCCATGGGCGAAGTGGTCAGGCCTGCGCCTTCGCGGATCAATCGATGGCAGCCTTCCGCAGCGAGGTTGCGGAGTGAGCCAGGAACCGCGAAGACATCCCGGCCGGCTTCTGCCGCCAAGCGCGCGCTGATGAGGGCGCCAGAACGCAGGCGCGCTTCGATCACCACGGTCGCCAATGACAAGCCCGCGACAATTCGATTGCGCTCCGGAAAATGTGTGCGCTGCGGATGCACACCGGGCGGGTATTCCGTGAGTAGCAAGCCCGTTTCCGCAATCTCGCGCATCAGCCGCGCATTGCCCGTTGGAAAGACAATGTCCGGCCCGCACCCCAACACCGCGATCGTTTTGCCAGGCAGCACAAGTGCAGCCGTGTGCGCCGCTGCATCAATGCCAGCGGCAAGCCCACTGATCACGCAAATACCGGCCGCTGAAAACCCACGCGCGTACTCAGAGGCCACATCAATGCCCATCGGCGATGGTGTACGACTTCCCACAACGGCAATGCTCGGTGATTGCAGGAGCGCGGCGTCACCTTCCGCAAACAGCAACATCGGTGGCGAAGGTGCATCGCGTAATGCAGCAGGGTAGTGCGCAGCCGCGAAGGGCAAAACACATCGGTGCGGGCCACGCGTCAACCACGCCATCACCGCATCAACGAGTGCAGGCGGCGCAGGCGTTGCCAATGCGGTTTCCAACTCACGCGTCAGCGTCGACGCCCCCAAAAGTTGCCCACGCGCGTCGAGCCACTGCGTCCAACCGCCCGCAGCCAATATCGCCTCGCGTAATGGCGCGCGCCGCCCGCGCAAATGCAACAGCCGTAGTGCGAACGCAATGTCGTCCAAAGAATGATGTGCTTCCAACATCCACACATCATCGAGCGCAAAAACAAACGGCGCCGTAAGGCGCCGTCTGAAACAATTATCAGTGGAATCCGAATTTAGTAAGTCGCGTCCGGATGCTTCACTTCATAGCCCACGCGTGCAGGCTTGATGCTGTCCATGATCAAGGCATAGGCCATTTTGTCGAAGGTGCGGAACACCATCGCGTGACCTGCAAACTCATCCGGCAAACGCACCTTGGCGCCGTCCGACACAGATTCTTCCGTGCGGAACTTACCGTATTCGACGCGATCCACTTTGTTTGCACCGACGCGCCACAGCGAGAACACCGTGCCGTTGTCGATGCCGTCTTGTGAACCGAGCGAAATCGCAATCACGTCGCGCGGTCCGCCGGTGGTGAACATGTCCGCCACAGCGACGATGCGACCACGGCCGTATTCGGTCGTTTGCTTCGGTGCATGCGGCATGAAGTAGAGGTCATACGGTTGGGCGTCGACAGGAACAATGCGATCGCCTTCACGGATTTCCTTGATCGGATCGTCCACACGCAAGGTCGACGCTTCGATACCGCCGACTTCACCGCGCGTGAGCGTGGCAATGCCGACCTTCTGCAGTTCATAACCGAGTAGCTCATGACCGTTATCCGGCGTCACTGCATTGGTCCAGAACGTTTGACCATCACGAATGACGTCGCCCTTGTAATCCAAGTCTTTACGCCAGTGGATATCGCAGCACACGGTGCGATCCAAGCGCGAGAACTTGTAGGTCGGACGCAAGATTTGGAAGCGACGACCGACGTCGGCACCGGTCAAGCCGCGTGCGTACACCACTTGGCCCGAAGTGCCGCGGGTGTGATCCTCTTCAATGCCAACCACATAGGGCAGGTCCTTGAAGCTGTCGTCCATCACGCGCATGTCTTTCAGGAACGGTTCGATTTCCGACAAGGGAATCGCGCCGATGGCGTTACCGCTGCGCGGGCCGGGTTGAACGGCCACGCGATTGAGATATGCCAGGCTCAAGACATCGCCCGGATAAATCAGGTGTGGATTCTTCACCTGCGGGTTGGCCTGCCAAATTTCCGGCCATAGCCACGGGCGCTTCAGGAAGCGTCCCGCAATATCCCACAAGGTATCGCCCTTTTTCACCACATAGGTGTCCGGGTGGTCTGCGCGCAGGTCCACTGCGGCGACCCCCGCGGTAGCGAGCGATACAGCCAAAACCGCCGCGCACACGCGCATCGGTGCTTTCAAATGCGTGAGAATGCCGTGCATGGGCACACTCCCCTTTATCTAATTTCCCCAATCAGGACTTATATTTACACCACATTCTTCACGTTTAGACAAGCGTCTGACGACAATTTCGATACACTTGGAACAATTCAGCGACGCACGGTCGCGTACTGAGCACCTCCGGAGACACCCATGGCATTGTTGCCAATCCTTGAATTCCCAGACCCGCGGCTCCGTACCAAGGCCGTCACGGTCGCCGTTGAAGCCATCACGACCCCCGAATTCCAGACCCGCCTCGATGACATGTTCGAAACCATGTACGACGCGCCGGGCATCGGACTTGCGGCAAGTCAGGTCGACGTGCACGAGCGTTTCATGGTGATCGACGTGTCCGAAGAGAACGATGCACCGCTGGTCTTCATCAACCCGGAAATCCTGAGCAAGGACGGCGAGCAGGTCTATCAAGAAGGCTGTTTGTCGGTGCCGGGCATTTTTGCCGACGTCACCCGCGCGAATGAAATTGTGGTGCGTGCCTATGGCCGCGACGGTCAAGCGTTTGAAATGAACGCCGACGGTTTGCTGGCGGTGTGCATTCAACACGAAATGGATCACTTGGAAGGCAAGTTGTTTGTCGACTACCTCTCGCCGCTGAAGCGCGAAATGGTGAAACGCAAACTCGCCAAGCGCGCTAAAGACGCGGCTTAAACATGGCCCTTCGCGTTGTTTTCGCCGGCACCCCGGAATTCGCGGTGCCCAGCTTGCGCGCAGCAGCGCAACGCGCAGAAGTCGTCGCCGTCTACACACAACCGGATCGACCCGCAGGTCGCGGACGTGCGTTGATGCCGTCTCCTGTGAAAAAGGAAGCGCTCTTGCGCGGTATCCCGGTGTTTCAACCGGAAAATCTGAAATCACAAACAACCGTTGATGCGCTCACGGCATTGAAGCCGGATCTGATGATCGTGGTGGCCTACGGTTTGATTTTGCCCAAACGCGTCTTGGCCATTCCCGGCGGTGGATGCTGGAATGTGCACGCATCGATGTTGCCGCGTTGGCGCGGTGCTGCGCCGATTCAACGTGCCATTGAAGCGGGTGATACGCAGACAGGTGTGTGTTTGATGCAAATGGAAGCGGGTTTGGATACCGGCCCCGTGTTGCTGTCGAACAGCACGGAGATTGGTCCGAATGAAACAGGTGGCGAACTGCATGATCGACTAGCCGAACTCGGTGCGCGCACTTTGTCGGATGCGCTTGCGCTCACATCGATGACCATGCGTTTGCAGCCCGTGCCGCAACCGGACGAAGGCGTGACTTACGCACACAAGTTGGACAAAGCAGAAGCCCGATTGGATTGGCACGTTTCTGCGCAAACGCTGGCAAACAAAGTGCGCGCGTTCAATCCTTGGCCGATGGCTGAAGGCGTGTTGGCAGGTGAGCGTGTGCGAATTCATTCGGCGATTGCTGTGCCGCTGACGCGCGCGATGGCGCCGGGTCAAATCGTGCAGGCCGATCGAAATGGCATCGACATCGCGTGTGCAGATGGCGCATTGCGCATTCGCACTTTGCAACGTGAAGGCGGCCGCATGATTACTGCGGCGGACTTCATCAACGCGCGTAAAGACTTGCAGCAGTTGTCTGCATGAAAGGCGATCGCCACCCGGGCGTAGCGAGTCGCTTGGCAGCAGCACAAGTCGTCGATCAGATTCTGCACAAAGGCGTGTCATTGAAGGCGGCGATCAATAACGTGCTGCCGAAGTTCGATGATGTGCGTGATCGCGCTTTGGTTGAGGCGATGGTGTTTGCGGTGGTGCGACAACACGCCCGATATGCGCATGCCTTGAACACCTGGATGGACAGACCCCTCACCGCGCGTGATGACGTATTGCGTTCGCTGTTGTATGTGGGTTTTGCGCAATTGGATACGATGAAACTTCCCGCGCATGCTGCACTCGATTCAACCGTTGAAGCGGTGCGACATATGCATCGCCCGAAGCAGGCCGGCATGGTGAACGCCTTGCTTCGCCGTGCGCAACGCGAAGGCATTCCGGGCTCGCCGGCATTGGCATGGCCCGAGTGGTTACGAACGCGCGTCGAGCACGCATGGCCCGCGCAGGCGGACGCCATTTTCGAGCACAGCGCGTTGCCGGCGCCGTTGTGGCTTCGCGTAAATCCCGAAAAAATGCCGGTCGATGCGGTGCGAGAAGCGCTGCAAGCATCTGACATCGACGTGCAATTGGATGCAGATCTGCCAAACGCACTGTGCTTGACTGAAAGCGTGCCGGTGACGCGGTTGCCGGGCTTTGATATCGGCGCAGTCGCTGTGCAAGATGGCAGTGCGCAACATGTGGCGCTTGCATTGGCGCCGGCAACCGGCGCACGCATCTTGGATGCCTGTGCAGCACCGGGCGGCAAGACGATCCATCTGTCTGAACATATGCCGAAGGCCGACATTCTCGCCTTGGAAATTGACCCGCGAAGAACGCGTCGGATGCAAGATGCGTTTTCGCGTTTGAAGCTGCCCATCGAGACACGCACTGCAGATGCGGTTGCCACAGCGCAGTGGTGGGATGGCGTGCCGTTTGATGTGGTCGTGATTGATGCGCCATGCTCCGCCACGGGTATCGTGCGTCGCCAGCCTGACGTCTTGTTGCACCGTCGCGAAACCGATTTGGCCGAACTCGCCGTCACCCAATCCGAATTGCTGAAAGCACTCTGGCCCTTGCTGAAGCCGGGCGGGACACTGCTCTACGCGACGTGCTCGATATTGCCGGAAGAAAATGCCGATCAAGTCAGCGCGTTCTTGGCGAGGCACGCAGACGCACGACTGAATCCATTGGACGCGCGCTTCGGACACGACACCGGCAGCGGATCACAACGATTGACCGGCGAGCGTGGGATGGATGGCTTTTTCATCGCGCGTATAGAAAAATCCGATTAATGAGCACCTTGGCCGACGTCAAAGACGCCACTGCGCGTACGCGCGACACCTGGATCTTCTGGGGCATGGCGCTGTTGATGATCGGCGTCGGCTTGGGTCTGCGTGATCCTTGGCCTGCAGATGAGCCTCGCTTTGCTTTAGTCGCGAAGCAGATGGTCGAAAGCGGCGATTGGTTGTTCCCGCATCGCGGGCACGAACTCTATGCCGACAAGCCGCCGATGTTGATGTGGTTGCAAGCGGTGTTGCTTAAGGCGACAGATGAAATGCGCATTGCGTTCTTGTTGCCCTCGCTCATCGCGGCACTCGGCACCTTGGCCTTGGTGCGCGATCTCGGCACGCGTTTGTGGAATCGTCAGACCGGTATCTGGGCCGGTTGGATGTTGCTGGTTGCGTTGCAATTTACCTATCAGGCCAAGAAGGCGCAGATCGATCCGCTGGTGACGTTCTTCATCACTTTGGCGAACTACGGTCTGTTGCGACATCTGCTGACCGGTCCGAGTTGGCGTTGGTGGTGGATTGGCTGGGCGGCAGCCGGGCTCGGCACGATCACCAAGGGCGTCGGTGCGCTTGCCTTGTTGATGTTGGTGCCGGCCATCGTGCTGTCACTGCGCGGCAAGCATGTGCAGTTGCATGCGCGTCGTTGGCAGTTTTGGTTCGGGCCTGTGATGTTTTTTGCGGCGATTGCAGTGTGGCTGGTGCCGATGGTATTGGCCGTGCACGCACGCAACGCGCCGGAATACACCGCGTATATGAACAATATTTTGTTCAAACAAACGGCAAAGCGTTATGCCGCGTCTTGGCATCACGTGCAGCCGTGGTGGTATTTCATTGAAGTGGTGATCACGCAGTGGTTGCCGCTCTCGCTAGCCTTGCCCTGGGTGCTGCCGCGTTGGGTTGAACGTTTCAAAGCACGCGATGCACGATTCATTCTGCCACTGGCGTGGATTGTGTTGATGCTGCTGTTCTTCAGCATTCCTGCGGGCAAGCGTGATGTGTACATCCTGCCGGCCTTGCCGATGTTTGCATTGGTGTTGGCGCCGTTCGCCGATGCGTTGATGCAACGCGCCGGATTGCGTCGGTTGCTCGCTGCATTTGCGCTCATCGTTACTGCGGTCCTGCTGGTTGCCGGTGGCATGCTGGCGTTCGGCACACCGAAGTTTGAACTCAAGCTCGTGGCCGATCGCGGTCTGGCTTCGGGCGACGCCTTGGGTTGGATGTTGCTCGCGATGGGTGCCGCAGGTGTGTTGTCTTGCGCGTTGTTCATCCGTCGCAATGCCGCGATCGCTGTGTTCGGTGTGTTCGCCGGTGTGTGGATGCTTTACGGCGTGTTGGGCTATCCGATTCTCAACGATTCGTCTTCTTCGCGCGGATTGATGCAAGAAGTCTCAGCGAAGATCGGGCCGGATGCCGCCTTGGGTATGGTGGGTTGGAAAGAACAAAATCTTTTGATGGCGGGAAGACCCGCTGAGACCTTCGGTTTCACACCCGATGCTGAAAAAGCGTTGGATCAAGCAGACAAGGGCATTGCCTGGGCGATACAAGATCCCGAGCATCGTTGGCTCTTGATCCAAGACATCTCTACCCCCGACTGCATTCCCGTCGAAAAGCGTGAGGCCTTGCAGAACGCAAATCGTCGCGGATGGTGGTTGGTGAAAGGCGACGCGCTCTCAGCGTGTTCGCAGTTGCAGAAACCTGCGAACACGATGCGCTCAGGCTTTTAAGTCGCGCAATCGCGCGTACTTCCGATACACGTAACGCGTATGCAAGAAGTGGTAGCGATGCGCTTGGCCACCGTCTAAGAAGCCACCGCGCAGCACGTAATTTTTCAGGTTATAAGCCAACGCATGTAAGAGAGGTGAGAGGGCGTTCGCGCGCTTCCCTGCGGCGTTCTTTTGTGTTGCCCATAGCGCCGCGTAGCGATCCAATTTGGTCGCGTATTCGTCATCGTTGCGTGCGGTGTCATGTTCGATGCGTGCGTTCAAAGAGCTGACGCGTTTGCCGCGCAGGTCGAGCGCCTCGTGCACGTCGGCCTGTTTGTAACGCAGGTCGTTGCGAAACAAGCGCGCAACTTTTTCCTTGCCCCAGCCACCATGATTTAACTTGGTGCCCAAATAATGCGTGCGACGCACTAACTGCCACACATCAGCGGATTCGATGTCGCCTGAATGAAAGCGTGCCGCGATCTCCGCGCCTGCGGAATCATCAAGCCATTCATCCGAGTCCAACAACAAGACCCATGCATGTTTCGCTTCAGCGATGACTGCATTCTTCTGTGCAGAAAACCCTAGCCAAGGTTGCTGCACCACGCGCGCACCAAGAGATGTTGCAATCTTCGCCGTGTCGTCCGTGCTGCCAGAATCCATCACCACCACTTCGCTGCACACGCGCATCAAGCTTTCAACACAGGGCGCAATTCGATCCGCCTCGTTGAATGCAATCACCACACCACTGATGGGAAGGGTCGACATCAATGGGTTTCCAGATCGCGATACGGATTGGGCGGGACAGTGCCGGGCGGCGTCATCGTGAAGCGCTTGTACGTCCACTGATATTGCTTCGGGTCACGCGACGCAATGCGTTCGATATCGGCGTTCAACACGCTTGCGGCAACAGCGTCGTCTGCGTCAGACACCGCAGGATCCGCGGCCTCGACATGCAAGGTGAAATGTCGACCATCGGCTGCACGCTCGCACCACGCATGCAGCACTTCGGCACCCGTCTTGTGTGCGAGGCGATTCAACAAAGTCATCGTCAGGGCGGGGCGGCCGAAGAAGGGCGCAAACACGCCGTCGCGCAAATCGCCCGGTTGTTGGTCGGGCAAGATGCCGACCACGCCGCCGCTTTGCAGCGTGCGAATCAAAGTCCGCAGACCGGCGCCACCTGCACGCACTTGGTGCACTTCATGACGTGTGCTGTGGCGAACCAAACGCAAAAACGCTTCGCCTACTTCGGACTCTGGCGGACGATACAAAATCGCCAAGTCGGTGGTATCCGCCAGCCATTGGTTTAACAACTCCCAATTGCCGTAATGCGGTGCCGACACAATCACGCCGCGTCCGCGTGCAATCGCATCAAGAAAACGCTGCTTGTCCGCCGGATCGACCTTCAGCGCGCGCAAATTGCGCTCAGGGGGATGTGTCCAGAACCGCAGGGTTTCTAAGAACTGCTGACCGGTGGTCCGCAAGATATCGCGGGTCAGGATTTCGTGCGTGGCGTCCGAAGCAGCGGGGGCGATCAAGGCCATGTTCCGACGCGCAATCCGCGCTTCACGCGCGTCCGTCTGCCGCCACAGCCAGCCCACAAACCGTCCCAGGGCATTTGCCATCGAGACGGGCAATCGCCCGAACATCCAAGCAAGGGCATACAGAGCGCGGGCAGCAAAAGGCGTATTCACACCCCAAAGTCTAAAGGGCGTGCCCAGCACCTGCTTTATGATTTCGCCATGATCGCGCTCATTCAACGTGTCACTGAGGCTGAAGTCACCGTAGCCGGCGAAAGTACGGGCAAAATCGGCGCGGGCCTCTTGGCCCTCGTTGCGGCACAGCCCGACGATACCGACGCGCAATTGGAGAAGATGGCCGAAAAGCTGCTCAATTACCGCGTTTTCGCCGACGATGACGGCAAAATGAACCGATCTTTGCGCGATACCGGTGGCGGACTGCTGTTGGTGAGTCAGTTCACGCTCGCCGCCGACACCCGCAGCGGCTTGCGCCCCAGCTTCTCGACCGCCGCGCGCCCCGAGCTGGCTGAACCGTTATTCGAAACTTTCGTAGAAATGTGTAGAAAACGCCACGCAGGGGTGGAAACCGGTCGCTTCCGTGCCCATATGGAAGTCAGGCTAGTGAATGACGGCCCCGTCACTTTCCTGCTGCAGACCTAAGAAAAAACGTCTTCAGCGTGTTAAAATTAGGGGTTCACTCTCTGTATCTGGTGTGTGCCACACATGGCCAACGAGCGTCAAGTTCAGCAGTCCGAAATCAAGCAACTGATCAGCAAAGGCCTAGAACAGGGCTATCTGACCTACGCCGAAGTTAACGACCATCTTCCCGACGATGTCGTCGATCCGGAACAGCTCGAAGACATTATCGGTTTGATGACCGGTATGGGTATCGACGTGCTCGAAAGCGCACCGGATGCCGAAACCCTTTTGCTCGCCGGTCAAACTTCGGGCGGTCGTGATGTTGACGACACCGCTGCAGAAGAAGCTGCGGCTGCATTGTCATCGCTCGATACCGAAACCGGTCGCACCACCGACCCCGTCCGCATGTACATGCGCGAAATGGGTACGGTCGAGTTGCTGACCCGCGAAGGCGAAATCGCCATCGCCAAGCGCATCGAACATGGCCTGTATCAAATGCTGTTGGCGCTCGCCAGCTTCCCGCTGGTCAACAAGCAAGTGCTTGAAGACTATGCACTGGTGACTGCCGGCAAAAAGCGCCTCGCTGAAATGGTGCTCGGCTTCCACGAAGAAAACGTCGAGCCCGAAGAAGAAATCGAAAACGAAGACGCGCTTGCTGCCATGGACGTGGCCGTCGACGAAGAAGACACCGACGATGCCGACACCACCGACGACGATCCGGCACCCACCGGCCCGAATCCGGAAGAAGTGCGCGCGCGCATGGAAAACCTGGCCGACCTCTACGCCAAGTTCGAAAAGGCTTATGCCAAGCACGGTCCCTCGCACAAATCTGTGCTGAAACTGCGCGAAGAAATGGCCGAAGTGTTCTCTGCTTTCCGTTTGCCGCTGCCGATGCTGGAATCGCTGGTCACCTTGTTGCGTGACTCGATGGACACCATCCGTGAGCGCGAACGTCGCATTGCGCATTTCTCGATCGTGCGCGCAAAAATGCCGCGTAAAGATTTCATCCGCAGCTTTGAAGGCAACATCACCAATCTCGATTGGGTAGATGAAATGCTGAAGCGCAAGCAGAAGTGGGGTTCTGAACTCCGCGAAGTGCGCGATCAAATTCTCGCCCAGCAAGACTCCGCGATTGAGCTTGAAAAAGCCGTCATGGTCACCGTGCCGGATATGCGCAAGATTGAGCGCATGCTGGACGAAGGTGAGCGCACTGCGCGCGAAGCCAAGCGCGAAATGGTTGAAGCCAACTTGCGTTTGGTGATCTCGATTGCGAAGAAGTACACCAACCGTGGTTTGCAATTCCTCGACTTGATCCAGGAAGGCAACATCGGTTTGATGAAAGCCGTCGATAAGTTCGAACACCGTCGCGGCTTCAAGTTCTCGACCTATGCCACCTGGTGGATTCGTCAGGCCATCACCCGTTCGATCGCCGACCAAGCGCGCACCATTCGTATCCCGGTGCACATGATCGAAACGATCAACAAGTTGAACCGCATTTCCCGCCAAATGCTGCAGCAGTTCGGTCGTGAGCCGACGCCGGAAGAATTGGCCAAAGAAATGGAAATGCCGGAAGACAAGATCCGTAAGGTGATGAAGATCGCGAAAGAGCCGATCTCCATGGAAACGCCGATCGGTGACGACGAAGATTCGCATTTGGGCGACTTCATCGAAGATTCGAATGCCGAATCGCCGATCGAAGCCACAACCAATATCAGCTTGGTCGAAACCGTGCGTGATGTGTTGGCAGGCCTCACCCCGCGTGAAGCCAAGGTGCTGCGCATGCGCTTCGGCATCGACATGAATACCGATCACACCTTGGAAGAGGTGGGCAAGCAATTCGATGTCACGCGTGAGCGTATCCGCCAGATCGAAGCCAAGGCCTTGCGCAAGCTGCGCCACCCCAGCCGTTCGGAAACGCTGCGCAGCTTCCTCGACGTGGAATAAGATAGGTCCAAGGTGCCTGAATCAGTCAGGCACCCGCTCAAGCCGCAACATGAGGGCTGCAGATGCGGGACCAGGTCAGAACGAAGGCAGCACAAGCACCGATAGATACGGCGCTCTTGCTGTGTGCGTTTGATGCGCCCGATTTTCCGCTCGGCTGCGTACAGCTCGATCGCCAGTTCCATATCGTGTCGGTCACTGCCGCAGCGTTGCGTGACATCGGCGGCACTACAGAAGACGCCTTAGGCCACGCGCTCAAACAATGGCGCTACTTGCGCCTCGAATTTGCCGTTAAGTTGATGGACGCCTTGACCTGCTTGAGTGAGGCCAATCAAACGTCGACGGTATTTACGGAAGACGCCGAGATTGAACGTTGCTTGCGTTGGACGGTTGTGCGTTGCGAGGGGGCGAACCCGGCCGACGATCAAACGCCTGCGTACTTGCTCATCGTTGGACAAGTGCCTTACACAGGCAATCGCGACGGCGCGCAACGCCGCCTGCAAGAAGTGATGCGCGACTTATTCGAACAATCGCCTTTGGGCGAAGCGTACGTCAGCATCGAAGGCGAGTTCTTAAAATCCAACCAGTCGCTATGCAACATGCTCGGGTATACCGAAGGCGAACTGCGCAACTTGGACTTTCAACAGATTACGCACCCGGAAGATTTGTCGCGCGACTTGATGAAGGTCACCGACATGCTCGATAACAGAATCCGTTCGTACCATATTGAAAAGCGCTACATCCGCAAGAACGGCGAGATCATGTGGGGGCATCTGTATGTCTCTGCGCACCGGGATGAGCATGGCAAAGTCACGCACTTCGTCGTCTTGATTGAAGACGTCACCCCACGCAAGCACCTTGAGCAAAAATTCGAAGGTGAAGTTGCAAAGCTGCAAGATCAGCTGTTGATGCGGCAACAAGAAGTGACGGCGCTGCACGCACGTTTGGATCGCTTGGCTTTGGTGGACCCCATCACCGGATTGCTCAACAAGCAGGGTTTGGATATTGAGTTGGCGCGCGCGTTTCTACTCGCCAGTGAAGATGCCGAACCCTATGCCGTGATCGACCTGCGGTTTGAGGGCTTTGAGGCGTTTGCAAATGCACAAAGCGTCGATGCAACCAACAAACTCTTGCGCTTGATCGGCGAAAGCTTGCATCACTTGGTGCGACGCAGCGATGTGGTGGGTCGGCGTGCACAAGACAATTTTGTGGTGGCCTTGGGGCAACGTGCTGTACTTGGTGTGGGTGTGGAAGAGATTGCGCGCCGAATCGGCAATGCGATGACGAAGGACTACGACATTGACGGCGAGAGCGTGCCGCTAAAAGTGGAACTGGGGATGTCTGAGCGGCAAGAGGGCGATAGCTTGGAAGACATGTTGGCTCGTGCGCAGGTGATGCCGGCCTGAACTGCATGGCGTTGCGCTGTGCAGCACTCGCGCGTTAGATCGCGCCAGAATTGTTTTGCGAACGCCGGAATCAGTAGCTACCTGCAAATGCAGAAAAAGCGGCCAAAACGGCGGCTGAATCATGCACGCGTCTTTCGCTTCCGTTTCACGTGAAGACTTGCAGTGTTGGGTAAACACCGCTTGGAAGTCACGAGAACCCTATGACTGACGCTACTGAACTGCGTGAAAAATTCTGGAAGCATCTTGATTCAGACCGCACCGTCATGCTCTGTGCGGATGGCGTGCCGCCGCGTCCGATGACAGCGATGCGCGAAGATGAAAGTGGTCCTATTTGGTTTTTTACCTCGATTGAAACTGAAATGGGGCAAGCCAGTGAAAAGGGTCGAACACTTTCTGCAGTCATGATGCTGACCTCGAAAAATCACGAATTGTTTGCAAGCGCAGTCGGTCAGCTAAAACAAGATAACGATCGTACGGTGATCGACGCCCTTTGGAATCCCTTCATCGCTGCTTGGTTCAGCGGTAAGGACGATCCGAAGTTGCGCTTGTTGCGATTTGAACCGGAACAAGCCGAGGTGTGGGAGAACGCAAATAGCTTGTTTGCCGGGATCAAGTTGTTGCTCGGTGTTGACCCGAAAAAGGACTTCAAGGATCAAGCGAAAAAAATTGCGCTCTGAGGCTTTAAGTGATGAACCATCGCGAGGTTTACAGCACCCAAGACGTTGCCGTGGCGCGACGCGCACTAGCCGCGTTGCACATGCATGGTATTAAGAACGATGCGATCTCCATGGTGGCGCGTGCGGATATCGAGTTGGAGCGCATTCCCAATACTTTAAAAGAAGCAGATACCGACGCGATGCCTGCTGCGATTCGCGGCATGGAAATCGGCGGCGCCACAGGATTGCTTGCAGGTCTTGTTGCGGTCGCCATACCGCCACTTGGCATCACACTCGCCGGTGCAGTGGGCATTGCTGCAATGAGTGCATTGGTCGGTGGGTGGGCGTCCGCATTGATGGGGTCTACGGTGCCTGATCCCGTGCGTCAGCAATTTGAAGCGGAGATTGCCGCAGGGCGCGTGTTGGTGTTGGTGGATGTGCCGAATGAAGCGCGTGAGGCGGTGAATGACGCGATGGCAGAAGCCGGCGCGACGCGACTCAACTACGCCTCGCCGATGGGCGCGAAGTAAGTTCTTCCACGCCGGAAACGGCAGAGCGCTGCTGATAGAATGGCCGCTCGGGCCTATAGCTCAATGGTTAGAGCAGAGGACTCATCGAAAGGTGCCGCCACGTGGAAACACGTGGACGGGAACGGGATGAATTCAAGGAACCCTCAGCGGCGCGCAAGCGGACGGTGGGAACCCTGAGCCAAGCCGGTGGTACACCATCGGAAGGTGCAGAGACTACCTGAGGGCTGAAGTGCCCTTCATAACAGGCTAGAGCGTCCCGCACCCTACCTGCCCAAGGCAGCGGGTGAAGAGATAGTCCGTCCCTGCGGGAAATCGTGGGAAAAGGCGAATCCTTTGGTTCCAGGTTCGAGTCCTGGTGGGCCCACCAAATTCGACGATATGGCGCTCCGTCTGACTTCATTCGAATAAAACCAAATTGTTATACATGTTTTCAGAACGTGTATAGAAAACGGCGAAATGTATATATGTGATGTTGGATCTGTCTAAGAAAACGGACTTCTTGAATAGATCGGCGTCGATCTACGCTCCAAGTCCGCTACAAGCGAGCCTGTCGAGCTAACGGCGGAAAAGCAACGCTGTTGCGAAAGGTGGCTTTTGACCCAAGCGATCATCGAGCAATGCATTCCACTGAGACCAGTGGCGCCGGGAAATTGGCTACTATGAATCTGCCAGATCGTCGGGACCAAGATATACGATGTGGATATCGCGGACGTCCTGAGCCAATTGTGCGCGAAGCATGCCGCCTCGATGGGGATTGAGTGCGGCCCGAACGGTGCCTAGTGGAGTTCCGTCTGGAGACAGCACCCAAGACTGGCCTGCCCACTGGTGTATCTGGACGACCGAGCCGGGCGGCGCGGGCGCAGCCATCCACGTGATGCTGCCCCGATAGTGCCGAGCCGCCCAAATGTGCTCCTCGCTCGGCGTGAAGCGCTGGACAAAATCCATCCAAATCGGACGGGTCTCTCTAGTTGGCCAGTCCGCATGTGCACTCCAAGTGGCGACTTCCTCTGTATTCAGCCATTGCCGCAGCTCGTTTCCGGTTGCGAATGTCGCGCCTGTATCCGTGACCGCTTTGATTGCAGCGAGCCGCGAATTGAAGCCGGCTTGGATGAGGATTGACGCGGAGCGGTTGAGCGTGCCGGTAACGATCGCGGGCACCGCAAGGCCAAGTTCATAGTCTTCTAGACCTAGGCCATCTACGTCTACCACATCGCCATTTGCGATCGCGCGGACCCTAATCGCCTCCATTGCCCATGGCAGCCGGTAAATGAGGCTTCCTTCAACAAACTGAAGCATTTTGCTTGGCTGATCCCCGCCCAGCGCGGCAAGTGGCTCGCCCAGCACCCAAGCCCGCAGGATGTCGCGCCAGTTTGCGGGGAACGGGTCGGGTATAAAGGGATAGATGGTGAATACCCGCTCAGCAAGATTTGTGAGAGCAGTGATCGCAGCATCGGCGTCACCCTCAAGAATCGCGCCATTGGCCTGGACCAGAAGTAAGTTGACCTCGGCGGCAATGGCGTCGAGGGCGTGACCCGTGGTCAAACCTACGCCTGCAAGAAAGTAGCCGCGGCGTTGAGCGGCGGTTGACTGATTCCAGATCAGCCGGCTACGGGAAAGGAGACCTGCCTTCAACAACTGTTGGAGCTGATCGTCCAGACGCTCCAGGCGTCTCTGCCACAGAGAAGATCGGAGAATGTTGTCCAAGGCAGCCTCAATCCCTTCATCGGGAACATCGTTCTCGCCGATGAGGCTGAGAATGGCTGTATCGAGCGTCGAAACGTGCCTTTCCCAATCCGCCAGGGCGCGATCCCGGTCATTTCGATCTTCGTTTTCAAGCTCGGGAAAGGACCAGGCGGCGGCGTTGTTGACGACATAATCAACGAGCTGATTCGCGTCCCCGTCGACGCGCGCTCGCATCCGCTTCAGCAGCGTAACGACCAATAGAACGAGACCGCTCTCCATCTCGCGCGCGCCAACGTCGCTGATGAGCGTTTCCCAGTTCCGCCGCTTCGTGCGGATGTCGTCAAACATGGGGAAGAGGACTATGCCCTCAATGTCGACATAGGCCCGTCCGGCGCGCCCGATGACGTTCTTGAACTCGCTGACCGCAATCGGCTTACCGGCGCGATGTAGGGAATACATGATGACGGCTGTCGCCGACAGATTGAGGCCTTGGGCAAGAGTTGGCGAAGAGATCGTGACCTTGAGGACGTTTTCGCGTAGCAGACGCTCGACTTCCTTGCGATAGGCCGTCGGAAGCGCGCCATGGTGAAGGGCAACCCCAAGGCGCAGGCATTTGAGGATGGGGCTGCCGGCGCCTAGCCATTCCTCGCCCAGCGCGATCGCGGTATTCAGTACGTCCGGATCGGCCGCAAGCAGCGAGACCAAGGCGCCGCGCTCATGTAGATCGACGATAACGTCGGCGAACGGTTCAACGCTGCGCCGCTCAGGGCAAAAGACAAGGACGGTCTGGCCGTCATCGACTAACCGCCACGCGGTGGCGAGGCAGAGTTCGCGCTGGTCTTTGGGGAATAGCTGGGTGCGTTGGCGCTTAGGTGGATTCCAATTTGGAGGTGCGGCGCCGCTAAGGAACCGTTGAACCCAAGGACGTTCGTCTCCTACCCTGAGGTTGAGTCGGGCGGTTGGTGACGTCCAAACCACCTCACCGAAGCGCAGGCGGGTTGGTCGCCAGTCATTCTTGATCAGCCCGCCAGGATGATCACGGCGCAGCCAAGCGGCGAAGTCGTCGAGTTGGTCCCCATCGGGAAGGATGGCCGATAAGCAGACGATTCGGCGTTCACTAGCATCGGCACGACGCAATAGCCGTTGAATCTGCACTTCGTAACGAACTTCACGTTCATTGAGGCCAATCATGTGCCCTTCATCAAAGATTAGAAGACCAACGTCGTCGAGCAGAGAAGGATCGTTACGGAGCGCGAAGTCTAGCTTCTCCGGAGTTGCAACCACGATGTCGCGCTCGCGAATCGCGTCTTCATCAAAGCCGGTGGCGCCGATGCTGCCGTAGAGGGCGGAGATGGTCTTGCCGAGCGGGCCGAAGGTTCGCTGGAGCGTCGCTTCAGTCTGAGCCGAGAGCGCGCGCAGTGGCGTAACAAACACCACCCTTTTGCCTCCCGCGAGGCAACGCAGGATACACAGTTCTGCAATTCGCGTCTTGCCGGCGCTTGTCGGCAGCGATACGACTAAGTCGTCGGACTGATCGACGGCGCGGGCGGCCGCCTCTATCTGTGATGGCCAAAGGTCGATCTCGGCCCTATCGCGACGCTGCAACTGCGCGATGAACAGTTCGCGCAATTGCAGCCAGTCCGACGCCGGTCCTCCGGCGTGCTGCAGCGGAACCTGTTCATGTAAAGTGCTCGACCATAAGTCCGACAGAAGATGGATGGCAACACGATGCGCCCACCATTGCGGCAGCATGTTCATCTCGCCGCAGATCGCCAAACTCACACGCAGCCGTTCGAGCGCCTGATCAACCAGTTCTCGCTCGCCACGCTCGAGCGCAAGCAGATAAAGTGACATTGCAGCCATGAATGTGTCGGTGAGCGCGGTAATCAGGCCGTCGAAAAGGAAGTCGTCACCACCGGCATCCGGAGGCTCGGCAGCTACCTCTACTTGCTCGAGGTGGGACTGCATTTCAGAAGCAATCCGCTCATCTCTACCTTGACCGGAGGTCCGGTAGTCAAGGACGCTGCTGCGCAAAGCAGCGAAATTCCGCAGCATTAACTGAGCCAGCGCTCGCTCGATCAGTGAGAAATTCTCATCTGCCTCGACAATTGCGAGAAGCGAATAAGCTCTTGCTGACAGGTGGGCGAGATGATAAGCGGCTGCGGCCATGACGAAGTGGAAATCGCGATCAGACTCCTGTCGGTTACCCTTTGCTATCACCGCCTCAAGAGATGCCGCTGCAAGTTCGAATGCCGCGCGAGCCTCATTCTGATCGCCGCCCACCTCACGAAGACGCAGGCCTAGGCCGAGCAGGGCATAGGCATAGCTATGCAGGTCGTAGCTAAGCTGCGGTGCAAAGTCTGGCGCGTCGAGTGGCAGTGTGCCGTCACGCCAAATGATCGCGCGGGCCTGCCCGCGAGCAACCAGTTGGCCACGAAAGCCGGCGACCGTCGCCTCAGCGATATTTGCGGCGATAGCCTCAGGAGTTGTTGGCATTTGCGATCACTCGATCGTAGACCGCGCCGATAAATTCGGCATGGCCTTCCACGCGAAGTCCGATACCCCATTGAGTGATAGGGCCGGAATACGCTTGCAGGGAAGCGGTTAGCAATGCGTCTGGGGCATTGCCTGAGAATGTGAAAAGCAGATGCCGAACACTCTGCGGCGGGACGCCATGCTTGAGCAGCGCGTCGTCGATTGAATCGGCCAGCGGCTGATTGCCAAGTTCGAGGAGACGTGCGGAAATAAAGTGCAGTGCGTGGGCTGAGGGCAATCCTCCATCTTTGTCCAGACCGGCGCGCGCCTCGGTCAGGACTTGCGCGGACAAACGGACGCGGCTCTTCGCCTCAGTCTTCAGGAACTGAAGACGATGAGTTTGTGGGTCTTGGAAGATGCCGATTACGTCATCACCCCGCATTGCCATGTTGCGATGATCTTTCCATCGCAGTCGTTTGATGGGCGCGCGGTAGCCGCCGCTATGAGCGTCTATCCATTCCGCCGCGTAGATTTCAGCGAGGTCGCCGGAGCGGATCTGCTTAGTCGTGGGCAGCAGACTCTCGATCTGGGCGGCGGCCGCTTGCTTGCCAAGTCGCGCGAGTGCACGCGCGATCTGCTCCGCCGAGGCGTAATGCGTAGGCACGACAGCCGCCGTCGCCTGAATGCCGACCCCTAGGTTGGAGGTCTGTCCTGTTATGACTCGCAGGCGATTGTTACCCACCGGCGCTTCAACCGAAATGCACCAATCATCGAACTGCGCCATCGTCTTTCATTCCTGCCAGTTAGGGAAAAGGTCGCGTATGCGGATGAAGGGTGCGCCGGTTTCTGCTGCGCGACGGACTTTGCGCTCGAGGACCTGAGTAAGAGGGATTTCACGGTTGAGCATTTCGTATAGATCGAGACCATCCATGCAGATGACCCTTTTTCCGCGTCCAAAAGCGGCGAGGCCATCTTCAGTGAAGCCACTATTGCTCACAAAAAGACCGCGGGTCCAGGCCGCCTTTTGTTCGATCTTGCCATGGAAGGTGTGCAGCTCAGAGACGCCGATCGGCGGCCCGTGCCATTTGGCCTCTAGCAGATAAATCTCGCTCGCGAGCTGAAAGCTGCCGTCGATCTGTTCACCGCGAAGCCGGAACGGCTCTTGTGCGGCTAGACCAAAGGCGTCGAACAGGCCTTTTAAGAAGCCCTCAAATGCATAGCCGCGAGCTTGCGGCGCCATCGCCGCTACGGCCAACAGATCCGCTTTGATCTTGGCGATAGTCGCGGGGTTTACGGGAGGAGGCTGTGGGCCCAATGAAGACCGCGACGGATTGGAGCCCCGCGTTAGGCGGGTGATCAAACCTTGGTAGCGGATCTGGGCATTCACGATCGGATCGACACTGCCGGAACGAGTCAGAAACTCGCTGCGATGCTCCCAGAGCGCTTCAAGGGTGCGAACGGCGGTCCAGTCATCACAGGTCTGAATGAAATGTCGGAGGCGCTTGCCCTTCGATCGGCCATTGACCGCGTATTTAGGATCGTCGATGTTGATCTTTAGTTCGGTGGCGAAGAAGTCCGAGAAGCTTCTGTCGGAAAAATCCAACACGAAGCCTGGTCCTCTGACGAATTCGACGAGGTCGTCAACTAAACGTAGGTCAATAGATCGAAGCGAGTTGATGATTCCCCCCTTCCCCGCAGGCAGCCGAAAGAGGCTGTCGATCGCCTCTTGAAGCATTTTGATCTTCGCATGATGCCATCGCGCGAAGGCGATGTCTCGTCAAAGATCAATAGAGTTCATCAGATACCCTCGCGCGCAAATCCTTGGCTCGCGTCTTTAAAAGCTGCGCTTGGCCGAATCCCGATGCTCGGCCAAAACCCAATTCCCCTTTGAAAGTGGGTTTTCGCAAACAGTTAGTTGAGGTGAAGCGGTTTCAACAACGCAGGTTTCCCGGTAACCATTCGTATATCAGAGGAAGCTATCCAGAAGAGGAGTCTCGACTCTCTGATAAATCTTCGGGTCAGAGGGTTAACGAAGCCGTCTCACTGACCAATCCATTGTTAGTCAACTGGGCCAAATTGCATCTGTATCCCAACATTGCAGGCGTTCAACATTCTGAGGTCTTTGCGCGGGAGCAGCGCTCATGGTGGAAACGAAAAGTCCCTTGATCAAATGATCCGCGTCAGGTGCACCTTAAGACAACGCTTGATCAATCTTTGTACGGGCGCTTTGAGGCGGCGTGCGTCTTGAACAGATACAGTGAGATTCCCTATCGTCCAGAGTCGCTTCGTAACCATGTGGGTCTAAAGCACTATTATTGATTATTTGGGCAAATCGAACGCCCGAAATGACGTTGGTATTCTGTCTTGCTGGACAGTCCGCGAGTTCTATGTGCATCGAATATCGACACTAAGCGTTTGATCGATTTTTCTAACCCATGGCCGAATGAACTGACGCCTCCGGCCAAACGCATCCCATCCGGTAGAATCGACTCCGTTGGCCAAACATTGAAACGTAGGGCGAGAATAAACAAGGGACGGAGTCGTCATGCGCGTCAAGGAATGCACAATCGAGCAAGAGCTGATTGAAAAGCTCGGCGACCTGAAATACACCTTGCGCGCTGACATCCGCGATCGAGCTGCGCTGGAACGCAACTTCCGCGAAAAGTTCGAGGCGCTGAACAACGTCACCCTCACCGACGCAGAGTTCCACCGTCTGCTAGATGAAATTGTCACGCCCGACGTGTTCAAAGCAGCGCAAACGCTGCGCAACCGCAACGCCCTCACTCGCGATGACGGAACGCCCCTGAATTACACGTTGGTGAACATCAACGATTGGTGCAAGAACGATTTTGAGGTTGCCAGTCAGTTGCGTATCAACACTGATTACAGTCATCACCGCTACGACGTAATCCTGCTCATCAATGGCGTGCCCGCCGTGCAGATCGAACTAAAAACACTGGGTATCACCCCGCGCCGCGCCATCGAGCAGATCGTCGAATACAAGAACGATGCCGGCAACGGCTACACCCGCACATTGCTTTGCTTCATACAACTTTTCATCGTCAGCAATCGCGACGCGACGTACTACTTTGCCAACAACAACACCCGTCATTTCGCCTTTAATGCGGACGAGCGCTTCCTGCCGATCTACCAGTACGCCGCACCGGACAACAGCAAGATCGGCGGCCTTGATGCTTTTGCCGATGCTTTCCTACCGAAGTGCACGCTAGGCCAGATGATCAGCCGCTACATGGTGCTGCTGGCGAGCGAACAGAAGCTGCTGATGATGCGGCCGTATCAAATCTACGCCGTGAAGAATATCGTCGAGTGCATCGATAAAAACCTAGGCAACGGCTATATCTGGCACACCACCGGCAGCGGAAAAACGCTCACCAGTTTCAAGGCATCAACTCTGCTCAAAGCCAATCCGGCAATCGAGAAGTGCTTGTTCGTGGTTGATCGCAAAGACCTCGATCGCCAGACCCGCGAAGAATTCAATCGCTTCCAAGAAGGCTGCGTGGAAGAGAACACCAACACCGGCGCGCTCGTGCGACGCATGTTGTCCGACGATGCCGCCGACAAGGTCATTGTATGCACTATCCAGAAACTGGGCTTGGCGTTGGACGGTGGCAGCACGCGTAACCAAAGTCGCGAGAAGCGCGGTCTCAACAGCCATGCCGAACAATTGGAAGTTCTGCGCGACAAGCGCATTGTCTTCATCTTCGACGAATGCCACCGCTCGCAGTTCGGAGAGAACCATCAAGCCATCAAGACGTTCTTCCCCAACGCCCAGTTGTTTGGTTTCACCGGTACGCCGATTTTCGAACAGAACGCCAGCTACAAGCGCATCGAGGGCGAGGAACAGACTTTAAAAACCACCGAAGACCTGTTCCAGAAGCCCCTGCACGAATACACGATCACCCACGCCATCGAGGATCGGAACGTCCTGCGTTTCCATGTCGATTACTTCAAGCCCGACGGCAAGCACCCGGTGAAGCCTGGCGAGCCACTTGCCAAGCGCGCCATAGTCGAGGCCATCCTAAACCGACACGATACGGCCACGGGCGGTCGCTGCTTCAATGCGCTACTAGCCACCGCGTCGATCAATGATGCCATTGAGTACATCACGCTGTTCAAAAGCGCGCAGGCTGAGAAGCAGCAATCAGATTCAAACTTTGTGCCGCTCAAAATCACTGCAGTGTTTTCACCGCCCGCTGACGTCAGCGCCGACGTGAAGCAGTTGCAAGAAGACTTGCCGCAGGAGCAGGCCGACAACAAGAAGAATCCCGAAGAAAAGAAGACCGCGCTGGCGGCCATCATCGCCGACTACAACGCTGCGTTCGGCACCAACCATCGTATCGAGGAGTTCGATGGCTACTACCAAGATGTGCAAAAGCGCATCAAGGATCAACAGTTCGCCAATGCCGACCTGCCAAGAAAAGGCCGCGAAAAGCTGGACATCGTGATCGTGGTGGACATGCTGCTCACCGGCTTCGACAGCAAGTATTTGAACACCCTGTACGTGGACAAGAACCTCAAGCACCACGGCCTGATCCAGGCGTTCAGCCGCACCAACCGCGTGCTCAACGACACGAAACCGTATGGCAACATCCTCGACTTCCGCGGCCAGCAGAAGGAAGTGGATGCCGCCATCGCGCTGTTCTCCGGCGTCAAGGCCGAACAGGCGCGCACCATCTGGCTAGTGGACACCGCACCGGTGGTGATCGAGAAGCTCAAGGAAGCGCGCGACCAGCTCGCCAGCTTCATGGCCTCGCAGGGCCTCAGCGGGAAACCCGAAGACATCGCCAACGTCAAGGGCGACGCCGCCCGCGCCGGCTTCGTCGAGCGCTTCAAACAGGTGCAGAAGCTGAAGACCCAGCTGGATCAGTACACCGATCTGGACGACGCACAGAAACAGCAGATCGAAACGATCCTGCCCCGTGATGAACACAACGCGTTCCGCGGCGCGTATCTGGAAACCGCGCAGCGCCTGCGCGCGCAGCAGGCCAAGCCGGACAGCAAGAAAAACGAGGACATCGACCAGCTCGATTTCGAGTTCGTGCTGTTCGCCTCCGCCACCATCGACTACGACTACATCATGAAGCTGGCGGCCGATATCTCCATGCAGCCGGCCGGCAAGGCCAGCATGAGCCGCGAGCAGTTGATCGGCCTGATCGCCGGCGATGCCAAGTTCATCGACGAGCGCGAGGAGATCAGCGAATACGTGCGCGGCCTCAAGGCCGGCGCCGGCCTGGACGAGGCCGCCATCCGCGCCGGCTACGAGGCCTTCAAGCAGGACAAGGCCGCCCGCGCGCTGGCCGCGGTGGCGGACACGCACGGCCTGCCGGTCGCCCGCCTGCAGGCCTTCGTCGAAGCCGTGCTGGCCCGCCGCATCTTCGACGGCGAGGCGCTGACCGCACTGCTGGCGCCACTGGAACTGGGCTGGAAGGCGCGCGCACAGAAGGAGGAGGCACTGATGCGCGACCTGATCCCGCTGCTGCGCAAGCGCGCCGGCGGGCGCGAGATCGCCGGGCTGAAGGCTTGGGAGGAGGCGCGGTGATGGCGAAGCAGGGTGCAGCGATGGTGACGCCGCGGTTGCGGTTTCCGGAGTTTCGGAAGGCAGATGCATGGGCGGAAAAACCGCTGAAAGAAATTTGCACCGTTAACCCACAAAACGACGGCTTGCCGGACTCGTTCATATACATCGATCTGGAATCCGTGGAAGGCGGAGTTCTCAAGTCAAGAAACCGTATCAAAAAGAAGTCGGCGCCAAGCAGGGCGCAAAGACTTCTCAGTAACGGCGATGTCATTTTTCAGGTGGTACGTCCCTATCAGCGGAACAATCTATTCGTCGATTTCCGTGATGCCGACGCCTATGTCGCGTCATCGGGGTACGCGCAGTTGCGAGCGAAGGGAAGCAAGCCCTTCCTTTACCAGCTCATTCACACCGATAGATTCGTGCAGAAGGTGATTGAGAAATGCACTGGGTCGAACTATCCAGCAATCAACTCGACAGATCTTGCTGAAGTTGCGTCATTCGCACCAGCGGGCGTCAAGGAACAACAAAAAATCGCCGACTGCCTGACGTCGCTGGACGAGGTGATTGCTGCGCAGGGGCGCATGGTGGAAGCGTTGAAGGTGCACAAGCGCAGCCTGATGCAGCAGCTGTTGCCCCGCGAAGGCGAAACCCGTCCCCGCCTCCGCTTCCCCGAGTTCCAAAGAGCTTTGACGTGGCAGCAAACGCCTCTCGGCGATCTGGTTGATCTCCTGTCCGGCTATCCGTTCGACGGTGCTGCGATTGTCGAGGATAGTTCCGGTGAGCGACTGATGCGGGGCATCAACATTACGGAAGGTGCCATTCGACACAGTGCCGAGATAGACAGGTATTACGTTGGCCCCATGAATGGCCTTGAGAAATTTCGATTGGCCAGAAATGACTTGGTCATCGGCATGGATGGATCGAAAGTCGGAAAGAACTCCGCGCTGATCGGAGACGAGGACGTAGGTGCGTTGCTCATCCAGCGAGTTGCTCGGCTTCGGGCTGAATCCGTAGCATTGATGGATTTCATTTTTCAGCAGATCCACTCGCCGAGGTTTCACGCTTATGTGGACCGCATTAATACAAGCTCTGGAATTCCACACATCAGCGCAAGGCAGATCAGGGAGTACCCAATTCATTCCACCGGCGAAGCGGAGCAACAACGAATCGCCGACTGCCTCTCCTCCCTCGACGTCCAGATCACCGCCGAATCCAACCAGCTCGCCGTCCTCGAAGCCCACAAGCGGGGCCTGATGCAGCAACTGTTCCCCGCGACGGAGGCAGTCGGCGCATGAGTGGCCTGATCCTCTACACCACCGAGGACGGCGCCAGCCGCATCCAGCTGCGTGCCGACGGCCAGACGGTCTGGCTGACGCAGGCCGAGATGGCGGAGCTGTTCGACGTCACCACCGAAAACATCCGCCAGCATCTGAAAAACATCTTTTCAGACAATGAGTTGGAGCCTGAACGAACTGCCAAGGATTCCTTGGTAGTTCAACAGGAGGGCGGGCGCGAGGTGCGCCGCCCGGCCACGGTCTACAACCTCGACGCCATACTGGCCGTCGGCTATCGCGTGCGCTCGCCGCGCGGGGTGCAGTTCCGGCGCTGGGCCAGCACCGCGCTCAAGGAATACCTACTCAAGGGATTCGTTTTGGATGACGAGCGCCTGAAGAACCCAGACGGTCGCCCAGATCACTTCGACGAGATGCTGGCGCGCATCCGCGACATCCGTGCCTCGGAAAAGCGCTTCTACCAGAAGGTGCGCGACCTGTTCGCGCTGAGCGTGGATTACGACAAGACCGACCGCGCCACCCAGGCCTTCTTCGCGACAGTGCAAAACCTATTGTTGTACGCAGTGACGCAGAAGACTGCGGCCGAACTGATCTTGGCGCGCGCGAACGCCGACGATCCGCACTTCGGCCTGCGCAGCTGGAGTGGCGGCCGCGTGCGCAAGCAGGACATCGTAGTCGCCAAGAATTACTTGGTCGAAGACGAAATCGACACCCTCAACCGGCTGGTGACGATCTTCCTAGAAACCGCTGAACTCCGGGCTAAGAACAGGCAGGACATTCCCATGCGCTTTTGGATGGAGAACGTAGGGCGCATTATCACGGCCAATGATTTTCCGTTGCTGGCGAACGCCGGCTCGGTCAGTCATGCGCAGATGGAAGCCCAAGCCATCGATCGCTACTTGGCTTTCGATCAGGAGCGCAAACAACGCGAAGCGCAGGCCGCCGATGCGGCTGACGAAGCCGAACTTTCGGCGCTGGAGAACAAGATCAAGAGACGCCTAAAGCCATGAACGACAAAGACCAGAAGCAACTCGGCAAGACCCTCTGGGCCATTGCCGACCAACTGCGCGGTGCAATGAACGCGGACGACTTCCGAGACTACATGCTGTCGTTCTTGTTCCTGCGCTATCTGTCATGGAATTATGAGGAAGCAGCGAAGAAAGAATTGGGCGCTGACTACCCAGACCCGAATGCCATCGGCAACGGCGGCAGAACGCCCCTGTCGGTGTGGTACGCGGACAACGCCGCAGACGTACCGGCGTTCGAGCAGCAGATGCGGCGCAAGGCGCACTACGTTATCCAGCCGCAGTATCTGTGGGGACATATCGTCCACTTGGCCAAGACCCAAAACGACGCGCTATTGGACACCTTGCAACAAGGGTTCAAGTACATCGAAGAAGAATCCTTCCAGAGCCACTTCCAGGGTCTGTTCTCGGAGATCAACCTCGCCTCGGACAAGCTGGGGCGCAAGTACGCCGATCGCAACGCAAAGTTGTGCGCGATCATCACCGAGATCGCCAAGGGCATCGCAGATTTTTCCACCGACGTCGATGCACTGGGCGACGCATACGAATATCTGATTGGCCAGTTCGCTGCCGGGTCTGGAAAAAAAGCCGGCGAGTTCTACACGCCGCAGCAAATCTCCAACATTCTCTCCGCGATCGTCACCTTGGACAGTCAAGAACCGAAAGCTGGCCCGCGTCGCTCGCTCCCCAGCGTTTTCGATTTCGCGTGCGGCTCAGGATCGCTGCTGCTCAATGTGCGCCATCAAATGAAGGCTGCTGGCGGCAGCATCGGCCGCATCTACGGCATGGAGAAGAACATCACCACGTACAACCTCGCGCGCATGAACATGTTGCTGCACGGGGTGAAAGACACCGAGTTCGAGATTTACCACGGCGACACTTTGACCAACGACTGGGATTTCTTGCGCGAGAACAACCCGGCGAAGAAACCGCAGTTCGATGCTGTGGTCGCGAATCCGCCTTTCAGCTATCGCTGGGAGCCGGGCGAGGCGATGGCCGATGACATGCGTTTCAAGAATCATGGTGTGGCGCCTAAGAGCGCGGCAGATTTCGCCTTCTTGTTGCACGGTCTGCATTACCTGAAAGACGACGGCGTAATGGCCATCATCCTGCCGCACGGCGTGCTGTTTCGCGGCGGCAAAGAGGCGGCTATCCGTACCAAGTTGCTTAAGGACGGTCACATCGACACGGTGATCGGTTTGCCGCCCAACTTGTTTTATTCCACCGGAATTCCGGTGTGCATATTGGTGCTGAAAAAATGTAAGAAGCCGGACGATGTGCTGTTCATCAATGCGGCAGATCACTTTACAAAAGGAAAGCGCCAGAACCAGCTAAATGACGCGCATATTGAGCGTATTGTCTCCACGTATCGCGTGCGCGAGGAGCAAGAGCGCTACTCACGTCGTGTGCCGATGCAAGAGATTATCGACAACGATTTCAATCTCAATATTTCGAGGTACGTCAGTACCGCTGAAAAGGAAGAAGAGATTGATCTTAGTGCGGTTCACGCTGATTTGGTGGCGATTGAGAAGCAGATTGTCGAAGCGAAGAAACGGCACAATGCATTTCTCGCGGAACTGGGGCTTCCTCCATTGCCTTGATCCCGGTGCAATTGCTGTTTGATCAAGTGGGCGCAAGCAAGGCATGCGCGAAAGATGTTCATTCTTCGGCGTCTTCTTTCTTAGTGTCTCTCAAAATCTCCTGAAACGCTTTCATCAGCCCAGCATCTGCCCAAGCCGTTGTCTCCAGCACATCACACGCAACCGCGCGCGGATCTTTTTTGCAAATCGCCGCCATTCGCGCCTCGGGCTGCTCTGTATCCACTTCCATGGACGCGCGCGCCAAGTTCTCACAACCCACACGAATATTCGCCTCGCAAAGTTTGACGTAGTTGTTCGCCGCACCTTCCCAATCACCCGTCAGCGCCAACTGATTGCCGCGCGTGTTGCAGCCTTGCAGTTTGCCGGCGGCACAGCAGGCGGTCGTATCTTCCGGCGTGAATCGCGGGCAATCCATGGCGAGCTGTGCTTCGCGATAGGCAATCGGTGGTGCGCAGCTGCGTGCGCTGCCTTCGGATGCGATGTACACATTGCCCATCGTGTAAGTGTCTGTGCCAATCAATACGTCACCCGCTTGACGCAAGATGAAGTCGCCGCCTTTATCGTGGCGAATCTTGATCGCGCCTTCGTCTAGCCTTGCGCTTAAATCTGATGCACCCAACACCTGCACACGACCCTTGTCCTTGAATAGCCACTCGCTATACAGGACGCTGTCTTTGTCCGTCGCAGCATAAAGTCCGCAGGGTATGGACTTAATTGGCGTGAATGACTTCGCATTTGCAAGCAACGCCCGTGTGCGTGGTAGACGTGCGCACGAAGCATCACTGCCGTCGATGCCGCACGTGTTGCCAAGCGTTGTCAGCCACGGACCAATTCGACCACCCGTGAGCAATGCGTCTGCAATGTCGCGACAACCTGCGGCCGAGCGCGAGCGAATACAGAGCTCAGGCAATCCATCTAACACCGCGGCAGGCAAAGGCTTCTCGGGTCCAAATACATCCGACATCGATTGAGCGAGCATTTGGCTGACGTAGCCGGCGATCGCATTCTCACAAGCCTTTGCATCGAAGCGCGGCGATTTGTCGTCGCACAGGGCTTTAACAGCTTCCGGCGGTTCGGCGATTGGACGTTCTGCGCGCGCGACTTCGCTGAGGTAACGCGAGCAACCGAATGCAAGGCCTTCTTCGCACACACGACGCAAGCGCGCCGCATTCGTTTCGGTGACAGACCATTGGCCACATGCAGCGAGATCGCGACGACACTCACCCGCTGGTGGCAACGCAGGCGGCTCGCCGCAGGGCAGGGTTGAGATGCGCGTGTACTCCGTGCCGGGTGTACCTGTGTCGTCAAGCTCAACCAAACGATTGCCCTGAATCAGATAGCTTTGAACCAAGCCTGTTTCTGCATGAAGCGTATACAGCGTGGTGTTCTTTTGCTGATACAGCCGGCTATCAGCGACCGTGTCGCCATAGGCAGTTTGCAAAACTTGCGCGTTCTGCAAAATCAATGACTGCGAATACGTCGGATCTGCAGAACGAAAGACGCCGCAGGCAAGCGGACCCGCACTCGCGCTCATCGATATGGCCCACAAGAGCAGCACCGCGAAAAACCGATAAAGACCCTGATGGCGCACGCGAACTCCCTTTCGACGAATAGTGAGGACGGCGCAATCAAAAATTGAACCGTCTCCAAGCGTTAGAAGTATCGCGTGTGATGTGCACAATGCCAAGTCAAGGGACGCCCTATGCTCGATGCTTGAAGATCCGAGAGATTTCCCGAACACGCATGTCCAAGCTGCAAGCATTCGAACCGTACCTCCGCAAATGGCAGGCTGAACCCGATGGCGAGCCCATTTCAACGCCTAGCAGTTGTCTCTTGCCCGTTACCGTCGATGGGCGGGCCGGCATGATCAAGCTCGCACGTCCAATTGAAGAACAACTGGGCGGGGCAGTGATGGAGTGGTGGGGCGGATATGGCGCCGCACCTGTGTACGCGCGAGACCCACAGACAGGCGCACTACTTATGGCGCGCGCAATGGGATCGAAGCATCTTCTGCGCATGGCACTCAGTGGCGCCGATGACGAAGCCACACAGATTGTGTGTCAAACCATTGCACAACTTCACGAAAAGCGCATCGAACCCGGGCCAAAAGGCTTGTATTCACTCGATCGCTCTTTTGAATCTCTAGCACCGATGGCAGTACGAGAAGGGGATTTGCTGGCGACCTGCCATGCGATTGCAACGGAACTGCTGAGCAGCCAGCGTGAGCGTGTGGTGCTGCATGGCGATGCGCACCATAGCAATATCTTGGACTTCAGCGAACGCGGTTGGTTAGCCATCGATCCCAAAGGTGTCATCGGCGAACGCTACTACGACTACGTCAATGTACTTTGCAATCCGGATCTTCCGACTTGTGTTGAACCAGCGCGTTTCGAACGTCAATTAGATCTGGTGTGTACGCATGCCAAGCTTCACCGCACGCGCCTTCTTCAATGGGTGATGGCGCACGCGGGATTGTCTGCCGCTTGGTTTCTCGAGGATGGCGAACGCGAAAAGGCCGATACAGAACTCTTGGTTGCTCGCCTTGCGAAATCGCAATTGGGATTGGACTGACCCGCGCGGTACTAAAGCTGCGATTCAATCGGAAGCCAACTCAGTACTTTCACCGTCCCGCGTTGTAGCGCCGTCGTGTCGGGTTCTTGATAGAGCAGCGTCTTAGGCTGGGTCGATGCATCGATCCACTCCAATCCACCTTGCGGACGCAAGCGCACCGAATAGCTCAAAGCGGGCGAAGACAGCCGCTGATATTCAAGCGCCAAGGCAGCACCAATCTGCGGATCATCAAACATCACACCCATTTCGGTATTCAACGCGGCCGAACGCATGTCGAGATTGAATGAGCCGATAAAACCGCGCCGACCATCAATCACAAAAGCCTTGGTATGCAAACTCGCACCACTACTGCCGAACAAGCCGGCCGTTTCGGTACGTCCACGGGCACGCAGTTCAAAAAGCTTGACGCCGCCTTGCAACAAGCGCGTTCGATAGTCGGCATAGCCACTGTGCACAGCGAGCACGTCATTCGCTGCAAGGGAATTGGTGACCACGCCAATGTCTTTGCCTTGGCTCGCGAGCGTCGCCAACTGTGAGGTTCCCGCATCACCCGGCACAAAGTAGGGCGAGATCAACGCCGCACTGTGTTGCGTGCTGCGAACGGTGTCGACGAGACGGCGCACCAGCCATTGATCCCGTTTGTCTTCTTTCCACTTCTGCGGCGGGTCCGATACCACCTGGACATTCGCACTCCAAATCGGGGTGCGAACACCAGACAAGAAGCCCGTGACACCCGGTGAACTATTCGTGCGCGACAAGTATTTATTGGCGGCCGTACCGCGCGCCAAGGCCGTCATCGCGGTCATCGTCGCTTCTGTTGCGGCGATCTCTTTCTTGTTGAGGGATGCCATCGGAACCACGGCGTCGTCATTCCAAAATCGGTCGAATACTTTCTCCGCATCGCCCACGGCGGGGCCGACAAGGAACGCATCGAGGTCGCGGAAGTTCGTTTCAAATGAGGTATCGAAGTACTCATCGCCGATATTGCGACCACCCACGACCGCGACGCGACCGTCGGCAATCCACGCTTTGTTATGCATGCGATGGTTCACGCGGAGGGCGCGGACGAGGGTTTCAAACACACGTCGTATGCCGCTGCGATTTCTAAACGCGTTGTAGATCCGAATCTCAACATTGGGGTGCTGATCCAACGCTTTCATCTGCGGATCGAGGCCATTGGCATTCATATCATCGACCAGAATGCGCACGCGCACGCCACGTTCGGCTGCGCGCCAAGCTTCGAGTGCCAACAACTGGCCGCTTAGATCGTCGTGCCACATGTAGTACTGCAGGTCGAGGCTGCGACCGGCAGCACGGGCAGACAACGCACGTGCCGCGAATGCATCGAGGCCGTCATTGAGCAAGATGACACCGCTTTGTCCCGGGTGGTTCCGAAGCACCGGCACAACTTGACGGTCCAGGTCGGTCGCGTTCTCCGCCAGTGCCAGGGCGTGAGAGGGTGCGCCAAGCGACTTTGGCATGAGCTTGTCGGCAAGAAGTGCGCCCAGGAAGACGAGGGCGAGCACGACGGCAAGCAATCCGAAAATGACTTTCAGCTTTTTCTTCATGAGTGGCTCTGGTCACACAGGCTTCTATTCTCACCGATTCGGTCGCATTTGGGCTTCAATCGGGCGTGCGGCGGCGCGTCGTGCTAGCCACATCGGCGCGCAAAGACGTTGCTAGCTTCTCCATTGGTCTTACAATAGGCATTGGTCTGTCTTTGTCATGCGACCTTAAGACGTAGTACGCAATTGATCGCGCCGTCGGGCTCGCTTCTATACAGCGTTGTCTCTTGAACGATGATCGCGCCGCGTTCCTCGTGCCGGTATTAGGAAGGTCTGTGTATGTTTGACCTCAGTCCGTTAGATCTTGCCCGTATCCAATTCGGGTTCACGATCTCTTTCCATATTATTTTTCCAGCCATCACGATTGGCCTCGCGGCATTTCTTGCCGTGCTTGAAGGGTTATGGCTTTGGAAGAAGGACGACACCTATCTAGAGCTCTACCATTTTTGGGCGAAGATCTTTGCCGTGAACTTCGCCATGGGCGTCGTGTCCGGTTTGGTCATGGCGTATCAGTTCGGTACGAACTGGAGTTTCTATTCGCAGTTCGCCGGTAGCATCACAGGGCCATTGTTGGCCTATGAAGTGCTCACGGCCTTCTTCCTTGAAGCGGGTTTCTTGGGCGTCATGTTGTTTGGCTGGAGCAAAGTCGGGCGCGGCCTGCACTTCTTCGCCACGATCATGGTGGCGCTCGGCACGATGGTGTCTGCAACGTGGATATTGGCATCGAACAGTTGGATGCAAACGCCGCAAGGCTTCGAGATCGTGAACGGCGTTGTTGTTCCGGTGGATTGGGTGGCTGTGATCTTCAATCCCTCGTTCCCATACCGTTTGGCGCACATGGTGACCGCGGCGATGCTCGCGACGGCATTGTTCGTCGGCGCGTCGGGTGCGTGGCATTTGTTGCGCGGTCATCGACAGCCCGCAATCAAACGCATGTTTTCGATGGCTTTGTGGATGGTCCTCTTCGTTGCGCCGCTGCAAATTTTCATCGGCGATCAGCACGGGTTGAATACGCTGAAATATCAGCCGGCCAAAATTGCCGCGATGGAAGGGCATTGGGAAAACACGCCCGGTGAAGGTGTGCCGCTGATTCTGTTCGGCATGCCCGACATGGCAGCAGAGACCACGCGCTACAAAGTTGAAATTCCGAATATGGCCAGCGTGATCTTGACGCACAGTGCGAAAGGCCAGTTCCCGGGGCTCAAAGACTTCGCACCCGAAGATCGCCCGAATTCTGCGATTGTGTTCTGGTCGTTCCGGGTGATGGTCGGCTTGGGCATGCTGATGGTGGTGTTGGCGCTGTATGCGGCTTGGTCGCGCGTTCGTGGTCGACTGTATGAAAGTCCGCTGCTCGCACGCTTTGCACTCGTGATGGGTCCCTCAGGTTTGATCGCCATGCTCGCCGGTTGGTACGTCACCGAAATCGGCCGACAACCTTGGGTCGTTTACGGTTTGATGCGAACCAAAGATGCGGTTTCGCATCATTCGGCGGCAACACTGTCAGTCGGCTTGGTGATTCTTGTGGTGATGTATGTCGTCATCTTCGGCTTGGGCATTGCCTACATGTTGAGACTGGTCAGACAAGGACCCGCGTCGTTGGGTGACCCCCTTGCACCGCATGGCCCCTCCATCAATCAGAGACCCGCGCGCCCCTTGTCGGCAGTGGACGAACCTCTGCCCAACAACGACACACCTTAAAAGGAGAGGCATGCGATGGGAATCGACCTCCCTCTGATTTGGTTCCTGATCATCGGCTTCAGCGTCATGATGTACGTGATCATGGATGGCTTTGATCTGGGCATTGGCATCTTGTTTCCGTTCATCTCTGATCGCGAAGATCGCGACACGATGGTCAACACGGTTGCACCCGTGTGGGATGGCAATGAAACCTGGTTGGTCTTGGGCGGTGCGGGCTTATTTGCCGCATTTCCTTTGGTCTATGCCGTGTTGCTCAGCGCGCTTTACATTCCGGTGCTGTTGTTCTTGGCAGGGCTCATCTTGCGTGGCGTGTCCTTTGAGTTTCGCTTCAAGGCGGATGAGACACACAAGCCGTACTGGGATAAAGCGTTCTTGTTCGGTTCGATCATCGCGGCGTTTTTCCAAGGCGTGATCTTGGGTGCCTTTATCGGCGGACACCAAGTCGTCGATGGTGTGGCCGTGGGTCATGCCATGAGTTGGCTGACACCGTTTAGCGTCTTCACGGGCGTCGGTGTTGTCGTTGCCTATGCGCTATTGGGCGCCACTTGGCTCATTCTGAAAACACACGGTGCGCTGCAGGTTCGGATGATCGCATTGGCGCGCCCGGTGTTGTTGGCCTTGCTCTGCGTCACCGCCATCGTGAGCATCTGGACACCGATGACGCATCCGGCGATCGCAGCGCGTTGGTTCGCGATGCCCAATCTTTTGTTCTTTGCACCCGTACCCGTGTTGGTGTTGGTCTCCGCATTCGCAATGCTGCGTTCATTGAAAGCTGAGCCGCATGCAGGCCCATTCTTATGGTCGCTGGTGGTGGTGTTCTTGGGCTATTCCGGCTTGGTCATCAGCATCTGGCCGCACATTCTCCCGCCGAACATTTCGATTTGGGAAGCCGCCGCACCGCCGCAGAGCTTAGGGTTTGCATTGGTGGGTGCACTGCTGATTATTCCCTGCATTCTTGGCTACACGGCGTGGTCGTACTACGTGTTCCGCGGCAAGGTGAAAGCAGGTGAGGGTTATCACTGAGATGGCAGACGCGCCAATAAAAACGGAGCGTCCGAAATGGCAGACGCTCCGTCGTGTGGGTTGGTTGGTTTTGATTTGGGCGTGTAGCGTGGCTGCCTTGGGTGTCGCAGCGTTAGGCATGCGATTGATCATGAGCCTCGCAGGTATGACGCGTTAGCTAAACCCTCAGGGTTTCTTGCCTTCACCCCAAGCCGGCACAAAGTCGGAACTCGCCAACCATTGAATCGGCTTGACCATCGAATCGATTGATCGCGTCATGTGCGCGAAATCAATTTTTCCAATTTCATCCGAGGCGTGATGGTAGTCCTTGTGCAAACCGTAGCTTGAGACGGTGTGCGCAATGATGCCCTGTCGTGCAAAGGTGTAGTTATCTGAGCGTTGGAAGAAGTTTTCCTCCGGATGCGGGTCGGCCACCAAACGTGCACCGCGCTTAGCCAGTTCTGCACCCAAATTCGAACGGTCATAACCGGTGAGCCACAAAGTTTGCGGCGGCACTTTGTCGTCTGGGCGACCCATCATTTCAAACTGCAAGTTGGCGACGAAATTTTCTTTCGGGAAGGGCAGGGTGTTCAAGAAATGCTTTGAACCGAAGCCGCCTGCCTCTTCGCTGCCAAAGCACACAAAGTAGATCGTGCGCTTGGGCTTGTTGCCTGCCGCCAAAGCGCGTGCAAGTTCCATCACCGCCACCGAACCAGACGCATCATCATCCGCACCATTGTTGATACGGTCTGCATCTTTTTCGTTCTTGCTGATGCCGAGGTGGTCCAAATGCGCGCTCAACACAATCGTTTGTGCGGCGAGCTTGGGATCACTGCCGGTGATCTTGCCGATGGCATTCCATGTTGAGGTGTCGGGCTGCTGCTTGAAGGTGGCGTTGAACGCAATCTCACTGCCATCTTTCATGCCTGATAGTGTCTTGCCGAGCGCGGCATCCACAAAGATCAAATTGCCTTGCTCGCCTGCCTCAACATCACGTTCGGCCAGCATCGCCCAGTTTTCAGTGATCTGCTTGTTGGCAGGAATGATGACGGTCTTCGTGCCACTTTGAATCAACGCACGATAGGCACCAAACACTTCGTTGAATTGCGCGTCTTCGCCCACGCTCAACAGCACGACGTTGCCGGCTTTGGCGGTTTCGCCCACTTTGAGTTTTTGCAAGGGGCCGCGCATGTCAGCGTCGGCCATGCGGAACGCCACCAAGTTCTGTTTCCAATTCACTTGCTTGGCGAGTGCACCGTCTGCCTTGAAAGCATCAACAACTTTCTTGCCCAGCACCGGCACGGTTTGCACGAAGCTCGTTTGGCCGATCGTGTCTTTGTCGCCGGCGGGCTCCAATCCGTATTGCATGAACTGCGAACCGATGTATTCGGCGGCAATGCGTTCGAACGGTGTGCCACTGCCGCGACCTTGCATTGCATCGCCGGCCAGGAAATACATTTCAGCGCGAACGTCGCGCTCTTTCACCGTAGCCGTCTGTTGCTTTTGCGGTGTTGCGGCCGCCAAGGGCAAGGCAATGACCAAGACGCAGGCCGATACGAGAGTTTTCAGTCGCTTGTTTTTCATGTGGTTCCCCAAGGCGGTGTATTGGCGCGTCGGCATCGAACCACGTTCGATCATCGACGCACAGGCCTTTGAGTGTCCCACACCAGCGAATGTTTCGGCACGCCCGCGACGCGTGCGTTGAAGCGATCAAGCCTTATTTTTTGATCAAGGCTTGAATATCTTCCAAGCGCTCACCGCGTGTTTCCACGCCTGCACGCCAGATCATCACGCCGGAAACGGCGGTGACACCGGCAATGAGCAAGGCCGACAGGGCGAAGTGCGTAAACAGTCCCGCCACGCCGAGGCCCGCGCCCAACATCCCGCCGAATTTCGAACCCGCGGCGATCAAACCCGAGCCCGTGCCGCGTAGATGCACGGGATAAATTTCTGCGGCATAAGGAATCAGCATCGCGATCACGCCGCTGATGCTCACCAACAAACTGGCCGTCGCCACGACGGTGGCCACCTGTGAGCGAATCTGCATGACGCTGATGGCCCAGAACGCTAACAGTGACAAGGTCGTCAACGCAACGAACAGCACGAGCGATTTGTAACTGCTCCAGCTGTGATACAGCCACACGACGATGGCGATGCCAGGCAGCGCAAACAAAGCGGACTTCGCCAACAGTGCACTCGCGGTCTTCGGATCCACACCCAGCTCAGCCAAGTTCACGGGAAGCCACAGCAAGAAACCGAAGTTGGCCAAGCCCCAAGCGACGCCGCAGACCAACAGGCCCCAGCTGATCGCCGAGTGACGTCCGCGCAAAAGTTCGCGCATCCCCTGTGCTTTCGGCAGGGCATCAATATTCGGTGTACCCGGATGGGTCTCATCGTCCACTTCCACGTCGGTCTGTCCGCCGGAGAACTTACGCAGCACAGCACGCGCGGCATCTTCCATGCCGACGTTCGACAAAAAGCGCGGCGATTCCGGAATGAAGCGATACAGCACAATGATGAGTGCGCCGGTCGGCAGCCCGAGCAGCCACAACACGCGCCAGCTAAACAGAGGCTCTAAAACAGCCGCTGCACCAGAGGCGGCCAAATAGCCTGCAGACGTGCCGAGTCCGCCCAATGCAACGAGCAACCAGCCGCGATGCGCCGCGGGCACGGTTTCGGCCATCAAAGTAAAGGTGATCGGCAGTAGACCGCCGGCCGATGCGCCCATCAGGAAGCACATCGCAAGGTTCCAATTAAAGCTTGGCATGGCGCCGCAAATCGCCGTGCCGATAAACATCAAGGCGCCCATCAGGATGGCGGAGCGTCGACCGAACACATCGGCGACGCGTCCCCACGCAATGGATCCGATCACCGTGCCCGTCAAGGCCACAAATGCGAGCAGACTGGCCGCCGGTTTGCTGATGCCGTACTCATCGCTCATGCCGGGCACAACAAAACCCAAGGTCGCAGGCTTCATGACATCAACAACCAAGGCAACAACCAGCACAGCGACCAATTGCCAATGCGCACGGTTGAGTTTGACCGAGTCTGCGACGTGGAAATGCAAATGCCCCACATCACCCGCATAGGCCGATCGCATTTGTGAGAGCCGCGGCATCATGCCGTAGGCCGCGAACGCCAATCCGATGGGAATCGCGATCATGCCAAGCCACATTTCCGTGGTCATCGGCATGCCGACCATTTGCCAATGCGTGTGTTTGCCCATCATGAACATCGGCATATGTGCGAACACACCGCCGACAATCAATGCACAGCCAAACCAAAACGCGAGCGGGTGCGGAAAACGCAGGGGATTTTGCTTAGATTGAGGTGTCATTAGACGGGGCGTGTTTTCATTTGTCGTGAACCAAGCAAAATCATCGTCACCATTTGCGTCATCTGCCGGATGAGCGCCACATCTTGTTCGCGCGGGGCGTCCAAGGCATGTGCACCCATGGCGAAGATCAAACGCGTGATCGCTTTTGCGGCGAGGGCGGGGTCATGCAACGGCGCATCTGACGCTTCGGTCAAACGCACCAATTCGACGCGCAATTCTTCTTCAAAGAATTCCAACTGACGATCAACGGCGCGCTTGAATGCATCCGACCCCGTGGTGCCTTCGCGCAAGAGCACGCGCAGCAAGCCATCTTCAGCGCGCAGTTGGGACATGAAGGCTTCGATCGATCCGCGCACTACGGTGTGTCCGCTCTTTACATGCACGCGGGCCTCGTCGACGACTGTGCGCAGCGCGGCGCCCGAATGGTCGATCAGGGCCACCGCCAGTTCATCCACATCGTGGAAATGGCGATAGAAGCTGTTGGGTGCGATCGCGGCTTCGCGTGCCACCTCGCGCAGGCCCAATGACGAGACGCTGCGGTGCGGGCCGAGCAAGCGCAGCGCCGCCATCAGCAAATCCTCTCGGCTGATTTGGGGCTTGCGGCCGGCGTCTAGCGCCGTGATGGAAGAAGAGAATTCGGTCACGAAAAGGGCCGCAAAACGCTGAATGGAGCATATCAGATCATTTAATATACACCTGTATATACATATGTATAATTCCGAGCATGAGGCAGCCCCTGAGTCCCCCCGTCGACGCCGCTTGGCATTGGATGAAGCCTGATCTGCAGATCGTGGATTTCTGGCTGTCACGTGTAAATCGTCTGTGGTCGACGCATGAACCACGTGCGCGCTTGGTCGGTCGTCATATCGAAGCTGATGGCATCACCACCCTGACCTTGAAACCCAACCGCCACTTCAAGGGATTCAAAGCAGGTCAACACATCAATGTCTCTGTCGAGATCGATGGTGTGCGTCACACGCGCAGCTACAGTGCGTCTGACCGGCCGCAAAGAGATCGTCTGATCCGGATTACCGTCAAAGCGATCGGCAGTGGCAAGGTCAGCGGACATTTGCAGCACTTGCGACTCGGAAGTGTGTTGCCGATTGGCCAGGCGTTCGGCACCTTCGAACTGCCGGATGCGGAAGGTCAATGTCTATTGTTGGCTGCGGGCACTGGCATCACACCGATGCTGTCCTTACTCAAAGCGCAAGCCGCATTGGCATTTCCCCGCCCGATTACCTTGGCCTATTGGGCACGCACGCGTCGCGAATGGGTGCAAGCGGATGTGCTGCATGCTTGGTCAAAGTTGCATGCCAATTTCAAACTCCGTTTGATTGCCACGGGCGAATCCAAAGCAGAAGACAACGAACTGACGGGGCGGATCAACCCGACGCATTTGCAAGACTGTTTGCCGGACGGCGAACGCGCGCATGCTTTGGTCTGCGGATCAAATGATTTTGTCAGCGCAGCGCGCGCCTTGATCGAACCGACCGCACTCAGTGTGCAAGCAGAATCTTTTACGCCGCCGGTGCGTGACGCGCAGGGCGTCGTTGAAGCGGGCACGGTCAAAGTGACCTTGCTTCGGAGTGGCAAGACAGTGGAAGTACCGCGCGGCCAAGCATTGTTGGACGCTCTGGAGGCGCAGGGCGTATCGCCTGCATACGGATGCCGGATGGGCATCTGCAACACCTGTGCATGCGGCAAAGCCGAAGGCAGTTCGCGTGATTTGCGCAATCAACACATTGATGAAGAGCCGAACCATGCATTGCGCCTGTGTATCAGCGCCGCGCATTCCGATTTGGCCTTGGAGCTCTAAAGCACATGAGTGCAATTGAAAACCGCGCATTGAGTCCTGTTGAACTGGATCAGTTTGCAGAGGCCCTGGATCGCCTGCGCGATAAGACGATCGCTTCACTCGGTCAAGCAGACGCCAACTACATTCGACGTGTCGCTGCAGGTGTGCGGTGGTTGGGTGTGTCAGGGCGCGTGCTGCTGATGCTGGGTGCGATTTTGGGTAGTACGGTTTGGCCGGTGGTGCTGTGGCCGCTGTGTGTACTCGGTGCGTTCGTGTTGGGCCTGTCGAAGATTCTGGAAAACATGGAACTCGGCCACAACGTGATGCACGGCCAATACGACTGGATGCGCGACCCCAAACTCAAAGGCCAAACCTATGAGTGGGATATTGCAGGCACCAGTGACAACTGGCGGCAAACGCATAACTACAGCCATCACACATGGACGAATGTGCGCGGCATGGACGAAGACATCGGCTATGGCTTGCTGCGCATTTTTCCGGAACAACGTTGGAAAGCCTTTTATCTAATCCAACCGTTCGTCGCCGTGGTGTTCGCCTTGTTGTTCGAATGGGGTGTCGCCATTCAAGGCCTGCGCATTGGCCGTTGGTTTTCAGGAAAAATGAAAGGCCGCGCGCTGTGGTCAATCGCGCGTCCCGTCGTTAAGAAGGGCATGCGCCAAGTGTTGAAAGACTACGTGCTGTTTCCGCTCTTGGCAGGTCCGTTCTTCTTACCTGTGTTGCTTGGCAATATTTTCGCCAACGTGATGCGCAACGTCTGGACCTACGTGATCATTTTTTGTGGTCACTTCACCGCTGACGCAGAAGTGTTTCCGAAAGCCAGCGTACGCAACGAAGTGCGCGGTCATTGGTACTTGCGTCAACTGCGGGGTTCTTCAAATCTCACCGGCGGTCGTTGGATGGATTTGTGGAGCGGCAATCTCAGCCACCAAATCGAACACCACTTCTACCCGGATGTGCCGGCGAATCGTTATGCCGCGATGGCGGTGGAAGTGCGTGCCATTTGCGCGCGTTTTGGGCAGCACTACAACACGGGCTCACTGCCGAAGCAGTTCTCGACGGTCGTGTGGCGCATCCTTCGCCATGCTTTCCCGAGCACGCCCAAGCGCGTACCTGTCTTGGTGACTTCGGCCGGCTGACGGTCGCACAAACACATACCGGGCAGTATGCTTGGGGGATGAGCGAACAATCTCCCTATCCGCACCTCTTCAGTCCTCTCGATCTGGGCTTCACCACACTGCGCAATCGCGTGTTGATGGGCTCGATGCATACGGGTCTGGAAGACAAGGCATCCGACTTCCCGAAGCTCGCCGCGTATTTTGCCGAGCGCGCTGAAGGTGGTGCGGCATTGATGGTGACCGGTGGGTTCTCGCCCAACGTGGTGGGCTGGTTGAAGCCGTTCTCGGGGCGTGTGCGTTGGCCCTGGCATGTGAAGCGCCATCGTCAAGTCACGGCGGCCGTCCATGCGCATGATGCAAAGATCTGTCTGCAGTTGTTGCATGCAGGTCGCTACGCGTATCACCCCTTGTCGGTGTCGGCTTCAAAACTGAAAGCGCCGATCAATCCCTTTACACCACGCGCACTGACGGCGCGGGGTATCGAAAGCCACATCAACGATTTCGCGCAAGCTGCACGCTTGGCGCAAGAAGCCGGGTATGACGGCGTTGAAATCATGGGTTCGGAAGGCTACTTGTTGAACCAATTCACGGTGGCGCGAACCAATAAGCGCACCGACGGGTGGGGCGGTGACACCACACAGCGCATGCGCTTTGCTGTCGAAATCGTGCGACGCGTGCGCGAGATCTGTGGTCCGGATTTCATCTTGATCTATCGCTTGTCGATGTTGGATTTGATTGAAGGCGGCAACGATTGGCCCGCGATTCTTGCGCAAGCCAAAGCGGTGGAGGCGGCGGGCGCAACACTCATCAATACCGGTATTGGTTGGCATGAAGCGCGCGTGCCCACCATCGCCACGTCAGTACCGCGTGCTGCATTTACAGGTGTCACCGCGAAATTGCGTCCACACGTGAAGCTGCCCTTGATCACCACAAATCGCATCAACATGCCGGACGTTGCAGAAGGCATCCTTGCCTCCGGCGCGGCAGACATGGTGTCGATGGCGCGTCCGCTGTTGGCCGATCCGCAGTGGGTGAATAAGGCGCGCCGCGGTCAAGCAGAAGCCATCAACACCTGCATCGCATGCAACCAAGCCTGCCTTGACCACATCTTTCAGAACAAACGTGCCAGTTGTTTGGTCAACCCGCGCGCCTGTGCCGAAACGGAGCTCAACTACACGCCCACCCACGCAACGAAGTCGATTGCTGTCGTCGGTGCGGGCCCTGCAGGCTTGGCTTGCGCAACGGTCGCCGCAGAGCGCGGTCATCGCGTCACCTTGTTTGATCGCGCGGATGAAATCGGCGGTCAATTCAATCTGGCCAAGCGTATTCCGGGCAAGGAAGAGTTTTTCGAAACGCTGCGCTATTTCAACCACAAGCTCGGCGAGACCGGCGTCACTGTCAAACTTCAAACAGAAGTTGAAGCGGAACACTTGGCTGACTTTGACGAAGTGGTAGTGGCCACCGGCGTCACACCGCGCAATGTGTCGCTGCAAGGTGCTGACCACCCGAAGGTCGTCGGCTACTTGGATGTGCTGAAAAAGAAAGTTGTGCCAGGCAATAAAGTCGCCATCATCGGCGCGGGCGGCATCGGCTTTGACGTGGCTGAATTTCTCGTTGAAGGCGAAGACTCGCCCTCGCTCGACAAAGACCGCTGGATGACCGAGTGGGGCGTCGACACGCAGTTCGATGCACCCGGCGGATTGGCGAAACCGCAGCCTTCGGCACCGGCGCGCCAAGTCTGGCTGTTGCAACGTACGGCAGGAAAGCCCGGCGCCAAGCTTGGCAAAACGACCGGCTGGATTCATCGCGCCACGCTCAAAAATAAGAAAGTGCAGATGTTGGGTGGCGTCGAATACTTAAAGGTCGATGACGCTGGTTTGCATCTACGCATCAACGATGAAGTGCAGGTACTAGCGGTGGATCATGTGGTGGTGTGTGCCGGCCAAGTGCCGCGACGGACACTGTTTGATGCACTGTCTGCTGCGGGTCGCACGCCGCATTTGATCGGCGGTGCGGATGTCGCGGCGGAACTCGACGCGAAACGCGCGATCGATCAAGGCAGTCGACTCGGCGCAACACTCTAGCGTGCTGCGCCGTTCGCGGCGACTGACTTCAGAAGTACATGCGCACGCCGGCCTGCACGCCGCGACCGGCGAGTGGGGCGAGGTCCTTCAAGTACGAGGTATGCGGACGTGCTTCGACATTGAGTAAGTTGTTCCCATCCACAAAGACTTCATAGCCGTTGCCGTTTGCGGCATCTTTATGCCACGCGATGTGCGCGTCGAGCATCGTGTAGCCAGCGGTTTCGCTTTCGTACAAGGCCACGCGCGTTTGTCGTTGGTAGCGTGTGCCGTCAAGCGAAGCGCGCCATGCGCCTGCTTTCCACTTGAGGCCGAGACCGAAGCGTGCGGGTGCCAAACGCGGCACGTGACCCGATTGGCTGTAGACACTGTCCAACTGAATTGTGCTGCCTTCGTGCAATAGCAGTGCGGACGTTTCAACCACGTTGCGGCCGTTCAAGCGCGCATGCACGACATCGCCAAACACACGCAAGTCGAGTTGATGTGTGGTGTGCTCAATCAGCCTGAAGTTTGCCTCTGCTTCTACTCCACGGAAACGCGCATCACTTTGGGTAATGGCATACACGGGCAAGTCGTCATGCAGGACAGGCGTTGACGATGCACCACGTTCAAACAGCTGCGTCGGGTAAATAAAGTTTCGATAGTTCACTTGATACGCATTCAAATGAAACTCGCTGCGTTTGCCGTGAAAACGCAAGCCCAGTTCTGCGCGACGCGCGGTTTCTTTGTCGAGTCGATCATTGCCAATCTCGATCGTGCGTGTCGCAGTGTGCGGCCCGTTCGCATATAACTCTTCGGCAGCGGGTGCGCGTTGCGCTTGGTCTGCACTGATGTCGATCGACCATGCCGGGGTCCAATGCCAGCGTGCAGCGACTGAGAAGTTGCTGTTCTGGAAGTTGCGTGACGTGAGGCGTGGCAACGCTGCATTTGAAGCCTCGGCGCGAACGCTGACACGTTCGAGGCGCACGCCGGCTTCCAACTGCAAGGTGTCCGAGCTTCGCTTTCCAAGCCAGAACAGACCGGTATCGCGTGTCTCACTCTTGGGCACAAAGGCTTCATCGCCCTCTGCGTCAAAGTTGCGGTCTGAATACTGCAAGCCGAATGCACCATCCCAGCCCACCACGGGTGCATGCACCAACTCGCCGCGGAATTCTGAAGACGCGTTCTTGAAAACAGTGTCGGGTGCGCAACCTTCGTATTCGGTATGGGTGTAGTTGGTCGTCGTCCAATTGAATTTGCCGGTACGAATGAAACCGTCGGCATCGAAGCCACCATGCACCGTGTGGCGCGATTGCCGCATGCGCAAGACGACCGCTTCCTCTTCACTGCCCGCGCCTGTGTGCGCATGCGCGTGTGCGTGCCCCGGCACGCCATAACGCGCGTTGTAAAGGCTGGTTGAAACGCCCAAGTGTGCGTTGTCGCCCACCCACGTGACCGCGAGCGCGCCACTCGCCGTGCGCGAAGCACTGTTCTTCAAGACACCACGCGACGCAGGATCCGGCGTTTCATGTTCTGCCTGCATCAAGGCATCGGATTCCGCGTAGCCGGGAATTCGGAGGTCGTCTGTTTCGCGAAGCGCACCGTCTGCATGAAAGACAAATCCAGCGGCATTGGGATGTGTGCTGCCATCGACACGAAACACACCGCTGCGTAGATCATCTGCACCACCGCCACGCAATTCAATCCGACCACTGAAGGGTGTATCACCCGATTCATGCGGCGTGCGTCCATCGGTGACATTGACTGCGCCGCCCATCGCACCGCTGCCGTATAGCAAGGTTGCGGGACCTTTCACCACTTCAATTTGATCGGCAAGAAACGGATCGATGCTGAGCGCATGGTCCGCACTCAATGCCGAGACGTCACCCGTCGACATGCCGTCGCTCACCACTTGCACGCGTGCGCCTTCCAAGCCCCGAATAATCGGTCGACCCACGCTGGGCCCAAAACTGGTGGACTGCACGCCGGTCATCTGCGACAAGGTCTGGCCCAAGGTGGCGCTGCGTGCGTCGTCCAACTTTTCGCCACTCAAGACATCCACGGGGCGAACGATGTCGCGTGCCGACTGCATCCATGGCAGCGCGCTGACTTGAATCGCATCGAGCTGCGCGGGCGTCACGTTGTGCGGATCTGCCGGGGGCGTCGGTGCCGTTTGCGCGGCCGCGGCAAAAGGCAGTGCGAGCAGAATCGACAGTGTCAGCAAAGAGGGATCCTTCAGGCAGGCGTTCTTAGGCATGGGTCTGGATCAGTGTGGGTTCGGTTGGAAAGTTATAACATAACAATACATCTAAACACTGCCATTCGTCACGGTTTTGCAGGGCTACAATCTCTTCAATCCCCCATGATTGAATCGACATGTCCCGAATCCTGATTGCTGCGAGTTTGTGTTTGGCCGCCCAAATGGGCATGGCACAACATGCGCCCGACCACACCGCGACGCGCGCGTCTGAAGGCGAAGTTGCGACAACGTCCACCCAATTGATGAACCCGCGTCCCGGTGTCTATACCGCGGCACAACCGGGCACCAATGAGTGGAAGTCGATCAAGAAGCGCGGCATCACAACCGTCGTCAATCTGCGCCCAATGAAAGAAATGGGTGGACGCGACGAAGCCAAAGAAGTGCGCGCGGAAGGCATGAGCTATATCGAAGTGCCGATTTTTACTCTGCAGGACATCAATGCAGTCAACGCAAAGAAGTTGAAGGCCGCATTGAACGCCGCCAATGGCAAGCCCGTCTTGGTGCATTGCGCATCGGGCAATCGCGTCGGCGGCCTGATGGCACTCATGGCAGCACTTGAAGAACACATGCCGGCCGAACAAGCGATTGCACTCGGCAAATCCGCCGGGATGCAAAGTTCAGAAGCACGCGTGCGCGAACTTTTGAATGCACCCAAGCCCGCACCCGCACCGGCACCAGCTATGGCACCAATTGCGGCACCGACTGCAGCACCAACTGCAGCACCAACTGCAGCACCGACTGCAGCACCAACTGCAGCACCAGCACCCGCTTCGGCAAGTTCAGTAAACACGCCGCCCGCACCGCCCGCACCACCTAAGAAGGACTGATTGCGTTCATGACGTTGTTGACCCGAGATACAGAGCTCTTCCTAGAAACCGCACGCGCACTCCCCACTGATTTCGGGCCTGCCACACCACGAAGCGTCTTCCTGATTACACCGGAAGGCTTTTCGTTGGCCGAAGAATCCGCGCAAGACAATGCTTATATGGCAGACGCGCAGGCGTTTGATGCGCAGCGTGCTTTGGTGCAGCATCGAACGTTGCAAGCGCATATGTCCCGTGTTGTGCCGGCGGTATGTTTTTCAGGTCGTGTAGACACCCCCGATGCCGTGTTCCCGAACAATGTGTTCGCGACTGCGGCAGGGCGCGTTGTGATTGGTCGCATGCGCCATCCGGTGCGTCAGCGTGAAGCGACGCGACAAGACATTCGCGATTTCTTCACCCGCGTGCTGGGCTATGAAACGGTTGATCTTTCGACACAAACACATGCCGCAGAACTCACCGGCGCAATCGTGATTGATCGTGCGCGTGGATTGGGCTTCATCGGCTTGTCAGAACGCTGCGATGAAACCGGTGCGCGTTTAATGCACGAAGCATTCGGTCTACGCGCTTCGCTGATGTTTGATCTCGCACCGTCTGAGTACCACACCAATGTGGTGTTGGCGGTCCTTGCAGGTCGCGCGGCGGTGATTTGTCCGGAAGGCTTTGCAGATGCCGGGGCGGTCGATGCGGTTGCCGCCCTGTATGCACCGCATGCAGTGATCTGCACAGCGCAAGAACATGCAGATTTTGTCGGCAACTGTATTTCAGCCTCCGCGGACACGGTGTGGATGAGTGCGCGTGCAGCAACGGCGCTCACGGACGCGCACAAAACCCAACTGAACGCAGCAGGATTCGAAGTGCGCTCGGTGCCTTTGGATGCGATCGAAGCGGGTGGCGGCTCATTGCGGTGTTGTATCGGAGAAATTTACTGATGTTGGATTGCGTTGAACTGGAAACCGGTGATGCATCGCAGTGGTCAGTCATTTGGCTGCATGGCTTGGGTGCAGATGCCAACGATTTTGTGCCGCTGGTGCCTGAGTTGGTGAAGCCGGATTGGCCGGCGATCCGCTTTGTATTTCCGAATGCGCCAGAGCGTGCGGTCACGATCAACAACGGTTATCGCATGCGTGCTTGGTATGACATCTCGGATATGGATTTCGCCAACCGCGCTGACATGACCGGTGTGCGGGAATCCATGCAAGACCTCGACGCCTTGATTCAAGAAGAAGTGGACCGCGGTATTGCGGAAGATCACATCTTCATTGCAGGCTTCTCGCAAGGCGGTGCAATCACCTTGTCTTATTGCGTGCGCACACAGCGGCGCCTGGCCGGTTTTATTGCCCTTTCGACGTATTTGCCCGCATTGCAGGACGCCAAAAGCGAATTGAGCCCGGGTGCCGAAACGGTGCCGGTGTTTATGGCGCACGGCACCGAAGACCCGGTAATTCCGATCCGTGAAAGCGAGCGCGCTGCACATGCCTTGAAAGAGATGGGCTTCGATGTCGAATGGCAGGGCTATCATCCGATGCAACATGCGACGTGTCGCGAAGAAATTGATAGCCTTCAGGCATGGATGTCTGCGCGCTTGAAGGCGTCCGCCTAAGGAACGGTCATGACGGCATTGCGCGTACTGGTAGTCGATGACGAAGCGCTCGCGCGCGAACGTCTGCGTGCCATGTTGTTGCAAATGCCGGGTTTGGATGTATTGGATAGCGCCAGCGATGGCGCTTCCGCACTTGAACAGATCACCCGACACACGGTAGATGTCGTCTTGCTCGACATCATGATGCCGGGCATGAATGGCATCGAGCTTGCACGCCATTTGAACGAAACATCTGATGCCCCCTGCGTGATATTCGTGACCGCACACGATGCGCACGCCGTCATCGCATTTGAAAATCATGCCGTCGATTACTTGGTGAAGCCGATCCGCAAAGAGCGTCTCGCACTTGCCATTGCACGCGCGCGACAGTTCTTACTGGGTCGCGCTGCCGCGCACCGGCTGTCGGGAACCGGCAAACACTTCGTGTCCAGATCACGCGGGACATTGCGCAAGATCGCCTTCGAAGACGTTCACTATTTGCAAGCCGATGAGAAGTACGTCACGGCGCATGCGCACGATGGTGACCACGTCATTGATGACACCTTGAAAGCCATCGAAGCACAGCATGGCGATGACTTTCTGCGCATCCATCGCAACACGCTGGTCGCCAGAAGTGCCTTGGCTGCGCTGACACGTGGCAGTGAGGGCCAAGCTTGGGTTCAGCTGACGGGTGTAGAAAAGCCTCTGGAAGTTAGTCGCCGGTGTCTGGCCAACGTCAAAGCGGCTTTCGAAACCTCATCGCGCAGTTGATCGCCCATCGGCGATAATGGCGTCATGAGCCTACTCAGAATCGCGACGCGCAAGAGCCCACTCGCACTGTGGCAAACCGAGCATGTGGCAGCGCGCTTGCAGCAGATCCATCCGAGCCTTGAAATCACACTCGTACCGCTCTCGACACGTGGCGATGAGCAACTCGACCGCTCGCTGGCCGCTATTGGTGGCAAAGGCCTGTTCTTAAAAGAACTCGAATTGGCCATGGAGCGCGGTGAAGCCGATTGTGCGGTGCACTCGCTGAAAGACGTGCCGATGGAATTGGAGCCGGGCTTTTCGCTGCCCGCGATTTTGGCGCGTGCCGATTCTGCGGATGCGTTTATCAGCAACCATTTCGACTCAATTCAAGCGCTGCCGATGGGTGCACACGTGGGCACTTCATCGTTGCGCCGTCGCGGACAGTTGTTGAATCTGCGACCTGACTTGAAAGTGTCCGACCTCCGCGGCAACGTCAATACACGTTTGGCCAAATTGGATGACGGTCAATACGACGCCATTATCTTGGCCTGCGCAGGTCTGCAACGCTTAGGGATGGATGCACGGATTCGTGCGCGACTGGATGTGCCGGAATGGTTGCCGGCGCCCGCGCAAGGTGCCATCGCCATTGAATGCCTCTCCCGCGCCGAAGACATTGCGCATGTGCTCTCGGCTTTGGACGACACACCGACGCGAATTTGCGTAGAGGCCGAACGTGCCGCCAATCGCGCCTTGGGTGGCAGCTGTCATTTGCCGATTGCCGCATTGGCGCGACTTGAAGCCGGCAACTTGCATGTACAGGGTTGGGTCGGCGATGCCGACAGTGGTGAGTACGTGCGCGCCGAGGCACGTGGTGCGGCGGCAGACGCCGATGCGCTGGGTCAAGCCGTCGCCGCCAAACTGTTGGACGCCGGCGCCGGTCGATTCATCGCCTGAGGCGTGTGCAAGCGGTAAGCTAGAGCCATTCTCGCAGCAAGCCTCAAGCACTCATGGATCGGAACGAACGGATTCACGCTTTGCACCGCGTTTTTCAAGCGCGGAAAACGCCCATCACGGTGCCGCAATTGCAAGATGAGCTGGGTTGCTCACGGGCCACCGTCTATCGTGATATCGCCTACATGCGCGATGCCTTGATGGCACCCATCACAGGCGATGGCGAAAACGGTTTTAAATACGACCGCAGCGAAAATGATCGCTTCGAACTGCCAGGCCTTTGGCTGAGCTCTGAAGAGCTGCATGCTTTGTTGGCTGCACAAGCGCTGTTTGGCCGCACCAGCGCCAATATTTTGTCGAGTGCATTGGCACCGCTTCAAACCCGCATCGAGAAATTGTTGGAAGAACAATCGGGCGGCAAGCAATGGCCGGTTGAGCGTGTTCGAATCCTCGCGCACAAGGCGCGCAAGATGGATGAACATGCATTTCGATTGGTGGCGTCGGCAGTGCTCGAACGCAAGCAACTCGAATTTGAATATCGCGCACGTTCCACCGACGAGCGCACACGTCGTCATGTCTCGCCGCAACGCATCACGCACTACCGCGGTAATTGGTATCTCGATGCTTGGGATCACGACCGTGATGGCTTGCGGAGCTTCTCTGTTGATCGCATGAGTCAGGTCAAAATCGTCGACACGCCGATACAAGATGTGGACGAGACCACATTGTCGAAACATCTGGCCGACGGCTACGGCATTTTCTCAGGCGAAGCCAAAGGCACCGCGACCATTCGCTTCAATGCAAAGTCAGCGCGTTGGGTCGCCGACGAGCATTGGCATTCGCGACAAGAAGGCAAAATGCTGCCCGACGGTCGCTACGAGTTGAAGGTGCCGTACAGCAATGGCCGTGAGTTGCTGATGGACGTCATGCAATACGGCGCGGACGCAGAAATCATCGAGCCCGTCGCCCTGCGCGAACAAGCCAAAACCCTGTTGAAACTGGCCTTGTCGAACTACGGCGAGTAAGCGTCGCAGCCTCTGAGATATGTCGGGTAGAAACTGGTCCCATCGTTCGATGGAGATCTGACATGCACACGTCCAAAAAGGTTTCACCGTTTGAGTTGGCGCTGCGCCGCACGCTCGTTTTTGGCTTCATTCTGGTGGTCGCCGTGCCTCAAGTCCGCGTCACCACGGATTGGCTGGGGTATCTGCCGATGTGGTTGGTCGGCATGCCAGCTGTGATGCTGTGGGCGCTGCACGGATTCGCAGTGCCGAAAGCACCCGCGCCATACGTTTCCGCATTCGGTCATCGTGCACCACAAGCGGTGCGCGTTCGTCGATAACGTGACTTCAAACCCGGGTGAAACGGCGCCGCGCATGGTAGCGTTTAGGGTCGTTCACTTCAAAGGGTCTTGTTATGCTCAGTCGTTATTGGTGGATTGGTGCTTTGTCTGCCGCCATGGCATCCGGAGCGCACGCGCAAACACCTATGCAGCAAGAAGATCCGTATCAATGGCTTGAAGATATCAACGGCGCGAAGCCGATGGAATGGGTTCGCGCGCAAAATGCCCGCACCGAGAAGGCACTCGGCGAATCGCCGATGTACACGTCCCTGTACAACGACATCCTTGCGGTCTTGGATTCGAATGACAAGATTCCTGGCGTCAGCAAGATCGGCGACTACTACTACAACTTCTGGCAAGACAAACAGCATGTGCGTGGCATTTGGCGTCGCACAACGCTCGCCGAATACCGCAAGAAATCGCCGACATGGGAAACCGTGCTCGATTTGGATGCGCTGAACAAAGCTGAAGGCAAGAATTGGGTATGGCATGGCGCCTCCTGCTTGCGTCCGGCATACACGCGTTGCTTGGTCTCCTTGTCACCTGGTGGCTCGGATGCAGACACCACGCGCGAGTTCGATCTCAACACGAAGACCTTCGTCAAAGGCGGCTTTGAAAGGCCGGTTGCAAAGGGTGACTTGAGCTGGATCGACGAAAATCACGTGTACGTGGGCACCGATTTCGGCGCAGGCTCGATGACCACCTCTGGCTATGCACGCACGGCGCGTGTTTGGACACGCGGCACGCCGATGGAAAGTGCGAAGGTGGTCTACGAAGGCAAGAACGAGGATATGTCCGTCGGTGCTTATCACGACGACACGCCCGGCTTCGAACGCGATTTCGTGTCACGCAATCTGGCGTTTTACAACAGCGAACTCTATCTGCGTGATGGCGACGCGCTGAAGAAGATTGATGTGCCGAACTCGGTGGGGAAGACCGTGGTTCGCGAATGGTTGTTGCTTGAATTGCGCGACGACTGGAAGGCCGGCGGCAAAACCTACAAAGCTGGCTCGCTGTTGGCAGCGAATTTTGATGCCTTCATGAAGGGTGGGCGTCAGTTCGACGTGCTGTTCACACCGACTGCCACCACCTCATTGGCCAGCGTGTCACCGACGAAAAACTATTTCGTCTTGAATGTGTTGGACAACGTGAAGAATCGCTTGATCGTCATGAAACACGACGGAAAGGCGTGGAAGACCTCTGATTTCGTTGGCGCACCGAAAATTGGCACCGTCAATGTGTCAGCGGTAGACGCCGATGAATCGGATGCGTTGTGGATGAGTTACTCCGACTACATCACGCCGTCCACGTTGGCCTTGGCGGAGATTGGCAAAGCACCCGAAGTGCTCAAACAAAATCCGAAGTTCTTCAACGCCGACAACTTGGTGGTCGAACAACATTTCGCCACATCTAAAGATGGCACCAAAGTGCCGTTCTTCATCGTGCACAAGAAGGGTGTCGCACACGACGGCAAGAATCCAACCTTGCTGTATGGCTACGGTGGTTTTGAAGTGTCGCTTACACCCGGCTACTCGGGCAGCATCGGCAAGGCATGGCTGGAACGCGGCGGTGTGTATGTCGTCGCCAATATCCGTGGCGGTGGCGAGTATGGGCCTGCATGGCACCAAGCGGCACTGAAGCAAAATCGTCACAAAGCGTACGAAGACTTCGCTGCGGTTGCAGAAGAATTGTCGAACCATAAGATCACGTCGCCGCAGCACCTCGCCGCAATGGGCGGCAGCAACGGCGGCTTGTTGGCCGGCAACATGCTGACGCAGTATCCGCAGTTGTTCGGCGGTGTCGTCATTCAAGTGCCTTTGCTCGACATGAAGCGCTATAGCCATTTGTTGGCGGGTGCTTCTTGGATGGCCGAATATGGCAATCCGGACGTGCCGGCGGAGTGGGCCTATATCCAAAAGTTCTCGGCCTACCACTTGTTTGATGCATCGAAGAACTACCCGCCGACTTTCATCTTCACCACCACGCGCGATGATCGCGTGCATCCGGGTCATGCCCGCAAGATGGCGGCGAAGATGTTGGCCGCTAACAAGGATGTCATGTACTTCGAAAACACCGAAGGCGGACATGGTGCAGGGTCGACCAACGAACTTGCCGCCAAAGCCACTGCGCTTACCTATGCGTTCCTGTGGAAATCCTTGAGCAAAAAATGAGTTTGCACAGTCCTCGCGCCGAAAAGCGCCTTCATGAAGTGAAGGCGCCGCACGGCGCCACGCGTTTGGATGAGTACTACTGGTTGCGTGATGATTCACGCGAAGACCCGGCGGTGCTCGCGCATCTCCAAGCGGAAAATGCCTATACCGATGCCGTGATGGCACCGCTCGCAGATCTAAGAGACACCCTGTTCAAGGAGATCGTTGCGCGCATCGATCAAGATGAAAGCTCGGTGCCTTATCGTGAATTGGGCTGGTGGTACTACGCGCGCTATGTCACCGACAAGGACTACCCGATCTACGCCCGTCGCAAGGATGGGCCGAATGTGGATGCCCTCTCCATTCAAGCTGCAAATGCGAAAGGCGATTTTTCAGACGAGATCATCCTGTTTGACGTCAACGCCATGGCGGCGCATCACGACTACTTCGAGATCAGTGGCCGCTCAGTCAGCCAGGACGGTCGCAAAGTCGTCTACGGCGAAGACCTCAATGGCCGACGCCAGTACACGCTTTATGTGAAAGATCTCGACTCAAACACGGTCTTGCCGGAAGCGATTCCTGGCACGGCGGGCGATGGCGTGTGGGCGGACGATGGGCACGCGTTTTTTTATATCGAGAACGATCCCGACACCTTGCTGACGAAGCGCGTTAAGAAGCATGTGCTTGGCACGCATCCAAGTGCGGATGTGACGGTCTATGAGGAGCCCGACGATTCGTTCTATATCGGTTTGGGCCGTACGCGCGATGACCAATTTATTGTCATCGCATTGGAAAGCACCGTTACGAGCGAAACGCGTTATACATCCGCGGCGCACCCCGGTTCGTTCGCCGTACTTGCGCCGCGCGAACGTGATGTTGAATACAACGCCGATCACATCGACGGCCGTTGGGTCATTCGCACCAATGCCGATGGTGCGACCAACTTCAAGCTGGTGACGGCGCCAAGTGCGTCATCCTCGCGGCAGGCATGGGTCGATTGGGTCGCCCATGATCCAGACGTGCTGATCGAAGGTGTTGAACTGTTCAATACGTTCACCGCAATTGCGGAGCGTAGTGGCGGGCTTGAGCGAATTCGCTTGTTGCAGGCGGGTGAGACCACGTTTGTGCGCACGGATGAAGCCGCGTATTCGATCTGGCCGGATGTGAACTCCGAGCCGGAAGCGACCGTCCTGCGGTACGGCTACACATCGCTGTCCACGCCGCCCACCACTTATGAAATCGATACCCGCACAGGCGAACGTCGCACCTTGAAACAGCAGGCGGTGCCGGGCTTTGATCCTGCGGCCTACGCGATAGAACGCGTGTGGGTGCCCGCGCGCGATGGCAAAGTGCAAATCCCGGTGTCACTGGTGTTTCGCAAAGATTTCAAACGCGATGGCACTGCGGCCTTGCTGCAATATGGCTATGGCAGCTACGGCTCGTCTACCGATCCCGCCTTCAGCCGCTCGGTCGTGAGCCTGCTTGATCGCGGCATGGTCTATGCACTCGCGCATGTCCGTGGCGGACAAGAGTTGGGCCGTGCGTGGTATGAGGACGGCAAGCTCTTTAACAAGAAAAACACCTTCACCGATTTCATCGATGTCACGCGGTGGTTGGTGAAAAACAATTACGCCGCGAAAGATCGCGTTGCCGCCATGGGCGGTAGCGCGGGTGGCCTGCTGATGGGTGCGATCACCAATATGGCGCCGGAGGACTATCGCGTCATCTTGTCGCAGGTGCCTTTTGTAGATGTCGTGACCACGATGCTGGACGCCAGCATTCCGCTCACCACCAATGAGTATGACGAGTGGGGAAATCCGGAAGCCGATGCTGCGACCTACGACTACATGCTGTCGTACTCGCCCTACGATAATCTCGTGGCGCGTCCGTATCCGGCCATCTTCGTCGGGACCGGCCTGTGGGATTCCCAAGTTCAATATTGGGAACCGGCAAAATACGTCGCGCGTTTACGCACGCTTGATACAGGCGATCTTCCGGTGGTGTTCCGGATCAATATGGACGCGGGCCACGGCGGTCAATCGGGCCGCTTCAACCGATATCAAGAAGTCGCCGAGCAGTTTGCGTTTATGTTGGGCCAATTGTCAGTCACTCATTAAGGCTAAAATCGGCAAAATGAAGTACACACTCCCCCTGATCTTGGCCACTGCCCTGTGTCTGTCCGCTTGCGGCAACAAGGGTCCATTGGTGATGCCGCAAAAGCCCGTGCCGGTTGAAACCAGCACCGCCGCGCCTGCAGTGCCTGCAATGCCACCCGAAGCGACGCCGACCGAACCTGCAGAGACACCTGCAGACACGTCGACGCCTGCCACTGAGTCGACTCCAACGCCCGATCCAAAGTAAGCCATGTCTGTTCTAAGTTTTAGCAAGATGCACGGCATCGGCAACGATTTCGTGATCATTGATCAACGGACAGATCCGTTCGAGCTCACGCCCGAGCGTTGCCGGCTGCTGGCCCATCGAAGGCTGGGTGTGGGCTGCGATCAGATCATTGGCATCTATGCCGCAAAACACAGCAATGCGGACGCCGCCTACCAAATCTGGAATTCGGATGGCTCGCAGGCACGGCAGTGCGGCAATGGTGCGCGTTGTGTGGCGGCTTGGTTGTTGCGTGACGGTTCGGTCGAACCGAACAAGACCATGCATTTGGAAAGCCCCTCGGGCGTCCATCGTGCGCATGGCGTGGGCAATGGCCACATTCAAATTTCCATGGGCGTGCCTGAATTCACACCGCGCGATATCCCCTTGTTGGGATTTTCAGAGATGCAGGACCAATACACGCTGTCATTGCGGGATCTTGCGGACGTGACCTTGGGTGCAGTGTCGATGGGCAATCCACACGCGGTCATTGAAGTCAAAGATTTGGCGGGGATGGAGATTGCAACGTTGGCGCGTGCGCTGCAAGCCAGCGCGCATTTCCCCGACTCGGTCAACGTGGGCTTCGCAGAAGTGAAAGCGCGCAATGAAATTTCGCTGCGTGTGTACGAACGCGGCGTAGGCGAAACCCAAGCCTGCGGCAGCGGTGCATGTGCGGCGGCAGTCGTGCTGATGGAGCATGGTCGCGTCGATCGCTCGGTCAACGTCCATTTACCGGGCGGCACGTTACAGATAGAGTGGTTGCAGCACGGACATTCCGTGATGATGACCGGGCCAACCGCTTTCGTGTTTGAAGGCGAATTCGAATTCGAAGGACAAACTACGTGAGCGATAACGAAGAACGATTGGGTGCGCATGAAGTGGCCGTGTGGTTGCGCAGGCACCCGACATTTCTTCAGCAGTTCCCTGACCTTGCGCTCACCTTGGTGGTGCCGCGCGATGACGGCCCCACTGCATCGCTCGCCAGCTATCAGTTGGACGTACTGCGCGACAAGAACCGTGAGTTGAATCGTCGACTGCACGAGCTTGCGTTGAACGCGCAAGAGAACGAGCGTCTTGCCGTGCGCACGCATCAGCTCACCTTGGCCTTGATGAAACAAACCACGGCTGCCGACACATTGAAGGTGATGGCGGCGATTTTGGCTGAAGACTTCCACGGCGATCGCATTCGCATTCTGACCGTCGATTCGATTGCAGGCATTGAATCTGCGTCGTGGTACGGCGCATTGCCGGCAGACAGCTTGGAACAAGGTCCTTTCAAAGACTGCATGCGTGAAGGCGATCCTTTGTCAGGCCGCCTGAACGCAGACAAGCACGCCGCGCTCTATGGCGCGTACGCAGATGAAGTGCATTCCAGCATTTTGATTCCCGTGTATGGACGCGCATTGGTGGCGGTGGGTAGTAAAGATCCGAACCGCTTCTATCCGGGCATGGGCACTTTGTTTGTGCGCATGATGGGCGAGGCCTTGGGTACGGCACTCGCGCGTTTCGACTGAGGCGCGTGCGGTGCACGGCACCGGTGATTTCATAGCGCACCTGCGCGATCAACGCGGCATGTCGCCGCATACGGTTGATGCCTATACGCGTGATCTGGCTTTGCTAGATGCGTATGCGGCCGCCATCTCGCGTGACGTCAAACACTTGGGTGCGGAAGATGTGCGCGCCTGCGTTGCGGAAACCCATCGACGCGGACTTTCAGCCAAAAGCGTGCAGCGCAAACTTTCTGCATGGCGCAGCTATTTTCAATGGCTGTTGAAAAACGCTGTGATCGCTGCCAACCCCGCCGCAGGCATTCGCGGCCCGAAAGCCGCGAGAAAGCTACCGCAAGTGTTGGACGTCGACGAAGCGGTACAACTGGTGACGGTGGATACATGCGAGCCGCTCGGCGTTCGTGATCGCGCCATGATGGAACTCTTCTATTCGTCCGGTCTGCGCGTTTCGGAGCTGTGTAGTTTGCGGTGGTCGTCACTCGATGCGGAGGCCGGTTTGGTCACCGTACTGGGTAAAGGCAGCAAGGAACGTGTGGTGCCCGTAGGCTCGCACGCCTTGCAGGCTTTGAGCGACCTGAAAGCAGCGTCCGCACCCAATGATGGCAATGCGTTTATTTTTTCGGGGCGTCAGGGTGCCGCTCTGACCACACGTGCGGTGCAAAAGCGCGTGCGCGCATTGTCGCTACGGCAGGGCATTTTCAAGCGCGTCCATCCCCACTTGCTGCGCCACAGCTTTGCCAGCCATGTCTTGGAATCCTCGGGCGATTTGCGAGCCGTTCAGGAGTTGCTGGGGCACGCCGACATCAGCACCACGCAAATCTATACACACCTTGATTTCCAGCACCTGTCGAAGGTGTACGACGAAGCCCACCCGCGCGCCAAACGCAAACCGGCACAAAAGTAGGGCTTGAGTCTCCTGCGCTTGAACCCCATGTCTGGAGTTCAACAAGGAGCAGCCATGGATCCGAGTCAAAACCCCGGTGTTTTTCACGCCACCACGATTTGTTCGGTGCGTCGCGGTAACCAAGTGGTCATCGCGGGGGACGGTCAAGTCACATTGGGTCACACCGTGATGAAATCCAACGCGCGCAAGGTGCGCCGACTGGGTGAGCAAGGTCAGGTCCTGGCGGGTTTTGCCGGCGCCGCAGCCGATGCGTTCACATTGTTTGAACTGTTCGAAGCCAAATTGCAGAAGCACGGCCAACTGACGCGTGCCGCAGTTGAAATGGCGAAGGACTGGCGCACTGAACGGCGCTTCGGAAAGCTCGAAGCCTTGCTCGCCGTGTCCGACAAAGAAACGTCATTGGTGATTAGTGGCACGGGCGACGTCATTGAACCCGAAGACGGCATTATTGCGATCGGCTCTGGTGGTATGTATGCCTTATCCGCCGCCCGCGCACTGATGAAACATACCGATTTGGATGCACGCGCAATCGCCACTGAAGCGCTGCACATTGCAGGTTCGGTGTGCATTTACACGAATGACAATGTGGTCTACGAAGCGCTTGAATCGATTGCGCCGGAAGTGGGTCGCAGCTAATGCACACGCCGTTGATTCCGTTGTCGGTGTTGGACTTGGCACCGATCGCCGAAGGTGCCACCGCAACTGACAGCTTTCAAAACTCTGTCGCGCTGGCACAGGCGGCTGAACGTCTCGGGTATCGCCGCTATTGGTTGGCGGAACACCACAACATGCCGGGCATCGCGAGTGCAGCAACCGCGATCTTGATCGGCCACATCGCCGGGCACACGCGCACGATTCGTGTGGGCTCGGGCGGTGTGATGTTGCCCAATCATGCGCCGCTACAAGTGGCGGAACAGTTCGGCACTTTGGATGCCTTGTATCCCGGCCGGATCGATTTAGGCTTGGGGCGTGCGCCAGGCACAGACGGCGCCGCAGCGAAGGCACTCCGTCGCTACTACGCCTCTGCGGAAGAGTTTCCGCAAGACGTGCAAGAGTTACTGGCTTTGCTTGAGCCCGCGCGTGTCGGACAAACCGTGCAAGCCGTGCCAGGTGCCGGTGCACACGTAGAACCCTGGATCTTGGGTTCAAGCACCTTTGGTGCACAGCTTGCGGCGGCTTTGGGCTTGCCCTATGCATTTGCGTCGCACTTCGCGCCAGCGATGTTGGATCAAGCCTTGTCGATCTATCACCGCACATTCAAACCCTCTGCGCGCTTGCAAAAGCCGCATGTGATGTTGGCGGTGAACGTCGTTGCCGCAGACACTGAAACCGAAGCGCGTCGACTCTTCACCAGTGTGCAGCAATCCTTTACGCGACTGCGTCGGGGTGAGCCTGGAAAATTGCCGCCGCCGCTTGAAAGCGCCGAGGCATTCAACACATTTGCGTCACCTGCAGAACGCGTCGGTGTGGAGCAAGCACTTTCGGTGTCAGTGCTCGGCACCCAATCGCAAGTACGCGAAGGCATCGAATCATTGATCGCCCGTCATCATCCGGACGAACTGATTCTGACTGCAAATATTTACGATCCCGCTGCGCGCGTGCGTTCCTTCGAGCTCGCGATGCAAGCGCTATCCGACTGACTGATCCACTAATTTAGGTGCCACAGACGTTTATGAAAAAGCCCTTCGACATGGACACCGTTTCGATGACTCCGCGCGAGATTGTGCAAGAACTCGATCGCCACATCATCGGTCAACAACAAGCCAAACGCGCGGTTGCGATTGCGCTGCGTAATCGCTGGCGCCGGATGCAATTGCCCGATGCCCTGCGCCATGAAGTGATGCCCAAGAACATTCTCATGATCGGCCCGACCGGCGTGGGCAAAACTGAAATTGCACGTCGTTTGGCGACCTTGGCAAACGCGCCCTTCGTCAAAGTGGAAGCGACGCGCTTCACCGAAGTGGGTTATGTCGGCAAAGACGTGGAGCAGATCATTCGTGATCTCGCCGATACCGCAGTGAAGATGTATCGCGAGCAGGCCAAACAACGCGTGCGCACGCAGGCAGAAGAACGCGCGGAAGACCGTGTACTCGATGCCTTGCTACCGAAACGTGCGGCGCCTGGCGGTTTTGGCTTCCAAAACGTCGACACCAGTCACGAGCCGTCGGCCATCGACAACGACACACGCAGGAAATTGCGTCAACAACTGCGCGCAGGTGAATTGGACGAACGCGAGATCGAAATCGAAACCACGCTCAATGTCGGCGTCGACATCATGGCGCCGCCCGGCATGGAGGAAATGGGTCAGCAACTGCGGTCGATGTTCTCGCAGATGTCTGGCGGCAAAACCCAGAAGCGTAAGTTGACTGTCAAAGCTGCGCGCGTCGTCTTGCAAGACGAAGAAGCCGCGGCCTTGGTCAACGAAGATGATGTCCGCGAAGCTGCAATTGAATCGTGCGAGCAAAACGGCATCGTGTTCATCGACGAAATCGACAAGGTTGCGAAGCGCAGTGAAGGTCAGGGCGCAGACGTGAGCCGTGAAGGTGTGCAGCGCGATTTGCTGCCCTTGGTGGAAGGCTCAACGGTCAGCACCAAGTACGGACCGGTCAAAACTGACCACATCTTGTTTATTGCTTCAGGCGCATTCCATTTGGCGAAGCCCAGCGACCTCATCCCTGAAATGCAAGGTCGCTTTCCGATCCGTGTTGAACTGCAGCCGCTCGAAAAAGCAGACTTCGTACGCATCCTGACGGAACCGAAAGCCGCATTGACCAAACAATACGTAGAACTCATGCGCACCGAAGCGGTGAGCCTGACGTTTAGCGAAGATTCGATCGATCGCATCGCGGAAATTGCCGCGACGGTGAATGCACGCCAAGAAAATATCGGTGCACGTCGCTTGCATACGGTGTTGGAACGTCTGCTCGAAACGCTAAGCTTCGATGCCCCGGACAAAGGCGGCGCACTCGTGATTGATCACGCCTACGTCGATGCACATCTGGGCGAACTGGTGCAGGACCCGGACTTGAGTCGCTATATCCTTTAAATCACGCCTCTGCGGCGTTCCAACCAGTAATAGCCTGCGCCCACGGCAGCCCCGATCAGTAGCGAGGCTGCCCAGCCGATGCTGGACAACCACTTCACCACGAGGGCGACGACCAGGCCGAGCACCACGAACTGCGAATAGCGCCATTTGCTCTCACGGAAAGAGGTGAGCGCTTTGTCGTCTTTCGGGGTACTCATGCTCAGACCTTGTAGCCGGTATGGATGGCGACGATGCCGCCAGACAGGTTGCGGTAGTCGCAACGCGCAAAACCGGCGTCGGTCATCATGCCTTCAAGCACGGCCTGCGACGGATGCTTGCGAATCGACTCGGCCAGGTACTGGTAGCTTTCCGCATCGTTCGCAAATAGCTTGCCAAGGCGCGGCAGAATCTTGAACGAATGGAAGTCATAGATGGGCTTGAACCACTCAGCGGTGACTTCGGAGAACTCAAGCACACGTGCTTGCCCGCCGACTTTCAGCACGCGATGCATTTCTTTCAACGCCGCTTCTTTCTCCGTGACGTTGCGCAGACCAAACGCGATCGTGACCAGATCAAAGCTGTTGTCTGGAAACGGCAGGTTTTCTGCGTTCATTTGCACGTATTCAAACCCACGCACATTGCCGCGATTGGTCATACGGTCACGACCCACGCGAAGCATCGCGCCGTTGATATCGCCCAAGACGATTTCACCTTCGCTACCGACGCGGTCTTTCAGCAGCGCAGCGATATCGCCGGTGCCACCTGCGAGGTCCAGCACGCGATCACCCTTCGACACGGAAGCGGTGGCAACGAAGTAGCGTTTCCAAACCCGATGAATGCCGAGTGACATCAAATCATTCATGAGGTCGTAGCTGTCGGCGACCGACGAGAATACGCGGCCGACCAATTTCTGCTTCTCGCCCTTAGGGACGTCGCGGAAGCCGAAGTGTGTGGTGTCGTTGCTGTTGGATTCGTTCATAGGGGCATTATCGCACCCCTATGCCTCAGAACTCCGGTGCCCAGGCGTAGCTGAACTTCATGAACACGCCGCGCGAATCTTGGAACAAGGTGCTCTGCTTGTCGCTCACGTAGCCTCCCGTGGCGCCGCCAATGAACAGCGCGGTGCGTGGGTTGACCTTGTACGAATAGATCAACTGGGCGGCCAAGTTGCGCGAATGGCGCTGAATCGGGAAGGGATACAAGGCCGGCTCACGGTCCACTTGATTGCCTTGCATCGACAAGCGAACGCGTTGCTTCGGATCGATCTGCCAGCTCAGCGTGCCGTCATAAGAGCTCGCCGAGAACGCCTTGCCACCATCACGACGCAAGGTTTGGTTGTAGACCGAGAAGTTGAACATCCAGCCTTGGCCGATTGCCGCTGTGCCCCAGAGTTCCGAAATGGTGGCGCGCCCGATGCGTGAGGCCGCCAAGTCAATCGAACGTCCATTGGACACATTGCCGCCGATTTCCAACCAAGGGCCGGGAATGAAGCTTGCCAACAGACGAAGATAGTTCTCGTTGAACATCTGGCCGTTCCAGTAGCGCTTGCGTACCAGCGGTACGACGCCGAAGCTACTTTGCATCGGACCATTGAAGTTAAGGTTCAACTCCCACTCGCTTTCCAACATCTGTCCGTCGTAGCGATAGGTGACGTCATAGTCACCCGAGAGCCTGATCTTGTGAATCTTCTTGCCGTCGCGATACCAGGCACGGCTGCCGCCCACCAAACCTTTCTCGTAGCCGACCTGACCAATGAAGCCGAGGTCCGCGCGGAAGCCGGGGTCGATCTTCGTGTAGTAGGTGTTAAAGCCGTAGTTGCGGTTATTAAAGCTATAGCCCAATGAGTACACGTTGCCTGCCGGTTCTTGCTCCGGGAGTCCGAGAGAGACCGGGTACTTCGAGCTGCTGCGCATGACCTCACCACTGAAGGTGTGCGGGCCTTTCTGATAGTTGAAATCCGAGCCGACGACGACGTTGCTGTAATCGGTGCCAGTGCGCGCGGTACTGATCAAGCCGACGCTCAGTTCTTTACTGAAGTCGTAGCGATAGCGACCGGCAAACACATTCGACTTCTGATCCATCACGGTGAAGTTGGAGCCCAACGGGCCCGGCAACAACAACTGTGTAGTGGCATCACGCGCAAGCAAACCGGCGAAGGTGCCCGCGCCGCTGCGGCCGGTCAGACGAATGCCTGCATCGGGATTCGCAATCTGACGGGTGTACAACACTTGGAATGGGAAATTGAAATAGTCAGCGCCTTCCAAGAAAAAGGGGCGCTTTTCTTGCTGGTACAAAGCGAAGTTGCTGCTCAAATCGATCTGCGACGAATCCGATTCCACTTGTGAGAAGTCGGGGTTCACGGTCAAGTTCAAGGTGAGGTTGGTCGTCGGCGCCCAAGCCACGTCCAAGCCCGGCGAAATATCCACGCCTTCACCCGTCCATTTGCGATCGGCCGGGCTGCGCGTTTCAACATTCGTCGTGGTGACCGTTGGCACGATCAACAGATTGCGGCCTTGCTTCGCGCCTTGAAAGCCTTCGTACTTTTCAAATGTGCACAAGAAACAGTTTGCGTCGCGGCTCACTTTTTGATTGGCGATCTGATAGCGCTTGTCGCGCGGACGTGCCCGGAAGAAGCTAATGCCCCAAGTGCGTGTTGAATCGGTGTTGTTAAAGCGTAAGGTTGAGAACGGAATGCGAATTTCAACCTCATAACCGCGCTCGGTGATGCGGCCCGCACTCGTCCATAGACCATCCCAGCTGTCATCTTCGTTGCCGGTGACTTCTTCTTTGATCAAGTCCATTTGCACGCCGAGCGGATTGACGAAGAATTCGTAAGCACGGCGTTGGTCGTTGAAGGTGTCCATCATCATGCCGACGAAGTCGTCGCGATAAGACTGGTCACGGTCGCGCAAGTGCGCGCGGATTTCCTTCGGGTTCGGGTCCTCGGCGATGAATGACACCAAGAACGCATCTTGGGTGTGCGCAACGCGGACATGCGTTGCGGTGGTCGGGGTGTTGTTGTCACCCGGACTGATTTCATAGTTCAAGGAAATCGGCAGCGCGTCTTTCCACTCTTCCTCGTTGATCACACCGTCAATGGTGGGCTCGGTGGTGATGGACGGAATGGCGTTGCCATTCACTTGCTGCGCCCAAACGGGAGAGGCGGCCAAGGCGAGGGCGAGGGCGAGTACGTGGCGTCGTGGCAGCTTCATGGCGCGTGTCTTTGGTTAATTTCGGCATAGCGTGCCGCTAACGCTTTTTGAATGAATGTGCCAAAGGTGTCGTGACCAATGTCAGGGGAGGTCACACCGCGGAGGTTACACTCGGGGTTTCCCCATCGTCGAGGTGTCGTCCCATGCGTCCCAGTTTGATTGCCCTGTCCGTTGCCAGTGTTTTGCTTGCAGGCTGCCCTGACAACAAAACCTCAAATGCAGCCGCCAATGCGTCGGCTTCGGACACTGCTGCAGTTAAGTCCGATTCAGTCGCCGCCGACAAGGTCGTCGACGAACATTCGTATGCGCAGCCGGACAAAGTGCAGACACAGGATGTGGCACTGGATCTCGCGATCGATTTCAGCAAGAAGATTTTGAGCGGTACCGCGACCCTGGGTTTGAACTGGGTCGACAAGAGCGCCACCGAACTGACCTTGGATACCCGTGACCTCGACATTCAAAAGGTCGAAGGCGAAGACGCCAATGGCGCATGGGCACCGCTGAAGTTCAAATTGGATGCCGCCGACAAGATTCTTGGCAGCAAGCTCACGATTGAAACGCCGAACCGGCCCGCGAAGGTGCGTATCACTTATGCAACGTCGCCGAACGCATCTGGCCTGCAATGGCTCGAGCCATCGATGACGGAAGGCAAGAAGACGCCCTTCATGTTCAGCCAATCGCAACAAATCCACGCGCGTTCGTGGGTGCCTTTGCAAGACACGCCGATGATTCGCTTTACCTACACGGCACATGTCACCAGCCCGAAAGACACGATGGTGTTGATGAGCGCCGACAACGATCCGAAGGCCGCACGTGACGGTGATTACACCTTCAAGATGCCGCAAAAGATTCCGTCTTACTTGATGGCGATTGCCGCAGGCGATTTGGTGTTCAAGCCGATCAGCGAGCGCAGTGGCGTGTGGGCAGAGCCGGCCATGGTCAACAAGGCCACGGCTGAATTCGCTGACACCGAAAAGATGATCGTCACGGCCGAAAAACTGTATGGCAAATACCGTTGGGACCGTTACGACATGCTCGTGCTGCCGCCGTCCTTCCCTTATGGCGGTATGGAAAATCCGCGCATCACCTTTGCGACGCCTACCGTCATCGTGGGCGACAAGTCGCTGGTGTCGTTGATTGCGCATGAATTGGCGCATAGCTGGTCAGGAAATCTGGTGACCTTTGCGACCGACAAGGATTCTTGGTTGAACGAAGGCCTCACCACCTATGTGCAGAGCCGCATCACTGAAGATCTGTATGGCATCGATGCCAAGGATATGGAAAACAAGATCGACCGTGACGAGCTGACCAAGGAATACAAGACGCTCGATCCGGCGCTGCAACGCTTGTCGTTGAAGCCCGGCACCTTGGCGGATCCGGATGGTTCGTCCAGCGCAACGGTTTATACGAAGGGTGCCTGGTTCATGCAGTACCTCGAAAAGGCTTACGGACGCGAAGTGTTTGATCCGTTCTTGCGGGGCTACTTCGATCACTTTGCTTTCCAAAGCATCCCGACGTCCACCTTCCGCAAGTACTTGCAGGAAAACTTGATCGACAAGCACCCGGGTAAGGTCACCATGGCGCAGGTCGATCAATGGTTGTATGAGCCGGGTATTCCGGCAGACGCGCCGAAGACGGATTCCGCGAAGTTCGACGCGGTCGACAAGGCACGTACGGCGTGGATCGACAGCAAGACCTTGCCTGACAAGGTGGCAACGTCGAAATGGAGCACACAAGAATGGGTGCACTTCGTCGAAGGCTTGCCAGACACGATGTCTGAAGAACAGCTCAAGGCTTTGGACGCTGCATACAAATTCACCGGCACACCGAATGGCGAAATCGCCATGCGTTGGTATCCGCTAACCGTGAAGAACAATTACACCGTGGCGCGTCCTGAGATCGCTAAATTCTTGGAACGCGTGGGTCGCCGTAAATTGATCATGCCGACCTATGGTGCATTGGTGAAAACGCCAGACGGTTTGGCGTTTGCAAAAGAAGTGTTCGCCAAAGCCAAGCCGGGCTACCACCCGATCACCACGGGCAGCGTCGAAAGCGTGATTGCCGACGCTGAGAAGGGCACAACGAAGTAATGAAGCGGGTTTTTCTCGCACTCACGATCCTTGCAGCCCTCGCCGGCTGCAAGGATGAAAAGGCCGAGGCGGCCGCGCTCGCGCAACAACGCGAGGCAGCGGCAGCCCCCATTCTTGAACGCTACAAAGCTGCCATGACCGGCCAAGACTGGGAAACTGCGCGTGTGCAAGCGGACACCTTGCGATTCGACTACGCGGGTACGAAAGCAGAAGCAGCCGTCCTTGCGGATTACGACGCGCTTAAAGCGAAGTCTGATATCAAACGCGAAGACCGCCGCGTGGCCGCGCTGTGGGACTATCAGCGCAATCCGGAAAAGACAGGCGAGCAAATCACTGCCGCGATGTACGCAAAAGAAAAAGTCGACACGCCGGATGGACGTTCATCGGTGCTGTTGATTTTTCGTGACCATCCCGAGTGGGGCAGCAGTGCGTACGTGATTCTTGATCGCGCCGATTTTGATTGCTGGAAGGGCTGTCAGTTGAAAGTCACGGCTGATGAGAAGGCGTACGTCATCCCGGGACAACGTCCGGATACGACTGAGGCGATTTCCATGTTTATCAACGATCAGCCGAAGCTGTGGAAGCTGTTCAAGGATTCGCGCATCATAAAAATTGAATTGCCGATCAAAGGCTCAGGGATGCATACCGCCACGTTCGAATCGGGTGGGCTTGATCCGGATCGGATGCCAAACTGGCGCTAAGTTATTTGGGGAGATGATTGAATGTCTGCCAAGCACCCGCCCGCTACTTTTAGCAGTCCCGTTTTCGAAGCAGAAGGGAAGGCTTTCTCTTTTGCCAAGGTGCCGCCCGAGCTCAGCAAATCCCATTTGCGTCGCGGCAGAATGACGGCGCGCATCGGCATCGGCGACAGCAGCTTCGATGCGCTGATGGAGCCCGACGGAAAACTTGGCCACTGGTTTGTCCTTCCGCCGCGTGTCGTGAAAGGCGAGAAGCTTTCAACTGAGGCAAGCGCGGGGTTTACGCTGAGCACACTTGAGAAGCAGCCAGATCCGACGCTTCCCAAAGACTTTGCGGCGCTACTGAAAAAGAGTCCGTCCGCACAGGCGACTTGGGATGCGACCACCACGCTGGCTAAGATTGATTGGGTCCATTGGATGGCGTCCGCCAAGCAAGACGCCACCAAGCGCGAACGCGCGGCAAATGCGATTGACATGCTCGAGAACGGGAAGAAGCGGGTCTGTTGCTTCGACCCTTCGGGTTTCTATAGCAAGGCGTTTGCTTGCCCTGTCGAAGAGAACGATTAGAAAAACCAGCGCTTGTGTGAGCCGTTAGCTGCGCGAGTATCGGTATCCGCGGCGCTGACAATCAAACTTGCCATAGCGAACTAGGCACTGCGCCGCCGTCATACGCCGCTCGTGCGATCGACGAATTGCGCGTTTATGGCGCTGATGATCCCGGCTGATCACGCGTTTGTGGCGCGCATGTGCAGACTTGAGATTGCCGCTTCTTAGGTCGCGCCAATCCTGCTTGATATTGCTGGAAACGCTATGCGCATCTTGCTTGACGTTTTCTTTGATGCTGCGCACTTGTCCCGCAGGCGTGCTTTGCGCCATCACAGGCGACATTGCCAAAGACACGACGAGTGCTGCAGCGCTGACGAGCACGGGTTTTAGAAGTTTCATGGTTGCATCCTCTGCGCAAGTAACGCCCCAAGGCTATGCAGGTGCACATGAACATGGGCGCTCTTGCGTGAGCGCCATCCACGAAAGATTCAGTTTTGGCGCGCAGTCAGACAGACGCGTTACGCCTCGCTTACAGCGCGTAGCCGTACTGCCGTTCGAACTCCGCTGCAAATTCTGCATAGGTGAAGCGCTGATTCTGTGTACCCGGATGGCTCACTTTCAACGCACCCATCAGGTTGCCGATGCGGCCGATGGTCGGCCAGTCGTAGCCCTTTTCCAACCCGAAGATCAGGCCGGCACGGAAGGCATCGCCACAGCCGGTCGGATCGACGACGGCCTTTTCAACGGCGGGCGGCGCATGGATGGTCTCGCCACCGACGTGAATATCGACCCCTTTCGGGCCGCGGGTGGTGATGTAGGCCTTGACCTTCGACGAGATCGTCGCTTCGTCCCAGCCCGTGCGGTTTTGCAGCAAATTGGATTCGTAATCGTTGGTGATCACGTAATCCGCCAATTCAATGAACTCGCGGAATTCCTCGCCATTGAACAACGGCATGGCTTGGCCGGGGTCAAAAATGAAGGGGATGCCCGCAGCGTGGAACTCGCGCGCGTTCTGCAGCATGCCGTCGCGTCCGTCCGGTGCCACGATCCCAAGTGTGATGCCGGGCACATCTTTCACGTGGTTTTCGTAGCTGAACATCATCGCGCCCGGATGGAAGGCGGTGATCTGGTTGTTGTCGTGATCGGTGGTGATGAAGGCTTGGGGCGTGAACGTCCCCTGCATCTCGCGCACGCAGTGCATCGGGATGTCCAAGGCCTGGAAATAGGCACGATAGGGGCCGAAATCCTCGCCCACGGTCGCCATGGGCACGGGTTTGCCGCCCAAAAGCTTTAGGTTGTACGCAATATTGCCGGCACAGCCGCCAAATTCGCGGCGCATACGCGGCACCAAAAACGACACATTCAGAATGTGCACTTTGTCCGGCAGGATGTGGTTCTTGAACTGGTCCGGGAACACCATGATGGTGTCGTATGCAAGCGAGCCGCAGATAAGTGTAGACATCGTGTCCGATCAAAGAGTCTTGGCAATCGTGCATAGCGTAACCAAACGCGCCGTTTTGTGCCAATCTGCGCCGAAGTGGCAACGAATTTACAACATCAGCGCGCCGCTTTTTTGTTAGCATTTATCGCTTGGTTTCCCCTCCCGTTCCCAGAGCCCCCAAACGATGTTCAAAAAGCTGCGCGGTATGTTTTCAAATGACCTGTCCATCGATTTGGGCACGGCCAACACCCTGATTTACGTGCGCGGCCAGGGCATCGTATTGAATGAACCTTCGGTCGTCGCGGTGCGCCAAGATCGCGGTCAGGGCAGCGCCCGTTCGGTTGCAGCAGTCGGTTCCGACGCCAAACAAATGTTGGGCCGCACACCGGGTAACTTGTCGACCATCCGCCCGATGAAAGACGGCGTGATTGCTGACTTCACCTATACCGAAGAAATGCTCAAGCATTTCATTCGCAAAGTGCACAAGAGCCGCTTCTTGCGTCCGAGCCCGCGCGTGCTGATTTGCGTGCCGAGTGGTTCGACCCAAGTCGAACAACGCGCGATCAAAGAATCCGCGCTGGAAGCAGGTGCACGTGATGTGTCGCTGATCGAAGAACCCATGGCCGCCGCGATCGGTGCCGGCATGCCGGTCACTGAGGCGCGCGGTTCGATGGTCATCGATGTAGGTGGCGGCACCACCGAAGTGGCCGTGATTGCATTGAACGGTATCGTCTATGCGCAATCCGTGCGTGTGGGCGGTGATCGTTTTGATGACGCCATCATTGCGTACGTGCGTCGTCACCATGGCATGTTGATTGGTGAAGCCACGGCAGAGCGCATCAAGATCGAAATCGGCTGCGCCTATCCGCAAGAAGAAATGCGCACGATGGAAATCTCGGGTCGTAATTTGTCGGAAGGCGTGCCTAAGGTGATTTCGATCAACTCCACCGAAGTACTCGATGCATTGCGCGAACCCTTGCAACAAATTGTCGCGGGCGTGAAGCAAGCACTCGAACAAACGCCGCCGGAACTCTGCGCGGACGTGGCCGAGCGCGGCATCGTATTGACGGGTGGCGGTGCGTTGCTGCGCGATCTTGATCGACTCTTGGGCGAAGAAACAGGTTTGCACGTGCAAGTCGCGGACGATCCATTGACATGTGTGGCACGCGGGGGCGGCCGAGCACTTGAATTGCTCGACATGCACGGTAATGAGTTCTTCTCGAACTATTGATGCGGCGTGTCTTCGTACGCCGGCCCGGATTCGAACGATACTGAAAACATCGCAGAAACCCTGCGCCTACTGGCTTGGTTTGCGGTCTGCATCGCGCTGATCGCAGCCGACCATCAAGGCGGTTGGTTGCGGATCGTACGTTCACAAGCGGAATTCTTGATTCAACCCCTTTGGAAGATTGCGGGCACACCGGCGCGCTTAGGTAAAGCCGCGCGCGAAAATGCCGTGTCTCGCGAACAGTTGGTGAAAGACAACGCGGGCTTGCGCAATGCTTTGCTGATCAGCAGCGCGCGCGTCGCGCGTTTGGCGTCAGCCGAAGCTGAGAACACCCGCTTGCGTGCGTTGCTTGGTGTGGCACAAGAAGAAAAGTTCAGTGTGCAATTGGCACCAATCCTTGATGTTGATTTGGATCCGACACGTCAACGCTTGATGCTCGACATTGGTGCGAATCAAGGTGTGCGTGTGGGACAGCCGGTCATCGACGCAGGTGGTTTGTTAGGCCAAGTGACGGAAGTGAAACCAACGACGGCCTCAGTGTTGTTGTTGACCGATCCAGATCATGCGGTACCAGTGCAAGTGGTTCGCACGGGCATGCGATTGATTGTCTACGGTCGCGCGGACCATCTCACTTTGGCGAATATTCCAAGATCAGCCGACATCAAAGTCGGCGACGTGGTGCAAACCTCGGGCATTGGCGGACGTTTTCCGCCGGGCTTTCCAGTCGGCACAGTCACGCGTTTGCATCCTGATGTGTCGCGCGCGTTTGTTGAAGGGGATTTGAAACCCGCTGCGTTGATGGATCGCGGCCGCGATGTGTTGTTGCTCAACACGGTATTGGTGCCTGTGCGCACGACACCGGCGCAGGTCAATACGGTCAATGTGCAAATTCCGGCAGAGGCGATGCTGCCGAAGAACGTGCCGATTTCACCTAAATCGCCCGCAGCGAATCCGCCAGCGACGGAGACCGCGCCATGATTCGCGGCAATCGGTTCTTGCTGATTTTTGTGTCTTTGTCGGTCGCGTTGGTCTTGGCGATCTTGCCGATGCCCGCCGTGCTCTTGCCGTACCGACCCTTGTGGCTGTTCTTGGTTATCGCGTTCTGGACGATTGAAGAGCCGGAACGCGTGGGCCTGGGTGTCGCGTTTGTCTTCGGCGTGTTGATGGATCTGGTTGTAGGGACGGTCCTTGGCGAATACGCATTGCGCTTGGTCGTCTTTACGTTCTTGCTTGGACGATTCCGCGCACGTTTCAATTTCTATCCGGGCTGGCAGCAGACGTTGGTGCTGGCTGCATTGCTCATCAATGACCGAATCGTTGCCGCGGCGGTGCATGTCGCCACGCATGGTTTGGCCGCGCCATGGCACTACTGGGGCTCGGTGATCGTGACGGCCGTGCTGTGGGTGCCGACGTTTGCATTGCTTGATGCCATTCGACTCAGGAAACGCTAAGTGCTTCGGGAGCGCCGCCGGCCGGTCAAAAACGCTTCGCTCGAAGTAGAGCAATTTCGTCGGCGTGCCTTCTTGGGTTTCGCAGTCGTCGCTTTATGTTTGATCGTCTTAGCGGGCTGGTACTTCAAGCTTCAGGTTCTCGATCACCAAACCTATGCAGCGCAATCCGAGGCGAATCGCATCAAGCCACGCCCCATCGTGCCGGGTCGCGGGTTGATCCTTGATCGCAAGGGGCGTGTATTGGCGGACAACGTCCCTGAGTTCCGTTTGGATGTGATGCCGGAAGAAGCCGGCGACATCGACACCTTGCTGAAGCAACTCGCCACCATCGTGCCGTTGTCGGAAGACGAAATCGCTGCCTTTAAGAAGGCGCGCGAAACGGGGCGCTCACATCGCCCCGTGCCGCTTAAACTCAAATTGACTGAAGCGGACATCTCCGTTTTCGAGGTGAATCGATGGCGATTCCCCGGGGTGGATGTGGTGCCGTACTTCGGACGCATCTATCCCTATGGCGATTTGTTTACGCACGTCATCGGCTATGTCGGTCGCGTCGATGCAAAAGATAAAGAACGCTTGGGCAATCTTGAAGGCGCGATCAGTCACGTCGGTAAGTCCGGCCTAGAGCGCTATTACGAAGATTCGTTGCGTGGCAAGGTGGGCTACGAGCGCATTGAAACCAATGCGGACGGCCGCCCCTTGCGTTCTTTGGGCACTGAACCTGCGAGTGCCGGCCAGGATTTGAAGCTGTCGATCGATCTGGATTTGCAGCGCGCCATGGTCGAAGCATTCGGTACCTTGGAAGGCACCGGTATTGCAGTCGACCCGCGCACGGGAGAGATCCTCGCCATGGTCAGTCTGCCTTCGTTCGACGAGAATCTCTTCGTCAATGGCATCTCGCACGAAGACTTCAAGGCCTTGCAAGAAAATCCATCGCGCCCGCAGTTCAATCGCGCCGTGTTGGGCGGGGTGGCGCCGGGCTCAACGATCAAACCCTTTCTTGCGTTGGCAGGATTAGACAGCGGTACACGCACGCCGTCAGATACGGTGATGTCGACGGGGATGTTCTATTTGCCTGGCAGTCGTCGCGGATTCGGCGATTCCCATCGCGGCGGACATGGCCTCACCGATGTGCGCAAATCCATCTACGAGTCGGTCAACACGTATTACTACAAGTTGTCGCTCGATATGGGCATCGACAAGATGGTGAAGTACTTTGATCTGTACGGGTTTGGTAAGCCAACCGGTGTAGATCTCTCGGGCGAAATCGCCGGCATCTTGCCGTCACCCGAATGGAAGCGCAACAACATGAAAGGCGACCGTCGCTGGTATCCGTTTGAAACGGTGAACGCGAGTATCGGCCAAGGTCTATGGAAGGTGACCCCGCTTCAGCTCGTGCAAGCCTTAGGTGCATTGGCAAATGGCGGCTATTTGCGTCGCCCGCATTTTGTAAAAGAAACCCGCAGCGGGCCCACCGCGCAGTGGGTTGAGACGCCTTTGACCGAACCCGTTCGTATCAGCACCAGCCCATCCAACCTGCAAGTGATCCGCGAAGGCATGATTGGCACCGTGCACGGACATGGCACTGCCACCAATATTCGTTCTGGACTCACGTATCTGATCGCAAGTAAGACAGGTACGGCACAGGTGGTGAGTCGACGGGGCAATGCAGCTGTGAATCCGCGTAGCTTACCCATGCATTTGCGGCATCGCGCCTTGTTTGAGGCCTATGCACCAGCAAACAACCCGACGATTGCAGTCGTTGTTGCGGTCGAAGGCGGCGGTTATGGCGCTGACACAGCCGCACCGATTGTTCGCAAGGTGATGGATGCATGGATCAACGGCGTGATGCCGGATGGCTCCCGCATTGATCCCAACAACAAAGTCACCATTACACCCGCCACGGATCCACGATTCGCAGATGTGCAGGGCTCAGTCAGCGGAGGCGGGCCATGAATCCGCTGCTCTTACTCGTTGCGCGGCATGTACAGCGTTTTCTGCGCACGATTGATCTAGCGTTGTTGGTGCCTTTAGTGGGCTTGATGATTTTCGGTTTGGTCACTTTGTTTAGCGCAGGTGATCACAGCACGCGCATGGTGATCTCGCAAGGCTCGCGCTTTGTCATTGGCTTGGGCTTGATGTGGATTTTTTCGCGCATGACGCCCCCGTTTTTGCGTTCGATTGCGCCGTATCTCTACGTCCTCACCTTGTTGCCATTGGTTGCTGTGCTGTTGATCGGGCAAGGTCGTCACGGCAATTTGTGGATCAACTTGGGTGTGTTCTATTTCCAACCGTCAGAGCTGATAAAGCTCAGCTTGCCGCTCATGTTGGCTTGGTGCTTGCACGATGCCGTGCTTCCGCCGCGCTTACGCACCGTGCTGACTGCCGGCGTCGTGGTGGGCCTGCCCGTCGGCTTGATTTTGTTGCAACCGGACTTCGGCACGGCCATGCTGATTACGGCCAGCGCTGTGTTTACGCTGTTTCTTGCCGGCTTGCCATGGTGGTGGTTTGGCGCTGCAGTCGGCGGTGTTGCGGTCAGTGCGCCCATCGCCTGGATGTTTTTTCTGCGCTCATACCAAAAAGACCGCATCTTGAACTTCTTGCATCCGGAAATGGACAAGTTGGGCTCGGGTTGGAATATCACGCAATCCAAGATTGCGATCGGCTCGGGCGGATGGACGGGCAAAGGCTGGGGGCAGGGTTCGCAATCGCATCTTGATTACTTGCCAGAACACACTACGGACTTTCTGTTCTCTGTCTTGAGCGAAGAGTTCGGTTGGATCGGTGTAGCGCTCGCGTTTACACTCTATTTGTTGGTGATTGCACGCTGTCTTTGGATCGCTGTGGAAGCACGCGACACGTTTTCGCGGTTGCTCGCGGGAACGTTTGGTCTCTCGATGTTTGTGTATGTGATGGTGAATGGCGGCATGATCGCCGGCATGTTGCCTGTCGTGGGCGTGCCGATGCCACTGCTTTCATACGGCGGCACCTCAGCTGTGGTGCTGCTCACCGGCATGGGTATGGTGATGTCGGTTCATGCCCATTCACAAACGCGCATTCGTTAAATGATTTGATGTCCTCTACGCCGTGAGCCCCCAGAGAAAAATGACACGACGCATACTCTTTATTTGTGCAACCGCTTTTTTGGCCAGTTGCGCGACTCAAAAAACCTCGACACCGCAGCCGCAGTTGCCACCGCCGCCGGTTGCGCCGGTAGTGACCAACACTGAAACACCGACCGGTCCGGTACCGGATTTGGTGGCAGCACGCGAAGCCTTCGCACTTGATACGCAATCCAAGTACGGCGTTGATGCACAGCGTGTGCGCACGGTGCTCGCAACGGCGGAAATCAAAGACAGCATCATTACGGCCATGTCGCGCCCCGCAGAAGGCACGAAGCAGTGGCGCGACTACCGGCCGATTTTTATCGTGCCGTCGCGCATTGAAGGTGGCAAGAAGTTCATGGCAGACAATGCGGTGTTGTTGTCTGGCGCGCAAGCCAAGTACGGTGTGCCGAAAGAAATCATCACGGCGATCACGGGTGTTGAAACCGGTTACGGCAGCAACATGGGCAAGTATCGCGTGATTGATGCGCTGTATACCTTGGCGTTCCGTTATCCGCGGACCAACCTTCCGGAAAAGATTGCACGTGAAAACGCGCGCGAAGCGTTCTTCCGTGATGAATTGGCACAAGTGTTTGCCTTGGAAGGCGAATCGCACATGGATGCGACGCAGCTGAAGGGCAGTTATGCCGGTGCCATGGGCTGGGGGCAGTTCATGCCTTCGAGCTACCGTGAATTTGCCGTCGACGGCGACAATGACGGCAAGCGCGATCTGCTGACCGATCTCGACGATGTTATTCCGTCGATTGCCAACTATTTCATTGGTCGCGGCCAATGGGTACCGGGTCGTCCCGTCATGGTGCGCGCCACACGATCGGCAGGTGCACAGGCCTTCAATCCGCAAAACGGCGTCGACCGCATGTATTCGCAGCAATCGCTAGCGCAAATGGGGTGGCGTCCGCTGCAATCCGTGCCGAGCGATGAACCTGCGACGATCATTACGTTCGAAGGCGCGAACGGTACCGAGTATTGGATGGCCTTCCGCAATTTCGTCGCGATCACCAAATACAACAAGTCGCCGATGTATGCGGCTGCGGTGTATCAGCTGTCGCAAGAAATCGCGGGCACACCGGTGCCGGGCGCATGAGGTGGCTAGTCGCGTGTTCCGTCGTCTTGTTGGCCGCGTGTAGTACAGCGCCCAAGAAGAATGACACCGCGGGCAGCAAAGTCGGCGAGTCCAAGCACACGCCCACCCATAAACCTGTTGCGTCGTCCAAGGGCAAAACATCGCCCTATGCGCCTGCCGCAGAAGATCCGTCCAAGCGCGGCAACTATGTCGCGGGTGGCTTATATGCGCCGAATGAAAAAGATTCTGTGCCGGATGAGATTCCGGATGTCGATGCCATTCCGGAGCCTGTCGTTAAGAATGAGCCCAGGTCCCGAAGCGGCAACAAGGACTACACCGTCCTCGGCAAAAGGTATCGCGTCCTCGATGACCATGAAGGCTACGACGAAACGGGTAACGCGTCGTACTACGGCAAAAAGTTTCATGGCCGTAAAACATCGAATGGCGATATCTACGACATGTATGCGTTTACCGCGGCACATCGCAGCTTGCCGTTACCGAGCTATGCACGCGTCACGAATCTAGACAACGGCAAATCGGTCATTGTGCGCGTCAACGATCGCGGGCCATTTCATTCAAACAGAATCATTGACCTCAGCTACGCCGCCGCGGTGAAGCTCGACTATCGCAGACAGGGGACGGCGCGTGTGCGCGTTGAAGCATTGTCACCTGAGGACGCCGACGATACCGATGCCGTGTTGGCGAAGGCCAAAGCGGCACGCAAAGATCCGGAAGCACGCAAAGCATTGGCGTCGGAAATTGCGTCAGACAACAAGCCGGAAGGCATTGCCCTGCAAAATTCGGTGGCGGCCGGCAAAGGCGAATACCGCTTTGACATGAAGCAAAATGGCCGCCCGATGACGGCAGATGAGTTCGATCGCTGGTTGGCTGCACGTCGGGTTCGCATTGCGACCGGCAAACCGGGCAAGCCCGACAAGGCGGTGACCACGATGCCCGAAGCAACACCGCCGCGGGTGACTAAAGCACTCGCACCGGAAGTGCCTTCGACGACGGCGCCGAAGCACGTCGATTCCACCCACACCTTGCAAGTGGCGAGTTTCGCCAGCCAGCAAAATGCAGAACATGCATTGGACGTTTTGAAATCTGCAGGCATTCAAAACTCTCGTCTGGTCGCAGCCCAAGTGAACGGCAAACAAGTGTGGCGTTTGCGCGTTGGGCCGGTAGCGGAAGGTGACGCCGCCAAACTTTCTTCGAGCATCGCGGGCTTAGGCTTTGGCCAACCTGCGATTGTTCGCGACTAATTCAATTGGAAGACAATCAACCCTCATGAATAAACTTGTATTGACTGCGGCACTCACCCTGACCTTGGGCATTGCACAAGCGCAGCAGACCGCCGCGCCTGTGCCGACACCTGCTGCGCCGTCTGCGGTGGCGACGGGCGCTTTGCCGATTCCGCCGGCACCGGCACCAAAAGTGTCCAAGGCATGGATCTTGTTGGATTACGCCACGGGCCAAGTGCTGGCAGGCGAAAATATCGACGCCCAGTTGGAACCGGCCAGCATCACCAAAGTGATGACGAGCTATGTCATTGCCTCCGAACTCGCCAAAGGCAAGTTGAAAGCAACGGATCCGGTGATGATGACGGAAAACGCTTGGAAATCAGGCGGCGCGGGCACCGATGGCAGCTATAGCGGCTTCGAAGTGAACAAGACTGCACCGCTTGAGCAAATGGAAAAGGGCATGGTGGTGCAATCAGGCAACGATGCCGCGATTGCATTGGCAGAACACGTCGCCGGCAGTGAACAAGCCTTCGCACAACTGATGAATGCCCACGCACAACGCATTGGCATGAAGAACACCCATTTCGAAAATGCGACGGGATTGAGCGCACCGGGTCATATATCGAGTGCACATGATTTGGCTTTGCTGGGTCGTGCGTTGATTCACGATTATCCGGAAGCGTATTCGTACAACAAGATTAAAGAATTCACCGTGGGTCCGATCACGCAGCCCAACCGCAACTTGCTGTTGTGGCGTGATGCATCGGTTGATGGCATCAAAACGGGCCACCATTCGGCAGCCGGTTATTGCCTGATGGCCTCGGCCATGCGCGGCGACCAACGCTTGATCAGCGTAATCTTGGGCGACAGCAGTGAAGTGCAACGTGCCGTTGATTCACAAGCCTTGTTGAACTGGGGCTTCCGCTTCTTTGAAGCACACAAGTTGTATGAGCCTGGCAAAGTCATCACCACGCAAAAAGTGTGGAAGGGTGCAACAGATACAGTGCAAATTGGCGTTGCTGAGCCGATGGTGATTTCTGTGCCGCGCGGTCGCTACGAATCCTTGAAGCCGGTGATGGATATTCCTCAAATGTTGGAAGGTCCGATCAAGAAGGGTCAAGTGCTCGGCAAGGTGAAGGTCACCTTGGACGGCAAGCAAGTCGCAGAAGCACCGCTGGTGGCGATGCAAGATGTTGAACGTGCGGGCTTCTTCAAGCGCTTGTGGCATTCCTTGTTGCTGTGGTGGAAGTCGGTCTAATGACGATTGAATCTGACAATCCCGAACACGGTTTTCAGTTCCCCGGGGATTTTGAGATCACCGCGATGGGACCTGCCGGCGCAGGTTTGGAAGAAGAAATTCCAATGCTGTTGGAGCGGGCAGGGATTGCAGTGATGCGCGAGACCGTCTCCAGCCGTGATTCGTCCGGTGGAAAGTACGTCTCGGTGAAACTCAGTTTTCGTGCAGAAACGCGTGCGCAGTACGATGCGGCGCACGCCGCCTTGCGTGACCATCCGGAAGTGAAGTGGACGATCTAAGCGATAGGCGTCGCGCGTATGTAAGACAACTGGGCCGGCAAAGTTACGTGCCGGTCTGGCGCGCAATGCAGGGGCTTACCGATCAGCGCGATAAAGACACGCCAGATGAACTGTGGGTCGTCGAACACGACCCTGTGTTTACGCTGGGGCAAGCGGGTAAGCCCGAGCATGTGTTGATGCCGGGTGACATACCGGTTGTGCATGTCGATCGCGGCGGGCAAGTGACGTATCACGGGCCCGGTCAAATCGTGGTCTACCCCTTGCTTAACTTGCCGCGTTTGGACATCGGCGTGCGCGATTACGTGTGCAAGATCGAACAGGCGATCATCGACACCTTGGGCGAATGGAATATAGGCGCGGCACGACGCCAAGGTGCGCCCGGCGTTTATGTGAATGACGCCAAGGTTGCGGCCTTGGGGATTCGTGTGCGCCACGGCTGCACCTTCCACGGACTGGCGTTCAACATCAATATGGATCTGTCGCCCTTCCACCGGATCAATCCCTGTGGGTATGCCGGGCTCGAGGTCGTCTCGATGTTTGATTTGGGCGGTCCCAGTCGCATGGAAGACGTGACGCCGGTGCTTTTGGGCGAGCTGGCACGACAATTCGGCCTGCAACTCACGCCTGCGGAGGCCCCTGATCTGGCTGCATTAGCCGCCGGTCGCACCCAGTTCGCCGCGGGTGAAGCAGTGCGATAATAGGCGTATGAGTGAAACGCCACGTAGTATTCCCGCAGTCCTCGAAGACGGTCCGGACAGTTTGATTCCGGGCGTGAAACAAGTCGCGCAAGACAAAATCGGCCGCTCGCCGGTGCAATTCGTTGATGCGCCGGTGCTCAGAAAGCCGTCCTGGATTCGCGTTCGCATTCCTTCGGGCAATTCGGTGCAGCAGTTGAAAAACCGCTTGCGCGAAAATCGCTTGGTGACGGTGTGTGAAGACGCAAGCTGCCCCAACATCCACGAGTGCTTCAGTCACGGCACCGCGACGTTCATGGTCATGGGTGATGTTTGCACGCGTCGCTGTAGCTTCTGCGATGTGGCACACGGTCGCCCGAAGCCGTTGGATCTCGATGAGCCCAAACGTTTAGCGCAAACCATCGCTGACATGGGTTTGAAATATGTCGTGATCACCAGCGTGGATCGCGATGATTTGCGTGACGGCGGCGCACAACATTTCGTTGACTGCATCCGAGAAACTCGTGCGTTGTCGCCCAATATCAAGATTGAAATCTTGACGCCGGATTTTCGTGGTAAAGGGCGCATGGAGCGCGCACTCGAGATCCTGGCCGAATCCCCGCCAGATGTCTTCAATCACAACATCGAAACCGTGCCGGACTTGTACAAGAACGTGCGCCCGGGCGCGGACTACGCGTGGTCGCTGCGACTGCTGCAAGCCTTCAAGGCACAGCATCCGACGATTGCCACCAAGTCCGGGATCATGCTCGGCCTCGGCGAAGATCTGCAACAAGTGCATGCCACCTTGCGTGACTTGCGCGCGCACGATGTCGACATGGTCACCATCGGTCAGTACCTGCAGCCCTCACCTGCGCACCATCCGGTCTTGCGCTATTGGACGCCTGAAGAATTTGCAGCGTTGGAGGCCTTCGGTAACGAACTGGGCTTCACCAACACGGCGTCCGGCCCGATGGTGCGATCCAGCTACCATGCCGACCGCCAGGCCGCCGAGCTTCACAAGGCCTGACTGAACCGGGTCCTACGATCTATTTGAAACTTCCGACGCTTTCATGTGTCAATACATGTAAGCGTGCGTCGTCGCCATCGAGGAAATATGAAGAAGCGCAGTAGTGTATTGATTGCCGTTTGGGCCGTGCCATTGGTTTTGGGCGCCGCCGTCTTGACGCAGCACGACGTTCAAACACTGGCGCCCGCGCCGACGGTCCAGCTCGCACAAGTTGCAACACCTGCAGCGGTGACGACGCGCAGCGACAAGAAGCCCACCGGTGCACTGGTTCAAAATGTCGATCAGCGTGAAACGGCGAAGACGGTTTACGGCGTTCTATCTGATAGCAACTACGCGTATCGCCCGCGTGCGCTAGACGATGCACTCGCTGCAGATATCGCCAAGCGCTATCTAGAATCCCTCGACGGCGCCAAGATGTTTTTGACCGCCGCAGATGTGGCGAGCTTTAACGCCCAACAATCGCAGTTGGATGACGACATCAAGGCGGGCGATTTCAAGCGCCCCTTCGCTGTGTTCGATACCTATCGCAAGCGCGTCAAAGAGCGCTCACGATTTGCGCGTGCCTTGTTGAACAAAGACATCTTCGATTTCAGCGGCCACGACCGCGTTGAGTTTGACCGCGAGAAAGCACCGTGGGCTGCGTCTAATGCAGAACTCGACACGCTGTGGACGAACTCAGTGCGCAACGATTGGCTGCGCTTGAAGTTGGCAGGCAAGCAGCCTGCAGACATTCGCAAAACGCTGGACAAGCGCTACGCAAATATCGAGAAGGCAGTCAGCGAGTACAGCTCGGAAGACATCTTCCAAATTGCGATGAATGCTTACGCGAACTCGATCGATCCGCACACGGATTACTTGAACCCGCGCACCGCAGAGCGCTTTAACCAACAAATGTCGTTGCAGCTGCAAGGTATTGGCGCAGTGCTGACCAAGCCTGATGATGTTGTCGTGGTGCGCGAATTGGTGCCGGGTGGCCCAGCCGCTTTGAGCAAGCTGGTGCAACCGGGGATGCGCATCATTGCCGTCGGCCAAGGTGAAAAAGGCCCGATGGAAGACGTGGTCGGTTGGCGCATCGATGACGTTGTAGAAAAGATCAAAGGCAACAAGGGCACCAAGGTGCGTCTTGATCTCGTGCCGCCGGGCGTGCCGATCGAATCCAAGCCGAACCATGTCTTGCTGACGCGTGACATCGTCAAGCTCACGGAAGATGCGGCGAAGTCGGAAATCATCGAAGTGCCGAGCCAAGCAGGTCAGCCGGCAAAACGCATCGGCGTGATCAAGTTGCCGAGCTTCTACGAAGATTTCGAAGGCCGTCGTCGCGGTGGTGAATTCGCGTCGTCCTCGCGTGACGTTGCACGCTTGTTGCAAGAATTCCAAACACAAAACATCGATGGCGTTGTGCTCGATTTCCGCAACAACGGTGGTGGCTCTTTGGGTGAGGCCGTGCGCATCACCGGTCTGTTTATCGACCAAGGCCCAGTCGTGCAAGTGCGCGAGTCGGGCGGTCGGGTGACGATCAATCAAGACCGCACACCGGGTGTGTTGTGGCGTGGTCCTCTGGCGATTGTGATCAATCGCGCGACCGCATCGGCCTCTGAAATTGTGGCGGGCGCGATCAAGGATTACGGCCGCGGCGTCATCATCGGTGAAACCACCTACGGCAAGGGAACGGTACAAAACCTGATGGACTTGGACCGTTGGCCGGGACGTGGTGCCACCAACTACGGCCAGCTGAAGCTGACCATCGCGCAGTTCTTCTTGCCGGCGGGCAGCAGCACCCAAAACAAGGGCGTGACGCCGGACGTGCACTATCCGGTCACAGTCGACGCCGCGGACTTCGGTGAAAGCACCAATGAAAATGCACTGCCGTGGTCGAAGATTGACAGCAGTGACTTCGAACGCGTGGGCAACTTGGCGACGTTGAATGCAACCTTGGAAGCGCAACACACGGCGCGCGTCCGCAACGATCCGGAATTCAAGTGGTTGCTTGAGGATCTTGCCGAGTACAAGGAACGCCGTGATCGTAAGTACATCTCGTTGAACGAGGTGGAACGCAAAGCTGAGCGTGACGCTGCAGAAGCCAAGATCAAAACGCGTCAGGAAGCGCGCAAGAAGTTGGGTCTGAAATTGGATCCGCTCGCCGACGATCCGAACGATGATGGCTTGTCTACCAACGAACGTGACGTGGCGAAGCAGCTTGAACGCGAGAAGCTCGCCGAAGAACGACCGGATCCGCTCTTGCGCGAGTCGGCCAACATTCTGGTTGATGCCATCAATGATTTCGGTCGCAATCCCGCCTTGTTGAGGCAAACCTTTCCGCAGGCGCAAAGCCCGGTGTTGTGGGTGAAATGAGTTCAAACACGCAAGTCAGTAAATCCATGATTTGGACGGCGTTGATCGCCGTCTATCTCATTTGGGGCTCCACTTATTTGGCGATCCGCTTCGCCTTGGAAGGGGGCTTGCCGCCGTTCTTGATGGCGGGCGTGCGCTTTGTCATTGCCGGCGCATTGATGTTGAGCTTTCTGAAGTGGCGTGGGGCAGTGATGCCGACGCGACCACAATGGCGCAATCTCTCGATCATGGGGCTGCTGCTGTTGGTCTTCGGCAATGGTCTCGTGTGCGTGGCCGAACAAACGGTGTCTTCGGGCATCACTGCCGTGGCTGTCGCTTCGGCGCCTATCTGGATGGGTATCTTTGCGGCAATGCGTGGCGAGCACCCTTCGAAGTCCGAATGGATCGGGATCGCGATCGGCTTTATCGGCGTGTTGTGGCTCAACGCCGGAAGCAGCTTGAGCGGTTCGATGACCGGTATGGTCGCGCTGATCCTTGCTTCGCTGGCATGGTCTTTCGGTTCTATCTGGAGCCGCGGCAAGGACTTGCCTTCACCCTTTGTCACGTCGGGCGGCCAAATGTTGGCAGGCGGCGCCATGATGCTGATCGTTGCTTTGGTGCTTGGCGAGCGTTGGCCACATGATGTCTCGCACAAGGCCTTAGGCAGCGTCGCCTATCTGATTGTGATGGGCTCGATCGTCGGCTTCTCAGCCTATGTGTGGCTCTTGCACCATGTGCGCCCCGCCTTGGCGGGCAGCTACGCGTACGTGAACCCAGCCATCGCCGTTGTGCTGGGCGCGCTGTTGGCGAACGAAAAGTTTGGGGCCAACGACTTGTTGCCGATGGGCATCATCTTGCTGGGTGTCATTGCGATGACCGTCGGTAAAGCTAAGCGCGCCAAATAGCGCGCTTGCAATTATTGATTTTCAGGCTTGATGTGAATGACCGTCATGCCGACCGGTGAGATCGTGCCGTCGCCGCTGATGTTGGTGAGCGAGCCTTTTGCAATGACCCGAAATCCACTGAGCTGATGCATCGCGGTGATATCGCTTTGCGCAACCAATTCGATTTGTTTCAAATCATTGATGCGCTTGTACGTTGGTGCCGAAGCGCTGGATGCCGGCGAGACACACACAGGTGCATCCAGATTCAGCATCAATGCCACGCGCGTCATCTTTCCGGGTGCGGTGACTTCTTGGCGTTGGGCCAAGCCATTCAAAGTGACCTGGCTGGCGTAGTGCAAGCAGCCGTCATTGTTAATTGTCACTTCGGGTTGTTTGGCGCACCCGACCATGACGCCTGCGGTCATGGCCAACACTGCGAGTCCGCTAGTACGCATTGAAATGTGCTTCATGGTGATGCCTCCCAAATGGTACGGGTGAGATTCAAGGCGGCGCCTTCTGTGCAAACCACGTCATCCTCAATGCGAATGCCGCCATACGGACGGAATGCATTGACGGTGTCCCAATTGACACTGGGGCCTAAACCACGATCTTTCAGTTCTTCCAACAGCATGTCGATGAAGTACAGGCCAGGTTCAATCGTCACGACCATCCCGGGTGCAAGATCGCGCGTTAAACGCAAGTACGGATGACCTTCCGGTTTGGCGCGCGTGCCGCCACTGTCGCTTTCTGCGAACCCGGCCACATCGTGCACCTGCAAACCAATGCCATGGCCCAAGCCATGTGGGAAGAACGCGCTGCTGACGCCGGTTTCAACAGCGACTTCGGGATCGACATGAATCAAATCGAATTCACGCAAGATCCGTGCAATGCCCAAGTGCGCGTCCAAATGAAGTGCGCGATAGTCGGTGCCTGCGGTGACCTTGTTGCAGAGTTCACGTTGCAATCGATCCATGGCCTGAATCAAAGACTCAAACGGACCATCTTCTTTTGCATACGTCCGCGTGATGTCGCTGGCGTAGCCGTTGTAGCTTGCGCCCGCATCAATCAAGAAACTGCGCAGTGTTTTCGGCGGCAGGGTATCGAGGCCGGTGTAGTGCAACACGGCCGCGTGTTCGTTCAAGGCAACGATGTTGCGGTAGGGCAGATCCACGACGTCTTGGCGCGCGGCTTGGCAATACGCCAAGTGGATGCCGAATTCGCTGGCACCCGCACGGAACGCGCGCTCAGCCGCTCGGTGCGCACGCACGCCCATGCGCGTGGCCTCACGCATCATTTCGATTTCGTAAGCGGTCTTATACGCGCGGTGGTATTCCAAATATTGAACAACCGGCGCCGGATTATTCGGCACCATCGGCCAAATCGCGCTGTCTGCGTCACCAAGTACGGCGCAACGCGCACTGGATGTCGGCAACAAGGCAGTGGCTTCAGCCGGTGTGCGAATGATGTCGATATCAAATGCATCGACCCAATAGCCGGAAGGCGCGGCAGGCACGACATGCCAATAGTCGTGCGGCTGCAAGAAAATCAGACGCGGCTTTTGACCGGGGGTGTACACCAACCAGCTGCCCGGCGCCTGCGTGACCGGTAACCACGCTTTGAACTGCGGATTGACGGCAAATGGATAATCGCGGTCGTCAAACAGCTGATATTTCAAGACGCCCGCCGGCACCACCAAGTGATCAAATCCGCCGCGTTCGAGTGCGGCGTCGGCGCGCGCAGAGAGCGCGGCCAAATGTTCACGGTAAAGGGCATTCAAATCAGGGGCCATCAAAGCGATCCATCCATCCGAGGGAAACTTGATTTTCGCTCAAATGATGTGACTTCGGTGTAATTACCGGTCAGATATCAGTGTTCGCGTTGTGGATTGCGCTTGGCCCATGCTTCGATGGATTCAACCACTTGCGTGTTCATCAGAATGATTCGCAAGCCCGTGACATAAAGGCCACTCACGCCATCCGCGCGCACCCACAGCACTTGTGCCGCACATTGAATCGGCGATCCGCGCTGGCCATCGTCACCTTTGACCTCGTCCAAATGAAAGCTCAGTTGATAGAGCGCTTCAATTTTCAGCAGTTGGCTGCCCGACATGCGCAGGCCATTGGAAGAGAGGTCGTGCAGCTGCGCGATGGGCTGGCCGGTCATCGTGTCGTAGACATCGGTGCCAGGCGTGACATCGCGTCGGGCTGCTGCGCGATATTCGGACTGGCTCATGCAGAGGTCTCCTTACGCGTAAAGCTGCTGCGCACATTCGAAAGAATTCCGCTGACGGTGTGCATGGCGCGACTGAAGACAGAGATGTCTTCGTGTTTTGCGATCTGAACTTGGCCGACGGTCATCAATCGTGCCATGTCATCCAAGGTGATATCCAGAATGCGCTGACCACGGCGATTCACCATCAATACGCGATCGGAGACCGAGCTATACCACGACATGCGTCGGCGCTCGATGCTGCCCTGTTGATTCAAAACGAAGTCATACCACGTGCCCATCGGCATCTCACGCAGCAATTCGTAATTGGCTTGTTCTTGTTGCGTACGCGGCGCTTTCTGGGTGGCTTGCTTTTCACTTGCATCGCCTTCTTCGCCGAAGCGCGCGTGGCCTGCGATACGTGCAGCAATCGCCGTCGGTGAAGGTGAGAATTCACTGCGTGGTGCTTGCCGTCCACGCGAAAGCAGTTCTGCCACTGCGTTCGCATCTGACTCGTGGTAGCCAACGCGCCGCAGCGCTTTGACCACCATGATTTCGAGTTCTTTGTCTTCGCGCTTGTCGTCAGCGGTGACCGTTTCGATGATGCGCTCGGTAACAGCCTTTTGTTGTGCCCATGCGTCCGACTCCGCGCCATTGCGCAGCATCACAAACGAAAGGGCATCTTGCCAAGCGGTGCGGACGAGGTTGTCGCAGGCGCCAGGTAAGTCGACACCCTCCAACAAGGCATTCATCGCCGCCTGTGTTTCGCGACGCGCAATCAGCAAGCGCTCTTTGCCACGCGCGGCTTCGATTTGACGATGCTCGGTCGCTTCTGCGCGTTTGACCTGCTGCTTTTGTTCCTCAACGAGCTCGTCGCTCACGGACTTCAAGATTTCCGTTTCGCCGCGGTAGGTGTTTTCTATGCGCGTAACGGCTTTCTCAACCGCACTTTCAAAGAAGGGATCCACACCGCTTTCGCCCGCGATGCGTGCGTCCGAATCAGCGACCAACTCCAAAACCTTTCGGCCGGGATGTTCGCTTTCGTCAAAGAATTTGTTGTCGTCCAAGGCTGCGCGCGCCATCGGCACTTGCAAGCGATCCAGCATCACAGACATCGGCGAGCCGTCACGGACTTCGCCAGACAATGCTTGATACAGAAGACCGAACAAGTCGAGGATGTCGGCGTCCACGCGCGACAAACCCTTTTCAGCACCGTGTTCTTCGCGCAGTTCACCGAGCAAGTGCTCGCGTAAGTCTTCAATTGAATTGATGCCCGCTTGTCGCAGGTTTTCCACGCTGCCTTTGGTGCGGTCCTGAATCTTGTCGAAAGCACGATGCACGGCTTGGCGCGGTAGCTCGTCTTCCTGACGCTTCGCCACGTGAGACATGGCATCCATGCCTTTAGCGGCACGATGCGCAGCCAACAGCTGGCGCATACGAATGAAATCAGCTTCGCGACGCAGGGGGTGTGGTGAAGCTGCGCCGCCACTGCCACCACCACCATCGCCTATTGCGCCACCGATCGCGCGGCTGAGATAGCCTTCGTACTCGGGCTGGCCAAGCCAATCCGACACAGCGGCTTGCTCAGATGCCGTATTCGAATAGCCACCCAAGCTTTGCCCATCGGCGCCACCACTGCCGCCACGCCCACCGCGACCGCCGCCCGTTGATTCACTCGCTTCCGACTTCCAAGCGGGGCTGGCAGATTTCGGTGCTTCGGTTTGAATGGCAAATGCCTTCTTACGAATCGGCATGTGGGTCAGGCCAGGCAAGATCCCTTCGTCACCGAGCAAGTCATTGACCTGTTCGATAAAGCGTGGATAGAGCGGCGCCAGTTCTTCATGGAATCGTTGCAAAAGCTTCGGCGCGGTAAAACCTTCGCCAAAAGTGTCATTCACGGCGTCTGAAAACGTATCGAGCAAATCCTTCGGGCCCAAAGGCACAACCTCAGGATCCATCGCGGGTTGCCCAGCCAAGACGCCCATGCGCATACCAAGCAAGTACACGGAAAGCTGCGACGCGGACAACACGACGTTTGCAAAGGCTGACTCTTCAAACGTCGTCTGTTTGCCAGACAGCGATTCAAGTGCCCAATTGGACGAAGGCTCAAAGCGTTTCGCGCGAACGCGCAAGTTCAACGGATCTTCTTCAAAGCGAATGCGCGCCAACGTCGCTTCAATGCCTTCCATATATCTCGGCAAGAGCGACGTGCGATTTGCGATCAACAAATTGTGATCACCACGATCGCGCATCCAATCGTCGGTGCTCGAACCGTTGGTCACGTCCCATTCGAATTTTTCTAGTGCCCGGAACACCGCACCGTCGAGGGCCTTGCGTACCAGCACCAAAGTTTGCTGCAGGATGTCGCGCACACGCGGCGGCATGCCCGCTGCATCTACGGTCTTGGGTGGCAATGCTTTCGATTCGGTCGGCATGCCTTTGATTGTATGTCGGAAAAACCTGCCGACAAGGCTCTTTCAGATAAACAGGGCAAGGATATCGTTCAGAAACCGCCGGCCCTGCGGGGTTGGGGTCACATGTGACGCGTCAACTAACAACCCGCCTGTGTCGACAGCCTGTTTCAATGCGGGTGCAATGACCGAGAGCGGCAAACCTGTTCGCTTTTGAAACAAGTCGATCGAGAAGCCCTCAGTGAGTCGAAGTGCGTTCAACATGAAGTCGAAGGGCAGTCGCGCTTCGCTCAAAATTTCATCGCCGCCGATGGCGGCTTCCGTGCCCGCATGCGCCATCCACTGTGTCGGGTGCTTGTGCTTCCAGCGGCGAAGCACATGTTGCTCGGCGCCTGAGGTGATCTTTCCGTGCGCGCCCGCGCCGATGCCTAGGTAGTCGCCGAACTGCCAATAATTGAGGTTGTGTTGGCAGGCGCGTCCTGGTTGGGCGAATGCACTCGTTTCATAGTGCTGAAAGCCGGCTGCCTTCAGCCGCGCATGGCAGGCATCTTGGATGTCCGCCGCATCGTCGTGCGACGGCAAGCCTTCCGGCGGGCGGGCCGCGAAGGCCGTATTGGGTTCCAAGGTCAATTCGTAGTGACTGAGGTGCGTCGGTGAGAACGCCAATGCACGTTCAACATCGTGCAAAGCCATGGCCATATCTTGGCCGGGCAGGGCGCACATCAGATCAATATTGAAATTGTCGTAGCCCGCGTCGCGTGCGCTTTGAATCGCGCGTTCGACATCGCCGCTGCTGTGGATGCGCCCCAAACGCTGCAAGCAGCCGTCGTCAAAACTTTGCACGCCGAAGCTCAGGCGATTCACGCCGGCGGCCAAATAGCCCTTGAACGGGCCATGTTCGACCGTGCCGGGATTCGTTTCCAAGGTGACTTCGGCGTCCGGCGCGATGCGCAGTCGTGCACTCGCGCGCTGCATGAAATCATCGATAAATTCAGGCGCAAAAAGACTGGGCGTGCCGCCGCCGAAGAATACCGAATGCACCGTGCGACCCCAAACCAACGGCAGATCAAACTCAAGATCTCGAATCAGTGCATCGATGTAGTCGGCATACGGTGTTTCGCCTTTGACCGCATGTGAGTTGAAATCACAGTACGGACATTTACGTACGCACCAAGGCAAATGCACGTACAGCGCCAGCGGTGGCGGCGTGAGCGGCATGTGTGCGACCTCAAACATGGATTGCTGCAATGCCACGCGAAAGCAAGGCGGCGCGCAGTTGTTGCAAGGCTTGAGCGCGATGGCTCAGACGGTTCTTAAGTGCTGCCGGCATAGCAGCGGCGCTCATGCCCTGCGTGGCATCAAAAAACAAAGGGTCATAGCCGAAACCACCGTCGCCCGCAGGGGTATCCAAAATACGCCCCACCCATTGTCCTTCGGCGATTACGGGCAGCGGATCTTCAGCATGTGACACAAAGGCGAGCGCACACACAAAACGTGCGCTGCGTTCAACGTCTGCGACGCCCGCAAGATTCGCCAAAAGCTGTGTGTTATTTGCCGCGGCATCACCGTGTTTGCCCGCATAGCGCGCGGAGTAAATGCCGGGTGCACCGTTCAACGCATCGACGCACAAGCCTGAGTCATCCGCGATGGCCGGGAGCCCTGTCATTTTGGCGGCATGGCGCGCCTTGATCAGGGCGTTTTCAATAAAGCTCAATCCGGTTTCGTCGGCATCCTCGACGCCGAGTTCGCCTTGCGCCGTGATCGCAATACCGAGATCCGCGAACAGTGCGCGGAATTCGGAGACCTTGCCCGCATTATTGCTGGCAAGTACCCATTTCATCCCGCCAGTGCCGCTTGTTGCGCTTGGAACAGCGCATGACACCCCTGCTCGCCGAGTTTGAGCAGGGCATCCAATTCTTCGCGACGGAAGGCGTGTCCTTCTGCGGTGCCTTGAACTTCGATAAAACCACCGCCGTCATTCATCACGATATTCATGTCGGTGTCGCAATCGCTGTCTTCGGCGTAGTCGAGGTCCAGCACGGGCATGCCGCGATAGATACCCACAGACACCGCGGCAACAGCACCATGCAGCGGATTTCTAAGAATGGCGCGGGTATCGAGCAGGCCTTGGATGGCATCGGCCATAGCCACATAGGCGCCCGTAATGGCTGCCGTGCGGGTGCCGCCGTCTGCCTGCAAAACGTCGCAGTCCAGAGTGATGGTGCGTTCGCCCAATGCGCTGCGATCGACGCAGGCGCGCAGGGCGCGGCCGATCAGGCGTTGGATTTCAAGCGTGCGACCCCCTTGCTTGCCGCGGGCGGCTTCGCGGTCACTGCGGGTGTGTGTGGCGCGCGGCAGCATGCCGTATTCGGCCGTGACCCAGCCTTCGCTCTTGCCGCGCAAGAAGGCCGGCACACGATTTTCGACGCTGGCGTTGCAGAGCACTTGGGTGTCGCCAAAGCAGACCAGCACGGAGCCTTCCGCGTGGCGGGTGAAACGGCGGGTAATCGAAACGGTCCGCATTGCGTCGGCAGTGCGGCCACTCGGGCGTGTCGGGTTTTCCATGGGCATCACCTCGAGAAACGGCTTGGAGTTTAACATTTGCGGTCTTCCGTCTTTCTAATGAGTGGCACTCCGTGACGATACGCAGCATGACGGCTTACGCCTCCGCAGAAGCAACCACCGCGATCGGCATGGTCACGTGTGAGCTTCGCGCCGTGAATCACCGTTTCCTCGAAACCGGGGTGCGCCTGCCGGATGACTTGCGCAGCCTGGAACCGGGTTTGCGCGATCGCATTGCTGCACGCATTTCACGCGGCAAAGTCGACTTGATCGTGCGCGTGCGTGATTCGACTTCGATTGATCGCATGGCCGTCAATGACGAGATGGTCGAGCGCCTGTCGGTGCTGGCCTTGCAATTGGCCGCCAAGTTTCCGGGCATGCGCACCGACTTCGCGCATTTGCTCGAGATGCCCGGTGTGATGAAGTCGGCCGAAGTGGATGCCGAACAATTGCACGCGCAGGTCCTGCAATGCCTCGAGCAAGCACTTGATGCATTCGTCGCGGCGCGCGAACGAGAGGGCGCCAATTTGGCCGCGGCTATTCGTGATCGCGCAGAGCGCATCAAGATGCATGCGGATGAAGTGCGCACCGCAATACCTTTGATTCGGATTGCGCAGCGTGACCGGCTCTCCGCACGCATTGCGGAAATGACGCACAGCGCAGAGCCAGGCCGCATCGAACAAGAAATGGTGATAGCACTGCAAAAATTGGATATCGACGAAGAGCTCGATCGCTTGGAGAGTCATTTGACGGAGCTGGACCGCGTGCTGGTGATGCGCGACCCCGTGGGCCGTCGCCTCGACTTCCTGATGCAAGAGTTCAATCGTGAAGCCAATACCCTTGGTTCGAAGTCGGTGGATGTCCGCACGACCAATGCCGCGGTCGAGCTCAAGGTGCTGATCGACCAGATTCGCGAACAAGTGCAGAACATCGAATAAGCTATGGCGATGCGCGGCACCCTATTTATCGTTGCAGCTCCTTCGGGGGCTGGAAAGTCGACCTTGGTCAACGCCTTGCTTGCGCGTGACCCCGACATCTGCCTGTCGGTGTCGTATACCTCTCGGCCCCCGCGGCCAAGTGAGGTCGACGGTGAGCATTACCACTATGTCGACGAGGTGGAATTCCAGCGAATGATCGCCAATGGCGACTTTTTCGAACACGCCATGGTGCATGGCGATTGGAAAGGCACCGCCCGTGGGTCGGTCGAACCTCAGCTGGCCCGTGGCAAAGACGTCTTGCTCGAAATCGACTGGCAAGGTGCCCGACAAGTCCGCGAGAAGGTGAGCGATGCCATCGGCATCTTTATCCTGCCGCCCTCGGTCGAGGCTTTGGATCAGCGCATGCGCAAGCGCGCCCAAGATTCCGAGGCCACGATTGCCAGGCGTTTGGCTGCCGCGCGCGACGAAATGAGCCATTTCGGTGAGTTTGACTACGTGATCGTGAACGATGATTTCGAGACGGCGTTGGACGAGCTCTCTGCCGTGTTCAAGGCGAGCCGCCTGCGCCGCAACGTCCAACTGCTGCGGCATGACCGTCTCATTCGTGGCCTACTGTCAGATTCGGCGCCATAAGCGACTGATTTAAAAGTGTTTTCTAGGAAAAGTGTTGCATTTGAATGCGCCTTTCCATACACTAGCAGGTCCAATTCATAAAGAGGGCGGTGTGCAGCCGCCGAATGCCCATGGCACGTATCACTGTTGAAGATTGCATGCAGGTCGTCGATAACCGTTTCGATCTGGTCATCATGGCCGCCAAGCGCGCACGCCAACTCGCCAAGGGTGTTGAAGCACGTCTGGATAACAGCGAAAACCAAGACAAGCCGACCGTGCTTGCCCTGCGTGAAATCGCCGATCGCAAGATCGACAACGCCTTCATCAGCCGCGTTGAAAAAGAAGAAAAAGAACGCCGTGACCGCGAAGCGCTCGAATGGGCAGCTGCGGAAGTGGTGGGCGACGACGACATGGCGCGCGGCGACGACTGATCAAGTTCGCCTATTCAATTGATCAAGCGCCCACCTCGGTGGGCGTTTTTTGTATCTGTCATTAGGATTGACCCGTTTCGCCCTTCACGGGTAGGCTCAAAACATGCGTACCCCGACGTCCGAGCTGCCTGCCCCTCCCAACGACGGTGAATTCACCGACGTGCCGGAGTACTTGCAGGAACTCATCGACGTCGCGAGCTATCTGACGGCTATCGAACGTGAAACCTTATTGCGGGCTTGGCGTGTCGGTGCTGCCGCCCATGTCGGGCAAACGCGCAAGTCGGGTGAGCCCTACATCACGCACCCCGTCGCCGTCGCGACCATCCTCGCCGAACTGGGTCTCGATATCGAAACCTTGGTCGCTGCGATCTTGCACGACACGATTGAAGACACACCGGTCACGCGCGTGGAAATCGCCGCACAGTTCGGTGAGTCTGTTGCGGAAATCGTTGAAGGCTTGACCAAACTCGACAAGCTGAAGTTTCGGGATCGTCAAGAAGCGGCCGCCGAAAGTTTTCGAAAAATGATGTTGGCGATGTCGCGCGATCTGCGCGTCATCTTGATCAAGCTCGCCGATCGTTTGCACAACATGCGGACATTGGGTGCGCAGTCTTCGGAAGCACGTGCGCGTATCGCACGCGAAACCTTGGAGATCTACGCGCCGATCGCGCAGCGCTTGGGCATGAATCTGATGAAGGCCGAACTGCAAGATCTCGGCTTTCGTGCTTTGCATCCGTGGCGCTATGCGGCCATCAGCGACCATATCCGCCAACAGCCCGTCGTGCGACGTGAAGCGATTGTTCAAGTCGAAGCACAACTTGCGCATCGCCTTGCCTCCGAAGGTTTGGCGCACACGTTGGTTGGCCGGGTGAAGTCCCCTTTCAGTATTTACACGAAGATGCGCGCGGAGCAGAAAACCGTCGAACAAGTGCTCGACGTGTTTGGCTTCCGCATCATTGTCGAATCGGTGCGCGATTGTTATTACGCACTCGGTTTGGTGCATTCGGTGTTCAAGCCCTTGGATGGGCGCTTCCGTGACTTTGTGGCGATTCCAAAGGCCAACGGTTATCAGTCATTGCACACGGTCTTGTTCGGGCCTTATGGGGCGCCCATCGAAGTTCAAATTCGAACACACGATATGGACCGGGTGGCCGAGCAGGGCGTTGCAGCGCACTGGGCGTACAAGATCGGTGGCGAATCAAACACACCTCTGAATCGTGCCAATGCGTGGATTTCCAGCATGGTGGAATCAGAGCGAACGTCGGAGTCGTCGATAGAGTTTCTTGAAAACGTCAAAGTCGATCTCTATCCCGACGAAGTGTATGTCTTCACGCCGAAGGGCAAGATTTTGTCATTGCCGCGCAATGCGACGGCACTCGACTTCGCTTATGTAGTGCACACGGATGTCGGCAACCAAGCGGTGACGTCACGCATCGATGGCAAGTTGGCGCCGTTGCGCACGAAACTGTCGAGCGGGCAAACGGTCGAAATCGTGACCGCAAAATCCGCGTCGCCGAGCACCCAGTGGCTCGAGTTTGTCGTGACGGCTAAGGCGCGCTCAGCCATTCGCCAACAACTGAAACAACTCGAGCACGAAGATGCTGTGCGTCTGGGGCACCGGATGATTGAGCGTGCCTTCCAAAGCATCGGTATTGGCTTTGACAAGGTCAGTGAGACGCGATTGAACCGGTGGTTGGCAGACAATCGCTACCCCAGATTGGAGTCGATGCTGGAAGATGTCGCCTTGGGCAAGCGCGTGGCTTCGCGCGTGGCAGGCGAGTTGCTGGCAGACGAGGGGCGCGCTGCCGATCGCCGTCGTCGTGGTTCGCCGCAAGAGGCTTTAGCGGCCTTGGCTGCCGATCACATCACCTTGAATGGTTCTGAAGGCGGCGTGGTGTCGTTTGCCCAATGCTGCATGCCGATTCCGGGCGACAGCATCATGGGCTATCAAAGTGCAGAGCGCGGCATTGTCGTGCATCAAATTGAATGCGCCAATGTGCCTGAATTCTTGCGCCATCCCGAACGATGTATCTCGATGGCATGGGATGAGCATGTCGTGGGTGAATACACGGCGCGGATTCACGTAGTCACGGACAACAAACCGGGTGTGCTGGCACAAATTGCCTCAGCCATCGCCCAAGGCGAATCGAATATCGCCAATGTGGATTACCTGGAACGTGATGCACGTACGGCAACGATACGATTCTTGGTGGAAGTGAAGGATACTAACCATCTCGCGGAACTGATACGCCGAATGCGCAGGCTCGAAGCCGTGCATCACGCGGAACGCGAATAATCCCTTTCATCACTTCAGGAAGCTCTCATGGCCTTTGACATCATTCAGACGGATCAAGCCCCCGCGGCGATCGGCACGTATTCGCAAGCTGTGCGCGCAGGCAACACGGTGTATATCTCCGGCGCGATTCCGTTGGTACCGGCCACCGGCGAAGTCGTGGCAGGTGATTTTGAAGCGCAAGTGCGTCAAGCCTTCGCCAACCTTCAGGCGATCTGCAAAGCCGCCGGTGGTGATCTCGGCAAAGTGGCGCGTTTGGGCTTGTATCTCACCGATCTGTCCAACTTCGCGACGTGTAATGCCGTCATGTCCGAACTGTTTTCAGCGCCGTATCCCGCACGTTCGACCATCGAAGTCAAAGGCTTGCCCCGTGGCGTGGCCTTCGAGGTCGACGCCGTGATGGTGATCGACTAAGCGATGCCGCGGCAGGTCAAGCCTGCACCCGACCTTGCACAGCAAGGCGAACGCGCGCTGTCCACATTGCCGGGCATCGGCCCGGCCATTGCCAACAAACTTGCTGCTGCAGGTTTGCTGCAATTGCGCGACTTATGGTTTTGGTTGCCACGAAGTTATGAGGACCGAACACGACTGACTGAAATCGTCGACCTGCGCAATGGTGAAGTGGCGCAGTTCGAAGGCCGCGTCGCGTCAGTCGAGCACGGGTTCCGGTTTCGGCCTTTGCTGCGTGTGCATGTGCAAGATGACGCAGGTCACACCGTGGCGCTGCGCTTTTTTCATTTCAGACGCCAGCAGGTCGATCAATTCAAGGTCGGCATGCGCGTGCGTTGTCATGGCACACCGCGTCCGGGTGCGCGTGGTTACGAGATCGTGCACCCAAGCTATCGGCTGCTGGCCGAAGCAGATGAAGCGCCGCTCAACGACCGTTTGGATCCGGTGTACAGCGTGCCTGAAAGCATTAGCGCTGCATCGATGCGTCGTTGGGTGGGGTTGGCGCTTGAACATTTGCCTGCCGATGATGCGATTGAACTTGTCCCTGAATCGGACATTCGCCACCTGCATTTGCCGAAGCTGCGCGATGCGCTGCTGACATTGCATCAACCCCCGGCAGATGTGGATCTCGCCTTGCTTCAACAAGGTTTGCATCCCGCACAACGACGCATCGCTTTAGAAGAATTATTGGCGCACCACCTGAGCTTGCGACGAAGAAGAATGTCCTTGCGTTCTGAGCCCGCGATCGCGCTGGTTGATCAGCAACAACAGGTTGAAAAGCTGTTGGCAGCATTGCCGTTCAAGCTCACGCATGCACAAGAACGCAGTTTGCAAGCGGTGATCGCGGATCTCTCTGCGCACGCACCGATGATGCGTTTACTGCAGGGCGATGTCGGGTCTGGCAAAACGGTGGTTGCGGCACTGGCCGCCATGCATGCCGTCGGTGCAGGGTATCAGGCGGCCATCATGGCGCCGACAGATTTGCTGTCTGAGCAGCACTTCAAAAATTTGGATGCCTGGCTCACGCCATTGGGTGTGCGCGTCGTGCGACTCTCCGGCCGTGTCGTCGGCAAAGCGCGTGCTGAAACATTGAAAGCCATTGCCGAAGGTGAGGCGCAAGTCGTGGTTGGCACGCACGCTTTGATGCAGGAGGCCATCGCATTCAAATCGCTCGCCTTTGTGGTGATCGACGAGCAGCATCGCTTTGGCGTGCAGCAACGCTTGGCACTGCGCGACAAGGGTTTGGCCGCGGGATGCATTCCGCACCAACTGGTGATGACAGCGACGCCCATTCCGCGCACCTTGGCGATGTCTGCGTATGCGGATTTGGATGTCTCTGTGATTGATGAGTTGCCGCCCGGACGCACACCGATTCAAACGGTTGCCATCGATGCGCAGCGCCGAGACGAATTGGTCGCGCGGGTGCAAGCCGCCTGTGCTGAAGGCAGGCAAGCCTATTGGGTTTGCACTTTGATCGACGAGTCAGATGAAATCGAAGCACAAGCCGCTGAAGCCACGTTGGCGAGTTTGCAAGAACGCATGCCCAATCTGCGAATCGGCATGGTGCATGGACGCATCAAGCCGAAAGCGCGCCAAGACACGATGGCGCAATTCAAACAAGGCGCGCTCGATATCTTGGTCGCGACGACCGTCATCGAAGTCGGCGTCGACGTCCCCAATGCGTCTCTGATGGTGATTGAAAACGCGGAGCGTTTGGGTCTGGCGCAGCTTCATCAGCTGCGGGGTCGTGTGGGGCGCGGAACCGCGGCCTCCACCTGCGTGTTGATGTATCAGTCGCCGCTCGGCGCGATTGCGCGCGAACGTATCGACACGCTGCGCGCAACAACGGACGGTTTCAAGATTGCCGAGAAAGATATGGCGCTGCGTGGCCCAGGTGAATTACTGGGCACGCGGCAAACGGGCTTGGCTGCGTTTCGCGTCGCAGATCTCATGCGCGACGCAGATTTGTTGCCCACCTTGCATGTCATCGCGGATGACATGTTGCTGCATCGTCCGACCATCGCCGATCAGCTTGTCGCGCGATGGGTCGGTAGTGCGGAGCGTTACGCGTCGGCGTGAGGCACAGCGCGCTGTGCGCGATTGAATCGCACGGAACTCCACAAAGATGCCGCAATAAACACGACGCCTAGCAAGCCGGTGATCCATTCGGGCACATGGTGAACAATGCCGACCAACATGATGAGGGCGAGCACGCCGATGGCGTAGTGCGCGCCATGTTCCAAATACACGTACTTGTTCAAGGTGCCGCGCTTCACCAAGTGAATTGTCATCGAGCGCACGAACATCGCACCGATGGCGAGACCCAACATGATGATCACCACATCGCGCGTGATCGCGAATGCGCCGATGACGCCATCGAAAGAGAAGGATGCATCTAGCACTTCGAGGTAAATAAACGCCGCAACGCCTGTGCGTTTGATGACCGTCACTGCGCCGGTTTCATCGACATGTTCGGACTCACCAAACAAGCTGGCAATCAAGTCGACGCCAACGTACAAAATGATGCCGGCCATGCCTGCCACCAAGACTTCATAGCGCATGACTTCCGGCACGAACCAACGCGTCCCAAACAGCACGCACAAAGCGACCATCGTGGCGATGCTGTCCAACTTGCCAAGCTGCGACATCTTGCGTTCGAAACCGCCGAGCCAGTGACGCTCACGCGCGGTGTCGAACAAAAAGTTCAAGAACACCAAGAGCAAGAACATCGAGCCGAACGCAGCGATGGCAGGGTAGGCGTCATGCAAGTGCTTTGAATATTCGGCGGGATTGCCCAAGGCCATTTGAATGACCGAGAACAAGGGCACTTTGGCGGCGACGGCCACAATGACAATCGGGAATACCAAGCGCATGCCAAAAACAGCAACCAAGATGCCGATGGTCAGGAACATCCTGCGCCAGAAGGCGTCCATGTCGCGCAAGACACCTGCGTTGACCACGGCGTTGTCAAAGGACAGCGACACCTCCAGCACGCCCAAGACCAAGGCCAACCAGAGCGCATTGCCCACGCCCATGCCCGTTCGATCCCCCCACCAGCCGGCGACAGCAAGACAAATGAAAGCAACGATGAACGACCAGCGGAAATCCTTCATGGGCGAGAAAACCTGGGGCAAATAGGGCGGGAGGGGCTCATTCTCGCATTCTGAACGGCCAAATTCGCGGGGTGGCGGTGATTTTCTATCTCAGACTTGCAAGTCGGTCGATCTGTGGCTATAGTGTGCGGCTCACTCACGTATTACTGACCGGTGCACCATGAAGCCCGAAATCCATCCTGAATACCGCGAAGTTGTTTTCCAAGACATGACTTCCGATTTCAAGTTCCTTACCCGTTCAACCCTTGCCAGCAAGGAAACGGTGAAGTGGGAAGACGGCAACGAATATCCGCTGATCAAAGTGGACATCTCGTCGGCTTCGCACCCGTTCTACACTGGCCAGAACAAAATCGTCGACACCAGCGGTCGCATCGACAAGTTCAAGAAGCGCTACGCCAAGTAATCGGCGCTCAGCTGCACACCAAAAACGGTCGCCCTTGGCGGCCGTTTTTTTATGTGCCAAAAGTCAGGGATGCGCTGTAACCGTACGTTTTCAGCGTCGGCGTCATCGCAGTCATCATGAGGCTCGTGCGATAATGATGCATTGCAATAGGGTCGATTAGGGACAGCCCGTCGACGCCCACCCATAAGGAGCAAATACGTGTCGGATTCGAAGATGGCCGCCCTGAGTGTCGGCGACAAAGCAACCCAATTGCCGGTGATTGAGCCTGTCCTCGGCCAATCCTGCATTGATATTGCCAAGTTGCCGAAGGACACCGGGCATTTCACTTACGACAACGGGTTTACTGCGACGGCTTCGTGCCGTTCCGCAATCACCTATATCGATGGCGATGCAGGCGTGCTGTTGTATCGCGGTTATCCGATCGAACAACTCGCAGAAAAGTCGAGCTTCCTTGAAGTCGCTTATTTGCTGATGAACGGCGAAGCGCCGTCGAAAGACGAGTTCGCCAAGTTTGAAAGCGAAGTCACGCACCACTCGATGTTGAACGAACGTTTCAAACAGTTCGTTGAAGGCTTCCATCACGACGCCCACCCAATGGCGATGATGATGGGCATGTTGGGTTCGATGGCGAGCTTCTATCACAACAACCTCGACTACGAAGATCCGGAGCAACGCCGTCTGGCCGCTGTGCGTCTCATCGCCAAGGTGCCGACCATTGCGGCCCTGTGCTACCGCCATCGTATCGGCTGGCCGAGCGCCTATCCGCGCAACAACCTCGAATACGTCAATCGTTTCTTGCACAACATGTTTGAAGTGCCGAGCGAGCCGCTGGAATTGAATCCGGTCGCCGCGAAAGCGCTCGACTTGCTCTTCATCCTGCACGCAGACCACGAACAAAACGCATCGACGTCCACTGTTCGTTTGGTGGGTTCGACCGGCGCAAATCCGTATGCCTGTGTGGCATCGGGTGTTGCCGCATTGTGGGGACCTGCACACGGTGGCGCCAACGAAGCCGTGCTGAAGATGTTGGAAGAAATCGGTACCGCATCCAATGTGCAAAGTGCTGTCGACCGGGCAAAAGACAAAGAGTCCGGTTTCCGCTTGATGGGCTTTGGTCACCGCGTGTACAAGAACTTCGATCCGCGCGCGAAGATCATCCGTGAGATGACGTACAAAGTGTTGAACGACCTCGGCGTGCAAGATCCGCTGCTCGATGTCGCCATGAAGCTGGAAGAAGCGGCGTTGAAGGACGATTACTTCGTGCAACGCAAGCTGTATCCGAACGTCGATTTCTACAGCGGCATTATTTACAAGGCCCTGAATATTCCGGCCGAGATGTTCACGGTGATGTTTGCGATTGCGCGTACCGCCGGTTGGGTGTCGCATTGGCTGGAACAACAGAACGATCCGGAAAATAAGATCGGACGTCCGCGCCAAATCTATACCGGTGCCGCCACGCGCGATTTTCCGAAGCGCTGAGTGTTGAATTGATCGATCAAAAGCCCCGCGCACGCGGGGCTTTTTTTATGCGCGCGCACATTAAGAACCCTTAATCCGTTGGCATCTTCGCGGCAAGGTGGCCGGCGCTAGTTTTGATTCCACGAGGCACATCCGCCCCGCTGACACCAGGAGTCAATCATGCGCAATACCCTGCTGACCGTGGCACTTTCCGCCATGACGTTGTTGGCCTTTAACGCCAATGCCGCTACGCAAACCGCTGCAGCCAAGCCCGCACCGGTCAAGGCCGCAATGCCCGCGAGCAAAACCACGGCGATGCCAGCCGCTAAGGCCTCAGCCGCACCCGCAAAAGCGACAGCTGCGAGCACCGCCAAGCCCGCCGCCGTCGCAGCCGCAAAATGCCGCGACAACCACGGCCGTTTTGAAAAATGTGCGCCCAAGCCTGCTGCTGCGCGCACCTGTCGTGATGCAAAAGGCAAGTTCGCAAGTTGCAAAGCCTGAGTCACCGTCTTTCTGCAATGCCCATCCCTCCGTTTGAAAAGGATATTGATATGAAGCGCTCAACCCTCTTGGCCGGTCTCGCACTGGTCGCGGTTTCCGGTCTCGCAATGGCTGCACCGGCCACCCACCCAGCGCCTGCTGCGCCGACGGCGAAGACCGCAAAGGCCGCAGCACCGACCAAGGCCAAGGCACATCGCAAGGCACGTCATTCGGCAAAGAAAGCCGCAGTCGCCAAAGCCGCCGAAACCAAGTAAGCCGGTCTCAACCTGAAGTGATCAACAACTGCCGGATTTCCGGCAGTTGTTTTTTCTCTGGTATGCGATAACGTCGCTTCACGGAGGCCACATGCGCATTTTGTTGGTTGAAGACGATGTCTCAACTGCGAAATTCATCGTCAATGGATTGACAGAGGAAGGCCATCTGGTCGAGCACGCCGTGAATGGTCGAGACGGATTGTTTCTCGGACTCACGGAAAGCTTTGATGTCCTCATTCTGGATCGCATGCTGCCGGATCCGGATGGGTTGACGATTCTGAAGTCGCTTAGGGGCGCGGGCATCACGACACCGGCGCTCATCTTAAGTGCATTGGGGGATGTCGAACATCGCGTAGAAGGGCTGCGCCAAGGTGCGGACGACTACATGTCCAAACCCTTTGCGTTCTCCGAATTGAACGCACGCGTGGCCGGTTTGCTTCGACGCGGTGTACCTGGCACAGCACCCGCAGTCGTCACACAACTGGTCGTCGATACGCTTGCGCTTGACTTGCTTAAACACACCGCCAAACGCGGGGCGCGCGTGATTCATCTTCAGCCGCGCGAATTCAAATTGCTGGAAGTGATGATGCGGCACGCGGGCGAAGTCGTGACACGCACCATGTTGTTAGAGCAGGTGTGGGACTATCACTTTGACCCGCAAACCAATGTCATCGACGTGCATGTCAGTAAGTTGCGGCAGAAAGTGGAGGCAGACGGTGAGCCTGCCTTGATTCATACCGTGCGTGGTGTCGGCTACAGACTCGGCACATGAATATTCTGAGGCCGATCTCGACCAGCGCTCGGCTGACCTTTGTCATTGCAGCTGCTTACCTGTTGCTGTTTTTTGTCGTGGGCGCGGGTGTGTACTACAAGGTCTCAGCGCAGCTTGAAAGTGATACACGCAATTTCGTCGTGGCGGATGCACAAGAGCTGCGATCGATGTATGCATTGAACGGCGCCGACGTGCTGTTGGCAGAAGTGATCACACGTACGGCAGACCCCGACGAACGCGACATGTTCTATTCCGTCATCGATGCGCAAGGTCAGCGCCTTGCCGGGCAAGCCCCGCCTGTAAAAAATGTGCCTACTGCAAATCGGTGGCTGAGCTTTCGTTTGGATGACGCAAGCCGCACGCGCGTCATTGCGCACACCTACAAAGTGGGCGACTGGACGCTGATTTCGGGCATGCAAACGCGTGCAGAAGACGGTTTTCTTCAAACCATGTTGCGAGCGGCTTGGATGAGTTTGCTGTTTGCCGCCTTGCTCAGTGTGTTGACGGCTTGGCTCATCTCAAAATGGATCACCGTGCGTGTGCGGCGTTTGAGTGATACCGCGCGCGTGGTGGCGGCAGGGCAGCTCGGTCGGCGCGTGGATGTCGATCACTCGGGCGATGCTTTTGACGGTCTTGGCATCGAGATCAACAACATGCTCGATCGCATCGAAGAATTGATCGGCGGTGTTCGGCAAGTCAGTGACCAGATTGCGCATGATTTGCGGACGCCGCTCACGCATCTGCGAAATGACTTGGTGCAATTAAGCGCCGAGGTGGCGCAGGGGCGACCCTCACTTGAACATGTACAGACTTCGATTGCAAAGACCGATCAACTGCTCGCAACCTTTACCGCGATCTTGCGACTTTCAAAATTGGAGTTCGATCCGATTCCAGATCACGTCAGCTGCGTCGCGTTGGATGCTTTGTGTAGAGATGCGATCGAACTCTATGCGCCGCTTGCGCAGGCGCGGCAGATCCGTGTGCACACGCAGCTTGTAGCCGTTGAAGTGAAGGGCGAACGCGATCAACTCTTCCAAATGCTGATCAATCTCATCGACAACGCCATCAAGTATTCGCCAGAAGGTGGCCGGATCACGCTTAGCACCGAATTGGACACGGCCCATGCCCACATTCGTGTGATCGATGGGGGTGAAGGCATTCGTGCGTCAGACCGCGCCCGCGTGTTCAATCGATTTGAACGTCTGGAAGCGCACCGGGGCACACACGGCAACGGCTTGGGCCTCAGTTTGGTACGTGCAGTCGTTGCAAGACACCACGGCACCGTGCAGTTAGGCGACGCGCACCCTGGCTTGATTGTTGAAATCACTCTCCCAGGCGCGACAGCACCTGTTTAAGGCTCGCTCGCGCCATCGGTTTTTCATGCGTAGCAGACAGGGGTGCCTGCCGTAAGAAATCGCGCGGCATTACCGTGATGTCGAAATCCACGCCCTCGACCGTCATTAAGCGCACATCGAAGTCGAACGTGCGCGTTCGATCAATGCGTAGCTTGCGCACGCGTTGCACTGCCTTGATGTTTGCGCGCTGCAGAAAGTCATCGAACTCAAAAATAGCGTCCACAAATACATGAAGTTGCACAGGCGCATATTTGTCTGCCGTGCCTTCAAGCAGTGCGCCGACCAAACGGGGTTCAAACACCTGCATGGAGCGCATGGCGTCGATCGCCGCCTCTCTTAGGCGCTGTAAGTGCTCGGTGTCATGCGCATCCGTAAAAAGCTGCTGATAGGCACGCAGGGCTTCTTCAATCTCACTGTTGCGCGGCAAGCACGCTTCGTCGTGGATGCCAAGTCGGAGTGCCGCCTTGCGCTTCGCAAGCTGAAAATCACGTGTGCCGTTTTGGCTCATCCAGCGTGCGGCTTCGTGGGCTAAGCGATGGCGACGCTCGCGAGCGCGCGCTTCAGAATGTTGTCGTGCTTCGTGCATGGCGACATCCCCTGTGGATCACCTTGAATGTAACCCACGGGGATGAATTGCGCATGCAGATCGACTTAGAAGATGTCGTAAGTCTCTTCAGTCGGCGCGGCTTCCTCAGCTGATTGTTCAGCTTGCGGCGCTTGTGAGTAGTCGATGTAATCTTCGACCACATCTTGATCTTCTTCCTTGATCCATTCGCCGTTCTTGATTTGGACCATGCCTGAGGGCGGTTCGACCGGGTTGTCCGGCACACCCTTGAGTGCCGTGCCCATGTAATCGATCCAAATCGGTAGCGCGGCCTTGCCGCCATATTCGCCGTAGCCCAAGGTCTTGTCGTCATCGCGACCAACCCACACCACGGTAACCAGGTTGCCGCCAAAACCGGTGAACCATGCATCACGGTGGTCGTTGGTTGATCCGGTCTTGCCGCCCACATCTTCGCGATTCAAGCTGCGTGCTGCGGTGGCCGTGCCGCGCTTCACGACGTCGCGCATCATCGAGTTCAATTGATAGGCCACGCGCTCGTCAATCGCGCGCGGCGCAATGATCGCGCCGGCCGGCAGCGCTGTTGGCTTGGTTGCCGGGTTGGACGATTTCAACTTTGCCGTTGCAGACGCAGCTTGCGTCGCGCCGCCTAAATTAAAGCCGTCCACCACATCGGGTGCGGCTGGTGCTGTTGGCGCGCCGGAAGCGGCAGGCGCACCGCCGGTGCAGCCGCGGCAGGCCAAGGCAGGGTTTTCTTGGAAGATCACTTTGCCGTCGGTATCAACCACTTTGTCGATGAACCACACGTTGACTCGGAAGCCGCCATTCGCGAACGCTGCATAGCCGCGCGTGACATCAATCGGACGCAACGTTGCCGCACCCAAGGACATCGAAAGATTGCGCGGCAACTCTTTTTCGTCAAAGCCGAAATGCGCGATGTAGCGACGTGCATAGTCGAGGCCGATGGCATCTAACAAACGGACCGATACCAAGTTCTTAGAGCGCACCAAGGCTTCGCGCAAAGGAATGGGGCCCGAGAATCCGCCGCCGTCGTTTTGTGGGCGCCAGACGTGGTTCGCGCGATCACGGAACACAACCGGCGCATCCAACACGATGGAGGTCGGGTTGTAGCCCTTTTCAAATGCCGCTGCATATAAGAAAGGCTTGAAGCTCGAGCCTGGTTGGCGACGTGCTTGCGTGGCGCGATTGAACGGCGTGCCATTAAAACTGTAACCACCAATCAAGGCTTTCAGTGCGCCGTTCATGGGGTCAATTGAGATCAATGTCGCTTGCGCCTTGGGAATCTGGTCAAACACCCAGGTCTTGTCTTTGGTTTCGCGAATGCGCGCAAGGTCGCCGCGCTTGAACAAGCTCGCAGGCGTGCGATTCGGCCATGAGTTCGACATCGAGCTCGGCAACTCAATGGTTGCGCCTTCCGAGTTCACGGCTTTCAAGCCGCCCGTGCCGGACGGTCCGGTCACGATGACCGGGCGCAAACCCGACTGCGTCGGGATGCCGTTCAGATGTTGGGCAATTTCTTCATTGGTGGCGTTGGCGGGTAAGTCGAAGTGCTTCTCGGCACCGCGCCAGCCGTGACGGTGATCGTAGGTACGCAGACCTTGACGCACCGCGAGCTCGGCGGCCAATTGCTTGTCAGGGTCGATCGTGGTGGTGACGCGATAGCCTTTTTCAAGCGCGTCTTTGCCGTAGCGCTGCAGCATTTCCAGACGCACCATTTCTGCGACGTACGGGGCATACACCTCGATCTCGCGTTGATGGCGACCGGCATGCATCGGTTCGTTCGCGGCCGCATCGGCTTCTGCTTGCGTCACGTAGCCAAACTGCACCATTCTCGGCAGGATGTAGTTGTTACGACGATCTTGGTTTCGATCAGGATTTGCGAGCGGATTGGCCGTAGTCGGGAATTTCGGGGTACCGACGAGCGTCGTCAACTCACCTAGAGTGAGTTGTGCAAGCTTCTTGCCGTAGTAGTACTCAGACGCCGCTGCGATACCGTAATTGCGATTGCCGAAAAAGCTCTTATTTAGATAGAGCTCAAGAATTTCGTCTTTGGTTAAATTGGCTTCAATTTTGCGTGCCAGCAGGATCTGAGAAAATTTCGCACTGTAGTCGCGCGCTTGGTTCTCTTGATAGAACTGCTTGGCCACCTGCATGGTGATGGTCGAGCCACCCGGCACGCGTTTATCGTCGGTCGTGGCCAATAAATAGACCGCGCGGAACAAACCTTTGTAGTCCACGCCGCCGTGGTTGTAGAAATCGGCGTCTTCCGCCGCGATAAATGCGTTTTTGACCTGGTCCGGCACATCTTTGATGTTGACGGGGTAGCGGCGACCCTCGCCAAACAGGCCCATGAGGCGCCCATCTGCCGCGTAAATGGTCAATGGCTCTTGCAGGGCGACGTTTTTCAGCGCGCTGACGTCCGGGAGCTTGGCGCTGACCCGCCAATAGAGCAGTCCGACGGCTGAAACGCCCAGAACGGCAAGGATGAGGGTGGCAAGAAGGCCAAATCGGACAAAACGGGAGAGTGGGGGCATCGGAAAGCTACGCAAATGCTGTCAGGAGGCAAGTATATCGACCGCGTGTTGAGACCGAGGACACGTTGCCGTGTCTGGACCTAATCAAAAAAGTTAAAGTAAAGTCTTGCATTCCCGTGAAAAGTTCGTTATTTAACTGATCTAAAGGTCCGTGAACGGGTCCACCAGCACTCCAAAGGGGGAGGCCGAAGTGGGGTTTATTCGAAAATCGAGCGCGCCGCTTGTCGGCGTCGATATCAGCAGCACGGCTGTCAAGCTGTTGCAGCTGTCTAGGAGCGGGACCGGTTATCGCGTTGAAAACTACGCGGTTGAGCCACTTCCGGCGAACGCCGTTGTCGAGAAATCCATTGCGGATATCGACGCGGTTGGTCAAGCCATCCGCCGCGCAGCAGAACGCGCAGGCATCAAAACCAAGGGTGCAGCCGCGGCTGTGCCGGGCTCCAGCGTCATCAGTCGTGTCATTCCGATGGCGGCTAACCTCAGTGAAGAGGACATGGAAGCCCAAGTGGAAGTCGAGGCCGGCAACTATGTGCCGTACCCGATGGAAGAAGTGAATTACGACTTCGAAGTGCTCGGGCCGATGCCGAATGCGCCCGATTCCGTCCAAGTGCTCCTGGTAGCCTCACGTTCTGAAAACGTCGAAGCCCGCCAAGCCGCCTTGGAAATGGGTGGCCTGGAAGCGAAATTGGTCGATGTTGAGGCCTTCGCGATTGAAAACGCCTTCAGCCTGATCGTGCCGCAACTGACCGCCAAGAAAGATGGCTTGGTCGCTTTGGTCGATATCGGCGCATCCATGACCACGATCAACGTCCTGCAACAGGGCCGTAGCCAATATCTGCGCGAGCAGCAATTTGGCGGCAAGCAGCTGACGGACGAAATCATGCGCCGTTACGGCTTGAGCTACGAAGAAGCCGGCCGCGCCAAGCGCCTCGGCGGTCTGCCTGACACGTACGAAGTGGAAGTGCTGGAACCCTTCAAAGATTCACTTGCGCAGCAGGTGGGTCGTTTGCTCCAGTTCTACTACGCCAGCAGCCAGTACAACCGTGTTGACCAAATTGTGGTCGCCGGCGGGTGTGCATCGATCGCAGGCATCGCGCAGGTGATTGAAGAAAACCTGGGTGTGCCCACCATCGTCGCGAACCCGCTTGCCCAAATGACGCTTGACCGTCGTGTGCAGGCCAACGCATTGGCATTGGACGCCCCGGCCTTGATGATTGCCTGCGGCCTCGCGATGAGGAGCTTCGACTAATGGCAAAAATCAATCTATTGCCCTGGCGCGCAGAGCGCCAACGCCAGCGCCAGAAAGAATTCCAGCTGATGATCGGCGGTGCCGCCGTCATTGGTTTGTTGCTTTCGGGTCTTTGGTACCTCTACAACACGAATCAGATCAGCGGCCAGACAGAACGCAACACGTATCTGGAAGGCGAGATCGTCAAGATCGACAAAGAAATCGAAGAGATCAAGACGCTCAATCAAAAGCGTGATGATCTATTGGCACGCAAGACGGCAGTTGAAAAGCTGCAAGCCAATCGTTTCCAAATGGTGCATTTGTTTGACGCGATTGTGCGGACCTTGCCGGAAGGCGTGGTGCTGACCTCGATCAAGCAAGAAGGTGAAATGTTGACCTTGGATGGCCGTTCGCAATCCAACGCCCGCGTTGCAACCTACATGCGCAATCTCGAAAGCTCCGGTTGGATGACCAATCCGCAAGTGAACGTGATCCAAGTTGGCGCTTCAACTGCCACCGGCACGATCACCAGCAGCGAAAACTTGATGCCGTACTTGTTCACCCTCAAGGTGAACTTGGCCAACCCGAATGCACCGCGTGATCCAAACGCCGAGCCGACGCCGGATCCGATTCCTGTGCAAATGCCGCCGGAACAACCTGCGGGCGTGCCTCCGGTGGTGCAAAACACAGCCGACAAGATGACGTCGACGCAACCGGCCGCACCGGCAACAGCAACGACCACCGCGCCCGCCAATACATCGGCACCGGCACCGGCTGCAGCACCCAATGCTGCGCCGACTCAGAGCACGGGGAAATAAGCCATGGCCAAGCAAAAACTGGACTTCAACAATATCGGCGCTTGGCCGCGCTCGTACCAACTCGGTTTCTGCGGTTTTGTCGCCGCACTGATCATTGGTCTGGCGTGGTTGCTCCTGTTCCGCGGTCAATCCGAAGAACTGGTCGGCCTCGAACAGAAAGAAACCGAACTGCGCGGCACCTTTGAAAAGAAGGCTTCCGATGCAGCCAATCTCGAGCCCTTGAAAGCACAACTTGCGCAAATGGAAATCGACTTGAAGCAAATGCTTCGTCAGCTTCCGAGCCGCACAGAAATGCCGGACATGATTGTCGATATTTCGCAATCTGCGCTGGGTGCAGGTCTTCGCGTCGACAGCTTCAAGCCGGGTGAAGAGCACAAGCAGGACGTTTACGCTGAAAAGCCGATTGATATCTCGCTGGCCGGTAGCTTCCACCAGTTCGGTGATTTCATGAGCCGCGTTGCATCCTTGCCGCGCGTGGTCATCATGAACATGACCAATGTGGCTTTGACACCGCGTGATAAGTCAAAGGGCGGCGGTCTAGAAATGAAGGGCACGGTCAAGACCTATCGCTACCTCGATGAAAGCGAAGTCCAGGCCGATGCAAAAGCCGAAGCCGACAAGAAGAAAGCGGAGGCCAAGAAGTGATGAAGAACTCAAGCATCCGACTGCAGCGCGTTGCTGTTATCGTGCTCGCCGCGGTTTCTCTGATCGCTTGCACGCGCTCGGTGACCTCAAGCCCGAACGAACCGAAAGATCTCGAAAAATGGGTGAAGGACACGCGCGCAAAACCGGGTCAGCCGCTGAAGCCGCTCGATCCGATCGCGCCGTTCGAAACCTTTGTGTACCAAGCGTCAAATTTGCCTGACCCCTTCGATTTGCAAGGAAAGGCAGATTCATTGAATGCGGCACGTCCGGATTCAGGGCGCCGTCGCCAGCCTTTGGAAGCGTATCCCTTGGATGCCCTGAAAATGGTTGGTACGCTGGGACGTGGCAACTCGATTGTTGCGTTGATCATGGGGCCTGACAACGTGGCCTACCGCGTTCAAACCGGTGCATATATCGGTCAGAACGAAGGTCGAGTCACTGTGGTTCGGGAAGACCATATCGAACTGGTGGAGCTACAACCCGATGGGGCGGGTGGTTGGCTGCAACGCAACGCAACAATTAGTTTGAACCAATAATGATTAGGGGAATGCACATGCAGTTCATCCACACTACGCACGTTGTGGCCTTGAAATCAGGCAAGGCGGCACTCCTCGGGGCGATGCTTTCCTGTCTGGCTGCGGGCGCGCTCGCACAGTCGGCTTCAGCGCCCGTGCCAACGTCGAAGCAGCCCACGCAGGTTGTGCGCCCTGCTGCTGCAGTCCGCGTTGAAAACGTCGACTTCAAACGTGGCACCGATGGCGCCGCGAAATTGACCGTGCGCTTCAGCGGCGAAGGGGCAACACCCGACCTTCGTAACGCAGACGGCAACGTGATCATCGATCTCGGTAACGCTTCGGTCCCGGCAAACCTTCAGCAACAGCTGAATGTTAAAGACTTCGCGACACCGGTCAGCATTGTCGATACGCAAGCCAACCGCTTGGTGTTGAATACCACCAACGCGTTCGAATCCATGGCCTATCAACACGGTCGCGAATACGTTGTCGAAATCGTGCCGCGCACGACAGATCGCGCAGTTGGCAGCGTGGCTTCGGCCATCGCGGGCGCGCGCACTGCCGCCGCCGCCGCGAAGACCAATGGCTACCGCGGTCGCCCCGTCAACTACAACTTCCAAGACGTGCCGGTTCGCACCGTGCTGCAGCTCTTGGCAGAAGATACCGGCTTGAACATCGTCGCTTCAGACACCGTGCAAGGCTCGATCACCATCCGCCTGAACAACGTGCCGTGGGATCAAGCCCTCGACGTCATCTTGCGCGCCAAAGGCTTGGATAAGCGCCGCGATGGCAACGTGATCTGGATTGCGCCGGCGACTGAAATCGCCAAGTCCGAACAAGAAAAGGAAGACGCACGCATTGCCTTGGAAAACCGCCAAGACCTCGTGACCGAATTCGTTCGCGTCAACTATCACAGTGCTGTTGATATCTATAAAGCCATCACTGAAGCCAAGGGCGTTGGCGGTCAAAGTCAGCAAGGTGCAGGCGGTGGTGGCCAAAACCAGGACTCCGGCTTCCTTTCGCCGCGCGGTCGTTTGGTGGCGGATGGCCGCACTAACACCCTGATGATCAGCGACATTCCGAAGCGCGTGAACGAAATGAAGCGCTTGATCAACGAGATCGACCGTCCGGTCGACCAAGTGGTCATCGAAGGCCGCATCGTGATCGCTACTGAAAGTTTTGCACGTGACCTTGGCGCACGCTTCGGTGTGGGTCGCCGCGGCGGCAACAACAACAAGTGGGGTATCGGTGGTGGTGACGGCGGCGCTCGCGCTGTCGTCGGCAACCCGGCGTCTAACACCTATAACTTCAACTTGCCGGCTGCATCGACTTCTACTGCCGCCGCGCTCGGCTACACCTTGCTCGGTGCGAACTTCTCGCTCGACATTGAGTTGTCGGCCATGCAAACCGAAGGTCGCGGTGAAGTCTTGTCCAACCCGCGCATCTTGACGACCAACCAACGCGAGTCGGTGATCCAACAAGGTAAGCAAATTGGTTACGTGACCGTCACTGCCGGTGCCGGTGGTATTGCCATGCCGACCGTTGCCTTCAAGGACGTCTTCTTGGAACTGCGCGTGACGCCGACCATCACCAATGACGATCGCGTGTTCTTGAACGTCAAAGTCAACAAGGACGAGCTCGACAGCTGGTTGAACACCTCGATTGGTCAGGTGCCGATCATTGCAAAACGTGCAATCGATACCGCCGCACTGGTTGAAAATGGCCAAACCGTTGTGATCGGCGGTGTGTATGAATTCACCGACCAAGACGCAATTAGCAAAGTGCCGTTCTTGGCTGACATCCCGATCATTGGCAACTTGTTCAAGCAAAAGAGCCGTAACAAGTCCAAAGCTGAGCTGCTCATCTTCTTGACGCCGCGCATCTTGCACGTCAAACAAAACATGCACTAAGCCAACCCGCTTGTGTCGATATAAAGAAACGGAGCCGCAAGGCTCCGTTTTCTTTTGGCTGAATCGGGGGATGCGCGTGAGGAACCTATCCACTGAGGAACGGTCAAAATGGACGTTCTTGTATTCCGAGTGACGCGCAATTCATGAATGTGTCTGAAAACGTGCTGTTGAACCGCTTCAAACAATTGCAAGACGCGCTTTCCTCACGCGTCGTTGGGCAAGCACATTTGGTCGAGCGCTTGCTGATCGCTTTACTGGCAGATGGGCACCTGTTGGTTGAAGGTGCGCCAGGCCTCGCCAAGACCACAGCGATTCGCGCGCTGGCCGAACGCATTGACGCGGCCTTTGCGCGCGTGCAGTTCACGCCAGACCTCTTGCCTTCAGATTTGACCGGTACAGAAATTTGGCGGCCGCAAGATGCCCGTTTTGAATTTATGCCCGGCCCCATTTTTCATCCTGTTGTGCTCGCGGATGAAATCAACCGCGCACCCGCCAAAGTGCAGTCGGCGTTGCTCGAAGCGATGGGCGAGCGTCAGGTCACTGTGGGTCGGCAAACCTATCCGCTACCGAAGCTCTTTCTGGTGATGGCGACGCAAAATCCCATCGAACAGGAAGGGACCTTCCCCTTGCCGGAAGCGCAGCTCGACCGCTTCTTGATGCATGTCGAAATTGGCTACCCGGATGCAACGATGGAAGGCGAGATTCTGCGCATCGCGCGCGCAGCCGCACGCGAGGCCACGCACGCAACGCCGAGCGACACGGTGCATGCCTTAGGGCAAGCAGACATCTTTGCAGCGCGCGAAGCAGTCCTCGACGTACACATGAGTGAGGCGCTTGAGCGCTATTTGGTGGAAATCATCATGGCCTCACGAAAGCCAAGCGCCTATGACGCGACCCTCGCACGCAACATTGCGTGGGGCGCCAGTCCACGGGGTTCCATTGCACTCGATCGTTGTGCACGTGCACGCGCTTGGTTGCATGGGCGTGACTACACGACGCCAGACGATGTGCGTGACGTTGCAGCAGATGTGCTGCGTCACCGCATCCTGCCGAGCTATCAGGCCAGTGCCGAAGGCTGGACGGGCGGCAAGCTGGTGAACGCATTGATCGAACGCGTGCCCTTGCCCTAAGGCGCACACCATGGCGACGCACGGCATTCACGACAACGCAGCCATTGGCATCACCGTGCCTTCAGTGGAGGCGCTCGTCGCTTTGCGTGCGGAAGTTTCGCGCCATCGACCTGCACGTCGCGCGCAAACCCTTCATACAGGCACCAGTCTTTCGCCACTCCGTGGGCGCGGCATGGAATATGCGGAATCGCGCGACTATGTGGCAGGCGACGATGCGAGACATATCGATTGGCGACTGACCGCGCGCACGGGCCGCGCGCATACAAAGTTGTATCAGGCCGAGACAGAGCGATTGACAGTTGTTCTTGTTGATGTCTCGCCCTCACTGTTCTTTGGTTCAAAAAAGCGATTCAAATCTGTGCAAGCAGCACGCATTGCGGCAACCGCCGTGTGGTCTGCGGTACGCGATGGCGACCGCGTCGGTGTGATCGTGCCCGGCATTCAAAGCGCGCCACGTCGCTTCGCGACAGGCTTGCGCGGCGCTTTGCCGCTGATGCATGTCATCGCGGACGCATTGCGCACACCGCAGCCGTTGGATGCGACGGCATTTGAGCGACAGTTGTTGGGTTTGCGAAAGGTGCTGCGACATGGCGCGCGTTTGGTCATCGTTGCAGATGTGCATACGGTCACCGCGATTGCATCCGAAGCATGGGCGCAATTGGCAGGTGTCGAAGTCCATGTGGTCTTGATCACCGATGCACTTGAGCAGTCACCGCCCGCCAAAACCTTACCCGCGCAATTGGAAAACACACGTGCTGTGCTTGCGCTCGACCAAAAGCCCGCCGCAGATCGCTGGCAGGCGCACTTCTCGACACCCTTGGCGGCCTTTCAAGACATCGCACGTCGAACCCATGTGCGCGTCCACGTCGTGCAAGGCGATGAAGCGGCGACAGCGTGGCTGCATACATTCCACGCGGCACAGGCGCAGGTCGCATGAGTCCGCGCGCAGAGATCGTATTGCGTGACGTACACGACGTGCCGGTGCCTTCGCTCTGGCCGCTTGCACCGGGTTGGTGGGCGATGCTTGCTTTGCTTGCAGCTATCGGCTTGGCGCTCGCACTCTGGCGTTGGCAAAAGCATCGGCGCTTGCAGCGCGCAAACGCCTTGTTTGACCACGCCTTAGCGCAAGCGACAACGCCCGCGCAGCGTTTGCAGGCCATGTCTGATTTGTTGCGTCGTGCGGCACGCAGACAACGTGCAGACGCGGACACACTGACAGGTGAGGCATGGTTGTCATTCTTAGATGCAGGACTCACCGATCAACCGTTCACCACTGCGGGCGGTGCATTGATTGAGTCGGGTCTCTATACGCCCAATCTCACTGCCGAAAGCGTCGCCGAACTCGAAGTCGTCGCCCGACAACGCTTTGTTTCTTGGATGAGCGCGCGGTGATTCCAGAGTTGTCCAATTGGCAGTTTGCAGCGCCCATGTGGCTTTGGGCTTTGCCACTGCCGTTGCTGGTCGCACTCGTCTTGCCCGCCATGCGCAGATCCGATGCTGCCGCTCTGCTTCACCCCGACAAAGGATCGCTCAGTCTTGTTGCAAGTGCAGCGTCCGGACGTTCGCGTCGTTTCTCGTTTCCGCTGCTGCTGTTTATTGCGTGGGTGGCCTTGTGTATCGCAGCTGCGCGCCCGCAGTCGTTCGGAGACGCCGTTCAACCGCCCTCAAATGGCCGCGGGATGATGTTGGCGGTCGACTTATCCGGTTCGATGCAAGAAGAGGACATGCGGTTAGGTGGCCGCGACGTCGATCGTTTGACGGCAGCAAAAGCCGTCATTTCCGATTTTCTCGATGCACGTGGTGGTGACCGTGTGGGTCTGGTTGTATTCGGCGATCGCGCGTTTGTTTTGACGCCGGTGACTGCGGACTTGAATGCCGTGCGTGACCAGCTCGGCGATACCGTGGTCGGCCTGCCTGGACAATCGACGGCGCTTGGGGATGCCATTGCGCTGTCTGTCAAACGCTTGGTCAAGTTGCCCGCCAGTGAACGCGTCTTGATCTTGCTCACCGATGGCGTGAACACCGCAGGCCAATTGGAACCGCTTAAAGCAGCGGAGCTTGCGCGCGATAACGGTGTGCGGATTCACACGATTGCCATTGGCGGTGACGGTGTCGTGTCGGTGTTCGGTATGCAATTGCCCACCGGTGGCGGCGACGTCGATGAGGCCACATTGTCTGACATCGCTGCATCGACCGGCGGTCAGTTCTTCCGTGCGCGCGACACTGCATCTTTGGCGAAGATTTACGCTGAGATCAATCGACTCGAACCGATGCCCAGCAAAGCGCAGGCGATTCGACCGAAGATCGAACACTACTTGCCCATGCTGATCGTGGCGGCCGCCGCTTTGTTGCTTTGGCTTCTGCTGCATCGCTTTCGTGGTGCCCGCCAATGAACGGATTGCATTTCCTGCGCCCCGACTGGCTGTGGCTGCTGCTGCTCTTGCCCGTGCTTGTTTACATGTGGTGGTCGAAACGACCGCAATCGGATCCTTGGATCGACGTGATTGACCCTGCATTGCGTCCGTTTGTATTGGATGGCCAGGTCCAGGCACGTGCGCATCGATGGCAGGTGTTGTGGCCAGTGCTGTTTGCGACCCTGCTCATTGCCGCATTGGCAGGACCGGCTTGGAAAAAAGCGCCGCAAACTTTGGCGGAGACACGCACCCCACTTGTCATCGCAATGGACTTATCTCAAGGCGTCCTAAACACAGACTTGCCGCCTTCACGGCTCGCACGGATGCGCGCAAAAGTTGCACAGCTCTTGCAGGCCAGAGCGGGGGCGCAAGCTGCATTGATCGTGTTTGCGGGCACCGCGCATGCGGTCACGCCCTTTACCGATGATCCCGCCAACATTGAAATCTTCCTGCCGGACTTGCAGCCGGTGATCATGCCAGAGCCCGGTCATTCGCCTGCTGCCGCGTTGCGTTTAGCGCGAAAGATGCTGCGAGACAATGGCTATGCAGAAGGGGACATCGTGCTTTTGACGGATACGGCCGATGCCGATGCGATCAAAGAAGCGGCCGTCGCGCATGCGCAAGGATTCGATGTGTACGCATTGGGCGTTGATGCGACCTCCTCTGGATTGCAAGCTGTCGCGCGCTCAGGTGGCGGGGGTTACCTTGCGATGCAAGTCGCGCCAACGGACATTGCGCAGCTCAAGTTGAATCTCGCGCGTGATGTACGCGGCGACACCCTGCATCGAAAAGGCCAATCGGTGTGGGAAGACGGCGGCTGGGTGTTGGTCCCTGTGCTCTTGCTGCTTTTGCTCCCGATGTTTCGTCGCGGTGCATTCGCGGTGTTCTTGGCAATGGGTATCGTCGCCATGACCCCGCCAAACGCGCAAGCGGCAGACGTGTGGCAACGCAAAGACCAAGTGGCGTACGACAATATCAAGCGCGGCAACGATGCGTATCGCCAAGGCAAATACCAAGAGGCAATCGATGCCTATGCAAAAGTCGACACGGCAGAAGGGCACTACAACCTTGCCAATGCCTTAGCGAAGGCAGGGCGCTATCAAGAAGCGTTGAAAGCCTACGACCGCGCGCTGCAAATGCGACCTGACAATGTCGACGCTGTTGAGAATCGCAAGGTGGTGGAACGCGCGGCAAAGCGCAAGCCGCCGCAAGGCAACACCAGCCGGCAGAATCAAAGCACGCCGCAGTCGCCAGGCAATCAAAAACAACAGTCGCAGAATCCATCCGGTCAATCGCAACCGTCGCAGGGTGGTAACGACTCGGCTAAGCCCGGCGCAACCGGCCAAGCCGAACCCAGCACCGAAGGCACCGACAAACTCGCGGATGCACAAGCGCAAGCACGCGCGGATGCCGCACAAAAAGCGCGCATGGCAGAAGCGCGCGCAGCACAAGGCGCACAGCAAGCACCAGCGGAAGAGAAGCACCCGGCAGAAACGCCCGCACAGCGTGCGGCACGTCAACGCAGTGAACCCATCTTGCGGCGAATTCCAGATGACCCGGGCACGCTTTTGCAGCGTAAGTTCTTGCTCGAATATCGCGCAGGGAAGGGCCGATGAAAGCATTCAAACTCGCTTGTTTGGTGCTTTGTCTCGCGCTGTCTTCGACCGCATGGGCAGAAACGCGTGCGTCGGTGAGTCGAACGTCCATCCACGCCGATGAAAGTGTTCGGCTCGTCATTGAAACCGATGGAAACGTGGCGCCTGACGAATCCAAGTTCAACACCGATTTCGTGATTACCGCACGCGCGACTGGGCGCAGCATCAACTATGCGGGCGGACGCGTGCGCACTTCGATGCGCTATGAGTACGAGCTGTCGCCGCGTCGATCCGGGCGCATTGTTATTCCGTCGCTACGGATGGGCAACGACACCACCTCGGCGCTTGTTGTGGACGTGCTCGATGCCGCTGCAGGCACATGGCGAAGCCCGAACAGCGGCGCTGCGAGCACCTCGCAAGATGTTTTTATTCGAACCACGGTAGAGACCACGCAGCCCTATGCGCAGCAAGGTGTTCTGATGACCGTGCGTTTCTATGTGGGTCGATCCATGATCGATGCCGCACTCGATCAACCTGCGATTGAAGGCGCGTCGATGCAGCAGGTCGCCAGCGATGTTCAAACATCTCAAGTGTTGAATGGACGAACCTACCAGGTGGTGACGCGCCAATACTGGGTCGTGCCAGATCGCGCGGGCATCGTCCGAATTGCCGGTGCGCGTTTGGTCGGCACAACCGCCGGCGGATTCTTTGATGAAGCCTTCGGAGACGGCATCGAACGAATCAACGCAGTGGCAGATACGCTGGTGCTGAATGTTCAACCACAACCGAGCAATGCAGCTGATCCATGGTTGCCGCTGCATGACTTGCGTTTGCGCTACACAAGTTTGCCGCAGTCCGAAATCAGTCAGTCGCAACCTGGGCGCGTGACTTTGGAAATGGTGGCGGAAGGTGCCTTGCCTGCGGATGTTCCTGAGTTAACGCTGCAGGCAAGCAATGGGGCGCAAGTCTATCCAGAACCTGCGCAAACGCAATCCGCGGTTCGCAACGGTCGATGGGTGTCGACGATCACGCGCACGTTTTCCATCCTGCCGACGCAAGGCGGTGCAATTTCTTTGACCACGCCTGCGATCAATTGGTGGCATATCGAAAACAAGCGAAACGAACGCGCGCAGTTGCCACTGCAAACACTTCAAGTCAAAGCGAGCATTCCGGTGTCGCAAGCGCCAGATGCAAGCGATGCAAAATCCGCTTCAGACACGCTGTCTACGCGCTTGCACATGTCGATGCGCGCATGGATCGCAGGGGGCGTGTTCGCACTGTGTGTCGCTGTCATTGCGTTCCTTGTCTGGCGCAAGAAATCCAGGCGCGATCCCCCAACAGAATTGCCGCGTGTGCACATTTCGCTCGAATCCGCGCTAGCGTCGGGCGATTTGGCGGACATTTCTGCAGCACTGTGTGCGTCGTGCGTACCGCCCACGGACAGCTTGGAAGTTGTGCGATCACGTTTGGCAAAACCCTCGCAACAGGAGGCTGTTGCTGCATTGCAGGCCGCACGTTGGGGAGGTGCGGCAACGGAATCTGTGCTCGATGTCTTGCGTACCGCATTTGCGAGCAAACCTGAATGGGTAGGCATGCGTCACGAAACACGCAACAGCGAGCTCCCGCCGCTCTATCCAACCCATTAGTTTTGTTAAGCTCGCTCACTGATCCGTTTCAGGAAAGCGCATGCATCTCGAATCCACACCCACCGCGGGTGAGAAAAAGGGCGGGCTCGCCCTGCACATCAAAGTGCTCATCGGCTTCGTGCTGGGCACGGTCATTGGCTTGGCTGTCCATGCCTACATGGCCGACGCAGTTTGGGTGCATACGGTGATCGAGTATTTCACCAAGCCCTTCGGTCAGATCTTCCTCAACTTGCTCTTCATGTTGGTGGTGCCGTTGATGTTTTCGGCGCTTGTCTTGGGCGTTGCAGAGCTCGGTGATATTGCGTCGCTCGGCAGACTGGGTTGGAAAACACTGACGTATACGGCGACTGTCACGGCAGCAGCTGTGGGTATCGGTCTGTTGTGCGTCAACATCTTCCAGCCGGGTTCGCATATGGATCCGAATCTGGTGCAGCAGGCAATGAGCAATGCGAGTGCGAGTGAGATTGTCGATAAAGGCAAGGCGCTCAACTTCATTGATTTGATCGTCAACATCGTGCCGCACAACATTGTTGGCGCGATGGCAGACGACAAACAAAAGCTCGGCATCGTATTCTTCGCTTTGATGTTCGGCATTGGTTTGGTCATGAAGCCGACGCCAGGCACACGCGCCTTCAAAAATGCCATGCATGGCTTGTTCGAAATCTGCATGCACTTGATCGGCATGTTCATCAAGCTCGCACCGTATGCCGTTGCAGCGTTCATGTTCAACCTCACGGCACAGCTGGGCCTTGAAGTGATCAAGAGCCTTGCGTGGTTCGTGGTGACTGTCTTGGTGGCACTCGCCATCCACGGCTTCATCGTGTTGCCATTGTGGGTGCGCATCATGGGCGGCATGCGTGCACGCGAGTTCTTCCGCGGCACGCAAGAAGCGACCTTGACTGCATTTGCCACCGCCTCATCCACGGCGACCTTGCCGGTGACCCTGCGTGTTGCAGAAGAAAACTTGAAGCTGCCACGTAAAGTGTCGCGATTCGTTTTGACCGTGGGGGCTTCGGCCAATCACCACGGCACGGCATTGTTCGAGGGGATTACCGTGCTGTTCTTGGCACAGGTGTACAACATGCACTTGCCACTCAGCACGCAGTTGATGGTGTTGATCCTGTGCATCTTGGGCGGTATCGGTACCGCAGGCATCCCGTCCGGCTCATTGCCGGTGATTGCCATGATTTGCGGCATCATCGGTTTGAAACCCGAAGGCATCGGCATCATTCTCGGCGTCAATACCTTCCTCGACATGTGCCGTACCGCGCTCAACGTGACCGGCGATTTGGCCACCGCAGTCGTGGTATCGCATCGCAGCGGTGAAACGGATTTGCCGGATGACGAGACCATGGCGCAACTGGATGAGATTGTCCGGTAGCGCTTTAACGTAAAAGCCCATGCGCCGTGATCGAATCCGGAGCATGTGGGAGAATAGAGGCGCCCGTGGTCCGCGGGCGCCTCTTTTTTTGCCGCCATGACGACGCCAAGCCGCCGCGATCTCGCAAACGCCCTCCGATTCCTCGCCATTGATGCGGTGCAAGCCGCCAACTCCGGGCACCCCGGCATGCCGATGGGTATGGCCGATATTGCGGAGGTGCTGTGGAATGACTACCTCAGCCATAACCCGAAGAATCCGAATTGGCTGAACCGCGACCGTTTTGTCTTGTCGAATGGCCATGGTTCGATGCTGCACTACGGCTTGCTGCATCTCAGCGGTTACGACCTCGGCATTGAAGACTTAAAGCGCTTCCGCCAGTTCGAATCGCGCACGCCGGGTCATCCGGAAAACTTCATGACGTCCGGTATTGAAACGACGACCGGTCCTTTGGGCCAAGGTTTGGCCAATGCGGTGGGCATGGCTTTGGCCGAGAAGTTGTTGGCGCAACGCTTCAATCGCGACGGTCTCGACATCGTCAATCACCGCACCTGGGTGTTCATGGGTGACGGCTGCTTGATGGAAGGGATTAGCCATGAAGCGGCCTCTTTGGCGGGCACTTGGGGCCTGAACAAATTGGTGGCCTTCTGGGATGACAACCACATCAGCATCGATGGCGACGTCCAAGGTTGGTTCACCGACGATACGCCAGCACGCTTCGAGGCCTATGGCTGGAAGGTCATTCGCAACGTCAACGGGCACGATCCGCTTGAGTTGAAGACTGCATTGGATACAGCGATTGCCGTCGATGATCGCCCCGTCTTGATTTGCTGCCGCACCACGATTGGTTTTGGCTCGCCGAACAAAGCCGGCAAAGAATCGAGCCACGGTGCACCTTTGGGTGCGGACGAAATCGCGTTAACGCGCGAAGCATTGGCATGGCCGTATGCGCCGTTCGAAATTCCTGCGGACGTGTCTACTGCTTGGAATGCAACAGAAAGCGGTCAGACGGCAGAAGCCGCGTGGCAAGCAGTGTTTGCGGACTATCGCGCAGCGCATCCGGCATTGGCTGCAGAGTTCGAACAACGCATGCGCGGTGAATTGCCTGCGGCGTTCGAGCCGGCTGCCAACGCTTATATCGAAAAGCTTCAAGCGGAAGGCGCGGTGGTTGCCAGCCGCAAAGCATCACAAATGGCAATCGAAGCTTTTGCACCACTGTTGCCGCAATTGGTGGGTGGCTCCGCCGATCTTGCACATTCCAATCTGACCTTGTGGAAGGGCAGCAAGAGTGTGACCTCTGACGATGCGAACGCGAACTACATCTATTTCGGTGTGCGCGAATTTGCGATGACGGCGATCAGCAATGGTCTCGCCTTGCATGGCGGGTTCATTCCGTATGACGCAACCTTCTTGGTGTTCAGCGATTACGCGCGCAATGCAGTGCGTATGAGTGCCTTGATGGGCGCGCACGCAATTCACGTATACACCCATGATTCCATCGGTTTAGGCGAAGACGGTCCAACGCATCAACCGATCGAACACATGGCTGCGTTGCGCTACATTCCGAACAACGATGTGTGGCGCCCATGCGACGCTGTCGAAAGCGCCGTGTCTTGGCGTGCGGCGATCGAACGCACGGACGGTCCGAGCTGTCTTGTGTTTAGTCGTCAGAACTTGCCGCACCAATCGCGTGATGCGACCCAGGTCGCGAACATTTCGCGTGGCGGCTATATCTTGAAAGACAGCGTCGGCGCACCAGAAGTGATCTTGATCGCCACCGGTTCGGAAGTTGGATTGGCCATGCAAGCCGCTGCGCAATTGGGCGCCGGCGTGCGAGTGGTGTCGATGCCGAGCACCGATGTGTTCGATCGCCAAGATGCAAGCTATCGTGCGCAGGTGCTTCCCAACGAGTGCCGCAAGCGCGTGGCGATTGAGGCAGGTACCGCAGACTTCTGGCGCAAGTACGTCGGCTTGGATGGTGCGGTGATTGGCATGCACGGGTATGGCGCATCCGCGCCCGCCGATGTGTTGTTCAAGCATTTCGGATTTACGGTAGATGCCGTCGTGAACGCCGTGACCGCCTTGTAAAGGGCCGTTCTGTGCCTCGGGGCACGAATACATTTCAGAACATCGAGGCGGCGCAAATGCGCCGCTTTTCTTTGCTGTTGACATTTGCAATTACAGGTGTAATCTAACTTGAAATTACAGGTGTAATCGCTCATGCAGATTAGTGACGCCGAGTCCCAAGTGATGGAAGTTCTCTGGAAGCGAGCGCCGCTCGGTTCAGAAGACGTCGTCGATGCGCTATCTCAAACCCATGCGTGGGCTGAGCCGACGATTAAAACGCTGTTGAATCGATTGCTGAACAAAGGTGCGATTGAAGCAGTGAAGGACGGTCGCAGATACCTTTATTCTCCCGTGCTGAAGCGTGAAGCATGGGTTGCGCGTGAAAGCGAAAGTGTCCTTACCAGGCTCTTCGATGGTCGCGTTGCACCGTTGGTCGCGCACTTTTCAAAGCACCAAAAATTAAGCGAAGTTGATATCGCGGAGCTGCGCAAACTGATTGACGAGATCGACTCATGAGCACTCTCGTTGGTCTTCCACCTCTACTTTGGCCCGCACTTTGGACAAGCACGCTCGCCATGGCGCTTATCTGTTGCTTGCGACATCCGCTGCGACAAGTATTTGGTCCGCACGTGGCCTATCTCAGTTGGGCAGCCGTACCCATTGTCATACTTTCAACTTTGCTCCCCGCGCGCACTCAAACCCTAACTGAGGCGCAAATGCTTCAGCCACTCATACAAACTACGTCAATCCCGAATGGATCTGTATTTGATGCGTTCATCGACATGCCCCCGTCGGCATGGATTGTCGTGTCATGTCTGTGGCTGGCAGGTGTTCTCGCATCTACGGTCATTTTGTTCTGTCACCAACGCCGCTTTACGCGCGCGATGGGGCAGCTCCGTAAGACTTCAATGCGTGGCGTTTTTGAGGCCGAGCATGACCCTGGATTGCCCGTTGCGATCGGCATTTTCAAGCCACGCATCGTGATGCCGCCAAACGCCAATCAACTCTATACGCCGCAAGAGTACACATTGCTTTTGACGCACGAGCGTATGCATTTGGCAATGAAGGACCATTGGGTCAATGGCGTGAGCACACTGCTCCTTTGCGTCTTCTGGTTCAATCCGATGGTACGTTTTGCGGCCACGCAGATGCGACGCGATCAAGAATTGTCCTGCGACGCGCATGTGAGCAAACGGTTTCCGAATTTGATTCGGCATTACGGTGAGCTGATTCTAAAAGCGCAACTCGCACCCATGCAGGCGCCTGTTGCTTGTCAATGGTCTGCTTTTCATCCACTCAAGGAACGCATCATGCAACTTCGAACAAAATCGCCGTCGACCGAGCTCCGAACCTTGGGTATGTGTCTGGTGGGTCTTTCGCTTGTCGGGTTCGGATTCATGGCATGGGCCGCGCAACCGACGACGCTCGAGATCAAACACACCGTCACGGCACCCGACGTTGAAGCGACGCCCGTGCCGCCGATCCCCGTTGTCCAAAACACCATTGTGTCGGGGCCCGCGCCATCGACACCTTCGACGGCCAACATCGACAAGCAAAAAATAGAGGCCGCACGCGCCGCCAATGAGGCGGCCGATCCGCAAGGTGTCGCAACAGAAGACGCTGAAAGGGCGCGCGCGGCTGCTGAACGCGCAAGCAAAGAGGCCCGTGCCCAAGCTGTCGAAGCAGAAGCTCGACGTGCTGCCGATGAGGCGCGGATGCATGCAGACAATGTGCGTCGCGCCAGCGTTGAAGAACGTGCACAAGCGCGTGCAGAAAGTGAACGCGCCGCAGCGGATAGGGTCAGAATGGATGCGGAGCGCATCGAACGCGCCGCAGCGGATAAGGTCAGAATGGATGCGGAGCGCATTGAACGCGCCGCGCGTGACGCTGCCACGCAAGCAGAAGCGGCTCGCATTCGCGCAGAGGCAGAAAGTGCCCGCGCAGTAGATGCACAAAATGCCTTGTCTGACGCCGCACGTGTAGCCTCATCTCGGCGTGCGCGTGCCGAATTCGAGAGCAAGCTTAAGTTCACCGAGTCGCTGAAGCGAAATGAAAAGCAAAATCGCGCTTCGATGGCTCTTCAAGCGGCGGAGCGCAGCTCGCGCAATAGTCCCTAATCTATGCTCGGAGACCTTATTGACGCGACTTGCGGTCTAGTGCCCTAACCCCTTGCGAGCCTGCGACCATCGCAAGCACGAAGACCAGCGCGCCATTCCCCCAGCCGGCGAGATTGGCAAGCGCTGGGCCCGGGCAAACGCCGGCGATACCCCAGCCAATGCCAAAAAGTGCGCTTCCGAGGAGCAAGCGGCGATCAATTTTGCGCGTGCCGTCGGCTTGCGGCAGGTGCCCTCGGCCACGTGCCCAAGCAAATGCCGGCACAGCGACAGCCAACGCCGCGGCCATTACAACACCCAAGGTCGGGTCCCAAGCGCCAGCGACGTCTAGAAAGTTGAGCACTTTGTCGGGATTGCACATCCCCGAGATGGCCAATCCACCGCCAAATAGCAAGCCGCCCACGGCTGAGGCAAGGATCTTCTCGAGTCTTGTGTGCGTGCTCATGCGCCACCCCACAGGGCATGGCGAAGGACGTACACCGTCAACATACCGGTCGCCATAAAGACGGCCACTGCAACGGCCGAGCGTTTCGAAAACCGAGCCAGGCCGCAGATGCCATGACCGCTCGTGCAGCCATTGCCCAATCGTGTGCCCGCGCCGACCAAGAGTCCGGCCGCAATGAGCCATGGCATGGACACCACCGCGTTACCGGCGCGCAAATCGAACACCTTGAACATGGCAACGGCGCCAATCATCAAGGCAACCAGAAAAACCCAGCGCCAAAGGCGGTCGTCGCGGTCTTCAATGGCTTTGTTGAGAATGCCACTGATGCCCGCGATGCGGCCGAGGCTGAAATACAAGACGAGAACGGCCAGGCCGATCATGAGTCCGCCCAAGGCGGCAGACAGGGGTGTGAAGAGTGTAGGCATGGTTCGAAATTCGCGTGGACCTTCCTTAGCGTAACGACTCTACGCGCGGACGGTGTAGGAGTTTTCCGATTTCTTCACGTGAGACGAACGCCGGAGATTATATTGAGACTGTCCGCGCCAAGCAGGGTTCAAGACGAGCCGAAGCGCGCGGCATAGGCGAAGGAGCTTATATGAGAAAGTCACTCGGAATGATTGCGACGGTACTGATCACTTTGACCATCGTCGCCTGTGCGTCGACCGATGAAAAATCGGCGCAAGCCTCATCCAAAGACGAGGCTCGCGCAAGAGCGGCAACTTCGTTTGCCAATCGGAGTGATGCACATCGACAGAGTGGTGTGGGGCAGGCGCGCATGAATAACGCCATGGAGCGTCCGGCAAGTGGGTCTTCTTCGGGCTCCGTCAGTCCCCGTTAGTTCCTGCGATGCGTTACAAATGTATTTGCGAAGATACTTTAACCAAAGGAGACCGCGGCAATGAAGTACCTAGTCCGTTTTAGCGTTGTAGTGAGTGTGGTGATCCTGGCAGCAGGATGTGCAACGACAGCAGAGCAATCCGCCAGCAACGACAAATTGGAATCGCGAATGCAGGCGCGCGATGCGTTGGTGATGAAGAGCGAACAGCGACGCATCAAGGCGTTGACTGTGTCTTCAGAAATGCGACAGCCAACAAACGCGAATACCGGCCAAAGCAGCAGAAGGCCGTAATTGCTTTATCCACGTCGGTACGCGACGTGCCTGCTTGCGCAACAACCAGCAAGCGCCTTAGGTTTGAATGAAGCACGTGCCCCGTTCGGGGCACGACTCATTTCTGCGGCATATCCACCGGTGCGCGATACGCGGGATCCAAGGCAGCGTTCAGCAGAACCGCCAATCGAAAACCGCCCTGCATAACGCGGCGCTCTGCCAGTGGGCGCATGGCTTTTGAATAGGCCTCACTGTTTTCCTCGTGCGATTCGGGATACACGCCCCAGGCGTCTACAAGTTCACACGACTCTTGTGCCCACTCTGCCGGGTTGCCGACACGCGTCGCGCGCGGACGACCTTGCGTGGCTGCCCAAAGCTTGTCGGTATATTCGCGCGACTTCAGGCCCGTTTCGCCGAGCACGTAGTAGTCCCACATCGAATGCAGATTGGTGCCCATCACGCCATTCTTGTACTTGTCTTTGGCATAGGCTTCGGGTTCGACACGCGTTTTCAAGCTGACTTGATACGCGTTGCCGCCGGCATCGCCATGGTCACTTGAATGCATGGGCTGGTGCACATCGCCCACCAAGTGCACGACGAATTTCAGGGCATCACGTCGCGCCGCAATCGGTTGGCTTGCGTCTTTCAAGATCGCCAATTGCCGATCAATTTGCGTCACCACACAGTTCCCATCTTTGCAGTCGGCTTCGGCATTGAAGACACATTGTTGATTGGCGTGATTCACGTAATGCCATTTTGAGGTCGCCTTGAATCGCACAGGGTCGAGCGTGCGTAATTGGTCGGCCCAATTGGCGACGCCGGCCAAGCTGGCCTCTTTTTCGCCGGCCAACAGGCGTTTGACTTCGCGTTGCGCGGTGGGCGTCAACTGGCGCTGGGCGAGATCTCCCACTAAGCGGTGGCCGAGCGGAGCCCAAGCGATGGCGGGCGCGGCCAAAAGGACGGTGGCCAGAAGGAGCAGATGTGCGGTTTTCATTTTCATAGCAAAAGCATACCGAAACGGGGTTGCAGGTGCGCGCGGCGGCGGGAGCACGCGAGCGAAACAGGCTAAAATTGCATTTTTCCGCAACTTCCCATCAGGAGAGAGTCCAATGGCCATCAAGGTCGGCATCAATGGTTTCGGTCGTATCGGCCGCAACGTGTTCCGTTCGGCGGTTCAGAATTTCGGTAACGACATCGAAATCGTCGGCATCAACGACCTTTTGGAACCGGACTATCTCGCCTACATGCTGAAGTACGATTCTGTGCACGGTCGCTTCGAAGGCGACGTGTCGGTCGACGGCAACGACTTGGTGGTGAACGGCAAGAAGATCCGCCTGACCCAAGAACGCGACCCGGCCGCATTGAAGTGGGGCGAGGTTGGCGCAGATGTCGTGATCGAATCGACCGGTTTGTTCCTGACCAAAGAAACCTGCCAAAAGCATTTGGATGCAGGTGCTAAGAAAGTCATCATGTCGGCCCCGGCAAAAGACGACACACCGATGTTCGTGCACAAGGTGAACTGCGGTAAGTACGCAGGTGAAGCCATCATCTCGAACGCCTCGTGTACCACCAACTGTTTGGCGCCGATCGCCAAGGTCCTGAACGACAAGTGGGGTATCAAGCGTGGCTTGATGACCACCGTGCACGCCGCGACGGCCACGCAGAAGACGGTTGACGGACCGAGCAACAAAGATTGGCGCGGTGGCCGCGGCATTCTTGAAAACATCATTCCTTCGTCCACCGGTGCCGCAAAGGCCGTGGGTGTGGTTTTGCCGGAACTGAAAGGCAAGCTCACCGGCATGTCGTTCCGCGTACCGACTTCCGACGTCTCTGTCGTCGATCTCACCGTTGAACTCAACAGCCCGGCAACCTATGCCGAAATTTGTGCAGAAATGAAGGCACAAAGTGAAGGCAAGATGGCGGGTGTCTTGGGATACACCGAAGACAAGGTCGTCGCCACCGATTTCCGCGGTGACGCACGCACCTCAATCTTCGACGCAGAAGCCGGTATTCAGCTTGACGAAACCTTCGTCAAATTGGTGAGCTGGTACGACAACGAATGGGGCTACAGCAACAAGTGCCTCGAAATGGTCAAGGTTGTTGCAGCGAAGTAAATCGTTTCGGCGCTGGTTTTTCGCGCATAATCGAAAAAAATGTAGCGCAACGCGTTCCGACGGTTACCCCAACAGTCGGAACCGATCCAACTCGGGGAAGGAGAACACGATGAATAAGTTGCTTGTGAAAAGTGTATTTGCTGGCATGGTGCTGGCGTTCTCGGCGGGTGCATTTGCGGATACCGACGACAGCAAGTTGGGCAAGGCACGTGAAGTGAAAGGTCGCAATGGCACCGAAGGCGAAATCATCGGTGAAGCGAAGGCTGGCTCAGCGTTTAGCAAGCTGGAAATCGGCATGCCGCAAAGACAAGTGTCTGACCTGATCGGCCAACGTGACGCAGATTGCGGCGGATTCGTCACCGGCAAGGCTTGGATCCCGTTCCACTTCGGCGGTGACAAGTACCGCACCGAGTGCGTCTACAAGGGTCTCGGCCGCTTGGAATTCACCTCGAATTCGGACTTCGACAGCCGCGCTGTCTTGGTCAAGATCGTCAACGACCCGACGGAAGACGGTTACCGCTAAGCCGATTCGCTTTCTGTACAAGTCTGAAACCCCGCCCGAAAGGCGGGGTTTTTTGCTTCTATTGCGTAGGTGGCTGACTTAGGTCAATTGAAGGCCGCAAGAACCGAGAGATAATCGGCTCATGGAAACCGTGCCACCCGAGATCACACGTCAAGACATCGAGCTGCTGGTCGATGCGTTCTACGAACACGTACGCAAGGACCCGGTACTCGGCCCCGTGTTCAATCCTGCCGTGCATGATTGGGACGAACACAAGGCGACCTTGGTGAAGTTTTGGTCCGCAGTCGTGCTGGGTACCCGTGAATATCGCGGCAATCCGATGGCCGCGCATCGCCCGCACCGCATCGTGGCCGAGCATTTTGAGTACTGGCTGTCGCTGTGGCACCACACAGCCAAGCAGCATCTTGGCGAAGAAAAGGCCGAAATTTTCATCGGATTCGCCCAGCGCATCGCGCAAAGTCTGATGTACGGGCTGAATCTTGATCCGCAGCGCCCAAACCGACGTCAGTCGCTACCGATGCACCCCGATACGTCGGTTTGAACCCAAGCCCGCATCCGGTGACAATGGCTTTTCCGAAACACTCCAAGGAAGGTGCCATGTCTGTCATTCGAATGTCTGATCTTGATCTTGCCGGTAAGCGCGTGCTGATCCGCCAAGACCTCAATGTGCCGATTCATGACGGCAAGGTCACCTCGGATCAGCGCATCTTGGCGTCGATACCTACTCTGAAGATGGCGCTTGAGCGCGGCGCCGCCGTCATGGTCACTTCGCATCTGGGTCGACCGGTTGAAGGCACGTGGAGTGAAGCCGATTCATTGGCACCGGTAGCTGCACGCCTGGGCGAACTCATGGGTCGCGAGATTCCATTGCTGCGTGACTATTTGGATGGCGTGGAAGTTGCACCGGGTCAACTTGTGATGCTCGAAAACTGCCGCATGAATGTAGGCGAGGGCAAGGACGACCCGGCATTGTCAAAAAAATATGCGTCGCTGTGCGATGTATTTGTCATGGACGCATTCGGTACTGCACATCGCGCGCAAGCATCCACGCACGGCGTCATTCAAGCTGCCCGTACCGCTGCAGGCGGTCCCTTGCTGATGGCCGAGCTCGATGCTTTGGCAAAAGCGCTTGACCATCCTGCGCGTCCGCTCTTGGCCATCGTTGCAGGCAGCAAAGTGTCCACCAAGCTTGAGCTGTTGGGTGCTTTGGTGAGCAAAGTGGATCAGCTCATTGTGGGTGGTGGTATTGCCAACACCTTCTTGGCGGCCTTGGGTTTGCCTGTCGGCAAGTCTTTGCAAGAACCCGATCTGATCGACACCGCACGCAAGATCATGGCCGATGCCAAAGCGCGCGGCGCGGATATTCCGATTCCGACCGACGTGGTGGTTGCGTCGGAATTCAGTGCAACAGCGACACCTTCGGTCAAGCGCGTTGAAGACGTGCAAGCGGAAGACATGATCTTGGACATCGGTCCGGAAACCGCAAAGGCCTATGCTGCCCTGATCCAAAATGCGGGTACGGTGGTTTGGAATGGCCCCGTGGGTGTTTTTGAATTCGATGCATTCGGCGCAGGCACAGAAGCGATGGCGCGCGCCATTGCAGCAAGCCCCGCATTTTCAATTGCAGGCGGCGGCGATACGTTGGCCGCTGTAGACAAGTACGGTATTGCGTCATCGGTAAGCTATATCTCGACGGGCGGCGGTGCTTTCCTTGAATTCCTTGAAGGCAAGACGCTGCCCGCGGTGGCTGCGCTAGAAGCAAAGGCAGGCTGATGCAAGTTCTTCGACGCACGCGCATTCTCGCCACATTGGGCCCCGCCACCGATGCGCCCGGCGTCTTGGAAGACTTGCTCAACGCAGGCGTTGATTGTGTTCGACTGAACTTCTCACACGGTGATCCCAGCGAACAAATCGCGCGCGCCGAACGTGTGCGTGCCGCGTCGAAAGCGGTTGGACGTGAAACCGGCATTCTGGCGGATTTGCCCGGCCCAAAAATTCGCGTAGAACGCTTTGAAAACGACCGCGTCGAACTTGTCGCAGGTCAGCGTTTTGATCTGCTGGCGGAAGCTGATGCCCCTTTGGGCAACACGCAGTTTGTTGGCGTCAGCTATCTCGGCTTGCCGAACGATCTCAATGCAGGCGATGTGTTGTTGCTCGATGACGGCATGGTGCAGTTGCAAGTGGAGGCCATTGAAGGCCAACGCATCATTACGCGCGTGCTGAACACATCCGTGCTGTCAAACAAAAAGGGTCTCAACAAGCTGGGCGGCGGATTGTCGCTCGGGGCCGTCACAGAACGTGATCGTGAACTGATTGCCATCGCTGCGAGTATCGGCGTGGACTTCATTGCAGTCAGTTTCTGCCGCAATGCCGAAGACATGGAAGAAGCGCGTTCCGTGGCGCGTGCGCATGGAAGCCAAGCTGCCCTGGTGGCGAAGATCGAACGCGCTGAAGCCATTACCAATCTCGGTGAAATCATCGCTGCAAGCGATGTTGTCATGGTGGCACGCGGTGACTTAGGCGTGGAAATCGGTGATGCCGCCTTGCCTGGCTTGCAAAAGCGCATCATCAAAGAATCATTGGCACAAGATCGAATCGTCATCACGGCCACGCAAATGCTGCAGTCGATGGTAGACAGTCCGTTGCCTACGCGTGCTGAAGTTTTGGACGTGGCGAACGCTGTCATCGACGGCAGTGATGCCGTGATGTTGTCGCAGGAAACGGCCGCAGGAAAATGGCCGGTGGAGGCCGTTGCAGCCATGGCGCGCATTTGCGTCGGTGCTGAAGAAAATCTGGAAGTTGACGCTGATTACACCTCGGCAAAGCGCGGTTTGGATCGTGCGGATCAGGCCATCGCCATGGCAGCCATGTTCCTCACTGAACACATCGGCGTGGGCGCCATCGTTGCCTTGACGGAAAGTGGGGGCACGGCGCGCTTCCTGTCGCGATTCCGTTCACGCGTGCCGATCTTCGCGTTCTCAAATCACGCAGACGCGCGTCGGCGTATGCGCCTGATGCGTGATGTCTTTCCGGTGGCCTTGGATACAAGCGGTTTGCAGCCAAGAGAGGCCGCACGTAGCGCGATCAAATATTTGTTTGATCAAGGTGCGCTGGAGGTGGGCGAGCGCTTGGTGTTCACCAGTGGCGAGGCCATGGAGCAGTTGGGTGCCACCAACACCTTGCGACTTCTGGTCGTCGATGAAGCAGGCAATGCTGCCGGTTTGGGTGATTTGTCACAGACTTAATGCGTCATCGAATAGGCGGGTAGAGCACACGCGCTTTTGCACAATTCCGCGTATATTCGGGGGGATTGGCAAAGCGCGGATGGTGACTATATGAAGTGGCTTGCAGTTCTGATGTTGGGGTGTGCACCGGTCGTCGGCGTGTGCGCAGATTCAAAAGGGGTGCATTTGTACGACGAGGGCGCGTTAGGTCTTGACTACAACGTCGCACCCGGTACAAAAATTGTCTCGCCAAGTTATCCATTCGCGGCAGCCGGCAGCGGCGACAACGTCTGTATTTCCTTGGCGTATCGCGTGCAGCCTGATGGGCAAGCACGTGGATTTGCTGTCTTGAACAATTGGACGAGCAATACCAGCGCCGCGCGCAGCAATGATGCCTATCTAGACCCCTATGCACGCGCTGCCGCAGAAGCAGTGAGTCATTGGCATTTCGTCCCGAAGGTGAGTACGTCGACCGGTAAACAAGATGCCGCGGTTTCGATTGCAACGTTTGCCTTCAAGGGTGCTAAGGGCGGCGATAACATCCAGCAAATTCGCGCGCGTTGCAAAGTCGACAATCTTGCTGCGTATGAAGGTCGATTGCGGCGCATGGGTGCAATGGACCCTGACATGAACAAGTCCAATTATTTGGGAAACATCGAACGCGAATGGCGTGAGAACAATCGCTTCGTGTTTGATTACCCGTTGGATCACTTCCAACGCTGATCTGGATGACACGTTTTAGAACAACCATCGAACACAAGGGCAACTCATGAAAAAAATGAATCTGATTGGTATCGCGTGCTTCTTGGCGGCAGCGACAGCAAGTGCACAGAATGACCGCAACGTGCGCGTTGTAAATGAAGGCGGGATCCGAGATGCATGGACTTTGGCGCCGGGTCAAACCTTAGCTGCTCCGGGATATCCAGAGGCGTATGCGCAGCGTGGCGATAATGTGTGCGTAGCGATTGGCTATCGCGTACAGCCAAATGGTCAAACGAGCGATTTCACGACCCTGCAGACGTGGACAAGCAGCGCAGGTGGCGTAGAACCTGAGTCGGGCTATTTCGATACGTTTGGTCAAGCGGCGGTCGCAGCGTTGAGCCAGTGGAAATTCACGCCCAAATCCGGCGTTTCTAAACCGCAACCCGTGGACACCGTCGCAACGATTACCTTCATGAGCCAAAAGTCGGCCATGGATTCAAAAACCTTGCGGAGCCGTTGCGCAGTCTCTGACCTTGAAGCCGCCATTGAAAAAGCACGCGAGAAGGTGTCAGACGACAAAAGCTTGAACCACAAATTGCTTGAACGAAAGATGGTCGATCAAAGTCGCTCGGAGCGCGTTCGCACGCCGAGATAAGGGCCACGTCAGGGAGACATTTCTATGCGCTTCGCTCATCTCACTGTTTGTTTGACTTGTGTCCTTTCGACGGTATCTGTCGCGCAAACCACAGCGACAAAAGTTGCGAATGAAGGTGAAATCAGCCGTGACTGGGATGTCGCTCCGGGTCATGCCTTGAGTGCCCCCGGATATCCGGCGGAAGCGCAAGGCATGGGTGACAGTGTGTGTGTTGCGTTGGGCTATCGCATTCAACCCGATGGGTCGACCAGTGACTTCGCGGTCATTCACAACTGGACGAGCAACAACAAAGCAGCCAATCAAAACGTTGAGTATTTGGATCCGTATGCGCGTGCAGCGTCACTTGCAGTGAGCACGTGGCGCTTTGCACCTAAGCCGGGCGTAACGCAGGCGGTGCCCGTGGACACCGTTGCGACGTTTGCGTTCAAGGGCAAGCGAAGCGGTGAGAGTCTCGCGGCAATTCGAGCGCACTGCGCACTAAATGATGTCGCTGCAGCCTTAAAAGAACGACGTGATGCACTGGCTGGAGATCAACAAGCCGTTCGAACGCGATTGGATCGCATGTACCAAGAGCAGGCACGCGAAGAGCGTCGCTCGGCCGCAGAAAAGCGCGCGTTGAGCTCAGGTGCTTACCACCCCAATGCTGCGAGCAAAGGCTATTGAGTTTTGGCCAACGCGCGTTGACGGCTGAAATCATGATGTGCCGTGGCAAAATGCGGCCATGGTAGATTTGAAACTCGTTCTGTTTCGCTGGTTTGCGCGTCGCTTTGCACGGATGAGCGCATCTGCACGTTTGAGGTGGGCACAGCGCCTTATGCCCGTCATCAAACCACTGATTAAAAAACGCCGAAAGATCATGGCGCGCAACATTGCGCTCTGTTTTCCGGAGATGACCGCTGCAGAGCGCGAGACACTGTTGAATGCCAGCTTGGTGGCGAATGCGAAAGGTGTTCTAGATGGCTTGCACGCATGGTATGCGCCAACGTTTGATATTGAAGACAACTATCGCCTAGTCGGTGAAGCGCATCTTTTGGCCGCATTTGGAAAGGGCGAGGGCGTCGTCGTTTTGTGTGCGCACTATCCTGGCGGCGAGCAGCATATGCGCATGGTGAGGCAGTTGTCGGGGGTGTCGATCTTGCCGATGGTGCGTGCCTTTAGGAACATAGCCCTGGACGACGAAGTCAACGCACAACGGACACAGCATTTGGGCGGCGTCATCGCACGCGATGATGTCCGCGGATTTACCGCTGCCGTTCGCCGTGGCGACGGCACTTTTTATGCGCCTGACGTCAATGTCAGGACACGAAATGTGTTTGTGCCATTTTTTGGTGTGCAGGCCTCTACGTTGGATTCCATGTCTGTCATCCTTCGGCGCGCAGGGGGCGCGGTGATACCTGGTTGGGCCAAGCCGCTCCCGGATGGGCGCTATGAAGTGACCTTTGAGTCACCTTGGGCAGACTTTCCGTCAAAGGACGGCGCAGCAGATGCCTTGCGGTTTACGCAATGGGTTGAAAGCAAGCTGCGGGAATGTCCTGAGGCCTACGACTGGGGCACCAAACGCTTCAAGACACGCCCGAGTGGCGAGGTCGATTTGTACGCCTAACGGGCTATAATAGGCGGTTGAACTCACCCTCCTGTAGGACGCTTATGAGCATTGAACAGCTTTCTGAAATCGCACGTGCCATGGTGGCACCGGGCAAGGGCATCATTGCCATCGACGAATCCTCGGCCACCTGCCAAAAGCGCTTCGACGGCGTGGGCATTGAGTGCACCGAAGAAAACCGTCGCGCCTACCGCGAGCTCTTGCTGACCACCCCGAACGCAAACGAATATCTGTCGGGCGCGATCTTGTTTGACGAAACCTTGCGTCAATCCACCAAGGACGGCGTGCCGTTTGCCAAGTACATGTCCGACAACGGCATGATCCCGGGCATCAAAGTGGACAAGGGCACCCATCCGCTCGCCGGCTTCCCGGGCGAAGTGATCACAGAAGGTTTGGACGGCCTGCGCGCACGTTTGCAGGAATACGCGAAGCTCGGTGCAAAGTTTGCCAAGTGGCGCGCTGTCATCACAATTTCTGAAGATGCGCCGTCAGGCACCTGCATCGAAGCCAACTGCCAAGCTTTGGCACGCTACGCGGCACTCTGCCAAGAAGCCGGCATCGTGCCGATGGTTGAGCCGGAAGTGTTGATGGATGGCGATCACGATATCGAAACCTGCTACGAAGTCACAGAAGTCACCCTGCGTACTTTGTTTGATGCGCTGTACCAACACAACGTTGCACTTGAAGGCACCATCCTGAAGGCCTCGATGGTTGTGCCGGGTAAGGATTGCCCGGACCAAGTCAGCGTTGAAGAAGTGGCTGAAGCCACGTTGATGTGTCTTAAGTCGACCGTACCGGCGATCTTGCCGGGCATCGTGTTCTTGTCGGGTGGTCAAAGCGACGAAGCAGCAACGGCGCACCTCGATGCAATGAATCGCATGGGTCCGAATCCTTGGCCACTATCGTTCTCTTACGGCCGCGCCATGCAACAAGCGGCATTGAAGTTGTGGTCGCAAGACATGACCGGCAACTGGTCGAAGGCACAAGACACCGTTTACGCGCGTGCGCGTGATAACGGCTTGGCTGCGCAAGGCAAGTGGGAAGGCTAATTCCCCAGCAATCGACGTAAAGAAAAACGCCGGCGAAAGCCGGCGTTTTCCGTTGCGGCATGACTCGAACTTTATTGCGATGCCAACCACGCATCGTCGGAGCCTTCTTCGACACCTTCAAACAGGAAGGTGGACAAATATCGCTCACCGGTATCGGGCAACATCGCCAAAATGACATCGCCCTTTGCAGCGGTCTCTGCCACTTTGAGTGCGGCGTTGACGGTTGCGCCGCTCGATAGGCCCACAAAGATGCCTTCTTCTGCGGCCAATCGACGTGCGGTGTCGCGCGCTTCAACATCTTCGATCTTCCACAGGTGATCGGTGACCTTGCGGTTCAAGACGTCGGGAATGAAGTCAGGTGTCCAGCCTTGGATCTTGTGCGGTGACCACGCCTCGCCTGAAAGCAAAGGCGCAACGGCCGGTTCGGCCGCGTGGATGCGGACGTCGGGCCGTGCGACCTTCAATACTTCACCCACGCCGGTCAGCGTGCCGCCCGTGCCCCAGCCTGTCACAAAGTGATTTAGGCGTCGGTCGCCGAAATCTCGCAAGATTTCCGCGGCTGTCGTGTTGCGGTGGTACGCCGGATTCGCTGGGTTGCCGAACTGATCTGCCAAAAACCAACCGTGTTGCTCGGCCAGTGCTTTGGCGCGCTTCACCATGCCGGTGCCGCGTTCTGCAGCGGCTGTCAAAATGACTTTGCCGCCATACGCGCGAATCAACTTTCGACGTTCAATAGAGAAGGTTTCAGTCATCACAGCAACGAAGCGATAGCCACGTGCCGCACATGCCATCGCAAGGGCCACACCGGTGTTGCCAGAGGTGGCCTCGATGACGGTATCGCCTGGTTTCAACAGGCCCTTACTTTCTGCATCCAACAAAATCGCGTGCGCAAGACGATCTTTGACCGAACCACCCGGGTTGAAAAACTCGGCCTTCACAAAAATCTCTATGCCTTCGGGTGCGATTCTGTTCAGGCGGATAATCGGCGTACGGCCGATGGTGTCCAAAACGTTGTCGTAAATCACAGTCGGAGTCCATAGATGGGGGGATTTACCAGATTAAACGTCAACGTGTGACCTGTGTTGTGCGTTGATATGACTTGTGGCCTAAACCCGCGACACCCCCCGAGCTTAGAATTTGCACATGCAAACCAAATCACGTTGGCGATCACGCCGCATATTCATGTTTCTGACTGCGGCGCTGTTGGCTACTACCGTCACGGCATGCAAAAAATCCACCTCCGAAGGCCCAGGCAAGCGCGATTCTGCGCCGATAGGTGTCGTCTCGGAAACTGTCCGGGCACAGCCTTGGTTGGACACGCTGCAAGCGTTGGGGACCGTCAAAGCGCACGAATCCATCACCGTGACCGCGAAGGTGAGCGAAGTGGTGTCAGCGGTCCACTTTGAGAGTGGTCAGTCGTTGCGCCGGGGTGCGCCCTTGGTCACCTTGACGGGTGAGCAGCAACGCACCGCATTGGCAGCCCTTGAGGCGCAAGCGGACGATGCCGAAAAGAACTACCAACGCTTGGCCGCACTCGGCCAGCAACAATTGATTGCGCGTGCGACGATCGATGCGCAAAAGGCCTCGCGAGATGCGTTGCGCGCACAAGCAGCAACCATCCGCGCCAACTTGTCGGATCGTGTCATTCGCGCGCCGTTTGCCGGCGTCACAGGCTTGCGTGAAGTGAGTCCGGGCGCATTGGTCACGCCGGGCACGGTCATTACCACTTTGGATGATCTGTCCTCGGTGTATGTCGACTTCCCCGTGCCTGAAACCGAACTCTCAGGGCTGGGCGCTGGACAAGCGGTAGAAGGTCGAACAGCGGGTTGGCCCGACCGTGTTTTCAACGGCACCGTCAGCGTGGTGGCGTCTCGTTTGGATGTTGCCTCACGCGCGGCGACTGTGCGCGCAAACTTTCCCAATTCAGATCGTGCTTTGAAACCGGGCATGCTGGTGGAAGTGCGCGTGGCGCGCGGCGAACGCCCGGCGATTGTTGTGCCTGAAATTTCCGTGATGCAAGTCGGCGACGAAACCTATGTTTGGAAGGTGGTCGGTGGCGCCGCCGTGAAAGCACCGATTGTGGTTGGCGGCAGAATTCCCGGCAAAGTTCAAGTGAAAGAAGGTATCGAAGCCGGCGACACAATCGTTGTAGAAGGTGTGGGCAAACTGAAAGCGGGCGCAAAGGTGCGCGAAGCCGGTCAGCCGGCCGCAAACCCGCAGGCACGCTAAGCGATGAAGATTTCAGAGCTTTCGATTAAACGGCCGGTGTTGGCCGTCGTGATGAGCATGCTCCTCATCGTGCTTGGCATCATGTCGTTCACGCGACTGACGCTCCGCGAATTGCCAGCCATCGACCCGCCGATCGTTTCGGTGCAAGTGTCGTACCCGGGCGCATCCGCGAGCGTCGTCGAGTCACGCATTACGCAGTCATTGGAAGATGCGTTGGCTGGCATCGAAGGCATCAACACAATTGAATCGAGCAGCCAAAACGGCAGTTCTCGGATCAGCATTGAGTTTCTAGCCTCGCGTGATATCGAAGGCGCTGCAAACGACGTTCGTAATGCCGTGAGTCGCGTTGCAGATCGCATGCCGGATGAAGCCGAAGCACCCGAAATTTCAAAAGTTGAGAGTGATTCGGATCCGATTATTTGGCTCAACATGCGTTCGTCCGGTATGGACACGCTGGAGATGTCCGACTACACACGTCGCTATGTCTTAAATCGCCTGTCGAGCTTGCCCGGCGTGGCGCAAGTCCGTATCGGTGGTGAACAACGCTATGCCATGCGCGTGTGGTTGGATGGCAACGCGCTCGCCGCGCGCAACCTGACCTCAGACGATGTACGTCGCACCTTGGCGAGCGAAAACGTGGAGCTCGGCGCGGGCGGTATGGAGTCGAAAGACCGCGACTTCATCTTGCGTGTGCAGCGTGACTACGTGTCGCCTGAAAAGTTTGCCGACATGCCCATCGCACGGGGTGCAGATGGTTATGTGGTCAAACTCTCTGACGTTGCGCGCGTGCGCTTGGAATCTTCAGAGCGGCGCGCCTACTACCGCAGCAATGGTGAGCCAGCCATCGGTTTGGGTGTCGTAAAAACCTCGACTGCCAACAGCTTGGATGTCGCCACTGAAGCGCGTGCGGCCATTGAAGAGATCAATGCCACCTTGCCGCAAGGCACCGAGATGTATGTGGCGTTCGACAACACGACCTTTATTTCAGCAGCCGTCGAGCGCGTGTACGCGACCTTGGTGGAAGCGATCATCTTGGTCTTGATCGTGATCTGGTTGTTCTTGGGCAGTGTGCGCGCAGCCTTGATTCCGGCGGTGACCGTGCCGGTGTGTTTGATCGCGTCATTTATCGCCTTGTACGCGTTCGGGTTTTCGATCAACTTGTTGACGCTGCTCGCCTTGGTGTTGTGTATCGGCTTGGTGGTGGACGATGCCATTGTGGTCGTTGAAAACATCCAGCGACGCGTGGATTTGGGTGAGCCGGCCTTGGTGGCCGCCAAACGTGGCACGGCGCAAGTGGCCTTTGCGGTGATTGCGACGACGGCTGTGCTGATTGCCGTTTTCGTGCCCGTAGGTTTCTTGCAAGGCAACACGGGGCGCTTGTTCCGTGAGTTGTCCGTTGCGATGGCGGCGGCTGTGATGATTTCAGCGTTCGTTGCGCTCACGCTGACGCCCATGATGGCGTCTAAATTGTTGAAGCCACACAGCGGGCCGCATGCAGTCAAGAACAATAAGGCGAGTGAGTGGTTGAGCGCACGTTTTGATTCCGTTGCGCGCGCCTACCACGGCATCTTGTCGCGTCATGTGCATCGTTTCGGCATGTTTGCAGCCATTGTTGTCGTCGCTTGCGTTGCAATGGCCGCGTTGTTCAAATTCTTGCCGAGCGAACTTGCACCGGCTGAAGACCGCGGTTCGTTCCAGCTGGTGATGGAAGGGCCCGAAGGTGCCAGCTTCGACTACTCCGTCAATCAAATGCACAAGATTGAGAAGGTGTTGGCCGGTGAGACGGGTGAAGGTAAACCCATCAAGCGTGCCAACCCGCGTGTGCCCGGCAGCTTCGGCGCTTCGCAAGAAATGCATACCGGACGCGCCACGATCTTCTTGGAAGATTGGGACAAGCGTACCGAGAGCACTAAAGACATTGCAGCAGAACTACAGAAGAAATTTGCGGGCAATACCGCGGTGAAAGTCCGCACGCAAGTCGGTGGCGGTTTGGTGCGCACGCGTGGCCAGCCCTTCCAGATGGTTTTAGGCGGCCCCGACTATGCAGAGATCGCGCAATGGCGCGACATCATGTTGGACAAGATCAACAGCTATCCGGGTTTGACGGGCGCGGATTCCGATTACAAAGAAACACGTCCGCAAATGCGCGTGATCATTGATCATGCGCGCGCCTCGGTGCTCGGTGTCACGCCGCAGGCGATTGGCTCTGCTTTGCAGACCATGATGGGCGGTGTGCGTGCGACGACCTTTGTCGACAACGGACAGGAATATGATGTGATGTTGCAGGCGGAGCGCGATGCACGCGCCTCGCAAGCAGATCTCGCCGCCATTCAAGTGAGAGCGGCGAATGGCAGTTTGGTCCCGTTGGCTAACCTTGTAACGCTTAAGGAGATCGCTGAGCCGGCGAACTTCAATCGTTTTAACCGACTGCGCTCCATTACGATCAGTGCGGGGCTGGCCCCCGATGCACGCCTAGGCGATGCCGTCGCGTGGGCGAAGGAAACGGCGCGCACGAGCCTGCCGGAACACGCACAAATCAGTTGGAAGGGTGAAGCCAAGGAACTGCAAGATTCCGGCGGAGAAGTGATCTTGACCTTTGCAATGGCGCTTCTGATTGTGTATTTGGCGCTGGCCGCGCAGTTCGAAAGCTTCGCGCATCCGTTCGTCATCATGTTGACGGTACCGCTCGCCGTGCTTGGTGCATTGTTCGGCCTGTGGATCACCGGCGGAACGCTCAATCTGTTCTCACAAATCGGCATTGTGATGTTGGTCGGGCTCGCAGCGAAGAACGGTATTTTGATTGTCGAGTTTGCCAACCAGCTTCGCGACGAAGGTCGAAGCGTACAGGACGCAATCGTCGAAGCGTCAGCGGTGCGTTTGCGTCCGATCTTGATGACTTCGATTGCCACGGTGGCGGGTGCGATTCCGCTGGTCGTTGCCGGTGGTCCGGGTTCTGCCAGTCGTGCCACGATCGGTGTCGTCGTGATCTTCGGTGTTTCGATCTCGACTTTGCTTTCGTTGTTTGTCGTACCTGCGTTCTATGCGTTAATTGCACCGCATACGCAATCGCCTGATACCGTTGCCAATGCGCTTGAAGATTTGGAAAGCAAAACGCCAATCGTAGGTGGACACGCATGAGTGAAGATATTTGGAAAAGCGCGCGCGGCGCGCGTGCAAGCGAGCCCACAAGACCGAGCAATGCAAAGTCCAAAGAGTTGCGTTTGCATGGTTTGAATGCAGTGCTTGCGTTGTTCGACAAGTCACCCGAACGTCTGCGTAAGCTCTACCTGGCTGAAACACGCTTGACGGATTTGAAAGCGGTGTTGAAGTGGTGTGTGCAGCACCGCGTGGGTTATCGCGTGGTTGAAGAAGGCGACTTGGCGAAGCTCGCGCAGACCTCGCATCATGAGGGCGTGGTGGCAGATGTGGCGCCGCCTACGGAACTTGATCTGATCACTTGGTTGGCATCCATTGAAGACGCCAAGTCTGCGTGTGCAATTTGGTTGGACGGCGTCGGAAACCCGCACAATCTCGGCGCAATTTTGCGTAACGCCGCGCACTTCGGTGTGCGCGCCGTGCTGATTGAGTCTGTCGCCATCAATCCAATTTCAGGCGCTTCCGCACGCGTGGCGGAAGGTGGTGCGGAGTGTATACAGGTCGTTCGCTTGCCTGCAGATGCCAAGCACGCCATTCAAGCCTTGCATGCGGCAGGGTTTTCATTGGCAGCAACCCTCGTGCGTGAGGGCGCCGACCTGTTCAACACTGCGCTGCCCGACAAACTGATCTACGTGATGGGCGCAGAACAGCAAGGCATGCACAAAGGCTTGGCAAATGCATGTGACCTGCGCGTTTCAATTCCCGGCACAGGTGCCGTTGAAAGCTTGAATGTCGCGTCGGCGACTGCGGTGTTTTTGTCCGAGTGGTACCGCCGACGCGATTGATGTGGGCTCAGCGTTCCGGTTTGGCGATCTCCGGGCCGCTCCCCAAACTGCCTTCCGCATTTGCGGCCATCAAAGCCACTGCTGCGTACGCGGCGGTGTTTTGCTTAAGCGCTTTCGGATCAATCTTGTCAAGCGTGTCGTCCGGCGTGTGATGCAAATCAAAGTACAGGCTGGCATCGTGTGAGAACGCAGCAGACGCCGCGCCACGTGCCTGCATCAAGCCCATTTCGGATTCCGCACTGCCTTTCAACGGTTCGTAGGCAATGCCCAAAGGCGCGATGACGTCATACATCTGCTTGACCGCAGCCCCGGCCTCGGGTGCCCAGTTACCGCCGAAGGCATAAATCATGCCAGGGCCCGAATCTGACTCCATCACCATTTGGTGTTTGCGGATGTCTTTCTGTTGCGACTCGGTATAGACGCGGCCGCCAAACAAGCCTTGTTCCTCGTTCGCGAACGCCACGACGCGAATTGTGCGAACCGGCTTGATTTTCATTTGCTTGATGAGATGACCGACGGCCATGGTCAAAGCCACGCCACCGCCGTCATCAATGGCACCCGTGCCCAAGTCCCAAGAGTCGAGGTGTCCGCCCAATGCAACGATTTCATCGGGCTTCGTGGTGCCTGTGATTTCGCCGATGACATTCTGCGAGGTGTACATGCCATTGAAACCGCAGTCGAGCGCCACTTTGATTTCAGTCTTGCCCAATGCCACCAAACGGGCGAGTTGATCGGCGTCATTATTCGTGAGCGATGCAGACGGAATAGGGGTTTGATCGTCGAAACGCGTCATGCCGGTATGCGGATTTCGGTGCCAGTCTGTCCCTGCCGGACGCATGACGTACCCGACAGCACCGGCACGCGCGGCAGCGGGCGGTCCGGCGCGACGTACCGTCGAACCGATGCCATAGCCGTGCCCGTCACGCGCGCGCGGCATCAAGATATCGACGAATACAATTTTGCCTTTCAAGCTGCCGGGCTTCACGGCTTGCAACGCCTTCAAGTCGTCAAAGCGAACAACTTCGCCTTGAACCGTGCCGCCAGGGCTGCCGCCAAGGGCCGTAAGCTTTAATTCTTGCGAGCTGCGGCCTAGGACTTCGCCATGTTCGCTGCGTCGTTCCCACTTGGGGAATGTGACATCTTGCGTCCACACCTTGTCATAGCCGAGCGCCTTGAACTTCGCCTTGGCCCACGCAACGGCGCGCGCGTCGCCTTCACTGCCTGCTAAGCGCGGGCCGACTTCACTCGTCAGCGACTCGACGATTTTCCACGAGGTGTTGTCTTGCAGTGCGCGATCGCGCAATGCCGTGGCGTCTTTAACGACTGAATCGGGAATTCGCGTTTCCGAGGCAAGGGTTGCAGACGACCAACTGAGACCCAGCGCAACAAGCAACGCCGCAGAAAGATGAGACACGCGCATGAAAAACCTCCGGTGATGAGACGAGCAAACCAAGCCTAACAGCCAGACATGCCTCGTTGCACAACCGGAGGATGGCGTATGGAGAATTACTTTTTCAAAGCATCGCGAATTTCGCGCAACAGCAGCACGTCTTCTGCGGGCGGCGCATCAGCTGCGGGCTCACGCATGCGGTTGTAGGCCTTGATGAAGAGAAAGATCACGAACGCAATCAGCAAGAAGTCGATACAGACTTGAATGAACTCGCCATAGCGAATGGCCACTTCCGCGGCAGTTTGCTTACCCGTGGCGTCAGTGATCGCGGGCGTGATGACATGCTTCCAGTCCTTGAAGCTGACGCCCCCGGTGACCATGCTCAACATGGGCATCACGATGCCATCGACAAGTGCCGTCACAATCTTGCCGAACGCTGCGCCAATCACCACACCGACGGCGAGGTCGACCACATTGCCTTTGGCGATGAACGCCTTGAATTCAGTCATCATGCCCATGTCTTGCTCCTGTTAGCGGCTCGGGAAATATCGTACCCCAACGTGCGAGTACGGACATTTGAACACGATAACTGCTAGGGTTGCGTCATGAAAAACGCACCGAAACTCGAACAGCTTTCAGAGGGCTTGGTCAGCGAGATCGAGCTGACTATCGCAGGCGAGCTGGAATCCGTCATCGTCTTGCGTGAGGCGGCGCGTGTGCAGGCATGGCTCAATGTGTGTCCGCATGCCGGGCGGCGATTGGACTATGCGCCGGGTGAGTTCTTGCGGACGCCAGACGGCCTCCTGATGTGCGCCGTGCATGGTGCCACTTTTGACTTGGCAGACGGACGCTGTGTGGGCGGACCTTGTATCGGCGCCTCACTGACGCCTGTGCAATTGGAAGTAGACGAAGCGGGCGTCCTGTATCTCGCGGAGTAGGGCGCGATACTTGCTCGATGCTGTTAGAGCAAGAGATTGACAGCTAGAACGATGATGCAGGTATAGATCATCGACAGCGGTAAGCCGATCTGCAGCAAGTCTTTTTGCGAATAATTACCGGGTCCGGAGATCATCGAGATGACCGGGTTCGTGGCGGTCATGAAATTGTTCGATGCGGAGAGCGCAACGATAAGCGCGAACACACGCGGTTCCGCGCCGACCGCCAAGGCCATGTTGATGGCAATCGGCACCATCATGATGGTGGCGCCGACGTGACTGATCACGAGTGAAAACGCCACAGTTAAAAGCGCAACAGCCAGCTCAATCAACCAGATCGGTGTCTGCGCGGGGATCTTGTCGACCGTATGGCCTGCGATCCACGCCGAAGTGCCGCTCGCATCCATTGCCCAGCCCAAGGGAATCAAGCAGGCCATGAGGAAGACAGTCTTCCAATTGATAGCGGCATAGGCTTCATCCATGCGGATGACGCCTGTCACCAACATGCCGACCACGCCCGTCATCAACGCGATCGGCACCGGGATGCGCGATGACAGCGCAAGCAACATCGTGACCGCAAAGATGGCCATCGCGATTTTGAATTTATGCGGACGTTGTTCACCCTTGGGGTAATCGGTGACCACCACGAAGTCTTTCTGCGAGGCAATTTCTGCCAAGTTCTGCCACGCGCTATGAAACACGAGCATGTCGCCGGCACGCAGAGACAAATCACGCACGTTGTCGCGGATCACTTCGCGATCACGATTGATCGCAAGTAAGCTCAGGCCCACACGCTTGCGGAGTCGCATCTCACCCGCGCTCTTGCCGATGTATCGCGAGTTTGCCGGGATCACGGCTTCAGCAATCCCTGCGCGACTGGGGTTGAACAGTTCACCAAACTCACTCAGACGAACTGAAACGCGCAAGCCATGCGCCTTTGCAAAGCGTCCGATCACTTCCGCATTGCCGAGCGCGCCAATGATGTCGCCGACCCAAATACGCGCATCACCCGGTGGCGCGAGGCGCGATTCACCATTACTACGCAGCGCCAGAATCAACGGCGCGTCTTCAAGGAGTTCAAGTTCGCCGATTGTTGTGCCCACCAATGGGCTGGCGGTATCAACGGTGAGCTCGAACACCTCACCTTCAATGCCGTACGTTTGCGCAAAATAGCTTTGCGTCCGACCTGGTGTCACACCGCGATCGCTTTCATGCAAACGTGCGTCGCCGTGATAGCGGAAGTACAAGATCGATGCAAACACCAAGATCAAGCCGATAGGCAGTGGCGCAAACATCTTGAAAGCATCCATCGATGCTGCACCGGAGGGCAGCTTGTCGTTGGCGGAGAGCAGCAAATCATTCAACAGGATCAGCGGTGAATTGCCGACCATGGTGAGTGCACCACCCATGACAATGGCGCAGGCAATCGGATACAACATGCGTGATGTGGCGATGCCGGTGCGGGATGAAATCCGCGACGCAACCGGCATGAACAATGCCATGACAGAGGGGTTCTGCATCAGCGAAGAAATGAGGCCCGCAGAGAGCGAGGTCATCCAAAGCAAGCGACCTTCTTCGCCATTTGATCGGCGCAATAACCAACCCGCTAAGCGATTGAGTGCACCGGTGCGCTCCAAGCCTGCGCCGAGAATCATGGTAGCCATGATGCTGATGACGGCGCTACCGGAGAAGCCGCCGAACAAATCTTCCGGTGCGACTAGCCCGGTCAGTCCGAGCAACACGAGCACGATCAGCGCGACAACGTCGGATCTGAAGCGCTCAAATACAAACAAGCCCATCGTCAACAGCAACAGACCGAGCACAAGCGTCATTTCGCTGCTGAGGACGAGCGCGTTTTCCATCGTCAGGGACCGCGTGCGTAGAGCATGTCGAAGACAGGATGTCCCAGACGCTGGCCACGTGTTTCAAAGTGCGTTTGTGGGCGCCAAGCGGGGCGAGGAATGTGTCCACGAGGCCCGGCCGTGTTGACCAAGCCCGCCGTCTCATCCAAGACATCCCACATATGCTCTGCATACGCCGGCCAATCGGTGGCCAAATGTACACGACCATTGGGCGCGAGTTTGCGAACCAACAAGCGCGCAAATTCCGGGTTCACCAAGCGGCGCTTGTTGTGACGTTTTTTGTGCCACGGATCGGGAAAATAGATTCTGATTTCATCCAAGCTGCCGTCCGCAATTTCTTGCTCGAGCACTTCCACCGCATCGTGGTGATACACACGAACGTTGCTGAGATTGTCTGCAGCCAATGCATTCAACAAGCGACCGACGCCGGGCGCATGCACCTCGATGCCGATGTGGTCGCGTGCCGGATCCAAGTTTGCAGAGAAACGCAGCGCCTCACCGTTGCCGAAACCGATCTCCAAGATGCGCGGCGCTTGGCGACCGAACAGCGCATCAAAGTCTTGCGGCGTACCACTGAAGTCGATGCCGTAGCGCGGCCACTGCGCATCGAAGGCACGTTGTTGCGCGTCGGTAAACCGACCCTGACGTAATACAAAACTGCGAATGCGACGTTTTGAATCGTCGCGTGTATAGGGGCGAGGGGGCGCCTTCGCACCGGGGCTGTTGAACGGATCGGTCATGACGCGGCGATCAATCCATCAATCGGCGAAGATGCACTTGCAAAGCGTTTGCGCGGAATGCGTCCGGCCAAGAACGCTTCGCGTCCGGCGATGACCGCGTGGCGCATCGCTGAGGCCATCAGAATCGGATCACGAGCGCCTGCGATGGCGGTATTCATCAAGACGCCGTCGCAGCCAAGTTCCATCGCAATGGCGGCATCGCTCGCGGTGCCCACACCTGCGTCAACAATGATCGGCACCTTTGCGTTCTCAATAATTTCAAGCAAGGTATAGCGATTCTGGATGCCGAGACCCGAGCCAATCGGTGCTGCCAACGGCATGACCGCCACGCAACCGATCTCTTCGAGCTGGCGGGCGAGAATGGGATCGTCGCTGGTGTAGACCATGACATCGAAGTTCGCCGCGACGAGCAATTCGGCGGCCTTCAAGGTTTGCACGACGTCCGGGTACAAGGTGCGCTCATCGCCCAATACTTCCAGCTTCACTAGCGAATGGCCGTCGAGCAATTCGCGGGCCAATTTGCAGGTACGCACGGCGTCGTCGGCGGTGTAGCACCCCGCGGTGTTCGGCAGAATCGTATAGGTGTCGGGCGGCAAGACGTCCAGCAAGTTCGGTTCGTCGGGGTTCTGACCGATATTCACTCGGCGCACCGCCAAGGTCACGATCTCGGTGCCCGCTGCCTCTGTGGCCAGGCGGGTTTCTTGCATGTCTTTGAACTTGCCCGTGCCGGTCAACAAGCGTGAGCGATAGGTCTTTCCGGCAATGACGAGCGCGTCGTTTTTGAGGGATTCATTCATTGGCATAGTATGAACGATGCCTTTTGAACGTTGAGGCAATTTTGCTTAGCCACCGCCCAGGGCATGGACGATCTCAACGGTATCCCCGTCTCGCAGCACATGGGTCGCATGCAGGCTCTTTGGCACGATTTCGCCGTTGACTTCCACCGCGACACGGCGCTGATGCAAGGCTGCGTGAACGAGCAGGTCATAGACCGAGGCGTTGTCTGGAAGGTGTTCGGCGCTGCCATTGAAAACGATGTCCATGCCGGCATTGTAATGCCGCACTGCGGCGTGAACACGGGGGCGTATCGTGAAACGATGCAGCAAAGGGGAATGTCCCGTAGACCGAGGTTTTCAATGAAGCACCGTGTTCCGCTGCTGCGCGCAGCGCTTGCTGTGTCCATCGCAGCATCCTGCGGCCAAGTGGCCGCGCAAACAAACACCACCGATCTGCATTCGCAGACGTTTTCGCAAACCATTTTTTTCGGTGATAGTTTGACCGACGCTGGATTCTTCCGGCCTCTGTTACCGCCGAATGCGCAGGCGGTCGTGGGACAGTTCGTCACCAACCCAGGTCTGGTGTGGTCGCAAGACATGGCGCAGTACTACGGGACCGATGCGTCAGCTGCGTGGTTTGGTACGGGCGCTGGCACACGACCTTCTACGGGCAACAACTACGCTGTAGGTGGCGCGCGCGTCGCAACGGATGTCAATGGTCCTTTGGGCTTTACGCCGTCGTTGAAGACGCAAGTCAACGCTTATCTTTCACGAACCGGCGGCCGTGCTGACCCGAACGCTTTGTATACCGTCTGGGGCGGGGCCAATGATCTGTTTACGATCACAGCCTCAACGCCTCCGGCGACAGCGCAAGCCACGATCGGCGCAGCCGTCACCAATGAGATTGCACTGATCGGCCAGTTGAAAGCCGCCGGTGCGCAATACATCTTGGTGCCGAACATTCCGGACCTCGGGGTGACGCCGTCAATGCGCGTGCAAGGTGCGGCAGCACAAGCACAAGCGACAGCGATTGCGACGGCTTACAACAATGCGTTGTATTCCGGTGTTTCGCAGCAGAACCTGCGCATCATTCCGCTCGATACCTTCAATTTCATCCGTGAAGTCGTGGCCACGCCTGCGATGTTTGGCTTTACGAATGTGACAAGCACAGCCTGTTTGCCGGCGTATACCGCATCCGCCTTGACCTGTAATCCCTTGAGCTACGCATCGCCGGATGCAGCGAGTACGTACGCCTTTGCAGACGGTGTCCACCCGAGCACGGCGGCCTACAAGTTATTGGCTGACTATGCCGTCGCGACCATCGAAGGGCCGCGCCAAATCGGCGTGTTGCCGCAAAGTGCAGCGGTGTCGAACAAGAACCGCTTCAATGCTTTGAGCACGCAACTGTCGACCGCAACGCCGAACGAAGGGATGCATTGGTGGGTCGGTGGACGATTCGATGTGAATCGCTATCACCGCGGTGCACCGGGTGACGGCTTTGACGGTACGGGCGGTGCAGCCAACGGCGGCGTGGGCTGGTGGAAGGGCGGCATGGGTTACGGTGTCGCGCTTGGCTACGCACAAACTTCGTTTGACTTCGGCGCACAACGCGGCGACGCCAAGCAGAAAGAAGTGAATGTCACGGGCTTCTTCAACTATGTTGATGAGAGCGGCCTGTTCGCCAATGCACAATTGGGCTACACCCGTTTGGACTTTGACGTGCATCGCAAGATCCCGCTGGGCATCGCCATGCGTCAACACGACGGCAGCACCAACGGTGACATCCTCGCACTGGGCGCCGAGGCTGGCTACATGTTCAAGGGCGAAAAGCTTGACCATGGTCCGGTCGTGTCTGTCTTGGGTCAACAAGTGCGCGTCGACGGCTACACCGAGTCAGGCGCAGGTCAATCGACGGCGCTGGCGTTCGACGATCAGAAGTTCAATGCACTCACGGCCAGCGTCGGCTACGAAGGTCGTTTGAAGATCAACGATCACTTCACCACCTCGACGCGTCTGGCATGGCAAAAAGACCTAAAGAAGAACGACGCGCAAGTGTCGGCGCACATGACATCGTTGGGTGGCATGGCGTATTCAGTGCCGGGTCCTCAGTTTGATCGTGACTATTTGATGTTGACCACGTCAGCCCGCACGAAGCTCGGCGGTATCGATCTGTTTGCGGGTTTGAACAGCACGCTGATGCGGAAAGGTGGCCTGAATACGACGGTCTTTGTGAACGTCGGGCGCAACTTCTAAGCATTGATTGCGCTGCCCTCGGGCGGCGCATACACTGCACGCTTCCGCGGGTGTAGTTCAATGGTAGAACTGCAGCTTCCCAAGCTGCTAGCGTGGGTTCGATTCCCATCACCCGCTCCAGCATTTCCAAAGCGGCCTTCTGGCCGCTTTTTTGGTCGGAAGCGTTATGCAAGAACTCGTGTGCCTCGGTTGGCGTGAATACCTGTCTTTGCCGGACTTGGGGATTTTGCGCATCCGCGCCAAAGTAGATACGGGCGCACGGACGTCTTCCTTGCACGTGGATGACTACGAAACCTTCCGGCAAGACGGCGCCTTATGGGTGCGGTTTTCAATCACGCCGCACAAGAAGGCAACGGTAGTGACCGTGTCTTGTCCGGTGGCGGACGAGCGTCGCGTGATCGATTCGGGCGGCCATGCCAGCCAGCGAATTTTCATTCGATCCACCTTGCGTTTGGCAGGGGTCGACGTACCGATCGAACTCAACCTGGCAAGCCGAGACGGCATGCGTTTCCCAATGCTGCTGGGACGAACGGCAATGCAGGGACGATTCACTGTTGACCCCGCACACTCGTATTTACACAAACGTGCAAGCACTGCACTTCATGCACAAGGACGTCCATGAAACTCGCCATTCTCTCTCGTAACAGCAAGCTCTATTCCACGCGACGATTGGTTGAAGCGGCGCGCGAGCGAGGCCACACCGTCCGCGTGCTTGATCCACTGCGCTGCTATATGAAAATCTCGGAAGACGGTTTCGAGATGCATTACAAAGGGATGTTGTTGCGGGGCTACAGCGCGGTCATTCCGCGCGTGGGTGCATCCATTACGCGTTACGGATGCGCGGTATTGCGACAGTTTGAATTGATGGGGTGTTACACACCCAACACGTCTGATGCGATTTTAAAAGCGCGCGACAAGCTGCGTACACATCAGTTGCTGGCAGCGCAATCCATTGGTTTGCCGGCCACCGTTTTTGGTGACAATCCTGACGATACGGATGATCTGTTGTCGATGTTGGGCAAGCCACCGCACGTGATCAAGCTCTCTGAAGGCACGCAAGGCGCGGGCGTCATGCTGGCAGAGAAGTTATCGGCGGCGCGCGGGATGGTCGAAGCGCTGCGCGGTTTGCGCGCAGACTTCCTCGTACAAGAATTTATCGAAGAAGCGAAGGGCGCAGACCTGCGCTGCTTTGTGGTTGGCGGCAAAGTCGTGGGGGCGATGCGCCGACAAGCCGCGCGCGGAGATTTCCGCAGCAACTTACACCGCGGCGGCACCGCCAAAGCGATCATGCCGACGCGCGATGAAATCGAAGTGGCCGTGCGTGCGGCGCACGTGTTGGGTTTGAACGTCGCGGGTGTCGATTTGATTCGATCAAAGCGTGGCCCCCTTGTGCTCGAAGTGAATTCCTCACCCGGTCTGGAAGGCATTGAGGCCGCTACGGGCATGGATATCGCGGGCATCATCGTCGACCACGTCTGCGCGTCAGATATCGCCATCAATGCCACGCGCCAGCGTCGCAAGAAGGCAGCGACGTCCAAGCGTGCGAAGCCGCCTGTAAAAAAGCGTAAAGCCTGACTTCAGCCCCCCTTTTCGGGAACTATGCCAGAATCCGGAGGTCTGCCATTAGGGCAGACCCTATAACGGAATTTACATGCGCATTCTCGTCATCGAAGACAATCAAGACATCGCTGCAAACTTGGGCGATTACCTCGAAGACCGTGGTCATACGGTAGATTTCGCAGCCGACGGCGTCACGGGATTGCATTTGGCCGTAGTCAACGATTTCGACGCTATCGTCTTGGATCTCAACTTACCGGGTATGGACGGCCTCGATGTCTGTCGCAAACTGCGCAATGATGCGCGCAAGCAAACCCCGATTTTGATGTTGACCGCGCGTGACACGCTCGACAATAAGTTGGAAGGATTTGAGTCCGGCGCGGACGACTACTTGGTGAAACCCTTTGCCTTGCAGGAAGTCGATGTTCGCCTCAATGCACTTTCGCGCCGTGGCAAAGGCGTGCAAGCACGCGTGCTCAACGTGTCCGATCTCGAATACAACTTGGATACGTTGGAAGTGCGTCGCCAGGGCAAGCTGCTGCAGCTCAATCCCACCGCGCTAAAGATTTTGCAATCTTTGATGGAAGCGTCGCCGGCCGTCGTCACGCGTCAAGATTTGGAAACGCGGGTGTGGGGTGAAGAGTTGCCGGACAGCGATTCGCTTCGCGTCCATATTCACGGTTTGCGCGCCGTCATCGACAAGCCGTTTGAACATCCGCTGATTCAGACGCGGCACGGTATTGGCTATCGCATCGCGGAAACCGATGCAGGCTAATTTATCCGGTCCGATTGATCGCGTTGTGGCCGGCGCAAACCGACGGCGGTTGCGGACACGCATCGTGCTGTCGTTCCTGCTGCTGAGCGTCTTGCTTACCGTCTTGTTTGCTTCGGCCACCCTGTACATCCGGGATCGCCTAGAACGCGAGGTGGTTGAAAAAACCATGCGCCGCGAACTGAACAGCCTCGTCCGGCAGATTGAGCTGAACCCCGATCGTTCGCCCACGTTCACTCTGTATGACGCCGCCACATTCGGTGAAGGCAAAACTCAAGACATCAGTCCGCTTTATCGTGACCTGGGTCCGGGCGTACATGAAGTGCGGGAAGTCGCTGAAGACGGGACACCGCATGTTTGGAAAGCCGCAGTCGGCAAGGGCCGGGTCTCCTCAACCGGCAAGGGTTTCACGACGATCGTCCGGCTCGATGTGACCGACGCGTCAGATACGACGGAAAAGTTACGACGTTGGTTGATCGCGAGTGTTTTTGGATTCACTGCGCTCGCCTTGGTATTGAGTGTATGGTCGGCCTCTCGCATCATGCGACCCTTGCTCGAATTGTTGAAGCTGATTCGCGAGCGCGGTCGCACTGAGAACAGCCACGAAACGCCTTTGGCGCAGCATTTTGCAGATGATGAAGTGGGCGAGCTTGCGGCCGCGCTGGATGCGTATTCCGAGCGCATGCGGTCGACTGCAAAGCGCGAACGTGAATTGAACGCCGACGTCAGCCACGAGTTGCGCACGCCACTTGCGGTGATTCGCAGCACCGTAGAGTTGATGATGGATTCGTCCGACCTCACCCCGAAGATGCTCGAACGCATTCAACGTATTCAACGCGCGCAAGAAAGTGGTGCGGCCATCACTGAAACACTTTTGAACTTGTCTCGCGAAGAGCGTGTCTCGGGCAATGCCTCAGTCGCGCGCATCGTTGAGCAGTTGCTCGAAGCGCATCGTTTGCAAATGCGTCGCGGCAAGCAACTCGATTTGTGCATGGAAGGCAATACGGCGCTGGTGGTCGATGCACCGGATGCCACGGTCAATGTGGCCGTCGGCAATCTCATTGCCAATGCCGTGAAATACACGGAATCGGGCACTGTCACTGTGCGCATCAACCAAGACAGCGTGGACGTGTTGGACACAGGGCCCGGTCTTTCCGAGGCAGACGCCCAGCGTTTAACCGAGCGCGGCTATCGCGGGGACGCGGCAACGAATACCAAAGGCGGTGGCATCGGACTCTCCATCGTCACGCGCATTTGTGAGCTGTATGGATGGGATGTACAGATTGGCAATCGCCGCGATGGCCAGCAAGGCACGCGCGCGAGTTTGCTGTTTAAAACCTAAGGTCCGGGGCGATGCCCCGGACGCAGTGCGGATTACACGGCTTCCAGCCAACCGTACTTGTCAGGCGTCTTGCCGCTGAACAAGCCGAAGAACAGTTCTTGCAACGTCAAGGTGACGGGGCCTGCGCGACCGCTGCCTACCTGGCGGCCATCGACCGAACGAATCGGGGTGATTTCTGCCGCCGTGCCGCACATGAACACTTCGTCGCACAAGTAGAGATATTCGCGCGGCAAGTCACGTTCAACGACATCGATGCCCGCATCGCGCGCCAGTGTCATGAGTGAATTGCGCGTAATGCCGTTGAGCAATGCCGCGCTCACCGGCGTCGTGTGCAGAACACCGTCAAACACCAGGAACAGATTTTCGCCCGCGCCTTCGCTCAACAAGCCCGTGGATGCCAGCGCGATGCCCTCACCGAAGCCCAGACGACGTGCTTCACGTGCGACCAACTGGCCCGACAAATAGTTGCCGCCTGCTTTCGCACCTGCAGGAATCGTGTTCGGTGCAAAGCGCTGCCAGCTCGACACGCAAGCATCAATGCCTTGCTCCAGCACGCCGTCACCCAGATATGCGCCCATCTTCCAAGTGGCGACAGCGACATCGGTCGGGGTGTCTGCCGACAATCCAAAGCCACCCAAACCACGGAATGCGACCGGGCGCAGATAGCCGGTCTTGAACTCATTCTTTCGAATCACTTCGCGGCACGCAGCATTGATCGTCGCCAAGTCGTAAGGCATGTCAATTTCATGGATGCGCGCGGATTGGAACAGCCGCTTGTTGTGGTCGGTCAAGCGAAAGATTACGGGTCCGTTGGGTGTGTCGTAACAACGAATGCCTTCGAATACCGATGAGCCGTAGTGCAGCGCATGCGCCATGACGTGGACGGTTGCGTCGGCCCAAGGTTTGATGGACCCATTGTGCCAAATCCAGTTCGGGTATTCCATGCGTGCAACTCCTTGGGCGAAACCTCTATTCTCGCCGCCCGTGGGGTTCGGAGCAAATGGATTACATGCTGAGCCAGTAGCAGCCAAAGTGCTTCACAATTCGGAATTGTGTCGATTCCGTCGCATTAACGCCGGCTTTCATCTGCCGCACGCGCAGTCCGGACGGCGGGCGCGGCGAGTGTTCCACAGGCAACAAATACCCTTCGGCGTCTTCAGACCAAGACACGCCGCCGCTGGAACCCCCGGTCATCTCTATGTCGACCACAGGGCGCGTCATCATTTTCTCGAACTTGTTCAATACGGCGAGGGCGCGCACATTGCTGACGCCGACCCAGTGATACACCGACGAGAAACGATTCACGTCGCGCGCATCCAATGCCGCCGACAAGGTGTAGGACAGGTCTTCGATCGTCTTTGCACAGATCGGCCGATACGAAGAGGCGCGTGCGGCGCTTAGGCGTCGGTCTGCGGCAGAAGACTGCGCATTGCCATCGCTGCGTTGTTCTTGACCGTCGAACGCTGCACAGGGCCGATCGGTGCGAATCTCCTTGCCCGTGTCAGTGACGCAGTTTTTGGGTCGGGACTGCGCGGCAGCAGTGCCCGTCGCCAGCACAAGCGCGAACAGCAGACAAACGCATTTGCGCGGAGAAGTGAAGTACATGCGTCGTTAAATCTAAAGGTTTAACGTTGACGTGTCACCGTGTGCCGCGCAGCGGCTGCGCTTAGTTCATCTTATTGAGGACCGCCACAGTCGGGCGTGCCAAATTCAGTGTGTAGAAGTGCAAGGCGGGCGCGCCGCCTTGCAACAGACGATCACACAAGCCTGCGACCACTTCTGCACCGAAGTCACGCACGGCGGCGACATCGTCGCCCAAGCCCTGCATACGCTGCATGATCCAGCGTGGAATCTCAGCACCACAGCCTTCAGAGAAGCGACGCAATTGGCTGAAATTTGAAATGGGCATGATGCCGGGCACGATAGGGATGGTGACACCTAAACGCTGCACATCGTCGACAAAGCGGAAGTAGGCGTCTGCATTGTAGAAATATTGGGTGATCGCAACATCGGCACCCGCATCGACCTTACGCTTGAAGTTCTTCAAATCAGATTGCGCGTCGCGTGATTGCGGATGCGTTTCCGGGTACGCGCCGACGGCAATATTGAAGTAGTCACCGTGTTCTCTACGAATCAGTTCGATGAGATCAGACGCGAATTGAAGCTCACCCACTTGCCCCATGCCAGAGGGCATATCCCCGCGCAATGCGACCACCTTGCGGCAATCGAGCGAACGATATTCGGCGAGCAAGGCGCGTAGTTCTTCGCGGCTTCCACCCATGCAAGAAATGTGCGGCACGGCATCTACAGCATGCTTTGTGCGCAAGCGGCGAATTGTTTCTGCGGTGTAGGTCAAAGTCGAGCCGCCAGCGCCAAACGTGCATGACACGTAGTCCGGCGCAAATGGCTTTAGCTTTTCGACCGTGCGATCCAGCTGCGCTTGCTGGTCTTCCGTTTTCGGGGGATAGAACTCGAAGGAAATATTGGACATGGCTTCAGACAGTGACGCGGGGTGATGTGGATACTATATCGCTTCATCGCGATGAAAGTGAAAACCTTCGCTCGAATACAAAAAAACGGGCGGCGATGCGCCCGTTTCCCTGATGCCTGACCGCGCTGTATTAGTAGCGGTAGTGATCCGGCTTGTACGGACCTTCTTTAGCAACGCCCAAGTAGGCGGCTTGCGAATCGCTCAGCGTGGTCAACTTCACGCCAATCTTTTCCAAGTGCAAACGGGCCACTTCTTCATCCAACTTCTTCGGCAGGATGTAGACCTTGGCTTCATAGCTGTCTTTGTTTGCCCACAGGTCAATTTGCGCGAGCGTCTGATTGGAGAACGAGTTCGACATCACGAAGCTCGGGTGACCCGTCGCGCAACCCAAGTTCACCAAGCGGCCTTCAGCCAACAAGAAGATGGCGTTGCCCGTGTCGAAGGTGAACTTATCGACTTGCGGTTTGATATTGGTTTTCACCGCGCCTGAGGTGTACAGCGCGTCCACTTGGATTTCATTGTCGAAGTGACCAATGTTGCAGACGATGGCTTGGTCCTTCATGGCTTTCATATGCGCCACGGTGATGACGTCTTTGTTGCCAGTGGTGGTGACATAAATGTCGCCGGTACCGAGCGTATCTTCAACGGTCTTCACTTCGAAACCTTCCATCGCCGCTTGCAATGCGCAAATCGGATCGATTTCAGTGACAACGACGCGTGCTCCGTAGGCGCGCAGCGAATGTGCGGAACCCTTGCCCACATCACCATAGCCACAGACAACCGCGACCTTACCGGCCAACATGACGTCCATGGCGCGCTTCAGGCCGTCGGCCAGCGATTCGCGGCAACCGTAGAGGTTGTCGAACTTCGACTTGGTGACCGAGTCATTGACGTTGATTGCCGGGACGAGCAATTGCCCAGCGTCGGCGAGTTGATACAAGCGATGCACACCCGTCGTCGTTTCTTCGGACACGCCTTTCCAGTCGGCAACCACGCGCGTCCAATAGCCCGGACGTTCAACAGCAACGCGCTTCAGCAAGTTCTTGATGACTTGTTCTTCATGGTTCGCGCCGGGTTCATCGGCCCACTTGGAGCCTTGTTCCAATTCCAAGCCTTTGTGGATCAACAAGGTGACGTCGCCACCATCGTCCACCACCAGCTCGGGACCGGTTAGCGTACCGTCGGCAAGCTTGAAGGTGAGGGCATCCAAGGTGCAGTCCCAATACTCTTCCAGCGTTTCACCCTTCCACGCGAAGACAGGCGTGCCCGTTGCTGCGATGGCAGCGGCGGCATGGTCTTGCGTTGAGAAGATGTTGCACGACGCCCAGCGCACATCCGCGCCAATGTCTTTCAGCGTTTCAATCAGCACTGCGGTTTGAATCGTCATGTGCAAGGAACCGGTGACGCGCACGCCAGCCAAGGGTTTCGCGGCCGCATGCTTCTTACGGATCGACATCAGGCCGGGCATTTCAGCTTCGGCGATGTCGAGTTCTTTACGGCCCCAATCGGCGAGGTTGATATCGGCGACTTTGTAATCACCGTCTTGCGAGAAAGTTTTGACTTGCGCGTTCATGAATAGAAACTCTTTTCGTTAATGCAATAGGAAAGGCGGTGCTGCGATTACTTCTTGAGCTTCGCAGCTTTGCGCAACTCTTCTGCGCGATCGGTCTTTTCCCAAGAGAAGGCCGTTGCGGTGTGCTTCTTGCCTTGGCCATCGAGATACGACACTTGTTCCGGCTTACGGCCGAAATGGCCGTACGAAGCAGTGCGCTGATAGATCGGATGAATCAGATCCAACATCTTGATGATGCCGTACGGACGAAGATCGAAATTCGCGCGGATCAGCTTTTCGATTTGCGCATCCGGAATCTTGCCGGTGCCAAACGTCGTAACCGAAATCGAAGTCGGTTCGGCCACGCCGATGGCGTAGGACACTTGCACTTCGCACTTGTCAGCCAAACCTGCCGCCACGATGTTCTTGGCAACATAGCGCGCAGCATACGCAGCCGAGCGATCGACCTTCGACGGATCCTTACCTGAGAATGCGCCGCCGCCGTGACGGGCCATGCCGCCGTAGGTGTCAACGATGATCTTGCGACCGGTCAAGCCGCAGTCACCCACCGGACCGCCGATCACGAAGATACCGGTCGGGTTGATGTGCACCTTGTTCTTCGGCAACGATTCGTACCACTTCTTCGGTAGCACGGGTTTCAAGATGTTTTCGCGCACGGCTTCGATCAAGTCTTTTTGCTTGATGTCTGGATCGTGTTGGGTCGACAGCACAACGGCGTCGAGACCTTGGATCTTGTGGTCGCCGTCGCTGTACTTCAGCGTGACTTGGCTCTTCGCGTCCGGACGTAACCATTTCAACTTGCCGTTCTTGCGCACCTTGGCTTGTTGTTCCACCAAACGGTGGCTGTAGTACACCGGTGCCGGCATGAATTCTGGCGCTTCATTGCAGGCATAGCCGAACATCAGGCCTTGGTCGCCTGCGCCCATTTCTTCCGGCTTCTTGGCTTTCTTCTTGGTGCCGTCGACACCCGCGGCGATATCCGGCGACTGCTTGCCCAACATATTGATGATGGCGCAGGTATGGCCGTCGAAACCGACGTTGGAATTGTTGTAGCCGATGTCATTGATGACTTTGCGGGCGAGATCTTCGATGTCGACCCACGCATCGGTGGTGACTTCGCCGGCGACAATCGCCGCACCTGTTTTCACCATGGTTTCGCAGGCCACGCGGGCGCGCTTGTCCTGGCTCAAAATCGCATCAAGGACGGCGTCCGAGATTTGATCGGCAATCTTGTCCGGATGACCTTCTGACACCGATTCAGAGGTGAAAAGGTAGTTCGACATCGTTATATCCTTTTATGCGGATGAAAAGATAAGGCTGGCAATGATACAGGCAATTGTCAGATTATGCCGCCCGGTTATTTAGCTGCGGTTGCCGAACTTTGTTCAGGTTCAAAGCATCGAAATAGTCGCGTGTTTGTTCACGTTGCAGGCGGGCACTGGTAGCCGCATTGACCACGGCTCGGAAACTCGCATTCTCGGGCCGATCCTTTGCATACCAACCTAGGTGCTTGCGCGCAATGCGGACGCCCATGTCCTCACCGTAAAACGCATGCAGCGCATCCAGGTGGCTTAATAGAATGTCTCGCACTTCGCCGAGCTCGATGGGTGGCAAGGTCTCACCCGTTGCCAGGTAATGCGCGATCTCGCGAAATAGCCAAGGGCGCCCCTGCGCGGCGCGCCCCACCATGACGGCATCGCAGCCGGTGTCGCGTAGCACCTGTGCTGCACGTTCGGGCGAGTCGATGTCGCCATTGGCAATCACAGGAATGCGCACGCGCGATTTAATCTGCGCCACCGTGTCGTGTTCGGCGATACCGGTGTAATGCTGATCGCGGGTGCGACCATGCACCGTCAATGCGGCAATGCCACTGTCTTCCGCGATATGCGCCAGTTCGGGTGCATTTTTGACTGCTGCGCACCAGCCGGTGCGCATTTTCATCGTCACCGGGACGTCAACGGCACGCACCACCGCTTTCAAAATGTCTGCAGCGCGTTGCTCGTCTTGCATCAATGCGGAACCCGCCCACGCATTGCACACTTTCTTGGCCGGGCAGCCGAAATTCAAATCGATGATTTGCGCGCCATGTGCCGCGTTGAAGCGTGCAGCCTCGGCCAACTGCTGTGGGTCGGTTCCCGCAATCTGCACACTCACCGGCGAGGGCTCGCCGGCGTGGTCCATGCGAAGCATCGATTTCTTCGTTTGCCAAAAGCGCGGATCGCTGATGGTCATCTCGGACACTGCGAGACCCGCGCCCAAGCGCTTGCACAACAAGCGGAATGGCTTGTCAGTGACCCCGGCCATCGGGGCCAGGATCACCTTGGGTTCAATTCGATGCGGCCCGATGTACATGCGCCCATTCTAAATGAACGCGATAGCGGCGCCTCAGCGTGTCGTGTCGTGCTTGTATCGGAACAACACCACAAACGCCACCGCCATGGCCAGCGCATAGGCCGCAAAGCTCAACCAGATGCCGTGCCAGTCCTTCACGCCGTCTGCCGCGGTGAACCAGGTGTCGATGACATAGCCGGCAATCAAACTTCCGAGCACGGCGCCCACACCATTGGTCATCAGCATGAACAGACCTTGTGCCGATGCGCGAATACGCGGATCGCTCTGCTGTTCAACAAACAAGGAGCCCGAGATGTTGAAGAAGTCGAAGGCCATGCCGTAGACAATGCACGAGAGGATGATCATCCAAAGACCATCACCGGGGTTACCGAAAGCAAACAAGCCGAAGCGCAGGCACCACGCGATCATGCTGATCGTCATCACCCACTTGATACCCATGCGACGCAAGAAGAAAGGAATCGCCAGAATGAACAGCGTTTCCGAAATTTGCGAAATCGACATGATCATCGCGGGATACTTCACCGCCAAGGTGTCTTTGTAGAGCGGGTTGTTTTCAAACTCGCCTAAGAATGTGCCGCCGTAGGCGTTGGTCAGTTGCAGCGCAGCGCCCAACAGCATGGCAAAAATGAAGAAGATCGCCATTTGTGGATTGCGGAACAAGCGGAACGCATTAAAACCCAATGCATCCACCCACGTGCCTTCGGTATTGCGTTCGAGCTTTGGCGGGCACGGCGGCAGGGTGAAGGCGTAAATGCCCAGACCAATCGCAGCAATAGCGGCGACATAAAATTGCATAGCCGACTTTTCAAAGCCCAACAAGCTGGTACACCACATCGCCGCAATGAAGCCGACGGTGCCCCACACACGAATCGGCGGGAAGTCGCGCACGACATCCAACTGCTCACGCTTCAGTGCGTTATAGGCAACGGTAATGGCCAGCGAGATGGTCGGCATGTAACAAATCATCGCGGCGAGCATGACCCAGAACATGGCTTGCGGACTACCGGCATTCGGCATCGCAAACAAACACACTGCCCCCAAGATATGCAAGATGCCGTACAAGCGTTCTGCATTGATCCAACGATCTGCGACGATGCCCATCAGAGCCGGCATAAACAACGACGCGATACCCATGGTCGAAAACATGGCGCCGAAACTCGTGCCTGGCCAACCTTTGTTTTCAAACCAATAACGCCCAATGGTGATGAGCCACGCCCCCCATACATAGAACTGGAAGAAGTTCATGACGATCAGGCGTAGTTTTAGGCTCATGGGCTAGGCATCGATGCGATTTCCCCTAGTGTGGGTCAATCTAGGTGGCGGACGCAATTGCGACCTGAGAGTTTTGCTAGGCGAAGGCGTCGATCGGCAGCACCCAGTAGATGTGTGACCGTGGGACCATCCTTGCCTTGCTCTGCGATCCCTGAGCTCAGCGTTACTTGTATGACGCTGTCTGCTAAAGGCGTATTGAACTGGCTCACTTCCAACGCGCGGCGGATACGCTCAACGCGTTCGCGCGCCACTTCTGCGTCTGCATGAATGAGCAAGCCAAATTCTTCGCCGCCCAAACGACCGACGGTATCCGGCGCCATCACATTCGAAAGGATGACCGAGATCACATGGACCAATGCTTCATCGCCCGCTTGATGTCCAATCTCGTCGTTGATGCGTTTGAAGTGATCGAGGTCAACAATGGCAATGCTCAACGGTCTGCCAGCGTGTTGTGATTGTTCAAGCTGCTGTTTGGCCTGATGCAAAAACCAGTTTCGATTCGGGATGCCGGTCAAACTGTCGGTTCCCGACATGTTTGACAGCCGACGCATTCGCGCAACAATCGTCGCGGAGAGCACGGTCGCAATCAACAGCACCACGCAACGTTGACCCACCGTGGTCCAGAGCGCCGTGCCGTAATTCACGGAGACGAGCTCAGACGGCGTCGAGTGCGTAAAAATCCAGTGGGCGAGCATCAAGTATTGCGATATGGCCAAGCCGCCGGCAAACAGCGTGAGCCGCGCATCATTGCGCAGACACGTCATCATCAGATTGGTGAGATAGAACTCCCAGATGACAAAACTGTTCAGCCCGGCAGCGTGCTCGTGTTGCGACAATAAGAAGAGAAAAAACGTTGTACTGGTGACGTCATACGCGGTACTTGCCCAAGGCAGCCAAACATAGCGCCCACGGTTTCTCGCCAATGCCCACCAAACCAAGCCGAGGAAGACAGCGAATCCCGCCCCCAAGAAGCCGATAAAATTTTCATGGGATGGGCCACCCAACAATGTGTTGATGATGGGCGGCAGAAACAAAAGGAGTGACAATCCGACGCGAATTTGCGAGACAAGGTATTCACCTCCAGCACCGAGCTCGAGCATGATCTTGTCTGGTGCCGCAAAGAATGCCCTCGTTCGCTTGATCACAGACTTCCCTCACAATGTGCAAAGCGGCGCCATACGGGATGGCAGGGCGCTTGAGCCAGACTATATCAGGAGGATTCGATGGAGTATCGACGATTGGGTCGAGCGGGGCTGCAACTGTCTGCCTTGTCTCTCGGCGCGTGGCTGACCTTTGGGCGCGGTAGTGCGCGTGGCGAAGCCCGCAATCTCGTGGCGGCGGCGTGGGACCACGGGGTCAATTTCTTCGACAACGCAGAAGTCTATGGTCACGGCGAGGGCGAACAAGTCATGGGCGACGTCATCGCCGATTTGCGTTTGCCGCGCGATGGCTATGTTGTTTCCAGCAAGGCCTTCTTCGGATCTGTGAAAGGCCCGTTGCCGACGCAGCGCGGATTGTCGCGCAAGCATTTGCACGATGCCTGTCATGCAGCCATGCGCCGTTTGCGTGTCGACTATTTGGATTTGTACTACTGCCATCGTCCGGACGACGAAGTGCCCTTGGAAGAAATCGTCATGACCATGGATGCCTTGGTGAGACAAGGCAAGGTGATGTACTGGGGTACGTCTGAATGGCCCGCTTCCCAAATTCAAGAGGCCTTACGCATAGCCGATGCGCACGGCTGGGTCGGACCCAGCATGGAGCAGCCGCAATACAACGTCTTGGTGCGTGAACGATTTGAGCAAGAGTACGCACGCCTATTCGACGAGTGGGGTCTTGGTGCGACCACTTGGTCGCCATTGGCGTCAGGTTTGCTGACAGGTAAATACGCTGATGGCATTCCGGAAGGTTCACGCCTTGCGCAAGCGCGAAATGCGTGGCTGCTGGAAGACATGCAAAGCGACGGACAAAACCGGATGACGCGTGCGAGTGCGTTTGCGGCGCTTGCGCGTTCGCGTGATTTGGATCCCGCGCAGTTGGCGATTGCTTGGGTGCTGTCGAATCCAAAAGTAACAAGTGTGATTCTGGGTGCAAGCTCGGTGGCGCAGCTTCTCAAGAATCTACAGGCACTGGCGTATGTTGGCAGCATCGATGAAGCGCTCAGCGAGGCCATTTCCGCGCTGTAGCGCGGCGAAGGCGTACGGTTAAAGCAGGTAAACTCGAATCATCTGAAATAGAAGGGGTAGGGCAACATGGGTCTTTCTTTATTGACTGCGGTCATCGTCATCGCCGGTGTCATTCTGTTGGCGAAAGCAGTCCGGATTGTGCCGCAAGGTTGGGAGTGGACCGTAGAGACGTTTGGTCGCTACACCGCGACCTTGCGCCCGGGCTTGCATCTGTTGGTGCCGATCTATCAAAACGTCGGTCGCAAGATCAACATGATGGAACAAGTGATGGACGTGCCCAGCCAAGACGTCATCACCAAGGACAACGCAGTCGTAAAAGTCGACGGTGTGGTCTTCTTCCAAGTCTTGGATGCAGCCAAAGCCGCATATGAAGTGGCACAACTTGAAATCGCCATTCTCAACTTGGTGATGACTAACATCCGGACCTCAATCGGTTCGATGGATTTGGACGAGTCCTTGTCGAAGCGCGACGAAATCAACTCCAAAGTGTTGTTAGCGGTCGATGCGGCGACGCATCCGTGGGGGATGAAAGTCAATCGCATCGAGTTGAAAGACATTCAACCGCCGCGCGACTTGGTGGATTCGATGGCACGCCAGATGAAGGCGGAACGTGAAAAGCGCGCCAACATTCTCGAGGCCGAAGGTTTGCGTCAAGCTGAAATTCTGCGCGCTGAAGGCGAGAAGCAAGGTGCGATTCTGTCGGCCGAAGGTAAGAAAGAAGCCGCCTTCCGCGAAGCAGAAGCGCGTGAACGTTTGGCAGAGGCAGAAGCCCGCGCGACGCAAATGGTGTCTGACGCCATTTCCAGCGGCAACGTTCAGGCCATCAACTACTTTGTGGCACAGAAATATATTGAGGCGTTCAAGGCACTGGCCGAAGCGCCGAATCAAAAGTTCGTCATGATGCCGATGGAATCCAGCGCCATGTTGGGCAGCCTGGCCGGCATTGGTGAATTGGCCAAGGAAGCACTCAACGTCAATAAGGTGAAGTGATGCGTCCTGAACTCATTGCTTGGGCGGTGATCGCCTTGAGCCTGATGGCGGCAGAAGCGTTTGCGCCCGGTGCGTTTCTGATTTGGCTCGGATTCGCCGCCGCCATCGTTTTTGTCGTTCTATTGATCGCGCCGCTCCCGATCGTGGCGCAGGTCACGATCTTCGTCGTGCTCGGATTCGTGTTTGCCGTCGTTTATAGGAAGTACTTCCGCAAAGACAAAGCGCCGACCGATCAACCCGGGCTCAATCGCCGCGCGGAAACCCTCGTCGGTCAGGTCTTACACGTCCCCGGCGGGATTCGCGACGGATTGGGGAAAGTCCAGATTGCCGACGCGCTTTGGAATGTCCGTGGTGCGGACGTTGCCGAGGGCGCACGCGTGCGTGTGGTGCGGACCGACGGCATGGAGCTTTTCGTCGAGCCCGAGTAAGGAGCAAAGTGCGATAATCGCGCTTTCACCGAAAGCGCGAGAGCACGATGACCGATAAGACCATACTGAACGAGACCCACCGCGCCATGGGTGCAAAGATGGTGGACTTCGGCGGTTGGGATATGCCGATCCACTACGGGTCGCAGATTGATGAACACCACTTGGTGCGCAAAGACGCCGGGATGTTCGACGTGTCACATATGACGGTCGTCGATCTGGAAGGTGCGCGAACGCGCGAATTCCTGCGTCACTTGGTGGCCAACAACGTTGACAAGCTCAAAGTGGAAGGCAAGGCGCTGTATACCGCAATGCTGAACCCGCAAGGCGGGGTCATCGATGATCTGATCATCTACTTCATTCGCGAAGACGGCTTCCGATTGGTGGTCAATGCGTCAACGCGTGAAAAGGACTTGGCGTGGATCAGCGCGCAAGCCAAACCCTTTAACGTCACCGTCACCGAGCGTCCGGAATTCGGCATGATCGCCGTACAAGGTCCGACTGCGCGTGAGCGCGTGGGCAGCTTGCTGCAGGAATCCGATCGCGCCCGCATTGCCAAGTTGGGTCGCTTTGCCGCAAGCGAAGCCACGACGACGACGGGCGTGCCGGTGTTCATCGCGCGAACCGGTTACACCGGTGAAGACGGTTTCGAAATCATCGTGCCGCAAGAAAGCACGGTCGCGTTCTGGAATGCCTTGCACGCGGCGGGTGTCAAACCTGCGGGCTTGGGTGCGCGCGATACCTTGCGTCTTGAAGCCGGCATGAATCTCTATGGGCAAGACATGGATGAAACAGTTTCGCCTTACGAAGCGGCATTGGGATGGACAGTGTCTTTGGATGAAGGTCGTGACTTCATCGGTCGCAGTGTCTTGGAAGCGCAAGCTGCCAATGGCGCACCGCGTCAAATGATTGCCTTGGTCATGGATGACAAAGGTGTGCTGCGTCACGGTCAACGCGTCCTGACCGACCACGGCGATGGTGAAATCTTGTCTGGCACCTTCTCGCCGACCATCGGCAAGGCGATCGCGTTTGCGCGTGTGCCGGCCGGCACGCCGGGCGACGTCCGCGTCGATATTCGCGGCAAGGAAGTCCCCGTTCGTGTGGTGAAATTCCCCTTCGTTCGCGAAGGCAAAATTGCCGATGGCATCGCTTAGAATGAACCATCCCCGGCACACGGGGTTCAACCGTACATACACCTTTAGATTTGGAGTCCCCCGATGAGCGCAGAAATCCCTGGAGATCTGAAATTCTTGAAGTCGCACGAATGGGTGCGCGTTGAAGGCGATGGCCGCGCCACGCTTGGTATCTCGGATCACGCGCAAGGCCTGTTGGGTGACTTGGTTTACGTCGAATTGCCGGAAGTCGGCGATGAAGTCGTCGCAGGTAACGCATGTGCCGTGGTTGAATCCGTTAAAGCGGCGTCGGATGTCTACGCGCCGGTCAGCGGCAAAGTTGTCGAAGTGAACGCCGCTTTGGCCGACACGCCGGAAACGATTAACGAAGATGCATTTGGCGAAGGTTGGTTGTTCGTTGTTGAGATGAGCGAGCCCGATCAAGTGTCCGAATTGTTGTCGCCCGACGACTATCAACAACTGGTCGATGACGAAGATCATTGATCCGTTTGCGAACTTTTTGTACTCAAATACCCGGCGCGATGCCGGGTATTTTTTTGCGCAAATGAGGAGTGCAGACACCTTTGGCGGCAACTTTGCGAAAAAAAGTTTGGCGTTGGCTCAGGGAAGAAATCGGGTCAGCCGGACGCCATAGCGCGTTGGGTCGCCAGACGGGGTTGTTAAGTTTTTGAAAAACGCTAATTTCACGAAGTCCTACAAATTAAGACTCGTTTCAATTGCAATGCGCAAGCAGAGGCATTTGTTTCTAGCACAATCGCGCGCGCTTGTTGGTAGAACGGCGCAGGCCTTGGAAAAGGGCTGGAAAAAAAAGTTGAAAATATTTTCAAAAAGGTATTGACAACCGAAAATCAGCTACTTACGTTTCGCTGAAAGAACAAATGCGAAACATCCAGGGGGATGTGTCGTATGCAGGCATGAACGACATGGCATGTGATCACTGCATTCGATGTCGAACTGAATCCGCCCCGCTGCCTTGTGCGCGGTGGCGGCCCGTAACGGGTCCGATACCCGCTGCGTGTCCGGGTCTGGCTTGCCAGATCCTTTAACTAAAGACGAGGAGCCATACCATGGCAGTTAAAAAGGCAGCAAAGAAAGCGACCAAGAAAGTCGCTAAGAAAGCCGTAAAGAAAGTTGCAAAGAAACCGGCAGCAAAGAAGGCCACCAAGAAGGTAGCCAAGAAGGCCGCTAAGAAGGTTGCAAAGAAAGCCACTAAGAAGCCAGCAGTGAAGAAAGCCGCTAAGAAGGTTGCCAAGAAGGCCGCCAAGAAAGTAGCTAAGAAGCCTGCGAAGAAGGCCGCTAAGAAAGCAACCAAGAAAGTTGCCAAGAAAGCAGCTAAGAAAGCCACCAAAAAGGTAGCTAAGAAGCCCGCCAAGAAGGCCGCCAAGAAGACTGCAAAAAAGGCGACCAAAAAGGTAGCTAAGAAAGCCACCAAAAAGGTTGCCAAGAAAGCCGCCAAAAAGCCGGCCAAAAAAGCTGCCAAGAAAACCGTAAAGAAAGCAGCCAAAAAGGCTGTGAAGAAAGCCAAGAAAGTGGCTTCGATGATCCCGTCGTTGATCCCGGGCTTCTAAGCAATACTCTTAAAGCAATTTGAATTAACTCCTCCTGCCGGAGGAGTTTTTTTTGCCCGCGAGAAAGTCACGGGTAGGGAAATCAGTCGTTGCCTTCCGGCTCAGGCAGCCCGGAATCTGCGGGTGCGCTTTGTTCGCTCAGGCCGGTAATCTCTTTCGGCAACCAAGGCAGACCCGGCAGTGCGAGCGCACGGTCTACGATCGTCGGCATCAAACCACTCGGCAAGCTGCTCGAGCTATTCCACAAGATCACCAAGCCCAAATCGCGCTCCGGTACCAAAGCCATCGCGCCGCGATACCCTTCGACCGCGCCGCCATGGAAGATCACCCGATGGCCGGCATAGTTGTACACACGCCAACCCAAACCGTAACTCGCGTCATTCAATCGACCACGGCGCCAACTCGAACCGCGCAACTCTGTCGGAGATTTCACCTTGGACGAATGCATGTTGTCCAAGGCATTCTCTGAAAGCACATCCGTCCGATGTCCGGTCTGCGCGATAAGCCACTGCGCCATGTCGCTGATGCTCGCGTTGACACCCGCCGCGGGTGCGAGTCGGTAATACGTCGGCTTCGGCGTCAGGGAGCGCCAGGCGCCCGCACGGCCGATGTGTGGACGCGCCCAGCGCGGACTTGCTTGAATGCCGGCTAAGCCGTAGCTGGCATCGTTCATTCCCAAAGGTTTGAAGATCATGCGCTCAACAGCTTCGGGATAAAAATTGCCAGTCGCTGCAAACACCACATCGCCGATCAAACTGAAGGCCACGTTCTGATACGAGTAACACGCGCCCGGATCGCACTTCATGTTCACCGTGGCGAGTTTCGAAACGGCCGAGGGGTAATCCAAGTTGGCTTCGATGTCGCGATCAAATGCGTTCTTCGGTAAGCCCACGCTTTGGCTCACCAGATTCTCAACCGTCACGCGATCGGTTGCGGATTGCGTGGGGAGACGGAACGACGGCACCCATTGGGTGACACCATCATTCCAATGGATCCGACCTTGCTGGACGAGGAGTGAAGTGAGCGCACTCGCAAACGATTTGGAAAGTGACGCCAATCGAAACACGGTATGCGTATCAACCGGTTCCGGATTCTGTGCATCCGTGATGCCATAGCCTTTGATGAATTCAATCTTTCCATGGCGAACAATCGCTATGGCCAAGCCCGGCACACGTTGGCCCGCAACCAAGGAGTTGGCATAGCGATCAATCTCGCGATAGTCGATACCTTGGACTTCTCGCAAATTCGGTGTTGCCGGCGTCGTGCGAACGACATGACCCGCGTAGGATGGTGCAGCCGTGGGTTGAATCGTTTGTGCCGGATCGCGCGATGCCCATCCACTCGATTGCGGTTGGGCTGCGCTGATAATCGCAGGCAAGAGAGCGACGCTAGTGCCGATAAGAACGCGAGTGAAACGCTTGCGATGACGGAATGCGTTCGAATTCGGTATGGTCATGGATAAGTGCCCCTGAGTCTCAGGGGAAAGTGTAGAAGCGATGTGCGCAGATTGCATGAACAGGAGTAGAAAGCATGGTTAGTGTGTTGATTTTCTTGGCGGTACTGGCGCTCATCGGCTTCTGGCTCATGGGCATGTACAACGGTCTGGTGACTGCGCGCAACTTCTTTAAGAATCAATTTGCGCAAATCGATGTCCAGCTGCAGCGCCGATTCGACCTGATCCCGAATCTGGTTGAAACCGCCAAGGCGTATATGAGCCATGAGCGCGAGACACTTGAAGCGGTGATTGCCGCACGTAGCGCAGCGCAAAGCGGATTGGCCGCCGCAAAAGCCAATCCAGGGGATCCGCAAGCCATGGCGCAGTTGGCCGCGGCACAGAATCAATTGAATACCGGATTGGGTCGTCTCTTGGCGGTGGCCGAGGCTTACCCGGACCTCAAGGCCAATCAGAACATGATGCAACTGACGGAAGAGCTCACCAGCACTGAGAATAAGGTGGCATTCGCGCGTCAGGCCTATAACGATGCGGTGACCACGTACAACAACAAACGCGAAGTGTTCCCGAGCAGTCTGGTGGCCGGCATGTTTGGGTTTGCACCCGCCGCCTTGCTTGATGTTGATGAAGACAAGCGCGCTGAAGTGCGTGCTGCACCCAAGGTGAGTTTCTGATTAAGCCTTGAGGTCACTGCACGATGAATTTCTTTGAACACCAGGCGGCGGCGCGCTCGCGTAGCCGTCGACTGATTTTCCTGTTTGTGTTGGCGGTCCTCGGCGTCGTATTTGCAGTCGATGCCGTGGTGCTGATTATTACCGGAGGCGCCCAAGGTGATGCCGCTTCCATCATCGGACTGTTGATCTGGCCGACCTTGCTCACGCTTGCGGTCATTGGACTGTCGAGCCTGTACAAAGTGGCCACGTTGAAGTCCGGTGGTGGCGAAGAAGTTGCACGAAGCTTGGGCGGTGTGCCCGTACCCGACTACGCACCCGATCCGAAGTTGATGCGGCTGCGCAATGTGGTCGAAGAAATGTCGATTGCATCCGGTGTCCCCATGCCGAAGCTTTATGTGCTCGAAGAGGACGCTGGAATCAACGCGTTTGCCGCGGGCTATTCGCCGTCTGACGCGGTGGTGGCGGTCACGCGTGGTGCACTGGACCGATTAAATCGCGATGAGCTGCAAGGCGTGATTGCGCACGAATTCAGCCATGTTTTGAACGGCGACATGCGAATAAACATCCGACTCATTGGCGTGTTGTTTGGCATCATGGTCATCAGCCTGATTGGGCGAAAGGTGTTGTTTCAAGGCGCTGCGTTCTCAGGCGGCAATCGTCGCGGCAGTGGCATGGGCATGGCATTGGTCATCGGCATCACCGCACTCGTCATTGGTTCGATCGGCATGTTTTTTGCACGCATGATCAAGGCGGGTGTCAGTCGTCAACGTGAAGTCCTCGCAGACGCGTCTGCCGTGCAGTTCACGCGTCAAACGCAGGGGCTGGCGGGTGCCTTGAAAAAGATTGCAGGCTTGGACGCGGGGTCGACTTTGACGCGTCGCGCCGAAGCCGAAGAAGTGAGTCACATGTTGTTCGGCAATGGTTTGGGTTTGTCCGGATTGTTTGCGACGCACCCGCCGATTTTGGAACGCATCAAAACCTTGGAGCCTTCCTTCGACGCGGCACGCCTTGAAGGCTTGCGTCAGCAGTGGCACCGCTCGCCACCGGATGGCTTGCAAGAAGACATTGCCTTGGGCATCGGTGGGCTGTCCAAACCGTCGGGTGATCTTTCAGCGTCCGTCGACGTGCAACCCGATTCGGTCTCTGCGCAAGTAGGTCACCCGGGCGTGGACGACTACATGCGCGCCGATGTGATTCTTGCCGAGATGCCGGAGGCCTTGCGCGAGTTGGCACGCACGCGTGACAGCGTTCGTCCGTTGTTGGCAAGCCTGTTGCTCGGAAACGAAGAAGATCAGCTGGAAGCCCGACACGCATTGGTGGCCCACTACATGAGCGAAGTGGATGCCGAGAAAACTTGGCAAATCCACACGCAAATCGTGGCCGACTTGCATCCTGCCTTGCGCTTGCCCTTGGCGATGTTGGCGTTCCCGACCCTGAGGCAGTTTCCGCGTCCGGACGTTGAAAACTTTATTGATCTCGCGGATGCGCTCATCCACGCCGACACTCAAGTGACGCTGTTCGAATACTGCCTGGGCATCCTGCTGCAGAAGCAAGTTCGCGAAGCACTCGACCCGGGTCAGTACACCCAAATGGGACGACTGAAAACGCAAGGGGTCAAGGACGAGTTCATCACTTTGCTGCGATTTGTGGCGCAGGCAGGCGCAAGAGACGAACAAGAAGCGCAGCGCGCTTTCCAAGCAGGTTTGGCAAACGTGTTACAGCGCGATGTGATTCGCTATACACCGCCGCCTGCAGACTTCACACAGCTCGATGCCGTGTGGCCGCGTCTCGATGCGATGGACCCGTTGGCCAAGCAAGTCGTCGTTGAAGCAATGACATCGGCCATCGGGTTCGATGGACGTGTCACGATAGCCGAAGCAGAATTGTTGCGCACGCTGTGTGCGGTGTTGCATTGCCCATTGCCCCCGATGCTGAATCGACAACCCTGAGGTTGAACATGCGCATGGAATCTGAGAAGTCACGCCGCGTACACAGTGGTGAAATGCTGGCGACTGTTCTGTCGTCTGCGTATTTCTTCTTCATCTTGTGCGCGTACTACGTCATCCGCCCCTTGCGTGAGCAATTGTCAGCGGCTGTGGGCTCGACGCAATTGCCTTGGTTCTACGGCGCGACCTTTGTCGCCACACTGGCACTGACGCCGGTGTTCGCTTACGTGGTGTCACGCTGGCCGCGTCGCATTGTGGTGCCCGTGACCTTTGCATTCTTTATCGCCTGTTTGTTGGCGTTCTATCCCTTCTTTTTGAGAGTGGATGTGCTTGGGCCAAAGACCCTGGGCACGGTGTTCTTCGTTTGGGTGAGCGTCTTCAATTTGTTCATCGTGTCGGTGTTTTGGAGCTTCATGTCCGACATCTGGAACAACATGCAGGCGCGACGTTTGTTTCCGATCATTGGTATTGCCGGCACCTTGGGTGCCATTGCAGGGCCGATCCTGACACGCACGCTGGTACCGCTCATTGGCGTTGCGCCGCTCTTGCTCGTGTCTATTGCACTGCTAGGGTGCGGTCTCGCATGCGTGCTCTTGTTGGGGCGCTGGGCGAAGCAGGCGCAGCCTGAGCAGCACAGCGAGGCAGAGCAAGCGATGGGCGGCAGCATGTGGGAAGGCTTGCGACAAATTTTTGCCAATCCGTTTATGCGCACCATGGCGATTCTGATGGTGCTCGGCGACATGATCGGCACGATTGCGTATGCCTTGGTGATCGATTATTCAAAAGCGACCTTTGGTGGCGACGCGGTAGCGCGGACGGCCTTTGCAGCGGACATGGATATCGCGACCAATGTGTTGCAAGTTGTTGTGCAATTAACGCTGACGCGATACATCCTGGCGCGTTTCGGTGCCGCATGGGTTATCGCGATCTGGGCCGCAGCCGGTGTGTCTGTGTGCCTTGCGACAGCGCTGTCAAGCGATGCAACTTCACCGGTCATTGGTGCCATGCCTTGGGTGGCATTGATGCTCATCGTGACGCGCGGTTTGGTCTATGGCATGTTCTCGCCCGCCAAAGAGTCACTCTTTACCAAGGTGCCGCGTAGCCTCCGTTACAAGGGCAAGAATGCGACTGAGACAGCTGTCTGGCGCGCTGGTGATGTGATTTCTGCCTTGGTCGTGAACGCCCTCAATGCAGCCAAAGCGAATGTCGCGCTGTTTGCTTTGATCGGCGGCAGCGCCATCGCGGCCTCCGGCGTAATTACTTGGCGTTTGGCGCGTCGTGTGGAAGGTGGCGAATACGACGCAACGACGGATCGCACGGGCGGCGCGATCGCACACGCACCCCAATAAAAAAAGGGCGCCCGATGTGCGGACGCCCTTTCATCAGCTCACGCGACGATTAAGCGACCGCGCGCGTCGCATTCTGTGAAGCATTCAAGAGCGCGGCATAGCCCGCCGAACGCAGTTCTTCCGGATCGAAGTCATCCACCATGATGGCATCGAGCGTCAGCGTGCGCAGTTCTTGTAGCTGCTTGGATTCTTCATCAGTGATCCAACCTTCGCGCACACCTTCTGCCAATTGGTCTTCGAATTCATGCGCTTGGATATCCGAGTTTTTCAGCGCCTTCATGAACTTGCGTTCCACCGGCTCGGCAAGAATGAACTTCGGCAGGTAGCTGAAGATGCGACCGCCCGGGTTGTTCTCACACGGCGTCGTGAACACGCCTTTTGCCAAACGGTCGCGCGCATCGTTTTCGCTCATCAAGATGCTGGCGACCTTGTGACCCAAACGATCACTCGGTGCTTGCGCACGACGGCCAGCCGGGAAGATGATCGGCCACAACAACCACGCCACCGGACGCACCGGATAGTTACGAAGTGCCGTTGAAAGTGCCGTCTCGATCTTGTTCACCGCGTCGTGGAAGGCATACGCAAGCAAGGGCTGGTCGCTTTCCGGGCGGCCCAAATCTTCGTGGCGCTTCAACATGCAACTGGCGATATAGAGCTGGCTCAACACGTCGCCCAAGCGGCCCGACAGGCTTTCTTTGAACTTGAGCTTGCCACCCAACATCAACATCGACATATCAGCCATCACAGCCAATGCCGCCGAGTAACGATTGAGCTTGCGATAGAAGCGACGCGTGTAAGCATCACCCGGCGCAGCACCCAACGAAGAACCGGTCAATGCAAACCAGAAGCTACGAACGGCATTCGAGATCGCAAAACCCATATGCCCGAAGAGCGCGCTATCAAACGCATCAATGCGTTGACGCGGGTCTTGGATTTCGGTCGCCTTCATTTCTTTCATCACCCACGGGTGACACAAGATCGCGCCTTGACCAAAGATCATTAAAGAACGCGTCATGATGTTGGCGCCTTCGACAGTGATCGCGATTGGCGATGCTTGCCATGCGCGGCCTGCGAAGTTGCGTGGGCCGAGAATGATGCCCTTGCCACCGATGACATCCATGACGTCTTTCGCAACCGCGCGACCCATTTCTGTGCAGTGGTACTTGGAGATCGTAGACGGCACGGCCGGGTTTTCGCCACGCGCCACGGCAGCAGCCGTCGCTTCAGAAAGTGCGCTGACTGCGAATGCGTTGCCGCCGATACGCGCGAGTGCTTCTTCCACACCTTCGAAGCGACCCACAGACAAACCGAATTGCTTGCGAATACGTGCGTATGCGCCCACGGTGACGGCGCCCATCTTCGAGCCGCCGCTTGCGGTCGAGGGCAGCGTGATCGAACGGCCGATCGACAAACATTCCATCAACATGCGCCAGCCTTGACCGGCATATTCATGGCCACCGATCAATTGCGACATCGGCACAAAGACATCTTCGCCGCGGATCGGACCATTTTGGAACGGCGAGTTCAACGGGAAGTGGCGACGACCGATTTCCAAACCTTCCGCCGAACGCGGCACCAAGGCCAAGGAAATACCGATGTCTTCAACATCGCCCAGCAGCTTGTCCGGGTCATACATGCGGAATGCGACGCCAATCAGCGAAGCAACAGGCGCCAAGGTGATGTAACGCTTATTCAAGGTCAAACGAATACCGAGGACGTTTGCGCCTTCCCATTCGCCCATGCAGACGATGCCGTAATCCGGAATTGAGGTGGCATCGGAACCTGCGAACGGGCCCGTCAATGCGAAGCACGGCACTTCACGGCCATCGGCCAAACGCGGCAAGTAATGATCCTTCTGCGCTTGTGTGCCGTAATGCATGATGAGTTCGGCGGGACCCAATGAGTTCGGCACGCCCACAGTCGAGCTCACGACCGAGGAAATTGACGCCAGCTTTTGAATCACTTTGTGATTCATCAATGCGGAGAATCCCAGACCGCCGTATTCCTTCGGAATATTGAGACCGAAGAATTTATTGCGTTTGATGAAGTCCCAGGTCTCCGGCGGCAGATCCGCACGCACATGGTCGATTTCCCAGTTGTCCGTCATGCGGCAGAGTTCTTCTGTCGGGCCGTCCAAATAGGCTTGCTCTTCTGCGGTCAACGTGGGCTTCGGTTGGCTCAGCAGTTGCGACCATTCCGGCTTGCCCGAAAACAGTTGGCCTTCCCAGCCCACGGTGCCGGATTCCAATGCGGTGCGCTCTGTATCGGAAAGGGGCGGCAGGATCTTGGTGTAGAACTTCAGCAGCGGTGCGGTCAGCAAAGCCTTGCGCAACGGCGAGATCAACAAAGGAATCGCAATCAGGGCGACCAGCACGGCCAGCACGATAATCGTCGTTTGGTTGCCGCTCAGCATCCACGCAGCGACCAAGGCCACGGCGACGAGCGCAGTCCAAATAGCTGTACTCAATCGGTGATAAGCGGCGATGCCGGTGGCGATCAATACAGCGATGACAGGTAATAAGACACTCACGGCGGACTCCGAAGAAGAGGTCAATACAAAGACAAAAGCACGGCCATCCCAACAGGGATAAAACCATACCTAAAAGTATGGCGGTCAAAGTCGGAAGTCAAGTTGCCCCGCAGCATTCCTAAAGTCTCACCTTCGTATCGTGACGGAGGCGTATGGGCGCGGCTACACTATGCACATGACAGACATCATCACCGAGCAAGTAGGGGGGCGCTCCGAGCGTGCCAACCGTCTAAGTGCGGACGATTGGGCAGCTGCAGCGCTTGAACAGATTTCCAGCCACGGCGTCGCCAGTGTGGCCGTCGAACCGCTCGCGCGGACCTTGGGCGTGACCAAAGGCAGTTTCTATTGGCACTTCCCGTCGCGCGACGCGTTGCTGCAAGCCGCGCTGGATCGTTGGGAAGCGTATGAACGCGACAACATCTTTTCGAAACTCGAAACCGTGGGCGATCCTAAACAGCGTTTGGGCCAGTTGATCAATCTTGTCGCGCATGACGACAAATCGCACGTTATCTATAAGCAACTTTTGAAGGCGATGGACCATCCCTTGGTCCAGCCGGTGATCGGTCGCGTCTCTCGTAGACGTCTTGAATGGGTGCGTGATTCATTTGCCGCCGCAGGTTTCACACCGGATGACGCAAGACACCGCGCGCGCTTGCTGTATTCAGCCTATGTGGGTTTTCAGCAGCTGAACCTGCAAACGCCGCAAGACCGTCCGCCGCAAGAAGAATACGAAGCCTACGTGGCGCATCTGATGGACACCTTGATTCACCCGCCAACGAATACACCTTGAAGGAAACGCAATGACCGATAGCAATGCCAAACAAGGCAGTTCACTCGATGCCTTGAATCAATGGGTGCTCGAAGTGGCGCGCTTAACGCGACCCGACAGCGTTCAATGGTGCGATGGCAGTGATAGCGAGAATGAAGCCTTGATCCAAAAGATGCTGGCTGACGGCACCTTGATCAAGCTCAACGAAGAAACGCATCCGGGAAGCTACTTGCATCGTTCGCATCCGGACGACGTGGCACGCGTTGAACATCTGACGTTCGTCTGCACCACCGAGCGCGACGATGCCGGTCCGAACAATCATTGGATGGCACCCGATCTCGCGCACAAACAAATGGATTCTTTGTTTGACGGTTGCATGGAAGGTCGCACGATGTATGTCGTGCCTTATTGCATGGGACCGATTGATTCGCCGCTGTCACGATGTGGTGTTGAAATCACCGACTCGCCTTACGTTGTCGCAAACATGCGCATCATGACGCGCATGGGTGCAGCTGCATTGGCACGTATCGAGCGCGAAGGCAACTTTGTGAAGGGCTTGCATTCCACGGGCGACTTGAATCCTGATCGTCGCTTCATCATGCATTTCCCGGAAGAACTTTCGATTCAATCTTTCGGTTCGGGTTACGGCGGGAATGCATTGCTCGGCAAGAAGTGTCATGCATTGCGCATTGCGTCGCATCAAGCACGTAATGAAGGTTGGCTGGCCGAGCATATGCTGATTCTCGGAATCGAGAATCCGCAAGGCGAAACGCACTACATTGCAGCGGCATTCCCGAGTGCCTGTGGCAAAACCAATCTCGCCATGCTGATTCCGCCGCAAGCCTATGTCGAAAAAGGCTGGAAGGTGTGGACCGTAGGCGATGACATTTGTTGGATGCGCCCAGGTCCGGACGGCCGTTTGTGGGCGATCAATCCGGAAGCCGGATTCTTCGGCGTTGCACCGGGTACTTCGGAGAAGTCGAATCCCAATGCTTTGGCATCGATTCAACACAACACCATTTTTACCAATGTCGCGGTGACCGACGACAACCAACCATGGTGGGAAGGTCTGGACAAACGCGTGCCGAAGACCGATTGGAAAGGCAATGCATTTGATCCGGACAAAGGCGCAGCCGCACATCCCAACTCGCGCTTTACTGTCAGCGCAAAGCAGTGCCCGAGCTATTCGGTGCATGCAGAAGATGCACAAGGTGTGCCGATTTCCGCAATCGTGTTTGGCGGTCGTCGTGCATCACTTGTGCCGCTGGTGTTTGAAGCACGCGACTGGACGCACGGCGTTTTGGTCGGTGCCGCGATGGGTTCTGAAACCACAGCAGCTGCGACCGGTGCCGTCGGCGTCATGCGTCGCGATCCGATGGCAATGAAACCGTTCTGCGGTTACAACTTCGCCGACTACTTCGCGCATTGGTTGTCGATGGAAGGCAAGGGCACGCAAATGCCCAAGGTGTTCCACGTCAATTGGTTCCGTAAGGGTGACGACGGCAGCTTCTTGTGGCCAGGTTTCGGCGATAACACGCGCGTGCTTGAGTGGATGATCAAGCGCGTAAAGGGCGAAGCGGGTGCGCAAGAAACGCCCATTGGCCATTTGCCGAACGAGTCCGATTTGAATATGGATGGCATCCACTTGTCTGACGAAGGCCGGGAAAAACTGTTTAGCTACGACCGTGCGGGCTGGGAACACGAATTCGCCAGCATCGCGGAGTACCTCGACGAATATGGTCCGCGCATGCCACAAGCATTGAAAGATGAATGCGCAAAAACGCGAAAGGCACTCACAGAGTAAGCGCCAACGTCCGTCAGCCCGCGCGCGACGCAAAACAAAAAGAGCACCGTAAGGTGCTCTTTTTATTTAAGTTCCCGTCAACGCGCATTTTTCATGAATGGGGGATTGTCGCGGGTCCGCATTCAGCTAAAACATTTTTTGTGTGAACCACTTGTTAACGAATCGTTTGTGGGTCTATATTCAATGTCGTCAGGCACTTGCCTGCCAATTTGATTTCATCTAGGGGATTCACACACACATGAACATTAAGACGCAATTCAAGCGCAGTGCCCTCACGGTGGCTTTATCACTGTGCTTTGCAGGCACGATCCAAGCGCAATCTGCGGTCGGTTCCGTTTTCGGTCAGACCGATGCAAACGGCACCGTGACCATCGAAAACTTGGGCTCGGGTACGAAACGTGACATCCACGCGGGGAACGATGGGCGGTTTACGTTTTCGCAACTTGCGCCAGGCAACTACCGCATTACGTCCAACGGCGTAACGCGCGATGTGTCCGTCAAAGTAGGTACCGGTACGCAAGTTTCGTTCGTTGCTGCGAACAACACGCTTGATGCGATTAATGTGACTGCGGATGCAGCGCGCATCAATCCGATCGACGTTTCGTCTGTCGAGTCCACCAGCGTTTTCTCGGCGGAAGTGATCAATCGCTTGCCCGTCGGTCGCGAAATCTCTTCGGTTGCCTTGCTGGCACCGGGCACGGTACGCGGTGACTCTGGTTTGGGTTCAGGCAATCTTGCCTCCTTCTCGGGCGCATCAGTCGCTGAAAACGGCTATTACATCAACGGCTTCGACGTAACGAACATGCGTAATCAGCTGTCGTACGCAGACCTGCCGTTCGACGCAATCGCAGAAGAACAAGTCAAGACCGGCGGTTATGGTGCCGAATACGGCCGTTCGCTGGGTGGTGTGATTTCGCTTGTGACAAAGCGCGGCACCAACAAGTGGCGCGGTGGTGCAACCGTCGTTTATTCGCCGTCTTGGGGCCGCGAAAAGAGCAAGGATGTTGACAACAAGAATGCCGACGAAGTCGCAGCAGGTTTCACAAAGCTTGCCTACCGTTCTGACAACAACTCGAATGGTTTGACTGCGGACATCTGGGCTGCGGGTCCGATCATCAAGGATCGTTTGTTCTTCTTCGGCATGCTGCAAGGCGGTCGTGATAAGTCGAATTCCTATGGTCGTACGACCAGCGTGTCCACTTCCGACAGTTCGCCCACCGGCATGATCAAGTTGGACTGGAATATCACTGACAACCATTTGCTGGAATTGACCGGCATTTACAACCGCGACAAGTACAACCGCATTGACTACTTGAACCCGGCAGGTGCGTATTACACGGGTGTCCACGGCACAGTGAACGCCGATCGTGAAATCGAAAATGGCGGCAAGATCGGTATCTTGAAGTACACGGGTTACTTCTCCGACAACTTCACCATGAGCGCGCAAGCAGGTTGGTTGCGGAACGTGAGCGGTTACGTCACGCCGGAATCATTGCCTGGCGGCGAGTGCCCACGCGCATTTGACAGCCGCGTGTCCGCTGGTGCGACAACCTACATCGGTTGCTGGAACCAATCGCAAACCTTCATTCGCGATACTTCGGCGGGCCCGGACACAGATACCCGTAAGGCGTTCCGTATCGACGGCGAATGGGCATTGGGTGATCACACCTTCCGTTTCGGTTGGGATGACGAAAAGTACACCTCAACGCACGCAGGTAACGTGTATACCGGTGGCGAATACTGGCGTCACTACCGTACAACTGGCGTGGCGCGCACCGTCAATGGTGTGAGTGTCGCACCGAACACAAACTATGCACGCCGCTGGTACTACCAAACCACGACCGGTTCGTACGACGTCAAGAACTCGGCGTACTACTTGGAAGACAGCTGGAAAGTCACCGACAACTTCCTGTTGTACTTGGGTGTACGTAACGAAGGTTTTGCCAACTTCAACTCGGACGGCGTGAAGTTCATCGACGCGAAAAACTTGATCGCACCGCGTATCGGTTTCGCATGGGACGTCAACGGCGATTCAACGTTTAAGGTGTTTGGTAACGCGGGTCGTTACTACATTCCGATCGCAACAAACACCAATATTCGCGCCTCGGGTGGCGAAGTCACGATTGAAGACTTCTACTACACCACCGGTGTCGATGCTGCGACCGGTAAGCCGACTGGCCTGGGTGCGCACTTTGGCAGCACCAACGTCAACGGAAGCTTGACCTCGCCAAATCCGAAGACCTTGACGGTCACGGATCTCAAGCCGATGTACCAAGACGAATTCATCTTGGGCTTCCAAAAGCAAATCAGCAGCAGCTGGACCTTGGGCGTGAAAGGCGTTTTCCGCCAAATCAAGAGCGGTATGGATGACTTCTGCTCGCACCAAGGTTTCCAAGATTGGGCAGACGATCAGGGTTACACCAGTTTCGACTACACGTCGATGGCGGGTTGTATCACCATCAACCCGGGTCGTGACATCAAGCTCGCCATCGATATCGACGGCAGCGGCAATCCGACCGAACAAACTGTGCCGGCACGTTACTTCAACTTGCCCGAATACCGTCGTTCGTACAAAGCCTTGGAAATCAGCTGGGAACGTTCCGCGAATGACGGCTTCTATTTCAACGGTTCTTACACCTACTCAAGCAGCAAGGGTAACGTTGAAGGCTACGTGAACTCGACATTGGAACAAGAGGATCCGGGTGCAACACAAGACTTCGATAACTTCTTGTTCGAAGACGGTGCATTTGGCTACTTGCCGAACGATCGTCGTCACGTACTCAAGTTGTTCGGTAGCGTGAAGGTCGGTCAAGACTGGAGCGTTGGCTTGAACCTGTTGGTTCAATCAGGTCGTCCGGTGAACTGTCAGGGATACATTCCCTTGACCGATCCGCGCCTCGGTGTCGACGCAGGTGGTTTGGCGGCGTACAGCGCGTCGAGCTTCTACTGCATGGATCAAGCAGGGAACCGCTTCTTGACCAATCGTGGTCAATATGGCCGTACCCCTTGGTTGAAGACCTTGAACCTGGGCGTGTCGTACATTCCGACTTGGGCTGATAAGAAGCTGAGCTTCAAGTTGGACGTGTTCAACCTGCTCAACACCAATGGCGTCACCGAGTACTACGAAACGAGCGCACGTGGTGGTTCTGCGTCGCCGACGTATGACTACAACTTCATGAGCCCGATCAACTTCCAAGCACCGCGTTCGCTGCGGTTGATGGCTAGCTACGAGTTCTAAGTTGCAGTTGCTGCAGTAGCAAAACGAGAAACATCGCCGGTTCGCCGGCGGTGTTTTTTTATTTGCAGTTCAGTTTGAAGGGGGCAGGGCGTATATGAATGCGCCGTAACAGAGCCGTAACGCAGAATTCATCAAAAATAAATACTGAATGGGGACTGAGGGGCTTGTTAAAGATTTGTTGTGTGGTCTATAGTCGGCGAGTCGGGCTTTTCCGAAGCAAGACTTTACCCACTCCAAATACACCATTACGGGGATCTCTATAATGGCAATGAACTCCAGCTTCAAGCGCAGTGCCTTGTCGGTTGCACTCGGCTTGTGCTTCGTTGGTGGCGTGCAAGCGCAAACCAACACCGCCGGTAACGTGGTCGGCAAGGCCGCTGCAGGCGACACCATCACCATCACCAACCCGGCTACGGGCTTCTCCCGTACGATCACCGTCGGTTCGGATGGTTCCTACCGTTTCGCGCAATTGCCGACCGGTCAATACCAAGTCTCCCGTAATGGCGGCGCCGCACGTGACGTGAACGTCAACGTCGGTACGTCGGCCAACGTCGACTTCGTTGCACAAAACGCTTCGGGCAGTTTCGAAGCCATCACCGTGACCGGTGCCGTCAACCCGATCGACGTTTCGTCGGTTGAGTCGACAACCGTTTTGACCGCTCAGCAAGTGGCCAAGATCCCGGTTCCGCGTAACATCACCTCGGTCGCCTTGTTGGCTCCGGGTACCGTTCGCGGTGCATCCAACGCAGGCTTCGGCTCGCTGCCGTCCTTCGGTGGTTCGTCGGTTGCTGAAAACCAGTACTACGTCAACGGCTTCAACGTCACCAATACCTTCAAGAACCTGGCATTTGCCCAAGTTCCGTTCGAAGCGATTGCTGAGTCGCAAGTCAAGACCGGTGGTTACGGCGCAGAATTCGGTCGTTCGACCGGTGGCGTGATCAACATGATCACCAAGCGCGGTACCAACGAATTCCACGCCGGTGGCAGCTACTACTGGTCGCCGCGCAAGTTGGCTGAAACCTCGCCGAACTTGTACTACAACAACGGCCTGTGGGTTTCGAACAACGAACGCGACAAGGGCTGGGAAGCCACTGCCGCTGTTTGGGCGAACGGCGCGATCGTCAAAGACCGCTTGTTCTTCTACGTGTTGGGCCAATACGGCAAGACCCACGACACCACCATGACCAGCCGCTTCGGCTCGGCCAACCTTGACAGCCGTTCGACCCGCCCGCAGTGGTTGGTCAAGTTGGACTGGCGCATCACCGACAACCACTCGTTGGAATTCACCGGTTTCTCGGACAAGCGCAAGTTTGAAGACGACTACTACGCGGCCACGTTCCCGAACCAAGTTCCGGGCAACACCAGCGACCCGACCAGCGACTTCGGTCGTTACTTGGGTACCGACTTCAATGAAGCCGGTGGTAACAGCTACGTCCTGAAGTACACCGGTTACCTGACCGACAACTTCACCCTGTCGGCATTGGCCGGCCGTGGCGAATTCTCGCGTACCAACTACGGCGTCGCCGCGGGTGGTATCCGTCAAGCCTATGAAGGCAACCTGACCGGTCCGGTCTCCGGCTGCCCGATCATCACCGACAGCCGTACCGGCGTTTCGACCGGTGCTATTCCCGCTATCCGCGGTTGCAGCTTCGTCAGCACGTTGGGTCGTGCGGACGCCAAGGACACCCGTGACCAGTTCCGTATCGACGCAGAATGGCAGTTGGGCGACCACTTGCTCCGCGGCGGTATCGATACCGATAAGTTCCGTTCCATTGACGGTACGGCCTACTCGGGCGGCGCTTCGTGGGTTTACCAAAGCACGGGCGGCGGACGCGTTCGCAAGCGCAACTTCCGCACCGGTGCAGACGTCGGCGTCGACCAACGCGCGTTCTACATCGAAGACAGCTGGTCCATCACCGACAACTTCGTTGCTTACCTCGGCCTGCGCTGGGATACCTTCGAAAACTTGAACGGCGAAGGCGAGAAGTACGTCCAAATCGAAAACCAATTCGCTCCGCGTTTGGGCTTCTCGTGGGACGTGTTCGGTGACTCCACCTTCAAGGTGTTCGGTAACGCCGGTCGTTACGCGCTGCCGTTGACCGCAGGTGTTGCAACGCGTGCCGCTTCGGCCTCGTTGTATGAAGAGTATTACTACAACTACACCGGCGTTGATCCCGTCACTGGCGCACCGACCGGTCTGACCCCGCGTGTCAACCCGTCGACCGGCAGCACTGCGGTTCGTTACTTGAACGGTGAAGACGGTCGTCCGAAGTACGCCGCTGGTTATGCTGCGAAGAACCTGGAACCGATGTACCAAGACGAATTCATCTTGGGCTTCCAAAAGCAGCTGACCGACCACTTCTCGCTGGGTGTTCGCGGTATCTACCGTGACCTCAAGCGCGCCATCGACGACAACTGCGATTACGCAACCGTTCTGGCTTACGCCGGCAGCCAAGGCTTCGGCACCACGCCGGGCGCGCAGTTCAACTACTGCTTCCTGTTCAACCCGGGTCAAGACACCGAGTTGGCAGGTGACTACGATGGCGACGGCGACGTCGAAGTGCTCAACATCCCGGGCAACATCCTGAGCCCGAAGGCCAAGCGCAAGTACACCGCTCTTGAATTCTTCGCTCAAGGCAACTGGGACAAGTTCTTCGTCCAAGCTTCGTACACCTATGCACGTGCACACGGCAACACCGAAGGTGGCGTTCGTTCGGATAACGGCCAAGCCGATACCGGTACGACCTCCGACTTCGACTACGCTGCTGCAATGATCGGTGCCGACGGTTACGGTCCGAACGACCGTCGCCACTCGCTGAAAGTGTTCGGTAACTACGAGTTCACCGACGAATGGTCGGCCGGTGCAAACCTGTTGGTCCAATCGGGTCGTCCGATCAGCTGTATCGGTGTCTACAAGGGTCTGGACGTCAGCCATTACGGCAACATCCACTTCTCCTGTGACCCGGGTGCGCCGAGCGCCAATGGCGACAACGGTTCGACCGTCGTTCCGCGTGGTACCGTCGGCCGTACGCCGTGGACCAGCACCTTGGATCTGAACGTCGCTTACAAGCCGATGTGGGCGAAGGGCCTGCAGTTCAAGTTGGACGTGTTCAACGTCTTGAACTCGCGTAAGGTCACTTCGGTCAACGAAATCGGTGAAAGCGCCGCTGGTGATCCGGCTCCGCAGGTCAACACCTACCTGACGCCGACCTCGTGGCAAGCACCGCGTGCTGTCCGCTTCATGGTTCAGTACGACTTCTAATCGAAGTTAGCTTCAACGTTGTATGAGAACGGCCACCTTCGGGTGGCCGTTTTTTTGTGCGATCCTGTTCGCCATGAATCAAATGCGCGCAAGGCAACTCGCTCACGAAGCTCAAAAGGCAATAGGACAAGGTCACTGGCAAGAGGCAGATAGCGCATTGGTCGCGCTTGAATCCATTGCCCCTTCGGATGCTTGGGTCAAGATCCAACGGTCGTACGTGCAGAGCTGGCAGGGGCATTACCGCAGTGCGCATGGCTTTGCTTTGAGTGCCTCTGAGCTGCCGCCTCCGAATGCGGAAACCATTTCGGACGTCGCCTGGCGACTGCGCACGTTTAATGAAGCCAGCGCTCTGGAAACCTATGTCCGACGCTTGGGCAATCCGGCAGCGCTCCCGCTTGAAGTACTTCCGGATATCGCTGCGCAGTTCTCGCAGTTGAATCGATTTGAACAAGCGCGCGATTTGCTGGAGATTGCACATCGAAGATTGCCAACCCATCCCGCGATTGCGGTGGCATTGGCTCAGAGTCACGCTTATCTCGGCGCGTTTGAAGAGGCACGACGTCTGATCTTGGTTGCGTTGAAACTTGCGCCGAACTTTGCTGAGGCTTGGTGGCAGCTTTCGACCTTACCGGGCGACGGTCAGGCGTCGCACTATGCGCTCGAATTACAATCGCGCATCGATGCGCTCCCTGCGGATGACTCGGCGGCCAAGTCGGTTTTGTTGTTTGCATTGCATCGGTTTCTGGATTCAACCAAGACATATGACGCCGCAGGTGTGGCGCTGGTTGCAGCATGTCGATTGAGACACGATGCATCGCGCGTTGATGCGCAGGCGGTGGCCGCGTGTACTGACGCACTTATTCAGTGGCATCCTGAAGGTGCCCGCGCACGCGCGCCAGCGGACGCACAAACGACGCCTGTTTTCATTTTGGGCATGCACCGCTCAGGCACCACCTTGCTGGAACAATTGCTCTCCGCGCACACGCAAGTGCGCGGCGGCGGAGAACTGTACGACCTTACGGCGGCGATGCGTGAAGCCACGGATCATCACTGCAAAGGGGTGATCGATGAGGTACTTATCAGGCGCGCAAAGCACGTTGATTTTTCCGATGTCGGTGCGAGCTACATCGCTGGCGTTTGTGAGAAGCTCAACGTGGATTCGCATTTCACCGACAAGTTGCCGACGAACTTCTTCAACATCGGATTTATTTGCGAAGCCTTACCTGAAGCACGCATTTTGCATCTGGTGCGCGACCCGATGGAAGTCTGCTTCTCGAACCTGCGTGAGTTATTTGCGGACGTCAATTTCCACACGTATGACGCCGACGCCATGGCCGATTACTACGCGAACTATCTTCGATTGATGACACATTGGCGAACGCGCTACCCGGATCGCATCATGGACGTGCATTACACGCAGCTCACGCAGGAGACAGAGAAAACAATGCGGTCAGTCTCAACATTCTGCGGTTTAGCTTTCGAGGAGGCGACGCTCAGCACCGCCAGCAACGCAAAGCGCGGGATTGCCACCGCCAGCGTGTCGCAAGTGCGCGCTGAAGTGAACGCGCGACGCGCGCCGAAATGGAAGCCGTATGCGCCCTACCTGCAAGACATGATGGCGGCACTTCAACATCGCGGCATCGAATTCCAGGCATAAAAAAACCCGCAAGCAGCGGGCAGACTTTCGTCGACTTAATTCCGTGTGTCAAAGATCTTGCTTGTAACGCACGTATGGAACGGCGCCTTCTTGTTTGCTCTTCGTGCCTTGCTTCAAGGTGAAAGGGCTCTTGCCATTGCTGATGACGTTCTCAGCACCTACGGAAAGCTGCCCGCTCCAAGGCGTGCGCCAAGTGACGCCGAGGTCCACACCTTCATAAGACGGTTGACCCGCCACGGTAACGACGCGGCCGACGACATCTGCGCGGAAACCACCGTAACCACCGCTAAAGCGAAGTGATTGTGTATTCCATTCATCCGCTAACACCGGCATGGCAGCTGCAGGGACCAACTTTGCTTTTGCCGTGGTGCCTGCGATCGACACAATGCCGTTGCTGCCCACATTCCGTTCTGCAAAGAATGCCAAGTCGTTCTGCTTGACGGCTTGATTGGCCGGCGCGCCTGTCATCCAGGTGGGCAAGCTCGACGTGTTGCTGGCCCGCGCACCCAATCCCAACTTGGCTTTGCCATGCGAAAAATATGCGGCGAAATCTTGCTTGTGCGATGAGGGCGTTAAGCTGCTCAGAATGCAATTGTTGCTGCCGAGGCCGCTGACTTCGCGCGACAAACTTGATTTGGGTGAGCACACCAAGGCCAGAGAGGCGTTGTCATCAATGCCGAAGACATCATCAAGCGAGTTCACGCCCAAGCGCCATTTGCCTTTCGAAGACTTGCCCGTTTGAGCTTGGAGCTCGAGAAAGGCCTCGATTCGACCGCTATTGCTGTTCACGACAGGGAGTCGGGCGAATCCTGATTTGTCTTTTCCTTGCGCAAGCGCAGTCGAACCCATCGCAAGCGACAGAGACAACACTGCAATCATGGAAAACGACTTTTTCATCTCGCTAGCTTGGACAGGCCGTTGGCCCGGAAGTTCCCCGCAAATAACGCTTTGAATCTAACCTATTGATGAAAATTTAACAAGTCGGTTACTGAATTGAATCCGGAGACGGGACCGTGGCTGATGGTCTCTCAAAAACCTGAGACAGCTCATCGCTCGTGAAGGCATAAGCCTTTCCACAGAACTCGCACACCACCTCGGCCTGACCATCAATGACGGATGCCATGGCTTCTTCCACGCCGAGCGTCTGAAAGACCTCCTCGATGCGTGCGCGAGAGCAGGAGCAAGCGAACGTTAAGGGCTGCTTTGCCAACACTTCGGGCGATTCTTCGTGGAAAAGACGATGCAAAAGGGTTTCTGCGTCTGTCGCCAGGAGCTCTTCGGCGCCCAAAGTCTCAAACAGAGCGCTCGCACGCTGCCAGTCGTCCGCATCATTGCTGCCGGGCATCACCTGGAGCAGCAGGCCGGCACAGCGATCGCCGTCGGCGGAGAGCAGCAGTCGCGTCGGCAATTGCTCGGATTGGCGGAAATAGTCTTCAAATACACCGGATAGGGACGCGGCTTCGATCGGCACGAGACCTTGGTAGCGGTGCGGCTCGCCGTTCGCGCGCGGCGGACTCTCGAGCGTCAGCGCCAAAATGGCACCTTCGCCCAAATCCGATAAGTCTTTCGGCGAGGGCAAATCGTCCGCCACGCGGGCAATGCCGCGCAAATGGCCTTGCGCCGTACATTCGGCAAACAAGGTGCGCAAACCTTGCGTACCCCGAATCTGGATCGAAAGCCGTCCATCCGTCTTAAGGATCGACGCGAATAAAGCCGAAGCCGCTAGGGATTCGCCCAGCAAATTGCGAACTTCGGCGGCATAGTCGGCACGTGACTGGATGGATGCCCAGCTTTCTTGCAAATGCACGATCGCGCCGCGCACGTGAGCAGCGGGCAGATGAAAACGAAGGAGGCGGTCGGTCGAGGTGTTCATGTAATTGCGATAATGGCCGAATGAATGCATTCCGAATGTCATCAAATGGGGACGATGTGCCCCAATCGCAAGCTGCCAATTCGCGCAAGACGCGAAAGTCGCGCCCTTGGTTCAAGCGGCTCGTCACCCTGGCCCTTGCGGCGGTTTTGTTCAGCGTATTGCAAGTGGCGTCCTTGCGCTTTATCAATCCGCCTTTCTCAAGCTTTATGGCGATCCGGATGATTGAAGCCTGGACCTCGGGCGACTTCAGCTTCCGGCTGAAGCACGAGTGGGTCGGCCGCTCGCAGATGTCTGCTGCCATTCCGCTCGCCATGATTGCGTCCGAAGACCAAAAGTTTGCGGATCACGGCGGCTTTGATTTGGAGGCGATTGAGAAGGCACAAGCGCGCAACGCCCGCGGTAAAAAGATTCGTGGCGGCAGTACGATTACGCAACAAACGGCGAAGAACCTCTTTCTATGGGGTGGACGCAACTATGTGCGCAAAGGCTTAGAAGCTTGGTACACCGTCTTGATGGAAGTGCTGCTTCCGAAGGCGCGCATCATTGAGCTCTATGCCAACTTTGCCGAATTCGGTGATGGCATTTACGGAGTACAAGCGGCCTCGCGGACATTCTATGGCGTAGATGCGAAACGCGTTAGCGTCTCGCAAGCGGCGAGACTCGCGGCAGTTTTGCCATCTCCACGCCGCTATAGCGTGTCAAAGCCCGGGCCTTACGTGCAGCGTCGCGCGCGCGCAATTGAACGGCAAATGCGCATGATTGGCGGACAAGGTTACTTGCACAAAATCGAAGACTGATCAGCGCGGCAGCGTCACCATGGGCCACACCGCAACAAAATGGCAGGCGTTGGCCAAAACAATGAAGAAGTGCCAAATCGCGTGCGTGTAAGGCAACTTCTTCATGAGATAGATCAAAGCGCCGAAGGTGTAGGCCACGCCGCCGGCAAGCATCCATTTGAATGAAAACGGATCGATCAGGCCGATGGCGGATTTGAAGTCGACAACAACCAGCCAACCCATCGCGACATAAATCAAGGTCGATACCAGTACGAAGCGACCCGTATAGAACAGCTTGAAAATGATGCCTGCGGCAGCCAATGCCCAGATCACCGAAAACCAAATGATCCCGCGACTTGAGCCCTGCATCGCCACCAGTGTGAACGGCGTATAGGTGCCGGCGATCAACAGGTAAATCGCGCAGTGATCAAACACTTTGAGTCGCGCGCGTCGCTTTTCATCCAGTGCGTGGTGGTAGCTGCTGCTGGCCAAGTAAAGCAAAGACGCGGAGAACGCGAAAACGGCGCCTGAAATGATCTGGCGAAGGCTGGCGCCGTTCATGATGCCGAGCGTGATCATGGCAATAGCGGCAACGGCGGCCAAGATGCTGGCAGCGACGTGCAATCGCACATTGATGCCTTCTTCAGTCGCAGAGTAGGGGAGATGTGTGGGGGAGGTCATGCGTTCGAGCGTAAACCATCCCGCGGATTCCATGTGGATCCTCCCTTACAATCGACACATGATTGTTTCTCATAAACACAAGTTTGTTTTCGCAGCAGTACCCAAAACGGGGACGCATTCCGTTCGGCAGGCGTTGCGTGACCATTTGGGTCAAGAGGATGCCGAACAAGTGGGATTGTTCGTCAACAAGCGCTTTCCCTGGCAAGAGTTGGCAGAGATCAAGCATGGACACCTAAGCTTGCTTCAACTCAAGCCGCACTTGAGCGAACAAGAGTTTGACGCGTACTTTAAGTTTGCGTTTGTGCGCAATCCATACGATCGCTTCGTGTCGTATTGCGCGTTTATGACACGTGACACGCCTCATTTCAAAACGTCACCGCAAAATGTCATGCGTTACTTCTTGTTTGAAGAGCCCCGTGAATCTCATATTCTGTTTCGTCCGCAGAACGAATTGCTGGTCGACGAAGCGGGCGACCTCCTGACAGATTTCGTGGGTCGCGTGGAAGAGATGCAAGCCTCTTACGACACAATTTGCGCGCGCATCGGCATTCCAACCGCGACCCTTGAGAAGGTCAACAGCTCTGAACGAGGGGACTACCGCAGCTATTACAACGATGAGTTGCGTGCCGGCGTCGACGCGCGCTACGGTAAAGACATCGAACTATTCGGCTACACATTCTGATATGTCGATCTTGACGCCCAACCCTCGAAAGACCCATTCACTCCGTGATCTAGGTGCGGTGGATGTCGATGCGCTTAGGGCAGCGGTGCTCGCCATTCCTGAAAGTGTTTGGGATGAAGAGAACGCGGGCAAGCCGAACAAGTTCGAGGCGCTCGATTCCACGCGACATATCGTGTTTCGGTTTGTAGACAGCACCAAAGACTGGCGCGCGTCACACGATCGACCGCGCTGGGCGGAATTTGAACAGCTGTTGTCACCCGTTTTGGCACAGGCAACGCGCGACTATGGTTACGTACGGGGTGCATTTCCGCGCGTCATGTTGGCGCGAATGAAGCCCGGCGGTGTCATTCAGACGCACATCGACGCCAACCCTGCTGCGAAGTGGCCACACAAAATCCATGTGCCATTGCAAACCAGTCCCGGCGCTGTGTTCTTTGTCGGCGAGACAGGTCACCACTTGCCGTTGGATCGCGCGGTCGAAGTGAACAACTTAGGACCGCACGGCGTCCGCAACGATGCAGACATCGATCGAATTCATTTGATCTTCGAATATTTCGACTTGGATCAGCCGGATCCGGCGTGGCTTGAACCCTTGCTCGCGGTCGACGCGGACCTGCGCGCCAAAGCAGCAGGTCAATTCTAATTATTTATCTGTCGAGTACGCATGCTCGCGCGTGGCCATGAAGGTCACCGCGGGTGCGCGTTCTTCGGCGAGCTGCAAATTGACGCGTGTCGGTGCCAAGTAGACCAAGGCACCCGAAGCATCGTGCGACAAGTTCATAGCATTCTTATCGACAAATTCCTCGAGTTTCTTGGGGTCGTCACAGCGGACCCAACGCGCGGTTGAAACTTGCACGGGTTCGAATGTCGCTTCAACGCCGTACTCGTCCTTAAGGCGATATGCGACGACGTCGAACTGCAACACACCCACTGCACCCAAAATGAGGTCATTGCTCATCATGGGTTTGAAGAACTGGGTTGCACCTTCTTCACTGAGCTGCGCCAAGCCTTTCTGCAACTGTTTGAGCTTGAGCGGATCACGCAAGCGTGCGCGACGAAAGAGCTCGGGTGCGAAGTTCGGAATACCGGTGAACGAGAGCGATTCACCTTCAGTGAAGGTGTCGCCGATCGAGATCGTGCCGTGGTTATGCAAGCCGATCACGTCACCTGGCCATGCGTCTTCTGCGATCTCACGATCACTCGCCATGAACGTGAGTGCATTCGCGAGTTTCTGTTCTTTGCCGCTGCGCACGTGAAATGCTTTCATGCCTGCGGCGAACTTGCCTGAGCAGATGCGCATGAAGGCGACGCGGTCGCGGTGTTGCGGATCCATATTCGCTTGGATTTTAAACACGAATCCGGTGAGCTTGCCCTCAGTCGGAACAACTTCGCGTGACGTGGTCGCGCGTGATTGTGGCGGAGGCGCATGCTCAACAAAGAAGTCGAGTAAGGGCTGCAAACCGAAGTTATTGACCGCAGAGCCGAAAAACACAGGCGTCTGCACGCCGCGCAAGTAGGCATCGAGATCGAACGGATGCGAGGCACCTTCGACCAATTCCAACTCGTCGCGCAGCTCTGCCAGCATGGGCGCACCAATGGCGGCCTCGACGCGCGGGTCATCGATGCTCGGGAAAATCGTCGAATCTTGACGGGTGAAGTTCTTACCCGCTTCATACAAATGCACTTCGCCGGTGAGGAGATGCACCACGCCCTTGAGCCGCTGACCCATGCCGATCGGCCAGGTGACGGGTGCGCATTGAATCTTCAGGACGGATTCAACTTCATCTAACAAATCGATTGGGTTCTTGCCCTCGCGATCGAGCTTGTTGATAAAAGTCATGATCGGCGTGTCGCGCAAGCGACACACTTCCATGAGTTTGATCGTGCGTTCTTCGACGCCCTTGGCGACGTCAATCACCATCAAGGCGCTGTCTACGGCCGTCAGCACACGATAGGTGTCTTCACCGAAGTCGGCGTGGCCGGGTGTATCCAGCAAATTTACGATGCGACCTTCATACGGGAACTGCATAACCGATGAGGTCACCGAGATGCCGCGCTCCTTTTCCAATGCCATCCAGTCAGAGGTGGCATGCCTGGCTGCCTTGCGCCCCTTCACGCTGCCGGCCATTTGAATCGCACCCCCGAACAACAGCATTTTTTCCGTCAAGGTTGTCTTGCCGGCGTCGGGGTGAGAAATGATGGCGAAGGTGCGGCGGCGCGCAGCTTCTTGTGCAACGTTAGACATGGGGGTTCCAGGCTACGCAGTGCGCGCCATGCATTCAAAATAGACGTGGAATTATACGGGTGCGGCGTTTCTACTCGCCAGCGACTCTTAAGCTGCCACGTGTGGTTTCGATATCAGCGTGCACCGAAGTCAACCGCATCCCGGCGTTCAACTGGACCACGAAGTGCAGATGCGGCGCAGTGCTTTGGCCGCTATTGCCCACGCTGCCCAAACGATCCCCTTTGCCCACGGTCTGACCTAACTGGACGGAAACGCTGCCCTGCTGCAGATGGGCATACAGCGCCATGGAGCCATCGGTGTGCAAGACGCGCACAAAATTCGGACGTGCACCTTGCGGCGGTTTTTGACCCAAGGGGCTATCTGGATGGTCATTTTCAATCTGCATGACCAAGCCGTCTCGTGCTGCAAACACCGGTGTTCCCATGGGCGCGGCAAAATCCAACGCGTGGCGGTTTTCTGGTGTGAAGTGGCTGCTCTTGCCACCGTCTGCCTGATCGATGCGCAGACCGAGTTCCGGCACCGGCAAGCCGTAGTTGAACGCTGCTGCCGTCGTAGCGGGTGGGCCTGGAATGGCGCGCAGACTTGCGTTTACGGCACGCCCTTCGTCGAACTGGTCGAGAAGGTTGCGGGTGTTCGCCGCCAAAGTGCGCTGTATGCTGCGTCCTTGTCCGGTGTCTACCGCGACCTCCACCGGACCCGCCAACGGGTTCACGACCCAGACCTCAATCGACTTGCCGTTTCGCTGGAGTTGCATCTCAACGGTCTGCAAATCTCCGCGGTAGCGCACGCTTTCCAACACCTCAGGCGAGTGGGCTGAGGCACCGGATGAAGGTGGCCAAGTGAGCCATTGCGCATGCAACGCCGTGGGCGCGCAAAGCATGAGCACGCAAACGAGTTTCTGAAGGGTGGTCAGTGTCATTCCGCCAATGTACGTTGCAAACACGTCCTTTGGGGGCCTGGATGAGTATCCATCGCTTCATCCGGATGAAAGTGTTGATATTCTGGAAGGGCCCTTGCATAGTGCAGTTATTCCATCCAGACCGGCAGAGGGACAGGCCCTTTGAAGCCGGGGCAACCTGAGGCGCAAGCCACAAGGTGCCAACTCCTGCGGGGGCCCTCGGGCTTGCCGGAAGATGGTTGAGCGCAGCGCGCTTAAGCGCTGTGCTTTCCGTTCCGACCGTAGTGGTGCTGGCTGGATTCGCCCTAAAGGAATCCAAATGACCACTGCACACGCCGCCTCACTCGAATTCACCACACGCGCAGTCCGCGCCGGCATCGATTGCGATACCGCATTCGGCGCGGTGACACCGCCCTTGGTGTTGTCTTCCAATTTCACCTTCGCGGGCTTCAACGAAAAGCGCAAATATGACTACACGCGCAGCGGCAACCCAACGCGCGATTTGCTCGGTGATGCGCTGGCGTCGCTGGAAGGTGGTTTTGGTGGTGTGATTACGGCCACCGGCATGGGTGCGATCAGCGTCGTTTTGAATGCCGTGTTGTCACCGGAAGACACGGTGGTGGTTCCGCACGATTGCTACGGCGGCAGTTGGCGTTTGTTCAACGCTTTGGCCAGCAAAGGTGCATTCCGTTTGTTGACTGCCGACTTCACGCAAGAAGCCTCGTTGAACGCGGCGCTCTCCGCACATCCAAAATTGGTGTGGATTGAAACACCCTCGAATCCGTTACTGCGCGTCACAGATCTTGAAAAAGTCATTCAAGCGGCGCGCACAGTCGGGGCCTTGACCTGTGTGGACAACACGTTCCTATCGCCCGCATTGCAGCGCCCTATCGAATTCGGTGCAGATGTCGTAGTGCATTCCACCACGAAATACATCAATGGCCATAGCGACGTGGTCGGTGGCGCAGTGATTGCTGCGAATGAAGCCTTGCACGCGGAGTTCACTTGGTGGGCCAATTGCCTGGGTCTGACGGCATCACCGTTTGATAGCTTTCTCACCTTGCGCGGCCTTCGCACCTTGGATGCGCGCTTGCGCGTGCACACCGAGAACACACAAGTCTTGGTCGATTGCTTGAGCGCACATCCGGCCGTGCGCAATGTGAACTATCCGGGTTTGCCGTTGCATCCGGGACATGACATTGCCGCGCGCCAACAACACGGTTTTGGCGCCATGCTTTCGTTCGAATTGCAGGGCGACACCGAGGCGGACCAAGTGCTCGCCGTGCGCGCATTTCTCGATGGCTTGCAGTGCCTGACCTTGGCCGAATCACTTGGCGGCGTGGAAAGTTTGGTGGCACATCCGGCGACCATGACGCATGCCGCCATGACCCCGGAAGCGCGCACAGCCGCTGGGATTTCGAACAGCCTGTTGCGTGTGTCGGTCGGAATCGAGCATGCAGATGACTTGTTGGCTGATGTGAACGCCGGTCTTGCACGCGCCGCACGTGCATTGGCATCCTGTAAACCAAAGGTCGCCGCATGAGCGTCGCCTGTTTACGTCCTGCGCTTGAGATCCACGCCGCACCGAGAATCACGGTGTTGGGCACGGGCACAGTCGGTCGCGCATTTGTCGCACGCCATGTGGCTTTGAAGTCGCGTGGTGTGTCTGTGCCGGAGATTGCAGGGATTGCAAACACGCGCGGATTCTGTCGCGTGGATCGTGATTGTCCTAATACCGTGTTGAATCAACTTCGTGAAAGCACGGCACGTTCTGAAGCGAGCTGGATCTCGTCTGCTGAATTCGGGCGAGGCGACATCGTGGTCGATGCAAGTGCGAGCGACCTCATCGCCCAGCAGCATGCAGGATGGTTGCGCGGCGGTGCACACGTTGTCACAGCCTGCAAGTTGGGCACAGGCACGTCGCGCGTGCGTTGGCAAGACATTCGCGATGCGCAAACCCATACAGGCACCGGCTACGGTGACAGCGCCACCGTTGGGGCGGGCCTGCCCTTGATTCGCACCTTGCGTGAACTCAGCGAAGGCGGGGATCGCATCACAGCGGTCGCGGGCGTGTTATCCGGATCGCTTGCTTATCTCATGAACAACTTCGACGGCATGCGACCCTTCTCGAGCTTTGTGCGCGCGGCCCATCAAGCGGGCTATACCGAGCCGGACCCGCGCGAAGATCTCTCCGGCGAAGACGTGCGACGGAAAGTACTCATTCTGGCGCGTGCCGCTGGTTTAGCACTGGATGTCGAAGACGTGCAGGTGGAATCGCTCGTGCCGGCGGGACTTCAAGACGTGTCACTGGAGACATTCAACCGACGTTTGCCTGAAATCGATCCGCAGATGCGCGCACGCTTTGCACGTGCGCATAAAAAATCGGAAGTCTTGAAGCACATGGGTCGCTTCGAATTTCTGACCGATGGCACCTTGATTGCACGCGTCGGTTTAGTGTCGCTGCCCGCATCGCACGCAATCGCATCGGGCGCTGGAACAGACAATCGCGTTGCGATTTGGACCGATCGATACTGTGACAATCCGCTCGTGATTCAAGGTCCTGGTGCGGGTGCAGAAGTTACAGCCGGTGCCTTGATGGATGACGTACTGCGTATTCAGCGCGCGCACTAAATGCGCGCGCCAGTTCTCAGCACTCGATGACGTTGACGGCGAGACCACCGCGTGACGTTTCTTTGTACTTGTCTTGCATATCTCGGCCGGTATCACGCATGGTCTTGATGACTTTGTCCAAGCTGACCTTGTGGCTACCGTCGCCACGCATGGCCATACGTGCTGCGTTGATTGCTTTGACCGAGCCCATCGCATTGCGCTCAATGCAGGGAATCTGCACGAGGCCGCCGATCGGATCACAGGTCAATCCAAGGTTATGCTCCATGCCAATTTCTGCCGCATTTTCGACTTGGCGTGGCGTGCCACCCAAGGCGGCTGCCAAACCTGCAGCGGCCATTGAACAGGCCACACCGACTTCGCCCTGACAGCCCACTTCCGCACCACTGATGCTGGCGTTCTCTTTGTACAGAATGCCGACGGCGGCCGCGGTCAGGAGAAAATCAAATACGCCTTGCTCATTGGCATTCGGAATAAAGCGTGCGTAGTAGTGCAGCACGGACGGCACGATGCCCGCCGCACCATTGGTCGGCGCGGTAATCACGCGTCCGCCCGCGGCATTTTCTTCATTGACGGCGAGGGCATACAGGTTGACCCAATCGAGCACGGTCAGCGGATCGCTCATGCCGGCTTCGGGACGACGTTGCAATTCGACGTAGAGACTCGGCGCACGTCTTGGCACATGCAGGCCGCCCGGCAGCGTGCCCGTTTCGCGAATACCACGTGCAACGCAGGATTGCATCGCGGTCCACAATTCGCGCAGGCCTGCGATGATTTCTTCGTCCGTCCGCCATGCGCGTTCGTTGGCCATCATGAGTTGCGCGATGCTGATCTGCGCGCGATCGCATTGCTCGAGCAATTCATCGCCACTGTTGAAGGGATATTTCAGCGGCGTGGTGTCTGGCACGATGCGATCTTCTGCCGCTTCATCTTGATTGACGACGAATCCGCCGCCGACCGAATAGTAGTCACGCGTGGCGATTTCATCGCCATTCGCGTCGAACGCACAGAAACGCATGCCATTGGTATGGAAGGGCAGCTTTTGTCGCTTGTTCATGATGAGATCGGTTTTCTCATTGAACGCAACGTCATGTGTGCCGCCCAAACGCACCGATTTACTTGTTCGAATCCGCGTCAAGGCATCCGGAATGATGTCGGGATCGATCAGGTTGGGCTCATGGCCCTCAAGGCCCATCAGCACGGCTTTGTCGGTGCCATGTCCGCGGCCGGTCAAGGCGAGTGAGCCAAATACTTCGGCGCGGATGCGCGCGACGCTATCGAGCAGGCCTTGTTCCACCAAATGATGAGCGACAAAGCGTGCAGCCGCGCGCATGGGGCCGACCGTATGCGAAGAGCTCGGGCCGATGCCGATCTTGTAAATGTCGAACGTACTGACCGCCATGCGCATTGCTCCTTATTCAGGGCATTATTCTATCTCGACCCTACCGACTGGGCTGCAAACGCATTGAGATTTATCTTGTACCAACGCGACTACTGTCACCTATGTGATTTGGCCTTGGCCGAGCTTGCCGCGGCGCGTGCCCCTGAGTTCGAGTCGATCTTCATTGATGACCTGCCCGAGCTCGAACCGATTTACGGTGTTCGGGTGCCGGTTTTCAAAGACATCCACACGGGGGCGGAGATCGGCTGGCCGTTTGATGCGGCCAGCGTGCGCGATTGGCTGTCGAACCTGCCGGGCATCACCCCTTGAGCATGCGTGTCAGCGTGCGGTCACGCACAAACATGTGGTGATACAGCGCCGCAAGCATGTGCGCCGAGGCAACGACCACTAACACCCAAAACATTTGTTCGTGCCAATACTCGAACGTCTTGTGCGTTGTTTCATTGAGTGCGACCAGATCAGGCATGGGAATGCCAAACCAGTTCAAGGGGCGCTTGCCCGAATCCGACACAATCCAACCGGTGATCGGCATGATGAAAATAAGCAGATACAACAGGCCGTGCATGAAGGATGCTGCCAACGCCTGAGCACGCGAAGTGCCTTCGACCGGTTTAGGTGCGCCCGCATAGATGCGCCAAATCACGCGTGCAATCGCAAGCAGCAAAATCGTGATACCAAAGGACTTGTGCCAATTCATGATGCCGTCCGGCAATTCGTGCCGAAGCAAACCCGTCGTGCCCTGAAACAAGATCAACACAACGATGAGCCAATGGAAGAAGCGGCTCACGCTGCCCCAGCTGTCAACAGTGTTCTTCGTAGTCATGGTCTACCAACGGAACTGTAGGGAAAGCCTGATTCTAGCCTGCGAATATTGCCCTGCATCAAGCAGACCGCCACCATGGCCGTTCCGGCGGGGAGGCCGGGAGGGACAAAATGCAGCTAAGAACATGGGCGCGCGTCGTCTGTTGCTTGTGCGCCTTGGCGTACGCGTCGTTGTTGTGTGCGCAAGCTGCGCCCTGGATCCCAAGCTTTCGCCTCATGGGCGCGCAACAGGGCCTGAGCAATAGCGCGGTCGACGCCCTTGTGCGCGACCAGCAAGGCGTGGTTTGGATGGCAACCGAGGATGGCCTGATTCAACACGCAGGCCGGGGCTTCAAGACGTTTCGACACGCCGACACCGCGTGGTTGCCCGGCAATTCAATTCAAGCGTTGCATGTGGATGCGAACAATCGCCTGTGGATCTCGGTGATGGGCCATGGGGTTGTTCGATTGGACGCGGATCGTATCCACGCGCAGCATTTCGATACGCACGTGCATTCCAAGTTGGTGGATGTCTGGGCCATACAAGACGACGGCGACGATGTCTGGTTCGGGACGGCGAATGACGGCTTGCTGCGAATGAATTTACGCACGCGTCGAATTCAGACGTACTTGAACGCGACGTCAGATAGCCCGGCCGGGCGAGAAAAAATTGTCGCATTGCTGCGTCGCGCGCCTGGCGACATTTGGGTGGCGACGGCCGCAGGTCTTTTCCGCTGGCGGCAGGGTCAAATGTCGATCATCGACTTACCGATAGGCCAAGCCGATGACGTGGTGTATAGCTTGGCGCAAGACGCGCATCAGGTATGGATCGGTACCGCATCGGGCGTGTTCTCACTATCGAACGACAATCGCGTTGCTGTGCCTACTTGGTCCGCCGCGTTTGCACGGCCTAATGCTGCGATCAAAATCGAATCAGCAGGTTCGGGCCAACTTTGGATCGCAACGCAGCGTGGACTGAAGCGTATCGAGCACAACCAGTCGCGCGAGGTGCGCATGGAAGGGGCCATGCACGGAAAGCCGGTGCGCGCTTTGTATCGGCAAGCCGACGGTGCCCTGTGGGCGACGGCACCCGGGATTGGGCTCGCGTACCTGCGGCCGAACTGGAAAGACGTCACGCAGTTGCGTGCATTGCCCGCCAAAGGGGATGGCTTGGCATCGGTCGAATATCGCGCGATCGCGGAGGCGCGCGATCAAGGTTGGTGGTTGGCCGGTCTCGACGGCGTGCTCGAACAGGTCAGTGCGGAAGGGCAGGTACTCACGCGCGTATCAGGCATTGCAAAAGCGGTGCGACCCAAAGCCGTGCTCGCGAGTGATCAGGGGGTCGTCTGGTTAGCAGGTCGCGATGAATTGCTTCGCATCCAGGACGGACGGGTGCGCGCAGTATTTGATGCAAACGCCAGGTTTGATGCCCTGCCAGATGCCTCGCTGGGTGAGTTGCGTGATGCGGGTCTGGGGCGGTTTTGGCTGTCCTTTCCCGGATGGGGCGTGCAACTACGAGATGCGCAGGGTCGGGTCTTAAGAACGGTGCAGAACGCCCCGGATGCACCCATTGGCCTGCAATCGATCGACGCACTGCCAGGCGGCGATGTATTTGCGGTTGTCGAGGGTCGTTTGCATCACTTGACGCAAGCAAGCGACGCGTTTGTGCCGCTGCTGACGACTTCAGTGCAGGATCTGGATGCCGTCGCCATTGCATCGCCAACGCAGATCTGGGCACACGCGCCGAGTGGCTTGTATGAATTCGAAAGGCGTCATGGCATCTGGTCCTTAAAGCGAACACTTCCCGCGGAAACGAAATGGCGTGACCTCGAAGCCAAAGGATTCCGAGTGGGGTCCGACGGCCACGTGTGGCTTGCGACGACACGCGGCTTGTTTGTGTTTGGCGAGAACGGCACACGGGTGTTTGACGTATCCAACGGCTTGTCCAACCAACAATTGCTTGCCGGCAGTTTGGCGGTATCGACGTCGTCGAACGTGGCCGCCGCTGCTGCAGAGAATGGCGTGGTCATGCAATTTCTGTCGTCTGCCCAAGGCGTCGATGCCGAGTGGCCGCGTCTAGCGCCTGCGCAGATTTTTGCGCGAGCGAATGGCCGCTGGCGCGCGCTTAACACGGACGGCGCGCGCTTTATCGCGCCGGCAGATAGCGCAGAGATTCGCATACAGATGCACGCCATTGCGTATGACGATCCTGACGCTGTGCATTACAAAATGCGTGTCCAAGGCCTTGATCGCGATTGGATTGACTTGGGCGGCACGTACGAGCGCATCCTTTCAGGTCTCGGACCCGGTCGCTATCGCATAAATCTGCGTGCCGTAGACGGTCGTGGTCGCGCGACCGACATTCAAACGATTCAGTTCGAACTCAAACCGCACTGGTGGCAAACGTCATGGTTCAAACTGTGTATGTGCCTCTTGCTTTTGTGTCTTACGGCAGGCGCTATTTGGGCGGTGGTGAAGCGCGCCCATCGACGTCGAGAGCTCAAGCTTGCGCGCGAACATGCGCAGCAACATGCAGCGGCCTCTTCAGCCAAGTCGACATTCCTCGCGACCTTTGGACACGAGATTCGAACGCCGATGACAGGTGTCATGGGGATGGCAGAACTGCTCGCCACGACCGCGCTCTCGCAACAACAAATGCAGCGTGTGAACAGCATCCGCAAATCGAGTGAGCATTTGCTGCGTATCGTTGACGATGCTTTGGACTTGGCGCGCATCGAAGCTGGGAAGTTGGACTTCGTTGCCAAGCCGTTCGAGGTGCGTGCTTTGCTTGAGGAGATCGCTGAGTGGGCGACACCCCTGTCACTGCGTAAAGGTGTGCAGTTTGTTTTCAGCTGCGACGAAACCGGTGTCGAATGTGTCTCGGGTGATGTCGTACGCATTCGCCAAGTCTTGATGAACTTAGTGGGTAATGCACTGAAGTTCACCGCGCAAGGCACGGTGACACTTTCGCACCGCGCGATAGAGCGCGATTTGCATTTGTTTTGCGTTGACGACACGGGGCCGGGCATGCGACCTGAGCAATGTCAGCGTGTGTTTGAACGCTTTGAGCAAGCCGACGGCGCATTGACCGCACATCGACATGGCGGCAGTGGATTGGGGCTCGCGATTTCGGCAGAACTGGTGAAAGGCATGGGCGGACGTCTATCGGTCGAAAGCGTGCCCGGTGTTGGCAGTCGCTTCAGCGTTGAGCTTCCATTGCCGCAAACGGACAGACCGATGCCGGTGCCAACTGTCGTAACGCATCGGCGAACGCCACACACGTTCGATGTGCTGTTGGTTGAAGACGATGACGCGGTTGCTGACGTCCTTTCCGCCTTGATCATGCAAGCAGGTCATCGCGTCACGCACGTATTGAACGGGCTGCACGCGTTGGTTCACCTCTCTGGCGGGCATTTTGACGTCGCTGTGCTTGATCTGGACCTGCCGGCCATCAACGGTTTCGACTTGGCGCGCCAAATGCGCAACAGTGGATTCACGGGTGCGATGCTCGCCGTGAGTGCACATGCAAATGCGAATGCTGAATCAGACGCGCGGCAAGCCGGTTTCAGCCGCTTCTTGCGCAAGCCCATCCGCGGCGTCGATTTATTAGACGCAATTGAAAGCGCGCTGCTGGATCTCACCGAGCAACGCGCTGCAATCGATTACGGCAAGGTCCGATTTGCGCCGTAGCGATGCACTTCGTCGACCAAGACCGCTACGTGATCCGGATTCATGTCAGGCGACATGCCATGGCCGAGATTGAACACGTGGCCTTCGCGCGAATTGCCGTTACCTGAGGCATAGCTGTCCATCGCGAGTTGGACTTCACGGCGAATCGCATCGGGTTCGCCGTAGAGCGTGGTTGGATCCAAGTTGCCTTGAAGTGCCACGGCGTTACGCGTACGCCAAGCAGCGTCTTCCAGCGTCACCGTCCAGTCGACACCCAAAGCATCTGCGCCGGTGCCCACCAAGTCAGCCAAATGTTGACCCGTGCCTTTGCCAAACAAAATCAGAGGCGTGCGATCCACGCCTTCACCGCGCGAAAGTTCCGCACCAATGCGTTGCAAATATTTCAGCGAGAACGTCCGGTACATGGCAGGCGACAGCACGCCGCCCCACGTATCGAACACCTGCAAAGCTTGCGCGCCCGCAGCCTTCTGCGCAGTCAAATAGGCAATCACCGCGTCGGTCGTGACATCCAACAAACGATGCAGCAGATCCGGCGCGTTCAGTGCCATGGCCTTGATCTTCGAGAAGTCCTTGCTGCCACCGCCTTCGATCATGTAGCACGCCAACGTCCACGGGCTGCCAGAGAATCCGATCAGTGGCACGCTGCCGTCGAGTTCGCGACGAATCAAACGAATCGCATCGGTGACATACGCCAAAGAGGTGCCCATGTCTGGCACGCGCAATGCGGCGACATCCGCTTCCGTGCGAACCGGTCGTTCAAACTTGGGGCCTTCGCCTTCAACGAAATGCAGTCCAAGTCCCATGGCATCCGGCACGGTCAGGATGTCCGAGAACAAGATGGCCGCATCCAATTCAAAACGACGCAACGGCTGCAGCGTGATTTCGCATGCAATCTCCGGATTCGTCGCCATCGCCAAAAAACTGCCAGCGGCTTTACGTGTGGCGCGATACTCCGGCAAATAGCGGCCGGCTTGGCGCATGATCCATACGGGCGTGGTGTCTACAGGCTCGCGACGCAAAGCGCGCAAGAAGCGATCGTTTTTCAAGGGTGCGTTCATAGGGTTCCTGCGCCTTAGCGCGGTGCGTCCACACCCTGCGCAAACATCAGCTGAAAGCCTTTACTCAGGTGTTGATCACGGGCTTTTTCGAGTGCTTCCAAAGCCGAGGCGTGGTTAATGAATTGTTCGCGACGCAAGGTGCTTCGCGCACCTTGTTGTCCGGTCTCGCGCACGAGCTCCCATTGCCCGAACAAGTCGGACTGCAACTGCAATTGCACGAAGCGGGGTGCTTCGTTTCCTTGCGGACGTTGTTGGAGGAGCAGGCGCATGCGGGCATTGTAAAGCCCGCGCAGCCTTTCGTCTCAGGGCGCCTGAAGTGCCGCCAAGACTTGGGCGTCTGTAATCCCCTGCGCGACGCGGGTTCGACCGATCCCTTCCCACACGATAAAACGCAGCCCGTTCAAATCTGCCTTCTTGTCCAAGCGCATCCGCGCGAGTAAATCTTCGGGCTTAAGCCCAGCCGGGACTTCCGTTGGCAAGCCGAAGCGCTTCAATAAATGGATGAGTCGTTCAGTATCTGCAGCGGGCGCGCCGGCACAGACTTCTGATAGTCGGGCTGCGCAGCACATACCGACGGCAACGGCCTCGCCGTGGTTCAAACCGTCAAAACCTTGCGCGCTTTCAATGGCGTGCCCAAAGGTGTGCCCGAAGTTCAGCAATGCGCGGTCGCCGCGCTCGAAGGGGTCGCGCTCAACGATGTCGGCTTTCATCTGGCAACACGCGGCAATGGCGCGTGCAATGGCATCCGGGTTCAATGCCTTAAGTGCATCGGCTTCCTTTTCCAACCAGTTGAAGAACGCAGCATTCCCCAACGCACCATATTTGATGACTTCTGCAAAGCCGGCCGCACATTCTCGTGCTGGCAAGGTTTGCAGCAACTCAGGGTCAATCAAGACGACACGTGGAAAATGGAACGCGCCGAGCAGGTTTTTCCCGGCGGGTGTGTCGATACCCGTTTTGCCACCGACTGAGGAATCGACCATCGCGAGCAAGCTGGTCGGGATTTGAACAAAGTCCATGCCGCGCATCCAGCATGCGGCCGCGAAGCCGGCCAGATCACCGACAACACCGCCCCCTAAGGCAACGATGCAAGCATCACGTCGCGCGCCCATCTTGGCGAGCGAAGCGGTGATCTGTTCAAACGTCGCCAAGTTTTTGTTCGACTCACCTGCCCGAAAAACATGGACATCGACGTCCGCGACCGCGGCTTTGAGCTGTGCCTTGACGCGCTCCGCATAGTGCGGAGCGACTTGGTCATCGCTGACCAGCAGAAATTGACGCGAGCGCACAGGCCACACACTCGTGTCCAATCGCGACAGCAGTCCGGGCTCAATGAAAATGTCATAGGCATTGCGCCCACCGACTCGGATGCGATGTGTCGTTGTCATTGCAAGACCGCCAGTGCAGTGGCAATACGCACGGCGATGTCTTCAGCCGACCCTTCGCGGGTGTCCATGTGGAGTTGCGCAAGCGCTGAGTAGAGCGGCCTTCTTTCCGCATCGAGCGCGCTCAGCTTGGTCTCGATATCGACACCGTTGAGCAAGGGGCGGTGCGCGCGTTCCGAATGTAGGCGATTCGCCAATACAGGCAGTGGCGCATCCAGCCAAACACAGGCTGCAGATTCGGAAATCAAGTCACGATTGCGCACATCGAGCACGATGCCACCCCCGGTCGCGATGACGCATGCGCGTCCCAATGCGCGCTTCAAAGCTGCGTGCTCACGCGCACGAAATCCTGATTCACCTTCTGCCGCAAAAATCTGTGCAATGGTCATTCCGGCATCCGTTTCGATGTCTGCATCCAAATCGATCGCTTGCATGTTCATATGCGCGGCCAAGGCCTTGGCGACGGTGGACTTGCCACTCCCCATGGGGCCAATCAATACGATGTCGTCTGCGTGCGGCATCCGAGGATTCTAGCAACGCATACGCGCCGATCGGTTCAGATGCGGAATACACGTCAACAGTCCACAATACAGGGATGGATATCTTGTTGACTGAAGCACTGGAAACCTTCGACCGATTGTTTGCCGAAGCAACTGCGGCAGGCGAGCCGGATCCGACCGCGATGGTGGTCGCAACGACAGGCATCAATGGACACCCGTCCGCCCGAATGGTGTTGCTAAAAGCGCATGACGCGCGCGGCTTTGTGTTTTACACCCACATGGATGGGCGCAAAGGCAAAGAACTGCAAAGCAATCCGCATGCGTCATTGTTGTTCTTCTGGCCACGTGTGCGTAATGCCGTGCAAGTTCGCATTGAAGGTCAGGTTGAAATCGTCAGCGATGCCGAAGCGGATGCATATTTCGCCTCGCGTGCACGCGGTAGTCAATTGGGTGCTTGGGCATCGATGCAAAGCGAACGACTGCCTGACCGTGACGCATTTGATACGCGCTATGCCCAAGTTGAAAAAGAATTTGAGGGTCGGGAAGTCCCGCGTCCCGCGAGATGGACGGGCTTTCGTGTGCGTCCAATCCATTTTGAATTTTGGTATGGCGCGGAATTTCGTTTGCATGATCGCGTGGTGTACGACCTCAATCGATCAGGCGCCTGGGAAACGCATCGGCTTTATCCGTGATCGGTCCCGCAAGAATCGTTTGTCTCACCGAAGAGCCTACGGAAACGCTGTACGCCCTGGGTCAACAAGATCGCATTGTGGGCATCAGTGGCTTCACCGTACGACCGCCCCAAGCGCGTAAAGAGAAACCCAAGGTCAGCGCTTTCACCAGCGCCAAGATCGACGCCATTGTTGCTTTGCGTCCGGACATGGCAATCGGTTTTTCCGATATGCAGGCCGACATCGCAGCAGCGCTGACACGCCGCGGCGTTGAAGTCTGGATTGCGAACCATCGCAGTGTGTCTGGCATCCTCGATTACATCCGTCGCCTTGGTGCGTTAGTCGGGTGTGCGGATCGGGCAGAGGACTATGCGGCCAAGCTTGAATCGGGTTTGGCGGCAGTGGCTGAGCGCGCGCAGCGTCGAAACATTCAACCGCGCGTCTATATTGAAGAGTGGGACACGCCGCAAATCAGTGGCATTCAATGGGTATCCGAACTGGTCAGCTTGGCCGGCGGTATCGATGTGTTTCCCGAGTTGGCCACCGAGTCATTGGCGAAGCAACGCATTCTGGCCGATGGGGAAGAAGCCGCACGTCGTGCCCCCGATATCGTCATCGGTTCGTGGTGCGGCAAGAAATTTCAGCCCGATCACGTGGCTGCGCGTCCCGGCTGGTCGAATGTGCCGGCGGTATTGAACGGCGAACTGCACGAGATTAAATCGCCGCGCATCTTGCAGCCCGGCCCAGCCGCCTTAACCGACGGCGTGGCAGATATTGAACGCATTATTGCCGCATGGGCGGCCAAACGCTCAGCGCGGTAAGACGTCGCGCGTAAAGGATTGAGACGTCTGTGCAGCCCCATCTTGAACCATCATTTGGATGTTCAATTTCACGGGTGGTTTCGCGGTCACGATGCCAACGAGATTGGCAAAGCCCTCGACTTGTATAGGCTTCATGGCAATTTCAGTCGGCGTAGCGGGGACAATCCCCGCAGACACGGTCACCTGTGCAGTGCCTGGATCGATCGCGTTGCCCGAAGCGTCCGTCACACTGACTAAAACCATCGTCGTGTCATCCCGTTGTTCGATGCCGTATTGGCGCGCGATGCCCGGCTGAAGGGCGTGCGTCGGTGTGGCGGACAGGATGAATGTCTTGCCGTTCACATGTGATGTCAAGGTTTGCAGCGAGGCTTGCGCTGTTGTCGCCGGACGCACTTTTTGATCCGGTGCGCTGTTGCCCGAACAGGCCGTCATGACGCACAGACTGGCAAGCGCGATCCGCGTTTTGAGAGTTTTCATGAGGTCCTCAGTCATTGGCCGCAGAGAGCGCTGCACCTCGTAGACGCGCGGCGTGCACGGCACGCGCAACGATGTCTTCGAAATGCTCGGATTGGAAAGATTCAATGGCCGCCTGCGTTGTGCCATTGGGTGAAGTCACGCGTTGTCGCAGCACCTCGGCGGAGTCGCCGCTTTCGGTCAACATGCGCGCAGCGCCTAAGATGGTTTGATTCGCCAGCGCTTGTGCTTGTGCGGCATCCAAACCTTCACGAATGCCTGCCTCCAGCATCGCTTGCGCCAACAAGAACACGTAAGCCGGACCACTGCCGGACACCGCCGTGACGGCATCCATCAAGGATTCGTCATCGACCCACACCGTGGGGCCTGCTGCCTGCAGGAGTTGATCAGCGGTGGTGCGATCTGCGTCAGACGCATCCGCATTCGCAAATAGACCCGTAATGCCCGCGCCCAAGAGTGCAGGTGTATTCGGCATGGTTCGCACGATGGCGGTGCTCGAGCCGAGCCAAGCCGCAATTTGTGCGGTCGTGATGCCCGCTGCGATCGAAATGACCAGCGGACGTCGCGCTTTGGCTAGTTCCGATAAGGATGCACACACCGATTTCATCACTTGCGGTTTGACTGCCATCACCCACACCTGGCCCAGTGCCGCGGCCGACGTCGCTTCAGCATGTGTATTCACATGGAAGTCTTGGCTCAGTGCGGCACGAAGCGCTTCGACCGGTTCCGCGACATGAAGCTGCGCGGCCGACGTGCCACTGGTCAACAGACCGCCAATTAAGCTGCGCGCCATATTGCCGCCACCAATAAAGCTGACTGCTACGCGATTACCTTCAAGACCCATGGGGCTTTTGTCCTCAATTCAAACGACAGTTCGTTCGCCAAACAGTGCACGACCTACGCGCACCATCGTTGAGCCGTGCGCAATGGCGAGGGCCGCATCATCGCTCATGCCCATCGATAGGGTATCAATGTCGGCGAAATGCTTCTGTAAATCCAAGAACAAGCGATGCATGGCGTCAAACGCTTGCACACGCGTGTCCGGATCGGGCGCAGGAATCGCCATCAGTCCGCGCAATTTCAAATTAGGGTGGCGCGAAATCGCTTCGGCCAAGGCGAAGATGTCTTCGGGCTGACAGCCGTGCTTGCTGTCTTCATCGTCGATATTCACTTGGATCAAGAGATTGAGCGGCGGCTGATCTGCCGACCGATGTTTCATTAATGCATCTACCAGCTTCAATCGATCGACGGTCTGGACCCAAGCGAAATGCCGAGCCGCTTCGCGTGCCTTATTGGTTTGCAGGTGTCCGATGAGATGCCATTCCAATGGCAGGTGTGTCAGCTCGGCCAGCTTCGCAATGGCTTCTTGAACGTAGTTTTCGCCAAAGGCGAGCTGGCCGGCGGCAGCCAACTGGGCAACGTCGCTGGCGGGGCGCGTTTTACTCACGGCCAGCAGGCGCGGCAGCGGGCGTCCTGCCTGCTGCGATGCGGTACGCAGTTCATCCAAGACTTTACTCAGTGGGGCGGAAGGCATTTAATGAACCTCGGGGACATGGATTTGCATCCTTTTCGCGTTAGGATGCCCTAAACACGGTCGGCTATTGCGTCCGTCCGAATCAATACTCGGGGAGAGTACGACATGGATATCGCTGAACTCCTGGCCTTTTCGGTCAAGCACAAAGCGTCCGATTTGCATCTTTCGGCGGGCTTGCCACCGATGATCCGGGTGGACGGTGACGTTCGACGCATCAATATTGCGCCGCTCGAACACAAAGAAGTGCACGCGCTGATTTACGACATCATGTCGGACAAGCAACGCCGTGATTACGAAGAATTTCTCGAAACCGACTTTTCGTTTGAAATCCCCGGCTTGGCACGCTTCCGCGTCAATGCCTTTACACAGAACCGCGGCTCGGGTGCGGTGTTCCGTACGATTCCGTCCGTCGTTTTGAGTTTGGAAGAACTGGGCTGTCCGCCCGTGTTTCGTGAGCTCGTTCAACAGCCGCAAGGTTTGATTCTGGTGACCGGGCCCACCGGTTCGGGTAAGTCGACCACGTTGGCTGCCATGCTCGACTACATCAATCGCAACGAGTACGGCCACATTCTGTCGGTGGAAGATCCGATCGAATTCGTTCACCAATCGCAAAAATGCTTGGTCAATCAGCGCGAAGTGCACCGCGATACGCACGGCTTCAACGAAGCACTGCGTTCGGCCTTGCGTGAAGATCCTGACTACATTCTGGTCGGCGAATTGCGTGACCTTGAAACCATTCGCTTGGCATTGACCGCTGCAGAAACGGGGCACTTGGTGTTGGGCACCTTGCATACCTCAAGTGCCGCCAAAACCATCGACCGGATCATCGACGTGTTCCCCGCCGGCGAAAAGCCGATGGTGCGTTCAATGTTGTCCGAATCGCTCCGTGCCGTTATTTCACAAAGTCTGTTGAAAAAAGTGGGCGGCGGACGTATCGCGGCGCACGAAATCATGGTGGGCACGCCCGCCATTCGAAACCTCATTCGCGAAGACAAAGTCGCGCAGATGTACTCGTCGATCCAAACCGGTCAGCAGTACGGCATGCAAACGCTTGATCAGTGCTTACAAGATTTGGTGGCGCGTAATCTCGTCATCAAGCAGCAAGCGCGCGAATACGCAAAAGATAAGCGCCTGTTCGACTAAGTCGTTCTGGCGCACGGAGAAAGAGCATGACTACCCCCACCGATTTCACAGGCTTCCTCAAGATCATGGCGCAGCAACGCGCCTCCGACTTGTTTATCACCGCCGGTATGCCGCCTTCTTACAAGGTGCACGGCAAGATGACGCCAATCATTGAAACGCCGCTAACGCCCCAAGAGTCGCGAGACATCGTGCTCAGCATCATGTCGCCGGCACAGCGTGAAGAGTTCGAACGCACGAAGGAATGCAACTTCGCGATCGGTCTCGCCGGTACGGGCCGTTTTCGTGTGTCGGCGTTCTACCAGCGCAACCAAGTGGGCATGGTCTTACGTCGGATTGAAAGCAAGATTCCGACCATTGAAGAATTGAACTTGCCGCCGGTCATGCAAAGCTTGGCGATGACCAAGCGCGGCATCGTGATGTTCGTGGGTGCCACCGGTTCGGGTAAATCAACCTCCTTGGCATCCTTGGTGGGTTACCGCAATAAGAACTCAAGTGGCCACATCATCACGATTGAAGATCCGATTGAATTCGTGCATCGCCACGAAGGCTGCATGGTCACCCAGCGCGAAGTCGGCATCGATACCGATAGCTGGGAATCCGCGCTGAAGAACACGTTGCGCCAAGCGCCAGACGTGATTTTGGTCGGCGAAGTGCGTACGCGCGAAACCATGGATCACGCGATTGCATTCGCAGAAACGGGTCACTTGGTGCTGTGTACGCTGCACGCCAACAATGCGAACCAAGCCATGGATCGCATCATCAACTTCTTCCCTGAAGACCGCCGTCAACAATTGTTGATGGATCTCTCTTTGAACTTGAAGGGTGTGGTGGCGCAGCAGCTGGTGCCGACCATTGACGGTAAAGGCCGTCGCGTCGCGATCGAAGTGTTGTTGGGCACACCGTTGGTGCAGGACTACATCCGCGATGGCGAGATCCACAAGCTGAAGGAAGTGATGAAAGACTCCACGCAGCTCGGTATGCGGACGTTCGACCAAAGCCTGTTCGAGATGTACCAAGAAGGGCACATTTCTTACGACGACGCACTGCGTTTTGCCGACTCGACCAACGAAGTACGTCTGCGCATCAAGCTTGCCCAAGGCGGCGATCCGCATTCGTTGGCGCAAGGCATGGACGGGGTCGAGGTTTCCGAGAGCCGTTAACCTCGCACTGGGGTGGGGCACGCTAAAATGGCCCCATGTCGACCACCTCCTCCCTAGCGAATCAGCTCCTCGTCGCAGTCCCCAGCCTGGACGATCCAACGTTCTCCCAATCCGTCGCCTTGGTATGCCAGCACGATGCCAGCGGTGCCATGGCTTTGGTGGTGAATCGCCCGTCCGACATGTTGATGGGCGAGTTGCTGCAGCAGATCGAGGTCAGCACTGAAAATGAAACCCTGCGCATGCACCATGTGTTGCAGGGCGGTCCGGTGCATATTGAGCGCGGATTTGTGTTGCACGCCGGCGATGCGCAGTGGGAATCCAGCGTCGCGCTCGGCAATGGTCTCTCGCTTACGACCTCGCGAGACATTCTTGAATCCATTGCCAACGGCACCGGTCCCGAACATTCCCTGATTGCATTGGGTTACGCCAGCTGGGCGCCCGGTCAGTTGGAACAAGAACTGGTCGACAACAGTTGGATCGTGGTAGATGCAGACCAACAACTCCTGTTTGAAGTGCCGATTGAAGAGCGTTGGCGCACTGCCACTGGCCGCTTGGGTTTCGACCCGATGCAGATGGCGGGGTATAGCGGCCGCGCATGATGATTGAAGGCAGTGTGCTGGGGTTTGATGTCGGTCGGCGACGCATCGGCGTCGCGATCGGCAGTGCATTGGGCGGGGGCGCAAGACCTGTCGCCGTGATTGATGTGCACGACGACATCGCTGATGCACGTCAACTGCAAAAGGTGATGCGCGAGTGGCGGCCCGCGGGTTGCGTAGTGGGCGATCCGCAGACCTTATCGGGTGAAGACCAACCGATTCGCGTGTTTGCGCGCGCTTTCGCGCAGATGTTGAAGCGAGAGTTCAAGATTCCGGTTGTGATGATGGATGAGCGCAGTAGTTCCGTTGAGGCGGCGCAAGGCTTTGCACAACGCCGGGCCGAAGGACGTGCGAAGCGACGCGATGCACATGCATTGGACGCATTCGCCGCCGCGATTATTGTCGAGCGTTGGATCGCTTCGCCGGAAGATGCCATCGAAATTGAGTCATAGGGGAGCGCACATGGGGCAGGATGCAAATCTGATTCGAATCGACGGGCTGAGTGAGGCGACATTGCGCGCATTGATGACGCGCGCTGAGGCATTCATTAAAGGTGCGCCGGCGGCAAATATTCCTAAAGATGCATGCGTCTCCACGTTGTTCTTCGAGCCGTCGACGCGCACCAAGCTGAGCTTCCAGCGTGCCGCGCAGCGATTGGGCGTCGATATGTTGTCATTCGACGTCGCCAACTCATCGACTCGAAAGGGCGAGACCGCACTCGACACCTTTCGAAATATCGAAGCCATGGGTGTGGATGTCTTCGTCGTTCGCCACCATGAAGATGGCGCGGTGGACGCACTGGTCGCGCATGCGAATAAGGGCACGCGTTTTGTGAATGCCGGCGATGGCCGCAGCAACCATCCCACGCAGGCACTCCTCGACATGATGACCTTGCAGCAAAACAAGGGTCAGGACTTCACCCAATTGCGTGTGGCCATCGTCGGTGATGTCAAACACTCGCGTGTCGCACGTAGCGACTACCAAGCGCTCGCATTGTTGGGCGTGCAAGATATTCGCGTCTGCGGCCCGACACAGTTATTGCCCGCGGCGGACGATATGCCACGTGCACAGCTGATGGATCGATTGGACGATGCGCTTGACGGGGTCGACGTTGTGATGACCTTGCGCTTGCAACGTGAACGGATGGAAGAAGGGCTCGTCGATTCACTAGAGAACTATCACGCGAACTTTGGCATTTCCGAAGCGCGCTTGGCGCGTGCTGCGGCAGATGCCATTGTCATGCACCCCGGTCCGATGAATCGCGGCGTCGAGATTGAGGACGCGGTCGCAGACGGCCCACAATCGCGCATTCTTCAGCAGGTTCGAAATGGCGTGTACGCGCGCGCAGCTGTGCTCGAGCGTGCCCTGAGAGGTACGTGCGACTGAATCGCGCGCTTGGATTTTTAGAGACGTGGCAACAGAGGCAAACGGACAGAAGCGCGCAGACACGCCCCTGATGCAAGCAGGCGCGCAACTCGCGCTTGCGCGCACGCGTGACCGCGGAAAGCTGATCGCCTTGCTCGGGAAATGGCGAAAGACGCCCGATGACGCAAACGCAAAGAAAGCTTTCTTAGCGAAGCTGGATGAATCCATCCAATCGCGCAATGCACGCGCGGCACAATTGCCTTCCGCCAGCGTGCAAGCGGACTTACCCATTGCCGCGCACGCAGAGGACATCGTTCGTCTGATTCGCACGCATCAGGTCGTGGTGCTTGCCGGTGAGACGGGCTCGGGAAAAACAACGCAACTGCCCAAGCTGTGTCTGATGGCCGGTCGCGGTGCCGCGGGCATGATTGGCTGCACCCAACCACGACGGATTGCGGCGCGATCCGTCGCCAGACGCGTTGCTGAAGAGCTCGGCGTGCCAATGGGGGGTGCCGTTGGCTATCAAGTCCGATTCACCGAGAGCGTTGGCGACGCCACGGCCATCAAGTTCATGACCGATGGCATCTTGCTTGCGGAGATTCATGGCGATCGCTGGTTGTCGAAATACGACACGCTCATCATCGATGAAGCGCACGAACGCAGCCTCAATATTGATTTCTTGCTCGGCTACCTAAAACAACTCCTGCCAAAACGCCCAGATCTGAAAGTGATCGTCACTTCGGCAACGATTGATACCTCACGCTTTTCCGCACATTTCCAAGATGCGCCGGTGGTCGAGGTAGAAGGGCGCACCTTTCCGGTCGAAGTGCGTTATCGACCGATTGAAGGGGGGAGCGACAGTGATGGCGAGCGCACAGTCTTGGATGGCATCGTGGCGGCCTGTGATGAAATCACGCGTGAAGATCCGATGGGTGACACGCTGATCTTTTTGCCTGGTGAACGCGAGATTCGTGATGCCCACTTGGCACTTGAACGACGCAAATACCGCAGTACCGAAATCGTCCCTTTGTATGCGCGCTTGAGCGGGAAAGATCAGGATGCCGTCTTTCATCCGGGTCCTAAGCGCAGAATCGTGTTGGCCACGAACGTCGCAGAGACTTCTCTCACAGTGCCGCGGATTCGGTATGTCGTGGATCCCGGCTTTGCGCGTGTAAAACGCTACAGTCCGCGTTTGAAGCTGGACCGATTGCACATCGAGTCGATTTCGCAAGCCAGTGCCGAACAACGCAAAGGTCGATGTGGTCGTGTTGCGTCCGGCATCTGCATTCGACTCTATTCCGAAGCGGATTTTCAATCTCGAGACGCGTTCACCGATCCGGAAATTCGACGATCGGCGTTGGCCGGGATTATTCTTCGAATGCTCTCGATCGGGCTCGGCGAAATTGATGCCTTTCCGTTCCTAGAGCCGCCAGACCCGCGCGCCATTGCAGATGGCTGGCAGCAGTTGCTTGAGCTGGGTGCGGTGTCTAACGCGCGTACGCTCACGGCGATCGGCAAGCAGATGGCGAAACTGCCGGTCGATGTGAAGCTGTCGCGGATGCTCGTTGCGGCGCAAAAGCATGGGTGCTTGGCCGAAATGCTGACGATCACCAGCTTCATTGGGATTCAAGATCCGCGCGAACGACCTGCAGACCAACGGCAAGCCGCGGATACCGCGCATGCCCAATTCGCGGATCCAAAATCCGAGTTCGTCGGCATACTTAAATTGTGGGACGCGTTCCGCCAGGCGCACGAAGACCTCAGCCAATCGCAGTTGCGCAAGTGGGCTGAGCGAAACTTCCTCGGCTTCCTGCGACTCAGGGAGTGGCGCGAGTTGCATCGCCAGCTCAAGTTGATCTGTGAAGAGATGAACTGGTCGTCAAACAGTGCAGCTGCGGAGTATGCGCCCCTGCATCGCGCACTCATTGCGGGCCTACCCACGCACATCGGACACTTGGGTGACCAAGGTTTATACGACGGTGTTCGTGGTCGGAAATTCCGCCTGTTTCCAGGCTCTGCCTTGGCGAAAAAGCCGCCCGCATGGGTACTAAGCGCTACCTTGCTTGATACCGAAAAGCTTTGGGCGATGACCAATGCCGCGATTGAACCGGATTGGGTCATCGCCGAACTGCCGCACTTGTTGCATCGTCGGCATCACGATCCGCGTTGGTCGCGCTCGCAAGGACGTGTCTTAGGGAGTGAACAAATCAGCTTGTTTGGTTTGGTGTTGGCACCAAAGAAGCCTGTCAACTACGGTGCGCTTTATCCCGACGAGTCACGTGGCATTTTTGTGCGTGATGGTTTGGTCACCGGTGAGATCAATTCGCGGAGTGCCTTTGTGGCGCGCAATCTTGCAGTGATTGAAGCGGCACGGGAAGAAGAGGCCAAGCAACGTCGCGTCGGCATCGTGGTGGACGAGGACTGGCAAGCCCGCTGGTATCTCGATCGTCTACCCGCCGATGTGCACGACACACAGGCATTGGATGCTTGGGTCAAGCGACTGGATGCGAAGGCAAAAGACAGTTTGCATTGGTCGCGTGACGACGTGCTCGTCGCAGATGAAACCGATGCGACTTTGTTTCCGCCGTACATGGCCCATCAAGACGTCCGTTTGGCTGTTCGGTATCGCTTTGATCCGGGTGCCGTAGATGACGGCATGACGCTTGTGGTGCCTTTGCATCTGCTCAATGCGTTGGATGCCGCTGCACTCAGTTGGATGGCCCCGGGTTTCGTTCAAGACAAAGCGTCCGCGCTCATCAAAGGATTGCCCAAAGCGCTGCGCCGAAATTTTGTGCCAGCGCCCGATTTTGCAAAGGCATTCAAAGAAGCCCATCCTGCCCCTGAAGCAGACGCGATCACCGGCGCGTTGGCGCGCTTTTTAAAGAAACTCACCGGTGTTGAAGTTGCAGCCACCGACTTTGACGAAGCCGGTTTGGAGGCGCACCTCAAAATCAATCTGCAGTTGCAAGAGTCAGACGGCCAAACTGTTCTCGCGCAGTCGAGAGATCTTGATGCGCTGCGCTCGCAATTTGCACAGCGCGCGCACGATGCGTTTACGCAACGCGCAGCGCGCGATTGGATTGCGGATGATTTGCGCACCTTCCCATCGACACCGATGCCGCGTTTGGTCCGCGGCGACGGGGGCATCCCTGCCTTTCCTGCATTGGTGGATGCAGGCGACAGTGTCGCCTTGCGTGTCTTTCCAACGCAATCAGAAGCAGACGCCGCGCATTCCGAAGGCGTCAAACGTCTCATGGCATTTGCCTTGGAGGACAAAGCCAAACAAGCGCGCAAGCAATTGCCGATTCCGGCCAAAACAGGTTTGTTGTATGCGGCGATTGAGTCAACCGCGCCTCGCCGTAGTGGACTGAAAGACAGCGATCGCCTGCGCGAGGATCTAGTCGCGGGTGCGATTGCTGCGCTCATGCCAGAGGCCTTGTCCGACATCCGCGATCGCAAAGTCTTTGAGGCACAGTGCAGCGACATAGGCAAGGCACTGTTTGCAGAGTCGATGCGACGTTTGCAGCAGGCCGAAGCGATCTTGGATCAAGTGACCGAGATTCGCGGCAAGCTGGAAAGCCGTCTGATGGGCTGGGCCGCTGGCAATCTTGCCGATATGCAGGCGCATTTGGCCGCACTGGCATTCCCAGGCTTTCTGCGTGACATGGATACAGACGTCCTCGCCCAGTACCCGCGCTATTTGCGTGCCCTGAGTTTGCGCGCAGAACGCGCGCAACGTGACCCAAGCAAAGACCAATCGCGCATGCTCGAACTCAAGCCTTTTGTCGATGCACTCGACACGCTGAAGCCGGCGCAGCGGCTGACGCCGTCTTGGGTGGCTTTCCGTAAGGCATTGGAGGAGCTGCGCGTGGCCACTTTTGCGCAAGAACTCGGGTTTGAATCCGGTACATCGGTGAAGAAGCTGCACACAAGACTCGAACGTCTGCACATGACAAGATGAGCCTATGTCGGACGCCTTGAACCTTGACCTGCAAACGCTCACGCCTTCCTTGGAGGCAGAGGCGCGCCTCGCGTTAGTCCGTCATCTGCAAGGACGTGAGGTTGAGCTCGCTCAGGTGCGTCCCGCGCTCACCATTGTGATCGAGCTTCTGCAAGGCTTGAATGCTGCGGATGAAGTGATCGCTGCGGCAGTCGTACACGCTGTGGACGCCCCGCGCGAAGGCCTGCCTGACACGTGGCGCACCTTGGTCGAAGGCTTGGATGCAGACGCGCGCATCCGCGACATTCACGCAACGCGCTCTGACACATTGGATCCCGAGCCATTGCGCCGCTTGCTGCTGGCAATGCTGCAAGACTTGCGCGTGGTCCCGGTGATCTTGGCGCGTCAACTCGCTGCCTTGCGATTGGCCATCGCCAACGACGACGCGACGCAAGCGGATCTCGCACAACTGACGCGCGCCATTTACGCACCATTGGCCAACCGCCTGGGGATTTGGCAGCTCAAATGGGAGCTCGAAGATTTAGCCTTCCGTATTTTGGAGCCCGAGGCCTATCGTCGCCTGGCGAAATCGATGGATGGCACGCGCCGTGCACGTCAAGCGCATATCGAAGACGTCAAATCTTCGTTGCAGCAGGCCTTGCGCACACATGGTTTCAAAGCGGAAATCAGCGGTCGACCGAAGCACCTGTACAGCATCTGGAAGAAGATGCATCGAAAGAATGTGGCGCTCGAAGCCTTACAAGATTTGAGCGCGGTACGCGTACTTGTTGACAACGTGACTGAATGCTACGCCGTGCTCGGCATGGTGCATGCAACCTGGACGCCGGTGCCAGGCGCATTCGACGACTACATCGCACGCCCGAAGAACAACGATTACCAATCGCTGCACACAGCGATCATCGGGCCGGAAGGTCGAACCGTCGAAGTGCAAATTCGAACGCGCGATATGCACGCGGCCGCCGAGCTCGGTATTGCCGCGCACTGGCGTTACAAAGAAGGTGGGCCGGGTGATCCGATGCTCGAGCGCAAGGTCGCGTGGATGCGGCAATTACTCGAAAGCGGTGAAGACGAGATTGACCCGGGTTTTGGCGGTGCGCTGGCGTCCGAGTTGGTGGAAGACCGCGTCTATGTGCTGACACCCAAGGGTGCCGTACTCGACTTGCCGCATGGCGCCACGCCGCTTGATTTTGCGTATCGCGTGCACACCGATGTGGGGCACCGATGCATCGGCGCCAAGGTCGACGGCAGGATTGTGCCGCTCGACACTGTGTTGTTGACCGGGCAACGCATCGAAATCATGACCGGCAAAGACATTGCGCCGCGACGCGATTGGCTGATGCCGGGCAATCGCTTCTTGGCCAGTGGCCGCTCACGCGAAAAGGTGAGGACATGGTTCCGCAAACTTGATCGCGAGCGAAACGTCAGTGAAGGTCGTGAAATTGTCGATCGTGCGCTGAAGCGTTCCGGCTTCACGCACGCGGATCTCACGGCGGTGTTGCACGAGTTCAATGTCATCGACTTGAACGAGTTGTTTGAACGGGTGGCCTTGGGTGAAGCGGGGCAGTCGGCCATTTTGCGCGCGCTGGCACGCGCAGCCGAACCGCCCGCACCTGAAGCTGAAACGCATTTGCCCAAGTTCGCTGAACTGCCGTCTCGGCAGGGCGCGTCCGCGCAAGGCATTCGCGTCGGCGGCATCGACAACGTGCTGACCTCGATCGCGCAATGTTGCCAGCCGGTCGCAGGCGAACAAGTCGCAGGCTATTTCACCAAGCTGCAAGGCTTGCGCATCCATCGAAGGGATTGCGTAGAGTTCGAACGCTTGGCGCTTCGTGAGCCCGATCGTGTTGTGCCTGTGGCGTGGGGTGATGCCATGCCAAAACAATCGGTGGCCGTCACGGTTGAAGCTGAAGATCGCAAATGGTTGGTGCGCGACATCGTCAATCTCATGTCGCAAATCGGTGTTGATGTGGGCGCAATCAATGCCAAAGCCATGGGGCGCAGCGGCATGCTCGGCGTAGAAATGCAGGTGCAAGTCAAAGACTACGGTCAATTGGCCTTGGTTTTCGACAAGCTGGCGTCCGTGGCCGGTGTGGTGGATGTGCGGCGACAAAGCAGTTTGTCTGGCTGATGGACCCGTCGCCTACCGCCAATGCCGCAGCACCGTTAAGCCTCGCCGTCGTGTTGTGCACCTACAACGGTGCGTCTTATCTGCAAAGACAGCTCGACAGTCTCTATGCACAGTCGCGCCTGCCTGACTGCATCGTACTTTCAGATGATGCATCCACAGATGACACGACCGAAATACTTGCGCGCGCCGCCACGCGATTCGAGACCATGGGCGTGCGTGTGCACTTCTTACGGCATCCAACCAACGTAGGCTATGTGCGCAATTTCGAACGCGGCTTCAAACTCGCGCATGCCGACCTTATTTTTCCGTGTGATCAGGACGATGTTTGGTACCCAAGCAAACTCGCGCGAATGACCGCTGTGTTTGAAGCGGACGACACGCTCGATGTCTTGCACAGTGATGCCGAATTGATTGACGCGAACGGCGCACCGATGGGACGTCGATTGTTCGAAGTTTTGGAGCTGAGCGCTACAGAATTGCGCACGATGACAGAAGGCGATGCCTTCGACGTATTGATTCGCAGAAATATCGTGACCGGCGCCGCGATGGCGTTTCGAACGCGTGTGCTGGATCAGGCGTTGCCATTTCCAGACGCCTGGGCGCACGACGAATGGCTGGCCATCGTGGCATCTGTGAATGGCAAAGTGCGCAGCTTGAATGAAGCCCTGTTGGGCTACCGCCAACACGGCAACAACCAAATCGGGGTGCAGGCGCGCGGCTTGCGACACAAGGCGACTGGTATTGCCGGCTACCGAAGGGCCTTTTTGGCGCGGATGGAAGCACGCTATGAAGTGTTCAACGCGCACGTGAAGCGGATGCAGCGTGTGCCGCCCGAACGTTTCGCGCGCGTTGAAGATCGTCTTCGTCACGCGCAGAGTCGCAATCGGCAAGGTACATCCATATTCGCGCGCATCCGTGAGGTGACGCGTGAGCTGCTGAGTGGTCGATATCATCGATTTGGCAAGGGCATTCGTTCTGCACTCGTCGACCTGTTCGGGCTGAACTGAGATGGACACGCACACGCACATCGCAGCCGTGATCGTCACCTACGAACCTGACATCACTGTCTTGCTCGACAACGTCCGTCAGATCGCGCCGCAAGTGGCGCGAACTTTCATCGTCGACAATTCCGTATCCATCCCCGCGCAAGCAGCTGTACGCGCGTTGCGAGGCGACGGCATCGAGGTCGATACCGTGGGCGGTAACGTCGGCATCGCCGAAGCCTTAAACCGCGGCATCCATGCGGCCGAGGCTTGGGGTGCTGATCATGTGTTGTTACTTGATCAAGACAGCCAAGCGGAAGATTACATGCTGGCGCACCTGCTGCATGACCTGCAGACAGCGCAGAAGCGCGCCAAGCGCATTGCCGCCATCGGTCCGACACATCTGGATGCGCGGACGGGTGCGCCCGCGCCCTTCGTGCGATTTGGTTTTCCGTTAAATCGAAAGCAATGGCCGACACCCGGCACAACCGTGTCCTGCGATTTCCTGATCACGTCCGGGACTTTAATGCCACTCGATGCCTATCGACAGGTGGGTCCGTTTGATCAAGCCTTGTTCATCGATAACGTGGACATGGAATGGTCGCACCGCGCCGTGGCGGCGGGATTCGGACTCTTGGGCAGTGCGGACGCAAAGATGCAGCACCGATTGGGCGATCGCCTCGCACGCCGGCCGGGCGGCTATGCTGCGATCCATGCGCCGGTTCGCCTTTATTACATGATGCGCAACCGCGTGCATTTGTATTTCCGAGCCACCACCCCCGGCCTGTGGATTGCGCAAGACATCCCGCGACTGGCCTTGAAATTTGTCGGATTCAGCCTGTTCGTTCAGCCGCGTGTGGCCAATGCGCGTGCCATGTTGGGCGGTATTGTGGACGGCATCCGCGGGCGACTCGGCGTTCGTAGCGGTTCAGAGTTGCGTGAGGGTTCCGGCGACAATCTGGCATAGACTTGGAAAATCTTGCATCGAGTACCGCTGTCCGTGGCAAATGACGACTACGACGATTTTGAAGACGATTACGATGACGACTTCGAAGACTATGACGACGACACGGAAGGTGGCCGGGCGTACTGGCTGAGAAAGGCATTGGTGGCCGGCCTCGCCGCCTTCGCGCTTTTCCTAGGGTTCCTGATTCCGTACATGCTGTACCTGAACTATCAGGTCGGCGCACGGTTCGGTCAGTTGCAATGGCAGTTGCCGACGCGCGTCTATGCACGTCCCTTGCAGTTGCAACCGGGCATTGCGATGTCGGGCGAGACCTTGAAGTCGGAATTGGACATGGCCTCGTACCGCGACGATGGTGTCGGTGAACGTCCGGGCAGTTATGCGAGAAAGGGCAACGAATTCACAATTTCAAGTCGCGGCTTCAATGACGTCGGCGGCCTGATCAAGCCGCATCGCATTGCAGTGACCTTGAATGATGGCGAAGTCGCGACGCTGCGCGATCGCGACAGCAAAGCCCCGATGAAAGTCACGCGCTTGGATCCCGCGCGCATCGGTACCTTGTATGGTCGCAATCAGGAAGAGCGGGAGATCGTTCGCCTTGAAGAGGTGCCCGAGAAGTTGGTCACCGGCTTGCAGGCGGTAGAAGACAAAGATTTCGCCCATCACTTCGGTGTGGATTTCACTGGCGTGATGCGTGCGATCTGGATCAATCTCAAATCCGGTGATCGCAAACAGGGCGCCAGTACGCTGACGCAACAATTGGCGCGAAGTGGCTTACTCGGTATCGGCAAAGAGCAGACGTACACGCGCAAATTCAAAGAAATGTTGTACGCAGTGATTCTTGAAGCGCGCTACGACAAACGCACAATTCTTGAGACCTATTTCAATCAGGTCTATTTGGGTCAGCAAGGTAACCAAGCCATTCATGGCGTGGCCGCGGCCTCTAAGTTTTGGTTCAACCGAAACGTCCGCGATTTAAGTGACGAACAAATCGCATTGCTGATTGCCATCGTTCGCGGACCGTCGTGGTATGACCCGCGGAAAAATCCGGAGCGCGCAAGAGAACGCCGCGATTTCGTCTTGGAGAAAATGCTTCAGAACAATGTGCTGACGCAGAAGGAATACGAAGCGGCGGTGAAAGCACCGCTGGGTGTCACGAAAACCCCGGAAGGGGGCGGTGGCAATCGCTTCCCCGCGTATGTTGAGTTGGTGCGACGTCAGTTGGCCAGCGATTACTCAAACGATGATCTTTCAGGCGCCGGCATGTCTGTGATGACCGCGATGTCGCCGAGTGCGCAGGCCTATGCGGAAGGGTCGGTCACTGCGGCCATCAAGAGCGTCGCTGGTCGTCGTCGTCCCGATTTGGACGCGGGCGTTGTCATGACCAATGTCCACACCGGTGAAGTCGTGGCTGTGGTGGGTAGCAAGGATTACAGAGAAGCTGGATTCAATCGTGCGCTGGATGCAAAACGTCCGGTCGGTTCGATCATCAAACCGTTTGAATACATGTTGGCCTTGGCACAACCGGGTCGATGGTCTTTGGCGACGTATGTCGAAGATTCACCGGTCTCAGTGATTTTGGGCAATGGCAAGCGCTGGAGCCCGGACAACTCAGACAATCGCAGTCATGGCAGTGTGCGCGTGATCGATGCTTTGGCACAGTCCTATAACCAAGCGACGGTGCGTATCGGCATGGCAGTGAAGCCGGAACGCGTCAGTGACTTGATGAAGGTGTTGGCTGGCATCGAAACGGGGAACAATCCCTCCTTGCTACTGGGTGCCACAGATCAAAGTCCGTATGCCATGGCGCAGGCCTATCAATTCTTGGCCAGTGGCGGTGAAATCCAACCCTTGCGTTCTGTGCGTGGCGTGTTGGATCGCAACGGCAAGGCGCTCAAACGCTATGACAAAGCGCCGGCACCTGCCCAGGAAGGGGATGCGATTGCAGCACGTCTTGTCACCTTCGCACTGCAGCGTGTGGTGAGTGGCGGTACGGCACGACAATTGATGAATGATGGCTTCGGCCGTCTGACGCCTGCCGGTAAAACAGGCACCTCGAATGACAGCCGCGACAGCTGGTATGCCGGCTACACCGGTGACCATTTGGCGGTGATTTGGATGGGCAACGATCAGAACAAACCGACCGGCCTCTATGGTTCAACGGGTGCCATGCGCGTGTGGTCTTCTATCTTTAAGAAGCTGCCGACCGCACCTTTGCAATTGAATCAACGTGGGCTGGACTGGCAATGGGTATCCGGCGCCAATTCAACGGATGCAGGGTGCCCAGGTGCGCAACGCATGCCTTTTGTTCGCGGCTTCGCACCACCGTTCCAATCGTGTGCACCCGCACCTGAGGAATATCCCACGGATGATCCAAACGCGATGCCGATCGGTGATGACCCTGCGATGCCCGTCCCCGAAGGCACACCCGGTAACGACAATGCTTGGATTCAAAGAGGCGATCCGGCGCGCCAAGTCCAACCCGTTCCGCAGGCGCCGCCTGTAGGTCAATGAGTATGTGGCAAGACGAAGTACTGGCGTCCCTGTCTGAAGGTGGCGCTTTGGACGAAGCTTTGTCTGGGTTCAAACCCAGAGCAGGGCAGCAACGTATGGCGGCCGCAGTGGCGGATGCGATCGCCACGCGCGGCACCCTACTGGCCGAAGCAGGCACGGGCACCGGGAAGACCTACGCCTATCTCGTGCCCCTATTGTTGTCTGGCAAGAAGGCCATCGTGTCTACCGGCACGCGCGCATTGCAAGATCAGCTCTTTCATCGCGATTTGCCACGCGTGCGGGATGCACTCGGTCAGGGCGCCAAAACGGCATTGCTGAAGGGCCGCGCCAACTATCTGTGCTTCCACAGAATGGAATTGGCTAAAGGCGAATCTCGATTTGGCACGCGCGAACACGTGGATCAGTTCCAGCGCATCGTGTCTTGGAGTGGGCGTACGACGGCAGGCGATTTGGCGGAAGTCGCAGGCATTCCAGACGATAGTCCAGTGCTACCGATGGTGACGAGCACGGCCGACAATTGCTTGGGTACGGACTGTCCTTTTTGGGCGGACTGCTTCGTCGTCAAAGCACGGCAACGCGCGCAAGCCGCAGATTTGGTGGTCGTCAATCACCATTTGCTTTTGGCGGATCTCGCATTGAAGCAAGAAGGCTTCGGCGAAATTCTGCCGGGCGCGGAAGCGTTTGTGATTGATGAAGCACATCAGCTCCCCGAACTTGCAGCTTTGTTCTTCGGTGAAGCACTGAGTGCGCGGCAAATCGTTGAGTGCGCGCGTGAATGTGTGCTCGAAGCGAAATCTGTTGCGACCGGTACAGCGATGATCTCGCCCGTTGCGCTGCAAGTCGAGAACAGCGCAAAAGTCCTGCGACAAAAAATGGAAGGGATTCCGACACGCGGCACGCGTGATCGCTTGAATGCCTTCCCGGAAGTACAAGCTGCCGCCCTGCAGTTGGGCGCCGATCTCGAACATCTGATTGAAAGCCTGAAAGCATTGGAAGGCACATCCACTGTCTTGGATGCATTGCACACGCGCGCAGCCTTGATTCGCCAAAAGTTGACGGCATGGTTCGATACAACGGCAGAGGTCGATCCAGATGAAGCACTCAGCGTGCATTGGTACGAGTTGTCAGCGCGCGGTTTTCGTCTATCTAGAACACCCATTGATGTGTCGGGTGCTTTGCGCACGCAACGCGAAGCCAGTGGTGCCGCGTGGGTATTTACTTCTGCAACGCTCTCCATCGCAGGGCAGTTCAGTCATGCCGTCGAGCGCTTAGGCCTGGACGCGCCGACAACCTTGTTGGAACCCAGCCCATTTGCATGGGCGGAAAACGCCTTGTGTTATTTGCCCACCGGACTCCCGCAGCCTTCAGACCGTCATTTCACCCACGCGATGATGGAGCGTGTTGTGCCGGTCTTAAAGGCGTCAAATGGACGTGCGTTTGTGCTGTTCGCATCGCATCGTGCACTGCGAGAAGCCGCTGAACTTCTGGCCGCGCAGCCATGGCCCTTATTCGTGCAAGGCCAAGCGCCGCGCGCGCAACTCCTCGATCAATTTCGCGCGTCGGGTAATGGTGTCTTGCTTGGCACCGCCAGCTTCCGCGAAGGTGTCGATGTCGCCGGTGATGCATTGAGCGTGGTGGTGGTCGACAAGTTACCGTTCGCAGCGCCAGACGATCCCGTGTTCGAAGCGCGCTTGGATGCCATTCGTCGTGCCGGGGGTGTGCCGTTTCGCGATGAGCAGATTCCACAAGCCGTGATTGCGATGAAGCAAGGCGTGGGTCGACTCATACGCACAGAAACAGATCGTGGCGTCTTGGTCTTGTGTGATCCACGTTTGACAGAGAAGAGCTATGGAAAAACCTTCATTGATTCGCTGCCGCCCGCCGTCATCACACGCAGGCTCGAAGATGTGGAAGCGTTCTTCGCAGCAAAGGCCGAGCTCGCCGCATGACCACCGATAGACACGTACTGGCTTTGGAAACTTCAACTGAAGCCTGTTCCATCGCACTGCAATCCGGTGGACAGGTGTTTCATCGGCACGCTCTTGCGCCGCGCCAACATGCGGAGTTGGCATTGCCATGGGTGGAAGCGGTGTGTGCAGAAGCTGGAATCTCGCGCAAACAGATCACGCATTTAGCGGTCGGCGCGGGTCCGGGTGCATTCACGGGCGTTCGCTTAGGCGTGGCGCTGGTACAAGGCTTGGCGTTCGCGCATGCCTTGCCTGTTGCAGCATTCAGTACCTTGCGCATTGTTGCGACCACCGCACAAGCGCAAGAAGGTCAGCGCATCGCCGTTGCCATGGATGCGCGCATGCAGGAAGTGTATTGGGGGGAATTCGAATGGCGTTCCGGTGTGCCAGTCGCGCTCAGCGAAGCGCGTGTGTGCCCGCCGGAGGATGTTCACGTGATGACACCCGGTTGGCTTGGATTTGGCACAGGTTTTTCCGCCTATGCCGAGCGTTTCACACAGCTAGACCAGGCGAAGCTCAGCATCGTTGATCCAAACGCATTGCCTGACGGGCGCGCACTCTTGCAGTTGGCGAATGTCGCGGATCGCGAGTATGCGTGGCACGCGGCTGAAGCCATCGAGCCGATCTACTTGCGCAACAACGTGGCTCAGACCATCGCAGAACGCGAAGCGGCAAAACGCGACGCGTCTTGATCAGTGACTGGTGACCGTGCCTTCGGGTTGGAAGTCCCACGTCCGTACGACCATCAGCAAGTCGAGCTCTTCGCTGGTTCTCGGAATGGGGGGGTAGGGCTCTGCTAAACGCGCAATTCGCACTGCTGCGTCATCGAGAATTTTTTTCCCACTCGAGCGCACGACGTTAATCGACTCAACACTGCCATTCTTTCGAATGCCGACACTCAACAGCACGCTGCCTTTCAATTGTCGGCGTCGCGCTTCATCGGGATAATTCAAATTGCCGACGCGTTCAACGCGATCTGCCCATTGGCGAAGGTAGGTGGCAAATACAAATTCACGCGTTGCGGCGGAAATGAATTTGACTTTGGGTCGCTTGGCGTAGTTGTCCGACTGTTGGTGAATCTCTGCCGCCAAACGCGCGACGTCCATATCGAAATCCACGCGGCGATCACCGGTCGCGGTTGCTTGCACCGCGCGTGTTTGTGTTTCGCGCGCTGAGGGCACGCGATAGGTATCATCGCGACCCGCAATCACGCGCGTTTCAGGCGGAGGCTGTGGCGCGGGCGATTGCGCACGCAGTGTCTTAGTCGCAAGGCCATCCGTTTCCGTCAATGCCACGCCGCTTTGTGGTGCAGAGGGTTTTGATGTTTTGTCGTGCTCGCCGCCCCCTTCATTGTTCACCTGCGCCAAGAAGGCGGCTTGTTTGGGCGAGAGTGCAGTGCGCGTCGTCGACATGATGACGTCGAGTGTCGGTACGACCGGCGCCGCGCCGCGCGCTGCAAACCCGATACCGAGTAAGGCCACCAGATGGATCGCAAGCGACAACAAAGTCGTCGCGCTCAATCTTTGCGATGCACCGATTTTCGGCGCCAAGACTTCGGTTGCAGCGAAATCGATCATGCAGATTTCATTCGCGTGTCAATGGCATCAAACAACGTGCCTGCAATATTCAAATCAAACTGTGCATCAAGTTCGCGAATACAGGTCGGGCTGGTGATGTTCACTTCGGTCAAGTAGTCGCCAATGACATCCAACCCTGCGAACAAGACATGACGTGCTTTCAAGAAGGGCCCCACTTCGGCCGCGATCCAGCGGTCGCGATCACTTAAGGGACGGCCTTCACCGCGCCCGCCGGCAGCAAGGTTGCCGCGGAACTCATCACCTTGCGGAATACGCGCCAGACAGTAAGGCACCACTTCACCGCCGACGATCAAAATGCGCTTGTCGCCATCGACAATCTCCGGCACATATTTTTGCGCCATGACCAAGTGCGAGGTGTCGCCGGCCAATGTTTCAAGAATGACATTGAGATTGGGGTCGTCCGCATTGGCCTGAAAGATGGAGCGCCCACCCATGCCGTCCAGAGGCTTCAAGACGGCGCGCCCGTGCTGCTTGACGAAGGCCTTGAGCTCGGCGCGTTGGCGCGTCACCAGCGTCGGTGTACAGCACTGTGGAAACAGCTGAGCCGCCAGCTTCTCATTGAAGTCGCGCAAGGCGGCCGGGGCATTGACGACCAGCGCCCCCTGTTGCTCGGCCATAGACAAGATATGGGTGTCATGGATGAACTCGGCATCCACGGGCGGATCCTTGCGCATCAGGACCACCTGGCCGTGGCTGAACGGTACATCTTGATAGTCGCCCAGCGAAAACCAGTCTGCAGCGCGGTCAGTCACCTGTAGTGGCGCGACCCGCGCGCGTGCCACACCGTCTCGGATCGACAATCCGCCCGGTTCGACGTATCGGACATCGAGCCCTCGACGCTGGGCTTCAAGCAGCATCGCAAAGGTCGAATCTTTTGCCGGTTTGATGTGCTCGATGGGGTCCATGACGACCCAGACCGCATAGGACATTGAAAACTCCGCTCAATTCGATGCCATAGATTAAGCTGCGCGCCCGCGGAATCAAAATGTCGCACAAAACTGCTATGCAGTTGGCTTTTCAGCATTTTTCCGGATGAACCTGCGCTTGACATAGGGAGCCGCAGGTGAAACATTCCACATATACCGCTCTGCGATGTGCAGCGGCAATGCTATAGGGGCTTCAATGGAATCAACCGACATTTCCGGCAATTTGAGCGGGCTGAAGGTGATGGTGATCGACGACTCCAAAACCATTCGTCGTACAGCAGAAACTCTGCTGAAACGCGAAGGGTGTGACGTCGTGACGGCGAGTGACGGGTTCGAGGCCTTGGCCAAGATCGTCGAGCAACATCCGCACATCATTTTCGTCGACGTGATGATGCCGCGCCTTGACGGTTATCAAACCTGCGCGCTCATTAAGAACAATCAGGTCTTCAAATCGACGCCGGTGATCATGCTGTCGTCCAGAGACGGCTTGTTTGACAAAGCCAAGGGCCGAATTGTCGGCTCGGAACAATATCTCACCAAGCCATTCACGCGTGAAGAATTGCTGGGTGCCATTAGATCTCATGTGACCGCTTAGGGGGCGCGCAACATGGCAAGAATTTTAATTGTCGAGGACTCACCGACAGAGATGACGGTGATGTCCCAGTTTCTATCTAAACAAGGACACGAGGTCCTCACTGCTGCTTCCGCGGAAGAAGGCATTGAGACCTGTAAACGTGAATTGCCTGATCTCGTCGTGATGGATGTGGTACTGCCCAACATGAACGGATTTCAGGCCACGCGTGCCATCAGCAAAGACGAAGTCACCAAACATATTCCGGTGATGATCGTGAGCACCAAGGGCATGGAAGTGGATCAGGCATGGGGCATGCGTCAGGGTGCCCGTGACTACATGGTCAAACCCGTCAAGGAAGCGGACTTCGTCTCACGTATTTCCGCCATTCTCGGGACCTGAAGTGGACGCCATTCAATCGGCCTACGGCTATTTGTGCGAACTGGATGCGCGCAGCCTTGCGCACGTCGCCGGCACACCGCAAGAAGTCGGCGGGCGCATCGGTTGGCGTGGCCTGGCTTACCGCATTGGCCACAGACTGCTGGCATCGCGCTTTGACGATGTCGCAGAAATTCTGTCGGCACCACCTGCCACACCCGTACCGGGCGGCCAAAACTGGCTGCTCGGTTTGATCAATGTGCGCGGTAATTTGCTGCCATTGGTCGATTTGAAAATGTTCCTTGAAGGCGAACGCACTGTGATGCATGAGAACCAACGCATGCTCACGATTCGTCAAGAAGGCGGTGACGTCGGCGTTTTGATTGACGAATTGATTGGTCAGCGCGCATTCGAAGACGCAGAGCAAGTCGATCCGGGCAGCCTGACCGATGGCCGCTACAAGCATTTGATTGAACGTGCATACAAGAAAGACGACGAAACTTGGGGCGTTTTCGACTTCGATGCATTAACCCGTACACCCGAATTCAGGCGCGCCGCTCTCTAAGCCGCGTCGGACAATCACCACCACATAAAGCGTTGTAGTAAAGGGGAACACATGAGCACCGCATCTGAATCGTTAATGGACAAGGCACGAACACAGGGCACCAACTTTTGGTTGATGGCCCTGTTGATTTCGTTTCTGGTTTTCGCACTGAACGCCGGCTATTCCTTGTTCAAGTCCAGCCGATACGGTGGTGCTTCGTCCGCTGCTGCAGATTTGCAGGTGCTTTCGCAGCAATACGCCAACCAAAGCCGCGAAGCGGTCGATGGTAAGGAGCCCGCATTTGCGTCGCTGAAGAACGTTAAAGCGCAAATTGAAGCCGCTGTGAATCGCGTCGATTCGAGCTATGGCGACGATCCGCTGGTGAGCGGCGATATTGGCAAAGTGAAAACGACTTGGGCGCCGTTGGCTAAGAGCGGTGATGCAGTGCTCGCATCACAAGCGGCCTTGACCGGTCTGTCGGGTAACTCAGATCACTTCAACGCCCGCGTCCCTGATCTTCAAGCGCAATTGAACGAAGTGGTGAACGGCCTGAGTGGTGCAGGTACGTCGGCACAACAACAGTTCGCAATGCGTCAGATCGTGTTGGCATCGTCCATGGCACGCCGGATCACGGAAATCCGTGCAGGTGGTGCGGGTGCACCTGTGGCAGGTAACGGTTTGCGTCAAGACGCAGGCGTGTTTAGCCAGGTGATGACCGATTTGACCAACGGTGGTGCGCAGGTCGGCAAAGTCAGTGGCGCCGCAGTCGCGCCGCTCGCAAAAGCCAATCAACAATGGGCTGAAATGAAGAAGGACGTGGACGCCATCTTGGGCAATTCACGCCAGCTCTTCACTGCACAGTCCGCTGCATTGTCAATTACCGACAACGCCGACAAACTCTTGACCGACAGCCGCGGTCTCTTTAACGCGTTTACCGCCACCGGCTCGCTGAAAGACACCAGCATTCTGGGTAACTTGTGGATCAGCATCGCGGCGGGTTTGGCCACACTCTTCTCGCTCTTGATGTTGGTGTTCTCGCAATGGCGCGCACAAAAGCTGCGTCAAGCCAGCCTCGAAGAACTCAATACGCGTAACCAACAAGCGATTATGCGATTGCTCGACGAAATGGGCTCGCTCGCAGAAGGTGACCTGACGGTGAAGGCGACGGTGACCGAAGATATGACGGGCGCAATCGCGGACTCCATCAACTTCGCAATCGAACAGCTGCGCAGCCTCGTGGGTACGATTAACGACACCTCAGTGCAGGTCGCTGCAGGCGCACAAGAAACGCAGAACACCGCGCTTCACCTTGCAGAAGCAGCAGAACACCAGGCGCAAGAAATTACCTCGGCCTCTGATCGTATCGGTGAAATCGCATCCTCCATCCGACACGTGTCGCGCAACTCCGCACAGTCTGCTGAGGTGGCACAACGTTCGGTGGAAATTGCGACGAACGGTGCAGACGTCGTGCGTCAAACGATTCAGGGCATGGACAACATCCGTGACCAGATCCAGGAAACCTCGAAGCGTATTAAACGCCTCGGTGAATCCTCGCAAGAAATTGGTTCGATCGTGGAACTGATTAACGACATTTCCGAACAAACGAACATCTTGGCATTGAACGCATCCATTCAGGCCGCATCCGCCGGTGAAGCAGGCCGCGGGTTCGCGGTGGTGGCCGACGAAGTGCAACGACTCGCAGAACGCGCTTCTCGCGCTACAAAGCGAATTGAAGGTCTCGTGCATGCGATTCAGTCCGATACGAACGAAGCAGTGAGTTCGATGGAACAAACCACCACGGAAGTGGTGCGTGGTGCACGCTTGGCAGAAGACGCAGGTACGGCACTGGGTGAAATCGAACGCGTGTCGAGCGATCTCGCAGGCTTGATTCAAAACATCTCGAACTCTGCAGAGCAACAATCAAACGCAGCATCGAACATCACGCACACGATGGATACGATTCGTTCGATTACCGCCCAAACGTCGCAAGGCGCGAACCAAACGGCGAAATCGATTGGAAACCTCGCTCAGCTCGCAACCGACCTGCGTCGTTCGGTCGCCGACTTTAAGCTCCCGGCCTGAGCGCCGGACGGATTGAGTCAGTGACTGAAGCAGCGAAGAGTCCAAGGATCCATAAATGAGCGCGTTACGCGAGGCGATTGAACACGCCACACTTGGTTGGGTAAAGCCGGAGTTGGATACGGCACTCCACCAAGTGCAAGGCGATATTGAGACCTATGTCGAGGCACCGGGCGATGTGGGTCCGTTGCGCGATGCGACCAACCAATTGCGGCAGATCGAAGGCACGCTGCGCATGTTGGAGTTGTACGCGCCGGCGACCTTGATCGAAGAAATGCATGCCTTGACCTCGGCGTTGTCCGATGGCGAGATCGCTGATCAACGTGATGAGGCCTGTGCTGCCCTTGGGCGCGCGGCCATTCAATTGCCCGACTACCTTGAACGTTTGCAAAGCGGCCACCGCGATATTCCGGTGGTTTTGTTGCCCTTGCTCAATGAGCTGCGCGGTTTCCGCGGTGAGTCGGCCTTGGGTGAGTCGGTGTTGTTCTCGCCCGACTTCGAACGTCCGCTGCCGAAGGAAGTGGTCGAGGTCCCGGAACAAGCGCCGACAGGTGGGCGTGAGCTGCTTGATCAATATGAAGGCGATTTGCGTCGCATGTTGAACGAGTGGCAGTCGAACGCTGACATCTCAGCATCGTTGCTCAAAGAACGCATTGATGGTTTGTTTGGCTTTGCGCGTGACGAAGACATGCGTCGCCTCCTGTGGGTTGCATCTGAAACTGCACAGGCCATGGACGACGGCGCACTCGATGCGACGCGTCAATTGCGTGAAGCATTCAACTCAGTCATCGAAGAAGTACAAGCCTCGCGTCAAGAGTCCGGGCTCGCTTCGGGTAATGCATCGTCATCGTATTTGCCGGTTCGCAAACTGTTGCAACAAGTTGCCAGAATCGACACCGCCAATCCGAGTTTGGATCGCTTGCGCGATACCTTCGGTTTGCATCAACAAACCGTCAGTGCGGAAGAACTCGCACACGCACAAAGTAGTGTGACCGGTGTTAATCGTGCGTTGCTCGATACAGTCACCAGCGCATTGAAAGAAGATGTGTTCCGCGTCAAAGACTCGCTGGACCTTCATCTGCGCACCGGCAATACCAATGCATCCGAACTGGTCAATGAAGTCGAAGCACTGAGCCGTATTTCAGACACGCTCGGCATGTTGGGCTTGGGCGGCGCACGTGATCTGATCCAACGTCAACGTGATCTGTTGGCAGGTGTTGTTCAAGGCGATAAGGCAGCCGATGAATCGGTGCTGCTCGATGTTGCGGGCGCATTGCTGTTCGTTGACGCATCGCTCGAAGATCAGGTTGCCCAATTGGGCCGTGAAGTCGGCCGCAATAAAGGCGACGATTCCATCAGCACGTCGGATGCCGAGCAATTGCTCGCTGCACTGACGCGCGAAGCCGTTGTGAACTTTGGCGATGCTCGCCAAGCCTTTGTGGCCTTCGTCGAAACAGGTTGGGACCACGCCGCATTGGCCGAAGTGCCGAAACTGTTGAATGAAGTTTCGGGCGCATTGGGCATGCTCGAATTGCCGCAATCGGCTGAATATGTCACCGGCATTCGATTGTTCACCGAGAACGAACTGATTCAAAAGCGCCGCGTACCCGGTAGCCAACAGCTCGATACGTTCGCAGACGCCATTGCCAGCGTCGAGTACTACCTCGAAGCATTGCGCGACAAACGCGCAGATCGTGAAGACATTCTCGCCATTACGCAACAAAGCCTCGAGGCGTTGCGTTACTGGCCGCTGCCGTCGCATATGACAGAAGCGCCGATGCCTTCGCTCGGCAATGAAGTCGAAGATGCCTATGAGGCATTTTTGGAAACAGCGTCCGCCGCGCAAAAGGCAGACGAAGAACTCGCAGTGCAAGAAGCCGCGAAGGGCGAAGTCGAGGCAGAAGACGCCTCGCAAATTCGCCCGTGGGCACGCACAGATGCGACTGACTCCTTGAAGGCGAGCTTGGCGGTTCGTCCTGAATTGCAGTTTGACCTGACGAAGGACGACATCGACGACGAGATCCGCGAGATCTTTGTTGAAGAGTTCAAGGACGAAATTGAAAACTTAAGCGTCTTGTTGCCTGCTTGGCGGGAAGCGCCCGGTGACGCAGACCGTCTGCGCCCGATTCGTCGCGTTTTCCACACCTTGAAAGGCAGTGGCCGACTCGTGGGCGCCACGAAACTCGGTGAGTTCAGCTGGAAGATTGAGAACATGTTGAACCGTGTGTTGGACGGTTCACGATTGGCCTCGCCGGAAGTTGTCGCATTGGTTGATGCCGCGATGGATGAGCTGCCCGCGCTCTATGGGGCACTTCGCAACGAAGCGGTGCCGGAGGTAGATCTCGCCGGTATCGAGGGTGTGGCAGACCAACTCGCCAATGGCGAAGACGTCACCTACGCGCGTGCGGCTGCCGAAGAAGTGGTTGAAGTCGCGGCACCGACGCACACGCCGGTTCAAATTGACCCGGTGTTGCTCGAAATCTTGTCGGCCGAAGTACAAGGCCACATGGTCCACCTCGATGAATGGTTGGCGCGTCAACCGGCAGTGCCGGATGAAGCCGTTGTACGTGCGGTGCACACCATGAACGGTGCATTCTCGATGGCCGAAGTGCCCGGCGTGAGTGATGCAGCAAGCCCGGCAGAAGCGTATTTGAAGCGCCTCAAGTCTGCGGGTCAAATGCCGAGCGAGGCGGGCGTGCAAGCGCTCAACACCTTGGCAGCACACGTTCGCGAAAGCATCGTGTCCTTGCAAGCCACGCCGCAAATGGTGCCGCTCATCGGAAGCTTGGAAGATCAGTTCGTTGCCCTGCGCGATGCATTGCCTGCACCGATGCCGGAAGACTTCGGTTTGGGCGAAGATCACGGCGACGTCTTTGACGCCGATGAAGAAGCAAGCAGCACTGCGCTCGCAGACGCTGAAGCTGCGGTGCAAGCCGAAGCAGATAATCTTGAGCTGGAACGTATCGCCGCTGAGTTTGCGGAATCTGAGCGTCTCGAAGCAGCAGCGGAACAAATCGCACCCGACCAGACCGCAGCCGAACAAGCCGCAGCAGAGCAAGCAGCAGCAGAGCAAGCAGCAGCAGAACAAGCAGCAGCAGAACAAGCAGCAGCAGAACAAGCAGCAGCAGAACAAGCAGCAGCAGAACAAGCAGCAGCAGAACAAGCAGCAGCAGAACAAGCAGCAGCAGAACAAGCAGCAGCCGAACAAGCAGCAGCCGAACAAGCAGCAGCCGAACAAGCAGCAGCCGAACAAGCAGCAGCCGAACAAGCAGCAGCCGAACAAGCAGCAGCCGAACAAGCAGCAGCCGAACAAGCAGCAGCCGAACAAGCCGCAGCCGAACAAGCTGCAGCAGAACAAGCAGCAGCCGAACAAGCCGCAGCCGAACAAGCCGCAGCCGAGCAAGCCGCAGCCGAGCAAGCCGCAGCCGAACAAGCCGCAGCGGAACAAGCCGCAGCCGAACAAGCCGCAGCCGAACAAGCCGCAGCCGAACAAGCCGCAGCCGAACAAGCAGCAGCCGAACAAGCAGCAGCAGAGCAAGCAGCAGCAGAGCAAGCAGCAGCAGAGCAAGCAGCAGCAGAGCAAGCAGCAGCAGAACAAGCTGCAGCCGAACAAGCCGCCGCTGAAGCAGAAGCACTTCGCTTCGCTGCCGAGCAAGCAGAATTCGCCAAGCGCGCTGCGGAAACCGCGCCGCTTGAAGATATTTCTGCACCCGAAGCACGCGAAAAGGCGCCTGCCTTCCAAGCGCAAGCAAGTGCCTCTACGTTTGGCGTCGACATCGGCCCGGCACACCCGCTGGATGCCTCGCAGCTCGACCTCGAACTGCTGGATATCTTCACCGAAGAATGTAACGACATCCTAGATAACTCGGATGGTTTGCTTGTTCAGCTGCGCGATGAAACTGACACCGCTGAAACGATCAAAGCACTGCAGCGCGATCTGCACACCCTGAAGGGTGGTGCGCGGATGGCGGGCATCATGTCGATCGGTGACTTGGGCCACTCGATGGAATCCTTGCTCGAAGCCGTTGCGGATAAGCGCACGGAATTCGGTGCGGACACCATCCCCTTGCTCGAGCGCGGACTGGACACCTTGCGTGCCATGAGCGAACGCGTCATGGTGCGTCAGTCCTCAACTGCACCCAACGAGCTTATTGCCGCCTTCAACGCGCGCGCTCGTGGCGTTGCGTTCGATCATTCGGCAGCGGCCGTTGTTGAACAAACGCAAGTCGAAATGGCCGCGCTTTCAGCACCTGCTGAAACGGCGCTCGATAAAGAAGCACAAGCCGCCACGACGAGTCGCGGCACGCAAGAACAAGTGCGTATCCGTGCAGACTTGCTCGACCGCTTGGTCAACTACGCCGGTGAAGTCGCGATCTACCGCTCGCGACTGGAACAACAGTTGGGCGCGTTCCGTTCGTCGATGGGCGAAATGGAACAAACCAACTTGCGCCTGCGCGACCAGTTGCGTCGTTTGGATCTCGAAACCGAAGCGCAAATCGTTGCGCGTTACCAACGCGAACATGACGCACGCGACCCGACGTTCGATCCGCTCGAGCTCGATCGCTTCTCGACCTTGCAGCAATTGACCCGCGGTCTGAACGAATCCGCGAACGATATGTCGACGCTGCAGGCGACGCTGGAAGACCTGACGCGTCAATACGAAACACTGTTGTTGCAACAGTCGCGTGTGAGTACCGACTTGCAAGAAGGTCTCATGCGTACGCGCATGATTCCGTTCGACTCGGTCTTGCCGCGCTTGCGTCGCGTGATTCGCCAAGCTGCAAGCGATTCCGATAAGGAAGCCAAGCTCGCCGTTCACGGTGCGCAAAGCGATATCGATCGCAACGTGCTCGAACGCATGACGGCGCCGCTGGAACATTTGTTGCGCAACGCAGTCGCACACGGCATTGAAGCGCCGACTGCACGTCGTCGCGCGGGCAAGTCCGCAGAAGGCACGATCAACGTACAGATCAAGCACGAAGGGTCTGAAATCGTGATGACGATTTCAGACGACGGTGCAGGTCTGAACTACGACGCCATTCGTAAGCGCGGCATCGAAAGAGGCTTGATCGCTTCCGATGCAGAGCCGACGCACACCGAATTGGCTTCATTGATCTTGAGCCCTGGCTTCTCGACTGCGAAGTCGGTGAGCCAACTAGCCGGCCGCGGCGTGGGCATGGACGTGGTCGACAGCGAAGTCCGCCAGCTCGGCGGTTCGATGGAAATCTCGTCGGAGCACAAGCAAGGCACGCAATTCACACTGCGCTTGCCGCAAACACTCGCTGTGACACCTGCCGTATTCGTGCGCATCGGTGAAACCAGTTACGCAGTGCCGATCGCTTCTGTGCAAGGTGTGAGCCGCTTGTCGCGCGATGCCTATGTCCCCGGCGAATCCAAGCTGCAATACGGTGGTGCCGAGTACACGGTGCACGACCTTGGCTTGCTGTTGAACCAAGCCGGTGCGCGTGCGGATGAGCAATTGCAGATCCCGATGCTGCTGGTCGGTGCAGGTGATCTCCGTGTTGCTGTGGGTGTGGATCAAATCATCGGTAACCGCGAAATCGTGGTGAAGCCGGTGGGGCCGCAAGTGGGCTCCATACCAGGCATCTTCGGCGCTACGGTGATGGGTGACGGTAGTGTTGTCGTCATTCTCGACGTCGTGCCCTTGGCTCGTCGCTTCGCCAGCGCACCCCGTGATCTCGACGCGGCACCGGCACAAGCGGCTGATACGCACGTCGTTCCGGTAGTGATGGTGGTCGACGATTCGGTCACGATGCGTAAGGTCACAGGTCGTGTCTTGGAACGCCAAGGCTACGAAGTATTGACCGCGAAAGATGGTATCGACGCGCTTGAGCGTATGGCAGAACAAGTGCCTGACCTCATGCTGCTCGACATCGAAATGCCGCGCATGGACGGTTACGAGCTCGCCACTGAAATGCGTCGCGACCCGCGTCTGCGCAACGTGCCGATCATCATGATTACGTCACGTACCGGTGAAAAGCATCGCGAACGTGCATTCGACATCGGTGTGAATCGCTACCTCGGTAAACCCTATCAGGAACCCGAACTTCTGAAGAACGTCAACGAGTTGTTGGAGCAGGCGCGTGAGCAGCGCTGAGAACGTCGTGACCGTGTTGCTCGCCGCGCCTTGTGAGGCGCGCGATGCCCTGCGCAGTGCGCTGGAAAGTACACGTCAATCCTTGGTCGAAGTCGATCCCCTGACGTCTGACGCCGATAGCGTTTTGAAGCACGCACCGAAGAACGTGGTCGTGCTTTTGGATGGCAATACAGAAGACGCGCTGGATAAATTTGACAGCGTGTTGGCAGACCCTTCCATTCGGTTGTTGTTTGAAGAAGCCAGTGTCGTGACGTCGCGTCAGGGCTGGGACTCAGCACGGTGGTCGCGCCACTTGGCCGCAAAGCTCATTGGCAGCGACGATTTCCTACCCGAGGGCGTCGGTGACGACCAAGGGTTTGTGGCGCCCAAGCCGCGTGATGCCGGGCGTAGAACGGATACGGATTCGCGTGCCGCCGCCGAGGACGGCGAACCGGAGCGAAGTATTGAACCTGCGCTCGAAGACACCGTCGAGACAGGCGTGACCGAAGACGTCGTGGTATCAATGCCCGTCGTTGAAGAAAGCGAACCCGAAATCGAAGTCCTTGCAGTCGCGCCCATCGCCTCTGTAGAAGACGTCGAAGAACCCATTGACTACGATCCCGGCAGCTTTGCCGAAATCGATGCTGTGCCGGATGCAGATATCGTGCCGCCGGCACCGAGCACGGAAGATGTCGCATCAAAAGGTGTCCCATCAGCTGCGCAAGACGCGAGCTGGGAAATGTTTCAAGCCTACGATGTGGAAGACAGTTGGAAGCCCAGTGCGCCAGCCGCACCCGCTGCGCACCAAGATCTCGAGGCGCTGATCGCAAGCGTTGCAGCCGTAGACGAAGAAACACCGATTCCACCGGTGAAGCGCGCAACGCTCGCCGTTGATAGTGCAGGAGAGAACGAAGCAGCGCTGGACAGTGAATTCAGTTTTCAAACAGGCACATCACCTGCTGGCCTGCAAACCGCGGAAGCACTTGAAGCACCTGCGCAACCGAATGACTTGCCGCTCGAAAGCGATGCCATTCGCGCAACCAACGTCACCGCTGCACTCGATGCACCCGAGTCGCCAAGAGAGTGGGCGTTGACCGATCACGATGACGTGCCGGAAGTGCACGTTGAAACACCCGAAAGCACCTTGTCGAACTTCGATATTCCAGGCTCTCGATTCTCGACCTTGTCCTTGATGGATGACGGTACCGATGGTCTAGAAGCCAGCGAAGATACCGACGATGCCGTCCATGAAGTACCACGCGACGGTGGCGTGTTCCTATTAGGTGGCGCCGGTGGACCTGATCCGCTGCGTACCGTGTTGGGCACCTTGCCCGCAGCTTTCCCAAGACCGCTGTTCATCATGCAGCATTTGGATGCGGCCAATTACGACCGTTTGGCACGACAAATGGAACGCGCTTCGAATATGAAAGTCGAGCTGGCGGTACCAGGACTGCATATTCAACGCGGTACCGCCTATGTCATTTCTCCCGGCGTGACTGTGCGCAAGATCCCGAACGGTTATGCATTCGAAGAAGACAGCGCGCGTCGCGGTTTCATCGACTTCACCGATCAATTTCCGGGCTCAGACAGCGCGATTGTGTTCTTGAGCGGTGCGGATGTGGATTGGACGGAAACGGGTTCCAAGTTCAAAGCGCGTGGCGCGTGGGTTGCGGCGCAAGCAGAGAATGGCTGTTTCGACTTCGCCGTGCCGTCCATCATGATTTCAAGGAGTGCGGAAGCGCTCGATGCAATGTCCATCGCACAAAAATTGAATGCGCGTTGGAACAAAGAGGAACAACAATGAGCAATTTGCCGGATGAACTGCGTGGTGTGATTGTGCAAACGGGCGCAGGGCAATTGCTGTTGCCAAACTCCGTGATTACCGAAGTGCTTTCGTTCTCCGATCCGGATGCCGTCGAAGGCGGCCCGGAATGGCTGCTTGGCTTGATTCGGTGGCGCGGTTGGCAAGTACCCTTGCTGGATTTCGCAGCCTTGGCGGGTGTGCAATCACGCTCGCCTGTGCAATCGCAAGGGGGTCGCCGACGCGTGATCGTGGTGAAGGCGCTGGGCGGCAATCCGCGCATGCCCTATATGGCCATCATGGCTGACGGCTTCCCACGCTTGGTCACAGTGAAAGCTTCAACGCTCGAAGCGCCTGCAGATGCCAATGATTTGGCCGCGTGTATCCGTGCCATTGCCAACTTGAATGATGAAGAAGCCATCATTCCGGATTTGGATCAAGTCGAAGCGAAGTTAACCGCCCTCGCGGCCTAAGCGCTAAGCCAAATCGCCGTAATGCGATTGCAACGCCGCAATCGCAGCGATGCCTGCCGTTTCTGTACGCAACACACGCGGGCCCAACCGTACACCCGCAAAACCTGCGTTCGTCAGCACGCGCATATCGTTTGCTGACCAACCACCTTCGGGTCCCACTGCAATCACACAATCTGTTGCCGACGCGGGCAAGACATCACGCACGACGTGCGTCGCGTCCGGATCAAGAATCAATCGATGTGTGGTGTTCAGCGCGTCGCATGCCAGTCGCAGAGGCACCGGCTCTGACACCGCAGGGATCGCGCTACGCCAGCTTTGCTCGCACGCGGCAACAATCACACCTCGCCAATGTTGAACGCGCTTAACCACGCGCTCACCTTCGAGTTTGACCTCGCTCCGATCGCTAAACACAGGCACGAAGGCGTGAACACCAAGTTCGGTCGACTTCTGCAAGATCAGGTCCATCTTTTCGCCGCGCGCGACGCCTTGCAGCAATGTTATTTGAAAAGGAGATTCGGCAATCCCTTCGCGAATCGCCATCACTTCTATCGTGGTATGGCGCTTATCCAATGCGCGAATCGCAACGTCCGCCTCAACGCCACTGCCGTTGAACACAACGGCGGTGTCACCTTGGCGCATTCTTAAAACGCGCAACCAATGGCCCGCGACGGTTTCGGGCAAGTCAAATGACTTGCCCACAACCAATGCGTGATCGACGAAGGCACGATTCAATCTCACTGTGTCGCCTCCCGAATGGCGTGTGCGGTGACATCGAGCAAAAGATCCAACTCGGATTCTGTGACGCAATAGGGCGGCATCCAATAGAGCACGTCGCCCAACGGTCTTAATACGACACCACGCGACAGCGCCGCACGATAGGCGCGTAATCCAACACGCTTCGCAGGATCAAAACTGCGCGACCAGTCACCGCCAGGTCTCAAATCAAACGCCACCACCATGCCGCACGGACGAATATCTGCAACCGGGTCCAATGAACGCAGTGACTGCGCACGTGCTTGCATTGAAGCCGCGAGCGTCTTGTTACGCCCAATCACGTCATTGTCTTCAAACAGCTTGAGTGAGGCCAATGCCGCAGCACAGACCACCGGGTTACCGGTGTAGCTATGCGAATGTAGAAAGGCGCGTTCGCGACTGTCATCCAAGAACGCTTCATAGACATGTTCAGTGGCTAGGACTGCGGCAAGTGGCAATGCACCGCCCGTCAAGCCCTTCGACACGCACATCAAGTCCGGTTGAATCCCTGCCTGTTCGGCAGCGAACAACGTGCCCGTTCTGCCAAAGCCCGTCGCGATCTCATCCAAGATGAGAAGAACACCATGGCGATCGCAAGCCGCGCGCGCCCGTTGAAGCCAGCGCGGGTGATAGGTCAACATGCCACCGGCGCATTGCAACAGCGGCTCCACAATAACCGCGCATACCTGTGCACCGTTGTCGCGCAAATACGCGTCCAAGGCATCGGCCGCGGCATCCGCTGCTGCGATCTGTTCTGCCTCGGTGGCAAAAGGTGTTCGCACAGGCACCGGCGTGAAATGTGCTTGCGTCAGCAGAGGCGCATACGTCTTTCGGTAGAGCGGAATGTCGCCTACTGACAGGGCGCCCAGCGTTTCACCGTGATAGCCGTTTTCCAAAGCCACAAAGACATTACGCTCAGGCGCGCCGCGATTCACGAACCAGTGATACGCGAGCTTAAGCGCCACTTCCACCGCAGACGAACCGTTGTCCGCATAAAACACGCGATTCAATGGCTTGCGGTCTGCAGACGTCGGTGCGATGTCTATCAAGCGTTCCGCCAATTCAATGGCAGGCGCATGCGTAAAGCCGGCCAACATCACGTGCTCGAGTTGCCCCGCTTGCTGCGCAATGGCGGCTGCAATGGCGGGATGCGCATGGCCATGAATATTGGTCCACCAACTGGAGACCGCGTCCAAATAGCGCTGGCCGTCGGTGCCGATCAACCAAGCGCCGTCGCCGCGCGCTATGGGGATGAGCGGCAAAGTGTCCGGATGTTCGCGCATCTGCGTACAGGGATGCCACACGTGTGCAAGATCACGTGCCACCCAGTCACCATGCTCGGCTATCATCGATCGAGTGCCTGTTGTGCCATTCGGCCATTATCGCCCATAGAAGACAGAGCTTTGAAACGATCCTTGCCCGTGATCCATGAAATCCGCGAACGCGACGAAGGACGTGGGCGCGTCATCGAGGAGATGGATCTCGAATTCAGCAATGGCGAACGCCGCGTGTTTCATCGCGTGCTGGCGCGCGGCGCGCAAGCCGTGTGCGTAGTGCCGCTAATTGACAACGACACCGTCATGCTGGTGCGTGAGTATGCCGCCGGCGTGCATCGCTACGAGCTCGGTTTGGTCGCGGGGCTTGCCAATCCTGGCGAATCCTCCATCGATGCCGCGAATCGCGAAATGATGGAAGAAATCGGTTTCGGCGCACGCAAATTGAAGGTATTGCGCGCGCTGAGTTTGTCACCCAGATTCATGCAGCATGAAATTCAAGTGGTCGTCGCTGCAGACCTCTACGAATCCAAGTTGCCGGGCGATGAGCCCGAACCCTTGGAACGCGTACCGATGAAATGGCGCGACTTGGAATCACATATGTTGCAAGACGACTTTTCCGATGGCCGCAGTTTGGCCGCGCTCTTTATCGTTCGCGCATGGTTGGCCGATGGAGGTCGCTTTGACGCCTGAGCTTCGTGACGCAGTGATCGACATTGCGCAGCAGGCGGGTGACGCGATCATGCAGATTTACGCCACGCCATTCGATGTCGTGCAGAAAACGGACAATTCACCGCTGACGGCAGCCGACATGGCCTCTAATGCGATCATTGTCGAAGCACTCACGCGCCTTACCCCGCATATACCTGTGTTGTCAGAAGAGCACGCCGCCAGTCATGACGCACACATCAGGCAGCAATGGCCCGAGTTGTGGGTGGTCGATCCACTCGACGGCACGCGTGAGTTCGTCAAACGCAATGGCGAATTTACGGTCAATATCGCACTGGTCCGCCACGGACGCGCGGTCTTCGGCGTGATTCAACAGCCGGTCAATGGCGCTGTGTGGTGGGGCCTGCCGGGTGAGGGCGCGTACAAACGCGAAGGCCAGGGAGAGCGCAGCATTTCAGTCACGGCACCAGCCAACACGCCGTTGCGCGTCGCAGCGAGTCGTTCTCACGTAGATGCCGTCACGCAGGCCTACATGTCGCGCATGCCTTCGGCAGCACCGGTCAGCTGCGGTTCTTCGCTGAAGTTCTGCATGATTGCCGAAGGCTTGATGGATCTCTATCCACGCTTCGGCCCCACCAGTGAGTGGGACACAGCAGCTGGCCAAGCGATCTTGGAAGCCGCAGGTGGACGCGTTGCAGACTTGGAAGGTGCGCCCCTGCAATACAACCGACGCGACACCTTGTTGAACCCATCATTTTTCGCCATTGGCGACAGCACCCTGCCTTGGCAATCATGGCTCTAATCAATCAACTCATCGACATCATGGCGCGATTGCGTGATCGCGATGGCGGGTGTCCTTGGGATCTGGAGCAAGATTTCGGCAGCATTGCGCCCTACACGATTGAAGAAGCCTATGAAGTCGCGGATGCGATCGCCCGCAATGACATGCCTGACTTAAAAGACGAGCTGGGTGATCTGCTGTTCCAAGTTGTTTTCCATGCACAATTGGCACGCGAGGCCGGCGCATTCGAGTTTGAGGATGTGGTTCGCGCGATCAATGAAAAAATGATTCGGCGTCATCCGCATGTGTTCGGCGATGTCGATGTAAAAGATGCGGAAGCCGTCTTGGTGAATTGGAACGCCACCAAAGCGGAAGAGCGCAAAGCACGCGGTGATCATGATCCTTCCGCGCTCGCGGGCATTTCGCGCGGCATGCCGGAATGGATCCGTGCAACCAAGCTGCAGTCGCGTGCCGCGCGTACCGGCTTCGACTGGCCCGACTACAAACCGGTCTTGGCGAAATTGCGCGAAGAGGTCGACGAGCTCGAAGCCGAGTTTGATCAACGTGCACAAGGCGTTGAAACAGCGGAACTTCAACAGCGCCTGGAAGAAGAGCTGGGGGACGTGCTTTTCGTCGTGGCTAATTTGGCGCGCCATGCCAATGTTGACGTGGGCAAGGCGCTCAGAGGCGCCAACGCGAAGTTCGAGCAGCGCTTCCGCGGGATGGAGACGGATGCATCTCGCACGGGCCAGCAATTGCAAGAAATGCGCCTAGAGGAACTCACGACACTCTGGAATGCGCAGAAAAACAAGCCGATTTCGCGCTGAACCGTTTATTTGTTGCACTGCGATTTCACATGATTTCCACGTGAAGACGGTCATCTTTCACAAAGCTGAAAGGGAGCGCTTCCGATGACTACAACGCAACAAGAGGGCGGTCTTGTCCTCATTGTCGAAGACAATCGCAACATTTCCGAAATGGTCGGTGAGTTTCTCGAAAGCCGTGGCTTCGAAGTGGACTACGCCCAAGACGGCCTCGATGGCTATCGCTTGGCCACCGAAAACACCTATGACGTGATCGTCCTCGACTTGATGTTGCCGCGCATGGACGGCATTGAGGTGTGTAAGAAGCTTCGTGAAGAAGCGCGCCGCTCCACACCGATCCTGATGCTCACGGCGCGCGATACCTTGGACGAAAAGTTGACCGGCCTCTCTGCGGGTGCGGACGACTACCTGACCAAACCTTTTGCGATTCAAGAATTGGAAGCGCGCCTGCGCGTCTTGATCCGTCGTGAACGCCGTCAAGTCGGATCCGAAGTGTTGAAGGTCGGTGACTTGGTGCTCGACCCGGGCAGCCTTCGCGCCACGCGCGGCGGCACCGAACTGTTGTTGTCGCCGATCGGCCTGAAGTTGCTGACGATCTTGATGCGAGAATCGCCGCGCGTCGTGGGTCGCCACGACATTGAACGCGAGATCTGGGGCAATAGCCTTCCGGACTCCGATACCTTGCGCAGCCATCTGTACAACTTGCGAAAGATCATCGACAAACCCTTCAAGAAACAATTGCTGCACACCGTGCAAAGTGCGGGTTACCGCATCGCGGACATCGACCAACCGCCAACTTGACGCGCGGTCGTGGCAAAAACTCCACAACGGCTCCACCACCAATTACGCCGCCACTTCATCCTGCAAGCGTTGGGTGTTGCCTTGTTGCTGGTCGCCGGTACCTTCATTGGTAGTAAGGCGATCAGCGAGTATTTGCTGCGTGATCGCATTCGCACGGAAGTCACGCAACTTTGGGCCTTGATCGAGCGCAATCCGAAAGCCCCCTTGCCAAAAGGTTTGAGTTACGAAGCCTACTTCGTACCGGTAGGGTCACAGCCTGACCAAGTACCCGCCGAACTACGCGTAATGTCGAGTGGATTCCATCGTTTGAATCAAGAGAGCTGGCTGCAGGCCGACAAGGTCGTGTACGTAGGCGACCGAGCCCCCGGCAAGATTTTTGTAGTCACCACGCGCTCTTTGTTGGATCGCGTTGTTGTGGGCATTACCGTGCTGTCGGGCTTGATGTCCTTGATTGCCGTCTGGGCGATGATTGCGTTCACCAACCGCCGATTGCGGCGATTGATGCTGCCTTTGGTTGAGTTCTCGCATGCCGTTGATCGCTGGGACCCCGAACGTGGCGAAGTGGCGCAGCTCAAATACACCGCATGCGGTGAAAGCAAAATTCGTGAAGTGGAGCGCTTACGCAACGCCGTCGTCGACATGGCCGGTCGTATGAATACCTTCGTGGAGCGCGAGCGCAATTTCACCCGTGATGCCAGTCACGAGTTGCGCACACCGTTGACCGTGGTGCGCATGGCACACGACATGCTCACCTTGGAGCCAGAGCTGTCCCAACGCGGTACGCGCGCGCTCTCGAGAATCGATCAGGTCACGCGCGAAATGGAAGGGCTTGTTGAATCCCTGCTCGTGCTGGCACGCCATCCGAATGTTGAAATCGAAGTCGACCAGTTCTACGCACTGCCCGTCGTGGAAGAGGCCATCGCGCGCATCCGCGATCACGTTGACAACCCCGCCTTGGAAATCCACTTGGACGCCCGTGCGAATCCGATGGTTGAAGCACCGCCGCGCATGCTTGCGGTTGTATTGAATGAATTGCTTGAGAACGCCGTGAGCTTCACCGAGCGCGGCAATATCAATGTCGTTCTGCGCGACAACTCGATCGACATCATCGATACCGGCATCGGCATGAGCGCCGATACCTTGGCGCGCGTCTTTGATCCGTTCTTCCGCGAAGACATTTCTCGTCAGAACGCGAAAGGTCTTGGCTTGAACGTGGTCCGTCGATTGGTCGATCGCATTGGTTGGACCTTGAGCCTGCGCAGTCGATTGTCGGAAGGGACGATTGCGACCTTGGGTTTCCGGCAGGTGCCCGCTAAAACCTAAGGTCTGTGGCAGAATCGAGCGCATGGCAGACTCACTCGGACACCTTCCCCGCGGTCCCCGCGGCATCTACAACGCAACCGTGTGGTCGCTCAAAGGACTTAAAGCCGCCTGGCTCCATGAGTCTTCATTTCGATTGGAAGTGGTCTTATTCGTCTTCGCGTTTCCACTTGGTCTGTGGCTGGGTCAAACGCCGGTCGAGCGTGCGCTGCTGTGCGGCGTCTTGCTCCCCGTCATGGCGATGGAGTTGATGAATTCGGCCGTGGAGGCAGTGATTGAACGCTACGGCGCAGAATTTCACGAGCTGGCAGGCCGCGCCAAAGACATGGGCTCGGCGGCGGTTTTCGTCTGCATGATGACCGTCTTGCTGGTCTGGGGACTGATCCTGATCCCCCGTGTTCTGTAAGGGTTTTCTGCCTACTTCACCTTGTCATTACATTTTGTTTTCGATGATGTGCCATTGATTCAATTTGGATTCATCCTATGTCTTTGCGCATCCTCCTCGTCGTTCTGCTCGCGTCCTTTTTGTCTGGCTGCGGTTACAACACCATCCAACAAAAAGATGAAGGCGTGAAAGCCGCCTGGTCCCAAGTGCTGAACCAATACAAGCGACGTGCAGATCTGGTGCCGAACTTGGTCAACACGGTGAAGGGCTATGCCTCGCACGAAGAGCGCGTTCTGACCGAAGTGACGGAGGCCCGTTCGAAGGTCGGTTCCATCAATGTCAATGCGGACGATCCCGCATCGGTCAAACAATTCCAAGACGCGCAAACGCAACTGCAAGGTGCAATCGGTCGCTTGTTGATGGTGTCGGAAAATTATCCGCAATTAAAAGCTGACCAAAACTTCCTGCAATTGCAGGCGCAGCTCGAAGGTACCGAAAACCGCATTTCTGTAGAGCGCAAGAACTACATCGAAACCGTGCAGGACTACAACACCTACATCCGCAAGTTTCCGGTCAACCTCACGGCGATGATGTTCGGTTATTCACCGAAGGCAAACTTCGCTGTTGAGAACGAAGCACAAATCCAACATGCACCCACTGTAGATTTTGGTGGACAACAACCTGCACCTGCATCCAAGTGAGCAGTCGCGCCTTAGGGCGCGTGGATCCCTCGTGAGCCCTCGTATTCGCCAGTGGCTGTTCGCGCTCGTATTGGGCGTGGCGTGTGTGCCTGCATTCGCGCAGGCACTGGCCGAGATCCCGCCAATGGATTCGCCCGTGGTCGACACCACGGGCACGCTGTCGGCAGAAGATAAAACTGCGCTTGAACAACAAGCCTTGGCCTTGCAGCAGCGGAAAGGCAGTCAACTCCAAATTCTGATCATTCCGACGGTTCAACCGGAGGACATCTCCAGTTATGCCAACCGAGCCTTCAAGCAGTGGCATGTGGGGCGCGAGAAGGTCAATGATGGCGTGCTGGTCTTGGTCGCCAAGAACGATCGCCAAATGCGCATCGAAGTGGGCTACGGCTTGGAGGGCGCTATTCCCGACGCCACGAGCGCGCGCGTGATTCAGGAATACATGGTGCCGAAGTTCCGCCAAGGCGATTTCGGTGGTGGCTTGAAAGACGCGAGTGCAGCCCTCGTCAAATTGATCGATGGGGAGCCCTTGCCGCCGCCCATGGCGCGTTCGCAGCAAACCCGTGATCGATCGGACGACATATTCGGCGCTGTGATGCTTGCGATGTTCGTGGCGGTGTTTGCGCGGGCGCTCTTAGCGTGGCTGCCGAAGCTTGTCCGCGTGCCCGCGGTGGGCGCTCTGGCCGCGCTTGCGGCGTTTCTCTCTGCGCCCGTTGTGTTTGCGGCCGTCCTGGGTGGCATTGCCGGGCTCTTCATCGGCTTCGCCACCGGCAACGGCGCACGATTTGCCGACCGTAGCGGCTGGGGCGGCGGTGGGTGGGGCGGCGGCGGTGGTGGTTGGGGCGGTGGTGGTTGGGGCGGTGGGAGCGGCGGTGGCTGGAGTGGCGGTGGAGGCGGCGGCTGGAGCGGTGGCGGCGGTATGAGCGGGGGCGGTGGCGCCTCGGGGGGCTGGTGATGTCAAAGCTCTCTCGCATCTTCAAACATCTGTGCGCGGCACCTGCGGCGCGCACCTTCAATGCGCGCGCCCTCGAAGCCATCGGCGCGACCATTGCGGCCTGCGAATTGCAACACAGCGGCGAAATCATGTTTGCCGTAGAAGGCGATTTGCCCATCCGCGACATTTGGCGTGACGTCAGCGCCCGCGATCGCGCGCTCGCCGCATTTGCAAATCTGCATGTGTGGAACACGGCGCAAAACAACGGCGTACTGATCTACGTGCTGCTCGCGGAACACCGGATTGAAATCATTGCGGATCGCGGGTTTGATGCCTTCGTGAGCGTGGAACAGTGGCGCGGTGTGTGCCAGTTGATGGAAGGGCAGTTTCAGCTCGGCGAGCACACCGAGGCGGTCAAGCGGGGCATTGAGGCAGCGAGTGAACTCATTGCCGCACATTTTCCTCAGCAAGCAGGCACAGTAGACGAAGACGAACTGCCGAATCCGCCGCGCATTCTCCGTTAGGCAAAGGTTTGGCAGAATAGTGGCTTACTTTGACTAGCAGCGACCTCATGCCCTATTTGCACCAGTTGGATCCCATCGCCGTCGCACTTGGTCCGCTGAAGGTCCACTGGTACGGCCTCATGTATCTGCTGGCCTTCTTCGTGGCGTGGTGGCTGGGACGTAAGCGGATCCGCGCGGGTTACCTGCCTGGCGTCAATGAGGTCGGCTACGGCGACTTGATGTTCTATGGCATGGTCGGCGTGATCTTGGGCGGTCGAATCGGCTATGTGCTGTTCTACGACCTTCAGACCTATATCAGCCATCCCTTGCAGATCCTTCGCGTTTGGGAAGGCGGCATGAGCTTTCACGGCGGCCTCGCCGGTGTGATCATCGCGACTTGGATTTGGGCGCGCAAACATCATCTGCATTTCTTTGATGTCGGCGACTTCATCGCGCCGCTTGTACCGCCGGGACTGGGCTTCGGTCGTTTGGGCAATTTCATCAATGGTGAGCTCTGGGGCAAGCCGACCGATGCGGCCTATGGCGTTATTTTCCCAAGCGCGCTGCCTGCCGAATACGCGCGCATGGATGCCGTGAGCTTGAAGCACGAATGGGCGAGTGGGGCACTGAATAGCTTTGCGCGTCATCCGTCGCAGCTGTATCAGGCGTTCTTGGAAGGTGTGGTGCTGTTCCTTGTGCTCTGGTTCTTGTCCAAGCGCGAGCGTCCGAGGTATTTCATTTCGGGTGTTTTCTTGGCCCTGTACGGGGTGTTCCGTTTCATCGTGGAATTCGTTCGCGTGCCGGATGCGCAGATTGGCGACCACGGGTACTTGGCATTCGGTTGGTTGACGATGGGGCAGGTGCTTAGCGTGCCGTTGATCTTGGCCGGGATTGCCTTGGTGGTGTATTCGCGCAGAGCGCCGGTGTTGCATCGTGCGTTGCCGGAAGCGAGCGCATGAAGCAGTATCTGGACCTCTTACGCCATGTGCGCGACCACGGCACTGAGAAGGGCGATCGCACCGGTACGGGCACGCGCAGTGTCTTCGGCTATCAAATGCGTTTTGATTTGAACGAAGGCTTTCCGATGTGCACGACGAAGAAGTTGCACACGCGTTCGATTATCCATGAGCTGTTGTGGTTCTTGCGCGGTGAAACCAATATTGCGTATCTCAAAGAGAACGGCGTTTCGATTTGGGACGAATGGGCCGACGCGCAGGGTGAGCTTGGCCCCGTGTACGGGAAGCAATGGCGGAGTTGGGCGGCAGCTGATGGCAGCACGGTCGATCAAATCACGTGGTTGGTCGAAGAGATCAAACGCAATCCGAACTCACGCCGCTTGGTGGTGAGTGCATGGAATGTCGGCGAGCTCGACAAGATGGCGCTGATGCCGTGTCACACCTTGTTTCAGTTCTATGTCGCCGATGGCAAATTGAGTTGCCAGCTGTATCAACGCAGCGCCGATATTTTCTTGGGCGTGCCGTTCAATATTGCGAGTTATGCCTTGCTCACCCACATGATTGCGCAAGCGACTGGCCTCGGTGTCGGTGATTTTGTGCACACCTTGGGTGATGCGCATTTGTACAGCAATCACTTCGCACAAGCGGATGAGCAGTTGTCACGCGCGCCGCGTGCATTGCCCACCCTGCATATGAACCCGGACGTCAAAGATATCTTTGCGTTCAAGTTCGAAGATTTCCGGATCGATGGCTACGATCCGTTGCCGGCCATTAAGGCACCGGTGGCCGTTTGACTCGGATCAGTTTGATTGTTGCGATGGACCGCGCCCGCGCCATTGGCAAGGACAACACCTTGCCGTGGCATTTGCCGGATGATCTGAAGCGCTTCAAGGCGTTAACGCTCGGCAAGCCCATTTTGATGGGGCGCAAGACGGCCGAATCTTTGGGTCGCACCTTGCCCGGCCGTCCCAACTGGGTGCTCACTCGTAGCGGACGCGTGCCGTTTGAAGGTATGCAAGCCGTCGACTCGTTCGAGTCCGCGCTGACACTGGCAGAGGGTCATCCAGAGCTCTGCGTGATCGGTGGTGGGGATGTGTTTGCGCAAGCCTTGCCGAGCGCACACCGGCTGCATCTCACGTATGTCGATACGATTGTGCAAGGCGCAGATGCCTTCTTCCCCGCGTTCGATCTCTCACAGTGGCGTGTAGACAGTCGTTCAAGTCACTTGGCAGACGCAAAACACGCCTTCAACTTCGAATTCGTCGACTACTCTTCAATCGCTGCCGCTTGACTCGGGTCGAGCATGCGACCGCGCACCTGACGCAGTTCAAACTCATCACCGTCTAAACGTAGGGCCGTCAATTTGCCGCCCCACACCGCGCCTGTATCGATGGCGTGGACATTGCTGCTGATAGACAAGCCGAGCGCGCTCCAGTGACCACAGACGATACGCACATCACGCACCGCCTGGCCCGGAACCGAGAACCACGGGTACAAACCAATCGGCTGTGAGCCGGGCACGCCTTTTTCTTCGAAGGCGATACGGCCACGCGACGTGCAATAGCGCATACGCGTAAAAACATTGATGATCGCGCGATAGCGGTCGAAGCCACGTAGCTTCGCATTGAACATGGGGCGGTTGCCGTACATTGCGCGCAGCAATTTACGATAGCTGCCACCGCGCAGTCTGACTTCCACTTCGCGTGCATAGGTCAGCGTGTCTTCGAGTGACCAATTCGGCGCAATGCCTGCATGCACCATCAACCAGCCGAGCTCGGCATCGTGATGCGCCAACGGACGTTGCCGCAACCACGCCAAAAGCTCAGGTGCATCTTCAGCAAATACGACGCGTTGCAAGTCTGGATTCACCCGACGCTTTTCATCCACCGTGCGTTCGCCGATGGCGATGAGGGACAGATCATGGTTGCCCAAGACGACCTTGGCGTTCTTGCGCAAGCTATGCACCAGCCGCAGTGTTTCTAACGACTGCCCACCGCGATTGACCAGATCACCGCAAAACCAAAGTTGATCGCGCGCGGGATCGAAGCGAATGCGTTCAAGCAAACGTTGTGTAGTGTCGTAGCAACCTTGCAGATCGCCGATTGCCCACACGGCCATATCTTGATCTCTCCCCGGTCAGTGCAGCGTGCGCGGCACTGTCAACATGAACCGTGGAATTGTAGCGGCAAATTCAGTGCCGTCGTCCGCGATCAAATCGTAGCTGCCTTCCATGGTGCCGACGTGCGTGGTCAATACAACGCCCGAGACATACTCGAAGCCCTCACCCGGACGCAACCAAGGCGTCTCGCCAACCACGCCTTCGCCATGGACTTCTTCAACCTCGCCATTGGCATCGGTGATGCGCCAGTGGCGACGCAAGAGCCGTGCAGGCAGGCTACCGAGATTCTCGATTCGAATGGTGTAGGCGAAGACAAAGCGAGATTCACTGGCTGAAGATTCTTCATCCAAGTATTCGGTGGCGACCGAAACATCCATTGCGTAGTGGGTCACTTGCGTCATGCCACCATTTTAGGCAATTGCTTGTGAACCGGACGATCAGGCCGTTTCGCGGCCCACACGATTGGCCAAATCTATGAATTCGGCGACCGAGACCTGTTCTGCGCGCACTTCGGGTTTCAAGCCTGTGGCAATGATTTGTTCGGGTGACGCCACGCCGTTTAATGCATTGCGCAAGGTTTTGCGGCGCTGGCCGAATGCTGCACGCACCACGTGTGCAAAAACTTTCGGATGCGCGATGCCGATGCTTGCAGGATCGCGCGGCGCCAAACGGACAATCGCCGAGTCCACTTTGGGTGCGGGTCGAAACGCATGCGGCGGCACGACAAAGAGCGGCACAACATGGCATACCGCTTGCAGCATCACGCTCAGGCGACCATAGACCTTGCTGCCCGGTTCGGCCGCCATGCGTTCGACGACTTCCTTTTGCAGCATGAAATGCATGTCTTGGATCGCAGCCAAGTGATCGACCGCATGAAACAAGATGGGCGACGACAAGTTGTAAGGCAAATTGCCGACCAAACGAATGCGCGGTGCGTTCAATTCCGCGGCCAATGCGGTGAAATCGACATCCAACACGTTTGCATTGATCAAACGGAGCGTGCCATGTTCAGACGCACGCGCACTGAGCGGCGCAATGATGTCGCGATCGAACTCAATGGCCGTCAGCGCACCATGAGCGCGCAACAGCGGAAATGTCAGCGCACCTTGGCCGGGACCGATCTCAACGAGTGCATCGCCGGCCTTTGGCGCGATCGCTTGGACAATCCGGTCGATGACCGCCGAGTCATGCAAGAAATTTTGACCCAGATGCTTCTTCGCACCCGGTTGAAAGGCGGGTGATGCATTCATGGCTGAGAAGTCCGCAGGTGTACGAGGGACGCGCATTGGTCGATGGCGCGCAGAAAGCTATGCGGGCGCGCAATGCCTAGCCCCGCAATATCCAAGGCCGTGCCGTGGTCAACGGCGACGCGCGGGAAGGGCAGTCCCAAGGTGATATTCACGGCTTCGTCCAATCCGCCCGATTTCAGCACGGGGAGACCTTGATCGTGATACATCGCGATCACAGCATCAAATGACGCGCGCTTTGAAGGTAAGAAAGCCGTATCCGCGGGCAAGGGCCCGATGAGATGCATGCCTTCTGCACGCAAGCTCTCCAAGACCGGCACGATGATGTCAATTTCTTCGCGACCCAAGACGCCGTCTTCGCCCGCATGCGGATTCAAGCCCAGGATGGCCAATCGCGGGGCAGCGCAAGCGAACTGTTCGATCAAAGCAGCGTGCGTGATACGAATCGTTCGCGCAAGGCTGTCCGCGGTAATCGCATCCGGCACGTCACGCAAAGGCAGATGCGTCGTGACCAAAGCGACACGTAAATCGTCGCGCGCCAGCATCATGACGACGTCGCGGCCGCATCGTGTTGCCAACACTTCAGTGGTGCCGGTGTAGTCGAAGCCGCCGGCGTGAATGCTCGCCTTGTTCAATGGGCCCGTTACAAGTCCGTCGAATTTGCCTGCCAAGCAGGCATCGATGGCCGCGTGCAAAGCCGTCATCACAGCGGCCGCATTTGCAGGGTGCGCGGTACCGAATGTATGCGTCGACACTGGAAAATCGACCACGCGCAGTTGGCCCGCCTCGTGCGGCACCGCTTCTGCGTCTATGCACTCAATGGTTTTGCCAATCGCTGCAGCACCCGCGCGGAGCACCTCGGCGCTGCCGAACACCGTGCACAGCTGCGCACGGGCAAGGTCTTGTGACAGGTGGGCGCACAGTTCTGCGCCGATACCACCTGGCTCACCCAGTACGACGGCGAGCCGAGGGGAAGACATCGATGGCCTCAATTCGCCGGCGTGGCTGCCGGCGTGGCGACCGGCGTGGACTCTGAGCTGCCATCGGCGCGACGGATGTCGATGTAGGCCTCACCGCGCATTTCGCGCAAGAAGCGGTCATACGACTCTTCGAGCTTGCGGCGGCCAATCATGTCGCGCGCCTGCGCGCGTTGATCGTCACTCGCAGCGACGCCTTGTCGCGTGCCCAAGCGCTTCACGATGACCCAGCCTTCTGCGGTTTGAATCGGTTCGCTCACTGCGTTGTCGGCCAAACCGGCAACAGTCGCACCGACTTCACCCAATGCATCTTGGCTGCGCCAATCAATTTCACCGCCACGATCCTTGGTGGCCGCATCATCCGAGTCCGATTTCGCGAGTTTGGCGAAATCCGCACCACCCACTAAACGGGCGCGCAAGGTTTCTGCCTTTGCACGTGCCGCGTTGTCGTTGGCGGGGTCGGCCGACTTAATCAAGATCTGTTGAATCCGGTACTGCGTCACCGTGTTGGTGCCGGCTGCGTTTTGGCGGATATCCACCAGCTTCAACAATTGGAAGCCTGTGGTGCCGCGCACGGGGCCCAAGATTTCGCCCTGCTGCATGTTGACCAATTGCTGGGCAAATGCGGGGGGGACTTCTTCGATTGCGCGCCAACCCAGGTCACCGCCATCCAATGCATTCGGGGCATTTGAATAGCGCATCGCCGCAGCGGTAAAGTCCATTTCGCCACGGTCGATTTGCGCCTTGATGCCGTCAATCTTCTTCTGGCCGAGTTCAATTTGTTCGGACGTCGCGCCTTCAGGCAGGGTCACGACGATATTCGCCAAGTGATACTGCGTACCGCCTTTGGACAGTGACGAGAGCACGTTATCCACTTCGCTCTCACTGACGCGGATTGTGCTTTGCGCATAAGCCATTTTCATACGCTGCAGAAGCAATTCATCTGCAATCGTCTTGCGGAATGCTTTTTCGCTCATGCCACCTTGCGTCGCTTGGCTCACCAATTGCGCGGTGGTCAGATTATTTTGCTGCGCAATACTCGCGACAGCTTGATCGACTTCCGCATCTTCCACGCGCATGCCGCTCGAGTTTGCGCGTGCAATTTGCAAACGCATCATGATCAAGCGTTCAAGCACTTGGCGCTCGAGAATGTCACGCGGGGGAAGGTCGGCGGCGCGTTGAGCGTTCTGTGCAACGATGTTGTCAGTCGCCAACTTGACCTCGCTACGCAAGATCACGTCTTCATTCACCACAGCAGCGATGCTGTCGATGGATTGGGCGAGCGCCGGTGTAGCAAACACCAACTGCGCAGCGATCAAAAGGAATGCAAATTTCTTCATGGCAAAGTGGTCGGATCCGGATCCGAAACTGTCTGGCCCGTAGCGGTTTCGGGCGGGATGAGATAGAGGTCGTCTCGGTGGTAGCCGAGAATAGCACGGCGCAGGGTCCGCTTCGTGTCCTGGCCGGCAGAGCCCAAGCCTTTCAGCTCGAATTCAAGCATGATGCCGTTCTTGAGATCGCCTTCGCGAGTCGCAATATAGCGACGGCCGACAACGCGAATGGCAATACAACAACTGTCGTACTGAAAGCCGCCCAAAGTTTCGATGGCCTTGTTGTCTTTCAATGAGTAATAGTGTCGTCCGACGATGCTCCATGCATTGCTGATCGGATAGACAAAAGAAAAATCCGCCTGCTCAAGCAAATCGCGGCGATAGCGATAGGCCAAGTTCACAATGCCGCCATCACCAAACAAGTAGCGACCACGGGCACTGGCGAGATCGCGACGTTTGATCTTCGGGTTCCACTGCATCGACGCGCCAAACTGCCAGCGATCGTTCGGTGACCAGTTGGCATCTGCAACGTAGGCCGAAGCACCCTTTTCAATGGTGTTCTCCCACGGCAAGCGCACACGCGCATCGCTCAAGTAGTGAATCTGTCCGAAGCTCACATTCAAGACTTCGTGACCATCGTTCTGGCGCAGCACGCGGCTTGAAATAGCTGCCGTGATCTGATTCGCATCCGCCTGACGGTCTGCACTGGAGTAGCGGTTGTCACGGAACAACTGGCCCCAGCTAAAGCTCAATGCATTGGTGTCGAAAATCGGCAGTGCATCTTGGTTTTCATAAGGCACATGCAGATAGAACAGGCGCGGCTCCAAGGTTTGCGTGTACGCGGTATCCCGGAACTTGAACGCACGATCGAAGTACAGGCCGGTATCGAGCGACAAGATGGGCAAATTGCGGGTCGGATTTGCCGCGCGATAGCGCGCCACCAATGCGGGCGTCACCGCCGTCCCGGTTTCCGCCGCGTATCGCGTCGCATTCCCCAAAGCCATTTGATCAGCCAACTTTGAATCGAGCTGATACGAGGTATGTCGCCACGCCACTGTCGGACGGACATACCAAGCATCGCGTTCGACTTCCATGCTGATGAACGGCTTGAGGTCTAAACGAGAACCGCCGGGAATATCCGTCGTCGCACCCAAAGCGCCACCGGCCAGAAGGGGTCGATAGCTTTGGTGAGAAAACCGCACAGCTTCTGCATCGATACCGACGCGGAACAGGCTACCCAGCGGTTGATCCCAATTGAAGTACAAACGGGGCATGCGGTCGTAGGGCAAGCTGGCATTGGTCAAGGTGTAATCCGCCAACTGATAGCGGTCCGCCATGATGCCGGCGTTCCAGAAGCGACCGTTGCCATACACACCGACCGAGCTCAACACGTTGTAGTTGGCAATACCGGCGGATGAGTTGTTGAAGTCTTCCAGATAACGTGGATCAGACAGCCACACCAAACCCGCACGCGCCTGCCAATGTTGAGACAGATTTTGATAGCCATTGAAGACAAACGAACCGCGTGATCGATTACGCAATTTGTCGTCCGGCATGTAGTTGCCGGCAATCGTGCCTTCACCGGCGGCGTTGAGATATCTGAACTCGGCACCCAACGCACCGCCACGCTTGGACATGATCCGCGGGTACAGGGTCAAGTCGTAGTTCGGTGCGAGATTCAAATAAATCGGCTGCTTGTAATCCAAGCCGTTACGGCCCGTGGTCGAAATGCTTGGGTACAGCAAGCCGGTGCGACGGCGACCGTCGACAGGAAAGGCGAAGAAGGGCAAATACAACACAGGTACTCTGCCGATACGCAACTTGGCGCCACGGGCTACGCCCATGCCTTCTTCGTTGTTGATATCGATCTCACGCGCCTCGAGCTGCCAATGGCGCGCATCCGGCGGGCACGTCGAATACGTGGCGCCGTGCATTTCGCCCAAGTCGCCCTTGATGTCGATCTTGTCTGCAATACCGTTGCCACGTCGGCTGACCAATTGGTAGCGCATGTCTTCGATGGTGTGCTCGTCGGTATCTTGATTACCGTGGGCGCGTTCGGCCACGACGCGCAAGTTCGCGTCTTGGTAACGCACATGGCCTTCAGCGACATAGGTGTTGTCGTTCTTATTGAAGGTCAGTTTGTCAGTACCGAGAAACTGATTGCCTCGATTCAAATTGACTTCACCCGAAAAAATCGGGATGTCGATGGTGCCGAATTGCTCATCACCTTCCAAGGTGGTCGGCAACGTGTTGCGCTTCACCTTGGTGTCGTCGCCGGTGGGTTGAGGGTCTTTGAACACCGGCACCGCATCTTCAATGGGACAGCGTTTCCAATTAATCGGAATCTTGTCTTCGGCATACGCCGGAAGGGCCGTCCAAATGGCGAGCGTCAGGGGCAACAGTCGAAGGGAAAGTCGCACGCGCGGAAATATCCTTATCTATTCAGCGAACTACTTTGACGCATCCGGCGTAGATGGGCAATCATCAGGGCTGTGTCATTCATTTACGGGTGACGCGTTCATTGAAGGAGTGCACCATGACGACGGGTCCCTCGGAAGACGAAGACACCCTGCGCGAACGGCTGACCCCGGAGCAATTTGCGGTGACCCGCTGCTCCGCCACAGAACGGGCCTTTACCGGTCAGTACTGGGATCACCACGCGGACGGCATTTACCGCTGTGTGGTCTGTCACGCGCCGTTGTTCGATTCTGCGCACAAGTTCGACTCAGGCAGCGGTTGGCCGAGCTATGACCGTGCGCTGGCGGCAGGCGCAGTGACCGAGCACCTGGACGAAAGCCACGGGATGCGTCGGGTCGAAGTGCGCTGTGCCAAGTGCGATTCGCATCTTGGACACCTGTTTCCAGATGGTCCGCGCGAGACGACGGGCGCCCGCTATTGCATCAATTCGGCGTCTTTGGACTTCAAAGACCGCGATTAAACCTTGCGGCGATCGTGTTCCCAGATCACTTCGCCGTGGCCGCTGTTGCGTGCCAGAACGCGACTGAGCACGAACAGCAGGTCTGACAGACGGTTGAGATAACGAATGGCTTCAGGCCGCACGGTCTCGGCACGAGACAAGGTGACGGTTTCTCTTTCTGCGCGGCGAACGACGGTCCGGGCGATATGGCAGCGGGCTGCGGCCTCACCACCGCCCGGCAGAATGAAATCCTTCAAAGGCGGCAAATCGTCATTGAAATGGTCGAGCTGGACCTCGAGCGCGTCGATATCCCGATCAAAAATCGCCGCATGGCCCGGAATGCACAATTCGCCGCCCAAATCGAACAATTGGTGCTGCACGCGCACGAGCAAGGTCGCGATCTCGTCGGAAACCTCACTCGCCAACACTAGACCGATACAGGAATTGGCTTCGTCCACTGTCCCATAGGCGGTGACGCGGGCGGAATCCTTGTCGATTCGGCTGCCGTCTCCCAGACCGGTCGTACCGTCATCGCCGGTACGGGTATAGATCTTGGAGAGACGGTTGCCCATGACGACTTACTTGCGCACGCGAGCGCGCGCGGCGCCCTCGAACCCCAAGGTCTTGACAGCAATCGCGTGCAACAGCGTCGCGGTGCCGATATAGGCAGCAGCCACGCCCATGTAGGGCAACAGCCAATCGGTGTAGTTCTTAAACCAGCCGGCAAAATCCGGGCGGCTGATGGCGGGGCTCAACCAGTAGAAGCCGCCTTGTGCAAAAGCGTGGCACACCACCACAGACACCACGACTGACACCACCAGAGCGGCCAAACGCTGGCTCACCGGGCGTGCCGTGACATTGTTCATCAATGCACCACCTGCCCACATGGCGAAGTGAGCGGGAATGAGCGCCCAATAGCCGATCGACACGCAATAGTGCTTCATGAAATCGAGGCCGGAGGCGGAAATGACGGCGTAGTCCACCGCGACTGACAACAGCATCAATGCGGGGAAAGCCCACGCAGTCCAACGACGCAAATAGAAACCCGCAACGAAGAACACGGCCCAAGAAGCATCCGGCACTGCGTTGAAGTGATGAAGGCGGGTGACGGCCATGACCAAGGCCAACACAGCAAGAATGCTTGCGTCGACGGCGGTGGAACGGCGAATTTCGTTGGCGTGCATGTGTTTCTCCTCTGAACTTGCAATTCTAGCGCAAGCTCCCAGCAAGGCGGCGGTATCATGCCGACATGCATGCTGAACACGATATTGTCATCATCGGCGGCGGCCTCGTCGGCGCAAGCCTCGCGATCGCCTTGGCGCCTACAGGGCTCAACATTGCGATGGTTGAAGCCACGCCGACAGGCGCAATGCCGCCGGTATTTGACGAGCGCAATTTGAGTTGCGCCGAAGCAACGATCAACGGACTTCAGAATTTAGGGGTGTGGCGTGCGTTGAAAGCACCCATCGGTGCCATTCAACGCATACACATCAGCCGCGTGGGTGATTTTGGCCAAGTGAAGCTCGAAGCGTCGGACTATCACCGCGAGGTCTTCGGTCGCGTTGTGGTTGCGCGTGATTTGGGTGAAGCGCTTGAGCAGCAGCTTTCGAAGCTCGCGATCACGCGCTATCGACCCGCGCGCTTCGAAGCCACACGATTGACCGCCACCCATCGCGAGCTTGAAATTTCGACGGCGGGTGAGCGTCAAACGCTGTCGTGCCAATTGTTGATCGGTGCAGACGGCACGCAGAGCGCGGTGCGCGATGCATTGTCTATACAGGCAGAGACCTTCGACTACGAGCAAGACCTTTTTGTCTGTCGGATGCGAACGGCCAAAGCGCCTGACGGCACCGCATGGGAGCGTTTGACGCCGGAAGGGCCCACGGCAGTGTTGCCGCGAGGCGATCGTCACTTCGGTGTGGTGCACGGTGTTGCACGCGCGCATGCCGATGACGTGGCCGCTTTGAATGAGGCGGACTATGTCGCGCGGATCCAACGCGTGTTTGGTTGGCGCGCGGGGCGCTTCTTGTCGGCCGGTGAGCGCAGTCGCTATCCCATTCGGCGCGTCATGGCGACGGCCTTGCATGCGCCACGCGCTGTGCTGGTGGGTAATGCGGCGCAAACAATTCATCCCGTCGGCGCGCAAGGCTTCAACTTGGGTTTTCGAGATGCATTGACCTTGGTGGAATGTATTCAAGCGCATCGTGCATCTTTGGGCGACGCCGACATGCTCGCCACCTATGCATCGAAGCGCGCGGAAGATCGTTTGGAAACCGTGCGTATCTCAGATGGTCTTGCACGCATCTCGGCCAATGACACGTCGTTGTTGCGTCCGTTCCGAAGCGTGGCGCTTGCTGCATTGAAAACACAATGGGTGCAATCACACATTGTCGGGGGTGCCATGGGCTATCGCGGGCACGTGCCCGAACTCTGCCGACACAGAGGGGCAGCGCAATGAGTCAACTCGATGTTGTTGTTGTCGGTGGCGGGGTCGTCGGTGCTTGTTGCGCGCTGGCGCTGTCAAAAGCAGGGCTGCGTGTCGCGATCGTTGAAGCCAACGCGCCCGCGACCTGGCACGCCGATTCGCCGGATTTGCGTGTCTTTGCGTTTGCGCCCGATAACCAAGCGTTATTTGAAGACCTTGGCGTGTGGCAAGAGGTATCGAACGCACGCGCACACGCCTACCGACATATGCATGTATGGGATGCCTTAAGCGCCTCGACACTCTCGTTCGACGCCGATCGCATGGGCACACCGCAACTTGGTTGGATCATTGAGAATGCGTTGTTGATCGATCGACTTTGGCAAGCGTTGGATCGTGTAGGGATCGAAACGCATTGCCCCGAACGCGTCGAATCCATCCGTGAAGATGCATCAGGCGTCCGTATTCGTTTTGAGTCCGGGCGAGGCGTGGACTGTCGTGTTGCGATTGCAGCGGACGGTGGCAATTCCAAGCTGCGCGAACTCGCCGGCATTGCAGTGAATACCGAAGACTACGAACAGCGTGGCTTGGTCGCGTATCTCTCCACTGAACGCGCGCACGAAGACACGGCCTTTCAGCGCTTTTTGCCGGAAGGACCCCTCGCGCTGCTACCAGTTGAAGGCAATCGCGTGTCGATCGTTTGGACCTTGCCGCAAGCGCAAGCGGAAGCCATGTCCCGTATGGACGAGGCGGCTTTCAATCACGCAGTGACGCGTGCTTCAGACCGTTGCTTAGGAGACCTGACCTTGGCGTCCGATCGCGCGAGCTTTCCACTGCGCAGGCAATTGGTCGACACGCAAATAAAAGGACGCATTTTGGTCATTGGCGACGCCGCGCACGTCGTCCATCCGCTCGCGGGTCAGGGCGTCAACTTGGGTCTGCGTGATGTGTCGGCTTTGTTGGCGAGCGTGCGTGACGCGGCAGCGCGAAAGCAAGCGTTCGACGCGCCGTCTCGACTTGCGCGCTGGGCGCGTCATCGCAAGAGTGACAATGTCGTTTCTGCCATGGCCTTTGAAACGATTAACAAGGTCTATCGTAGTACGCACCCCTTGGCTGGCATTGTGCGTGGCACGGCCTTAGGCGTTGCGGGTAAATCGGGTCCGCTTAAGCGTGCCTTGTGGCGTCACGCTGCGGGGATTTGATTCAGAGCACGCGGCAGTACACGGTGATTTCTTCGCGGTCGTGATAGAGCTGTTTGGCGCGAATCTCGAGAGGTCGTCCTGCTTCTGTTTCGAGTAAATCAAAACAGCGCTGTGTTTCAAGCCAACGTTTTTTCATCGGCAGCTTCAAATTGAAAATGCTGTTGCGACACCAGCCTTCGCGCAGCCACGTGGCCATGCGTGACGCCACGCGGATCGGCTGTTCCACCATGTCGCAGACCATCCAATCGAGCGTTTGCTGCGGGCGCCAACTGAAACCGTCTTCGCGCAAATGCGTCACCCGGCCCGTGGCCATCACGTGATCACGCAAGGGGCCGTTATCAATCGCCGTTACGTGCATCCCTTCGCGCAGCAGCACCCATGTCCAGCCGCCAGGCGCAGCACCTAAATCAGCCGCGCGCATGCCTTCTTTTACGTGCAACGCTTTTTCTTGCGGGCTGAGCAAACTCATGAAGGCCTCTTCAAGTTTCAGCGCAGAACGTGAAGGGGCTTCTGCAAGCATTCGCAATCGCGGAATCCCTTGTGGCCAAGGCGCGGCGAACGCGGGGCGTGTTGTGCCCAAGATCAAATGTGTGCCCGACAGCAAGACCACATGCAATCGCCGCTCAGCGTTGGGCGCCCAAAGGCCTGCGCGTTTCAACGCGGGGCGCAGGGCATTGCCTAAGCTGCGTGCAAGTCCTGATAAAGGTTTGCCCGCGTCGGAGTCGGGATGTTCGACCCACACATCGTTAAAGGTCTGGCCTTCAAGGTAAGGCAGCATCGGAGAAATGCGATCGGTGGCATCGGCAATCTGCAACTCCGCCAACATCGACACCGTGCTTCTCGAAAACACCGTGTCGCGCCACGGCACCGCACGCTCAACGCGTTCGGCATCTGACGCGTCAACAATGAAACGGACATAGCCCGAATCGCGTTCGGTGCGCGCATAGCCCGCGATGCCGGCCGCGGCCGCACGGTCCGTCAATTCGGCCGCTAAGTCGGGTTCGAATCCGGCGCGACACCAGGCGAAGGCGCCCGCCTGTTGCATCAGTAATGTCCGCCTTCGCGTGCGGTGTATTCACGCAAGACATTGCACGCAGCGTCACGCAACACATCGTGTTGCAGTTGAATGCCGCGCTTGGCGAGCTCGCCTTGCCAATCATTCGGCAATGGGCCTTCGTCAAATGAGGTCAACGCCATGACGTCTTCGGCGCGCGCACCGATCAGCATGCGATCAATGCCTGCCCAGATACTTGCGCCAAAACACTGACAGCACGGTTGCGAAGACGTCGCCAATGTAATCGGATGCCAATCGGTGCCATCCATGGCTACATTGAGGCGTGCGCTTTGCAGGCGCGACTGCGCCAACATGAAAGCCATCATTTCAGCGTGCGCCACAGAATTGGATTGCGGCAAAACACGATTGACGCCGACGGCGATGAGTCGATCATCCGGCGCGAAAATCGCGGCGCCGAACGGCCCGCCCGAGCGCTTTTCAACATTGATGCGCGACAGCGCAATCGCCAATCCCACTTTGTCTTCGTCGCTGGCGTACACATCCTCAAACGGATAGTCATGTATCCATTGCGGCAACGTAATGTGAAGTTGGAGCGGTACCGACATCATTGCGACTTTTGCATCCAAGTGTCACGCAAGGTCACGCTTCGATTGAACACAGGCGCTACCGTCGTGTGATCTTTGCGATCGGCCACGTAATAACCGATGCGCTCGAATTGATAAAACATTTCCGGCGCCGCGTGTGCAGCGGATGCTTCTACAAAGCCATGCGCAACCTGCTTTGACTCCGGGTTCAAATGGTCCTTATAGCTCTTGCCATCACTGTCGTCGTCGGGATTTGAGACCTTGAACAAACGATCGTAGTGGCGGAATTCGGTCGGCACACCTGTCTTGGCATCCACCCAATGCAACGTGCCTTTGACCTTGCGCTCAGCACCTGCCATGCCCGGGCGTGATTCAAGATCCAAGGTGCCGCGCAATTCGATGATTTGACCGGCTGCATCTTTAATCACTTCCGTGCACTTGACGATACCTGCACCGCGCAAACGCACTTCACCCTCTGGCACCAATCGTTTCCAGCCTTTCGGCGGCACTTCCGCAAAATCTTCGCGGTCGATATACACGGTGTTCGAGAACGCTACTTGGCGATCGCCACACGCTGCATTCTTCGGATGATTGTGGAAGGTGAGTTGTTCGGTGTGATCGTCAGACAGATTCGTCAAAACGAAGCGCAGGGGATCAATCACCGCCATGCGACGCTCAGCGCGCGTGTCGAGGTCTTCACGCAGCGTGTTTTCAAGCACCGTGTAATCAATGGTCGAATTTTGTTTCGACAACCCCAAACGCGACACGAACAAGCGCAGCGCCTGCGGGCTGTAGCCGCGACGGCGAATGCCTTGCAGCGTCGGCATACGCGGGTCATCCCAACCATCGACCAAATTCTCTTGCACCAAAGCCATGAGCTTGCGTTTGCTCATGACGGTGTAGTCGAGATTCAAACGAGAGAACTCGATCTGACGCGGCTTTGCCGCCTCGTTCGGAAAGCCCTTATCGGTAATGGGCTTCAACAGTTCGGGATGTTCATGCAATGCGACGTGATCCACGCACCAGTCGTACAAGGGGCGGTGATCTTCAAACTCAAGCGTGCACAAAGAATGCGTAATGCCTTCAATGGCATCACTCAAGGAGTGCGCATAGTCGTACATCGGGTAGATCGGCCAATCGTTGCCGGTGTTTTGATGCTCGACGTGTTTGATACGAAAGATCGCAGGGTCACGCATATTGATGTTGGGCGAGGCCATGTCGATCTTGACGCGCAAAGTGCGCGCGCCATCGGGGAACTCACCGGCACGCATGCGTGCGAACAAATCGAGATTCTCTGCGATGCTGCGATCCCGATACGGAGACGGACGACCCGGTTCCGTTAACGTGCCGCGATAGGCGCGAACTTCATCGGCATTGAGGTCACAGACGAACGCTTTGCCATCTTCGATGAGCTTGATCGCCGCCAAATGAAAGACGCCGAAGTAATCGGAGGCATGGCGCAGGTCGTGCCATTTGAAGCCCAGCCATTCAATGTCGTCCTGAATGGCTTGCACATATTCGGGATCTTCTTTAGCGGGATTGGTGTCGTCAAAGCGCAGATTGCACTCGCCAGCGTTTTCAGCCGCGATGCCGAAGTCGGTCATGATGGCGCGCGTGTGGCCCAAATGGAGGTAGCCATTCGGTTCGGGCGGAAAGCGCGTCTTGATGTGGGTGTGCTTACCCGACGCTAAATCGTCACGCACGATATTTCGAATGAAGTCCGTGCTGACAGGTGACGCTGTATCTTCCGAGTTCGACATTACAGATAATGGGCCTTGAGTTATTCACCCATTTTAGCGAGGAAACCCATGACAGGCATTGGTGCCTACAAGCAGCGTATGGTGGCGGCGGAACAGGCGCTGCAGGGCCGCGCAACTGAAATGCCGATTAGCAACCGACACCATGTCCACGGCCGACCCCTGAAAACGGGTGCGGAAGACGGTTTGGAAGTCGCGCAGTTCGGTATGGGCTGCTTTTGGGGCGTTGAGCGCCTGTTCTGGCAAATGGACGGCGTCATCACCACGGCGTCCGGTTACGCGGGCGGATTTACGCCAAACCCGACCTATGAAGAGGTGTGCACCGGCGAAACGGGCCACTTGGAAGTGGTTCGGGTGGTTTTTGATCCAAAAATCATCTCTTATGCGCAATTGCTGAAGGCATTCTGGGAATCGCACAACCCCACGCAAGGGATGCGCCAAGGCAATGACCTCGGCACGCAATACCGCTCTGCGATCCACGCAACGACCGAAGCGCAGTTTGAAGCGGCCAAAGCCAGCGCCGTGGCGTATACGAATGCTTTGGCAGATCACAGCGTTCGAGATGGAATGACCACGGAGATCGTCTATCCGGCGCCCACGTTCTATTACGCGGAAGAGATGCATCAGCAATACCTGTCAAAGAATCCAGACGGCTATTGCGGCCTGAAGGGTACCGGCGTTTCCTGCCCAATCACCTACTGACCGCTCACATGCTGAAAGATGTCTCCCGTTCGGCCCTGCTGCCCTTGTTGCTGGGCGCCTCGATCATCGGCACGAATGCGTTGATGGTGAAGATGGCAGATATGCCGCCCACCGTGTCTGCGTTTTGGCGCATGGCCATTTCGTCGGTCATTTTGGTTGGTGTGCTGAAGATGCAGGGCGGTTGGAAACCGATGTCACCGCGTGCATGGGTGTGGAGCATCATTCCAGGCATCGCGTTTTCCATCGATTTATGGATGTGGCATCGAAGCATTCATATCGTGGGGCCCGGCATTTCCACCTTGTTAGCGAATACGCAGGTGTTCTTTGTCGCGGTCGCAAGTGTGGTGTTCTTTAAAGACCGATTGGATTGGCGCTACGCCTCAGGCGTCTTGTTGGCTTTCTTCGGCTTATGGCTGTTGTTAGGCGGTGACTGGGACAAACTGTCGGGTGACTATCATTGGGGCGTATTTTTAGGGCTAGCAACTGGCTTGGCCTATGCCTTCTACAACGTTGGCATCAAAAAGACGCAGCAAATCTCTGAAGCGTCGAATCTGCAAATCAGTGATATGCAAATCCTGCTTATTGCGGCAGTGATTTCAAGTGTGATGCTGGGCATTTTTGGTTTCATGGGCGGCGAACAGTTTGCGTTTAAGTCCGTGCCATCGTTCGCGTACATTTTGGCCTTGGCAGTCTTTGGTCACTGCTTGGCTTGGGTACTGATCTCTCGTGCAATGCGCTTGCTACCGATTGCGGTGCTCGGTTTGCTCTTGCTGTTTCAACCGATCGTTGCCTACATGCTGGATGTCGTGCTGTTTCAAATTGAAACAACCCCGAGGCAGTGGATCGGCATCCTTGTGACCTTGGTCGGCATTTTTGCCGCGGGCCTCAAGCCTAGTTCGAAGTAACGCGCAGCCGGCAGACGTACACCACTTCGCACGCACCCGCGCCTGAATCCTGACGCGTCATGGACGACTGCCAAACCCATCCTTCATTGTCAGCGACCTTCACCAAGTAGCCATCCACGCGTACGATGTCGTCGCGCTCGATATCTGATAGCGCGTCTTCAATGCGCGCATTCGCCGGAATCATGTGCATGTTGGCACTGCTCTGCACAATCTCGCGCAGAGGAATGGGTGGGTCGCCGACCCAGCTGTAGTGATACCAGCGAGACGATTGCGTGATGTGGAGTTTGGCGAGTATGTCTGCGTCGCGCATGTGCGACCAACCAAACGCGATGTCTGTCGGTGCAAACCGTGACTCTCGATCACTGCTGTAGTTTTTGCGGCCAAGGACGCGGCCTTCAACAGCAAAGGTGGCCACCGGCTTTGCCGTGCCCACTTTGAGCGCAAAAGCCTTAGGCATGTCGCGCGCACTGTCTTGGAGCGGTTGATCCAAAGCGCTTTCGCTATCAAAAGGCGTTGGGCAGTCCATTGCGGCGATATCGACGTCCACGGTCGGATCGGTGCTGCCACGCGCCAGCGCCTCACGGTGCGCATCCGCACGTGCTTGTTTCGCAAAGTGGTCATTCACAGCCACCGCAACAAAGATCAGCACGAGTGCGATCCCGATCAACCAGAAGCTGCGTTTGGAGAGCGTCATTGAGACATTATTGACTCAAAACGTCTGCCGCCTTCTCTCTGAGTACGTTTGCAATCTGTTCGAGGAATTTCGCCGACGGTGCGCTGGCGCGCCATGCCAGTCCGATGGTCCGCACGGGTTGCGGGTCATCAAAGGGACGAACCACCATGCCCTCCGGATGCGGTTGGCCATCACGTACGGCCAGCTCCGGCAACAGCGTCATGCCCATCCCGGCGGCCACCATTTGTCGCAGTGTTTCCAAGCTGGTTGCGCGGAAGCCGGCACGCTCGCGTGCGCCAGACATGCGACACACCTCGAGTGCTTGGTCACGCAGACAGTGCCCGTCTTCCAGCAACAGCAAGCTCTGATCATTCAAGTCGCTGGTACGCACATGCTTGGCAGTGGCAATGGGATCGGCTTCCGGTGCCGCCAACAAGAAGCGTTCGTCGAATAACGACACGGTTGTAATGCGCTCATCGTGAAGCGGCAAGGCGAGGAGGGCGGCGTCAATCTTGCCTTCCTTCAAGAGCTCAACCAAGACATCACTTTTTTCTTCAATCAAGAAAAGCTCAAGTTTCGGGAACGCAGCACGAATGGCGGGAACGGCCAAGGGCAAGAAATACGGCCCAAGCGTTGGAAACGCGCCCAAGCGAATGCTGCCTGTCGACGGGTCTTGGCTACTGCGCGCCAGATTGCGCATCTTCTCGGTTTCGTCGATGACATTGCGCGCATGCGTCAGCATTTCAAAGCCGATGGGCGTCAGCATGACTTTGCGTGAGGTGCGTTCCACCAATGACACACCGAGCTCTTCTTCGAGCTTCCGGATCTGCATCGAGAGCGTGGGCTGGCTGACGAAACTCGCCTCGGCCGCTTTGCCGAAATGTCGGTGATCGGCGAGCGCTACGAAGTATTTCAAGTCGCGCAAATTCATGAGGCGGCGTCTCCGGTGATTGAGCTCACTGTGCTGCGGCGGAACTACGAATCAAGTAGTCAAAAGCAGACAACGCTGCCGTTGAACCCGAACCCATGGCAACCACGATCTGTTTAAACGGCTCGGTCGTTGCGTCGCCAGCGGCGAACACGCCTGGCACCGACGTGGCACCGCGCGCATCCTTGACGATTTCACCGCGCGGGCTCAAATCAACGCTGCCTTTCAACCATTCCGTGTTCGGTAACAAACCGATTTGCACGAAGCAGCCTTCGACATCAACCGAACGATCTTCGCCAGTGATGCGATCCTTGAACTGCAAGCCACCGAGCTTGCCGTTCTTTGCAACCATTTCGGTGGTTTGCGCATTCAAATGTACTGCAGTGTTCGGCAAGCTGGCGAGTTTCTTTTGTAGCACGTCATCTGCACGCAAGGCGCCATCGAACTCGAGCACCGTGACGTGATCCACGACACCGGCTAAGTCGATCGCGGCTTCAATCCCTGAGTTGCCACCGCCAATGACTGCAACGCGCTTACCCTTGAAGAGCGGGCCGTCACAGTGCGGGCAATAGGTCACGCCCTTGTTACGCAGATCGTTTTCGCCCGGCACGCCGGTTTGGCGCCAACGCGCACCCGTTGCCAGAATGACGCTCTTTGCACGCAAGGTCGCACCGCTTTCCAAACGGACGCCAATCAAATCATTGGCGCTGCCGGCCGGAATCAGTTCTGCCGCGCGTTGTCCATTGATCATTTCAACGCCATAGCTGCGCACATGCGCTTCCAATGACGCACCCAACTTCGGGCCTTCGGTGTATTCCACAGAAGGGAAGTTCTCGATCGACATCGTGTCTAAGACTTGGCCACCAAAGCGCTCTGCCACGACACCCGTCCGAATGCCTTTGCGCGCGGCATAAATGGCGGCTGCAGCACCGGCTGGGCCACCGCCGACAACCAACACTTCAAATGGCGCGACGTCGTTCAGCGCTTCGGCGGCGCGTTCTGCTGCACCCGAATCGAGTTTGCCCAAGATTTGCTCAATGCTCAGACGGCCTGCGTCAAAGGGTTCGCCGTTGAGATACACGGTGGGCACCGACAGGATTTCGCGTGCGGTCACTTCTTCTTGGAACAAAGCGCCGTCAATCGCTTCGTGACGAATGCGCGGGTTCAACACGCTCATCGTGTTCAGCGCCTGCACCGTGTCCGGGCAGCTCTGGCAATGCAGCGACATGAAGGTTTCGAATTTGTAGTCGCCGTCCAATGCACGCACTTGCTCGGCGAGTGCTTCTTCCACCTTCGGCGGGTGTCCACCCACTTGCAGCAAGGCCAACACCAAGGAGGTGAACTCATGGCCCAAAGGAATGGCGGAGAAGCGCACTTCCTGTTCCGCACCATCGCGACGAATCGCAAACGAGGGCGTGCGTGTATGTGATTCTTCGCGGAATTGCACCTTGTCGGACAAGCTTGCGATGTCCTCAAGCAAAGCCTTCATCTCGGCGGACGATTCGCTGTTATCCAACGACGCCAACAACGAAATCGGCGATTGAACGCGTTCCAAATAGGCGGTGAGTTGTTGTTTGAGTGCGGGATCCAACATGGCATGTCCTCAAGTTTCAGACGACTTCATAGAGCGCACACGGGTGTACGCACGTGGTTTCAAGAAAGCTGGAATCAACACAGCACGCTGAGCTGATTCCAGCCCTCTCTTGCGAAAGGGTGGAAGCGCATCTGCATGCGGCAGATGCGCGGTCGTACTTGGAACTTAGATCTTGCCGACCAAGTCCAGCGACGGGGTGATGGTCTTTTCGCCTTCTTTCCACTTCGCCGGGCACACTTCGCCGGTGTGGCTTGCAACGTATTGCGCGGCCTTCAGCTTGCGAATGGTTTCGGTGACGTCGCGCGCAATGGCGTTGTCGTGGATTTCGAGGGTCTTGATGACGCCTTCCGGGTTGATGATGAAGGTGCCGCGCAAAGCCAGACCTTCTTCATCAATATGCACGTCGAACGCGCGGGTCAGTTGATGGGTCGGATCGCCCACCATGGCGAACTGCGCTTTGCCGACGGCAGGCGAGGTTTCGTGCCACACCTTGTGCGAGAAATGCGTGTCGGTGGTGACGATATACACTTCGGCGCCAGCCTTTTGGAATTCTGCGTAATGGTCTGCCGCGTCTTCGATTTCGGTCGGGCAGTTAAAGGTGAAGGCGGCCGGCATGAAGATCAAAACGGACCACTTGCCTTTAAGGTCGGCATCGGTCACGGTGATGAATTGGCCATTCTTGTAAGCCTGAGCGGAAAACGGCTTAACTTCGGTGTTGATCAAAGACATGAATCACTCCAGGGGATTGGGATTAGTTCGTGTTGGAAAACAGACCAGGAGGCTGCTCTCTGTTGACCATCATAGGTGCGACCTATCAATTAATCTAATCAATAGTTGTTATCCAATAAATAGATATTACCTATCAATGAGCCGGAAATCAAAGAGATAACTGAGCATCGTGTCGCATTCACAGGCTAGATCCATCAATGAAACATTGCGTGAAGCCGCAGGGCGCATTCAAAAAGAGGATGCGACCGCGCTCATGCGCTGGGTGTTGGACGTGCGGGACACCTGGTTGTTCTTGCATGGCAACGAGCCGATGCCGTTAGACGCTGCGGAGCGATTCGCAGCGGCGGTTCAAACGCGCGCAGCCGGCACACCGCTTGCGTACATCGAAGGCAGCCGCGGGTTTTGGTCGATGGAACTCGAGGTCTCGCCCGCCACGCTGATCCCGCGCGTCGAAACCGAGCTGCTGGTCGAAGCAGCACTCGCGGCGGTGCCGTCTGAAGGGCAGGTCGACGTATTGGACCTGGGCACGGGTAGCGGCGCGATTGCATTGGCGATCGCAAAAGAGCGCCGAAACGCCCAGGTCGTTGCCATCGATCAATGTGCAGGAGCACTTGAAGTGGCCGCCCGTAACGCGTCACGCCATGCGCTTACCAATGTCCGATTCCTGAAGGGCGACTGGTACGCGCCAGTGGCAGGGCAGCAGTTTCATTGCATTGTTTCCAATCCGCCATACATTCGCGAAGACGATGCGCACCTTAAACAAGGCGATTTGAGATTCGAGCCGATGGGCGCGCTTGCGTCCGGCGAAGATGGATTGACTGACATTCGCACACTCGTTCAAGGGGCGATGCGCCATTTGATGCGTGGCGGTTTTTTCGCCATCGAGCACGGCTACGATCAAGGCGAAGCTGTTCGACACTGCTTTGAAAACGCAGGATTCGTCGAGGTGCGCACACTGAAAGATCTCGAATCACGCGATCGCGTCACGCAAGGATTTAAGCCGACGCATTGAGCGGGCGCGATAGAATAGGCGTTCAACGCTGGAGAACACAGATGCGCGATTTGTACCCGGATATCGAACCGTTCGAGCACGGCATGCTCAAAGTGGCTGGCGGCCATGAAATCTATTGGGAACAGTGCGGTAATCCGCAAGGCAAGCCCGTCGTCATGTTGCACGGTGGGCCGGGCGCAGGCTGTGGTACGGCGATGCGACGTTTTCATGACCCTTCGAAATATCGCATTGTGTTGTTCGATCAACGCGGCGCGGGTCGCAGTGTGCCGCACGCAAATCTAGACAGCAACACAACCTGGGATTTGGTCTCTGACATCGAACAAATTCGCGAGATGCTGGGCATTGAAAAATGGCAGGTGTTCGGTGGTTCGTGGGGTTCGACCTTGGCATTGGCCTATGCAGAAACCCATCCCGAACGCGTAACCGAACTCGTGCTACGCGGCATCTTCATGTTGCGTCGTTGGGAGTTGGAGTGGTTTTATCAAGAAGGTGCTTCGCGTCTTTTCCCAGACCATTGGCAACCCTACCGCGATCACATCCCGGAAAGCGAACGTGGCGACATGATGACGGCTTATCACAAGCGTCTCACCAGTGCGGATGAAGCCACGCGTCTGGCCGCAGCGCAGGCATGGAGCATTTGGGAAGGTGGCACGAGCTACCTGCGCGTCCCCGCCGACTACAACACCTCGCATAGTGATCCGCATTTCGCGCTGTCTTTTGCGCGCATCGAGAATCACTACTTCATGAACAAGGGCTTCTTTGAAGTTGATGATCAGCTGCTGCGCGATGCGCACAAAATCGCGCATATTCCGGGCGTAATCGTGCATGGCCGATACGACGTGGTCTGTCCCGTGCAAAACGCCTGGGATTTGATCAAAGTGTGGCCGTCCGCAACGCTCAAGATTTCTCCCTTGTCAGGCCACTCGGCATTCGAAGCAGAAAACGCGTCTGCGCTGATTGAAGCCACCGACGCATTTGCAAACGTATAAGGACTCACACCGTGTCAGAAGACGAAGATAGTTTGATTGTGAAAGACAGCAATGGCACCGTGCTGAATAACGGTGACACAGTGACTGTCATTAAAGATCTGAAAGTAAAAGGCACTTCTGTCACGCTGAAGCGCGGCACTGTGTGCAAAAACATCCGCCTGACCGATGACGAAGACTTGATCGAATGCAACGTCGATAAGGTCAAAGGTCTGGTGCTGCGCACCGAGTTCGTCAAGAAAGCCTGATTCGATTGCGCGGGCTCAGAGGGGCAGTGCAGCCGCAGACCCGGCTGCATGTCCCGACGCCCACGCCCACTGGAAGTTGTAGCCGCCAAGCCAGCCGGTCACGTCGACCACTTCGCCCACGAAGTACAGACCGGGCACGTGCTTCGACATCATGGTGGCGGATGAGAGTTCTTTTGTATCTACGCCGCCCAATGTGACTTCCGCGGTGCGATAGCCTTCCGTGCCGCTCGCCGTAATTGGCCATGCACGTAAGCATTGCGCGGCTTCGGTCAATTGCTTGGCGTGCATCTGTTTGATGGGCGCATTGCCAATCCACACGTCACACAGGCGTTGCGCGAAACGCTTCGGAATGACTTCGGATAACAAGGTTTGGATATGCGCGTCGGGTCGATCCGCACGCCACTGCGCGAGCAATTCAGACACGTCGGTATCAGGGAGTAAGTTGGCGACGAGTGGCATGCCTTCGCGCCAGTACGAACTGATTTGCAACACTGCAGGGCCACTTAAGCCGCGATGTGTGATCAGTAGTGCATTGCTGAAAGACTGCTTGCCGCACTGTATATCCACTGGCAACGACACGCCGGCCAAATCCGTCAGCTGCTCCAACGGCTTTCCAGACAGCGTCAACGGCACCAGGCCGGCGCGCGTGGGCAACACAGTATGTCCGAAGCTTTCTGCAATGCGATAGCCAATGCCGGTGGCACCCATGCGCGGAATCGATAGTCCGCCCGTGGCCACAATCAAGCGCTCAGCGCGGTATTTGCCGATAGAGGTCTCGATGCCGAACGCATTGTCGCTATGCGCCACCGATTCGATCGTGCAACCGGTGCGGATCTCAACCTTCGCTTGCGCGCATTCGTCCAACAACATCGCGACGATCTGTTTGGACGACACATCGCAAAACAGCTGACCGAGCTCTTTCTCGTGCCAAGCGATCTTGTGCGCATCCACCATGTCGATAAAGTCAGATGGCTTGAAGCGCGCCAACGCCGATTTACAAAAGTGCGGATTTTGCGAGAGAAACTGCGCGGGTGTGGTGCCGGTATTGGTGAAGTTGCATCGCCCACCGCCCGACATCAAAATTTTCTTGCCACATCGTTCGGCGTGTTCAAGCACTAAGACGCGCAGGCCGAGTCGTCCTGCGGTGAGGGCGCTCATCAAGCCTGCGGCGCCACCGCCTAAGACAATCAAATCAAATGCAGCGCCTGCGGCCGTAGACATCCGTTGCCTTAATCAGCGGTGTGCGGGTGTGTCGGCGTCCGTCTCATGCGCCGCCAAGCTGCCGTCCGGATTGTGCTCAATCATCCACAAACCGGCCCACAGTTTTAGATCCAGTTCAAAGCCCTGTGCGTGTTTCTGCATCAGCCAAGACGGTGCTTCACTGCGTGGCACATGGTGCACCTTGATGTTTTCATCTGCGACGCCGCCGCCTTCGCCCACTTTGACCAAATGTGTTGCGCGCACAAACGCAATGCGCTCGTTACTCATTCCCGAGCTGGTCGGGCCGATCAGCAAGACATCGACTTTGCCGGGGCGCCAACCGGTCTCTTCTTCAAGCTCGCGAATGGCCGCAGCTTCAAGCGTGTCGTGCGCATGTTCATCGCCGACAAGACCCGCCGGCATTTCAATCGTGCGTCGACCCAGAGGGACGCGATACTGTTCGACGAACAAGACATCGTCATTGGGCGTCACCGCCATGATCAAAACGGCCATGCCTTCGCCATGCACGCGTTCGCACGACTCCCATTGACCGCGTTTGACTAAACGGAGCCACTTTCCCTCATAGAGCAGTTCGCTCACCTCGTGTTCGTGCGTCGACATCCAGTCTCCCTTTTAAACACTGATACCCGCGACCGCCATCAAGCGTCTGCGCGTCAGAGGGCCGAATTTCAATGTATCGCAAAGTTCAGAGATGTGTGCTGCATCTGCCTGTCCGCGCGCGAAAGGTGAGGTGAGATGCGGCAGCGGCGCATGGGTGGCGATGCGGGTGAGCTGTTGAAACAGCCGCGCATCGGCTTGCTGCGCTTTGAGTTTGAGCGCGATGCCATGCGCGCCACGAAGGCGTAAATGTGCGACTTCATCCACGCGATCGAGCAGGGCATCCAGCGTTTCAAAGTGCGAAATCAAGTGCGCTGCGGTTTTTTGCCCGATGCCTTGAATACCCGGGATGTTATCGACGGCATCGCCACATAACGCCAAGTAGTCAGCAATCTGATGGGCGTGCACTCCGTGCTTGGCTTTGACCCCCGCCTGCGTCCAACGCGTGTTGCGCGCGAAGTCGAATTGTTCGTCGTCATCTTGCAGCAACTGCGACAAGTCTTTGTCAGCAGAGACGATCACGCCTCGATAACCGTTTTCACGTGCGAGCATCATCGCTGCGCCGATCAAGTCATCGGCTTCGAATTCGGAATGCGATGCGACGTTCCACCCCAAGGCCGCAGTCACCGCTTTGCATACGGCGAACTGACGACGCAATTCTTCCGGTGCTGGGGGGCGGTTCGCCTTGTACTGCGGATAGATTTCATTGCGATAGCAGTTATCTAACGCTTCATCGAAAGCGACAACAATGTGCGTCGGTTTCTCGCGCTCATGCAATTCACACAGAAAGCGCGTGTAGCCATGCACGGCATTGAGTGGCCAACCTTCCGCGTCGTGCCATGCATCCGGCATGGAATGCCATGCGCGAAACACATACATGCTGGCATCGACCAAATAAACGGCCGGGCGTTGCGCAGCACTCATGCGGGCGACCACTGCGTCAGCAGGGCAGCCGGATCAGGGCGTGTGCGTTCTGGAATAAATGTCGCAGTGCTGCCGATGTGGATGTGCCCCACGAGGACTTCATCGGAACCAACGCCCAAGATGCGGCGCATCTCTTCATCGCTCGCCACGAGCCCGGTTAACCACTGCGCCACAAAGCCCGAGGCTTGTGCGGCGAGCAACACGGCAAAGCAGACGCAAGCTGCACTGGCATAGCGTTCATGCGCAGGAATTTTCGTGTCTTCCCCTTGCGCTGCGACCACCATCAAAATGACGGGTGCATACGAAAAGCGTTTGCGCGCTTTTTCATACACGCCTTCCGCAGCGTCCGGATCAAGCACACGCATGCGCTGCTCAAGGGCTTCACCCAAGGCAAATCGTGCATCGCCCCGCACTTCGATAAATCGAAAAGGAACGCGTTTGCCGTGGTCAGGGACTCGCACAGCGGATTGCAGAATGCGCAGCAGTTGCGCAGCGTCCGGACCCGGTCCGCTCATCTGCGTGTAAGGGACTGAACGACGTGCGTCCAGACATTCGAAACACTGGCTCATTTTGGACTCTGCGCATCAAACCAGTGTCATTGTGACATGTGCGCAATGGCGGATTTATTGCGGCGGGTTTGCCTTCAACCAGGCGGCCCGTTGTTCGGCGCTCATCGAATGCCATTGGTCGCGCAATGCGCTGCGCGCCTCAGGGGACATCGTCTTCATACGCAAATAGAGCTGTTTCGCCTCTGCACGCTGCATTGGGTTCAATTTTTCCCAGCGATGCATGCCGCGCTGTGCCATTTTGCGCTCTGCCGGGGTCATCGACGCCCAATGCTGCGAACGCGCCATCATTTCACCGCGGGTCGAAGGGTTGTCATCCCAGCGCGCACGCATGGGTGCAATCAATGTTTCGCGTTGTGCAGGCGTCAAGCTATCCCAAGTCCCTAAGGTCGGTTTCGCCGGTGCGCTTTGCGGTTCGGCAAACGCAGGGGCGCACAAGGCGACCATCGCTGCGAAAACAAAACTGTGCAGTTTCATGCTTATTTCTCCATGTGCAAGGTATTCGCGTCGCTCCCTAGCCACGCATAAAATTCGGGATCGTTGTCCAGCGCCGTCGTCGGCGATGAGGCCGGTAGCGGCGCGGGCGCGGTCTGAACGACCGTGTCTACTTTCGGTGCCTTGGAGACCGGCGTTTCCATTTGCAAAATTCCGACACCGGCCAAGGCCAACACCATCGCACCCACCATCACAGGCCGCCAAACGGCTGAATGCTTGTGCGTCGACGCACGCGGATGCAATTGGGTGCTGACGGAAAACGGCACCTGTGCCAAACCCGCAGCGTGCAAAGCGCGTGCGCGGTGGTCCAGTGTGTCTTCGATGTTCATGAGAAATCCTCCAAAAACGGTTGCAAAGCTGCACGTGCACGCGAAAGGTGCGTTTTGACCGATCCTTCGCTACAGCCCATCACACTTGCGGTGGTTGCCACATCTAACTCTTCCAGAACACGTAGGTTGAATGCTTCGCGCTGTCGCGCGGGGAGCGTGCGCATGGCGCGCGTGAAGTGTGTAAATGCGTCACGGTTGTCATAACTACGCGACGGGTCGGCAGATGTGTCGGCCCAAGCCACACTTGAATCCTCTTCAATACCACCTAACATCCAACTCAATCGGAACTTGCGACGACGCTGCATATCAATCACGCGCGTCCGCAAAATCCGCCAAAACAATGGCGTCCATTCGTTCGAAGGCCGATCACCGTAAGCCAACATTTTCATCATCGCGTCTTGCACGGCGTCCATTGCATCGTCTCGACTGCGCAAACCGTATTCGGCAAAGCGGAACGCACGCGCATTGACGTCCTTAAAGAACGCATTGATGTTCGGCCAAGTTTTAGCTTCGACAGTCTCGGTCATCTGAGTTGTCGGGCCGGCGTCCGGACACATGTTCGGGCGGTTCCTTTCGATCGGCGGTCTGTCTGCGTAATCAACGCCTGACAGCAGCCTGCGTTGACAACCTCAGCCACGGGGCCGCGCCAGATAAGCGGCCAGCAAGATCGCCGAGGCAAACAGGCAGTAATCGGCCAGGCCCAAGGCTTTCCCGTTCAGGAAGGCTGCAAACCAAAGACCCATCCGCTGAACCGATTCCTGCGGGTAAAGGCCGAGGGATTGGCCCAAGAAGCCGGCGGCGATCCACCAGCGCGCAATCACGATACACACGGCAGTTGCGAGCGCGGCGATCCAAGGCCGAAGGCCATCGGCGGGTGCTTTCCAATAGCGCAGGCTCGACGCGACCAAGGCCGCCACACCCAAAGAAGCAAGGCTGAGCTCGCGGCCTGTGACAAGCGCCAGGAGGGTCCACGCCAAGGTGAGGACGAGGATAGACACGAGCAACATGACCACCGTTAGCGCGCGCCAACGACGGTGAGGTTGGGGCGGCGAGGACTCATTCGATGCGGAATTCATCCGTACAGGATAAATGGGAGACGTTAAACTATGCGTTATGTATTCTCGAAGCAGTGAACCGATCAAATTCGAGCGCGATTGCGATGTCGTGCTTGTCCCCTCTGGCGAAAATGTGGTGATGCCGGCGGGCAGCATCGGCTACATCACCCAATCACTGGGCGGCAGCTGGACAGTCTTCGTGGAAGGCAATCTGATGCGTATTGCCGGCAAGGATGCAGACGCTATCGGCAAAGAACCGCCGACGCCCATCGAACTGCCGGAAGGGGCGACGGTAGACGATATCGAGAAACTCGTGTGGCAGCAGCTGCGCACCTGTTTCGATCCTGAAATTCCGATCAATGTCGTAGAGCTCGGTCTGGTTTACAGCGCTGAACTGTCGCAATTAGAGAGTGGCAACTATCGCGCCGACGTGCGTATGACTTTGACCGCGCCGGGATGTGGCATGGGCGATATTTTGGTCGACGACGTGCGCAGCAAGCTCGAGCTGATTCCTACGCTCGAAGACGCAGATGTGGAATTGGTGTTCGACCCGCCGTGGAACCGCAACATGATGTCGGATGCGGCCAAGCTTGAAACAGGGATGTTTTAAGGCGTAGCCTCAGCTCGCTTCGAAACGATTGGCTTCCACGTTCTTACGGACGTTGGCCGGATCCCAAATTCGGCCGTTCATCGCGATGTATACGCCAGGCCGCTGTGATTGCACAGCACCGACCGCACACCCGATATTGAACTCGGCATCAGAACCCTCAAAGCGCGCGGGGTTTAGTGCACCCGTCAACACGATGACTTTGTCTGGAATCGCGGCCAGCACCTTTGCGGTTTCCACCATCGAATCGGTGCCGTGCGTAATCAGCACGTGTGACTCCGGCTGCGCTTCGATCGTCGCGCGCATGAGTTCTCGGTCTGCTTGATCAATAAACAACGAGTCTTTGCGCAGCAGCGCAATCACGCGGAAGCGAAACGCCACGCCCAGGTCTTCCAGAATGCGGCCGATCTGCGGGTCGCCGACTTGATAGTCCGACTTCGCATCGAAGTAAATCTTGTCGATCGTGCCACCTGTGGTGACGATAAGCAGGGATTCCATGTACTGACTTCCAAAGTGTGCAGAGGGCACTGCTGCAAATTATAGCGAGGGCGTGTCGGTTCGCTTCGCGAATCGGGATTGCATGCCGGGAATGCTTGCGGCAAAAACAATGACGACCGCCAGCACAATCTCTGCCCATGCATACGCGCGCTCAGGTGCGCGCGTCCAAGCCACCATGACACCGTGCGAGAACCAGAGCAGGGCAAACAGGGCTGACCAAAAACCGGCTGTGCGGCGTTTGAGGCTTACACCGAGCAAGAGCAACACGACCGGCACCGCGAACACAGCCAATGCGACCGTTTTTTCTTTGAACCAAAACACGTAAAGCGCAATTAACGCGCAAAGGGCCAACATCAAAACGGCGCGCGACTTGCTCATGCGCTTTTCAGACTGAGCGTGATACGTGCGAGGCGCGTGCCGAGTCCGCGCGCCAATTCGATTTCGTGTTCGGTCAGCGTGGCATCGTCGCGTGGTCCGGCAAAGTGGCTTGCGCCATACGGCGTGCCCCCGGACGTGGTTTCAGACAGCGCCGTGCCGTAGAACGGAATGCCTGTGATGACACAGCCGTGATGCAGAAGGGGCACCAACATCGACAGCAAAGTGGATTCTTGGCCACCATGCATCGAGGCGGTCGAGGTAAACACGCAGGCAGGTTTGTCGACCAAGGTGCCACTGGCCCATTCCGCACCCAAGGTATCAATAAATTGTTTTACCGGTGCGGCCATATTGCCGAAACGCGTGGGGCTGCCAAGCGCCAACGCCGCGCAGTCTTCAAGATCACGTTTGCTCACATAAGGTGCGCCTTCTTCGGGCACCGGTGGCATGGCCACTTCTGTTTGCACGGCCACCGGCGGTACGGTGCGTAAGCGTGCGTGCATGCCGGGCACCTCTTCGATGCCGCGGGCAATTTGTCGCGCCAATGCGGCGACCGAGCCACCACGGCTGTAATACAGCACCAAAATGTCCGCCATCTACGTGTCCAATACCTGCCTCAATTGCAGCCGACAGTGTACGCAATTCCGCCCAATTCACCTTTGAGCGGTTAGGCTTGTCGGCATGGATTTACGTGAACAGCTCACTGCCTATCGGCACCGGATTGCCGACCCGATTCGGCGTCGCACCTTTTTGCGTTTCGTTGCGGAGCGCTTCTGGGGCGACAGATTGTTCGAATCGGCGGGCTCGTTGGCATACACCACGGTCTTCGCCCTAGTCCCATTGGCGACGGTCGTTTTCGGCATGTTGAGTGCGTTTCCGGTCTTTGCCAAATGGCGCGTCCAGCTGAGCGACTACATTTTTTCGAACTTCGTGCCGTCGTCGGCGCGCGAGGTAGAAAAGTATGTCATTCAATTTTCAGACGGCGCCGCGCAACTCACGGCGGCTGGTGTCATCGCCTTGGTGATTTCACTGCTCATCACATTGACGAGCCTTGAGTCGACCTTCAATCGCATTTGGCGTGTGAGTGTTGCGCGTCCCAAGTTCGGTCGTTTCTTGGTGTATTGGACCGTGCTGACATTGGGCAGCTTGGTCGCGGTGGCGAGTTTGGCGCTGTCCTCCAAATTCTTCGCGCTGACGGTGTTCGAATCTGCACCGGGTCGCGCGTTGGAAACACTTGCTTTGCGTTCCACGCCCACTTTGATTGAGTTCGCTGCTTTCACGCTGCTGTACAAAGTGGTTCCGCATCGCACAGTGAAGTGGGCACATGCGCTGGGCGGTGCGGTGTTCGCAGTGGTCGGATTCGAGTTGGTGAAGTGGGGCATTGGTGCGTTTATCGGCAACTTCAGCAGCTATAGCAAGTTGTATGGCGCGTTGGCCTTTGTGCCGATCTTCCTGTTATGGATGTACCTCGTTTGGGTGTCGGTGTTGTTGGGTGCTTCGTTCGCCTCCAGCTTGTCTGCGTTCCGCTACCAACCGCCTGCATTGCGTTTGCCCGAAGGCTTCGAGATCTACGGCATGTTGCGCATGCTCGGTCGCTTCCATCTCGCGCGTAAGAAAGGGCGTGGCATGCACAGCGAAGACCTGCAAAGTCTTGACCCCATGCTGACGGATGCCTTGGTGCAAGACATGCTGGGTTACTTGAACGGCGTGGGGATCGTGCAACGCGCTGAGAATGGCGAGTGGTTCCTCGCGCGCGATCTCGACGAAGTCAATCTGCAAGAGTTGTACGTCGCCGGCCGCTTGCGCGTGCCCGTGCACGAAGCACATCTGCCGTGCCACGAAGACGCACTCGGCCAAGCCGTGCTTCGCGTCATGGACGAGCTACGCATTCCCATGCGCGAAAAACTAAAACGTCGCGTCTCAAGCATCTACGAAGGCCTGGAACCATGAGCCGAACCACCGCCGCAAGCCTAGTCCTGCTCTGCCTCCTCACCGCCTGCAAACCCCAACCCAAAACGGTGACAGGTACCGTTAATTCTCCGTTAACTGAACCTGACACCGTTAATTCGATGCCGGTTGAGGCGAAGGTGGGGGAAGGGATGTCTTTGTCGGTGAAGGGCTTGGACGGGAAGGCGATTGAGTTGGCGGCGTTGCGGGGGCAGTGGGTGGTGGTGAATATGTGGGCGACGTGGTGTGGGCCGTGCATTGAAGAGATGCCGGAGCTGTCGGCGTTGGACAGCATGCATGAAGACGTCACCGTGATTGGTCTTGATATGGAAGACATTCAGCTTGAAGACCTGAAGGCCTTCTTGGAAAAACATCCGGTCACTTATCCGATTGCGGCGATGGATCCGATGCAGCCGCCGGCCGGCTTTGGCGCTGTGCAGTTTTTGCCGAAAACGTGGTTGATTGATCCGACGGGCAAGCTGCACAAGATCTTTGCAGGCCCCGTCAATGCGGCCCTGCTTCGCGGTGAAATTGACAGCGCAACCAAAGCAAAGAAATAAGCGCAGCGCTCAAAGCTTGAGCGAGTACCACTGCGTGTCGTCTTCCGACCATCCATTGCCCTGATACAAGGCGCGCGCTGCGGCATTGTCGCGGTTGGTTTCCAAGAGAATCGCGCGCGCACCATCGTCGCGTGCAAACGCTTTAGCCGCATCCAACAAATCCTGGGCGATGCCCGCACGGCGATGCGCCGGGTCCACGAACAAATCGTTGAGAATCCAAATGCGTGCGGTATGCACCGAGGAATACATTGGATAGAGCTGCACAAATCCGGCAGCTGAGCCGCCCACACGCGCCAAGAGCACGGTCGATTCGTTATTGCCGATGCGCGCACGCAACCAATCATGTGCCCGCAAAGGGTCTGACTTGCATGCATAGAAGACGCGATACGCGTCAAACAACACGGTCAGGTCATCCAGGTCGTCAAGGGTTGCTTGCTTGATCTGCGTTTTTTCAGTCATTTGCGAGACTCCAGACACTGCACAAAGCATACTCCGCGCATGAAAACGCGTCGCGGTGCGTCAGGCTTCGTCGGTTAATTTGGCCAGTGCATCGGCCTGCGCTTCTGATTGCAGTCGCGCAATCAAGACATCCAAATTGCCTTCCATCACGGCGAGTAGATCGTACAAGGTCAAGCCTTCCACCCGGTGATCCGTAATGCGACCCTGCGGGTAGCTATAGGTGCGAATGCGTTGGCTACGGTCACCACTGCCCACTTGCAACTTGCGATCCGCTGCCTGCGCTGCGTCACGACGTTCAATTTCTGCTTCTACCAACATCGACTTCAGTCGACGCATCGCCTTGTCACGATTCGCGTGCTGACTGCGCTCGGTTTGATTTTCGACAACAACGCCTGTTGGGATGTGGGTGATGCGAATCGCCGATTCCGTCTTGTTCACGTGTTGACCACCGGCGCCGGACGAACGAAACGTATCCACGCGTAAGTCAGCAGGATTGATCTCGATCTCAACTTCACCTGCATCTTCGGCAATGATCGCAACCGTCGCAGCTGAAGTGTGAATTCGACCTTGCGATTCTGTTTCCGGCACGCGTTGCACACGATGGGTGCCAGATTCGAATTTCAATTTCGAATATGCGCCTTCACCTTCGATACGCGCGATGACTTCTTTGTAACCACCACGCTCTGCCTCGTTGGCGGACTCAATGTCCACACGCCAACCTTGACGCTCCGCAAATCGCGAATACATCCGAAACAAATCACCTGCAAACAGCGCAGCCTCGTCACCACCGGTGCCGGCACGCACTTCCAAATACAGGCTGCCGTCATCACGTGCATCGCGCGGGAGCAGCTGCGCCATGAGTTCGCCTTCCAGCGAGGCCAATCGCGTCCGCGCGGACGCAACTTCTTCTTCTGCCATTTCTCGCAGTTCTGGATCGCTGCGCATGTCTTCTGCAGCGCGTAAGTCGTCGCGCGCCTGACGTTCTGCCGCCAATGCAATTACAACCGGTTCGAGCCGGGCGAATTCGCGCGAGAGTTTGCGGAAGGTGTTTTGATCACCGATGACGCTTGGGTCTGCCAACATCCGCTCAAGCTCTTCGCGCCGCTCTGCGAGCGCTTCAAGTTTGCGGCGGAGTCCCGGTAGCATCGTCTGTGTCGTCGTTAGGGAAAAGGATGCCGGCTGCACGAACGAGCTCGGCATCACCTTGAATTGCGGCTTGTCGAATCGCTGTCGTCGGCGCGTGCATCAATTTGTTTGTCAGTGCGTGCGCAAGTTGTTCAATCACGGCTTCGCTCGGATGGCCGGCCGCAAGCTGTGACTTCGCACGAGACACAGCCTCTTCGCGTGCACGCGCGCCATGTGCACGGATCTTGCGGACCGCCTCTTTGCCATGCGTATTCAATGCCAGCATCTCCATATAGCGGGCGACCTGCAGATCGATGATGGCATCTGCGGCCGAGGCGGCATCACGTCGCGTCTGCACATTCTCTTCAACGACACGATGAAGGTCGTCGACGGTATAGACAAACGCGTCTTTTAATTGCGCCACATCCGCTGCAACGTCGCGCGGCACGGCCAAATCCATAAACAGCATCGGACGATGACGGCGCGTCTTCAATGCGGCCTCGACATGCGCACGTTGAATGATCGGCAGTTGGCTGGCCGTTGCCGAAAACACAACGTCGGCGGCATCAAGGTGGCGCGGCAGTTCTTCCAACGGCAAGGCAATCCCGCCGTACTGGCTGGCGAGATTTTGCGCATGCGCCAAGGTGCGATTCGCAAACATCAAAGCTTTTGGCTTGGCTGCCTGCAAATGACGCGCAACGAGTTCTATCGTTTCGCCTGCGCCCACCAACAAGATGGCGGCATCTTGCGGGCGTACAAACGACTCGCGCGACAACTTGACGGCCGAGGCCGCGACAGACACCGAGCTATTGCCCACGGCAGTTTCAGTGCGCGCGCGCTTAGCCGTGGCAAACGCATGTTGGAAGAGGCGATCCAAATGTGGCCCGAGTGTGCCGGCCGACTTCGCCTCACTCCAACACTGCTTCACTTGGCCAAGAATTTGCGGCTCACCCAAAATCATAGAATCCAAGCCCGTTGCGACACGAAACAAATGTCGTGCGGCTTCGGCATCGCCGTGTGTGTAGAGGTAGTCATGCAGGTCTGAACTGCCCGCCGCGTGCGTCGCCAACCATTCGGCGACCGGCGATGTATGCGTGTCGGTGACGGCATAGACTTCTGTGCGGTTACACGTTGAGAGAACCGCAATCTCATGCACCCCGGGTTGCGCCTTCAAAGCAACGAGCGCAGACGCCAAGCGCTCGCCTTCAAACGCAACGCGTTCGCGCATCGCAATAGGCGCGGATTGGTGGTTCAAGCCGATGGCATGCAGAGGCATACGTTCAGGCGCTTGGGATAAGCTTCAACATGATAGTTGCTCATTCTAAAGCCCGGACTCGCCGAATGCTTGATTTTTCACTTCGAAAGCCAATCTTCAGCGCACTTTGCGCAACGGTTTTCTTGCTTGCGCCATCACTCCACGCGCAGCAAGTGGTGAAAGATGAGAATCGTTCGCAATCAAAGCCTGCGTCACCTGAGGTGATGCGCGAAACCCTTGCCGCTGAATTTGCGACCCAACAAGGCCGCCTGAAAGAGGGCGCACAGTCGTATTTGAATGCAGCGCGCGCAGCCGACGACGGCGTCCTTGCAGAACGCGCCACACGTTTGGCCTTGCTCGCCGATGAAGATGAGATTGCGAAGCAAGCCTTGGTCATTTGGAAACGTCATCCGACAGCCAATACCTCAACGTTTGATATGGCCGAACTCAGCCTCGCCTTGCGCGAATCGCGTGTGTCGGAAGCAACGCGACTGGCGTCAAGACTCATTGCGCAGAAAGACCAGCAAGGTTGGCGCTATGCGCTGTTGGTGTTATCGAGCGGTAGCCGCAAGGTCGCCGTTAGCGCAGAAGTACTGAAGAAACTGGCAGATACCAATGCCTTGCCGACGCAGTTGGATCCATGGCTTGCCTTTGCAGGCCTGGCGCAGCGTTTAGGTGAGCCCGAACTTGCGCGTCGCATGGTGGCAGAAGTTGTCACGCGCTTTCCAACAGAGCCACGTGTGCAGTTGTTGCGCGCATCGCAATTGCGCGACGAAGGACGCATCGAAGAAGCGCGTGCCGTGTTAACCAGCGTAGAGAAGAACGCGAGCACGAATCCACGCCTTCGCATTCTTGTAGCGAACGAATACGACTTGAACGGCGACCCCCTCAGCGCGGCACGCGTGATGGCCACCGGTACGCAAGATGACGATACCTACGGCTTGCGCGCGGCGATGCTTGCGAAAGCCGAAGACGATGCGGCACTTGCAAAGCTCTATCAAGAAATCAACGCACGCCCACAGAAGTCACAACGTTTGATGCTGATTCTTGGCAGCGTCGACGAAACTTTGAAGCGCTTTCCGCAGGCAACCGCTTGGTACGAAAAGATTGTCGATCCGGATTGGCGAGAGCCTGCGCAAATCCGTCTCGCCAACATTCTTTTTGAAACAAAGAAAACCGCTCAAGCCTATGCGGCAGTGAAAACGCTTCAGAGTGATCCGCGGGTTTCAGACAACGGAAGACGCGACGCCTTCGTTTTAGAGGCCGAGTTCCGTCAAAAAGAAAAGGACGGCCCAGGCGAGATCGAAGCCTACAACCGTGGCTTAGCTGCAATGCCAGACGACAACGCCTTGCTCTATGCGCGCGGTTTGGCATGGGAGCGTCTTGATCGCATCGACAAAGCAGAATCCGATTTGCGCGCAATCTTAGCCACAGAGCCAGAAAACACCATGGCTTTGAACGCCCTTGGCTACACCTTGGCAGATCGCACCACGCGCTATGCCGAAGCCTTGCAATTGATCGATCGCGCACGACTGGCAGAGCCTTCCAATGCCGCCATCATCGATAGCTATGGCTGGGTGTTGTATCGACTTGGACGAATACGCGAGGCCTTGCCGCATCTTCGCCACGCGTTTGCCTTGCAGCGCGATGCGGAAATCGCCGCGCATATTGCCGAAGTGCTGTGGAAGCTGGGTCAGCGCGAAGAAGCGAAGACTTGGATTGCGACGGCAAAGAAAATCGATCCTGAGAATCGCGCCTTGCGACGCGCCATCGAATTGATTGGAGTGTGACGTGTACAAATGGTCTCTCGCATTAGGCGTTGCCGCGCTGTCCAGTTGCGCAAGCGTGCCCAAGTCCTCAACGGCCCCGGTCGCTGCGGTGACATGTGCATCGGCGACTACATCTTCGACCTGCGCGAATGCCCTCGATGCGCTCAACCGTGCGAGCGAAAAACTGCACGCCATTGAAAGCGACGCAAGCTCGGGTTTTGCCTTGGAAGGACGCGTCGCCATCAGCCAAGGGCGCGATGGTGGCAATGCCAATATCGATTGGCACGCAGAAACACTTCGCACCTATACGGTCGCGCTTTCAGCACCCATCACAGGCCAAAGCTGGCGTTTGGAAGTCACCCCCGCACAAGCGACCGTGCACGGCATGAAAGGCGGCCCACGCAGCGGCGCAGATCCGACCGCTTTGCTGAAGCAAGCCACAGGCTGGACGATACCGGTCACGGAAATGCGCTATTGGATTCAAGCGCGCCCCGCACCCGGCGTTGAAACGACGGATCTGGTGTTCCAAGATACAGCCGCGACACGCTTGCTCGGATTTACCCAATCAGGCTGGACATTGTCTTTCGAAGGCTTGGATGCACAAGGATTGCCGCGCCGCATTTTTGCGCGCAAAGCCGACAACCAAGTCAGGCTGATTGTTGACCAATGGGCGCAGACACCCAGTCGATGAACGAGGCACACGCGCAACACGCATTTCCGGCGCCGGCAAAACTGAATCTGTTTTTGCAGATTACGGGCAAGTTGCCGAACGGCTACCACGCACTGCAAACCGTTTTCAGGCTGCTGAATTGGGGCGACGTGCTCCATATTCGCGTGCGTGACGACGGCAAAATTACGCGCGTCGGTGCACAACATGCCGCCGTGGCAGAAAGCGAAGATCTCGCCATTCGCGCGGCACATCTGCTCAAAGCACGACTGCAGACGCCGCTGGGTGCGGACATCGACATTGAAAAGCACACCCCAAGTGGCGCCGGCTTAGGGGGCGGGTCTTCCGACGCCGCCACGGTCCTCGTTGCTCTAAACACGCTTTGGCATGGCGGACTAAGCGTCGAAACACTGGCAGAAGTCGGGCTCGAATTAGGTGCCGACGTACCCGTATTCGTGCACGGAAAAAACGCGTTTGCCACCGGCATGGGCGAGGTTTTGCAGCCCATTTCGCTGCCACCTGCGTGGTACCTCTTGGCGAAGCCGGAAGTACATGCGGCCACGGCCGAGCTTTTTTCTGATCCGGAATTGACGAGAGATTCCCGAGCCGTCACAATATCGGACTTCGCCGAGGGGCGGGTCGACAAGGTGAATGCCTTTGAAGCCGTACTTCGGAGGCGCGAAAAGTCGGTCGATGCCCTGTTTCATGCATTGTCGCCCGCGGGAATCCCGCAGCTGACAGGCTCTGGAAGTGTGGTGTTCATCGAGTGCGATTCGCGCCAAGCGGCTGAAGCGGCGCAAGGATTCGTTCCTGCAGGCTGCGCATCTTGGATCGTTCAAGGTGCGGATCGGTCGCCACTGCTGGATGCAGTGGAAAAAATTCAATAGGGGCGTCGCCAAGTGGTTAAGGCACCAGGTTTTGATCCTGGCATGCGTAGGTTCGAATCCTTCCGCCCCTGCCAATTCGAATAAGAACAAGAACGGAAATCGCAGGGTACTGAGGTTTCCGATTTTGTTTCCGGCATCCACGTTTCAAAACCGAGCGGTGTATCGATGGACGAACGTAACCTTCTCGTTTTTACCGGTAATGCCAATCGGCCGCTCGCCGAGGCGGTGTGCGCAGAGCTCGGCATTCGCCCGGGTAAAGCGCTTGTCGGCAAGTTCTCCGACGGCGAAGTCCAAGTCGAAATTGAAGAAAACGTGCGTGGACAAGACGTTTTCGTGATTCAGTCGACATCAGCCCCTAGCGCTGAAAACCTGATGGAACTCCTGGTCTTGATCGACGCGTTAAAACGCGCATCGGCCAGCAAAGTGACCGCCGTGGTGCCGTATTTCGGCTACGCACGCCAAGATCGTCGCCCGCGTTCGGCCCGTGTGCCGATCACGGCCAAGGTCGCGGCCAGCATGTTCAGCGCTGTGAAGACCGATAGCGTGCTGACGGTCGACCTGCACGCCGACCAAATTCAAGGCTTTTTCGACATGCCGGTCGACAACGTCTACGCCTCACCCCTGCTTTTGGCCGACATTTGGCGTGCCTATGGCACCGAGAACCTGATCGTGGTCTCGCCGGACGTTGGCGGTGTGGTGCGGGCCCGGGCCATCGCAAAACGCTTGGATGACGCCGATTTGGCCATCATCGACAAGCGTCGTCCCAAGGCCAATGTGGCCACGGTGATGAACATCATCGGTGAGGTCGAGGGCAAGAACTGCGTCCTGGTGGACGATATTGTCGATACAGCGGGTACACTATGTGCCGCGGCTGCAGCGCTCAAAGAGCGTGGCGCTGCGAAGGTGGCGGCCTATATCACCCATCCGGTGCTCTCTGGCCCCGCCATCGACAACGTCACAAAGTCCGCTTTGGACGAACTCGTCGTCACCGACACCATTCCGCTCAGCGCGGCTGCGAAAGCATGCCCGAAAATTCGCCAACTGAGTGTGGCGGAGATGCTGGCCGAAACGATTCGCCGAATTGCGTTCGGTGAATCGGTCAGTTCGTTGTACGTCGACTGATTTTTTAAAGACTTATCTGGTCGCGGGTAAGTCATCCAGCCACAGCGATGTGGTTTTTCAACTGTAGTGAGTAAGCAAACATGGCAACTGAACATACAATCAAGGCTTATGGCCGCAAGGACGAAGGTAAGGGTGCGAGCCGCCGCCTGCGTCATGCAGGTCGTACGCCGGCAGTGGTTTACGGTGGTGACACCGCACCGCAATCGATCGAACTCGACCACGAACCGCTGTGGCTTGCCCAGCAAAACGATTGGTTCTATTCCTCGATCATTTCGCTTGAAGTCGATGGCAAAGTTGAAAGCGTGCTTTTGCGCGACATGCAACGCCACCCGTACAAGCAACTCGTCATGCACTTGGATTTCCAACGCGTGAAGGCCAACGAAAAGCTGCACACCCGCGTGCCGTTGCACTTCATCAACATCGACAGCTCGCCGGCCGGTAAGAACTCCGAAGTCTCGGTCACCAGCGAATTGAACGACGTCGAAATCTCCTGCTTGCCGAAAGACCTGCCGGAATTCATCGAAGTTGACCTCTCGAAGATCAGCACCGGTGACACCGTGCATTTGTCGGAAGTCAAACTGCCGAAGGGCGTTGAGTTGGTCCACCCGATCGACGAAGCACACAACCCGGCCGTGGCCGTGGCGCGCCTCAACCGCACCGCTGCTGCTGACGAAGCTGCAGACGACGCAGTTGCCGCGGAAGCCGCTGCAGATGCAGCAGCAACTGCTGAAGGCGATGCACCGGCTGCCGAAGAAGGCGGCGAAGCCTGATCATGTTGAATGGATACGCGGTCTGCACAGTCCGCGTATTCAATTGAATGATGGATAAGATCCGGCTCATTGTCGGCCTTGGTAACCCAGGGCAAGAACACGCGAAAACCCGCCACAACGCGGGTTTTCGTTTTGTGGACGAATTGGCATCCCATGCCGGCGCACGCTGGAATGTCGATGGCAAATTGTTCGGCGAAACCACCAAGGTTTCGATTGCAGGTCAAGACGTCTGGCTGTTGAAGCCGGCGACGTTCATGAATCTCAGCGGTAAATCCGTGCTCGCTGCGCTGCAGTTTTGGAAAATCGATCCGGCCGAAATGCTGGTCGCGCACGACGAACTCGATTTGCCCACAGGCCAAGTTCGACTGAAGTTTGACGGCGGCCACGGCGGCCAAAACGGCTTGCGCGACATCATGCGTTTGTTGGGCCACGGCAAGTTCCATCGTCTCCGTGTGGGCATCGGCCATCCGGGACACAAAGATCGCGTCACCGGCTGGGTGCTGGGCCGCCCGACCAACGACGAAGACATTCTCATCGGTCGCAGCGTCGACGAAGCAATCGCGGTGATGCCGCGCTTCATTTCCGGCGACCGCAACGAAGCGCAGAAGATTCTGCACACCTCGAAATAAACAGGAAGAAACAATCATGGCAATTCAATGCGGCATCGTGGGTCTCCCGAACGTCGGCAAGTCCACCTTGTTCAATGCGCTGACCAAGGCCGGCATTGCGGCCGCCAATTTTCCTTTCTGCACCATCGAACCCAACACGGGTGTTGTGCCAGTGCCGGACCCGCGTTTGGCCGCTTTGTCTGAAATCGTCAAACCCGAACGCGTCCTCCCGACCGCCGTCGAATTTGTCGACATCGCAGGTTTGGTGGCAGGCGCCGCAAAAGGCGAAGGTCTTGGCAACAAGTTTCTTGCACACATTCGCGAAGTGGATGCCATTGCGCATGTCGTGCGTTGCTTCGAAAACCCCGACGTGATTCACGTCAATAACAAAGTCGACCCGATTGCCGATATCGACACGATCGATACCGAACTCGCGTTGGCAGATCTCGAGTCCGTCGAAAAAGCATTGCAACGCGCAGAACGCAGCGCGAAGTCGGGCGACAAAGATGCAAAAGCACGCGCAGAAGTTTTGGGTCGCGTTCGCACACTGCTCGACGAAGGTAAGCCCGTGCGTGCAATGGGTTTGAGCGATGAAGACTCGGTGCTCATCCGTGATTTGTTCCTACTCACCAGCAAGCCGGTGATGTATGTCGCCAACGTGCTCGAGGACGGTTTCGAAAACAATGCGCATCTCGACGCCGTCCGTGCGCGCGCCGAAAGCGAAGGCGCACAAGTTGTGCCGGTGTCGGCTGCGATTGAAGAAGAGCTCTCGCAGTTGGAAGACGAAGACCGCGATACCTTCCTCGCCGATCTTGGGCTGGAAGAACCCGGTTTGAATCGCGTCATCCGCGCCGCATATGCCTTGCTCGGCCTGCAAACCTATTTCACCGCCGGTGTGAAAGAAGTGCGCGCATGGACCGTGAAAAAGAACTGCACGGCACCGCAAGCTGCAGGCGCCATCCACAGCGATTTCGAAAAAGGCTTCATCCGTGCCGAAACGATGAGCTACGACGATTTCATCAAGTACAAGGGCGAGCAAGGCTGCAAAGAAGCCGGTCGTTTGCGTTTGGAAGGCAAGGAGTATCGTGTGCAAGAAGGTGACATCTTGCATTTCCGATTCAACGTTTAAGGACTCGCCATGCTTCGTTCAACCGTTTTGACTGCCGCACTTTTCGCAACGACGTTTTTCAGTGCGCAAGCCGCGGAACAACCGCGTGCCGTCCTCATCATTCATGGGGGTGCCGGCGTCATTAAGCGCACGATGAGCGCGCAAGACGAGGCAGAAATTCGTACGGCCATGAAGAAGGCCTTGAAAGACGGCTATCAACAAATCAAGCAAGGCAAGCCTGCGGTCGATGCGGTGACCGCCGCAATTACGGTGCTGGAAGACAGCCCGCATTTCAACGCGGGTAAAGGTGCCGTATTCACGCATGACGGCAAAAACGAGCTGGACAGTTCCATCATGGAAGGCAAGACCCGTCGTGCCGGTGCGGTGGCGGGCGTGCATCACATTCGCAATCCTATCCTTGCCTCACGTGCGGTGATGGAGAAATCCAGCCACGTGATGTTGGTGGGCGACGGTGCCGAGGCCTTTGCGAAAGAGCAGGGCTTAACCCTGGTGGATCCCATCTACTTCAAGACGGAAAAGCGCTGGAAACAGCTGCAACGTGTGCTTGAGCAGGAAAAACGCAAAACAGCCGTCACCGACGTTGAAGTCGTGAAGCATTTCGGCACGGTCGGTGCGGTGGCCCTGGATGCCAGCGGTGGTCTCGCGGCAGGCACCTCCACCGGCGGGATGATGAACAAGCGCTGGGGCCGCGTCGGCGACTCGCCGATTATTGGCGCCGGCACCTGGGCAGATACCCGCTGCGGTGTCTCTGGCACAGGCTGGGGCGAATACTTCATCCGCAGCCACGCAGCGAGCGCGGTATGTGAACGCATGAAGTACCTGAACGAGACCCCCGCGCAGGCGGGTCAAGCGATCATTAACAAGGACATCGTCGAGATGGGCGGCGACGGCGGGGCCATTGTGCTCGCCAATTCCGGCGAATTCGCGTTCCCGTTCAACACGGACGGCATGTTCCGGGGCTGGATCGGTGCGGATGGCGTGCCGCATGTCGCGATCTTTGCAGATGAAGCATTTGCAGGCGATACGCGTCCAGCCAAGCCCTGATCACGGCGTAAAACAATCTTTCATGAAGCGTTGACATAACCCCGGATCAGCTTCAGAATAGTCGGCTCTTTCACCGCCAGTCGGTTTCGGCGGAGGGATACCCAAGCGGCCAACGGGGGCAGACTGTAAATCTGCTGGCTTACGCCTTCGGTGGTTCGAATCCACCTCCCTCCACCATCTTCAAAATATCGAAGAAGGTACGAAAAAAACTGATGTTGAAGATGTTCCCGATGCGGGAGTAGTTCAATGGTAGAACTGTAGCCTTCCAAGCTACTAGTGCGGGTTCGATTCCCGTCTCCCGCTCCAAAGAACTGCTTTATCGGGTAACAGTAAAACTCCGCTCACGTAGCTCAGTCGGTAGAGCACCTCCTTGGTAAGGAGGAGGTCGATGGTTCGATTCCATTCGTGAGCACCACTTTCAAATACCAAACCGAGACGCGACATGGCAAAGGAAAAGTTTGAGCGCAAGAAGCCGCACGTAAACGTGGGCACGATTGGTCACGTTGACCATGGCAAAACGACCTTGACGGCAGCACTGACGAAGGTTGGCGCTGAGCGTTTCGGTGGTGAATTCAAAGATTACTCGGCGATCGACGCTGCACCGGAAGAGAAGGCACGTGGTATCACGATCTCGACCGCGCACGTTGAATACGAAAGCCCGACGCGTCACTACGCGCACGTGGATTGCCCGGGACACGCCGACTACGTGAAGAACATGATCACGGGTGCAGCGCAGATGGACGGCGCGATCTTGGTGTGTTCGGCCGCTGACGGCCCGATGCCGCAAACCCGTGAACACATCTTGTTGTCGCGCCAAGTGGGCGTGCCGCACATTGTTGTGTTCTTGAACAAAGCTGACATGGTTGACGACGCAGAATTGCTCGAACTCGTCGAAATGGAAGTGCGTGAATTGCTCTCGAAGTACGACTTCCCGGGCGACGACACCCCGATCATCCACGGTTCGGCCCGCCTTGCATTGGAAGGCGACCAATCGGACATCGGCGTGCCGGCGATCCTGAAGCTCGTTGACGCATTGGACACCTACATTCCGGAACCGGAACGTGACGTCGACAAGCCGTTCTTGATGCCGGTGGAAGACGTGTTCTCGATCTCGGGCCGCGGCACCGTGGTGACCGGTCGTATCGAACGCGGTGTGATCAAGGTTGGCGAAGAAATCGAAATCGTCGGTATCCGTCCGACCCAGAAGACGACCGTGACCGGCGTTGAAATGTTCCGCAAGCTGCTCGACCAAGGTCAAGCAGGCGACAACGCAGGCTTGTTGCTGCGTGGTACGAAGCGTGACGACGTTGAGCGCGGCCAAGTGTTGTGCAAGCCGGGTTCGATCAACCCGCATACCGACTTCGAAGCCGAAGTGTATGTGTTGTCGAAAGACGAAGGTGGCCGTCACACGCCGTTCTTCAAGGGTTACCGTCCGCAGTTCTACTTCCGTACCACCGATATCACCGGTGCGGTTGAGTTGCCGGAAGGCGTTGAAATGGTGATGCCGGGCGACAACGTGAAGATGGTTGTCAGCTTGATCAACCCGGTGGCCATGGACGAAGGTCTGCGCTTCGCAATCCGCGAAGGTGGCCGTACCGTCGGCGCCGGCGTGGTGGCAAAGATCATCAAGTAAACCTCTTGTTTGAGAGGCGCCTTAAAAAGCGCACTTGATACGCGCACAAAGGCGAACGGAACACCGTTCGCCCTTGTCGTTTAATGCAACACCATAGTTTTAAAGTTTTACGCCAGTAGCTCAATTGGCAGAGCAGCGGTCTCCAAAACCGCAGGTTGGGGGTTCGAGTCCCTCCTGGCGTGCCACTCCATCGAAGGGTTCGATTAAGCGTGAATAGCAAAGCAGTTCAGAACAAACCCAAAGCGAACAACGGCGCCGATACGGCGAAGTTCGTCGTTGCCGGTTTGTTGCTTGCAGCAAGCGTCTTCGCCTACTACTGGTTCGAAGGTCAGTGGAGCACCTTGGTGCGCATCCTGACCGTGGTGGGTGGCATGGTAGTTTCCGCGCTCGTCTTCATGACAAGCACGAAAGGCCCGAAACTGCGCGAATTCGTGCGTGAGTCGATTTTCGAACTCCGCAAGGTCGTTTGGCCGACGCGCCAAGAAGCCATGCGTATGACGTGGATCGTCATGATCGTCGTCGTGATCTTCAGCCTCATTCTTTTTGGCTTCGATGCAATCATCGCGCAAGGCATTAAGTGGCTGTTGTCACGCTGATAAGGGATTTGGACAAAACATGACCGAAGCAACGCAAACAGAAATCGCAACGAACATCGACGACAGCCGCAACCTGCGCTGGTACGTCGTGCACGCGTATTCCGGTTTCGAAAAGACCGTTGCTCAGGCACTTCGCGAACGCATCGTCAATTACGACATGCAAAGCAAGTTCGGTGACGTCATCGTCCCGACCGAAGAAGTGGTTGAAATGCGTTCGGGCCAAAAACGTCGTTCAGAACGCAAGTTCTTCCCGGGCTACGTTTTGGTGCAGATCGCAACGAACAAAGAAAACGGCATTCCGCGTATCGACAACGAAAGCTGGCACTTGATCAAGGAAACCTCCAAGGTCATGGGCTTCATCGGCGGCACTGCCGACCGTCCGTTGCCGATCACCGACGAAGAAGCTGCGCGCATCCTTGATCGCGTGCAAGAAGGCGTCGAAAAACCGCGTCCGAAAGTGCTGTTTGAAGCCGGTGAGTTGGTGCGCGTGGTCGATGGCCCGTTCAACGATTTCAACGGTGTGGTTGAAGAAGTCAATTACGAAAAGAGCAAGGTCCGTGTGGCCGTGTTGATTTTCGGTCGTTCCACCCCGGTCGAACTTGAGTTCGGTCAGGTCGAGAAACAAAAGTAAGTTGTAAAACCCCAAAGACGAGGAGCAGGGCGCACGTCCTGCGTTTGAACTCGAAGGAGAAAGAAAGTGGCAAAGAAAGTTATTGGTTACATCAAGCTGCAAGTGAAGGCGGGTCAAGCCAACCCTTCGCCGCCGGTCGGTCCGGCACTCGGCCAACGCGGCCTCAACATCATGGAATTCTGTAAGGCGTTCAACGCTGCTACGCAGAAGCTGGAACCGGGTCTGCCGATTCCGACCGTGATCACCGCGTACTCCGACAAAACCTTCACCTTCATCACCAAGACGCCGCCGGCGACCATCTTGCTGAAGAAGGCTGTGGGCATCCAGTCGGGCTCGAAGCGTCCGAACACCGAAAAGGTGGGCAAGGTCACGCGCAAGCAACTTGAAGAAATCGCAAAGGCTAAAGAGCCTGATCTGACTGCTGCAGATCTGGACGCAGCTGTTCGCACCATCGCGGGTTCAGCCCGTTCGATGGGCCTGTCGGTGGAGGGCTAATCCCATGGCACAGTCAAAACGTCAAAAGAACATCGCCGCTGCCGTGCAACAAGGCAAGGCATATGCCATCGACGAAGCATTGAAGATCGTCAAAGACAACAGCAAGACCAAGTTTGTTGAATCGGTCGACGTTGCTGTGCGTCTCGGCGTCGATGCACGTAAATCGGACCAACAAGTTCGCGGCTCCACCGTGTTGCCGGAAGGCACCGGTAAGTCGGTTCGCGTTGCAGTGTTTGTCCCGGCAGGTGCGAAGGCTGAAGAAGCCTTGGCTGCTGGCGCAGACATCGTCGGTATGGATGACCTGGCTGAAAAAATGCAAGCCGGTGATCTGAACTACGACGTCGTCATCGCAACCCCGGACGCAATGCGCGTTGTCGGTAAGCTCGGTACCGTGCTCGGTCCGCGCGGCTTGATGCCGAACCCGAAGGTCGGCACCGTTTCCCCGAACGTCGGTGAAGCAGTGAAGAACGCCAAGGGCGGCCAGGTTCGTTACCGTACAGATAAGGCCGGTATCATTCACTGCACGATCGGCAAGGCCGATTTCGATGCAGGCAAGCTGAAGAACAATCTGGAAGCGTTGCTCATCGATCTGGTCAAGGCCAAGCCGTCGACCTCGAAGGGCACCTACCTGCAAAAGATCGCCATCAGCTCGACGATGGGCCCGGGCGTCACGGTCGACCAATCGACCCTGAACCTGAAGTAAGAAAATTTTGAAGGCCCGCGCAACGCAAGTTGCGCGACGCCATCAAAGACCGCAGGTGCGGTCGGCGCAGTTCGACGACGGGCACGGAAGCTCGACACGGCAAGGAATCGCCGTCGAACAAAGCGAGGCTGCTTAATCCTGTCCCGCAAAGGACAACCTGCGTAGATGGTCGCCCTTCCAATATGTTTCGGGGTTTACCTCGATTCGGAAGCCGGCACCTAGGGATGCTTGCATCCCCGACACCACGGAGGGTGTTGATTGAGCCCGTACCCGGCTGGAGCCGGTTGCGGAAATTCGAAAAGAGGAATGCCAATGGCTCTTAATCTGAACCAAAAGAAAGACGTCGTCGCAGAAGTGTCTGACGTTGCCTCGAAGGCCCATTCCCTGATCGCCGCCGAATATGCAGGCACCACGGTTGAGCAATTGACCGCGATGCGCAAAAAGGCTCGTGAAACCGGTGTGTACTTGAAAGTTGTCAAGAACACGCTGGCTGCACGTGCCGTGGACGGTACCGAATTCGAATGCGCTAAAGACGCATTGGTCGGTCCGCTCCTCTATGCATTTTCGTTGGAAGAGCCCGGCGCTGCCGGTCGCTTGGTCAAGGAATTCGCTAAGAGCAACGACAAGCTGCAACCGAAGTTGGTAGTCGTGGGTGGTCAATCCTACCCGGCTAGCCACGTCGAAGTGCTCGCTTCGCTGCCGACCCTCGAACAAGCTCTGGGCATGCTTGCCCGCGTCTTGGCCGAGCCGGCAACGATGTTCGCACGCGTGGTCAAGGCTGTTGCCGATCAGCAAGGTGGTGGCGATGCCGCACCTGCCGAAGAAGCAACCGAAACCGCTGCAGCGGAATAATCCGCACCGTCTTATTTACGCGAACCAGAACACCGGTTCTCATCCGAAACATTAATTGAAGGTACTCACAATGTCGCTTACCAACGAACAAATCGTTGACGCCATCGCCACCAAGTCGCTGATGGAAGTCATGGAACTCGTCAAAGCTATCGAAGAAAAGTTTGGCGTCACCGCTGCTGCTCCGGTCATGATGGCTGGTCCGGCTGCTGGCCCGGCTGCTGCTGCTGAAGAACAAACCGAATTCAACGTCATCCTGAAGGCTGCCGGCGATAAGAAGGTTGAAGTCATTAAGGCAGTTCGCGCAATCACCGGCCTCGGCTTGAAGGAAGCCAAGGACATGGTCGAAGGCGCACCGCAAACCGTGAAGGAAGGCGCTTCGAAGGAAGACGCAGAAAAGATGAAGAAGGACCTGGAAGCTGCTGGCGCTCAAGTCGAGCTCAAGTAAGTTTCTGTGCGCTGCCTGCACTCGTAGGTAGCCAAGCCAAGGCTGGGGGTTCGCCCCCGGCCTTTGGCCGTTTTATGAAATACCGCAATACACGCGATTTGGAAGTGGTAGTAGAGGGCGTGCTGGTGCCGGCAATATCAGCGACTTCCAACTGACAGCACAGCGCCGCAAGGCGATTTCCTGACAGTTCCAACGGCGATCCGTTGGCCTCAATTGAAGGTGGTTTCAAAATCATGGCGAATACATCCGCACAGCAATACTCTTTCACCGAGAAGAAGCGCATTCGAAAGAATTTCGGCAAGCGCCGCGCAATCCTCGAGGTGCCCTTCCTGCTCGCCATCCAAGTCGACTCCTACAGGGAATTCCTGCAGGCCGACAAAGATCCGGACAAACGCGACGACAAAGGCCTGCACGCAGCTTTGAAGTCGGTGTTCCCGATCCGCAGCAATAACGGTTTCGCAGCACTCGAATATGCGGGTTACACCTTGGGTGAGCCGCCGTTCGACGAGCGCGAATGCCGTAACCGCGGCCTGTCATACGGTGCGCCCTTGCGCGCCAAAGTCCGTCTTGTCATCTACGACCGCGAGTCGTCAGACAAGAAGGTCAAGTACGTCAAAGAACAAGACGTCTACATGGGCGAAATCCCGCTGATGACCGAAAACGGTACGTTCATCGTGAACGGCACCGAGCGCGTCATCGTGTCGCAATTGCACCGCTCGCCGGGTGTGTTCTTCGACCACGACCGTGGCAAGACCCACAGCTCGGGCAAGCTGCTCTATAGCGCACGCATCATTCCTTACCGTGGCTCCTGGCTCGACTTCGAATTCGATCCGAAGGATGCGCTCTACACCCGTATCGACCGCCGTCGTAAATTGCCGGTCTCGATCTTGTTGCGCGCCCTCGGTTACTCGAATGAGGAAATGCTCAACGAGTTCTACGAAATCAACACCTTCCATATCTTGAATGAAGGCGTTGAACTCGAACTCGTGCCGGATCGCCTGCGGGGTGAAACCCTCGAGTTCGACCTCGCCGATGGCGACAAGGTCATCGTGGAAGCCGGTAAGCGCATCACCGCACGTCACGTCAAGCAATTGAACGACGCTGCGATTGCTGCGCTCGCCGTGCCGGACAGCTACTTGATCGGCCGCGTGTTGTCGCATGACGTCATCGACCCGGCGACCGGCGAACTCATCGCCACCGCCAATGACGAAATCACTGAAGCCCATCTGGAAGCGTTCCGTAAGGCTGAAATCTCGTCTGTCGGTACGATCTGGACCAACGATCTCGATCGCGGCGCCTACATTTCGAACACCCTGCGCATCGACCACAGCAAGACCCAGCTCGATGCATTGGTCGAAATCTATCGCATGATGCGTCCGGGCGAACCGCCGACCAAGGACGCTGCGCAAAACCTGTTCCACAACTTGTTCTTCACCTTCGACCGTTACGACTTGTCGTCGGTGGGTCGCATGAAGTTCAACCGTCGTTTGGGCCGTCGCGAAGTCGAAGGCTCGCCGATCTTGTATGACGCGCGTTACTTCCAAGACCGCAACGACGAAGAAAGCAAGCGCTACGTCGAACGCAATGGCAATGCCTCTGACATCCTCGATGTCATCAAGGTGTTGACTGAAATCCGCAACGGCCGTGGTGGCGTCGACGATATCGACCACTTGGGTAACCGTCGCGTGCGTTCGGTCGGTGAAATGGCCGAGAACACCTTCCGCGTGGGCTTGGTCCGCGTTGAACGTGCCGTGCGTGAACGCCTCACCATGGCAGAAACCGACGGCCTGACCCCGCAAGACTTGATCAATGCCAAGCCCGTCGCGGCCGCAATGAAAGAGTTCTTCGGTTCGTCGCAGCTCTCGCAGTTCATGGATCAAAACAACCCGCTGTCGGAAGTCACGCACAAGCGTCGCGTGTCGGCCCTCGGCCCGGGTGGTTTGACCCGCGAACGCGCAGGCTTCGAAGTCCGCGACGTTCACCCGACGCATTACGGTCGCGTGTGTACGATCGAAACGCCTGAAGGTCCGAACATTGGTTTGATCAACTCGCTGGCTGTGTTCGCACGCACCAACGGTTACGGCTTCCTCGAAACCCCGTACCGCAAAGTTGTGAACGGCAAGGTCACCGACGAAATCGAATACCTGTCGGCCATTGAAGAAAACGAATACGTCATTGCACAGGCCAACGCCACGCAAGACGCAAGCCGTAACATCACCGCGCAATTCGTCGCTTGCCGCTTCCAAGGTGAGTCGATGTTGCGTCCGCCGAGCGAAATCGACTTCATGGACGTCTCGCCCATGCAAACGGTCTCGGTCGCTGCTGCACTCGTGCCGTTCCTTGAGCACGATGACGCAAACCGCGCATTGATGGGTGCCAACATGCAGCGCCAAGCCGTGCCGACATTGCACGCGCAAAAGCCGCTGGTGGGTACCGGTATTGAACGCGCCGTGGCACGTGACTCCGGTGTGACCGTGAACGCACGCCGCGGTGGCGTCATCGAGCAAATCGATGCGGGCCGTATCGTGGTCAAGGTCAACGAAGCCGAAATCTCGGGTGAAACCGATGCCGGCGTCGACATCTACACCTTGGTCAAGTACACCCGTTCAAACCAAAACACCTGTATCAACCAACGCCCGTTGGTGAACGTGGGTGACGTGATCGCACGCGGCGACGTGCTGGCAGATGGTCCGTCCACCGACATCGGTGAATTGGCACTCGGTCAGAACATGCTCGTGGCCTTCATGCCGTGGAACGGCTACAACTTCGAAGACTCGATCTTGTTGTCAGAACGCGTCGTTGAAGAAGACCGTTACACCACGATCCACATCGAAGAGCTCGTCTGCCAAGCGCGTGACACCAAGCTCGGTGCGGAAGAAATCTCGCAAGACATTCCGAACGTGTCCGAACATGCCTTGAATCGCCTCGACGATTCCGGCGTGGTCTACATCGGCGCGGAAGTGCGTTCGGGCGACATCCTGGTCGGTAAGGTCACGCCGAAGGGCGAAAGCCAATTGACACCGGAAGAAAAACTGCTCCGCGCAATCTTCGGTGAAAAAGCCTCGGACGTGAAAGACAGCTCGCTGCGCGTGCCCCCGGGCATGGACGGCACCGTCATTGACGTGCAAGTCTTCACCCGTGACGGCGTCGACCGCGACAAGCGCGCATTGAAGATCCAGGAAGAAGAAATCCGTCGCGTTAAGAAGGATTTCGACGACCAACGTTTGATCCTCGAAGCCGCGATCTACCAACGCCTGCGTCAAGTCTTGCTCGGCAAGACCGCGAAGGGTGGGGTAGGCGTCAAGTCGGGTGAAACCATCACCTCGCTCGTGCTCGATCAACTCGATCGCAAGCAGTGGTTCGCATTGAAGATGAAGGACGACGAAGCGCAAGACGCGATCGAACGTGCTCAAAATCAAATCGAACTGCACACCAAGGAATTCGAACGTCGCTTTGAAGACAAGCGTTCGAAGATCCAACAAGGTGACGACTTGGCACCGGGCGTGCTGAAGATGGTCAAGGTGTTCCTTGCTGTGAAGCGCCGCATCCAACCGGGCGACAAGATGGCAGGCCGCCACGGTAACAAGGGTGTGGTGTCGAACATCGTTCCGGTGGAAGACATGCCGTACATGGCCGACGGTCAAACCGTCGACATCGTGCTGAACCCGCTCGGCGTGCCGTCACGTATGAACATCGGTCAGATCCTCGAAGTCCACTTGGGTTGGGCAGCGAAGGGTCTCGGTCAGAAAATCCAACGCATGTTGGATGCGAAGACCGCTGTCTCCGAACTGCGTAAGTTCCTCGACAAGATCTACAACCACGACACCATCGAACACGAACAACGCGTTGACCTCAAGCAATTCAGTGATGATGAGCTGATGCGTCTCGCCGGCAATCTGACCGACGGTGTACCGATGGCAACGCCGGTGTTCGACGGCGCCGCTGAATCGGAAATCAAAGCCATGCTCGAATTGGCTGACTTGCCGGTCTCGGGTCAAACGCAGTTGTACGACGGTCGTACCGGCGAAGCGTTTGATCGTCAGACCACCGTGGGTTACATGCACATGCTGAAGTTGAACCACTTGGTCGACGACAAGATGCACGCACGTTCCACCGGTCCGTACTCGTTGGTCACGCAGCAACCGCTGGGTGGTAAGGCGCAGTTCGGTGGTCAGCGCTTCGGTGAAATGGAAGTCTGGGCACTGGAAGCCTACGGTGCTGCTTACACCTTGCAAGAAATGCTGACTGTGAAGTCGGATGACGTGCAGGGCCGTAACCAGATGTACAAGAACATCGTGGATGGCAACTACGAAATGGTGGCGGGTATGCCGGAATCGTTCAACGTGTTGTTGAAGGAAATCCGCTCGCTCGGCATCAACATGGAGTTGGAGGAACACTAATGAAAGATCTTCTCAATCTGTTCAACATGCAGCGTGCGTTGCCGGACTTCGACGCGATCAAGATCGCGCTCGCTTCGCCGGACATGATCCGTTCGTGGTCTTTCGGTGAAGTCAAAAAGCCGGAAACCATCAACTACCGCACCTTCAAGCCGGAACGTGACGGCCTGTTCTGCTCGGCCATCTTCGGACCGATCAAGGACTACGAATGCCTCTGCGGCAAGTACAAGCGCATGAAGCACCGTGGCGTCGTCTGCGAAAAGTGCGGCACGGAAGTCACCCTGGCCAAAGTCCGCCGCGAACGCATGGGTCACATCGACCTCGCATCGCCGGTGGCACACATCTGGTTCTTGAAGTCCTTGCCGTCGCGCATTGGCTTGATGCTGGATATGAGCCTGCGTGATATCGAACGCATCCTCTACTTCGAAGCCTACGTCGTCACCGACGCAGGCCTCACCACGCTCGAACCGCGCCAATTGCTCAACGAAGAGCAATACATGTTGGCCCGCGAAGAGTTCGGTAAGGACTTCGAAGCCGGCATGGGTGCCGAAGCCGTGTTCGAACTTCTGAAAGAAATCGACTTGCAAAGCGAGTTGGTCAATCTGAAGGAAGAGATCGCATCGACCTCGTCAGAAACCAAACTCAAGCGTTTCACCAAGCGCATCAAATTGATCGAAGCCTTCCAAGAGTCGGGCAACCGTCCGGAATGGATGATCATGACGGTGCTGCCGGTGTTGCCGCCGGACTTGCGTCCTTTGGTGCCGCTGGATGGTGGTCGTTTCGCAACGTCGGATCTCAATGATCTGTATCGTCGCGTCATCAACCGTAACAACCGTCTGCGTCGTCTGCTTGAACTGACCGCCCCCGACATCATCGTGCGCAACGAAAAGCGCATGTTGCAAGAATCGGTGGACGCATTGATGGACAACGGCCGTCGCGGTCGTGCCATCACCGGTACCAACAAGCGCGCCCTCAAGTCGCTCGCCGACATGATCAAGGGTAAGCAAGGTCGCTTCCGTCAAAACTTGCTCGGCAAGCGCGTCGACTACTCGGGCCGTTCGGTCATCGTGGTCGGCCCGACCTTGCGTCTGCACGAATGCGGTCTGCCGAAGAAGATGGCGCTTGAATTGTTCAAGCCCTTCATTTTCTCCAAGCTGCAATCGCGCGGCCTCGCCACCACCATCAAGGCGGCGAAGAAGTTGGTTGAACGCGAAGAAGCTGAAGTCTGGGACATCTTGGAAGAAGTGATCCGCGAACACCCGGTGTTGTTGAACCGTGCACCGACACTTCACCGTCTCGGTATCCAAGCGTTCGAACCGGTCCTGATCGAAGGCAAGGCCATCCAATTGCATCCGCTCGTGTGTACGGCATTCAACGCCGACTTCGACGGTGACCAAATGGCTGTCCACGTGCCGTTGTCGATCGAAGCACAGCTTGAAGCCCGTGCTTTGATGATGGCCTCAAACAACATCCTGTCGCCGGCCAACGGCGAGCCGATCATCGTGCCGTCGCAAGACGTCGTGTTGGGCTTGTACTACATGACCCGCGCGCTTGAAAACAAGCGTGGCGAAGGCATGGTGTTTGCCAACGTCTCTGAAGTGAAGCGTGCATACGAATCACAACATGACGAAGGCGGCCGTGTGGTCGAACTGCATGCCAAGGTCAAGGTGCGTATCACCGAAACCGTGGGCGAAGAAACCCGCACCCGCATCGTCGAAACGACGGTCGGTCGCGCATTGCTCGCAGAAATCATGCCGAAGGGCTTGCCCTACGAGCTGGTGAATACCGAGCTGTCGAAGAAAAACATCAGCCGCTTGATCAACACCTGTTACCGCATGTTGGGCTTGAAGGACACCGTCGTGTTCGCCGACCAACTGATGTACACCGGTTTCCGTTACGCAACGCGTGCGGGCGTGTCCATCGGTATCGATGACATGACCATTCCGGATGCAAAGAAAGACATCTTGGCCGACGCAGAACAAGAAGTTCTGGAAATCCAAGAGCAGTACCAATCGGGTCTCGTGACCGCCGGCGAACGCTACAACAAGGTCGTCGACATCTGGTCGCGCACGAACGAAAAAGTCGCCAAGGCGATGATGGACACCATCGGTACCGAAAAGGTGCAAAACGCGAAGGGTGAAACCATCGATCAAAAGTCGATGAACTCCATCTACATCATGGCCGACTCCGGCGCTCGTGGTTCGCAAGCACAGATTCGTCAGCTCGCAGGTATGCGTGGTTTGATGGCCAAGCCGGACGGCTCGATCATCGAAACGCCGATCACCGCGAACTTCCGCGAAGGTCTGAACGTGCTTCAGTACTTCATCTCGACCCACGGTGCACGTAAAGGCTTGGCCGATACCGCATTGAAGACGGCGAACTCGGGTTACCTGACCCGTCGTCTGGTCGACGTCGCGCAAGACGTGGTCATCGTGCTCGACGACTGCGGCACGATGGAAGGCATCACCATGACGCCGATCATCGAAGGCGGTGACGAAGTTGAACCGCTGCGCGATCGCGTGTTGGGTCGTATCGTCGCTGAAGACGTGTACTTGCCGGGCAACGACGATGCACCGATCGTGACCCGCAACACCTTGCTCGACGAAGCATGGGTGAAGACGCTCGAAGACAACAGCGTGCAGCTGGTGAAGGTGCGTTCCACCATTACCTGTGAAGCACCGTTCGGCGTCTGCGCCAACTGCTACGGTCGTGACCTCGGTCGCGGTCACTTGGTCAACATGGGTGAAGCCGTCGGCGTCGTCGCAGCACAATCCATCGGTGAACCGGGTACCCAGCTCACCATGCGTACCTTCCACATCGGTGGTGCGGCATCGCGTGCAGCTGCAATCGACAACATCACCGTGAAGACCACGGGTACGGTCAAGTTCAACAACTTGAAGTTCGTTGAACAAGCCAACGGTAACGTGGTTGCAGTGTCGCGTTCGGGCGAAGTGTCGGTGCTCGATGGGCACGGCCGTGAGCGCGAACGTTACAAGCTGCCGTACGGCGCAACCATCACGGTGCACGATGGTGCAGCAGTGAAGGGCGGCCAAACGATCGCCAACTGGGATCCGCATAACCACCCGATCGTCTCGGAAGTGCAAGGTTTCGTGCGCTTCATCGACTTCATCGACGGCGTCACCGTCATCGAGAAGACCGACGAACTCACCGGCCTCGCATCGCGTGAAATCACCGATCCGAAACGTCGTGGCTCGCAAGGCAAGGACCTCCGCCCAGTGGTTCGCATCGTCGACAAAGCAGGCAAGGACCTCAACATCCCGGGTACCGACTTGCCGGCGCAATATCTGTTGCCGCCGCGCTCGATCGTGAACTTGCAAGATGGTGCCTCCGTAGGCGTGGGTGACGTGGTTGCGAAGATTCCGCAAGAAGCGTCGAAGACCCGCGACATCACCGGTGGTCTGCCGCGCGTGGCCGACTTGTTCGAAGCACGTAAGCCGAAGGATCAAGCGATCCTGTCCGAAATCTCGGGCGTGGTCAGCTTCGGTAAGGACACCAAGGGCAAGCAGCGCCTCATCATCAAGGGACCGGAAGGTCAGGAACACGAAGAGCTGATTCCGAAGTACCGCCAAATCATCGTGTTCGAAGGCGAACACGTGGAGAAGGGCGATACCGTCGTGGACGGCGAACCGAATCCGCAAGACATCCTGCGTTTGAAGGGTGTCGAGGAATTGGCCGCTTACCTCGTCAAGGAAATCCAAGACGTGTACCGCTTGCAAGGCGTGAAGATCAACGACAAGCACATTGAAGTGATCATCCGTCAGATGCTGCGTAAGGTCGAAATCACCGATGCCGGTGATAGCCGCTTCCTGGCTGGCGAACAACTCGAACGTCAACGCGTCATCGACGAAAACCGTTCGATTGCCGCCCGTAAGGAAATCGAAGTCAAGTCGGTGCCGGTCTTGCTCGGTATCACCAAGGCTTCGTTGGCGACCGAATCGTTCATCTCGGCAGCGTCCTTCCAGGAAACCACCCGCGTCCTCACCGAGGCAGCGGTTCGTGGTACCCGCGACAACCTGCGCGGCCTGAAGGAAAACGTCATCGTCGGCCGTCTGATCCCGGCCGGTACGGGTCTGGCCTATCACACCCAACGTCGTCGCAAGGCCGAAGGCCTGTTGAGCGAAGACGAACTGGACGTGTTGGCCGCCGAACCGTCGGTGGTGGACGTCGAAGAAATCGCTGCACCGCAAGTCATGATGTTTGAAGGTGACGAACCGGCTGCAACGTCCGAAAATTGAGTTATACTTAACGGGTTAGAGGCGACCCAGGTCGCCTCCAGATTCTGGAAAGAAGTGCTAAGGATAGGCGCTTCGTGTCCAGTTCACGGATGAGGGGATTAATGAAGTTTTGCCGGTTTGACGCGCAGGCGTCAGGCCGGCTATACTTTTTCGTCTAACTTGGCCGGGTTTCGCATGTTTCCCGGCTTTGTTGTTTGAACTGAACGGGCAATCAGCCCTCGAATCACACGGTAAATCATGGCAACCATTAACCAGCTGGTCCGCAAGCCGCGGAGCCCGGAAACATACAAGAGCACGTCGCCTGCTTTGGCGAACTGCCCGCAACGTCGCGGTGTCTGCACGCGCGTTTACACCACCACCCCGAAGAAGCCGAACTCGGCGATGCGTAAGGTGGCCAAGGTGCGTCTCACCAACGGTTACGAAGTCATTTCGTACATCGGTGGCGAAGGCCATAACTTGCAAGAGCACAGCGTGGTCTTGATCCGCGGTGGTCGTGTGAAGGATTTGCCGGGTGTGCGTTACCACACCGTGCGCGGTTCGCTCGACGCCGCCGGTGTCGCCAAGCGCCGCCAACGCCGTTCGAAGTACGGCGCGAAGCGTCCGAAGGCTTAAGCCATTTCCTGTCACCGGGTTTGATCCGGTGGCATCCAAGAACTACAGATTGAGATACACCCATGTCGCGTAAAGGTTCAACCCCGCAACGCAATGTTCTTCCGGATCCGAAGCACGGATCGGAAACCATTGCTCGTTTCATCAACATGGTCATGCAAAGTGGCAAGAAGTCGATCGCTGAAAAGATCGTCTACGGCGCCATGGACGTGATCGGTGAAAAGAACCCCAATTCTTTGGAATTGGTGGAAAAAGCACTCGCAAACGTCGCACCGACAGTCGAAGTGAAATCGCGCCGCGTTGGCGGTGCCACCTATCAGGTGCCGGTCGAAGTTCGCGCTTCACGTCGTATGGCATTGGCCATGCGTTGGTTGATTGAATCCGCGCGTAAGCGTGGTGAAAACTCCATGCCGCGCAAGCTCGCAGCTGAATTGATGGACGCCTCGGAAAGCCGCGGCGGGGCCATCAAGAAGCGCGAAGAAACGCACCGTATGGCAGAAGCCAACAAGGCCTTTGCGCACTTCCGCTGGTAATTCATTTGCCTAGTGGAAGCCGGTAACACCGGCCTTCGCGACCTCACGCGCTTTCGGGCGCGTGGATCCATCCAGAGGCCGCCCCATGGGCGGCGTCTGGGCATTTACCGGTAGGGATTTCCTTCCGGTTAAACCCAAAGAGAGAGACGACCGTGGCACGCACCACTCCTATCGAACGCTATCGCAACTTCGGCATCATGGCCCACATCGATGCTGGCAAGACCACCACGTCCGAACGCATCCTGTTCTACACCGGCAAGAGCCACAAGATCGGTGAAGTGCACGATGGCGCCGCCACCATGGACTGGATGGAACAAGAACAAGAACGCGGTATCACGATCCAATCCGCGGCCACCACCGCGTTCTGGAAAGGCATGGACAAGTCCTTGCCGGAACACCGCTTCAACATCATCGATACCCCCGGCCACGTTGACTTCACCATCGAAGTAGAGCGCTCCTTGCGCGTGCTCGACGGTGCCGTGTTCGTGTTGTGTGCAGTCGGTGGCGTGCAGCCGCAGTCGGAAACTGTGTGGCGCCAAGCCAACAAGTACCACGTGCCGCGCATCGCGTTCGTCAACAAGATGGACCGTACCGGTGCCAACTTCCTCAAGGTTCGCGACCAGTTGAAGTCGCGCCTGGGCGCAGTGCCGGTGCCGATGCAAGTGCCGATCGGTGCTGAAGACAACTTCGAAGGCGTCGTTGACTTGCTGAAGATGAAAGCGATCCATTGGGATACCGCTTCGCAAGGCATGAAGTTCGAATACAAGGACATTCCGGCCGAATTGCAAGCCGAAGCCGAAGAAGCGCGTGCCTTCATGGTGGAAAGCGCAGCTGAAGCCAGCGAAGAACTGATGGACAAGTACCTCGGCGGCGAAGAGCTGACCGAAGCCGAAATCGTCAACGCATTGCGCGAACGCACCTTGAAGACCGAAATCGTGCCGATGTACTGCGGCACCGCGTTCAAGAACAAGGGCGTGCAAGCCATGCTCGACGGCGTGATCCAGCTCCTGCCGTCGCCGGTCGACGTGCCGGACGTGAAGGGCCTCGACGTTGATGACGAAACGGTTGAAATGACCCGTAAGTCGTCCGACAAAGACCCCTTCTCGGCGCTCGCGTTCAAGATCATCACCGACCCGTTCGTGGGTTCGCTGACCTTCTTCCGCGTGTACTCCGGCACCCTGAATGCCGGCGACCAAGTCTTGAACTCGGTCAAGAGCAAGAAGGAACGCATCGGTCGTTTGCTGCAAATGCACTCGAACAACCGCGAAGAAATCAAAGAAGTGTTGGCAGGCGACATCGCCGCAGCCGTCGGCTTGAAGGACGTCACCACCGGTGACACCTTGTGCTCGATGGACGCGCCGATCATCCTCGAACGCATGGTGTTCCCGGAACCGGTCATCTCGATGGCGGTCGAACCGAAGACCAAGTCGGACCAGGAAAAGATGGGTATCGCTTTGGGCCGTTTGGCGCAAGAAGATCCGTCGTTCCGCGTGCGTACCGACGAAGAGTCCGGCCAAACCATCATCGCGGGCATGGGCGAATTGCACCTCGACATCATCGTCGACCGCATGAAGCGCGAGTTCAACGTGGAAGCCAACGTCGGCAAGCCGCAAGTGGCTTACCGCGAAACCATCCGCAAGACCGTCAAGTCGGAAGGCAAGTTCGTTCGCCAGTCCGGTGGTAAGGGTCAATTCGGTCACGTGTGGCTCGAAATCTCACCGCAAGAAGCCGGTAAGGGTTACGAGTTCGAAAACGCGATCGTCGGTGGTGTGGTGCCGAAGGAATACATCCCGGCTGTCGATAAGGGCATCCAAGAAGCATTGGCCAACGGCATCCTCGCCGGTTACCCAATCGTCGACGTCAAGGTCAAGCTGTTTGACGGCTCGTACCACGAAGTCGACTCCTCGGAAATGGCGTTCAAAATCGCCGGCTCCATGGGCTTCAAGGAAGGCTTCAACAAGGCATCGCCTGTGTTGCTCGAGCCGATCATGAAGGTCGAAATCGTGACGCCGGAAGATTACCTCGGTGACGTCATGGGCGACGTGTCGCGTCGTCGCGGCATCCTGCAAGGTCAGGACGACAGCCCGTCGGGCAAGATCATCAATGCGATGATCCCGCTGGGTGAAATGTTCGGTTACGCCACCACCTTGCGTTCGATGTCGCAAGGCCGCGCAACCTTCTCGATGGAATTCGACCATTACGCCGAAGCCCCGTCGAACATCGCCGAACAGGCGATGAAGAAGAAGTAATCAAGTATCGGGTCTGCATGTCGCAGACCCGAATCTAAATTCTCCAAATCAGGTAGAAGAGAAATGGCAAAGGAAAAGTTTGAGCGCAAGAAGCCGCACGTAAACGTGGGCACGATTGGTCACGTTGACCATGGCAAAACGACCTTGACGGCAGCACTGACGAAGGTTGGCGCTGAGCGTTTCGGTGGTGAATTCAAAGATTACTCGGCGATTGACGCTGCACCGGAAGAGAAGGCACGTGGTATCACGATCTCGACCGCGCACGTTGAATACGAAAGCCCGACGCGTCACTACGCGCACGTGGATTGCCCGGGACACGCCGACTACGTGAAGAACATGATCACGGGTGCAGCGCAGATGGACGGCGCGATCTTGGTGTGTTCGGCCGCTGACGGCCCGATGCCGCAAACCCGTGAACACATCTTGTTGTCGCGCCAAGTGGGCGTGCCGCACATTGTTGTGTTCTTGAACAAAGCTGACATGGTTGACGACGCAGAATTGCTCGAACTCGTCGAAATGGAAGTGCGCGAATTGCTCTCGAAGTACGACTTCCCGGGCGACGACACCCCGATCATCCACGGTTCGGCTCGCTTGGCTTTGGAAGGCGACCAATCGGACATCGGCGTGCCGGCGATCCTGAAGCTCGTTGACGCTTTGGACACCTACATTCCGGAACCGGAACGTGACGTTGACAAGCCGTTCTTGATGCCGGTGGAAGACGTGTTCTCGATCTCGGGCCGCGGCACCGTGGTGACCGGTCGTATCGAACGCGGTGTGATCAAGGTTGGCGAAGAAATCGAAATCGTCGGTATCCGTCCGACCCAGAAGACGACCGTGACCGGCGTTGAAATGTTCCGCAAGCTGCTCGACCAAGGTCAAGCAGGCGACAACGCAGGCTTGTTGCTGCGTGGTACGAAGCGTGACGACGTTGAGCGCGGCCAAGTGTTGTGCAAGCCGGGTTCGATCAACCCGCATACCGACTTCGAAGCCGAAGTGTATGTGTTGTCGAAAGACGAAGGTGGCCGTCACACGCCGTTCTTCAAGGGTTACCGTCCGCAGTTCTACTTCCGTACCACCGATATCACGGGTGCGGTTGAGTTGCCGGAAGGCGTTGAAATGGTGATGCCGGGCGACAACGTGAAGATGGTTGTCAGCTTGATCAACCCGGTGGCAATGGACGAAGGTCTGCGCTTCGCAATTCGCGAAGGTGGCCGTACCGTCGGCGCCGGCGTGGTGGCAAAGATCATCAAGTAATCTTTCGCACTACCCGCAATAACCGAAATCCCCCGCTTGAAAGAGCGGGGGATTTTTTTTGTATGATTGAAGCGTACCTACGGGGCCATAGCTCAGCTGGGAGAGCGCGTCGTTCGCAATGACGAGGTCGGGAGTTCGATCCTCCCTGGCTCCACCAAATATCAAATGCACTAGATGAACTGAATAGGTTTTTGTTTGGTCTGCCGTCCCTATGATTGGAATCTGACCTAATTTGTCGACCTTAGTAAAGAAAGCCCTACGTACATTTAAGTCATTGCCGGTAACAATTTACGTCCTATTCCCTGGACTTTTTGAACACTTTCTGCCAAAGTTGCAAGGTGCCGACGCTGCCAGGCACTCTGTCAGTGTTGTGGTCGCAGTTTGTGATACTTCATTCGGGAAAAATCCCGGGCAGTGAAGTTACTTTATGTGTTGGAGATTGTCTGTTGGCGATGAAGAGTCTAAAGGTCGTTGATCTTTTTGCGGGTTGCGGTGGGTTGTCGCTTGGCTTGGAGCTAGCAGGCTTTGAGCCAATTTTCGTAAACGAGCTAAATGATGACGCGCGTTCGACTTACATTCGGAATCGGGTTGAACGACAAGCGTGGCTTCAAGAGAAGGGCTTTCATTCTTCTGACGTCAAAGAAATGGTCCTTCGCAAGCGATATCTCACTGAACTCGAGAAGCGATTCAAAGATTCGTTTGGAATGGAACACGGAGACCTAGACCTTCTAGTTGGCGGTCCTCCATGCCAAGGCTTTTCAGGGATCGGTCATCGACGATCCTATTCAGTGGACAAGGAAAACTTGCCTTCAAACCATCTCTATCAAGACATGGCGACGATAATTCATCGCCTTCAACCGCGCGCATTCTTATTTGAGAATGTACGCGGTCTGCTAAACAGCAAGTGGACTGAGAATGGCTCCAATGGTGAGATTTGGCGAGATATCGTTGCGACATATAAGTCAATTCCGGGCTACTCAATAGCGGCACAGCTCGTCTACGCTAAGGACTATGGAGTCCCTCAAAACAGGCCGCGAATACTGTTGGTTGGAATTAGGGATGATGTTCCAGCGGCCATTGAAAGAGAAGGTCACGACGAAAATGCCGTGGGCCGCGGATATTTGCCAGTTCCTAAGCGCGGGCAGGCGCCCGACCTTATTGATCTCCTCGGAGATCTTGTCGATGCCAACTATGAGAATGGCGGCTCGACCGAAAGCTATTCACACGCTGCAACGACGAAGATTCAGAAATTCTTGAGGATGCCGCTTGATGGAAACTCACCTTTAAAAAAGGGCGCGCCGGTTACGGAACATGAGTACAGCAGGCATAACCCGACCGTTCTGGCGAAGTTCAAGGCGATGCATAAATCCGGCGGCGAAGTTCCGGAGAAGTTCCGGACAAAGAAGTTTGCGCAGAAGCTTCTTCCATCGAGATGGGGCGAGAATGGGCCAACAATTACCGCAACTTCACTTGCAGATGATTACGTTCATTTCTCCCAACCGCGGACACTAACGGTACGTGAGTGGGCACGCCTCCAAATGTTTCCGGATTGGTACCAATTCTCCGGGAAGCGCACAACCGGCGGGATTCGTCGAGCAGGGAACCCGCGAGAAGGTATTTTTGATCGAGAGGTGCCGAAGTACACGCAAATTGGAAATGCGGTGCCGGTTGGGCTTGCCAAAGCGGTAGGCGACCACCTCGCAAGCATACTTGTACACAAATAATTCTTTCGGGGCGATTCGATGTTGAGCTCGGCCGACGTTCCAATTGAAGATGTCTTGCGCTACTTCACACAACGTGGAGTTGAGGTCAGTTTCCTAGTTCCGACCCAAACGGGGATCGTCAAGAGCATCATGGATGCAACGGCGCCCGTTCGCGATTTTCTGAGACGATCTGGAATCCATGACTTTGAGCTTCAGCAGCAAGGTCAAGATCACAAAAAACTCGTTCGCACCCGGATCATTACGTGTACTGGAATATACGAGACGGAGACGAGTCTTTATCGACCGACAACCAAAAATGGTGACCCTAGAATCTGGGTTGCCGGTATTAAGTCATACATCGAAGCTGGAAATGTTTTAGCGCTGGTTGCAACAGAAGATAAAGAGCTTCTCGTCATAAATGCTTCAAATGCGGGATTGGTTGCAGGTGTGAACACTTACACCAGTGGAGCAGTGATGGTTCGCGATTGTGATTGCGTCGATCTTGACGCGGTCTTGGCGCGATACCTTCGCAGAGAGAATGGCGTAGCTGATGAGTTGCTAGAGCTAATGAGAGGCCTCTCTGGTCGCTGGCATGCGGGTAAGTCAGGAGGCCGTAGAGACTTGGAAGTCGGTAGATTGCTTGAGGAATTGCTGGGAATTTCCGCCAATAGCTCCAAAGCACCTGATTACAAGGGGATTGAGATCAAGGCCAGTCGTAGGAAGCCCGGAAATAGACAGACACTCTTCGCAAAGGTTCCGGATTGGTCTGTTAGTCCGCTCAAATCAAGCGCAGCAATTTTAGATGCTTTTGGATATGTGCGTGATCCGAAGTATTTGAAACAATTGCGATGCACTGTTTCTGCAAAAGCACCAAACTCTCAAGGACTGTTCTTAGTTCTGGAGGAAAAGCAAAATCGCCTACTCGAGGCAAGTACGAATTCTGAAATTCCTAAAGTTGCCTATTGGCCAATTCAAGGTCTTCAGGCGGCTCTTCAATCAAAGCACCCTGAGACATTTTGGGTTGATGCGGCATCTCGACGCGAGTCAGAGAGGGAGTTCTTCAAGTACGAGTTTGTGCTTCATACAAAGCGACCACTGATTTCGGCCGTTCCTACCTTGTTAGAAGCGGGGATCATGACGATCGATCATCTGATCACGCGTGATGTGCGAGGCAGAGTATCGGAGCAAGGTCCACTATTCAAAATACCCAAAAATAGTTTTGACTTGCTTTTCCCGCCTGGAACTTTCTATACCCTTTAGCGGTTCGCTGCCGACGTCGCCCCATTGGGGCGCGTCCTACCCGTTATTGGTGAAGATTTGCGAGAGATTGCTCAATTACGAATCTTGGGGTTAGAGTGCCCTAGCAAGAGAATCCCCATGCCTCTCGCTTGATAGAGGATCAGTGATATGGATGCAGTCCCAAGCTTAAAAGAACTTCGGCAGATGGCTGAATTGAAAGCGCTCGAAACTTCGTCTCTCATACGTGCAGGTGTTGATAGCGAAGAAATCCTTTCTCGGTCCGTTGCAAGTTTCAAAGATACTTATCAGCCTCTTTTGGTTGACAAAGTATTTACGGCACTCTTTCAGACATATAGCCAGTGGTTCATTGCTGCTGTGAGAAACCTTCTGGAACCGGGTAGCGCGATTTACGAAGAACCTGTCAGCGTAGCTTCTATCGGAGACGGGCAAGTAATTAGGCGAATGAATCGCTTAAATTTGAGTGAAGATCTCCTCAATGAGTACAAGACTGCGATTGGGTGTCTGGCACAAGAATGCGGATCCCAGATGGTTCAGGCTGGAGCCGCTGGTAAGGATGCTCGAGAAGTGCTTGTGAATTTCAACCTAGCGGCTACAAAACTGGAGTTTGATTTTGGCCTAACCGAGCAAGAATCGCTGGACACGTTTGACCTATTTTCTGGTCAAGTTGCCAAAGAGGTTGACCGGCGCTTATCGAGCGATGACTGACGCTTTAACTGAAACTTTTCAATTATTCCCAGCTTTGATTCGTCGGGCGCCTTTTAAAATCTCGAGTTACACAAGTTTGAGTTCTCTCATTCGCTCGGCTTGACTTAAGTGCTTAGGATGGACCGCCATCTGACTTTTTGTGCCCATTTCCCGCCACCGGCAAATGCCACCCCCTCCGCACCGCCAACATCCGCAGCACAAAACAAAATAACGCCCCCGCAAACATAACCGCAGCAGACGGCAACCCCATCGCAATACCAACCACCACAACCGTCGCCCCAGCCAACGCCGCAATCGCATACAAATCCGCGCGCAACACCATCGGCACATCGGCCAACAACACATCGCGCAACATCCCGCCGCCGATGCCCGTCAACATACCGAGCAATGCCGCCATTACCGGATTCAATCCGTAGTCCAAAGCCTTCTGCGCACCAGCAACAGCAAACAAACCCAACCCAGCCGCATCAAACATCCGCACCGGTGTTTTCATTCGTTCAATCAACGGCGCCCATAAGAAGGTGATCAAGCCGGCAGCCATTGCGACCGCCAAGTAGCGCCAGTCCCGCAACGCGGCAGGTGGCGTCGCACCGATCAATACGTCACGACAAATACCACCGGCACTCGAAGCAGCAAACGAAAGCACCAGCACGCCAAACAGATCCAGCTGTCGCCGAGTGGCCACAGTGGCGCCACTCAATGCAAACACGAATGTCCCGATCAAGTCGGCAATCAGCAAGAGCATGTCAGATGAAGGCATGGCGGTCCCCGGTCGCGTGGGTCACTTTAACATTTGAAAAGCAGCGCTTTCGGAACGCTCAGTCGCATGGATGTGTCTACTAAGGCCGAACTCGAATTGCTACGCTGAGTGCCTCATCAAGGAGCACCCGATGAACGCACGCATGCCCACTCTGTTCTTCGGCCACGGAAGCCCAATGAACGCCATCGAAGACAACCCATGGTCTAAGGGTTGGCGGGCGATCGGGCAGGGCATCCCTAAACCGAAAGCCATCCTTTCGATTTCCGCACATTGGTATGTGCCGACCACGGCCGTCACGGCGAACGCCCATCCAAAAACTATTCACGACTTCGGCGGATTCCCGCCCGAACTTTTCGCCATGCAGTACCCGGCACCCGGCGATGCCGAACTCGTCGAACGCACCCAAGACATCTTGAGGCCGCTCGATGTCGCTGCCGACCACGCGTGGGGCCTCGACCACGGCACTTGGTCCGTACTCTGTCACGTCTACCCGAATGCCGACATTCCGGTCGTCCAACTGTCGATCGACAGCAGCCAGCCGCCCGCATTTCATTACGCGCTTGGCCGCCAGCTGCGCCCCTTGCGAGACGAAGGCATCCTCATCATGGGCAGCGGTGACGTCGTTCATAACCTGCATAGCTATGCCTGGGGCCGTCACCCCGTCGCACCGTTCGACTGGGCGGCACGGTTCGAAGCCCTCTGCAAGCAGATGATGGAGGAGGGCGACCACACGGCCCTAACGCACTATGAGGCGCTTGGCCGCGACGCCGAGCTCTCCATCCCGACGCCCGAACACTATCTCCCTTTACTCTATATATTGGGCGCCAGCCACGAAGATGAGGCGCCCAGCTACCCGGTCGAAGGCATGGATGGCGGTTCGATCTCCATGTTGACCGTTCAGTACGGCTGATTTCGATGGGGGCCTAATCCGCCCCAACATCCCGCGCCAAATTCGCTGTACAATACGCGCCGGTCTTCAGGCCGCAGAACCGTGAAATTTTTGTTTCCGGGGCTTGCGCAGTGCTTTGAAAACCCGTTAGAATGTAAGACCACTTGCGAAAACGTGTCCCAAAAGGGGTCAAAACACGCCGCAGTGACGCGAAATGAGTGGCAGGATGCCTGCTCGTCTTCGCCAGACAGGGACTTGTCGCGCACAGATCTCACGCATGCAGATGCGTGGGCGGCGCGGATTACGTTTCAGTCTGGGCAGGCCGGGAAACCGAGCCTGCCTTTGTCGTTTCAAGGATTTGCAATACGTCGAAACCGTAAAACCTCTGGGTTTTAAGGGTCGGCGCCCTGGGTCAGGCACACCTAGCTGCTTGGCCTTCGCTCTTTCAACCGAGGATTCACCGCCATGGCGGATCAAAAAATTCGTATCAGGCTTAAAGCCTTCGATCACCGACTGATCGATCGTTCGGCCAGCGAAATCGTGGAAACGGCTAAGCGCACCGGCGCTCAAGTCCGCGGTCCGATTCCGTTGCCGACCAAAATTGAACGCTACACCGTATTGACCTCGCCGCACGTCGATAAAGACGCGCGTGATCAGTACGAAACCCGCACGCACAAGCGCGTGCTTGACATCGTCGACCCGAACGACAAGACCGTAGACGCGCTGATGAAGCTCGAACTCGCGGCGGGCGTCGACGTGCAAATCAAGTTGACCTAAGGAGACTGACAGATGAGCGCGAAAATCCATTCGCTCGGCATCGTCGGTCGCAAGGCCGGCATGAGCCGCATGTTCACCGAAGACGGCAAGTCCGTACCGGTGACCTTGATTGAAGCAACGCCGAACCGCATCACCCAAGTGAAGACCCCGGAAACCGACGGCTACGCCGCGATCCAGGTCACCGCTGGCGTGAAGCGCGCAGCACTCGTAAACAAGACCGGTGCAGGTCACTACGCCAAGGCGAAAGTCGAAGCGGGTCGTGGCTTGTGGGAATTCCGCGTCGCTGATGAAAAGATCGCCGACTTCGCCGTAGGTGGCGAAATCAAGGCTGACATCTTCAGCGAAGGCCAAATCGTCGACGTCCAAGGCGTCACGAAGGGTAAGGGCTTCCAAGGCACCATCAAGCGCTGGAACTTCCGTATGGGTGACGCCACCCACGGTAACTCGCTGTCGCACCGTTCACCCGGTTCGATCGGTCAGCGCCAAACACCGGGTCGTGTGTTCCCGGGCAAGAAGATGTCGGGTCACATGGGTCAAGACACGCAAACGACCCAAGGCCTTGCCATCGTGAAAGTTGACGCAGAACGCGGCCTGATCGCCGTGCGCGGCGCCGTTCCGGGTGCACCGGGTGGCGACGTCATTGTGCGTCCGACGAGCAAGGGGGTCTGATCATGGAACTCGTAATCAACGGTAGCAACAAGAAGGTCTCGGTCTCCGACGCCATCTTCGGTCGCGAATTCAACCAGGACCTCGTCCAACAAGTTGTCACCGCATACCGCAACGCTGGTCGTGCAGGCACCAAGGCGCAAAAGACGCGCTCTGAAGTCGCCGGTACCACCAAGAAGTCGAAGAAGCAAAAGGGTGGCGGTGCACGTCACGGCGCCTTGACTGCTCCGATCTTCGTCGGCGGTGGTGTGACCTTCGCAGCGAAGCCGCGTAGCTTCGCGCAAAAGGTCAACCGCAAGATGTACCGCGCAGCGATGATGAACATCCTGTCGGAACTCAACCGTCAAAACCGTCTGACCATCGTCGAAGCGTTCGACGTTGACGCCCCGAAGACCAGCGGCTTGGTGACCAAGCTTGCAGATCTGAAGGCCGGCAAGCGTCCGCTGCTCGTGGTCGAAGATGCCAGCGAGAACCTGTATCTCGCAGCACGCAACATTCCGTACGTTGAAGTGCGCGATGTCCTGGGTCTCGACCCGGTCGCATTGGTCGCTTCCGACACCGTCGTCATGACGGCTGATGCGGTCAAGAAGATTGAGGAGTGGTTGGCATGAGCGCCACGAATGTATACGCAGTAATCCGCGCGCCGCGCGTGTCTGAAAAGACCGCACGTTTGCAGGAACTCTCCAACCAGTATGTCTTTGAAATCGCAACGACTGCTACGAAGGCTGACGTCAAAGCAGCCGTCGAGCAGATCTTTGAAGTCAAGGTCGAATCGGTGAACGTCGTCAACGTGAAGGGCAAGACCAAAAACTTCCGTCAACGCGCCGGCCGCCGCAGCGACTGGAAAAAAGCATACGTCAAGCTCGCTGATGGCCAGTCCATCGACGTGATGGCCAAGGCCTGAGGAAACGACCCATGCCATTGATGACATTTAATCCCACCTCTCCCGGCCGTCGCAGCGCAGTTCGCGTTGTCACGCCCGACCTCCACAAGGGTGCGCCGTATGCACCGTTGCTGGAAAAGAAGAGCAAAACCGGTGGACGCAACAACTACGGCCGCATCACCACTCGCCACGTCGGCGGTGGTCATAAGCAGCATTACCGCATCATCGACTTCAAGCGCGATAAGGAATCCATTCCGGCTAAAGTCGAACGCATTGAATACGATCCGAACCGTACCGCGCACATCGCTTTGTTGGTGTACGCAGACGGCGAACGTCGTTACATCATTGCGCCGAAGGGCTTGAAAGCAGGCGACCAAGTGCTCGCAGGTTCGGCATCGCCGATCCGCGCTGGCAACACCTTGCCGCTGCGTAACATCCCGGTCGGTACCACGGTGCATTGCATTGAAATGAAGCCTGGCAAGGGCGCGCAAATGGCGCGTGCTGCTGGCGCCGGCGTCCAATTGGTCGCTCGCGAACAAGGCTACGCCACCTTGCGTTTGCGCTCTGGTGAAATGCGTCGCGTGCCGGTTGAATGCCGCGCGACCATCGGCGAAGTCGGCAACGTCGAGCACAGCCTCGAGAAGCTCGGCAAAGCAGGTGCCAAACGCTGGCGCGGTATCCGTCCGACCGTTCGTGGTGCAGCCATGAACCCGGTGGATCACCCGCACGGTGGTGGTGAAGCAAAGGCTGGTCAGGGCAATCCGCATCCGGTTACACCGTGGGGCGTTCCGACCAAGGGTTACAAGACGCGCAAGAACAAGCGCACGCAGCAATTCATCGTTCGCGATCGCAGGGGTTGATAGAAGATGGCACGTTCACTAAAGAAAGGTCCGTTCATCGACCACCACCTGATCACGAAGGTGGAGGCCGCTGCCGGCAACACCAAGAAGCCGATCAAAACCTGGTCGCGTCGTTCCATGATCATGCCGGAAATGGTGGGTTACACCATTGCCGTGCATAACGGTAAAGCCCACGTCCCGGTGCTCGTCAACGAGCAAATGGTCGGTCACAAGCTTGGCGAATTCGCATTGACCCGTACGTTTAAGGGTCATGGCGGCGACAAGAAGGGGCGCTAAGGAAATGGCTATGAATGCAAATGACGCCAAAGCAGTGTTGCGCACCGCGCGCATCTCTTCGCAAAAAGCACGTTTGGTCGCAGACCAAATCCGCGGTCTCCCGGCCGCACGCGCCCTCGACTTGCTGAAGTTCAGCGACAAGAAGGCTGCTGCAATGATTCACAAGTTGTTGTGGTCGGCGGTTTCGAACGCTGAAAACAACAACGGCGCAGACGCTGATGCACTGCGTGTCAAAACGATCATGGTCGACGAAGGTCCGTCCTTGAAGCGTTTCATGGCACGTGCAAAAGGTCGCGGTACGCGCATTGTGAAGCGCACCAGCCACATCACCATTGTCGTCGGCGAGGGCAAATAATCATGGGTCATAAAGTTAACCCGATCGGCATCCGTCTTGGCATCGCCAAAGATTGGAACTCCAAGTGGTATGCCGGCAAGAAAGAATTCGCAGGTTTTCTCGCCGCCGATTTGAAGGTGCGCGAAATGTTGCGTAAGAAGCTCGCTTCGGCTGGCATCTCGCGCATCCTGATCGAACGTCCCGCCAAGACGGCACGCGTCACCATCTTCACGGCACGTCCGGGTCTGGTGATCGGCAAGCGCGGCGAAGACATCGAAAAGCTGCGTAAAGAAGTCGGTGACATGATGGGCGTTCCGGCGCACATCAACGTCACCGAAGTCCGCAAGCCGGAGCTCGACGCACAACTCGTCGCCGAATCCATCGCACAACAGCTGGAACGCCGTATCATGTTCCGCCGTGCGATGAAGCGCTCGGTTGGTAATGCCATGCGCCTCGGCGCATTGGGCATCAAGGTCAATGTCGCTGGCCGCTTGAATGGTGCAGAAATCGCACGTTCTGAGTGGTACCGCGAAGGCCGCGTGCCGTTGCATACCCTCCGCGCCGACATCGACTACGGTTTTGCCGAAGCGCACACCACCTACGGTGTGATCGGTATCAAGGTGTGGATCTACAAGGGTGAAGTGTTTGACTTCAGCCAAGTGGGCCAAGAAAAGAATGACGAGCCGCGCAATGAGCGTTCGGACCGTCCGGCTCGTGCACCTCGTGCACCGCGCGGCGGCGATCGTGACCATCGTGAGGCAAGGGGCTAAGCCATGTTGCAACCGAAGCGAACCAAATACCGCAAACTCCACAAGGGCCGTAACGAAGGCCTGGCATGGAGCTCAAATGCAGTGAGCTTTGGCGAATACGGTCTGCGTTCAACGCAAACCGGCCGCCTGACCGCTCGCCAAATCGAAGCCGCACGTCGTGCCATCTCCCGCTATGTAAAGCGCGGTGGCAAGATGTGGATCCGCGTGTTCCCGGACAAGCCGATTACCCAAAAGCCGATCGAAGTCCGCATGGGCTCGGGTAAAGGTAACGTCGAGTACTGGGTGGCACAGATCCAACCCGGCCGCATGATTTATGAAATCGAAGGTGTGGACGAAGCAACGGCGCGCGAAGCGTTCCGTTTGGCTGCCGCCAAGCTTTCGGTCACCACCCAATTCGTGACCCGGACGGTGCGCTAATGAGCATTAAAGAACTCCGCCAAAAGTCGACCACCGACTTGAATGGCCATCTGGTTGAGCTCCAAAAGGAGCAGTTCGCCCTGCGTATGCAGAAGGTGACCGGCCAAATGACCAAGACCCACGAAATTCGTCGCGTGCGCCGTGAAATCGCCCGCGTGAAAATGCTGCTCGGCGCCGCCAAGCAGTAACCCACCAGGACTTGACCATGAACAATACTGATAAAAAGCAGCACTCGGTCGAAGGTCGCGTGGTGAGCAACAAGATGGACAAGACGGTTACCGTTCTTGTCGAGCGCCAAATCAAACACGCGCTCTACGGCAAATTCATTCGCCGTTCCACCAAGTTGCACGCTCACGACGCTGACAATTCGTGTAATGAAGGTGATTTCGTCCGCATCGTTGAATGCGCGCCGATGTCGAAAACCAAAAACTGGCGCGTCGTCGAAATCGTCGCCCGCGCAGCTGAATAAGAGGAGGCACAGCCATGATTCAAATGCAAAGCCATCTCGATGTCGCTGACAATTCGGGTGCAAAAGAAGTGATGTGCATCAAGGTGCTCGGCGGCTCCAAGCGCCGTTACGCCCACATCGGCGACATCATCAAGGTGTCGGTGAAAGATGCCATTCCGCGCGGCAAGGTCAAGAAGGGCGAGGTGTACAACGCCGTCGTCGTTCGTACCCGTAAAGGCGTTCGTCGCCCGGACGGTTCCTTGATCCGTTTCGACGGCAACGCAGCCGTGTTGCTCAATAACAAGCATGAACCGATCGGTACCCGTATCTTCGGACCGGTGACGCGCGAACTGCGCTCCGAGAAGTTTATGAAGATCGTTTCGCTTGCACCTGAAGTGCTCTGAGCCGGAGATATCTGATGAACCGTATCAAGAAAGGCGATCAAGTGATCGTCATTGCCGGCAAGGACAAGGGCAAGAAAGGTGATGTTGTCAGCGTGGGTGGCGGCAAAGTCGTCGTCTCGAACGTCAACATGATCAAACGCCACACCAAGCCGAACCCGCAAGCCGGCCAAGCCGGTGGTGTGATTGAACGTGAAGCGGCTATCGACGCTTCGAATGTGATGTTGTTCAACCCTGCTTCTGGCAAGGGTGAGCGCGTCGGTATTAAGGTGCTGGAGAATGGACGCAAAATTCGTGTGTTCCGCTCCAGCGGCGATGCAATTGACGCCTAAGGACTGAATCCATGACAACTCGTCTCGAAAAAATCTACAAGGAAGAAGTGGTGCCGGTGCTGATGAAGCGCTTTGGCTACACCAATCCGATGCAAGTGCCGCGTATCGAAAAGATCACCATCAACATGGGCGTGGGCGAAGCAGCAACCAACAAGAAAGTGTTGGAAAACGCTGTGGCAGACCTTGCCAAGATCACCGGTCAACAACCGATCATCACGAAGAGCCGCGTGTCGGTCGCTTCGTTCAAGATCCGTGACGGCTGGCCGATCGGCACCAAGGTGACCTTGCGTCGCGCCAAAATGTTCGAATTCCTCGATCGCCTGATCAACGTCTCGCTCCCGCGCGTGCGTGACTTCCGTGGCGTGAATGGTCGTTCGTTCGACGGTCGCGGCAACTACAATATGGGCCTGAAGGAACAGATCATCTTCCCGGAAATCGACTTCGACGCCGTCGACGCGCTCCGCGGTATGGATATCGCCATCACCACGTCCGCCAAAACAAACGAAGAAGCCAAGGCATTGCTCGAAGCCTTCCGCTTCCCGTTCCGTAACTAATTAAGGATCTGACATGGCCAAGACTTCCATGATCAACCGCGAAGTGAAGCGCGTCAAACTTGCAAACAAATATGCAGGCAAGCGCGAAGCACTGAAGAAGATCATTGCCAGCACGGACGCATCCTACGAAGAAAAGATGGATGCTTCCGCCAAGCTGCAAAAGCTGCCGCGTGATTCTTCGCCGGCACGCCAAATGAGCCGTTGCGCGCTCACTGGTCGCCCGCAAGGCGTCTACAGCAAGTTCGGTTTGGGCCGTAACAAGCTCCGCGAAGCCACCATGCGTGGTGACGTTCCGGGCTTGCGCAAAGCCTCCTGGTAATACTCACACCGCTTAACCGCGGATATCGATGCTAAAGGAAATACTCGAATGAGCATGACTGATCCAATCGCCGACATGCTGGTCCGCATCAAGAATGCGGCCGCTGTTCGCAAGCCGACGGTGAAAATGCCGTCTTCAAAAATCAAGGTCGCCATTGCTGGCGTGTTGAAGGCTGAAGGCTACATCACCGACTTCCGTACCTCGGACATCGGCAGCAACAAGACCGAACTCGAAATCCAACTGAAGTACTTCGAAGGCCGTCCGGTCATCGAGCGCCTGCACCGCGTTTCGCGTTCGGGCCTGCGTCAGTACCGTAGCAAGCACGACTTGCCGAAAGTCCTCGGTGGCCTGGGTATCGCCATCGTTTCCACCTCGAAAGGCATCATGACCGACTCGCAAGCACGCCATCAAGGCGTCGGCGGTGAAGTCCTGTGCTTCGTGGCTTAATCGGGAGAATTCGAATATGTCACGCGTAGCCAAGCAACCAATCGCCTTGCCGAAAGGCGTGGAAATCAAATCCGAAAACGGCCAAATCGTTGTGAAGGGCGGCAAGGGCACCTTGTCGATCGCACAACCGGAAGGCATCAACTATGCAGTGGAAGACGGCAACATCGTCATGAGCGCTGCAGACGCTGACAAAATTCCGTTGACCGGCACCCTTCGCGCCATCATCGCCAACATGGTGAAGGGCGTGTCTGAAGGTTTCGAGCGCAAGCTTGAACTTGTAGGCGTGGGTTACCGCGCCGCCGTTCAAGGCAAAGAACTGAACCTTCAATTGGGTTTCTCGCATCCGGTCGTGTTTCCGGCGCCGGAAGGTATTACCATTGCAACCCCGACCCAGACTGAAATCCTGGTTTCGGGTGCCGACAAGCAACTCGTCGGCCAAGTGGCAGCCAAGATCCGTGGGTTCCGCCCGCCGGAGCCTTATAAGGGCAAGGGCGTGAAGTACTCAGACGAAGTCATCATCCGCAAGGAAGCCAAGAAGGCCTAATCGGCCGATCCGCTTTCGGGAGTTATTGCAATGGAAAAGAAAATCGCACGTCTGCGCCGCGCCAAGTCCACGCGCGCTCGCATCCGCATCCTCGGTGTGCCGCGCCTTTCGGTGCTGCGTACCGGTCAACACATTTATGCCCAGCTCTTTTCGGCTGACGGCGCAACCGTGATCGCTTCGGCGAACACCTTGCAAGCCGAAGTCGGTGGTGGTTTGAAGAGCAAGAAGAACACCGAAGCAGCCGCACAAGTCGGCCGCGTGATTGCTGAGCGCGCGAAAGCCGCTGGCATTGACGCGATTGCGTTCGATCGTTCGGGCTACCGCTACCACGGTCGCATCAAGGCTTTGGCCGATGCAGCACGTGAAGCGGGCTTGCAGTTCTAAGTAACACGCAACAGTCCAACAACAATAAGCGGCCTAAGCCGTAATCACATTCAATAGAGAACAATCATGGCAAATGAGCAACGCGAACCCCGCGGCCGCGATCGCAACAACGATCGCTCGCGCGAGGAATACGATGACGGCATGATCGAAAAGTTGGTCGCGGTCAACCGCGTCAGCAAGACGGTCAAGGGCGGTCGCCAATTCACCTTCACCGCTTTGACGGTGGTCGGTGATGGTTCGGGCAAGGTCGGTTTTGGTTATGGCAAAGCACGCGAAGTGCCGATCGCCATCCAAAAGTCGATGGAACAAGCCCGTAAGAACATGTCGGTTGTCGATCTGAACAACGGCACCTTGTGGCACGAAGTGAAGGCCGGTCACGGCGCAGCACGCGTGTTCATGAAGCCGGCGTCGGAAGGTACCGGTGTTATCGCCGGCGGTGCAATGCGCGCCGTTTTGGAAGCCGTGGGCGTGAAGGACGTGTTGGCTAAGGCCGTCGGTTCGCGTAACCCCATCAATCTCGTCCGCGCAACGTTGAAGGGCTTGGTGCAAATGCATTCGCCGTCCAACATTGCTGCGAAACGTGGCAAGGCCGTTGAGGAGATCATGCATGTCCGCAACTAATTCCACCGGCACCGTCAAGGTGCGTCTGGTCAAGGGTCTGCGCGGTTCGCAGGCAAAGCATCGTTTGTCCGTTCGCGCGCTGGGCTTGAACAAGCTCAACGACGTGCGTGAACTGAAAGACTGCCCGCAGGTTCGTGGTCTGATCAATAAGGTCCACTACCTGGTGAAGGTCGAGGAATAATCACATGAAGCTCAATACCATCAAGCGCGCCGACGGCGCACTCACCGCAGCCAAGCGCGTCGGTCGCGGCATTGGCTCCGGCCTGGGCAAGACCTGTGGTCGTGGCCACAAGGGTTCTTTCGCTCGCGCAGGTAAAGGCAAGATCAAGGCCGGCTTCGAAGGCGGTCAAATGCCGATGCACATGCGTCTGCCGAAGATCGGTTTCCGCTCCAAGATGGCTGCAGATACCGCAGAAGTGTTGTTGTACAAGCTCGACATGCTCGACGCCGGTACGATCGACTTCGCGGCGTTGCGTGCTGCCAAGCTGGTGCCGAGCACCGCTAAGCGCGCCAAGATCGTAGTCAAGGGCGAAGTCACCAAGGCATTCGTGCTGAAGGGTCTCACCGCAACTGCAGGTGCCAAGGCGGCGATTGAAGCCGCTGGCGGCAAGTTCGAGGAGTAAGGGCAGTATGTCGCGTAGCGGCAACGCCGTAGGCGGAATGGGCGGGCTCGGTCAATTTACCGAGCTCCGTCAACGCCTGTTGTTCGTGTTCGGCGCCATGATCGTGTATCGATTGGGCTGTTTCATACCCGTGCCGGGCGTCAATCCTGAAGCCATGACTGCGCTCATGGATTCTCAAAAGGGCACGATCGTAGACATGTTCAACATGTTCTCCGGTGGTGCGCTTCATCGTTTCAGCGTGTTCGCGTTGAACGTGATGCCGTACATCTCGGCATCGATCATCATCCAGCTCTGTGCCCAAATCTTCCCGAGCTTGAAAGCCATCCAAAAGGAAGGTGAATCAGGTCGCCGGAAAATCACCCAGTGGGCCCGCCTTGCAGCGGTGCCATTGGCGGTTTTCCAAGCATTCGGTATCGCGGTCGCATTGCAAAACTCGGGTGCCGCAAACGGCATCGCAGTTGTCTACAATCCAGGTCCGGCCTTCATCTTGACCGCAGTCATTTCATTGACCGCAGGCACGATGTTCCTGATGTGGTTGGGTGAACAAATGACCGAACGCGGCATCGGCAACGGTGTGTCGTTGATCATCTTCGCCGGTATCGTTGCAGGCTTGCCGAGTGCTGTGATCAGCACAGTCAAGTCGACCTTGGACGGCAACATGTCAGCCATCGCGCTGATCGTTGTCGCTTTGGTGGTCTTTGCCTTTACCTATCTCGTTGTATTCGTCGAACAAGGCCAACGCCGCGTCACGGTGAACTACGCGCGGGCAGGGCAGTCGGGCCGCAGTGGTTTCAACAACCAAACCTCGTTCCTGCCGTTGAAGCTCAACATGTCGGGCGTGATTCCGCCGATCTTTGCATCGTCGATCATCATGTTCCCGGCGACCGCAGCACAATGGTTCGGCACTTCAGGTTCGGCAGCGACGCAGTGGATGCAGCGCGTGGCTCAGGCTTTGTCGCCGGGTCAGCCGTTGCACATGATTCTCTTCAGTGCCTTGATCATCGGTTTTGCGTTCTTCTACACCGCCTTGGTGTTCAACTCGCAAGAAACCGCAGACAACCTGAAGAAGTCGGGCGCACTCATTCCGGGCATCCGTCCGGGCCGTGCAACCGCCGAATATGTCGATGGCGTTCTGACCCGTTTGACCATGGTCGGCGCAATCTACTTGACAGCGGTGTGTATCTTGCCTGAAATTATGCGCACCCAACTGGGTACTTCGTTCTACTTCGGCGGCACCTCGCTGCTGATCGTGGTGGTGGTGGTCATGGACTTCATCGCGCAGGTACAAGCGCACTTGATGTCTCACCAGTACCAAAGCCTTTTGAAAAAGGCGAATCTTAAAGGCGGCGCCCGCGGGCGCTGACCAAACCATCCGGGCGGAACTTCAGTCTCCCCCGGATGAAATGGGCGACTTGCGCGGCTGTCCCGCGCGCAAGTGATCCGGTTCCGATGCGCACGCCAGAGTAGCGAGCGCGGCGGGGCAACCTCGAAAGAGGCGGCCTTCTGCCTAGGACCAGGTCTTCGCCGGAGCATGGGCACACTCCCCATGCCGGGTCGACAAAACACCGTCGGCTTCACTAAGTATCGGGACATTGTTATACTTGAACGTTTCCCCGCCCAGTTCTCACGAGCTGTGCTCAATTTTTCGTTGGAGATCGCCTCATGGCGCGTATCGCAGGCGTCAATCTGCCTGCCCAGAAGCATGTCTGGGTCGGATTGCAAAGCATTTACGGCATCGGTCGTACCCGTTCCAAACTCGTGTGTGACGCCGCTGGCGTGACCAAGTCCACCAAAATCCGTGACCTCTCGGAGCCGGAAGTCGAACGCCTGCGTTCGGAAATCGGTAAGTTCATCGTCGAAGGCGACCTGCGTCGTGAAGTTGGCATGGCTATCAAGCGATTGATGGACATGGGCAGCTACCGTGGCCTGCGTCACCGTCGTGGCCTGCCGCTGCGTGGTCAGCGCACCCGTACCAATGCACGTACTCGTAAGGGTCCGCGCAAGGCCATTAAGAAGTAAGGGAGTCTATAGACCATGGCCAAGCCAGCAGCAGCTAAAACCAAGAAGAAGATCAAGCGCGTCGTCACTGACGGCATTGCACACGTGCACGCTTCCTTCAACAACACGATCATCACCATCACCGACCGCCAAGGCAATGCATTGTCCTGGGCGACTTCGGGTGGTGCCGGCTTCCGCGGTTCGCGCAAGTCGACCCCGTTTGCAGCACAGGTCGCCGCCGAAAAGGCCGGTCGCGCTGCACTCGACTACGGTGTGAAGGCGCTCGAAGTTCGTATTAAGGGCCCGGGCCCAGGCCGTGAATCGGCCGTGCGTTCTTTGAACAGCGTCGGTTACAAAATTCTCAACATCACGGACGTGACGCCAATCCCGCACAACGGTTGCCGTCCGCCGAAAAAGCGTCGCGTCTGAGGAGTTGACAAGACATGGCACGTTATATTGGACCTACCTGTAAGCTCGCGCGTCGCGAAGGCGCCGACCTTTCCCTGAAGAGCCCGGCCCGCGCCCTCGATTCCAAGTGCAAACTGGAACAGAAGCCCGGCCAGCATGGTGCTACCGCCCGTAAGGGCAAGCTCTCCGACTACGCCACCCAGCTGCGTGAAAAGCAGAAGGTCAAGCGTATCTACGGTTTGCTTGAGCGCCAATTCCGTAACTACTACAAAAAGGCTTCGACCAAGAAAGGCAACACCGGTGAAAACCTGTTGCAACTCTTGGAAACACGCCTGGACAACGTCGTCTTCCGTATGGGCTTCGCTGTCACCCGCGCTTCTGCTCGCCAATTGGTCTCGCACCGTGGCGTGTTGGTGAACGGTAAGTACGTCAACCTGCCGTCCTACCAAGTGAAGGCCGGTGATGCGATCTCGCTTTCCGAACGCGCGCAAAAGCAACTCCGCGTGCAGGAAGCACTGACGCTTTCCCAACAGATGGATCTTTCTCCGTCTTGGGTTGACGTCGATGCAGGCAAGTTCTCTGGCGTGTTCAAGGCTGTGCCTGACCGCGGCGATTTGCCGGCCGACATCAACGAAGCGCTGATCGTCGAGTTGTACTCGAAGTAATCCCCTTAGCAAAGCACCCCGGTCACTGGCTGGGGTGTCATGGAGACGCCATACATGTCGGCAATTGCCAACCAAGTTCTGCGCCCGCGTGCTCCTCAAATCGAGCGTATCACCGACCTTCGCTCGAAGGTTGTGATCGAACCGCTCGAACGAGGCTACGGTCATACGCTGGGCAACGCCCTGCGTCGTGTCCTGCTTTCGTCCATCCCCGGTTTCGCTGTCACGGAAGTGAGCATCGACAACGTGGTGCACGAATACAGCACCATCGAAGGCTTGCAGGAGGACGTGCTTGAAGTGTTGTTGAACCTCAAGGATGTCGCCATTCGCATGGCCAGCGGCGAATCTGCAACCCTCACCTTGTCCAAACAAGGCGCGGGCGTTGTAACCGCCGGTGATATCAAGACGGATTCAAACGTTGAAATCGTGAATCCCGACCACGTTGTCTGCAATCTGACCAAAGATGCGCAGATCAACATGCAACTTAAGATCGAGCGCGGTTTCGGCTACCAGCCGGCTGCCCAACGCCGTTCTCCCGACGAAGACACCAGCACTGTGGGTCGTTTGATGCTTGACGCATCTTTCTCCCCGGTTCGCCGCGTGGCCTACGCCGTGGAAGCAGCGCGTGTTGAACAGCGCACCAACCTCGACAAACTCGTGCTCGACATCGAAACCAATGGCACGATCGATGCAGAAGAAGCAGTCCGTACCGCTTCCAACATCCTGATCGAGCAATTGTCGGTGTTTGGCGACTTCGTTCCGCGCCAAGCCGGTGCGCCGAAGCAACAAGCAGGTGGTGTGGATCCGATGCTGATGCGTCCGATCGATGACCTCGAGTTGACGGTGCGTTCGGCGAACTGCCTCAAGGCTGAAAGCATTTACTACGTCGGTGAATTGATCCAAAAGACCGAAGTGGAATTGCTGAAGACCCCGAACCTCGGCAAGAAGTCGCTGACCGAAATCAAGGAAGTGCTTGCACAGCACGGCCTGTCGCTCGGCATGAAGGTTGACAATTGGCCGCCTGCTGGCGTTTCGCAGCACGGCATGATGGGGTAATCCATTTCCCTGTTGGCAACGACAGGGAATCGGCAAGCCCACTGACAGATATTTGAGTAGGAATCACGACCATGCGCCACCAGAAATCCGGACGCAAATTCTCCCGCACCAGCGCGCATCGCGAAGCGATGTTCCGCAACATGGCGGCTTCGCTCATCAAGCATGAGCTGATCCGCACCACCTTGCCGAAGGCTAAGGAACTGCGCCGCGTCGCAGAACCCCTGATCACCTTGGCAAAGACCGATGGCGTTGCAAACCGCCGTTTGGCATTCTCGCGCTTGCGTGACAAGGAAGCCGTAGGCACCTTGTTCACCGTGCTCGGTCCGCGTTACACCAGCCGTCCGGGTGGTTATGTGCGTATCTTGAAGTGCGGCTTCCGCGACGGCGACAACGCGCCGATGGCGTATGTCGAGCTCGTGGATCGCCCGGTCGCTGTTGACTAATAGTCAACACACCGCAGCAAATCAAAAACCCCGGTCAAACGACTGGGGTTTTTTGCTATTGTGTGGGGATGGACATCCCATTCATACCTAAAACGTTTCGTGCGCGTTGTTTGCTTGCTGCGTTCGCATGCGCGGCGATGTTGGGATACGCGTTCTACGCACAGTTTCAAGAGGGTTTGATGCCCTGTGCGTTCTGTATTTTCCAGCGCGTGTGTTTTGCCGCGCTTGGCGTCGTTTTCTTGATCGCAGGGCTGCATTCGCCGCGCCCGGGCAAGGGCCGCAAAATTTACGCCGTATTAGCCGCGATCATCGCCTTGATTGGCGCGGGCATTGCGTTCCGCCACGTGTGGGTTCAGTTGTACCCGCCGCCGATGGCGATGTGCGGCTCACCCTTGGATTTCATGCTGCAGACCATGTCGTTCGATAACGTCATCCGCAAGGTATTGACCGCGACGGGTGACTGCAGCAACACCGATTGGAAACTCCTCGGCATGACCATGCCGGCATGGAGTCTGATTTCATTCCTCGCGTACGCCGGCTGGGCAATTCATGCCGGTTGGTCTACGCACGCACGTGATGGTTGGAGACGGTTTAAGTGAAACCCGTTCTCGCTGCATCCGGGTCACTGCCATCGCAAGCAAACGCACCATGGACACCGCAAACCTGGCGCAATAAGACGGCGCTGCAGCAGCCCACATACCCTGACTCGGCCTTGCTCGAAGAGGCCGTCGATGAAGTGCGCGCATTGCCGCCCCTGGTCACCTCGTGGGAAATCCTCTCGCTGCAACAACAAATTGCCGAAGCACAAGAAGGCAAACGCTTCTTTTTGCAAGGCGGCGATTGCGCTGAGATTTTTGCCGACTGCACCAATGACGTCATTTCGAATCGACTGAAAGTACTGCTGCAAATGAGCCTCGTGCTCGTGCATGGCTTGCGCAAGCCGGTCGTACGCGTGGGTCGCTTCGCAGGACAGTATGCAAAGCCGCGCTCGTCAGATTTGGAAGTGCGTGATGGCGTGAGTTTGCCGAGCTACCGCGGCGACATCATCAACTCACCTGAGTTCACTGAAGCCGCGCGGACACCCGACCCGCGTCGCATGATTCGCGCACACGCGCGTTCTGCGATGACACTGAACTTTGTGCGCGCGCTCATCGACGGCGGTTTCGCAGACTTGCACCACCCGGAATATTGGGACCTCGCATGGATGAAAGATTCGCCGCTTGCGGGTGAGTACCAACGCATGGTGGATGGCGTACGCGATGCCGTGCAGTTCATGGAAACGCTGTCTGGCCACAAGCTGCGCAACATGGAGACCGTAGATTTCTACGCCTCTCACGAAGCCTTGCTGTTGCCTTACGAAGAAGCTGTGACCCGCGAAGTGCCGCGTCAAACCGGCTGGTTCAACATGGGCACCCACTTCCCATGGATCGGCATGCGCACGGCGGCAGCCGACGGCGCGCATCTTGAATACATGCGCGGCATCCGAAATCCAATTGCGGTCAAGGTCGGTCCTTCGGTGACCACAGGCGAATTGCGTCGCGTCATCGACACATTGAATCCGGAGAACACACCGGGCCGTCTCACCTTGATTCACCGCATGGGTGTGAAGGAAGTCGACACCAAATTGGCACCGCTGTTGAAAGCGGTGCAAGCGGAAGGTTCGCGCGTCCTCTGGGTCTGCGACCCGATGCACGGCAATACTGAAACCGCTGCCAATGGCTTAAAGACGCGCCGCTTCGAAAACATTCGTGGCGAAATTGAACGCGCATTTGAAGTGCACGCTGCCTGCGGAACGCATTTGGGCGGTGTGCATTTGGAACTTACGGGTGAGAACGTCACGGAGTGCACGGGGGGTGCACGTGCTTTGACCGATCACGATTTGGAACGCGATTACCGCTCCACCGTCGATCCACGCTTAAACGATGAGCAGGCATTGGAAATCGCCATGTCGATCGTCCGGAGTCAGAATCCTGCCTGATCCCGTTGCGTGGATATCAGTGAGCCCGGGGAGGGGCGAATTGCATCAATAGTTTTTGGAACAACTTGGCGATGTGGCCGAGCGAACTCGTTGTATGTGTGCTGTTGCTGTATGCCTTTTTGTTGTTGTCGACGGTGTGGGTGTATGCGGCCCGCAAGTCGATTGCGCTAAGAGAAAAGATCATGGCGTGGTGGATTTTCCTGCCCGCTGTGACTTTTGCATTGTTATTCACGGCGGCAGCGGGCTGGGCCCTCTGCGCGATCATCTTGTGCCTTGGGGTGCGAGAGGTGGCGTCGCACTTACGTGCTGATCAAGGACACCCGCGTCTAAGCGATCTTCTTCTGTGCGCAGCATTGTGCATCGCGATTGTTTGGGTCGTCTGGTTTTTTACGTGGGTCGGCGTGCTCGTATTCGCACTCGCGTTTGCCGCCATCTGTTGGCTGTTTGGTCACCCGCATCAGCACACGCGCAGGCGCGCGGCCATGTGCGCACTCGTACTGCTTTCGTCGGGTATGGCTTTCCTGCCCAAGCTGCAAGCACAACTCGTCGATGACGGTCGATGGGTGCTGTGGCTATGTGCCGTCACGGCGCTGTGCGATGTTGCGCAATATATCGCGGGGACCACGATGGGCAAGCGGCAAGTCACACCTAGTGCGAGTCCGGGGAAAACCTGGGCAGGATGGTTCGGCGGGCTCGTTGTCGCCGTCTGTACCAGCCTCGCATTAGGCGGTGCGCTGTCACTCGCCACATGGCCTCCGTTGCTTGCCTATGGCGTGGCGATTGCGGTCAGCGGATTTATGGGCGACGTGTCGTTTTCAGCCTGCAAGCGAATGTTAGGCATCAAAGATTTTTCATCGCGCGTGCCCGGGCACGGCGGTGTGTTGGATCGTGTCGACAGTTTGACCTTCACGGCCCCGACGATTTTCATCCTTACTTTCTTTCAATCTGCGTCCGTTTGACGCCCCAAACAAGAGTGCATTTCCCCCATGCAACGCCCTTCAATAGAGTCTGATTTCAATACATTCGATCGCATGCGCCTGTTCTACCGGACATGGAAGCCGGTCGTCGAGCCGTCTGGCAGAGTGCTGATTTTTTTGCACCGCGGACACGAACATTCAGGCCGCGTCGAGTCGCTGGTTGAACGTATCGCGGGCCCAGGCGACCTGTGCTTTGCATGGGATGCGCGCGGTCATGGCAAGTCGCCGGGTGTTCGGGGTGATGCGCCGGATTTTTATGCGTTGGTGCGCGACTTGCATGCGTTCGTGCAGCACGTGGTGCAAATGCATGGCGTGAAATTGGAACAGATCTTCATCGTTGCCAACAGCGTTGCTGCGGTCACCACTGCGACCTGGCTGCATGACTACGCACCGCAAATTCGCGGCGTAGCGATGGCCGCTGCTGCGTTCTCGATCAAGTTGTATGTGCCGCTTGCCGAGCCCGCATTGCGTCTTGGGTTGAAAGCGAAGCCGGACCTGAAGGTGACGAGCTACGTTCGACCTTCGATGATCACGCATTCCGAGAAAGAGGCCAAAGCGTATGCGTCTGACCCATTGGTGACGCGTGACATTTCCGCACGCGTATTGGTCGACCTTGCCGACACGGCGCGCCGCGTGGTGGCCGATGCGCAGGCAATCGATGTGCCTGTGTTGATGTTGGTCGCAGGTAAAGACGTCGTGGTTCGCACAGAGCCGCAACGTACGTTCTTCGACGGCCTGTCTTCGACCTTGAAGCAATGGCAGCTGATACCTGAAAGTCGCCACGCGATTTTTCATGAAGCGGACACCCGTGTCGGAGATGCGGCATGCAAATCGTTTATCGAGGCGTGCTTCAACAGCGAAGTGCCGAGCGCCGCGCGATTTGTCGATCACGACACGCGAAGCGCGAGTGCGCGTTTGCATGCAACGGTCGCGGCGGGCGTCAAACATCCAAGTTTTTCCAATCGCATGCAGCGCGCGATGCTACGTCGCATCGGCCATTTGAGTGACGGCATGCGCATTGGCTTGAAGCAAGGCTTCGATTCGGGTGCGTCTTTGGACTATGTCTATAAGAACGAAGCTTCTGGCAAGTTGGGCATCGGCGCATGGTTGGATCGCGGTTATTTGGACGCAACCGGTTGGAAAGGGGTGCGCGTGCGCAAAGTGCACATGCAGTCTTTGCTCGCGGCACAAATTCGCACGTTCCCGAGTTCGTCTGTGATTCACGTGTTGGATATTGCGGCAGGCTCAGGACGCTACGTGCTGGAAACCTTGGCGCAATTCAAAGACCGAACATTTGAAGTCGAACTGCGTGACCTCGATCCGAACAACTTGAAAGCCGCAGAAGCCTTGGCGAATTCGCTGGGCTTGAGCGAGCGCAATCAAATTCGCTATGTGCCGACGGATGCTTTTGCGCCAACGGATGGGAATGCGCCGGATGCGCAATTCGACATTGCGATTGTCTCAGGGCTGTATGAACTGTTTCCCGAAAATGCGCCGGTCTTGGGATCACTCGAACGGATCGCCAAGCAAGTTCGTCCAGGCGGTGCACTTATTTACACCGGGCAACCTTGGCATCCGCAACTGCGTCAAATTGCAGAAACCTTGGACAGCCACCGGGGGGGTGCATGGGTGATGCGTCCACGTCCGCAGAACGAACTCGATGGTTTGGTCCGCTTGGCGGGCTTTGAGAAGACCGGCTCCGAAGTCGGACCGCAAGGCATCTTTACGGTGTCTGTGGCGCGTCGTGTTTAAGACTCGCCCGGCAGCGATTGAAGAGTGTCCAAACTAGAAGCAACGCGATGACGGCCAAGAGGCCATTGCGCAGGCCGGGCGATACCCCGGCCGCGCACATCAGCGCGAGTACGGCATAGGCAAACGCGCGATCGCTTTTTCCCATCGGTCCTTGGTGGGCACGCGTCCCGGTGATGGCTTGTGCCAAGACGCCGGTGAACTCCGCGACCAACGCCAACAAAACGACGCCGAGCGCGAGCGCCGGATGAATGCCGGCCACCCAAATGAAGGGCAGGTAGAGTGCGATATCTGCGAGCACATCACCCAGTTCGTTGAGCAAGGCACCGAGACGGCTTTCCAAACGCATGCGACGCGCGAGCATGCCGTCGAGCGCGTCCAATGCCATGCGAATCAAGAGCACGGGTGCATACAGCGCGAGCACCCAACGTGCGTCGGGCCACAGATACAACGCTGCGCCTTGCACGACGCTGATGAAAAGCGCAGCGCAGGTAATTTGATTCGGCGTAATGCCGGCAGCTTGCAAACCAGAGAGCAGGGGAGAGAGCAGGCGTTGGAATGCCGGTTTGATGGCGTAAATCGAAATCATGAAAGTTCGTCCTGTGGCGCCAAGGTGCGCGCGACGTGCACGCTTCGCGCAATGCCCATTGCGCAATGCAAATAAATGGTACGGCCTGCCGCGCGCTCGTTCGCCATGATCGCTGAAATGCGTTCGAGCGCGTGCGGCGGGGGTTCGCGCAGATCTAATAAGGGCACTGCGTAGTAGATCCCCGTTCGTAGTGCTGGCGTTTCTGAAAGCTCTGCAGATAGGTCGATGACACTACATGACTCGGGCAACAGATGCGTCTCGTGCACGGTAAGCCTGCGACCAACGAGAACATCCGGTTGCCAGTAAGCGAACGGCGGGCGTCTGTGCGTTCGCGCGCGTTGCAGCGCCCATGTGAGCCAGTAGCCTGCCAACCACGGCGCCAGCATGAGCCATCGCATTAGTGGGACGCGCCCACGCTGCTTGCGTGCGAGGTCTGCGTCATTGATGGCATAGGCATACGCGACGTAGGCCAACGACAAAGCGACGTATAGGCCGATCCACGCGACGCCAAGATGGATTGCCGTGTTCAACACCAAGAGCGCGCCCACGAGGTAATGCAAGCTCACGTCAGGCGTCGGGCGCGTCGGGCGGACACACAGAATCACACCTACGGCCAATGCAACGCCTGCCAACGCGTCTGCCACGTGATGGCGATGGGTCAACACCGCAGAACATGCCATTAAGCACAGCGCACCGTACGCGAGCGGGCGTTGCCAGTGCTTGAGATAGGGCACGGCCGTCATCGCCAAGCAGGCGTAGGCCACGTGCAAGGACGGCCATTGATTTCCGCGTCCATCGTATCGATCGAGTGCATGCAACAGCCGCATGGACACACTGTCGGCGTTTTCGTGCAGCGCAAACGTATTGATCGCAGGGAGTACCGCAAAGCACAGGCCTGCAATCGCGGTAATGCACATCAAGCGTCTGCTGAAAGTTCTCAGTGGCGCACCCTCCGGTATGAAAGCAAAGCACGCAAACAACACCGGCAAGGAACACACATAGATCCAAACCATCGCGGGCCATAACGGCACGACCGCATCCAATGGCAGTGCAAAACGATGCAGCGCATCGATGTCATAGGCATGCAAACGGGCACCGCCGTACGCAATGCAAAACACCACGGCATTCAACACACCCAAGCGCACGCGACGCGCGGTCGAATCAGACAGGCGTTGCGCAGACGACGAGGCGTGGTGAGAATACGGCATGGGGAGAACGGCAAAGTACGAACGATGCATGGTAATGGCAGGCGGCGGATTCCGCTTCGGCTATTACCTAGGCATGCACGCCGCAGCAGAAGAACTCGAACGAGCCCCCGACATCATCCTCGCTGCCTGCGGCGGCGCCATCGCAGCCGCAGCCATCCACGGACTCCCCGACACCGACACCCGCCGCGACTGGCTCTGCGCCCCCGAGCTCTACACCTTCCAACGCAACATCCGCAGCCTCCCCCCCGCCAACGCAAAATTAACGGTGACAGGTACAGTTAATCGGGTGTGGCGGCAGTGGACGCAGCAGGCGGCGCACCGCGCGGCGCCGGATTTGCTGCGTGATGCGATGTTTGAGTTGCCGGCGCTACCGGTGATTCCGACGGCGCGATCGGGTGGAACAGACATCGCGATCATTGCTGCGCGTGTGAGCACCCATGCATCGATGTCGCACTGGCCGTATCAGCTGCATGAGACGGTGTTTGCGCCGAATCGCGTGGCGGGCTTGCTTGCAAATCGTGCAAGTTGGGCCAAGCCGTTCTTGAAGTCTGCCATTGCGCCCGCGTTGGAATGCAATACAACGGTGGCCATTGAACATGCAGTGCGTGCTTCGGTGGCAGATCCTTTTTACTTTGCGAGTGTTCACGCGGAAGGCCAAGACTGGTCTGGTGGGCTCGTTGATTTATTTCCAATCGAAATTGCACATGCACTCGCAGATCACGTGGTGATGGAGCGCAAGCGAAAGTTCAACCCGCTCTATGCGCAGCCGGCAGTGCGCGCTGTCTATGGCGTGAATGGCAATGCACGACGGCGCGCCGTGCAAGACAACACACATGCGGATGTTTGGGTGGACACGACCGACGTGTCGCGCGTGCTCCGTCATGAAACGGAACGAAAGCAGTACGATCGCGCCACCGGTCAAATTGTTCTGCGTGCCGCGCCAACGCACAGCGAATTCGTCAGGCAAATGACCGCGCAGTGGCACTACGGGCGCGAGCGCACCTTGCGCGCATTTGAAGCTGCGAACAAGCGCAAGACATGAAGCGCGTACTCATCATCGGTGGCACACGCGGCATGGGGCTCGGCCTCGCCTGTGCCTATGCGCGCGAAGGTGCGAATGTTGTCGTGGTTGGACGCGATCCGAGCTGTTTGTCGGATGCAGCGGTCCAGCTAGGGATTAGCGCTCGACAAAGTGATGTCACTGATCCAACGCAGATACAAGCTCTAGTGTGCGAAGTGGGGGCCGAAGGTTTGGATCGCGTCATCTACAGTGCGGGCTATTACGCGACCTCTAAGCAGATTCAAAAAGATCACAGCGCGCTCGAACGCATGCGCGCAAGTAATGTCGCCGGCATCCAACACGTGTTCGACGCGGCGATGCCATTGATGCGTCCATCGGGACGCTTCGCGGCCATCGCCTCTATCGCAGGCTTACTTCGCGCCGATCCATGGTCAACAGACTATGCCGCCAGCAAACGTGCAGCCATTGCCTTGTGTGAAGGCTATCGTGTCGTCGCCGCACTGAAGTCGGTCGGCGTGACCGTCTTGATTCCGGGCTATGTCGATACCGCGCAACTGCGCGCATTGAATGGTGGTTCTGCTGCGCATAAGCCCTTTCTGGTGAGCGAGGCGCGCGCCGTCAAACGCATGCATGCAGCGCTGGAAAACGGTGAGCCGCGATGTGTCTTCCCTTGGCAACTCCACACGCTGGTGCGACTGTACAACCACTTACCCGTGCGCCTACGTGCCCTGCGCGCATAGAATCAGATATCTCTTCAGGGGGTTGATCATGCGTCGTCGATTTGTCCGTTCTCTTCGTTTGCCGATGCCTGTCTTGGCGTGTGGCTTGATGTTGGCTTTCGGTGCTGTTGCCGCTGTATCCGCGCAAGACGCGCCAGCACCTCTGACCTCCAGTCAAACCACGCAGGTACGTTTGCGCGGCTTGTCTGCAGTGAATGATCAATTGGCCTGGGCATCAGGCGTCAAAGGCACGGTCATTCGCACCAGCGACGGCGGCACGACGTGGCAAAACGTGTCCGTCCCGAACACCGACGCACTCGACTTCCGTGACATCCAAGCCTTCTCTGCGGACGAGGCGATTGTCTTGGCAGCAGGCCCCGGGCAAAGCTCTAAGCTCTATCGCACCGTCGATGGCGGCGCCACGTGGACCTTGGTATTACAAAATCTAGCGGCCGATGGCTTTTACGACTGCATGGTGTTCGAAGGTGATCACGGTTGGATGATGGGCGATCCGATCGAAGGCCGTTATCAAATCTTTGAATCGCGTGATCGCGGCGCGCATTGGGCGCAATCGGCGAATGGTACGCCGGCAGCAAAAGACGAAGCCGCCTTTGCCGCAAGCGGCACCTGTATTGCACGCAATCGCAACAGCACCTTCGTCGCGACTGGCGGCGCGCAAGCCAATCTGCATATGAAGGTAGACGGCATGGGTGTATGGCAAAAGTTCGATAGCGGTATGGGACGCGCGGTGAGCTCGGCAGGTGTGTTCAGTGCTGCGCCTATGGGTGAGCGCATGATGCTCGTCGGCGGCGACTACAAGCTGGAAAAACAACCTGGCAACGCGGCGATCTATTCGAACGGCAAGTTGAAAGCCATCCCGGCACCGCCCGGCTATCGCTCTGGCGTGGCGTGCTTTGCCGACGGCGAACGCTGCGTTGCCGTCGGGCCGAGCGGCGCAGATGTGTGGGATGGCAAAGGCTGGCGAAGCGTCAGCACTGAATCTTGGGACACGGTGGCGATTGCAGGTGATTCCGCGTGGATGAGTGGTGTCAAAGGACGCGTGGCGCGAATTGAGCAACTCAATGCCACCCCGCGTGCAGGTGACGCCACGCCATGATCTTTTTTGGTCAAGGCGAGCGCGTGGTCGCCTACGGCGAGGTAGAGAAGCACCGGTGTCCACGCTGCTGCGAAGAACGGCTGTTTCAACCGCAGCTACGCTATAAATACGGCCACATCTATGCCTTGTTCGGCTGGGTGTATAGCAAACGCTATGAATTGGCCTGCGGTGAATGCGGTCACGGTTGGGTACTCGACAAGAAAGCAGAAGAGGCCAAGCTCGACAAATTGCCCATCCCCAGCCACTTGCAATACGGCTTCATGGTCTTCTTGGTGGCCTTGATTTCTTTGGCCATCATCGGCGCAGGTTATAACGGTGTCGCTTTCTTGCCGTAGTTCGGGTGACGTCTGCGGATGTCGTGGATCAAGTACGCCACGACCGCAAGATTGAGTACCAAGATTGACGCTTCCAATACATGCGGATGCTTGAGCAAGGCAATGATTTCGAAAGGCAAATAAACGCCTGCACTGATGGCACCGAACCACGACGCCCATTCGCGCGTGCGCCACAAACCATAGCCTTCAATAAAGCGCATCGCCGCATAGATCAATGTCACCGCGACTGCGACGTGAATGCTATTTGCACTGATACGAGAAGACAGCTGCGCCAACATGCCATTCTGCGCGTCCATATGGAACGCGCGTGCAAGGTGCGCGATGGCCTGTTTGACCGGGGCAGGGCCCGCCCACGCGAGTGAAAACCCGCCCAGACACGCCACAGCGCCTTTGAACAATTCGACGACTGCAATCCAACGCAGCGCCTTTTGAGGGGAGACAACTTCCACGAGTGGATGCGACTTCCGGTTTCGGAATTAAGCGGCGCGGCTCGCGCGCTTACGGTCGGTTTCCAAACGATGCTTCTTGCGCAAACGGATCGCCTTTGGCGTCACTTCCACCAGTTCATCGTCGTCGATGAATTCCAGCGCTTGTTCCAACGAGAACTTGATCGCAGGAATCAGGCCTTCGTCTTTGTCGGTACCCGATGCGCGGAAGTTGGTCAGCTGCTTGCCGCGCAAAGCGTTGACCGTCAGGTCGTTGTCCTTGGCGTGGATACCGACCACTTGGCCTTCGTAGATTTCTTCACCCGGCTCAATGAACAAACGGCCGCGTTCTTGCATGGCAATTTGCGCATAAGCAGGCGAGGGGCCCGTGCCGTTTGAAATCAATACACCGTTCTGACGCTGACCGATTTGGCCTTCCGCCTTCACGTTGTAGTGGTCAAACACATGGAACAACAAACCGGTACCCGCCGTCAGCGTGCGGAATTCGGTTTGGAAGCCGATCAGGCCACGCGCCGGAATGATGAATTCCATGCGCACGCGACCCTTGCCATCTGGCTCCATGTTTTGCAGCAGCGCTTTGCGCTCACCCAAACGGCCCATCACGCCGCCTTGGAATTGTTCTTCCAAGTCCACAACGAGTTGTTCGTAGGGTTCTTGCATCACGCCGTCGATTTCACGAATGATCACTTCCGGACGCGACACAGCCAATTCGTAGCCTTCGCGACGCATGGTTTCAATCAAGATCGACAAATGCAATTCGCCACGGCCCGACACCTTGAACTTGTCAGCGTCGCTGGTGTCTTCCACCTTCAAAGCCACGTTGTGTTGGGTTTCGCGGGTGAGACGATCACGCAATTGGCGTGAGGTCAGGAACTTGCCACCGCTGCGATCTTTGGCGCCTGCGAACGGTGAGTCGTTGACTTGGAAGGTCATCGAGATGGTCGGCTCGTCGACCGACAACACCGGCAATTGTTCAACCGCTGTTGGATCGCAAATCGTTTCAGAAATGCCGAGGCCTTCGATGCCCGAGAACGCAATGATGTCACCGGCTTGTGCTTCCGGCACTTCGACGCGTTCGAGGCCCATGAAACCGAGCACTTGAAGCACCTTGCCGTTGCGCGTTTTACCATCGACGCCTACGACAGTGACTTGCTGATTGGTGCGCACTTTGCCGCGCTGGATACGACCGACGCCGATCACACCGACGTAGTTGTTGTAATCCAACGAGGTCACGCGCATTTGGAACGGACCGTCTTCGCTCACAGGCGGCACGGCCACGTGCTTGATGATGGCTTCGAACAGCGGCGTCATGTCGCCTTCGCGCACGGATTCGTCGAGGCCGGCATAGCCGTTCAGACCCGATGCGTAGACAACCGGGAAATCCAGTTGTTCATCGGTGGCGCCGAGGCGATCGAACAAATCAAAGGTTTGGTCCAACACCCAAGCCGGACGTGCGCCCGGACGGTCGACCTTATTAATAACGACGATCGGCTTGAAGCCCATCGCAAACGCTTTCTGCGTCACGAAGCGCGTTTGCGGCATCGGACCGTCCATGGCATCGACCAAGATGAGCACGGAGTCGACCATCGACAACACGCGTTCCACTTCGCCGCCGAAGTCGGCGTGTCCGGGGGTGTCGACGATATTGATGCGGAACTCTTCGCCTTCCGGCGACCTCCACTTGATCGCGGTGTTCTTCGACAGGATGGTGATACCGCGTTCTTTTTCGATATCTCCGCTGTCCATGACGCGCTCTGTAAGCACGAAGCGCTCGTCGAAGGTGTCGGATTGCTTCAGTAGCTGATCGACAAGCGTAGTCTTGCCATGGTCGACGTGGGCGACAATAGCGATGTTGCGGAGATTTTGAATGGACATGCGGAAAGGGCCGCCTTGCGCGACCGAGGGACAGGAAATGAGGGGCAGATTATACGGGAAAAACCGGAAATCCCACCTTGTCTCCACCTGAACCGGCCCCATGTTAAGTTCACCCCCTTTCAAGCTGAACCTTCAGGAGTTCGACATGGCATTGACCGCCACCTTTGATACTGACCGCGGCCCCATCAAGCTGGAGCTGTTCCAAGACAAGGCGCCGCTGACCGTCGCCAACTTCGTCAACCTCGCCACCAAGGGCTTTTACGACGGCCTGAACTTCCACCGCGTGATCGATGACTTCATGATCCAAGGCGGCTGCCCGCAGGGCACAGGCACCGGCGGCCCGGGCTACAAGTTCGAAGATGAGACCAACAATGGCGTGCCCCATGAGCGCGGCGTGTTGTCGATGGCCAATGCCGGCCCGAACACCAATGGCAGCCAGTTCTTCATCACCCATATCAAAACCGATTGGCTGGACGGCAAGCACACCGTGTTCGGCAAGGTCTTGGAAGGCCTAGACGTGGTCGATAGCGTGAAGCAGGGCGACAAGATCAAGTCCGTCAAGATCGAAGGCGATATCGATGGCGCGCTCGCTGCCAAAGCCGATCGCGTGGCCGACTGGAACGCCAAGCTCGCACCGTAAGCCGCTGCTAAAATTCAGCGCAACACCCTTCGGGGCGATGCATCCATCAAGCACCTCCGGGTGCTTGATGTCTATTTGGGGTAAGCAATGAAAGGTTTGACGATTGTCTTGAGTTTGACCCTGGCGCTGGTGGCTGGCTGCAATAAACCGGTGGAGGGTCGTCCGGACGAAGTTGCAACGGCCGTCCACAGCGAAGACAGCTTTCTATCCGGGTTCGATGGCGTTTGGGCCACGACGAGCAGCGCGAGCACGGACGATGCAGAGACCGTCTATCGCTTGCGATTCGCGAAAAACGGCAGCGATCTTGTCATGGACAACCATGTGTTTGATGCCCATGTGATCGATGTCGACACTGTGAATCAAACGGTGACGTTTCAAACCAGTGGCGAGACAGGGCCGCAAGAAATGTTGACCGTTGCGCGCGTCGTTGAAACCAAGGATCGCGGCAATCCGGAAGCACCGTTCACGCTGCGTATCACCTTCGGCAATGGGCAGTTCTCAGATTTGAGTTTTGTCCGTCGATTGATGCCGCAAGATGTGCAATTCATTGCTGAAGCGCGTCAAAGCCTGTCGGCTGACAGCGAGGAGACCGCTGAGGTCTCGCAGTCCGTTGAAACGTCGGATGCCTGTGCCGATCAAACCAGCTTCATTGAGCGCACAACCTGCAAGGATCCTGCGCTGAAAGAGGCGCGCGCGGGCTTTGAATCTGCGTTCGGCGACGCCGTCATGGCCCACGGTCAAGAGGCGGGCAGCAGCATGAAAGCCGCACAGCGCCAACTGGACGCGTGTGCCAGCACGGAATGCCTACAAAAGACCTACGCCGAGTGGACGAAATACGTGCACGAGAATTATCCGGTGCACGCCACTGATGCAGAGTAAACAAGCGTTCGTGGTAAAATTTCGGGCTCCACCGATCCGTTGAAGAGAAGCGAAATGCCTGATTTTTCCAGTCGTATGGACCGCGCCAAACCCAGCGCCATCATGGCCGTTGCGGAGAAGGCCAAAGCGTTGAAAGCGGCCGGCAAAGACATCATCAGCTTCTCTATCGGTGTGCCGAACTTCCTGCCTGGCGACCACGTATACGCCGCCGCGCGCGATGCCTTGTCGCATGATTCGGGACAGTACGGAAGCAACCGTGGTGCACCGGCTTTGATTGAAGCCTTCCTAAAGCACATCGCCGAAATCGGTTTGACAGGCTATACCGCGAAAAATGTCGCCACCGGTATCGGTGCGAAGCACGTGATCTACAACCTGTGTGAAGCCTTGTTGGATGAAGGCGACACGATTGCGTTTCCGACGCCGTACTGGACAAGCTACGTCGACATCGCCGAAATTCTCAATGCGAAGATCGATCTGTTGCCGTGTCCGGCATCGCAGCACTACAAGATGTCGCCGGCACAACTTGATGCCGCACTCGCAAAGAAGCCGCGCGTGTTCTTGTTCAACAATCCGTCGAACCCGACCGGCATGGTGTACAGCAAGGACGAAATTTCTGCATTGGCAGATGTGATTGCGAAGTATCCGGACACCTGGATCATCACCGACGATATTTACAACCGCATGATTTTTGATGGCAACGGTTATCACAACTTCGTGCATGCGCGTCCGGAATTGAAGGATCGCGTGATTTTCATCGATTCCTTGTCCAAGACGTACGGCATGCCGGGTTGGCGCGTGGGTTTCATGGCGGGACCGGAATCGGTTGCCAACGCGGTGACTACGATGAACTCCAATCACATCACCAACTTGCCGGAAATCACTACGGCGGCGGCGATCGCAGCACTGTCGGGTCCGCAAGATGTCCCGAATGCAAAAGTGCGCGAGTTCCAAGAGAAACGTGATCTTGTGATGGCTGTGCTTGATGCCGTTCCCGGTGTGGTCTGCCCGAAACCGGAGGGCGCGTTCTACGTGTTCCCGGATATCAGTGCGTACTACGGCAAGTCGCACGAAGGCAAAGTCATTCAAAACGACATCGAATTCTGCAGTGCACTGCTGGAGTCTAAGGGCGTCGCTTGCGTACCGGGTTCGGCCTTTGGTGAGCCCAATGCCATGCGCATCAGTTACACCTGCCCGACGCCGCAATTGGCGCCCGGTATGGAGCGCATCAAAGCGTTCTTCGCTGAAATGCAGTGATTCAATTCATCTAAAAACATTCGGAGTGATCCCATGAAACAACCCGTCCGCGTTGCTGTTACCGGCGCAGCTGGTCAAATCGGCTATGCACTTTTGTTCCGCATCGCTTCCGGTGAAATGCTTGGCAAAGACCAGCCGGTCATCTTGCAAATGCTTGAGTTGCCGATGGAAAAGGCACAAGCCGCGCTCAATGGCGTGATGATGGAACTTGAAGATTGCGCGTTCCCGCTGTTGGCCGGCATGGTCGGCACCTCGGATCCGGAAGTGGCGTTCAAGGACGCGGACTACGCTTTGTTGGTTGGCGCGATGCCGCGCGGCCCGGGCATGGAACGCAAAGATCTTCTGCTGAAGAATGCGGAAATTTTCACCGTTCAAGGTAAGGCTTTGAACAAGGTCGCGAGCCGCAACGTGAAGGTGCTTGTTGTCGGTAATCCGGCGAACACCAACGCGTACATCGCCATGAAGTCGGCGCCGGATCTGCCGTCAAAGAACTTCACCGCCATGTTGCGTCTCGATCACAACCGTGCGTTGTCGCAATTGGCGAACAAAGCGGAAGTGCCGGTCGATGCCATCAAGAAGTTGGTCGTGTGGGGTAACCACAGCCCGACCATGTATCCCGACTACCGTTTCGCGACGGTCGAAGGCGCGTCCTTGAAGGACAAGATTGACGACGCCGCATGGAACGCCAATCAGTTCATTCCGAATGTGGGCAAGCGTGGCGCGGCGATCATTGAAGCGCGCGGTTTGTCTTCTGCAGCATCGGCGGCGAATGCCGCGATTGACCACATGCATGACTGGGCCTTGGGCACGAATGGCGAATGGGCCACGATGGGCGTGCCGAGCGATGGTAGCTATGGCATTCCGGAAGGCGTGATTTATGGCGTGCCGGTGACGTGCGCCAATGGCGAATACACCGTGATTAAAGATTTGCCGATCGACGACTTCAGCCGTGCAGCCATGGACAAGACCTTGGCTGAGCTGGAAGAAGAACGCGCTGGCGTCGCACACCTTCTGTAAGCGAGTTGCTGGCGTCAGTAATGGCGCCAAGCTCTGAAATGATGCGACCCCTCCATGAAGACCGTCATTTCCTGATCTTCTCCAAGCCCCCGGGACTGCTTTCAGTGCCGGGGCGCGGTGAAGATAAACAAGATTGTTTGATTCATCGCATCCAGTGCCTGTGGCCGGATGCGCTGACTGTGCATCGCTTGGATCAAGTCACCAGTGGCGTGATGGTCTTCGCGCGCAGTCCCGAAATACACCGCGCACTCAGTGACGCCTTCGCCACACGCCGCGTACAAAAAACCTACGAAGCTTTAGTTGAAGGCGAACTGCGGGATGACAGCGGCACCATCGATTTGCCGCTCATTTGCGACTGGCCGAATCGCCCACGCCAAATCGTCGCGCATGCAATCGGCAAACCTGCTCAAACGCACTGGACCGTGCTCTCTCGCCACACCAACCACACCCGCGTAGCCCTGGAGCCCCTCACGGGCCGCACACACCAACTACGCGTCCACATGCAGGCACTGGGCCACCCCATCATCGGCGACGTCTTCTACGACGCTCTGCCTGCGCCACGCGTCATGCTGCACGCCCGCGCACTCACCTTCCATCACCCCGCCACACAAGAACACCTCACCTTCCAAGACCCCACCCCCTTTTAACCGTACCTGTCACCGTTAATTCAAATTAACGGGGACAGGTACAGTTAATTTAGGGCGTAAAATTGGGGTTTCGTTTGGAGCTGCTTCATGACGCAATTGTCCGCAGGCGCGCGATTCCGCGCCGCGCTCTCTGAAGAAACCCCACTGCAAGTGATGGGCGCCATTACGGCCTATGCGGGCTTGATGGCAAAACGCACCGGTTACCGCGCCTTGTATTTGTCGGGTGGTGGTGTGGCCGCGAATTCGTTGGGTATGCCGGACTTGGGTATCAGCACGATGGAAGATGTGTTGACGGATGCGCGTCGTATTGTCGATGCCACCGGTATGCCGTTGTTGGTCGACATTGATACAGGATGGGGCGGGGCGTTCAATATCGCGCGCACCATTCGTAACTTCGAACGCATTGGCGTAGCCGCAGTCCACATGGAAGACCAAGTCGGACAGAAGCGTTGCGGTCACCGTCCGGGTAAAGAAGTTGTGCCGTTGTCCGAAATGGTGGATCGCGTTAAAGCCGCAGTGGATGCCAAGACCGACAAAGACTTCGTGTTGATGGCACGCACAGATGCGGCGGCGGTTGAAGGCATCGATGGCGCCATTGAACGCGCAGTCGCCTATGTCGAAGCGGGCGCTGACATGATTTTTCCGGAAGCGATGAAAACACTCGAGGACTACCGGAAGTTCAAAGCTGCAGTCAAAGTGCCGATTCTTGCGAATCTCACCGAGTTCGGCTCAACACCGTTTTTCACCACGGACGAATTGCGCAGCGCAGGTGTCGACATCGCCCTGTACTGCTGTGGCGCCTATCGCGCTATGAACAAGGCCGCATTGGGTTTCTACGAAACCGTGCGCCGCGAAGGCACACAAAAGAACACCATCGATCAACTGCAAACCCGCGCCGAGTTGTACGACTTCCTCGGCTATCACGCATACGAAGACAAGCTTGATGCCTTGTTTTCAAATCAGGCATCCAAGGAGTAAGCACGATGACCCAAGCAGAAACAAACGCCCCAAAGGTCAAAAAATCCGTCGCACTGTCCGGCACAGCAGCCGGGAATACCGCGCTGTGTACCGTTGGCCGCAGCGGAAATGATTTGCACTATCGCGGTTATGACATCAAAGACCTTGCCACCAAGTCGAGCTTTGAAGAAGTCGCGCATTTGCTTGTGCACGGCACCTTGCCGACGGCATCGCAACTGAAGTACTACCGCACCAAGTTGAAGCGCCTTCGCGGCCTACCCGCCGTCGTCACCGATGCGCTTGAACTGATCCCGGCCAACGCGCACCCCATGGACGTGCTGCGCACCGGTTGCTCCGTGCTTGGCACCGTCTTGCCAGAACGTGAAGGCCACCCGGCCGCTGAAGCACGTGACATCGCAGACCGCTTGATGGCGAGCTTCGGCTCCATGCTGCTGTACTGGTGGCACTTCACGCGCAATAGCCGCCGCATCGACGTCGAGACTGATGACGAAACCATTGCCGGTCACTTCTTGCACCTGCTGCACGGTCAAGCACCGACCGCGTTGGAAGCAGACGCGTTGGACAAGTCACTGATCCTCTACGCCGAACACGAATTCAACGCGTCCACCTTCACGGGTCGCGTCATCGCCGGTACCGGCAGCGACATGTATTCCTGCATCACCGGTGCAATCGGTGCATTGCGCGGTCCGAAACACGGCGGTGCAAACGAAGTCGCGATGGACATCATCAGCAGATACGACACGGCAGATGAAGCTGAAGCCGACATCAAAGCGCGTATGGAACGCAAGGAAATCGTGATTGGATTCGGCCATCCGGTGTACACCGTAGGTGACCCGCGCAACCCGATCATCAAGGAAATCTCGCGCGCACTGTGCAAGGCCGGTGGCAATCAAACCTTGTTTGACGTCTCCGAGCGCATCGAAAACTTGATGATGGATACCAAGAAGATGTTCCCGAATCTCGATTGGTACTCGGCAAGCGCGTATCACATGATGGGCATTCCGACGCCGATGTTCACGCCCTTGTTCGTGATCGCACGCACCTCCGGATGGAGCGCGCATGTGATTGAACAACGCGAAGACGGCAAGATCATTCGCCCGAGTGCGAACTACACGGGGCCGGAAGATCGCGACTACGTCGATATCGGCCAACGCTGATCAAGAAAAAAGCCGGGGCAACCCGGCTTTTTTTACGTCAAGAGAAAACTATTCGGGATGGACGTAGTAAACGATGCCGAACTTGTCATCCGTAAACAAAAAGGCATCTTGGCCAACGCGCAAGACACCGCACGGACGACCAGACACTTTGCCGTTGGTCAGAAAGCCCGTCATGAAATCGCCCAGAGGTTTGCCATTGGCAGACATTTGCACGAGCTTGTAACCATGCCCCAAACGCGTACTGCCAGAACCGTGCAGCGCCACCAAATAACTTCCGGCCAAGAGCGGGTTGTCGGCCTTAGCAAACCAATCAAAACCGAGCGCCGAGGCATGCGCATCGAAACGACCCATAGGTGTGCCCACATTCTTGCAACCTGCGGCACGCGGATACTTCGGATCTGCCTTGATTTGCGTGCCTGACACATAGCAGTGCGGCCAACCGTAATCCGTGCCGCGCTTCAAGGCATAGAAGGTTTCATTCGGCGCATCCGGGCCCAAATGATCTGCACCTTGATTGCTCGCGACCAATTGCTCACCCGTGAATTGCATCCACACTGCGTTGCGAAGCCCGCGTGCAAACACCTTTGAATTGCTGCCATCGGGATCCATTTCGAGCACAACCGCGCGCTTGTCCTTCTCAGCCGGATCTTCGATACACGCATTGCAACTGCTGCCGACCGCGACATACAACTTGCCATTCGGCCCGGCGACCACGGTGCGCGTCAAATGCCAGCCGCCATTCGCAGCACTCATGCCACGATCAGGAAAACGCGCAACGACTTGCGCTGCGCCAGACGGTGACGTTTCACCTGCCTTATAGGGATAACGCATCAATACGTCGGTCAATGCGACATAGATCCACTCTTTGCCATTCGCATCTTTCATGAAGGCGACACTGTTGGGATTGCGCAGTCCCGTCTTCCAGGGAATCACACGCGTCACGCGACCCGTCTTTGGATTGAAACCATCCAAAATGTAAATCGCGCCGCGCGTGTTGTCGGCAAGGTTGTACATGCTGGTCAAGAAAATGCGGTTGTCCGGGCTACGCGCAAAAAAGCGCGGCCGCTTAAACCCATCCGCGACAACCGAATAGGTAAACCCGCGCGGCAGATTGAGACGCATCGTGCGGCCGTCGGCCAACTTGAACGACTTCGCTACCAGCGGTTCGGCCTCTGCGACGCCCGTATGCGTCGCCATGAAAAGGCCAAGGACAATTAGGGCAAATCGCAGCACACAAGACATAGGCTCGGCTCTATGGGGGCGTCACACGCGGCAACTTATCAGCAGGCGCGACAGCACCGCCGGAAATAATGAAACTCATCGCTTGATCCACAGTCCAATCGGTCGGAATCAAGTCTTCAATGGGCACGATTTCCAAATAGCCACCGGTCGGATTCGGCGTTGTCGGCACGTACACGGCAGCCAATTCGCGGCCCGTGCCTTCTTCTTTCAAGACGCGCGTGACAAAACCCACCGTGCGCATGCCTTTCGCAGGAAATTCAATCAGCACTACGCGCTGCGTACCGTCAGGTGAGGTTTGCAGAATATCGAGCAGCTTGCGCGCGCCCGAATACACAGAGTTCGCCAGGGGCACACGTTGAATGAAGCGATCAAAAGCACGCAAGATGCGTTGCCCCACAACCCGACCAGCCACCGCGCCCACAATCAAGACGACGACAACGGTACCGATCATCGCCAGCACGCCACGCGACGTTTCGCTGGTAATCCAAGCCATCGCTGGATCACTCGCGGCAATGCTCGACAACGCTGGCTCCACCCATGGGCGACTGATGTCACTCAAGGTGACGAACACAAACCGGACAACGACCCAGGTCAACCAAATCGGCAGCAAGGTCAGCAAGCCGGTCAGGAACAATCGGCGCAAAGAGCGGGGTTGGGCTTCGTTTGGCATGTCGCGATTCTACGCTGCGTCTGTTGCGGTGTTCTTCGCGCCCTGTCTATCTTTTTTTAGGCGTACATAAATTTGCTTCCGCACCTTGGCCACCACGGTGCCGTCTTCACCGATCACATCCGTTTCAAACCAACGCAAGACCTTCTCGCCGCCAGCCGCCGCTGCGCGCAATTCTTCAACAATCTCAGGCGTCACATCAAATGAAGCGGAGACCGTGCCACGTCCTGGATTCTCAAACGAAATCTCGCCGGCGCGATCCCACACTATGTAGTCGCGCCCCAATTGATGCAGGATCAGCAACATCCAAAACGGATCGGTCATTGCGAATAAGCTGCCACCAAAATGCGTGCCGACGTAATTGCGATTCCACGGACGCATGCGCAACTCAACGCGCGCATGGCGCCAGTCGTTGCTCAGTTCTTTGAGCTTAATGCCGGCAAACAGAAACGGCGGCCACAGATTGATGCCGTGGCGAAATTTGAACGGGGTGACGCGCATGTCGATCAGGACAACAAAAGCGATGACATCTTGCGACGGTAGGCGCTGACCAGCGCTTCGTCATCAATGATGCGAAATGCATCAATCAACGCCTTGCGCGGCAATCCGTCCTGAAAACCACGGTCTTTTTGCAGCATGAAGAGAAGATGCGACAAGCCCGCCTCTTCGCGACCGCTCAGCAAATCATGCACGGCCAGCAAGTGACGTGCGGTCATATCGTTTTCATCTGTCGCAATGGCGGCCTCAAGCACTTCACGCGGCGGCGCATTTTCAAGCTGCGCTGCGAAATCGAGCTTGGCATGCGCCTTCAGTGCACGATCATCCGTGGCGAGATTCGCGGGCAGGGCATCAATCATGGTGCGCGCTTCGTGGTGTGCGCCGGTCGCCAAAAGTGCCAAGGCCAAATCAAGCGCATGGCTTGGCGTGTCCGGTTCGGTTTCATGCAAATGACGTAGCCGTACCACTTCCGCATGCGGATCCGGCGCCTCGTCGGCAGTCGGTGCATCCGCCACTTCAACTTCTGCCGCAGCAAGCGGCTCAATGCCATGGTGGCTCAGAAAGCTACGCACCTGATCTTCCGGGAGCGCACCTTGGAACCCATCGACCGGTTGACCATTGCGGAACAAATACACCGTCGGAATCGAACGAATCTGGAAAGCCTCAGCAATCTGCGGCTCGGTCTCCGTATTGACTTTGGCCAACACGAACGCGCCGTTGTAGTCGGCGGCCAACTTTTCAAGGATGGGCTTCAAGGTTTTGCATGGCCCACACCATTCGGCCCAAAAATCAATGAGGACGGGCATCTCCATCGACTTATGGATGATGTCTCGTTCAAACGCCTCGGTCGTGACGTCGATGCTATGCGTGCGGCTGGTCATGTTTTGAATCCGATGTGATGTGTGCAATGCTCCCATACACCCAGATAAGGGTGCGTGAGCGGAAATCAAGAATGATCGGTGTTGGCACGAAAAAAACAGCCCTGTTTCGTGGTCTGCCATGGGCAGGCATTTTGGCCATTTCCATGTTTGCTGCCGCATTGTATGCGGCGATTCGCGTTGCAGGGTGGCATTTCGGATTGCCCATCAGTTTGGCGGGATCCAGCCTCTCGAAAGTGGCGCAGGAATTCAATGCCGTTGGCTTCGTCGTGCCTGGCACGCTGCTTGCATACCAAGCGCTGCGGAGCCGCTTGAACATGCAAGACTCGGCAAAAAAGGGTGAACGCTTTGCGATGTGGCTGTGGCTGCTCTCAGGGACGGCGTTTGCCGCCATGGGCGCGTTCGCCTTGGACACGCACCTCGGTGTCGATGAAGGCAACAATCAACGCCACGCCGTCGCTTGGTATCTGTGGTGGTCCTCAGCGGCATTGGGCTGTATTTCCGCTGCATTCGGCAGCGAAGGCCGACTGCGCGTGTTCGCGATCTTTGCGTTCGTAGAAATCCTCTTGGGTGTCTGGTATTTGCCGTCGGTCATCCCCGCAGGCGCGGCACAAGTCTTCGCTGTTTTGGCGTGGATGGTATGGCCGTTCAGCCGTGTGGGCGTGCCGCAGAAAGAAAAGCGCGCAATTTCAGCCATTTGAGGCTGAAAAACGCCTTTGCATCTGTTCGTCGTTGCTGCGGTGCGGTACGCTGGTTCTTTGACTCATTGCAGCAATCGTGAACACGCAAGCAGCCCCTGACGCAACGCATTACGACCCCCGCAGCACCGAATCCGAGGCGCAGGCCTTCTGGTCTTCGTCACGTGCGTACGAGGTGAAAGAAACCGGCGACAAGCCGAAGTACTACTGCTTGTCGATGCTGCCGTATCCGAGCGGCGCTTTGCATGTGGGCCATGTGCGCAATTACACGATTGGCGACGTGATCTCGCGCTACAAGCGCATGGTCGGTTTCAACGTGCTGCAACCGATGGGCTGGGATGCCTTCGGATTGCCCGCAGAAAATGCGGCCATCAAAAACAAAACCGCGCCTGCGAAGTGGACCTACGCCAACATCGAACACATGCGCACCCAGTTGCAAGCCATGGGCTATGCAATCGACTGGAGCCGCGAGTTCGCGACCTGTCGTCCCGACTATTACATCCACGAACAACGCATGTTCGTGCGTTTGATGAAGAAGGGCATCGCCTACCGCAAGAACAGTGTCGTCAACTGGGATCCCATTGACCAAACCGTCCTCGCGAACGAACAGGTGATCGATGGCAAGGGTTGGCGCACGGGCGCCGTCGTTGAAAAGCGCGAGATCCCGCAGTGGTTCTTGCGCATCACCGACTACGCACAAGATTTGCTCGATGGCCTGGATCAGCTTGAAGGTTGGCCGGATTCGGTCAAGACCATGCAACGCAATTGGATCGGACGCAGCGAAGGCTTGGAAGTCCAATTCCGTGTTGAAGGTGAAGAAGCGCCGTTGACCGTATTCACCACGCGCCCCGACACCTTGATGGGTGTCACCTTCATCAGCATTGCGGGCGAACATCCGCTGGCCAAAAAGGCCGCAGAAGCAAACCCGGAAGTGGCGGCATTCGTCGCCTCGCTGAAGCAAGGCGGTGTGTCGGAAGCCGAACAAGAAACACAAGAAAAGCGCGGTATTGCAACGGGCTTGTGGGCAACGCATCCCATCACCGGCGACGATTTGCCGATCTATATTGCCAACTTCGTGCTGATGGGCTACGGCACCGGCGCGGTGATGGCGGTCCCTGCGCATGACCAGCGCGATTGGGAATTCGCCAAGGCCTATGGACTGCCGATCCACACGGTGATCGTGCCGGTGTCCGTGCGAGATGCATTGGCTGAAATCACGATGGACGAACACAACCATTCGGACATCATGCAGGCCGCACTCGGCGCGCAAACGTCGCTAGACGTCTACGAAAAAGATGCTGCGGTTCAAGTCATCACCGAATACTTGCGCAAGGTCAATGACGAGGCCGCGTTTACAGAACGCGGGTTCCTGATCAATTCGGGCGAATACAACGGCATGGATTTCAGCGCCGCGTTTGCAGCGCTGGCGAAAAACTTCGAAGAAGACGGCCGTGGTCGCGTGCAAGTGAACTATCGCCTGCGCGATTGGGGCGTTAGCCGCCAACGCTATTGGGGCTGTCCCATTCCGGTGATCTATTGCGCCGGGTGCGGTGCGGTGCCCGTGCCGGAAGATCAATTGCCGGTGGTATTGCCGGAAAACGTTGAAGACGCCTTTGCCAGTGGCCAAGTCGTTTCGCCCATCAAAGCCGATCCCGAATGGCGCAAGTGTGTGTGCCCGGAATGCGGTAAGCCTGCCGAGCGTGAAACCGACACCTTCGATACCTTCATGGAGTCGAGCTGGTATTACGCGCGCTACACCTCACCAAATGCATCAGAAATGGTGGATGCGCGTGCCAAGTATTGGCTGCCGGTCGACCAATACATCGGCGGTATCGAACACGCGATTTTGCATTTGATGTATTTCCGTTTTTACAACAAGTTGATGTTCGATGCGGGCATGGTGCCCGCCAGCGAACCGGCGACACATCTACTCACGCAAGGCATGGTGATCGCCGATACCTTCTTCCGTGATGCAGGCGGCGGTCGCAAGGAATGGATCAATCCGGCGGATGTCGAAATTCAACGCGATGAACGCGGCAAGATCATCGGTGCGCACAGCATTTCGGATGGCAGCGCGGTGCAGATTGGTGGCACCGAAAAAATGTCGAAGTCGAAAAACAACGGTGTCGATCCGCAAGTATTGGTCGACAAGTACGGCGCAGATACCGTGCGTTTGTTCTCGATGTTTGCAGCACCGCCGGAGCAATCCTTGGAATGGAGCGATGCAGGCGTTGAAGGCATGGCGCGCTTCTTGCGGCGCGTCTGGCGCGATGTCGTCACGCATGCCGCACAGCCCGATCATCCGCCCGTTGACCCAAGCGCATTGAACGCCGAGCAGAAAGCATTGCGTCGACATACCCACGAAGCGATTCAAAAAGTTGGCGATGACTACGGCCGTCGTCACAGCTTCAATACAGCGATTGCATCTCTGATGGAACTACTCAACCACGTCAACAAGTTCGATGACATGAGCGACCAAGGGCGCGCCGTGCGCCATGAAGCGTTCGAAGCCATCGTGCTGATGTTGAATCCGGTGACGCCGCATATCAGTCACAGTCTGTGGAAGGTCCTCGGCCACGCCGAAACCGTGCTTGAAGACTTACCGTTCCCAACCGTCGATCCAAGCGCGCTGACCCGCGACACACTGAAGTTGGCAGTGCAATTGAATGGCAAATTACGCGGCACGCTTGACGTCGCGCATGACGCAACCAAGGACGCGATTGAAGCCTTGGCCTTGGCCGAACCGGGCGTCCTTGCCAATCTGAACGGGATGACGGTCCGCAAAGTGATCGTTGTACCTGGACGCGTCGTCAACATCGTTGCGAGCTAAGATGAACGCGTTCCCGAACCTGGTCCGAGTGCGCATGATTCGAAAGCTCCTGATCGTCGTCTGTCTTGCCGTCCTCGCAGGGTGCGGTTTCCATCCGCGTGGTGCGATGGTGCTACCCGAAGACATGGGTCCTTTGCGCGTCGTCTCGAGCGACCCATACAGTCCCTTGGCGGAATCCTTGTCCGAAGCGATGACGCGGGCAGGGGCCATGCCCGCAGATCCGACGCTCACCACCGGCGTGACCACGCTCGAAATCCATTCCGAGCGTTGGGGCGACATTCCGATTGCAATCGATCAACAAGGCCGCGCGCTGGAATTTAGCTTGAAGTACGCAGTGGTCTTCAGCATGCGTGACACCTTGGATCGCGAAGTGATTCCACAACAAGTGGTCGAATTGTCGCGTGACTATGTCGCGCCGCCCGCCGATGCCATTGGTCGCAGCAGCGAACGCGATTTGTTGGCAAAAGAATTGCGCCGTGAAATGTCGGCGTCGATCTTGCGCCGCATTGATACCGTGTCTAAGCGCGCCCGTGCCGTAGAAGCAGCGCCGAACTAAGCGTGGAGCAGAAGCCCGAACAATTGGCTTCATCTGTCAGCGCGCAGACCCTCAAGCCTGCGTACTTGATCGCAGGCGCAGAATTTTTGAAAGTGATGGAAGCGGCCGACGCAATTCGTGCCGCTGCGCGTGCCGCAGGTGTCGACGGGCGCGACGTCTTTGATGCATCGGCAAAAGACTTTGATTGGCAGCTCGTCGAAAATGCCGCGGGCGCCATGGGCTTGTTTAGCGCGGCCAAATTGGTGGAAGTCACCCTCGCCACGGGCAAACCCGGCAAAGAAGGTGCGGCGATGATCGAAGCCTACTGCGCCAATCCACCGCCCGGTACAACTTTGCTGATTCTTGCAAACGAATGGAGCACGAAGCACGGCGGAAAGTGGAGCGATGCCATGGCAAAGATCGGCGTGCTCTCTGTCGCTTGGCCGGTTAAACCCCACGAGTTTCCGAACTGGATCAGTCAGCGCATGCGCGCATGCAAGGTGCAAGCGACGCAGAGCGCAATCGATCAACTTGCCTTGCGTACAGAAGGCAACTTGCTCGCTGCGGCACAAGAAATCGACAAGCTGGCCTTGTTGGCCAATGGCGAAATGATCGATGAAGCACGCATGGAAACGTATGTGGCGGATGCCGCGCGATTTGATGTGTTTCGACTGCTCGACGCTGCATTAAACGGTGAAGCATCCAAAGTCTCGCGCATGATTGCCGGTCTGCAAGCCGAAGGCACAGCAATTCACGCGATGCTCGGCATGGTGACGACCGAAGTACAGCGATTGGCGGCATTGGCCATCACCCAAGCGCGCGGTGGCAATTTGGCGCAGGAGTTCAAAGTGCATCGCATTTGGGATTCCAAGCAAGCGCAATACAAGCGCGCACTCGCGCGCTATCCCGCGGCGAAATGGCAGGGCCTGTTGTCTGAAATGGGACGTCTGGATCGCGCAAGTAAAGGCCGTGCAGCGGATGAGCCTTGGGTCTTGCTCGAACGCGTGCTGCTTGCTGTCGCCGAGCCGCGTGCGCACGGACTGTTGAGGGCGCACGCTTGAGTTTGCGTGTGATGTACGGCGGCACGTTTGACCCGGTACATGCAGGTCATATCGCTGTCGCGCAACAGGCGCGAGATGTGTTGAAGGCGGAAGTCATCTTGTTGCCCGCAGGCGATCCACCGCACAAAGGACCGACGCAGGCGAGTGCGCAACAACGGGTGGCCATGTGTGATTTGGCGATTGCGGGTATTCCCGGTTTGCGCGTAGATCCGCGTGAAGCGATGCGCGATACCCCGTCGTGGACATACGACACCTTGCTCAGCCTGCGCGCAGACATTGGTCCTGATGCACCCGTTGCGCTGCTGATCGGCGCAGACAGCTTCCTGTCACTGCCTACGTGGAAGTCATGGCGTGCACTGTTTGATTTAGCGCATTTCGTGGTGGCTGAAAGACCCGGCAATGCGTTGCATAGTGAATCATGGTCAGACGAACTCCGTGCGGAAGCCTTGGATCGAATCATTCGCGTCGACGGCAAGCCGGATGCAAAAGATATTGAAGTCCTGCATCAGCAGCCGGCCGGTCGCATTCTCATGATGAATCAACCCGTTTTTCCGCATTCGTCCAGCGAGATTCGCGCGCACATTGCCGCCGGCGGGACATGGGAAAACTGGGTCGACCCGAAAGTGGCGGCCTTCATCCAGCGCACGCATCTCTACCGCGCATCCTGAGCGGCAGGCACAAAAAAACCAGCCGTTAAGCTGGTTTCTTATAAATGGCGCGCCCGGAAGGATTCGAACCTCCGACCCCCAAGTTCGTAGCCTGGTGCTCTATCCAACTGAGCTACGGGCGCGCTGTGAGCTGGGAATTATGCCCATGCCAATCGGCGTCGTCAAGCCTTGAGACTTGACCAATGTAGCCGGTCGCGAGACGATAGACACTCGATAACGCTGAAGAGGTGGCCCGCGTAAGCCGGCCGAGTGTGCGACATGCGTACTACCATCCGCCAATTCTGAACCCGCCGACGCTTTCGATCTTTTTCGAAAGGCGCCTAGGCGTCTTTTTTTGTGCCCGTATTCAGTCCAGACCCATGATCAATATCACGCTCCCAGACGGCAGTCGCCGCGAATTTGAAAACCCCGTCACTGTGGCCGAAGTGGCCGCTTCCATTGGCGCCGGCCTCGCCAAAGCCGCACTTGCAGGCAAGGTCGATGGCGCGCTGGTGGATACCAGCTACCGCATCGCGAACGATGCCGCTTTGGAAATCGTGACCGAAAAGCATCCGGATGCACTCGAAGTGCTTCGCCATTCCAGCGCGCACTTGTTGGCGCAAGCGGTGCAGCGCTTGTATCCCAAAGCGCAAGTCACCATCGGCCCCGTGATCGACAACGGTTTCTATTACGACTTCGCTTTCGAACGCCCGTTCACGCCGGAAGACTTGCCAGCGATCGAAGCGGAAATGCAGAAGATCGTCAAAGAATCGCTGCCAGTCGAACGCAGTGTGATGTCGCGCGACGACGCCACGAAATTCTTCCGCGACATGGGCGAAGAATACAAAGCGCAAATCATCGAATCGATTCCATCGGATCAAGCACTGTCGCTCTACAAGCAAGGTGACTTCACCGATCTGTGCCGTGGCCCGCACGTACCGAGCACCGACAAATTGCGCGCGTTCAAATTGATGAAAGTGGCGGGCGCCTATTGGCGTGGCGACCACAACAACGCAATGCTGTCACGCATTTACGGGACGGCGTGGTTGAACGACAAAGACCTCAAGGCCTATCTCACGCAGCTTGAAGAAGCCGAGAAGCGCGATCACCGCAAGATTGGTAAAGCCCAAGATTTGTTCCACCTTCAAGAAGAAGGTCCGGGCTTGGTGTTTTGGCATCCGAAGGGCTGGCGCATTTGGCAAGTCGTCGAGCAGTACATGCGCAAGGTCTACACCGAAACCGGTTATGGCGAAGTGCGTTGCCCGCAAATTCTGGATGTGTCGCTGTGGCAAAAATCCGGCCACTGGGACAACTACCAAGACAACATGTTTTTCACCGAGTCTGAAAAGCGCACCTATGCTTTGAAGCCGATGAACTGCCCGGGCCACGTCCAAGTCTTCAATCAAGGCTTGCACAGCTATCGCGATTTGCCGATCCGTTACGGCGAATTCGGCGCATGCCATCGCAACGAACCGTCGGGCGCATTGCATGGCATTTTGCGCGTGCGTGGATTCACGCAAGACGATGGCCATATCTTCTGCACGGAAGCGCAGATCGAAGGCGAGGTGGCTGCATTCCACAAGCAAGCACTCAAGGTGTATTCGGACTTCGGTTTCAGCGATATCCAAATCAAGATCGCCTTGCGTCCGGAATCGCGCTTGGGCGATGACGCCACTTGGGACAAAGCCGAAGATGCGTTGCGCAGTGCTTTGCGCGGTGCCGGTGTCGAGTGGGACGAACTGCCGGGCGAAGGCGCGTTCTATGGCCCCAAGATCGAATACCACTTGAAGGACGCAATCGGTCGTACCTGGCAGTTGGGCACGATGCAAGTCGACTTCATGATGCCGGGCCGACTCGGTGCGGAATACGTCGACGAAAACAGTCAGCGCAAGCACCCGGTCATGCTTCACCGCGCGATCGTCGGGTCGATGGAGCGTTTCATTGGCATCCTGATCGAGCACCACGCCGGGCATTTCCCCGCTTGGTTGGCACCCGTTCAAGCTGTGGTCATGAATATCACCGACGCACAGGCGGACTATGTTGAGACCGTACAGAAGGCGCTGGTCGCCCGCGGTTTCCGAGTTGAAACAGATCTGCGCAACGAGAAAATCGGCTACAAAATCCGCGAACACGCCATGCAGCGCATTCCGTACCAGCTCGTGATCGGCGAGCGCGAGAAGGCGCAGGGTATGGTGGCTGTCCGTACGCGCTCAGGCGAAGACCTCGGCAGCATGCCGATTGAATCTTTTGCAGATCGTCTCGCGGCGGAGCACATTCCTGCATAATGTAGGCCGACCCCGGGGTCGATGAGAAACGTACCCCGGTTTTGAACCCCAACGGAGATTGCAGCATCAGTACCAATGACAACAAACAAAACCGCCGTAACGGAGAAATCCGCGTTCCTCGCGTGCGCGTTATCGGCAGCGACGGAGAGATGATCGGTGTGTTGTCTCGCGATGAAGCACTGCGGATGGCAGAAGAAGAGGGCTTGGACCTCGTCGAGATTCAACCGAACGCCGATCCGCCCGTCTGTAAGATCATGGATTTCGGCAAGTTCAAGTTCGATCTGCAAAAGAAGGCGAACGAAGCTAAGAAGAAAACCAAGCAGCAAGAAATCAAAGAACTGAAATTCCGTCCCGTCACCGACGAGGGCGACTATCAGATCAAGCTGCGCAACATGCGTCGTTTCCTTGAAGAAGGCGACAAGGTGAAGGTCAATATCCGATTCCGTGGCCGCGAAATGAGCCATCAGGATTTGGGCATTGAAATGGCCAAACGCATCGAAGCCGACCTCGGCGAAGACATCGTGATCGAATCGCGCCCGCGCCTGGAAGGCCGGCAGATGGTCATGATGATCGCGCCCAAAAAGAAGTAAAACCGGCTCAACCTTCTCCCGAATGTGGGGAAGGTGCCCCAAACGGGGCGGTACAGGCACGCTTGCGTCGCCCCGTTAAATGCGCCATACTTGGCGACCCCATTTAGGTGGGGGAAGTGGACCCGTCACGTGTTTCGCCCCTCTCAGGCGCAACCGCGACCTATTAACCGGCTTGGGCATGGATGGAAAGCGAGGTTTCGACCTCCGCCCGGTCAGTCTGAAGATCACAAGGATAAAAACATGCCGAAGATCAAAACCCACCGCGGGGCGGCGAAGCGTTTTCGCAAAACCGCAAGCGGCAAATACAAGTGCGGACACGCAAACCGCAGCCACATCCTCACCAAGAAAGCCACCAAACGTAAGCGTAATCTGCGTCAAACGAACCATGTTCGTGCAGAAGACGCAGGCCGTTTGGACCGTATGCTTCCCTATCTCTGAGGACTTGAACCATGGCACGAGTTAAGCGTGGCGTAGTCGCACGTCGCCGTCACAAAAAAGTTTTGAACCGCGCGAAGGGTTATTACAACGCCCGCCGCAAAGTTTTCCGCGTAGCCAAGCAGGCCGTCATCAAGGCCCAGCAGTACGCATACATCGGTCGTAAGCTGAAGAAGCGTCAGTTCCGTTCCTTGTGGATTGCGCGTATCAACGCCGCATCGCGCATGTACGGTCTGTCCTACAGCCGCTTCATGAACGGCCTGCTCAAAGCCGGTATCACCCTTGACCGTAAAGTCTTGTCGGATATCGCTGTGCACGACCTGAAAGGTTTCGGCGATCTCGCTGAAGCAGCAGGCAAGGCATTGAACATTGAAATCACGCGTCCGGAAAACGTTCCGCAATACGTGATGGAACCGGTTCGCCCGGCCAAGAAAGCGAAAGCCAAGACCGAAGCCGCTCCGGCTGCTGCTGTCGAAGCACCCGCCAAGAAAGCCGCTGCCAAAAAAGAAGCTGCACCGAAAGCTGAAGCTGCACCGAAGAAAGCAGCGGCCAAGGCCGGTAAAGACGACCTCAAGTTGATCGAAGGCATCGGCCCGAAGATCGCTGAAGTGTTCGGCGCCGCTGGCATCTCGACCTTCGCAGAATTGGCTGGCACCGATGCCGCCAAGCTCCGCGAAATCCTCGATGCCGCCGGTAGCCAATTTGCTTCGCACGATCCGACCACCTGGCCGCAACAAGCAGCACTCGCTGCCGAAGGCAAGATGGACGAACTGAAGCAATTGCAAGACGAATTGCTGGGCGGCCGCGCGTAAGCCAACGCCCAAGCTTCAATCGCGTTGCGTGCGCGATTGGAACGTCGAGTGAAACCCGATGGGGGAGGGCGCGAGTCCTCCCCCATTTTCATTTGCAAACATGCGAAACAAGCAGGAAACACGGTAAATTGCTGTCATGACCGACAACGAATCATTGAAACAACACGCCTTGGCGGAAATCGCCAACGCCGACACGCCTGAAGCCATCGAGGCATTGCGCATCGCGCTGTTCGGCAAGAGCGGCACGATCACCGCGCAGCTGAAAACCTTGGGCACTTTGGCCTCGGATGCACGCAAGCTTGCCGGCGAAGCACTCAACGCCGTGCGTACAGAAGTGCAAGACGCGCTCAATGCGCGCAAGCAACTGCTCGATCAAGCCGCTGAAGATGCGAAGGTCATGTCTGAGCGCGTCGACATGACGCTGCCAGGACGTCATGCGGAACGCGGCGGATTGCATCCGCTGACACGCGCCACAGAACGCATCATCGATATCTTTGCGCGCATGGGCTACGTGGTCGCCGAGGGACCTGAAATTGAAGATGATTGGCACAACTTTGAAGCGCTGAACTTCCCGCCGCATCACCCCGCGCGCGCCATGCACGATACGTTCTACTTCGGCGATGGTCGTCTACTGCGGACGCATACCTCAGGCGTCCAAATTCGCTACATGAAAGAACAACAACCGCCTTTGCGCATGATTGCGCCGGGGAAGGTGTATCGCAGCGACAGCGATCAAACCCATTCGCCGATGTTCCATCAAGTCGAAGGCCTGCTGATTGACGAGCACGCGAATTTCGCAGACTTGAAAGGCACAATCGCCGCATTTCTTCGCAGCTTCTTTGAGCGCGATTTCGAAATGCTGTTTAAGCCGACCTATTTCCCGTTTGTTGAACCGGGTGCCGACGTTGTCATCAAGTGGGAACTCGACAACGGCGAATCACGTTGGCTCGAAGTGCTCGGTTGCGGCATGGTGCATCCGAATGTGTTGACGAGCGTGGGCATTGATCCTGAGAAGTACACGGGCTTTGCTTTCGGCATGGGTGTCGAGCGCTTGGCGATGTTGCGTTATGGCGTGACAGATTTGCGCGCCTTCTTTGAAAATGACGTGCGCTTCCTGCGCCAGTTTGCGTAAGGAGATCCACGCATGAAATTCTCAGAAAATTGGTTGCGCGAACTCGTGCCGGACTTGCCGGCCAGCGAGCAGCTCGAACACCAACTGACGATGATCGGCCTGGAAGTCGAAGGCAGTGAAGTGCTCGGTGCAGATCTGGATCGCGTCGTCGTTGGCGAAATCGTCGCGTGTGAACGTCACCCCGAAGCAGACCGCTTGCAGGTGTGCCGCGTCGACGCCGGTGCACATGGCACGCTGCAGATTGTGTGTGGTGCGCCAAACGCACGCCAAGGTTTGAAAGCACCTTTGGCCATGGTCGGTGCAGAAATCGGCGAGCTGAAAATCAAATCCGCGAAACTGCGTAATGTCGAATCCAACGGCATGCTCTGTTCGGCCAAGGAACTCGGCTTGGATGCCGACGCATCTGGCTTGCTTGAACTCCCCGCAGACGCACCTGTCGGCCAACCGCTTGTCGAGTATTTGGGGCTGCCAGATCGCGTCATCGAATTGGGCCTCACGCCTAACCGCGCTGACTGCTTCTGCGTGCAAGGCATTGCCGCAGATATTGCGGCTGCCAATGGCGTCTTGCTTTCGCGCGAAGTGCAGGCACATGTCGGCGCCGAAATCGACAGCGCAGTTGCGGTCACACTGGATGCAGGTGCAGCTGCGCCGCGCTATGCAGGCCGTGTCATTGAAGGCATCGATGCCACCGTCGCCACACCGCTTTGGATGGCAGAACGTTTGCGCCGCAGCGGCATTCGCCCGGTGAGCTTCTTGGTTGATGTCACGCAGTACGTGATGATTGACTTGGGCCAACCGATGCACGCCTTTGATCGCGATCTGCTGAAGGGTCCGGTGGCCGTGCGTTATGCGCGCAAGGGCGAAAGCGTGAAGCTCCTGGACGGACGTGATGCAGCGCTGGAAGAAGACCTGTTGGTCATCACTGATGCAGACCGTCCGGTCGCGCTCGCCGGCATCATGGGCGGCATGGATACGCGCGTTACCAACGTGACGCGCACGGTGTTCTTGGAAGCCGCACATTTCGCGCCCGAAGCCATCATTGGCAAGTCGCGCCGATTTGGTTTGCACACAGACGCATCGCATCGTTTCGAGCGAGGCGTCGACCCGCAACTGCCCGCGCTCGCCATCGAGCGTGCGACCCAACTCATCATGGATTACGCCGGCGGCAAGCCAGGCCCTGTGGTCGTGATCTCGCGTGACGCGGATCTGCCGGTACCGGCGCCGGTTCACTTGCGCCGTGATCGTCTCGACCGCGTGCTCGGTGTGCATGTGCCTTCAGAAGACGTTGAACGCATTCTCAAAGCATTGGGCATGGCGGTTGCGCCTCAGGCCGATGGCTGGCGTGCAACGGCGCCGACGCGTCGATTCGACATCGCCATCGAAGACGACCTGATCGAGGAAGTCGCACGCATTTACGGCTACGACCGCATTCCGACGACCCTGCCGGCGGCCGGTGCCGAGATTCACGCGCCGACAGAATCGCGCGTCACGACGCTCGCCTTGCGCACACACATGGTCGCGCGTGATTGGCAAGAAGCGCTGTGCTTCGCCTTTGTTGAACTGTCGTTGCTTGAACGCTGGCAGATGGCAGACGCACATGTGCCGCTCGCGAACCCGCTGAGCGCGGAACTTGGCATCATGCGCACTTCATTGCTGCCAGGCCTTGCGCAAACATTGGCTTATAACGTGGCGCGTCAACAAAGCCGCGTTCGCCTGTTCGAACTCGGCAATGTCTTCCATGCAAATGGCAATGACGCACCCATAGAAACCGGCTTGTTTGCCGCAGTGGCAACCGGTGATTCGGCCGCAGAACAATGGGCGAGCAGCGCGCGCGCCTTTGACATTTTCGATATCAAGGGCGAAGTCGAAGCCTTGGCTGCGATGTCGCAATGCGAACTGACATTTGAACCTTCTACGCCCGCACATGCACATCCGGGCCGGTCCGCAGACATTTTGCGCGACGGCAAGAAAATCGGTTGGGTCGGACAATTGCATCCGCGCTTGCAAAAGCAATTGGATGTCGACACGCCCGTGTTTGCGTTCGAGCTGGACGTGAATGCGTTGGTGCAGCGCAAAGTGCCGCGCGCGGAAGCCTTGTCCAAGTTCCCGACCGTGCGCCGTGATCTCGCTTTTGTCGTTGCTGAGTCCGTCTCTTGGGCGAAAATTTCTGAGGCCGTGCATTCAGCGGCTGGCGAATCCTTGAAAGCCTTGCTGTTGTTCGATCGTTACAGCGGAAAGGGCATAGAAGATGGGTCAAAAAGTCTCGCCATGGGCTTGATTCTTCAAGACAATTCCCGCACTCTGACTGATCTGGATGCCAATCAAGTGATGCAAGCCGTAACTGAACGGTTGTCACGCGATTTCGGCGCCGCGATCAGATCTTGAGGGGAAGAGATGGCACTGACGAAGGCAGAACTCGCCGACCATATCAATGAGCAGGTCGGGCTCAATAAGCGCGAGTCGAAAGAATTTGTCGATTCGTTCTTCGATGCTGTGAGTGATGCTTTGGCTGAAGGTCGCCAAGTGAAGTTGTCGGGTTTCGGCAACTTCGATCTCCGTCGCAAGAATCAACGCCCGGGTCGCAATCCGAAAACCGGTCAAGAAATTCCGATCAGTGCACGTACCGTTGTCACCTTTAAGCCCGGTCAAAAGCTGAAGGAAAGGGTGGAAGCACGTGCTTGATCCCGGCAGCAATAAAGAACTCCCACCCATTCCCGCAAAACGCTATTTCACCATCGGTGAAGTCAGTGAGCTGTGCGATGTCAAACCGCACGTACTGCGCTATTGGGAAACTGAATTTCCGTCGCTGAAACCTGTGAAGCGTCGCGGCAACCGCCGCTACTACCAACGCACAGACGTCGTGATGGTGCGCCAGATTCGTGGCCTCTTGTACGAGCAGGGCTACACCATCGGCGGCGCACGTTTGCGCATCGACGGGGAAGCCAACAAAGCCGCAGCGATCTCGCCCGGCGGCAGTGATAGCTACCACGCGATCCGCGTTGAACTGGAAGCCATCCTCGATCTCTTGGCCCGTTAACGGCTATAATGACCGTCCTTTTCGGGGTATAGCGCAGCCTGGTAGCGCACCAGTCTGGGGGACTGGTGGTCGTCGGTTCGAATCCGGCTACCCCGACCAAATTCAAAAAGCCCTTGGTGCAAACCAAGGGCTTTTTTGTTGTATGGTTGGAAGCTGAACGCGGCCATCGCCAACGGGGCGCGTGAAACTCAGGTCCGGGCGCGACGTTTCGAGCGTTTCAGAAAAGCGATCGTCCGCTTCTCCCATTGCCGTCCTGTGCGTGTGCGTGCCGAGATCCCTGCCAGTTCACCCGAACGCCAGCCTTCCGGTACGACCGGATCGATATACGCCTTGCGGCACACGCTCACTGTGTTTCCCAGCGCGTTTGCCACATCGGCGACGACGGCGTTTTCAACTTCGGACAAGGCGCGATCCGTCCCCAGTTTGCCATCCTTGCCTAGGGGTCGCTCTGTTTCTGCAAACAACCGGAATGCCAAGTGTGTAGCGGTCCATGTACGGAAGTCTTTTGCGGTAAATGAATCACCCATCACTTTATGCAGCCAATCGTTCACGTCATCCGATCGCACCGGGACGCGCTGTCCGGATTCGTCGATGTACTGAAAGAGCGATTGACCTGGCAACTGTTGGCAGCTGCGAATCAATTTGACCAAGCGTTTGTCGTTCAAGATGACGTCGTGCGATTGCGCGGATTTTCCCTTGAATTTGAATCGCGCACGACCGCCGCGAACGAACTCGATATGGCGATTGCGCAATGTCGTCAATCCGAAAGAGTGATTCTCCTTTGCATACTGCGCATTGCCGACGCGAATCAAAGTATCCGCCAACACAGCGACCACCAGGGCAATCACCTTTTCTCGTGGAAAGCCATTTGCCTTGAGTGCCGCCCTTACCGCTTGGCGCAAACGCGGCAAACTTTCAGCGAAAGCAACAACGTGTTCGAACTTTCCGGTTGTGCGTTGCGCATTCCATTCGGGGTGATACCGGTATTGTTTGCGACCTTTTGCATCCCGTCCTGTCGCTTGAAGGTGTCCGTTTGCGATGGGGCATATCCAAACGTCTGTCCACGCTGGCGGAATCGCTAATGCTTGGATGCGTTGCAAAGATCGGGCACTGACCAAGATGTGGCCACGGGATGTTTTGTAGCGAAAGTGCCGACCCTGCCGCAGGCGCGTAATGCCCGGGACGTCGTCATGGACATAACGCAGTCCCGAAGCTTTGGCTGCCCGAGATTCAGATCGCTCGTGATTCATGACGCTCATCCATTTGCGCTTTGACACTTCCCTATGTGAAAGTCTGAGCGACCTTCGCCGCTCAGACGCAATGCGTCAAACCTGCGACACCCGTTCTGATCTTTTGCGCATGTGAAGTATCACCGTCTGTATCGCCAGTACCACGGCAATCAGGAGGGCAATCCAAGCCGCTTGTTGGCTGCCTTGTAGCGTGGAATCGCTTTGCTTGACGTACACCGCAACCAGCGCCCAAACGGCCGCGAGCGAAAAGGGAATGTTCCCTCGCATACGATGATTGAAAAACAACAGCAGCGCTGCAGCAAACACAAAGAGCGCGATGCTCCACGACAACATGTCGTCGGTCGGCAACAGTTTGTAAGCAACGATCACTTGGGCGAGATTTAGGAATGCCGCCAATGCGAGCCAACCTGCGTGTATTGAAAGGGGTTTCCACGCCCAATGCCGTTGACCTTGTATCGGCAACGCATCTTCGGAAAGCATCAATACGCTGCGCAGCAAGCACGCAAAGGCCGTGAATATCAGTAACAAGCACAGCCAGAACTGACTCATCGCGAACATGGGCATCCATAAGGTGGTGCATGCGAAGCCCGCCGCTGCGTATGGCGCGATGCGCGCGAGCGTCGGATCCGTTTTTCTAAACGCAGTGATTTGCCAGCCGGCATAGATCAAGTCATACAAAAAGATCAACGCCCAGATTGAAAATGCATAGCCGGATGCAATCAGCAACGTAGGGTAGCGATCTGACATCGTGCCGTTGTCGGGGCCGAACGTGCCGGTATTCGTGAGCCATGCCACGATGGGCATCGCAATCGCAAACAACACAACAAGAATTCGCATGGGTCACTCCGTTCTTGTGGACGTTCAGTATGTGGAAACCGGATGTCAAAGGACGTGATGGCACAAAAAAACGGGCGATACGATCGCCCGTCTTTTCCGGATGCGCAGCAGTTAGTGTTTGTTGCTGCCGCGTTGCTCGTTTTGGTCTTGAGCTCGACCTTGTTGCTGCTGCGCCGTCGTTGGCGTGTCGCGCCCCTGCGTGCTGGCCGGGTTCTTCGAACCTGCCTGCGCCGGTTTCTTTTGTGCATCACCGCCCATACTCACTTGGTCGCGATCATGCAAACGCTGCTTTTGTTGATTATCGGTTTGATTCGGATTTTGATTTTGGTTCTGGTTCATGCTGGATTGCTCCAATTGCCCGACAGTATTCGTCGGATGGCCAGTGTCGGCGATCGCGCATTAGTCATGCGTGATATTTCTCTTAAACACGCTTCTTGCGATTCAGACTCGCGTCGATAAATGCGCACAACGCCGCTTTCATCACGATTCATATAATGAAAAGGTGAACGTCGATACACACGCTCTGACGCGTGCTTTCTTTAATCGCATGCCGATTGAAGTCGCACCGGAGTTGCTTGGCAAGCTGCTGGTGCGCGATGACGGACGCGTGCTTCGCATCGTAGAAACGGAAGCTTACGCACAAGACGATCCGGCAGCACATACGTTTCGCGGCGAGACGGCGCGTAATCGTTCTATGTTCGGTGCGCCCGGTCATCTCTATGTGTATTTCAGTTACGGCGTCCATTGGTGCGCCAATTTGGTGTGTGGACCCAAAGGCTATGGCGCGGGCGTGTTGATTCGTGCAGGCGAACCCTTGGCGGGCATTGAGTTGATGGCGCAGGCACGCAACGGCGTGGTGCTCAAACAACTCTGCAATGGTCCCGGCAAGCTCGCGCAAGCGATGGGCATTAACAAAGCGTTCGATGGCATGGATGTGACAGGTGGCGATGTGATTACCGCCATGGATGACGGCTACCGGCCGCCTGGCATCGTTGCCTGTCCACGCATCGGCATCAGTAAGGCTGCGGAAGCACCGCTACGCTTTCTAGTGTCAGAGAGCCCCTATGTGTCCAAACGCGCCTCAGCGCGCTGACTTGCGTCGCAGTCCTAGAGACGCGACGGCGTAAAGATGCCTCTTCCACAGGGAGGAGTCATCACACATGAACGAACACAGCCATATTTCGGTCATCTTGGACCGCACCGGTTCGATGGAATGCATTCGCGCGGATGTCGTGGGTGGTTTCAACACATTCTTGTCACAGCAAAAGTCGGCGCCGCATCCTGCGACCTTCACATTGGTGCAATTCGATTCGCACGCGCCGTATGAAGTGCTGTATGCGTTCGAGCCCATTTCCAACATTGAACCACTCACGCTTGAGCAGTACGTGCCGCGCGCGAGCACGCCCTTGTACGACGCGATAGGCAAAGGCATCCTCGATCTGGAAGCACAGTTGTCGGGGATGACAGAAGCCGAGCGGCCCGGCAAGATCATTTTCGTCATCGTGACCGATGGTCAGGAAAACGCCAGCCGCGAATTCACGCGTGCGCGCACCTCAGCATTGATCGAAGCCAAAAAAGGTTTGGGTTGGGATTTTGTATTTTTGAGTGCAGATGAAACCGCGTTCCGCGACGCGCGCGGCATGGGCATCTCTCATGAGGGGTCTTTGATGTTCAGCAAATCCAAGCGCGGCAACGACGCGGCATGGTCGGCTGCCTCCGAACGGATCAGTGCGCGGCGATCAGGTGTGGCAGACAAAGTCTCTTTTGACGACACAGACCGCGCGGCGAGCGAATGATGTCGTCTACTTCGTGATGCAAACGCGCGCGCGATCGCGCGTTGCATCGCGTAGTGCGATCTTCAATCGATCCACGGCAACTTCAGGCAGGCGTAGCTGCAACACTGCGCCTTCCGCGTTGAACTGCTCCCCGGATTTTTCGGCCGCGAATTGTGCAGTGAGCGCGTGCACAGCGCCGGTGTCTTCAAACGCATAGCGCACTGAAATATCTGCCATCGCAATCAAGGGCACTCTCGGTGCAAGCCGTAAGCACTCCGCAGCAGCGCCCCCATAGGCGCGTACCAATCCACCTGCGCCTAGTTTGATGCCGCCATACCATCGCGTGACCACCACGGCCACTTGGTCATAGCCTTGCCCATCAATCGCGGACAGGATGGGCCTGCCGGCGGTGCCTGCGGGCTCACCGTCGTCATTGAATCGATACTCACCACCCAAGCGCCAAGCCCAGCAATTGTGTGTGGCCGATGGATCACCCACTTCTGCAAAGAAAGCCGACGCGGCCTCAACGGATGTCACGGGCGCGGCGTGTGCGATGAAACGACTGTGCTTGATTTCAACTTCGTGATTGACGGGCGACGCCAGTGTATCCATGCTCGAGTCTTCCGAACCCAGAGGTCATCTTATCGCGTGCATCATTGAACTTTGACGCGGGGAAGCGGTCAGTCTTTTTACATCTGGGAGGATAGAAATGCGAATACTTATATGCGCCGCCGTATTGGCCTTGGCGACGTCTTCGGTGAGTGCGCAACAAGCGACGCACCCAATTGCCACGCAGAGCGCAGAGGCACCGCCAACACCGACCTACACACAGCTCGATGCGGTCACGGTCGAAGGTGCACAACCCGGGCCAGGCCTGTGGCAAGCCAACAAGAACGGTCATACCGTTTGGATCCTCGGCACCGTCTCCCCGCTACCGAGTGGGATGCAATGGCAATTGAATACGGTGAAGGACGTGATCGCGCAATCGCAAGAGGTGATCTCGCCGCCGGACATCAACATACAAGCCAACATCGGTATTTTCAAAGGCCTGTTCTTGTTCAATCGATTGCGCAAGATGGACCAGAATCCGGATGGAAAGCATTTGAGTGAAGTTCTTTCGGCCCCTACCTATGCGCGCTGGCAACGACTCAAATCGCGCTACATGCCAAACGACAAAGACGTGGAAAAGAAGCGCCCGATGTTTGCCGCCGGTGCCTTGTTGAAAGCCGCCTACGCAAAGAGTGGATTGAGCGACAAATCTTTGATCTGGCCGGCCATCAATCCCCTGATTAAAGACAATAAGTTAAAGGTGACGAGCACCTCGATCAAATTGAAGATCGAAGATCCTGCGCAGGCTTTGAAAGAATTCAAAGACGAAACCATGAATGACGAGCTGTGTCTCTCGAGTGCAATGAATTTGCTCGAGAACAATATTCCTGCAGTCAAAGCGCGCGCGAATGCATGGGCACGTGGCGACGTCGCGCGGATACGTCAGCTGCCGATTGCGGATCGCAATAGCGATTGCGTACAGGCCTTGATGGAAGCCCAGGTTGCCGCAACGCGTGGTCTGCGCAATGTCCCGGCTACGCTTAGATCAAACTGGCTGACCGCAGTGGACGCCGCCAGTGCACGCAACGAAAGCACTTTCGCTGTGATGTCGGTCGATATGCTGATCGGCAAGGATGGCTACCTCGCATCCCTGAAAGAGAAGGGCTACGAGATCATCGAACCCTGAAACAAAAAGGCGGCCAATGGCCGCCTTCTTCTATCCTTGCGCCGAACGCGCTGCCGCTTGGTTGATATCCGGCCAGCGTTTGAGAATCGCCGCACGAATGCCATCGACATCCAATCCCGCTTCAGCCAACAAATCTTCGCGGCTCGCGTGATGTTGGAAGGCGTCAGGGAGGCCCAAGTGCAGTACCGGCATCACGATGCCTTCTGCAGATAGCAGCTCAGAGACGCCAGAACCGGCACCGCCTGCGACGACGTTATCTTCGAGTGTGACGAAGCCGTCATGGGTACGCGCAAGTGCAAGGATACGTTCGCGATCCAAGGGCTTCACGAAACGCATATCAACGACGGTCAGGCCCAGTGCTTCGCCCACTTTCAAAGCGGCGGGCAACGGCGCACCGAAGGCGAGTAGGGCAAGGCGCGTGCCTTCATGGCGCGTCACCGACTTGCCAATCTCAACGCCTTCCAAAGAATCACCTGCAGCGACGCCGGTACCGCTACCACGCGGATAACGCACGGCAGTTGGGCCTTCGTGCCTGTAAGCGGTGTTCAAGAGCAAACGCGCTTCGTGTTCGTCTGAAGGTGCCATCACCATCATGTTGGGCACGCAACGCAAAAAGCTCAGATCCAGATTGCCGGCATGCGTCGCACCATCCGGACCGACGACGCCACCGCGGTCGATGGCGAACATCACGTCCAGTTTTTGAATCGCGACGTCATGGACGAGTTGATCGTAGGCACGTTGCAAGAAGGTGGAGTAAATCGCAACGACAGGTTTGGCACCTTCGCACGCCATGCCGGCCGCAAGCGTCACCGCGTGTTGCTCAGCAATCGCTGTGTCGAAATACCGTTCCGGGAATTGCTTGGAGAACGCGACCAAGCCAGACCCTTCGCGCATGGCGGGCGTAATGCCCAGCAACTTCGTGTCGGCGGCTGCCATGTCGCACAACCAATCGCCGAACACATCGGTATAAGTGGGCTTTTTAGCCGTGCCAGGCTTCGGCACGATGCCCTGGTCGGGGTCAAACGGCGAGACAGCGTGATAACCGATTTGGTCACCTTCAGCCCGTCCGTACCCTTTGCCTTTGGTCGTGATCACATGCAACAGTTGCGGACCCTTCAAACCCTTCAAGGTTTTGATGGTCGAGACCAGGGCATCCACGTCATGCCCGTCGATCGGACCCGTGTAATGGAAGCCCATCTCTTCGAACAGGGTAGAAGGCACGAACATGCCTTTCCAATGTTCTTCCCAGCGACGCACAAAACGCGCGGGGCCTTTGTCTTTGTCGCCTAACAACTTCTTACCGCCCTCGCGCAACGCGTTCAAGGTGCGGTTCCCTGTCATGCGCCCGAGCATTTGCGTCAGGCCGCCGACGGCCTCCGAAATCGACATGCGGTTGTCATTGAGGATGACCAGCAGATTCGGCTCGGTGTCCATCCCGCCTGCGTGGTTGAGTGCCTCATACGCCATACCGGCGGTCATCGCGCCGTCACCGATCACCGCCACGACACGACGGTCATTGCCTTCAAGTTGATTGGCGACGGCCATACCGAGCGCGGCCGAGATCGAGGTCGAAGAGTGGCCGACACCAAAGGTATCGAATTCACTTTCTTCACGTTTCGGGAACGGTGCAACGCCGTCTTTTTGTTTGACGGTATGAATTCGGTCGCCGCGACCGGTCAAGATCTTATGCGGATAGGCCTGATGACCCACGTCCCACACAATCCGATCTTCCGGCGTGTTGTAGAGGTAGTGCAGCACGGTGGTGAGTTCAACAACGCCAAGATTGGCGCCGAAGTGGCCCCCCGATTTGCCGACAGATTCAATCAAATAGCCGCGCAACTCATCCGCCGTAGCGCGGAGTGCGGACGCTTCAAATTTACGTAGGTCTTCTGGCGCTTTTATGCGGGAAAGACGGGGATATCGCGATGCATCAATCATCCCCGTATTGTAAACGCCGACACGACAAGGCGGCGCACACACGCCGCCCTGATCGAATGGAACTGTATTAACGCGGACGTAAGTTTGCGAGCGGGCCTGTCAGCTCCAACGGTGCGCCATTGAGGCTTGCGGACGCAAAGCCCGTGGCGACGTTGGCATTGATGAAATCAGCCACGTCTTCCAAAGGAACGCCCGCAGCATCTGCGATTTCCATAATGTGTGACGGGCCTTTCATCATCGCGGTGGCGATTCTGAAGTGCTTGGGATATTCGCGTTCGGTTTGCGGCCATTTGGTCAGCAAATAGTCGGCACGCTCGCCCACGCCGGTTTCCAGCTTGCCTTTGCCGGCCATCAGGCCTGCAAGCCAAATCAAACGTTGCAAGGGTTGGGCGCTGCCCGCCGTACGCAGGAGGTCGGCATCCGATGCCGGCTTCAGATCGGCCGCGGTCACTTCGCCCTCGAAATACGATGCAATCGCTTTCAAGGTGGCCGGGCCGCGATATTCACGCTTGTTCGGATCGATGATGAGCTCTGGCAGGCCGTCTCGGGTCAGCATCGTCGGTGACGACAGTGCGCCCGGCTCGAGCCAGTTCAACAAAGTGCGCACGCGCGGCGGTTCTTGCACGGGTGCCGGCGCGGGTGCCGGTTCCGGCGTCGCTGCCACGGGCGCAGGTGCGGCCACCGGTTCCGCCGACACATTGGCGGGCGCAGCCACGGGTGCGGCAGGCTGTACAGGCATGTGTGCATGTGTCGGTGCAATGGTCTCTTCCGGCAAGACATCGACCGGGCTCGGTGCCGGTGTGGCACCTGCAGGCACAGCGGCCGCTGCGCCGCCTGAGGCCGCCATTAGCACCGCTTTAAATTGCTCTTGATTCAGCGGACGCGCCAAACGTGAATCTGCCTTGGTCGTGGACGCCTGCGTCAAGCCAATCACGTGCTTGCCCGCGTTATGTAACTGCATGAAGCTCATCGGCCCATACAAACTATCCATATCGACAATGACGAAATCTGCGTCATTCCCTTGGGTGAGTTCGAAAAGATGGCCAATGGCTGCATTTGCATCATTGAAGGCAGTCGTCAACGCAGCCTGCGTTTGACCGTCCATGCCTGTCATGCTCAACTTCAAAGCCATTTTTGGGATCCCTGTTCCTTCAGACTTCAAGTGTACAGCCCAGCAGGGCACCGGCAAGGGTGTATTCAAACTAGGCGTGAAGCCCGCTTCGGCATCTGCGCTTTAAGGAAGGACATTTGGTCGGCCAAAATATGGCGGTTGGACAAGATCAAATGCTCGACCCAGCTCGGCCGGTAGGGGATCGCCAAGAGCGGCATGGCGGCTTGTTGCGGGGTCCGATTGCCTTTTCTGGAATTGCAGCTCACGCAGGCGGCCACCACGTTCTCCCAGATGTCGCGGCCGCCCTTAGAGACGGGTTGGACGTGGTCGCGCGTCAGCTGGTTGCGTGAATAGCTGGAACCGCAGTACATGCACAGCTGCTGATCGCGGGCGAACAGCGCGGTATTGGTGAGAGAAGGGGTCGGGCAGGCATGCCGACCGCGTGCATGGCTACGCGCCGCAATGATGGGATGAACATCCAGATTGCTGCGCTCACCGGTGAGCCGCGAAATGCCACCGTGCAACGTGATGCACGGGTCACCCAATGTCCATGCCACAGCATCACGCGCATAGAGACAGGCCGCGTCTTGCCAACTGATCCAATCCAGCGCTTGGCCATGTGCATCCAGCGCCAGCAAACGCACGCTTGGGCGCAAGATTCGAACTTGGGTTTCTTCGAGGGAAATGCTTCCGAACGCCGGATCCGTTTGGGCTCCGGCCAAGTTCACACGATCGGGTCTGTGTGCTGGCTCCATACGGGAATCCAGCATATACCTCATTTGTGACGAATTGTGAACAGGCGATCGGTCAGTCGAATAGATCGGCGTCCAAAGCCATCAAATTGTCCGCGCCACTATTCAGTGCGGCCAAGTGCATGCGCGTGCGCGGCAAGATTCGGTCGTAGTAGAAACGCGCCGTTTCGAGCTTGGCTTTTGCACGCTTGCCAGTCGCATCGGCATTCAATGCAGCCTTCACCGAGCGTGCCCAGAAGTAGGCCAAACACACATAGCCCGAGTAGAACAAATAGTCGTAAGCCGTTGCGCCCACTTCGTCCGGATTTTGGCTTGCCTTTGCACCAATGGCTTGGCTCGTGGCCACCCACTCCTGCAGCATGGCTGACAAGGTCGACACGAATGGCGCCATCTGCGCGTCATTGGCATGCGCCTGACAGAACTCGCCAATCATTTGCGCGAATGGCTTCATGCCTGCGCCTTGAAGTTGCAACAACTTGCGACCGACGAGGTCGAGCGCTTGGATGCCCGTCGTCCCTTCATAGAGCGTTGTAATGCGCACATCGCGCGCAATTTGTTCCATGCCATGTTCGGCAATGTAGCCGTGACCGCCAAAACACTGTTGCGCGTGATACGCGCATTCCACGCCCCACTCCGTGAGACAGGCTTTGACGATGGGTGTCAAAAAGCCGGCGACGGCGTCCGCGGTCTTGCGCGATGCTTCGTCCGGTGCACTGTGCGCGAGATCGACTTGCGTGTTGGCATACAAAGCGAGCACGCGACCACCTTCGATCAAGGCCTTCTGGGTGAGCAACATCCGACGCACGTCGGGGTGGACGATGATCGGATCGGCGGGTTTGTTCGGGAACTTTGCACCGGACAACGCGCGCATTTGCAAGCGTTCGCGTGCGTAGTGCAATGCATTCTGATACGCGCGTTCCGCCTGGCTGAGGCCCTGAATACCCACGCCCAAACGTGCGGAGTTCATCATGGTAAACATCGCCATGAGACCTTTGTTAGCTTGTCCAACCAAATAGCCTCTGGATGCGTCGAAATTCATCACGCATGTCGACGAGCCATGAATCCCCATCTTGTGTTCGATCGAGCCGCAGACCGCGTGGTTCGCTTCCGTCGTGGTGTGTCCCGCTTCGTCGAGCAAAAACTTCGGCACGATAAAGAGCGAGATGCCGCGGCTGCCTTCCGGTGCGTCCGGCAATTTGGCGAGCACCAAATGAATGATGTTTTCCGTGAGGTCATGCTCACCTGCGGTAATGAAGATCTTCGTGCCGGTGATGGTGTAAGTGCCATCTTCGTTGGGCACTGCGCGTGTTTTCAGCAGGCCCAAGTCGGTGCCGGCATGCGGTTCCGTCAAGCACATGGTGCCGGTCCACAAGCCGCTTACCAGTGGCTTCAGGAAGGTTTCCTTCATCCAATCGTTGCCGTGAAATTGCAGGGCATCCATGGCGCCGTGTGACAACAGCGGGAAGTTGCTCCAAGCCAAGTTGGATGCATCGATCATTTCTTTCACCGCAGCACCGATGACGTGCGGCATGCCTTGGCCACCGAACGCTTCCGGCGCACTCAGGCCCGCCCAACCGTTTTCCACATAAGCGTCGTACGCGGCCTTGAAGCCGTCGGGTGTCTTGACCGCAGCCGTGACAGGATCACGCACGCAGCCCTGCGCATCGCCTATGGCATTCAACGGCGCGAGCACGGTCTCTGTGAACCGACCCGCTTCTTCAAGAATGGCTTCAACCAATTCGCGATTGACCTCCGATCTACCGATGGCTTCAAAGGTAGTGTCGATGCCCAAAACATCAAAGAGGGCGAATTGCATGTCCTCAAGCGGGGCGCGGTAACTGTTGCTCATCTTTTCTCCGGATCAGCGCAAAGTGCCGGGCAAGCCGGGCACGGGGCTCAGTTGGTTGTGTTTTGAATCGAGTGTGTAAGTGCGTGCACTGGTTTCGCCTGGTGCTGCCGTCAACGTGCCGCCCAATGTGTACGACACGCTGCGTCCGTTCACCAATGCATCTGCAATGAAAAGTTTCGTTTGCGCATCCGGTGTGAGTTGCAACTGGATGACGTCTGCGCTTTCAGCCGGCACCGTGATCGCAGGTGCTGCGGTCAAGTTCACCTGTGCGGCATCGCTGAAGCGCGCAACCAGGGCAATGCGATCAAAGCGCATGCCAATACTGCTGTAGTTCTGCAATCGCACGGTCACGTGCCATTGGCCGCGTGCATCCACTTGAACTTGCTGAAGGCTCGCGTCAGGTTCTGAAACGCGCGCACCGCCGGTGGAGGCGCAGGCCGACAATAGAACGATGAAGCACATCACAAGTAGCGTACGGACCAAGGTCATGACATTTTTTCCTAGCAGCTGATAAGAGGATACCGTTACGAATGGATCAGATGGAAGCTTGCCTTGCCCGCCAACGAGCCCCATCTTCAAGACTTATGAGCAGCATGCTTCAATCCATTCTTTCTTTCGACAACCGTCTGGTTGAAAAGTTGCCGCAAGATCCCGACACGGAACGCAGTGTGCGGCAAGTGTCGGCTGCATGGTCGGCAGTAGCGCCTGAACCCGTCAGCGCGCCTGAACTGATCGCCACATCGCCCGACATGATGCGCGTGCTGGGCATTCCGCCAGAGGTCGCGACGCGCCCTGAGTTCGCTGACGTGTTCTCCGGAAACACTGTCCTGCCTGGCATGCAGCCCCATGCGACGAACTACGGGGGTCATCAATTTGGCCATTGGGCGGGACAGTTGGGAGATGGACGGGCGATCACGCTTGCGGAAGTGATTGCATCTTCCGGACAACATTGGGAACTGCAATTGAAGGGCGCGGGCCGCACGCCCTATTCGCGTCATGCCGACGGACGCGCGGTGTTGCGGTCTTCTGCGCGTGAGTTTTTGTGCAGCGAAGCGATGCATTTCTTGGGCGTTCCTACAACGCGCGCGCTGTCGCTGATCGCAACAGGGGATGCGGTCGTGCGCGACATGTTCTACGACGGTCATCCAAAAGCAGAACCTGGGGCCATCGTCTGTCGCGCGTCGCCCTCATTTATACGATTTGGCCACTTTCAACTCCCGAACGCACGTGGCGACACGGCCTTGCTTCACGAATGGGTGACGTTTTGCATCGCGCGCGATTTCCCGCACATTTCGAGCTCGGGTGAAGCGGCCTACGCGCAGTGGTTCGAAGAGATCTGTGTGCGCACTGCACGCATGGTCGCGGAATGGATGCGTGTGGGTTTCGTGCATGGCGTGATGAATACCGACAACATGAGCGTGCTCGGTCTCACGATCGACTACGGTCCCTACGGGTTTGTGGACGCGTTCGATCCGGATTTCACGCCGAACACCACCGATGCGCAGGGCCGACGCTATCGATTTGGTTGGCAGCCCAGAATTGCCTATTGGAATCTGCAGCAACTGGCGCTTGCGCTATCGCCCTTGTTCAAAGACGCGTCGCCATTGCAGGCCGGACTTGAAGCGTATGCGCTGACATACGGCCAGTTGGATCGGCAGAATGCCGCCCGCAAATTGGGTCTGTCGAACTGCACGGATGAAGACATGCAGCTGTTGCGCGATTTGCAAGCTTGGATGCATGCGGGCGAAGTCGATATGACGCTGTGCTTCAACGCGTTGAACGTCGAAACGATCGAAGACTTGCGTGCGGAAAGTTTCGATGACGCTTGCTACGACAGTGAAAAACAAAGTGCGCAGGCAGAGACATTGACGCAGTGGCTCGACCGCTACAAAGCGCGCGCGCGTGCCGATGTTTGGTCATGGTCGGAGCGCATGCAGACGATGCGGTTGGCCAATCCGGCGTTCATCCTGCGCAATTGGATTGTGCAGCGAGCCATCGAGCAAGCGGAGACCGGCGACTATCAGGGTATTCATGACCTTCTGGACGTCTTGCAAAGGCCCTATGACACCCACCTCGGCTATACCGGGCGCGCGGGTAGGCGGCCCGACTGGGCCAGAAATGCGCCGGGCTGCTCAATGCTGTCCTGCTCCTCTTAAACCAAGCGACGCAAAGGCTTGCTCAGGGTGGGGGCTCTGGCTATACTTGGCGGCTCGCGTAAGCGACGGCTAGGTAGCTCAGTTGGTAGAGCAGGGGATTGAAAATCCCCGTGTCGGGGGTTCGATTCCCTCCCTGGCCACCACTTTTGAGGGCTTGCAGAAATGCAGGCCCTTTTCTTTTAGCGGAATTGACGTATGGAAGCCTTGCTCGTTTCGACAGGTGTCGTGGCGCTCGCGGAAATCGGCGATAAGACCCAACTACTTGCCTTCATCCTCGCCGCACGTTTCAAGAAACCGTTGCCCATCATCCTTGGCATCTTCGCCGCGACGGTGGTCAATCACGGTTTGGCCGGCGCCCTAGGGGCTTGGATCACCGCTTCTGTCAGTCCCGACATTCTGCGTTGGGTCCTGGGTGTGTCCTTCGTAGGTATGGCGATCTGGACGCTAATCCCTGACAAGATCGAAGAAGAAGAAACCCAAATCGCGAAACGCTTTGGCGTGTTCGGCGCCACCTTGGTGACATTCTTCTTGGCCGAGATGGGTGACAAAACGCAAATTGCCACGATCGCGATGGCAGCACATTATTCAACGCCGATCATGGTGGTCGTAGGCACGACGTTGGGCATGCTGATTGCCGATGTGCCGGCGGTCTTTATCGGCGACAAGTTGGCGTCGAAGATACCCATGCGACTCGTGCATGGCATCGCCGCTGCGATCTTTGCACTGTTAGGTATTGCAACACTGCTTGGCGCAGGCGCCAAACTCGGGTTCTAAACCAGACATAAAAAACGCCCGGCTGAGAAAACCGGGCGTTTTTATTGAAGCGTTTGGCGATTTTAGAACTAAGCGCCGTTGTTGACCGGAATCAAGCGAATTTCAACACGACGGTTCAAGGCACGCCCGGAGTCTGTGCTGTTGTCCGCGACCGGATACTGGTAGTTATAGCCATGCATTTCCATTCGCACGGATTGCACGCCTTGACCACCCAAGTAATTGCCGACGGAGTGAGCACGCGCTTCTGACACCTTTTGGTTCGCAGCGAGTGAGCCGACGTTGTCGGTATGGCCATTGATCTCAACGATCGTCTGGTTGTATTCCTTGATCGTGCTAGCGATGCTGTTCAAAGCCGGATAGAACTGCGGTTTGACATCGGTCTTGTTGAAATCGAAGGTCACGCCGTCTGGCAAATTCAGCTTGATGACATCACCATCGCGTTGAACATCGACGCCGGTGCCAGCTGTTTGACGGCGCAGCTCTGCTTCTTGGCGATCTTGATAGGCACCGATGCCTGCACCTGCAAGGCCACCGATACCCGCACCCACCATCGCGCGTTGACGTCGTTCAGTGGCGTCCCGACCGGACAATAGTCCAGCGACTGCACCGATGCTTGCGCCAATGAGTGCGCCACGTCCTGTGCGGTTTGGATCATTCGGATCGTTGGTTTGACCTGTGTAACTGGCGCAGCCCGCCATCATCGTGACAGATACGGCTGCAGCGATTGCGCTTTTAGACAATGCGTTCATGGGATCCTTCCTCCTTGGACGTAGATAACGTCTACGTTGCAAGGAGACTAAAGCCCAAGACTTGGCCTGAACATGAATGCTTGCGAAAGGTTCAGCCAAAAGAAGCGATCGTCACGAGGAAGTGAAGAATGTTTGCATACACTCGAGCAATGAGAGTATGGAGACGATGGTCATGAAAAAAAGCATCACACCCTTGGTAGCGGTCGCCGTTTTGGCTATTTCATTGAGTGCTTGTGCAACCACGCAACGCGGCAGTGATGCGAGTCAACTCGCTGCGTACGAGCCCTATTTGCTGCCGCCGGTAAAGTCCATCCGTTATCTGCAAGCTCGGAACTGGGAAAAGATCACCGACCGGCATGTTTTGATGGAAACACGGCCCAACGAACAATATTTGTTGAAACTGGATGGACCGTGTATGCAGTTCTCGAATGGTTCGCCGAGTTTGATTGTTGATGCGCACATGACCGGTATGTTGTCGGTTGGCTCTGATCGCATTGGCACCATGGATTCGCCAATGAGATGTTTGATTCGCGAGATTCGACCGCTGGACCTTGCAGCCATGAAAGCTGCGAAAGGCGCCTAGTTAGGATTCGGGCGTGAAGCCTTCGGGCTTCTCCGCTCCGCCACCAAACAGAAACTTCTCCATCTCGACTTCGAGAAAGGCGCGGTGCTTCGGGTCCATCGGCGATAGACGGTTTTCGTTGATCAGCATCGTTTGGTGCGTCAGCCAAGCAGACCACGCGGCCTTCCCAATATGGGCAAACACACGTTTGCCCATGTCACCCGGCCAAGGGACAAAATCCAAACCATCGGTTTCAGTTTTCGAGTATTCGCAAAACACAGTGCGGCTCATGTTCAAGACTCCAAGAGTTTTCGAATGGGCGCAGGCATGCCCAATGTAGAGAGTGTATCGGTCGCGACCCATGCACCTTGTGTGCTTGTAGGTTCTGCGGCGGAGGATTGCACATGCGTGACGTGCAAGGGCGTGATATCCAATTTGAAATGCGTGAACACGTGCCTGAATGCAGGAAGCGGATGAATGGCATTGTGCGTGCGCGATGCGAGCCAAGCCTGTGCATCGCTGGGCCCGTCAAATTGCGGCAAGCTCCACAATGCGCCCCAAATGCCTTTGGCCGGGCGCTTTTCCAAGTAATGTGCACCGTGTTCGTTTTGCATCCAAACGACAACGCAACTTCGAATGGGCGATACCCGTTTAGGGCGCGCAGCAGGAATACTTGCCGTCAAATCGGATCTGGCAGATTCGCACAGCGTTAGCACTGGACACTGCGAGCACAGAGGCTTTGATCGCGTACACACCGTGGCACCCAGATCCATGAGTGCTTGTGTGTAATCAGCAAACCCGTTATTCGGCAGCAACGAAGTGGACAATGACCACAAGCGCTTCTCAACAGCAGGAAGACCGGGCCATTCGCTTTCCGCAATCAGTCGCGACAACACGCGTTTGACATTGCCATCCAAGATTGGAAATGGGCGCTCAAAGGCTTGCGCAAGAATGGCGCCTGCCGTGCTGCGCCCAATGCCGGGCAATGCGACTAGCGCGTCATAGTCATTCGGGATTTCACTGTTGTGCAATTCAACGCATTGTTTTGCCGCTGCATGCAAGTTACGTGCGCGACTGTAATAACCGAGGCCCGTCCACAGCCCTAGCACCTGATCTTCAGATGCTTCAGCGAGATCTTTCAAAGTCGGAAGTGCAGTGATGAAACGTGGAAAGTAGCCCAGCACAGTGGACACTTGTGTTTGCTGCAGCATGATTTCTGACAGCCAAACGTGGTACGGCGATCTCGATTGTGTCCACGGCAAATCGTGGCGACCGTGCGTTTGATACCAAGTCATTAAGGTCTGCGCAAAAGCAGACGCTTGCAACTCACTTGTCGTCGACATCAATCTCAACGCCTTCCAATCGAATATCACCGACATCCAAGCGCGATGCTTTGAGTCGACCTTGGATGGGCGGAATCGGTGTGCCTTGGTCAGACGCTTGTGTCCACGCCAACACCTCGCGCGCTTCGAACTTACCGGCGAACTCAAGACCTGGCTGGCGAAGCTGCAATTCAAACGGTGCGCTTAAACCGGCATCGCCTTGGTAGTTCAACGCAAAGGCCCGCCCGCCGGTGTGCTGATTGAACGGTGACGGCAGCGCGGGCCATGAGGCGGGCCACTGCGCGAGTGTGCCTTCGAGTGCCACATCAATTTCGTGACCAAAACGCACATGTCCTGTCGCATCCAAGGTCGGAATCTTGTCTTTGCCGCGCAGGGCAACTTGCGCTGGTGCGAGTTGCAGTCCGGTGCTATTCAACTGCCAATCGCCCCGCAATCCCAGCGCCATCGGCAAGATGTGTGTTCCTGTCCGATATTCCGCATAGGCACCTAAGGTGCCTTGATGCAATCGAACATCGCCTTTGTCCAACGCAAGCACACCCTGCAATCGCGGACGTGTGGCCAGTGCCCAGTCGCCTGAAAAAATCGACGCACTGCCGTTCAATGCGAAACCCGCACCGCTTGCGGGCCTCGTAAGCGCTGCGCCAAGATCGAATTGCATGCGCACGCTGTCGTTGCTGAACTGTCCCGATAAATGCCCTTGCACCGGCTTCTGCATTGAGAAGTAGGGCACGTCTAAATCAAACGCTTCAACGCGCCAGCCTTGGCCGACCACCTGTCCGCGTTTCACGGAAATGCCGTGTTTGAACTCTGGTATTTGAGAGGTCGTTTTTGGACGCGCATCTTGCCAGCGCCTAAACGCTGCAAGATCCAGAACCGGTGCATCGAGCTCAACCCGATCGACGACCAATGTCTGACCGCGCGATTTCAATGTCACCCAAGGCATCGCAATTTTGATGCGTGCGGCCGTGAGCAGCGCTGTCCTTTCCCCGACTGCGTGCGCTTCAACATCGCGCAAGACGATGTACGGCGTGCCGCGCCAATTGATGTCAGTTCGACCTTTGGCGGTAATTTCCAGACCCGTCGCGCGACCGATTCGCTCAAGCAACAAAGGTGTGAAGTTGTTTGGCTTCAGCGCAAAGTACACGCCGGACAACAACACGGCGATGAGTGCAGCAACGACAAAAAGCGCAATCCATCCGAACGTCTTAAAACGACTTCGTGTAGTGGACGTCGTTGAATTCACTCGCCGATGGATTCCGGTAGCAATGCATCGACAAAGGCCGCGGCGTCGAAGACGCGCAGATCTTCTGGGCGTTCGCCAATGCCTGCGAATCGAATGGGAATGCCGAATTCGCGCGCGAGCGCGAACACCACACCGCCCTTGGCCGTGCCATCCAGCTTCGTGACCACCAGGCCCGTGATGGGTGTTTTTGCGTTGAAGGCACGCACTTGGGAAATGGCGTTTTGCCCTGTGGTGCCGTCGATCACCATCAATGTTTCGTGTGGCACTTTGGGGTCTTGCTTGCCCAGCACGCGAACAATCTTCGACAGCTCATCCATCAAGCCGGCTTGTGTGTGCAAGCGGCCGGCTGTATCTGCAATCAATATGTCGGTGCCGCGTGACTTGGCCGCTTGATAGGCATCAAAAGCGACTGCCGCGGCATCGGCATTCTGACCTTGCGCCACTACCTGGACATTGTTGCGTTCGCCCCATGCTTGCAACTGCGCAACGGCTGCGGCACGAAACGTATCGCCAGCCGCCAACATGAGGCTGCGTTGCTCGTCACGGAATTTGCGCGCGAGCTTGCCAATCGTGGTGGTCTTACCCACGCCGTTGACACCCACAGTCACAATCACGAAGGGCTTCGCCGAATCGTCAATCACCAGGGGCTGTGCAACCGGTGCCAGCATGGCGAGCAATTCGGCGCGCAATGCACGGAACAAAGCGGCGGCATTTTCAAACTCGCGCTTGTTCATGCGTCGGCGCAGATCGTCCACCAAAGCGGTGGTTGCGGTGACGCCGACATCCGCCGTGATCAAAGCGGTTTCAATCTCTTCGAGCAAGGCTTCATCAAGCGCGGGATTGCGCTTGAAGACACTGCCCAAGCTGCGTGCGATGGCGCTGCCACTCAGTCGTTCGCGCCAACCGCGCTTTCCGGCACTTGCCGCGGGGGCCGCGTTTGCAAATTCGTCGACGACGGCCGGGGTTTCGAGCCGCACGGGGGGTTCAGTGAGGTCAACGCTGGCCGGTGCCGGATTTTGCTCAACAATTTGCGGGGTGCTGGGGGCTTCAGCTTTCTTGCGGCGGAACCAACTAACCATGGGTACGCGAATGCGGGACAATGGCCTGCATGGTAACACTGGGCTATGAACTCACCCCATGAAAACAAGGCAAGGCACGAGCCAAGGTCAGGTGCGAATCATCGCGGGAAAATGGCGTAATACGCGCCTGGAAGTGCCTTCTGTCGTCGGGCTCCGGCCCAGTGCCGATCGCATGCGCGAGACCCTGTTCAATTGGTTACAGCCCATGCTGGCGGGTGCGGCGGCCTTGGATGTGTTTGCGGGTACCGGTGCGTTGGGTTTAGAGGCGTTATCCAGGGGAGCGACATCTTCCGTATTTATTGAGCGCGACGCGAAGCTGGCCCGTAGCCTGAAAGACACGCTCAAGAAATTACAGGGCGGTGAGGCGGCCACGGTGCTGACCGGAGACGCGTTGCCATGTTTGCAACGTCTTGAAAGCGCATCGATCGATTTGGCCTTTGTCGACCCGCCCTTTGCTGCCGGTCTGTGGACGCAAGTCTGGCCCTTGTTAGCGCCCTGCATGAAGCCCGATGCATGGCTCTACGTCGAATCACCGCCCAACACGCCAGAGGCGACGCCACCTGCGCCATGGCGACTCCATCGTGAAATGAGCACGCGTGATGCCTGCGGGCGCCTGTACAAGCGACAAGCTGCGACTTGATACACTTGGCAGACCAACGAAACCGGCCTTTTCACCGGTGACTGCAAGCCCATGTCGGTAACACCCAATCCGCGCGTTGCCATCTATCCGGGCACATTCGACCCCATCACCAACGGCCATGCAGATTTGGTGCAACGCGCTGCGCCATTGTTTGAGAAGTTGATCATTGCGGTGGCCGAAAGCCCGAATAAAGGGCCAGGCTTGACCTTGGCGCAGCGTGTATCACTGGCGCAAGAAGCCTTGAAGCATTTGCCCAATGTGGAAGTCCGCGGTTTCGATAGCCTGTTGGCGCATTTTGTCGAATCCATCGGCGCGGGTGTTTTGATTCGCGGTTTACGCGCCGTGTCTGATTTCGAATACGAGTTTCAGCTTGCGAGCATGAATCGGCACTTGATTCCCAGCGTCGAAACTTTATTTATGACGCCTGCGGAACAGTACGGCTTTATTTCATCGTCTTTGGTGCGCGAGATTTCGCGCTTGGGTGGCGATGTCAGTAAATTTGTACCTGTGTGTGTGGGCGACGCACTTCGCGCGTTGCATAGCCAACGTCAGGCCGAAGACCAGGCGTCCACACGGGCGAGTTGAGCGAACGTGTCCCTCAAGATTCTGGAAACCTGCATCAATTGCGATGTGTGTGAACCTGCGTGCCCCAACAAGGCCATTACGCAAGGGGAAGAGATCTACATCATTCACCCTGATCTCTGCACCGAATGCGTGGGCCATTTTGATGAGCCGCAGTGTGTGGTGGTGTGCCCGGTGGAATGTATCGAACCAGATCCAGACCATGTTGAAACCGAGACGATGCTGCTCGCCAAGCTGGCAGTGATTCAGGAGAAATGAAAGTGTTGAAGTTCCCCCGCGTGCTTGTCAGTGTCACTTTGTTATTTGCATTTGCAGCCAGCGCGGTCGCAGCGCCGGCCAGCCCTGCTCGGGCAAAGCCTGTTGCACCGAAGGGCACGGTCATTGCCTCGGCGCATGCGCTTGCCACCGAGGCCGGCTTTGAAGTCGTGGCGAAGGGCGGCAATGCCTTTGATGCGGCGGTCGCCGTCTCTGCGGCACTTTCAGTGGTGGAACCTGTCAGCTCTGGCTTGGGCGGTGGTGGCTTCTTTCTTTTGCACGATGCAAAGACGGGCAAAGATATTTTTATCGACGCGCGCGAAACGTCACCTGCTTCAGCCACACCTGAAAAGTTTCTCGATGCGAAAGGCAACTTAGACACGTCGAAGTCACAAGATGGTCCGTGGTCTGCTGGCATCCCGGGCTTGCCGGCGGCGTTGGTGTATGTCTCGCAAAAATATGGCCGCCTCCCGCTCAAGACGAGCTTGGCGCCTGCGATTCGCATTGCGCGTAACGGGTTCCCGATGTATCCGCGTTTGGCGCATGCGCTGGAAGAACGCAAAGACGTGATCGCTCAGTTCCCGGGCTCTCGCGCGATTTTCATGCCGAAAGGTGTGCCGTTGAAAGATGGCGAATTGTTGGTGCAAACAGACTTGGCAAACACCTTGCAGCTGACTGCCGACAAAGGCTTTGACGGTTTCTACAAGGGCAGGGTAGCGCAACAAATTCTGGATGCCATCAAGGCTGAAGGTGGCCACTGGACGGCGAGCGAATTGTCGAGCTACGAAGTCAAACAGCGCGCACCAATTCACTTCAACTATCGCGGCTGGTCTCTAGTCACCGCGCCGCCGCCGTCTTCAGGCGGTATTGCATTGGCTGAAATTTTGCAGTTGCTCGAACCTTGGGACATTCGCAAGCTCACACCTGCAAAGCGCACGCACTTGGTAGTCGAGGCCATGCGCCGCGCCTATCACGATCGTACGTTCTATCTCGGTGATCCGGACTTCGTAGACGTGCCGCAAAAAACCTTGCTGAGCCCGGACTATGCCGACGGTTTGCGCACCACGATTCATCCGGACAAAGCCACGCCGAGCCTGTTGTTCCCGAACGAGCCCACCCCGTTTGAACACGAAGAAACGACGCACTTCTCCATCATCGATGCACACGGCAACAAGGTAGGCGTGACGCAAACGGTCAATCTGGAATATGGTTCCGGCATGATCGCGCCCGGCACAGGCGTCCTTCTGAATGACGAGATGGATGACTTCGCTTTGAAAGCGGGCACACCGAACGCATTTGGCGTCATCGGCTATGCGGCCAATGCGCCGAAGCCGGGCAAACGCATGTTGAGCTCCATGTCACCGACCTTTATGTCGCGTCCCGGCCAAGAAGTTGTGATCGGCACACCGGGCGGCAGCCGCATCATCACCATGGTCTTGCTCGGCATACTCGGTTATGACGCTGGGCTGACGCCGCAACAAGTGGCCGCCATCCCGCGCTATCACCATCAATGGTTGCCTGACGAAATTTCCATTGAACCGAATGCCTTGGATGCGAACACCATCAAGCAACTGCAAGCCATGGGGCACGTCGTCAAGCCGCGGGGTTCTACGTGGGGCAATATGCAGACGGTCGATTGGAATACGCGCACAGGTGAACTGCGCGGCGGCACCGATCCGCGTAATCCGGTCGGCACAGCCGATGTGCGTGCCCTCAAAACCCATTGATCTGTTCTTACAACGCAAAGCGTAAAATCAAGCGATGAAGCTCTGGTCGATACTCGGTAATTCGCAAAAGCTCGATGGCGGCGCCATGTTCGGCAATGCGCCGCGCGCAATGTGGCAGGCGTGGTCACAACCGGATGATGAAAACCGCATCAACTTGGCATGCCGCGCCTTGCTTGCGTCGCCGTTGAACGGCAAGACGGTGTTGTTCGAATCCGGCATCGGCGCATTCTTTGAACCCAAGCTGCGTGAGCGCTATGGGATTCAAGAATCGAATCACGTGCTGCTGGATTCCTTGCAGGCTGCAGGGTTCAGTCATGAAGACATCGATGTTGTCGTGATCTCGCATTTGCATTTCGATCACGCGGGCGGCTTGCTTCGCGCGTGGTCGGAAGGGCAGGCGCCCGAACTGCTCTTTCCTAACGCCACATTTGTGATCGGTAAAGAAGCATGGGCGCGCGCTGTGCATCCGCATCCGCGTGATCGCGCGAGCTTCATTCCAGAATTGCAACCTTTGCTTGAAGCCAGTGGCCGACTCGAATTGGTGGATGGCGCACAGTGCCAAGCGCTCGGCGACAGTGTGCGTTTCCATTACAGCGACGGCCATACACCGGGCTTGATGCTGGCAGAAATCATCGGCAGCGAACATGCCGATCAAGCCCCGCATGGCGGCCTGGTCTTTTGTTCGGATTTAATTCCGGGTCGCCCATGGGTGCATGTGCCCATCACGATGGGCTATGACCGCAATGCGGAATTGCTGATCGATGAAAAGCGCGCGTTCTTGGAAGACAAGCTGGCGCGCAATGTGCATTTGTACTTTACCCACGATCCGGACTGCGCCTTGGCGCAAGTCCAGAAAGATGCACGCGGAAAGTACAGCACCACACACGAGGTGCCTGAATTACACGCGAGGGCGCTTTAACAGCGCCCCACGTGATTAGGCTGCCTTAGGCCGCCTTTTCTACAGCGTCGCGCGGGCCTTCTTGCAAGGCCTTTTTAACCATGGCGACGACCAAGTCCAGTTCGTCGGAATGGGATTCAAAGCGGGGCGTAAAGCGCAAGGAGTTGACGCCGCCATGGATCACGCCGATACCGCGTTCACGCATCCATTCTTCCGTCGAGCCCACGCCGTAGCCTTTGAAGCCTTCAGCCAGTTCGCATGAGAAGAGCAGGCCGGTGCCTTGCACCTTGGTGACGAGACCGCCGGTTTCTTCCTTCAATGCATTCAACTTGGCGAGCGCTTCGACACCACGCTCACGAATGTTGGCGCGCAGTGCGGGTGTCAGCAGGCTGAGCACCGTGCAAGCAACTTCCAGCGCGCGCGGGTTGGCGGTCATGGTGTTGCCATACAGGCCGCGCTTGTAGGCGTCTGCCGCACGCGCATTCGCCGCCAAAACAGACAGCGGATATTGACCTGCGTTCAACGCCTTCGAATACGTTTCCAAATCTGGCGGGTTAATGCCTTCCATGCCCGGATAGTCGACAAACGACAGATACCCGGTGGCGCGGATGCCTGCTTGGATCGAATCGATCAACAGCAAGCTGCCATGTGCTTCGGTGAGTTCGCGCGCGGCGTCATAGAAGGCGCGAGGCACAGCACGGCCCGGATCACCTTCGCCCATAACGGGTTCCAAGAACATGGCTTCGATGAACCAGCCGTTTGCATCGGCATCGGCGAATGCTTTCTTCAATGCATCGACGTCATAAGGCTCGATGACGATGACACTTTTTTCGCCACGATAGCTGGCGAGGAACTGCGTGTAGTTCTTGCGGCTTGAATCGGAATACAAGGCCGGCTTGTCGGTTCGGCCATGGAAGCTGCCTTTAACGACGACGCGATGAATCTCTTTGCCGGCGTGCTTCGCACCTGGGTCTGTCATCTCTTTTGCGTGTGCATCGACGATGCGTGCAGCCAACGAGACGGATTCAGAACCGGAGTTCAAACACATGAACTGGGTATACGGGCAGCCGTCAGCGCGTGTTTGACCAATCTCTTTACGCATGGCATCGACGAAGCGCTTTTGCGAAACGCTCGGCGTCATGATGTTGGCCATGGCCTGCGCGCGTGACATCGTTTCAATCACGGCCTTCGGCGCATGACCAAAACCCAACATGCCGTAGCCGCCGGAATCGTGCAGCACTGCGCCTTTCAAGGTCACGATCCAAGGACCGCGTGCAACGAGTGCCACGTAGGGGTTCACGTTGTCCATCGAATAGAAGTTCAAGAACCCGTCTTGAACGGCTTCGATTTGTGCTTGTTCGTCCATTTCGACGAGTTGCGGGAACTCGCGCTTGATCTGTTCAAACGCCGTGGCAGCGGCTTCAATCGCTTCAACCAGCTCGGGATGACGCGTCGCGTAGTCCAAAACAATGGCATCTTCCAAGCCTTGGGTACGTTGTTTGCCGGCCGCACGCAGCGGCTTCAAGGTATCGAGCAGGTTCATTTCGTGTCTCCAATTCGGCGCCGGAAAATAAAATCGCGCGACAGGGCGCGCGGTCCGGTACAGGGGTCTATCGAGTTTACCAAAGGGTCTTTGCGCCGATAACCCCCTCCGAGGGCTAGAATATCGAGCCGATACATCTGCCTTTTCCGTTGAAAAAGTCCGATTTCCACTTCGATTTACCCCCAGAACTGATCGCACAAGCGCCCCTACCGGAGCGTACGGCGAGCCGTTTGCTGTGCGTGCCTCCGATGGGCGCGCCTTTTGAAGATCGGCAATTTGCAGACATCGAGGCATTGCTGCAGCCGGGTGACCTTCTGGTCTTCAACGACACGCGGGTGATTCCTGCACGCGTCTTCGGCGCCAAGGAAACGGGTGGGCGCGTCGAAATCATGATTGAGCGGCTGTTGGCCGGGAATGAAGCACGCGCGCAGATCGGCGCGAGCAAATCCCCGAAACCGGGCAGCAGCATTCAATTGGATGCAGGTGGCACTGCGGAAGTGCTTTCGCGCGACGAAGGCTTTTATCACCTGCGCTTTCATGTGACGGGTGCGCTGGAGTCTTGGCTGAACCATGCCGGCAAATTGCCGTTGCCGCCATACATCGTGCGCGAAGCCGATGCATCCGATGCCACGCGCTATCAAACGGTCTATGCAAAAACACCGGGCGCCGTCGCAGCACCGACCGCCGGACTTCATTTCGACGACGCTTTGTTGGCGCGACTTCAAGCAAAAGGCGTGCAAACGGATTTCGTCACCTTACATGTGGGTGCCGGCACGTTCATGCCCATGCGCGTCGACAATATTCATGACCACACCATGCATCGCGAATGGTTGAATGTCGGCACCGAGTTGGTGCAGCGCATTCGCAAAACACGCGAAGCCGGGGGACGCGTCATTGCCGTCGGTACGACCGTTGTGCGTGCATTGGAAAGTGCAATGCGCGATGGCGTCCTGCAACCGTTTGCCGGCGAAACAGAAATCTTTATTTTCCCGGGGTATCGCATTCGCAGTGTCGATGCTTTGATTACGAACTTCCATTTGCCGGAGAGCACTTTGTTGATGTTGGTCTCTGCATTTTCAGGACGTACGCGCATGCTTGACGCGTATGCACATGCCGTCAAACACGGTTATCGATTCTTTAGTTATGGCGATGCGATGCTGCTATGGCCTGAGTCAGAAGCCACAGGTGCAGCTGCATGAGCCGCATGCGTTTCCAAGTCTCTAAGACGGATGGCGCTGCGCGTCGCGGGCAAATCACGTTTCCGCGCGGCACGATTGAAACGCCAGCCTTCATGCCGGTGGGCACCTATGGATCGGTGAAAGGCATTCTGCCGGCAGAAGTCGAAAATCTCGGTGCCGAAATCATTCTCGGCAATACCTTCCACTTGTATTTGCGCCCCGGTCTGGATGTGATTCGCGAACATGGCGGCCTGCATCGCTTCACGGGGTGGCAAAAACCGATCTTGACCGACTCCGGTGGGTTCCAAGTGTTCTCACTTGCACACCGCCGCAAGATCACAGAAGAAGGTGTGACATTTGCTGCACCGACGGATGGCAGCAAGGTGTTCTTGAGTCCTGAAGTGAGCATGGATATCCAACGCACCTTGGATTCCGACATCGTCATGATCTTCGATGAATGCACCCCGTACCCGGCAACACACGATGTCGCACGCCAGTCGATGGAATTGAGTTTGCGTTGGGCGGAGCGTTCGAAGCGCGCGCACGAAGGCAATGACGCTGCGCTGTTCGGCATCGTGCAAGGCAGTGTGTATGAGGATTTGCGTTCGCGCTCTGCAGAAGGCCTCAAGCAAATCGGATTCGACGGCTATGCGGTGGGTGGACTCGCGGTGGGTGAACCCGAAGAAGAACGCAATGCCACCTTGGACTTTATCTGTCCGCAACTGCCCGAAGACCGACCCCGCTATTTAATGGGTGTCGGTCGACCAGAAGATTTGGTTGAAGCCGTGGCGCGTGGCGTGGATATGTTCGACTGCGTCATGCCCACCCGCAATGCGCGTAACGGCCACTTCTTCACTGAAAGCGGCGTGGTCCGAATTCGCAATGCGAAGTACGAACACGATCTGCGCCCGATCGAAGAGGGCTGTGACTGCTACGCCTGCCATCAGGGGTTCACCCGTTCCTACCTCCGCCATCTGGACCGATGCAACGAAATGTTGGGTCCGATGCTGGGCACGATGCACAACCTTCGCCACTACCAGCGCCTGATGGCCGATATGCGTGCCGCCATCGAGGCAGGCGCATTTTTAGACTTCCGGGCCGGTTTTTATGCAAAAAGGGGCTTGAATCCGCCCTCGCTCGGCCGCATGGCATAATCCCCTGTTGATTTTTTGAGGATGTATAGATGAATCCGTTGGATCTCCTTATCTCGCCGGCCTATGCGCAAGCCGCCGGCGCCGGTGCCCAGGGCAGCAGCATGAGCATGTTGTTCATGATGCCGATTTTCGTGTTGCTCATGTATTTCATGGTGATTCGCCCGCAAATGAAGCGTGCCAAGGAACACAAAGCCTTGTTGGAAAAGCTCGCCAACGGCGACGAGATCCTGACCAGCGGCGGCTTGGCTGGCACGGTGACCCAAATTGATGAGAACTTCATCTCGATGGAAGTGTCGCCGGGCGTCAATGTCCGCGTGCAACGTGCCGCCATCAGCAGCGTCCTGCCGAAGGGCAGCCTGAAGCACTAACCCTTACACGTGCCTGCTTCTGGCAGGCACTGGATTTGAACCATGCTCGAGTTTCCCCGCTGGAAATACTTTGTCATCGTCTTGGTCTTGTTTATCTCGGCCCTGTACGCGCTCCCGAACGTTTACCCGCAAGATCCTTCCGTCCAGGTCAGCAATGGCAGTGAACCTGTGCCGGTTGAGATGAAAGGTAAAGTTGAGGCCGCGTTAAAGACCGCAAACATCACGCCCAAGTCGATTGAAACGGACGCCAGCGGCAAGCTGTTGGTGCGCATGAACTCAGCTGACGACCAAACGCGCGCCAATGATGTGGTGCGTCCGCTGTTGGGCGAAGGCCAGTCGGTGGCGTTGAACTTGGTGTCAACGGTGCCGCAGTGGCTCCGTAACATCGGCGCACGTCCGATGCCGCTCGGCCTCGATTTGCAGGGTGGTGTGCACTTCTTGATGCAAGTCGATCAAAAGGCCGCACTCGAAAAGCGCATGGATGGCACCGCGGAACGTATCCGCACGGCCTTGCAAAACGACAAGATCCCCTACGGTTCGATCGAGCGGATGGCAGATTCCAGCGTGGCTGTCGTTTTGGATCCCTCAGCCAATAAGGACAAAGCGCAATCTTTGATCAGCACCACCTTGTCCTCAGGTGTGGCGATGGGTGCCGGTAATCCTTACACCGTCACAGAGCAAGGCAACACCTTGTTGGTGCGCGTAAACGAAGCGGCATTGCAAGCGGTCTCGGCAGACGCCGTGGATCAAAACCGCAACGTGATTGCAGATCGTATTAACTCGCTCGGCGTGGCTGAGCCGGTCTTGCAGCGTCAAGGCACTGATCGACTTGTGGTTGAATTACCCGGTCTTCAAGACATGGCAGAAGCCAAGCGCCAAATCGGTGCGACCGCCACGCTCGAGTTCCGCGCAGTAACGGGTGATCTCACCGCGGCGGCTGAAGCAGAGCGCAGTGGCATCATTCCGCCGGGCTCGAAGTTGTATCGCATGGAAAACGGCGCGCCTATCTTGTTGTCCAAGCGCGTTTTGGTGTCGGGCGACGAATTGTTAGACGCGCAAGTCACGCCGGACCCGAAGTCGGGTATGCCGTCGGTCAGCGTGACCTTGACCGGTGAAGCCGGCAAGCGCATGTTCAACCACACGGTCAATAACGTGAACAAGCAATTGGCCACGGTGTATATCGATCGTATTCCGGTCACTACCAAAGATGCCAACGGCAACGAAGTGCAATCATCGCGCACGCAAGAGCGCGTGATCGCAGCGCCGAACATCGCGGAACCCTTTGGTGAGCGCTTCAATACGACGGGTCTCACCAACGAACAAGCGACAGACCTTGCCAAGCAATTGAAATCCGGTGCCCTTGCAGCGCCGATGGACTTTGTCGAACAGGGCGTGATCGGTCCGAGCTTGGGCCGCGAGAACGTGGAGCGCGGTGTACAAGCGGTGCTGTATTCTTTTGTCTTCGTGTTGTTCTTCTTCTTGGTGTACTACCGCATGTTCGGCATGATCACCTGTCTGGCCTTGTTGCTACAGATGGTGATGATTGTGGCGGTGATGTCGATCTTCGGCGCCACCATGTCCTTGCCTGGTTTTGCCGGTCTTGCGCTATCGGTCGGTATGTCGGTGGACGCCAACGTCCTGATCAACGAACGTATCCGTGAAGAACTTCGCGCAGGTGTGCCGCCTAAGGCTGCGATTGCCGTGGGTTACGACCGCGCGTCGGGCACGATTTTCGACTCAAATATGACCGCGTTGCTGGCAGGCGTTGCCTTGCTTGCATTCGGTACCGGCCCACTGAAGGGCTTTGCCATGACGATGATCATCGGCATCATGACCTCGCTGTTCTCCGCAGTGACAGTTTCGCGCGGTATTGCCACTTTGATTTACGGCAAGCGCAAGAAACTGAAGTCGATCGCCATCTGACGGAATACAGCACATGAAACTTTTCCCACTTCACCTTATTCCGAATGACACGCGCATTGATTTCGTGCGCATGCGCTGGGTCTCGATCAGCATCGCTGCATTACTCATGTTTGCAGCGATCGGCGCTATCGGTTTCAAGGGCTTCAACTTCGCACTCGACTTCACCGGTGGCACCTTGGTTGAGCTCGAGTTCAAGCAAACACCGAACATCGATACCGTCCGTAGCAATTTGGACAAAGCCGGTTTCGGCAATGCCACCGTGCAGACCTATGGCGCGGGTAACAAACTGTTGGTGCGTACGGAGTCTGACGCAAGCGTTAAGAATGCGGACGAGGCGAGCAGCCTCACTGCACAACGCGTGCTGCAAGCCGTCAACCAAACGTCCAACCCGGCCAAGGTGGGTCGTTCAACCTTTTTGAATCCACAAGTCGGTAGTGACTTGGCCAAGAACGCGGCCATGGCACTTGCCTTCGTGATCATTGGTTTCTTGGGCTACATCGCGTTCCGATTCGAATGGAAGTTTGCTGTCGCGGCCATTATTGCCACGATGCATGACGTCTTGATCTGCGCAGGCTTCTTCGCTGCAACCGGTCGCGAGTTCGATCTCACGGTGTTGGCAGGCTTGTTGTCTGTCATGGGTTACTCAATCAACGACACCATCGTGGTGTTTGACCGTGTTCGCGAAAACTTCCGCAGCATGCGCGCCGATCCGGCCACCGTGTTGAACGCATCGATCAACCAAACCTTGTCGCGTACGATCATTACCTCGTTCGTGGCCTTCTTGACGGTCCTCGCGCTGTATATCTACGGCGGTGGCTCGCTCGAAGGCATGGCCTTGTCGCAGATGATGGGTATCGTGATCGGTACGCTGTCTTCAATCTTCATCGCCTGCGCATTGCTGACCATCGGTCCGATGAAAGTCACGCGCCAAGATCTGCTGCCGCGTGCGAAGGATCAAGAAGCGCTAAATCGCCGCCCGTAAACAGAAACGCCCTTCTCCACAGCGTGGGGAAGGGCGTTTGCTTTGAATCAATGCGTGGGGGCTTAGCGACGAAAGCTCGCAGCGTAGCCTGACGTCGCAATGACTTTTTGCAGCGCGTCTGACAACTTCAAATTGCCGGCCAGAATATGTCGGCTATCGATGCCGCGTTCATCCAGCGGACCCGTTTGCGAGCCATTGTAGTCGCACACGCGGCCACCCGCTTCGCGGACCAACAAGACGCCTGCTGCAACATCCCAAGGTTTGACGCCGGCTTCGAAGTAACCATCCAATCGACCCGCGGCGACATAGGCCATGTCGAGTGCTGCCGAACCCGAGCGGCGAATGTCTTCCGCCTGCAACAAGATCTGACGCGTGCATTCCAGCTGTGCCGGCGTGCGTTCACGTTCACGCGGGTGGAAACCCGTCGCGATCAAAGCGCCATTCAAATCTTTTCGCTCGCCGACGCGGATACGCGAGCCATTCAACAAAGCGCCTGCACCTTTGCTGGCGGTGAACAAATCATTGCGAATGGGATCGTAGATGACCGCATGAATCGGTTCGCCACGCTCGACCAATGCGATTGACACGCAATAGTGACCAAAACCGCGGATGTAGTTACTCGTGCCGTCCAACGGGTCGATAACCCAGATAAGCGGACCGCCGCGACCACGCAAGCCACTTTCTTCGGCTAAGACCGAGCATTCGGGCATCGCGCGCGTGAGTTCACGAATGGCGGCATCTTCTGCGTTCTTGTCGACATCGCTTGCGTAGTCTTGCGTTGCCTTTTCAACCACATTGAGCTTGTCCAAACGCTGCGCGCTGCGCAACAAAACGTCACCGGCAGCACGTGCCGCCTTGACCATGATTGTGACCGCGGGTTTCTGCATCGCGGGAGCCCTCTGCTGGAATGAAAAAGAACAATCCGGCTCCGTGGCCGGGTCGGGAAGTTTAACATTGATGACATGGATTCCGATCAAGCCTACTCAACACCGCCCATCCGCTTCGTTCTTGTGGGGACACAACACCCTGGAAATTTGGGCGCGGCCGCTCGGGCCATGCGCACCATGGGGTTCTCCAACATGGTGCTCGTTGCGCCGGAAAAGGCCCCAAATCACGATACAGACGCCATGGCGGCAGGTGCGGAGGCGCTGGTTCACGACGCACCCGTGTTTGCCAGCTTGGCCGAAGCCGTCGCTGATTGCGGATTGGTGTTGGGCTGCACGGCGCGCAGTCGACGTGTGGCGCTGGAGGAGCTGCCGCCGCCTGACGCGGCTGTACGTGCCCTGGGCGCCGTCGCCAATGGGCGCGAAGTTGCCTTGGTCTTCGGCCGCGAACGCACGGGGCTCACCAACGAAGAACTTCAGCTCTGCCATGCCGCGATCCACATCCCGTCCGATCCGACATTCAGCTCATTGAATCTGGCCGCAGCGGTGCAAGTGCTCGCGTACGCTTTGCGTATGGCGCAGCTGGACGCGCGCCGCGACGTGCAGGCTGTGCCGAATCCCACAGAGACGCATGAGGGCGAAGTGCCGGCGAGCCACCAAGACCTCGAAGGCTTCTTCGGTCAGCTCGACGAAACCCTGCATGCAATTGATTTCCACAAAGGCCGCGCGCCCGAATCCGCCATGCGCAAGTTGCGCAGGATCTTTCTGCGCAACGAGCTATCCATCAAAGAAGTTCGATTGTTACGCGGCATCCTCGCAGATGCGCAACGCATGGCGATGCTCGCCAATCAACCATCGACTGTGTCAGACAAAGATCCGATGTAAGACATCACTGGCGTTGTCTTTGATGGCATTGAACGCATCAATGATCTGACCCGACAAAACAAATGCCGCAATGATCAAGGCAAGTCCGACGCACCAAGAGACAATCATCAAGCCACCGTCGCGCTCGATCATTGCCAATGCAAACAGCACTAGCGTTAATCCGAACAGGTAGTTAGTGCCCGGAATGGGCAGTGCCAGCAGCACCGCGAGAAACAGCAAGATCAGGCCGGTGAAGCGAAAGGTAATGCTGTTCTCGAAAATCCAATCCGCGCGCGGCCGAATGAGGCGATGCACGGGCCTGAAAATGCGGCTGAGTTGTGCATGGACTTTCGCCAGCGCACTCCGCTTCGGGCCCTTCGACAACAAGCGCTTTGGAAGCCAAGGTTCATGACGGCCGACGATCATTTGCAGCGCGAGGAGCGCAACCAATGGGCCTGAGAGCGCACCACCGACTGGAATGGGGATGAAGGCTGGCAGGGTAAGCACGAACAAAATCATGCCGAAACCGCTTTCCTCGACTTCATCAATGATTTGATGCATCGTGATGTGCGATTCGGGATCGCCTTGCGCCAATCGACCCACCATGCCGAGCAATCCGGTGTCTTTGTCAGACTGCATGGTCGGTGTCTTTGTCAGACTGCATGGTCAATGACCGTCCGCGGTGCGCTCGGTTCCAAGCGGGGTCAAGAGCAACTTGTCGACGCGCGGCCCATCAAGATCGACGACTTCGTAGCGCCATTGATGCCATTCGAATGATTCGCCTACGTGCGGAATTCGACCGAACCATGCAATTGCGAAACCCGCCGCGGTATGAAAATCGTGTTCGTCTTCCAAGGGCAATTTGTTTGAACCGACGAGCTCGCGCACTTCATCAATCGGCAAACTGCCATCGACCAACCACGAGCCGTCTTCGCGCTGCACCACCATCGTCTCGGCGTCTGAATGCTCAGCCGACTGCAAGCGCCCAGTCACGGCGCCCATCACATCACTCACGGTGACCATGCCGGTGACATCGCCGTATTCGTCCACCACCAGCGCCAGCGATTGCTGTTCTTCGCGGAAGATTTCCAGAAGCTTCATCGCCTGCGTCGATTCACTGACGAACAAGGCCTCTCTCAGCTCTTGGAAAAGGGCGGGGCGTGCCTCGCCTAAGTTGTCGAGCAGAGACTTCACTTCCAATACGCCGAGTACGTCCGCATCGCTGCCACGATAGACGGGATAACGAGAGAACGGCGTTTGCCGCATGATCCCGAAGTTTTCTTCGAATTCGGCTTCGCTATCGAGCCAGATGATGCGCGTTCTGGGGGTCATCAAACTTTCGGCAGTGCGATCACCCAAGCGCAACACGCGCGTCATCATGTTGCGTTCGTCATCGTCGATGACACCTTGCTCGTGTCCTTCCGACACCAGCATTTGAATTTCTTCTTCTGTGATTTGCTGTTCGTTGACACCTGCCATACCGACCAACTTGATGATGCCGCGCGTACTGACAGACAGCAGGTCCACCAAAGGCTTCACAATGATGGCGAAGAATTCAATGGGGTAGGCCGCCACCGAAGCGATACGCTCGGGCGCGATCGTGCCTAAGCGTTTGGGCACCAGCTCACCCAACAATCCGAATGCGAACAGCATGACGATGAAGCCGACGATGACCCCAATCAAATGTGCGTGCGGGGCCAACATTGGAAAGTTCTTGAGTGGCTCGGCAATTTGATCGCCGATCGTTTCGCCACCGAAGAAGCCAATCATCAAACTGAGCAAAGTAATCCAGAGCTGCACCGCAGAAAGAAAGCTCTCCGGATTGTTCGCCAACGCCAAGGCCTTCGCGGCGCCGCGACTGGTGATCGACATTTGCTTCAAGCGGCTCTTACGCGATGTCATCACCGCCATTTCGGACATGGCGAAGAACGCGTTCAGAATGATCAGGAACAGGACGATCAAGAACTTCAGCATGTGCGTGGCACCGGCTGTGTATTCGTCGGGATGTCGATGCGCGCGGGGCGCAGGGTCTCGGTAGGTTCGTCCATGTGTGCTTCAATGCTCCGACTGCATGGTAGCAGTTGAATGCGGCGGAACGCGCTTAGTGTAGGAGTGGCAGTGCCATGGATTCAGCGGACGAGGCCAAAGTGTGGAAAGTCATTCGTGCCATACCGGCCGGCACCGTGCTGGGCTATGGCGAAGTCGGGCGGTTGGCGGGGTTTCCCAAACGTGCCCGCTGGGTGGCCAAGCTGCTTGCCAGCAAGACGCCCGCAGGCCTGCCATGGCACCGCGTGTTGCGCAGCGACGGAAAAATCGCATTCGCTGAGGGTTCATCCGGCTACGAACGGCAATTGGCGGCGCTGAAGAAAGAGGGCGTTGAGGTGCGCAACGGTCGGGTCTTGAAAAAGCGCGTCGTGACTGAAGATGAACACCTCTGGGGGCCACCGGTTTAGTCCAGCCGCCGCATCCAGCCGGCAATGCTCAGGCGCGGGTGATACGCGGGCAGAACTTCGTGCTCCATGTCGCTCAAGAAACACACCGAGGTGCCGAACGTCGGCGCGATATCTACGGAATGCTCTGCCGCGTCATAGAGGCGCAATAGTCCGCCGTGCTCCGGTTGCCACCCTGCGTTCAAGTAGGTGACCCACGACACCATTCGTGCGCTGTCTGATTGCATCCGATCCCGATGTCTGATGTACCGACCGCCTGGCGGGTAATGCGCATAGTGGGCTTCGACGCCTTGAATCGGCATTCGCAAGTACATACGCAAATGTTGGCTGAGCGCGTTGAGCTCGGCTAAGAATGCAGGGCCGACCGTGCAACGTGGATCGTCGAGCCAGAGCGTTTGGTCGCCGCGTAGCGCAGCTTCCGAAGTGATCGAAGCGCCGCGACCCATACGCGCGGCAGTAAACGCACTGGCATTCAAAAGTGCGCGCGCCTCTTCGCGAAGCGCGTTTGCCGTGGGTTCATCGATAAACGACTGGACTTTGCAGACACCGGCGCTGAACAAGGCCGATGCAATTTTTTCCGGATCGTTGCCTTGCACTTCAACTACACGCATGTCCGTATCATAGGCGCAATCTCGGAGACCCCATGATCAACAACATTCCCCCCGTCACACGGGCCATCGCCATCACTATTGCCGTGGGATTCCTGGCTCAGATGATTGCCGGGCCGTGGTTGACGCAATTTTTTGCTTTGTGGCCGCTTTCGAACGGTTTCATGCCCTGGCAATTGTTGACACACGGCTTGTTGCACATGTCGTTCTTGCATCTGTTCTTCAACGGATTGGCCTTGGTGATGTTCGGCGCGCAACTTGAATACACCTGGGGTTCGCAACGCTTCATGACCTTCATCGCCGTGACCACGATTGGATCAGGCTTGTGTTGGTTGCTGTTGAGTGCCTTGCTTGGCAGTGGCAGTCCCGCCATGGGGACATCCGGAACGCTGTTCGGCATGTTGCTGGCGTACGGCATGTTGTTTCCGAATCAGCAGGTGATGATGCTGATTCCGCCGATTCCGATGAAGGCACGCACGCTCGTCATTGTCTACGGCATTCTTGCTTTGGTATTCGCAGGCAGTGGTTTGCAATCACCCGTTGTTGTCGTTGCACATTTGGGTGGCATGTTGTTTGCCTGGCTGTTGATCCGCTATTGGCGCGGGCAACCGCCGTTTGGGCGCGGTGGCAAAGGTGGGGGCAAGAAGCCGCCCACCTTGCGACGCGTGGTCTAACTCAACGCCAAATGTTGACTTGCTTGTTGGCGGGCAGTGCCATCGGCGTGCCTGCCTTGCATTTGAACGCGGTTGCAAATTCCGGCATGTTGACCAGCGGCCCATTCGTGCGCCATTTGCCGGGCGCGTAGCTGCTGGTGGCTTGTTGCAAGGCCGCCGCTTCTTTGCTCATTGCCTGAGGCCACAAACGTGCCCAGCCGTTGAAGAATGCAGTGCTGTTTGCTGCATCCGGTGTGCCGCTCTTTGCCAACGCATCCCACGCGAGTTCAAGCCCTGCCAAGTCGGCGGTGTCTTGTTCACGGGTGAGCGATCCGTTGACCTTTGCGCCGCCCAGTTCGGGATACGCATGACCACTGTATTGCGCGGCAATCGCCGACATACGCGTGTTCCAAGCAGCTGCATCTTGCGGTGTCCACCAATCACGAATATTGCCGCTTGCATCGAGCATGCGGCCGCGGTTGTCAAAGCCTCGTGTCAACTCGTGACCCACCAACGCACCCAATGCGCCGTATTGGCTGGCTTGGGGTTGTGACATATCAATGACGGGCGCCTGCAACATGGCGGCCGTAATGATGATGCGGTTGTGTGCCACGTCGTAACCTAACGCGGCATCTTGCGGCAGCACATCCCAGCGGAGATCCGCATTGCCCTTACCGATGCGCTTCATTTCTTGCGCGTGACGCCATGTGGATGCAATCAACATGTTGCCGCCAAAGCTGCCACGGCCCATCGGTTGAATGGTGTAGTCGAGATCGCGACGCGGCGCACCGACTTCGATACGCGTCTTTTCGAGTTTGCGCTTGGCTTCCTGTTTCGCCGTCGCACTCATCCATGTGTTTGAATCGATGCGTTTTGACAGAGCTTCAACGACTTCCTTAGCCACTGATTCTGCGCGCGCGCTGGTGGCAGATGGGACGTAGCGCGAAACATATTCACGACCCAACATCGGGCCTGCGGCCAAATTGATGGCAGAGAGCACTTCTTGCCAACGCGGCGGTGCACCTGTTTGGTCACGGAACACGCGACCGAAAAATTCGCCTTCGGCCTTCCGGAAACTCTTCGACAAATACGGCGCCATCGCGTGGCCGATCTGATAGCGCAAGTAGGTCTTCCACTGTTCGGTGGACGTGTTCTTGACCAGTGCATCCAATTGCGCAAAGTACTGCGGATCCGCCATCGACACGATGTCGTCTTTCACGCCTTGTGCTGCAATAAATTCAGCCAACTGCAAATTGCGATATTGATTTTTCAAGTTTGAAATGGGCATGGCCGCATAAGCACTGCGCGGATCGCGCGTGGGCTGCGCCGACTTCGAGAACTTTGCAATGCTGGATTCGATGCCCATCACCCAATTGACATCGTTGGCCACTTTGCCCGGATCGCTGCCGGTCAAGGTCAAAATATTCTTGACGTAGTCGCGGTAGCGCGACATCAAGGCGGCGGTGTCCGGGTCTGTGCGCGTATAGAACGCCGAGTCCGGCAAACCGAGACCACCTTGCGAGAAATAGCCGATATGGCGATCGAGATCGTTCAAATCGATATCGGCACTGAAATTGAAAGCTACAGGAATGCCCACTTGATGCAAAGCGGCAATCGCAGCGGGAATGTCTTTGGCGCGCTTGATCGCATTGACGCGTTGAATCAGCGGTGCAATCGACTTGGAACCGTCGGATTCAATGGATGCTTCGTCCAAGCCGCTCGCCCAGAAATCGCCGAGTAATTTTTGATTCTTGTTTTGCGGCGAAGTCATTGCCGAATCAAGCAACTGGCGTTGCTGCTGCAAGCTATTGGCCTGCAGCACGGCCATGGCCGAATTCACTGCAGTGCCGGTCGGCGCTTTGTTGGCATTGAACCAGTCGTTGTTGACCGTGCTGTAGAAGTCCGTGCACACCTGCGGCGCGACGGTTTTGGTCAACTTGGCCTTCTTCGGCTTAGCCTTTGCTTTGGCTGAATCTGCGCCGGCAATAGAAGGTGCGAGCGCGAGCGCGGCAGAGAGAGCGAGGACCAACGTGCGTTGAATCATGAAAACTTCCGGGTTCCAAGGTTCCCGGAAGTTTATCAAGTGCAGCGCTTACCAGATGACGACACGGTGCGCGTCGTCACGCACCATTGCATCTCCTGCCTTGCATTGGAAGGCTTTTGCAAACGCCGGCATGTTGCTCGGTGCGCCGATTGCACGGAAATTCGCGGGTGCATGCGAATCTGTGTTCAAACGTACCTTCAGCTCTTCCGGACGATGGTTGCGACGCCACACGGTGGCCCAGTTCATGAAGAAGCGCTGTTCGTAGGTCAGGCCATCGATTTTTGCATCGGGCTTGATGCCATCACGTTTCATAGCTGAATGCAGTGCATCCAAGGCGACGTTGAGGCCACCGAGATCGGCGATGTTTTCACCCAAGGTCAATTGACCCTTCACCGGCAAGTTGTCGACCGAACGGTAATCATCGAATTGCTGAACGAGTTTGTCGGTGCGCGACGTAAAGCCTTTGCGATCCGACTCTGTCCACCAATTTGAGAAATTGCCGTTGGCATCGAATTGGCTGCCCTTGTCGTCATAGCCGTGCAGCATTTCGTGACCGATCACCGCACCGATGCCGCCGTAGTTCACTGCGATATCCGCATTCGGATCGAAGAAAGGCGGTTGCAGAATGGCAGCGGGGAAAACGATGACGTTCTTGCTTGCGTTGTAATAGGCGTTGACGGTTTGCGGTGTCATACCCCATTCATTGCGATCTGACGGCTTACCGATTTTTGCCATCGAATAGGCAGAATTGAATTTCCGCGCGGCGACAATGTTGCCGACGTAATCATTCCGCTTGAAGTTGAGGCCTTGCCAGCTGCGCCATTTATCGGGGTAGCCGATCATGGGTTTGAAGGTCGCCCACTTTTCCATGGCCTTCTTCTTGGTTTCGGGGCTCATCCAATCCAAGCCGTTGATGCGCGCCTTCAAGGCTTGGCTCAGATCACCGACCAAACCTTCCATCGCTTTCTTGGACGAGGCGGGGAAGTAATCCTTCACATAAAGCTGACCCAGTGCTTCGCCGGTACTGCCTTGCACGCTGCCCAACACGCGTTTCCATAGATCACGTTGTTCGGGCTGACCTTTCAAGGTTTTACCGAAGAAAGCGAACTGTTCGTCTTGGAATGTGTTGGAGAGGTAGGGCGCCAAGCTCATCGCGGCGTGGGTACGGAAATAGGCTTGCCAATGTGCAACCGGCTCGTTGGCGACCAAGCCATCGAGTGCTTTGAAGAAAGCAGGTTGCGACAACGAGAAGGACGCGACGTTCACGCCTTGTGACTTCCAGAAATTCGCCCAATCCAAATGCGGGTTGGCTGCTTGTGCATCAGCCATGCTGATCACGTTGTAGTTCTTGGCAGGATCGCGACGTTCAATCGGGCTCAAAGACGCTTGCGCGAGCTTGGTTTCAAGTGCCAAGGTTTGTGCGGCCTGCTGCGCGGCGAGTTCAGGCGCAACGCCTGCATTGACCAATTGGTTCTTCAAATGGCCGACGAACGCTTCGCGGATGCGCTTATAGCTACCGTCTTTGCCATCTTCCAAGTAGTAGGCGCGTTCCGGTAGGGACAGACCGCCTTGTACTGCGAATGCGATGACTTTGGTTGCGTCCTTAAAGTCGGATCCGCCACCGGCGCCGAACGCATCCGCCAAACCGTCGTCATTGTGCACGGCCATGTAGCGTGCGATGTCGGCCGGCGTTTTCAATGCGTCGATCGATTTGAAAGCCGCCTTCAAAGGCGCAGCACCCATCGCTTCACGTGATTGCGTGTCCATGCCACTGGCAAACAATTCACCGACCAGCTTTTCGACGCCGGTTGCACGGGTGTTCGCCGCTGCTTTCACCGCAATGGAATGCGTCGCTTCTTCGGATTGCTGGGCCAGACGTTCAAACGCGCCCCAGGTGGTGCGGTCTGCAGGAATCGGATTTGCTGCCAGCCACTTCGAGTTCACGTACTCGGACAAATCGTCGCAAACGCGCTTGCTCGTGTCCAAATCGGTGACTCGGAAGCGCGGCGTCGCAGGGTCGTCTTTAGCGGCGGCCTGACCGGATTGTTTTGCGGCAATGGCAGTGCCTGCAGCCATGATCGACACAGCCACGCCGACGGCCAGCAAGGCGCGTTTCGGGAAATTCGCTTTCATCTTCACCCCTTGAAACATGGAAACCTTCACTGTAGGCGATAGGGGCCGGCGAACAGGGGTGCTGGAAGTCACGCTCCAACCGTATTCTATTCAGGTGAGGCGTTACTTAAAGGAGTGTGAAAGTGCAGGTCGATTTTCATGGGGCGGCAGGGCAAGTCACGGGTTCGATGCATGTGGTGGAAGTCGGGGGCAAGCGACTCTTACTGGATTGCGGCATGTTGCAAGGTAGCCGGGAAGCCGAGTTAAGCAATTTCGATTCATTTCCGTTCGATCCCGCAAGCATTGATGCGGTCATCTTGAGTCATGCGCACATTGATCATGTCGGACGCCTGCCGTTATTGACGGATCGGGGCTTCAAGGGGCCGATCTTGGCGCAAGAAGCCACGGCAGAACTGTTGCCGATCATGTTGTTGGATTCCGCATCCTTGCAAGAAAGCGATGCAGAACGAAGCAATCGCAAGCGCAAGCCGGGTACGCCTGAAATTCGTCCGCTCTACACGCGAGAGTCTGTTGCACGCGCCATGCTTCAAGTGCGCACACTTAAATACGATCTGCGTATTTCCATATTTCCAGGCGTAGATCTGCAGTTTCGTGACGCCGGTCATATCCTTGGCTCTAGCACTGTGACTGTGCAAGGCGATGGCAAGGTACTTGTGTACACAGGTGACTTGGGCCAGAAAAACACGCCGATTTTGCGTGATCCCGAGCCGATTCCTAAAGCCGATCTGTTGTTGATGGAGTCCACCTACGGCAATCGCTTACATAAAGACCGCGAGACAACCATCGCAGAAATTGGCCGAATCCTCGACGCGGCTTGGCGTAACGGCGGCAATGTGTTGATTCCGGCATTCGCAGTCGGAAGGTCTCAAGAGCTTTTGTACTGGTTTGCGCAGAACTGGAACGAATGGAATATGTCGCGCTGGAAAATCGTGCTCGACTCACCGATGGCCGCGAAAGTCGTTCGCGTGTACGACAAGCATCACGCGATTTTTGACGAAGCCGCGCAAAAAGTGATGCAAGGATCACAGAATCCGTTCCGTTTGCCGAATCTGCTCATTACACAAACGGTCGATGAGTCCAAATCCGTGAACGCGATGACCAGTGGCGTCATCATCATTGCGGGCAATGGCATGGCCAGTGGCGGTCGCATCATTCACCATTTGCGCCGACAGCTGGAGCGCCCGCAATCTCACGTGATGTTTGTGGGTTATCAAGCACAAGGCACCTTGGGCAGACGATTGGTCGACGGTGCGCAATGGGTTCGGATTGATCGCGCAAACGTGCGGGTCAATGCACGCATCCATACCGTGGGCGGCTTATCTGCGCACGCAGATCAGGCCGGGTTGATGGATTGGTATGGCGGATTCAAGGAACCGCCGCGGGTCGTGTTGGTGCACGGCGAAGATGTCGCACGCGAAGCTTTGGCGGGCGAATTGTCACTTAAATATGGGGTGGACGTTGATTTGGCCTACCCGGGTGAATCCGTCACCGTTTAAGTCCGGCAAGAAACGATGCTTCGCACCGCTTGCGCCTCATCTTTATGACGCAAGGGTGCGAAAGCTAGAACCGAGAGAAACTTAAAGGACTTTCAGGCCTTCAGCCGTCAGTGCTTTGACGACGCTCGCATCTGAATCCAAGCGTGCTTTGTACGCTTCAAGATGGGTGAGCGCGCTCAAATCAATCTTGACGGCTTTTGCCCAACGCAACGTTATATATAGGTATGCGTCTGCAGCGCTGCGAAAGCCTGCCAGCCATTCGGATTCTGCCAAACGCTTGTCGGCGACTTCAAAGACCTTTTGCACGCGTACTGCTGCGCGCGCCTTCACCGCGTCGTATTGCGCTTCGTCATCAATAAATGCAGCCGGCGAGAAAATCGGCTTGAACGCAGGATGCACGTCGGAATTGACATAGGCCAACCATTGCGTGGCTACGCCACGGTGCTGACGGCTGTTATCACCGTACAGGCCGGATTCCGGCGCGCCATCGGCGATATAAGCCATGATCGCCGCGTTTTGGGTCAGGACAAAATCACCGTCAGTAATGACAGGCACAGCTCCCGAGGGATTCATCGCCAAGAAATCCGGCGATTTCATCGTCGCTGCATCGACGATCTCTACCTCATAAGGCTTTCCCGCCCACTCGCACACAATGTGGACAGCGGTAGAGCATGCACCGGGTTTGGAATAGAGCTTCATTGCGACCTTCATTCATGTTGAAAGTCGAACAGTGTGCCTGTGAATGCGTTAGCTTCCGGTAGAGGTCCGGCGATACGGCGACTTCACGCGATCGACTTCAAAGAAGGTGTGGTCACCGATCGTCGCCACGCGGTATGCATTGCGCCAGCTCGGTTGCGCGATGTCCAACGCGGCGAAGTGGGTCGCGCCAGGCACAACTTCTTTGCGTCGGCCGACCGGCAGGGACCAGTTTTGTTCAGCTTCGAGCGCGACATTCACCGCCGCACCCCAAGCGTCAGGATTGCCCAGATCGTACTGCGGCGATACCAAGGTGGGTGCGAACTGCTTGCGTGCGGTGACGACTGAACACATCGAGTCGCCCCACTGGCCGCTTTCCTGACGACGCAGGGCGACTTCAGCGACGGCCCGTTGGCCCATCACCGGTTGATTGCGCGCTTCCAAATACACCGTGGTGCTCAGACAAAGCGAATCTGAGGCTTGCGGCGGCAAAACCGAGGCCAACCACAACAACCATGCCAATTTCATACATCTACTCCTTGCGCGTTGCCCCACCGTGCGTTCCACTCGAGGTGGCGCGTGCGATGTTCTGGCGTTTTGGGGAGGGCGCCGATCTCTGCCGGCGTATTGCCCTTTAGGCATCCATCAAATGGGATGGACTGGCCTGTCGAATTCCAACTCGTTCAGCTATCTGTTCAGCAAAGAGTGGATGGGGGAAAGTGCGCGAACCTTAAAAGGTTGAACCCCAACCTTTCCTGAATGGCTGGTTTGCAGAACGGGGTCGCGGTATGCTTGGATCGTGCGTAGACGTGGGGAAGACAAGCGCACCCGAGATGTCCTGACTGACCTGATTCAGTGAGGAAAGTTCCTGAACACGTAATTCAATCAAGGCGTAAATTCAGCATATCGTTATGGTATCGTTAACGCGGTCTTCACGGCTGGGTTTCTAAGGTTGCCCATGTCGGCTAACGGCTAAGTTTATTTACAGATTTCGTTTCACTTTGTTTTATTTGTCGCAAGACTTTAATTTTCAATAGTTCAAGGAGCTCACGATGAACAAGAAACTCCTCTGCGCCGCCCTCTTGTGCGGTATGGGCGTGGCGCAAGCCGCTTCTGCCCAGGAGTTCGACGACCGCTGGTATGTCTCAGGCAGCACCGGTGTCAACTTCCAGGATTCTGATCGCGGTACTGAGGATGCGCTGTTCGGCACCTTGGGCTTCGGTAAGTTCTGGACCCCGAACTGGTCCGTGGATTTGGAAGCTAACTACCAAAACCCGGATAAGACTTCGAACCCGAACCTGTGGTGGACCCAATACGGTCTGTCCGTTGACGCGCGTTACCACTTCCGCAATGCGGACAGCAAGTGGTGGCCCTACGTGAAGTTCGGCTTGGGCATGCAACGTCACGAAGAAGAGTTCGCTGCTACCTGTGGTCCGGCTGCTGGCATCCCGATGCAAGCTGATTGCCCGGCTCAGCACGAAGACAACAACGCAGCTGCCAACCTCGGCGTTGGTCTGCAATTCGACTTCGGTCGCGTTGACCTGCGCACGGAACTCGGCGCACGCGTTGATTTCGACAAAGAGCAAGGTCGTCGCCCGCAAGATCAACAATCGCAGTTCACCGACCTCTTGGCTTCGGTTGGCTTGACCGTGGCTTTGGGCCCGGATCGCGCTGCTCCGGTTGTTGAAGCACCGGTTGTCGACAACTGCGCCGACAAAGACGGCGACGGTGACGGCGTCAACGATTGCAACGACAAGTGCCCGGATTCGACCGCTGGTCAAGCCGTCGGCCCGGACGGTTGCGCTGTTCCGTTGACGATCGACCTGAAGGGTGTCAACTTCGACTTCGATAAGTCCAAGCTGCGTCCCGACGCGATCGCCATCCTGAACGAAGGCATCGAAATCCTGAAGCGTTACCCCGACCTGCGCGTTGAAGTTGCCGGCCACACCGACTTGTGCGGCGCCGACACCTACAACCAAGCTTTGTCGGAACGTCGTGCACGCGCTGTGTATGACTACATGGCTTCGAATGGTATCGACGCTGGCCGTATGGCCGGTCCGGTCGGCTACGGCGAAAGCCGTCCGCTGGTCAGCACCGCTCAAACCAAGCCGGATTGCAAGAACGAAACCAACCGTCGTACCGAACTCAACGTCCAAAACTAATTGGTCGTTGTTTCGAGAAACGGAAGTTTCAGAAACACAAAGAAGCCCGGCAATGCCGGGCTTCTTTTTTTTTGATGCGCATCAGCGATACACTGTGCAAAGACATAAGAGGACAACAAGATGCGCCAACTGCTTGCTTTTGCTTTGATCGCTGCGTGTGGCACTGCCGCCGCACAATCACAAAACTGTGCGAACGTGCCGCGCTCGTTGCCCGCCAACACAGATTTGCTTGCGCCTGTTGCACCTGAACTGTCCGCCATTAATTCTCAGCTCGGCACGCCGGCGGGCGTGCTTGCACAAGCCTATGGCGATGCCGTGTCGGTTGGCGCCGTCATTACGCGTATTCGAATTGAAAACTGCAAGAGTGTGTCCAGCGCTATTCCTGCACCGTCTGCTGCGAATTCGAACGATCCTGCAGCTTACAAAAAGCGCTCGGAGTTCGATAACGGTCCTTGGCGCTTTGACATGACGCAAGGGGGCAAGCGTATGACTGCCGACGAATTCTATGCGTGGATGAAGTCGCGTGGTGTTCGCGTCGCACGCGGAGCAACACCTGTCGCACCCTCTACAGCGCAACCTTCTGCACCGGCAGGCACCGCTGACACAGCACCTGCAAAAAATCCTGCACCGAAGAAAAAGTAATTCTTCATGACATCGAAACGTGCGCCCAGATTTGGTCTTGCGCGCGTCATGTCCAAGCGCGGGCTCTGTTCGCGCACTCAAGCCGCGGCACTCATCACAGAGGGCCGCGTTTTGCTTGATGGCAGGCGTATTGAAGACCCGGAACATCCCACCGATTTGGAAAATGCAAAGATCCGCATTGAAGGTCAAGCGGAGACCTCTGCTGAGAAGCGCTATATCGCACTCAATAAGCCGCGCGGCTTAGTCACAACCACGAAAGACGAGCAGGGCAGAGACACGGTTTACAGCTGTTTTGAAGGCGCCGATCTGCCTTGGCTTGCACCCGTCGGTCGCTTAGACAAAGCCAGCGAAGGTTTGCTGCTGTTTAGCAATGATCCGACGTGGGCTGCAAAAATCACCGCCCCCGATACAGGACCTTCGAAAACGTATCACGTGCAAGTCGATTGCATTCCCGACATCGACATGATCGTGAAGCTCATGCAAGGTGTCGAACTCGACGGTGAGTTTCTGTCTGCCAGCTCAGTGATTGTCTTGCGCGAAGGCAGCAAGAACGCATGGCTTGAGATCGTGCTTGATGAAGGTCGGAATCGACAGATTCGACGGTTGTTGGCGGCGTTTGATATCGCAGTGCTGAGGCTCATTCGCATTGCAATCGGCGAGCTCTCCTTGGGAGAACTCGCCAAGGGCGAATGGCGGGCGCTGACGCCCGCCGAGGTGAAGTCACTTGCCTAGCGCGAGTGGCTTTACTGGATTACGCCGAGTTCTTTGCCGATACGCGTGAACGCATCGATCGCGCGATCCAAATGTTCGCGGGTGTGAGCGGCACTCATTTGCGTGCGAATACGCGCTTGACCCTTGGGCACAACAGGAAAGAAGAAACCAATCGCATAGATGCCTTCTTCAAGCAGTCGCGCGGCAAACTTTTGCGCCAAGGGCGCATCGTGCAGCATCACAGGGCTGATCGGATGCACGCCTAGGCGAATCTCAAAACCACGCGCGGTCATTTGCTCACGAAAGTACTTCGTGTTTTCAGTCAATTGTTCGCGCAGCACACCCGCAGAGGCGAGCATGTCGAACGCTTTGATGCCTGCGGCAACGACGTGCGGCGGCAAGGAGTTCGAAAACAAGTAGGGACGTGAACGCTGACGCAGCAGCTCGATGACTTCACGCTTCGCGGTGGTGAATCCGCCGAGCGCGCCGCCCATCGCTTTCCCCAACGTACCCGTGAAGATATCGATCTTGTCCATCACACCTTTGACTTCCGCAGCGCCGCGGCCGGTGGCGCCCAAGAAGCCCGTGGCATGGCATTCGTCGATGTGCACCAAAGCGCCGTACTTTTGCGCGAGTGTGGTGATTTCATCCAGTGGCGCGATGAAGCCGTCCATCGAGAACACGCCATCTGTCGTGATCATGATCGTGCGCGCGCCATCGGCCTTGGCTTGCTTCAACTGCGCTTCGAGATCCGCCATATCGCAGTTTGCGTAACGGTAGCGCTTTGCCTTGCACAAACGCACGCCATCAATAATTGAGGCGTGGTTGAGCGCATCGGAAATGATGGCGTCGTTCTCGTCCAGCAGTGGTTCAAAAAGACCGCCATTTGCATCGAAGCACGCCGCGTACAGAATCGTATCCTCGGTGCCAAAAAATTCCGCGATCTTGGCTTCCAGCGCTTTGTGCAAGTCTTGCGTGCCACAGATGAACCGCACAGAAGCCATCCCGAAGCCGTGGCTGTCCAACGCGTCTTTGGCCACTTGGATGATGTCGGGGTGGTCGGCCAAGCCAAGATAGTTGTTGGCGCAGAAGTTCAGCACCTTGCGACCATCTTCCAGTTCAATTTCGGCGGATTGCGGGCTGGCGATGATGCGTTCCGACTTGAATAAGCCCGCGTCGCGAATTTCGTCCAGCGTATGTGTGTAGCGTTCGGTCAATGACATCTGTAGTCCTTCGCGGTATCGGAGTTAATTCCAGCTCAGTACAACTTTGCCCGACTTACCGCTTTCCATGAGGTCAAAACCTTTTTGGAATTCGTCGATCGGCAACTGGTGTGTCAACACTTTGCTGAGTGGGAAACCCGACAAAACCAATTGGGTCATCTTGTACCAGGTTTCATACATCTTTCGGCCGTAGATGCCATGCAAGGTCAGGCCTTTGAAAATCACCTTGTCCCACTCAATGCCCGCACCATTTGGCATGATGCCGAGCATGGCGATCTTGCCACCGTGATACATGCAATCGAGCATGTCACCGAAGGCGCGCGGATTGCCGCTCATTTCAAGGCCGACGTCGAAGCCCTCCATGTGCAGATCCGCCATGACGTCTTTCAACGATGAGTTGGCCACGTTGACAACGCGCGTCGCGCCCATGTCTGCGGCAAGCTTCAATCGATAGTCATTCACGTCGGTCACAACCACATTGCGCGCACCGATGTGTTTGCAAATACCCGCGGCAATAATGCCAATCGGGCCTGCACCGGTGATCAACACGTCTTCGCCAACAACGTCGAATTCAAGTGCGCAATGTGCGGCGTTTCCGTATGGATCGAAGAACGCAGCGAGTTCGCTGGGAATTTGATCCGGAATCGGCCAGAGGTTGGTGGCGGGCATCACGATGTATTCGGCGAATGCGCCATTGCGATTCACGCCAATACCCACGGTATTGGGACACAAGTGTTGGCGGCCGGCGCGACAGTTGCGGCAATGGCCACACACGATATGACCTTCGGCGCTGACGCGTTGTCCGATCTCATAGCCGGTGACACCTGCGCCGAGCTCGACAATTCGACCCACGAATTCATGACCGATCACAAGCCCCGGCTTGATCGTGCGCTGACTCCATTCATCCCACAGGTAGATATGCAGGTCGGTTCCGCAAATCGCGGTCTTTTCGAGTTTGATCAATACTTCATTCGGGCCGGGCGTAGGCACGGCCACTTCCGCCATCCAAATCCCTTTTCCGGCTTCTTTCTTGACCAATGCTTTCATCATTTGCGACATGCAACGGCTCCCAATGGATATCTCTCCCCATTTTAACGCCGGAGCTTGACGCAGGCCCAAGAAATAGCGCTTGGCACATGATGTAATGGGCGGTCATTGGTAGAGGAATGTGAACATGCGCAAGAAAATCTTGGCGGGCGTCATCGCCGGCATGGTCGTCGCTCCGGCGGCTTGGTCTGATGAAGGCATGTGGTTGCCATCTCAATTGCCGACTATCAAGGCGCAAATCAAGGCTGCGGGCTACAAAGGTGATGTCAATGCGCTGGCGGATGTCACCAAGGCACCCTTGTCTGCGGTTGCCAAGGTGGGCGGCGCCACGGGCGCATTTGTGTCCAAAGACGGTTTGGTGCTGACCAATCACCACGTGGCATTCGGGGTCATCCAATACAACAGCTCGAATGAGCGCAATTTGATCAAGAACGGTTTTGTGGCGGCGAATCGCGCGGCAGAGCTGCCGGCCAATCCGGACTACCGCGTGTTGGTGACAACAGGGTTTGATCGCATTACAGATCGTATTTTGAAGTCGACCACAGGTAAGACAGGTCGCGCGTATTACGACGCAATCAACTTGGCCAGCAAAGCAGAAGTCAAAGCGTGTGAGCAAGACGCGGGCTATCGTTGCAGTGTTGTGAATATGCACTACGGCAGTGACTTCTATCTGATCAAGCAATTGGAACTGAAAGACATTCGCTTGGTGTACGCGCCCCCCGAATCGATCGGTAACTATGGCGACGAAGTCGATAACTTCATGTGGCCGCGCCACAGCGGTGACTTCACTGTATTGCGTGCCTATGTGGGCAAGGACGGTAAACCCGCGGCGTACAGCAAAGACAACGTGCCCTATAGCCCGCCGGCATTCCTGCAAATCAGCACGACACCGATCAAAGACGGCGACTACGCCATGTTGGCCGGCTACCCGGGGACGACTTATCGCAATCGCACGGCCGGTGAGTTTGCCGACCAAATGCGTTGGCAGTTGCCGACGCGCGTCGATCTCTATGGCAGCATCTTGAAAGACATCGCAGCGGCTGCACCTATTGGTTCGGACGCAGCCGTGAAGTACGCGGCACAAACGCAGAGCGCGAAGAACACGCTGAAGCGTGCGCAAGGCGAGTTGGAAGGGATGACGCGCAGCAAGGCGGACGTCGTTCGCAAGGAAGACGAACAGGCCATGCTCGCTTGGCTGAAAAAACAGCCGGGTTCTCAAGACACCCTGCGTGATATTTCGGCTGTCGAAAAGCTGTTGGCCGATGGTCGTGCAACGCGCGACGCCGATCAACTGTTCATGATGATGCGTTCGCAAACGCAACTTCTGCGTGCGGCGATCCAGTTGCAGCGCTATGCGATCGAAAAGCAAAAGCCCGATGCAGAACGTGAAAGTGGCTATCAAGTCCGCGACGAAGCACTGATCGAGGGCACGCTTAAGCAGGTGCAACGTCGCTACGACGTGGCTGTCGAGAAAGCGATCATGACTGACTTGCTGAAACGCTATTACGCGTTGCCGGCCGGACAGCGAATTGCAGAGATTGACGCGGTGTACGGCGCGAATAGCGAAGCGGCTTCCCGCGCTTTGAACGCGATGTACGGAAGCTCGCATTTGGATCAAGAAGCCGAACGTCTTCGTTTGATGAAAGCGCCGTCAGCAGAAGTGTCCGGTTCCAACGACGCTTTGCTCGTTGCTGCACGTACCTTGATGCCAGCCATTCTGAAGAATGAGCAAGCGGCCAAAGAACGTGATGGCGAGCTTTTGCGTTTGCGTCCTGCCTACATGCGCACATTGGCAGAATTTAGAAAGAGCCAAGGACGCGCCATGTATCCGGATGCCAACAGCACTTTGCGTGTGAGTTACGGAAAGGTTTCCGGTATGCATGTGCGTGATGGCATGGAATATACGCCGGTCACCACCGTGCAAGGCATTAAGGAAAAGCACACGGGCGTTGCACCCTTTGATGCACCTGAAGCACTGCGTAAGGCCATTAGCAAGGGTGATTTCGGCAGCACGCGCGATCCGAGCTTGAACTCGCAAAGTGTGAACTTCATGACCAACCTCGATACCACGGGTGGCAACTCGGGTTCGCCGGTAATGGACGCAGACGGAAAATTGATCGGGTTGAACTTCGACAGCAACTGGGAAGCGGTCAGTGCAAGTTGGATGTACGATCCGCGCTACAAGCGCGCGATCCACGTTGATTTGCGTTACATGCGTTGGTTGATGGCCAAGGTCTATCCAGCGCCCTGGCTCTTGAAAGAATTGAACGTACCTGCGGAATAAGTGGAGATGGCAATGAAAATCAGTTTGAAATGGACCGTGATGGCCATGGCTTTGACGGCAACTTCTGGGGCCATTGCAGGCGAAGGCATGTGGGTGCCGCAACAACTGCCCGAAATTTCGGCGCAGTTGAAGAAGGCCGGTCTTAAATTGGATCCGAAACAATTGGCCAATCTGACCGGTGATCCCTTGGGCGCCATTGTGTCGCTCGGCGGTTGTACGGCCAGCTTTGTCTCTCCGGACGGCTTGGTTGCAACCAATCACCACTGCGCGTACGGCGCGATTCAGTTGAACTCGACGGCAGAGAATAATCTGATTGCCAAAGGCTTCAACGCAGCAAACATGGGCGATGAATTGTCGGCCGGTCCCGGCAGTCGCATCTTCGTTCTTGAGCAAATCGATGACGTCACCGCCAAGTTCAAAGCGGCGATCGACTCAGCAAGTGCACCCGCAGACCGCACACGTGCCGTTGAGAAGTTCGAGAAAGAACTCATTTCCAAGTGCGAAGCACCCGGTGGTTATCGCTGCAGCGTATCTAGCTTCTTTGGCGGCAATACCTACCGCTTGTTCCGTGCCATCGAAATCAAAGACGTGCGCCTCGTGTACGCACCTCCGGGTTCGATCGGCAATTACGGTGGCGAAATTGACAACTGGATGTGGCCGCGTCATACCGGTGACTTCTCGTTCATTCGCGCCTATGTGGGCCGTGACGGTAAGCCTGCTGCATACAGCAAAGACAACGTCCCCTACAAACCGAAGCACTGGTTGAAGTTTGCAGACAAGCCACTGGAAGCAGGCGATTTCGTCATGGTGGCGGGTTACCCCGGTTCAACCAACCGCTATGCCTTGGTTGACGAGTTCCAAAGCACACAGGATTGGGTCTACCCGAGCGTTGTGCAGAACTACAAAGATCTGACCCGTCTCGTGCTGTCTGCCGGCAAGAAGAATCCAGACGTTCAAGTGAAGTACGCCAACACCGTTCGGGGTTGGGAAAACACGATGAAGAACTTCGAAGGTCAGATCGCGGGCTTCAAACGCACCAATGCATTGGCCACTAAGCAAGCCGAAGAAGCCGCTGTTTTGGCGTGGTTGAAGAAGAACGGCAAGTCGGGTCAAGCAGCACTGGCTGCGCATGAGCACGTCGTTGCACTCAACGCGGAAGGCCGCAAAACGCGTGAACGCGATTTGGTCATGAACAACCTGGGCGGTGCCTTGGGTGGCGTCGCGATGCAGTTGTACCGTGCCTCGATCGAGCGCGAGAAGCCGAATTCGGAACGGGATAAGGGCTATCAAGACCGCGACTATCCAAATATTGAAGCAGGTCTAAAGCAAATGGACCGTCGATACGAAGCCAGCATGGACAGCGCCATTCAAAGCTATTGGTTGAACAAGTACGTCGCGCTCGATGCATCGCAACGGATTGCAACGGTTGATGCATGGGTGGGTGGCAATACGGCCAAAGACGTCGACGCAGCGGTCAAGGGCATGCACAAGAGCGAGCTGTCGAAAGAATCTGCGCGCTTGAAGTGGCTGAAGGCTGACCGCAAGGCGTTTGAATCGAGCAAAGATCCGGCGATTCGCTATGCCGTTGCCATGATGCCGACGGTGCTTCAAGTGGAAGACGAACGCAAAGTACGCGCCGGTGAAATGATGGTGAGCCGTCCGTTGTATTTGAAAGCGGTGGCCGACTACAAGCGTTCGAAGAAGCAAGGTGTTTACCCGGATGCGAACTCGACCTTGCGTCTGACCTTCGGCAAGGTGCGCGGTTACACCAAGCTGGATGGCAAGGTGCAAACACCGTTCACGCGTTTGGAAGAAGTCGCAGCCAAGGCGACCAAGGAAGAACCCTTCAATGCGCCACCTGAGTTGTTGTCCGCCATTTCCGCCAAGAAGTACGGTGGTATGGAAGACAAGAAGCTCGGCACCGTGCCGGTCAATTTCTTGTCGGATCTCGACATCACGGGCGGTAACTCGGGTTCGCCAGTTTTAGATGCGAACGGAAAGTTGGTGGGCCTTGCATTCGATGGCAATTGGGAATCGGTCGCTTCGAACTGGGTCTTTGATCCGGTAATGACGCGCATGATCTCGGTCGACCAACGCTATATGCGTTGGATCATGCAAGAGGTCTATCCGGCGCCGCGTTTGTTGAAGGAAATGGGCGTCGCTAAACCTTGAACGAATCTGTACTCGCCGCATGGCTTCGAAAAATCGAAGCCATGCATCCCGCGACCATCGAGCTCGGGCTTGCGCGGGTCAATGAAGTGGCAGGGCGGCTCGGAATCGGGCCGCCTGCGTCGTGTGTATTCACGGTTGCGGGCACGAACGGAAAAGGCTCGACGGTTGCGTTTATCGAGTCCATTGCGCGCGCAGAAGGTTTGAGTGTTGGCGCCTACACATCGCCACACATTCAAACGTTCAACGAACGCATCTGCATCAATGGCCAAGTGGTGGATGATTCGACCTTGGTCGCCGCTTTTGAGCGCATTGACGCTGCTCGCGAAGGCACGTTGCTCACGTACTTCGAGTTCACCACCTTGGCTGCCTTGCTCATTTTCGAACAGTCGGCATTGGATGTTGCCGTACTCGAAGTGGGCTTGGGTGGACGCTTGGACGCGGTGAATATCGTCGACGCAGACGTTGCGATCGTGACGACCGTCGACATTGATCACACCGATTGGTTGGGAAATGATCGTGAGGCGATCGGCGCAGAAAAAATCGAGATCGCACGCGCGGGTAAACCCGTCGTCATCGGTGATGATGATCCGCCGAGCAGTGTGTTGCGTCGCGCCTATGCGCTGGGCGCTTCCGCCATTCGCATCAACTGTGATTTCTTCTTTGGTAGACACGCTGAGAACGCGTGGCATTGGCGAAGCCTAGGTGACGCGCTCGAGTTGCCTTTGCCGGGCATGATTGCGCCTGTGCAGTTGCGAAATGCGGCGATGGCGATTGCAGCCTTGAAAGCCTCCTCACTGGACATCTCTAATACGGCCTTTGCAGAAGGTGTGCGCGACGCACATGTTGCCGGCCGACTGCAACATCGTCGCGTCGCTGACATCGGCGTCTATCTGGATGTTGCGCACAATGCGCAGGCGGCAAAAGCCTTGTCGCACTGGTTGTCATCCAGCAAGACGGCGCATGAAACGCGTGCGGTCTTAGCGATGTTGGCAGACAAAGATGCGGCCTCAGTGTTTGACGCACTCAACGCCGACATCACGCATTGGTATCTCGCGGGGCTCACCGGTGCGCGGGGTCAAACGGGCGCGACACTTGCGTCCCTCATGCCCGCGCGCATGGCGGCGCGCGATGTCTTCGATTCGGTCGCGCATGCAATGGAAGCGGCCATCGCCGCATCGTCGCCTGGGGATCGGGTGGTCGTGCTTGGGTCGTTCCACACCGTTGCAGAAGCGTTCACGCATCTGGGTGCTATTGAGGGCGAGAGAGGCACCGCAGGCGTATAATTCACGGGCTTCCAGATACCGGTCGACTACGCATGGATCGAGCTACCACCCAGCGCCTTTGGGGCGCCGCAGTGCTGATTGCGATTGCCGTCATTTTCTTACCTATGCTGGTGACAGGCCCCGCACCCGACAGTGGCGTGCGCGACGTACCGCTCGATATCCCGAAAGCTTCGACACAACCGCAAACCAACGTGCAGGAATTGCCGCTGGGCGAACCGGGTACGTTGCCGGCAAGCGGTGCAGTGGGCTTTGATGAAGCGGAAGCGACCGAACCACAGCCGCAAGTTGAGCCTGCCAAGGTTGCAGCGGGTGACTATGCCATTAATTTCGGCAATTACTCGACCGCGGGTGACGCGCAAAAGGTCATCGCCGCTTTGGCAAAGGCGAATCTGAACGCCTACAGCGATGTCGTAAAGGCTGCGGGTAAAACCGTCTATCGCGTACGCATCGGCCCCTACGCGACGCAAGCAGCGGCTGAAGCCGCACGCATCGATGCCGCACGTGTAAACGCCGCCGTCAAAACGGAAGTCGTCGCTTTAAATGCGGTGAGTACTTCGGCAGATGCGGCGAAACCCACGGCTGCGTCACCAACACCGACGCCCTCTGCCACAGCACCCGTTGCGGCCGTGCCGGTGGAGAAGCCCAAGCCCAAGCCCGAAACGGTTAAGCCGCAACCGCAACCAACGGCAACTGCAGCGGTTGATGCGCCTGCAGCGAAGCCCGTCGAAAAGCCCGTAGAGAAGCCGGCTGCAGCAAGTACCGGATTCGTGGTTCAGCTCGGTGCGTTTTCACACCCGGAAGAAGCACAGAAACTTCGTGATCGCGCGCGAGCTGCAGGCTTTAGTGCGACCACAGAAACAGTCAAAACAGACAAAGGTGTCTTGACCCGCGTGAAGTTGGGTCCGGCCACCACGCGTCAATCTGCAGATGCCTTGCGCGCATCTGCACAATCCAAGCTCGGCGTCGCAGGCGTCGTGCGTTCGCAACCCTGATTCGGAGTTCGCATGTGCGGAATTGTTGGCATTGTTGGTATCCATGACGTCGCCGCGCGTCTGTATGACGGGCTGACCGTCTTGCAGCACCGGGGTCAGGACGCCGCAGGGATCGCCACCAGCAATGGCCGTCAATTGCGTGTTGAAAAAGGCAACGGCCTCGTCAGCGATGTGTTCGACGAAAGCACCATGTCTTTGCTTCACGGCCAAATCGGAATTGCGCATTGCCGCTATCCGACCGCGGGCAGCGAAGGCTCAGACGAAGCACAGCCGTTTTACGTCAATTCGCCCTACGGCATCGCTTTGGTGCACAACGGCAACTTGATCAATACGGAAACCTTGCGCAAGGAAGTCTTTGAACAAGACCGCCGAAGCGTCAACACGCAATCAGATTCGGAAGTGTTGTTGAATGTGTTCGCACACGAATTAGGCACCCAATCTGCTCTGACACCGGAGGCTGCGTTCCGTGCCGTCGAAGGCGTCAACAAGCGCGCCAAGGGTGGTTACGCGGTGGTCTGCATGGTGATGGGACTTGGCTTGGTGGCCTTCCGGGATCCGAATGCCATTCGCCCGCTCATCTTGGGTCGTCGCCAACTCGAAGGTGCGTTCGAGTATGCGGTTGCATCGGAATCGGTCGCGCTCGACATTCTTGGCTTCGAACGCATGCGCGATATCGAACCTGGTGAAGCCGTAGTCATCACCAATGATGGCCGTTTGTTACACCAACAATGTGCCGAGCAAGGTCCGATGCGTCCATGCATCTTCGAGTACGTGTATTTCGCGCGTCCGGATTCGATGATGGACAACATCTCCGTGCACAAAGCACGCATGCGCATGGGTGTCACGCTCGGTGAAAAAATTCTGCGCGAGCGTCCAGAGCATGACATCGATGTAGTCATTCCAATTCCCGATACATCGCGTGATGCCGCACTCGAAATTGCCAACGTGCTCGGCGTGAAGTATCGCGAAGGCTTCATCAAGAATCGTTACGTCGGCCGTACCTTCATCATGCCGGGTCAAGAAGAACGCTCGAAGTCTGTACGCCGCAAGTTGAATCCGATCCCACTCGAATTCAGGGGCAGGGTGGTGCTGTTGGTCGACGACTCGATTGTTCGCGGCACAACCAGCAAACAGATCGTGCAAATGGCGCGCGATGCAGGTGCAAAGAAGGTGTATCTGGCATCCGCCGCACCGCCTGTGCGCTATCCAAACATTTACGGCATCGATATGCCGACGCCGACGGAACTGATTGCACATGACCGCACAGAGGCTGATATCGAAGCCTTGATTGGTTGTGATTGGCTGATCTACCAAGACTTGGAAGATCTCGAGTCCGCCGTGGCAGGTCCGAAACATCCCGGCATGAAGTTCGATACCTCCTGTTTCTCGGGCGAATATGTGACCGGCGTGGGCGAGGGCTACTTCGAACAGCTCCAATCACAACGATCAGACGACGCAAAGACGAAACGTCGCGCTTGAGTGGGATGGAAGCAGCGCACTCAGACGATCTGTTTGAAGTCGCATTCGCCTGCCTTTCCGAAGGCGGCGTCGAGGCAAAACCGGCGCTCACGCGTGCAGCCGCGGCGGCGTTTGCACGAGGCGAGCTGCATCGTCCTGTTGGTCGCGGCGAGCCACTGCCGATCAAAATGCCGGGCAGACCCGAGAAGCCCGAATTGGTCGAACCAAAGTTCTTGCGCAAGCGCGGCTTCGGTACAGACGAAGGCAAAGCCGCCTTCATCCACGCGGTTGCGCACATTGAGTTCAACGCCATCGACTTGGCATGGGATGCGGTGTACAGATTCCGCAACATGCCTGATGACTACTATCGCGATTGGATACAAGTCGCAGACGACGAAGCACGTCACTTCACGATGCTGCGCGCGCGACTTCAATCGCTTGGCTATGACTATGGCGACTTTCCTGCGCACAACGGCCTGTGGGAAATGGCAGAAAAGACCGCCCATTCGGGACTTGCACGCATGGCTTTGGTGCCTCGTGTTCTGGAGGCCCGCGGACTAGATGTCACGCCCGGAATGATCGAGCGGCTAAAAGCTCAAGGTGATGTGGAAACTACCGCCATTCTCGAAATCATCCTTGCGGAAGAAGTCTCGCATGTGGCGCACGGTTCGAAGTGGTTTCGCTGGTGGTGTGAACGGGAAGGCGTGGATTCAAAGCAAACCTTCAAGACACTGCTTGAAGACTATGCGCGGAATGTGCTGCATGGTCCTTACAACCGCGCCGCGCGGTTGGCAGCGGGGTTTGACGAAGACGAACTGAAAGCGATATTTTCAATCTGAGATAGATCGACGGACTCGAAGTTCGAGACCTTTACTGAAATAGGCAAGGAATTGTCGTGAGCAAAAATATTTCAAATGCATTTCTCCGAGGCCTATGGATCGCAGTATCCGTTTTGATTGCCATTCGCTTAGGCGGCGGATTCTGGCGGGAAATTGTCACGGCCGCGGTGTTGGTATTACTGCCGTTTGCGGTGCTCGCGATGCGCCGAAGAATGCGCGGTTGAGTTAGCCGTAATAGCGACGCCGGCAAACTTCATTTCAAGCGAAACGCTTAAGCGCTCTGAGAGACTTTCAAGTTTTAAGCGTGTAGAGCTGTACTGCGCCAGCATCTGCCCGTGCAACCGTCCCCACGCCATACCAATCACCCAACACAATGCGCTCGCCCCCTTCATCGGTATGAACTGCAGGACGATGGGTGTGTCCGTGAATCATTCGCTTTAAACCAAAGCGCGAAAACATCTCACGCACAGCAGATTTCGATACATCACCGACCACTTCATGCGTGCCTTGCGCTTTGAGTTCGCCATAGCGCGCTTTACTGGCCTCGCGCGCCTGCGCTGCGAATGCGAGTCGTGCCGCCAGCGGCTGCGCAAGAAATTGCGCGCGCCACTCGGGGTTGCGCGTCATGGCCCTAAATTGCTGATAGGCAGCGTCGTCCGTGCAGAGCAAATCGCCATGACCAATCAGCAGCGGTTGGCCTTCGACCATCACCACACTCGGGTCGGGCAACAGCTGCATGCCGCAGCGCGCGGCGTAGTCGCGGCCGAGCAGAAAATCCCGATTGCCATGGATAAAGAAAACGGGTGTTCCACTGTCTGAGACACCTTTGATCGCTTCCGCCGCCCGTGCGCCACATTCGCTCGGGTCATCGTCGCCAATCCAGGCTTCAAATAGGTCGCCCAAAATGTAGAGCGCACTGGCCCCCCGAACTTCGTCGCTCAAATACCGTACGAACCGCGTGGTGTTATCAGGGGCGACATCCTCAAGATGCGTATCGGAAACAAAGAAGGTCGTCATGCCTTCATTGTAGGGTGCAGTCGGAGCAAGTTCCGGAGAGACGGTAAAATGGTCGCCTCCCTAGAAAGCAGCTTTGTCCATGACCGTTCGCACCCGCTTCGCGCCCAGCCCCACCGGCTACCTCCATATTGGCGGTGCCCGCACTGCGCTCTACTGTTGGCTGGCCTCGCGTCACGCGAAGGGCGCGTTTGTACTGCGAATTGAAGACACCGATCGCGAGCGCAGCACGCAGGAAGCGATCGATGCCATTTTGGAGGCCATGGCGTGGTTGGGTCTCGACTATGAGGAAGGCCCGATCTATCAAACTGCACGTCTGTCGCGCTACCAAGAAGTGGCGCAGCGCATGGTGGCAGAGGGCACGGCGTATTACGCCTACGAAAGCAAAGACGAGCTTGAAGCCATGCGCAATACCGCATTGGAAAAGAACGAAAAGCCGAGATATAACGGCGCCTATCGCGATGCGAATGCCGGCTTTAAAGAAGACCCCAATCGCGTCATTCGATTCAAGAACCCAATGGACGGCAGTGTTGTCTTTGATGACCTGGTCAAAGGTCGCATTGAATGGCAAAACACCGAGCTAGATGACTTGGTCATTTTCCGTTCCGACGGCTATCCGACGTATAACTTCGCGGTTGTCGTCGACGACATGGATATGGGCATCACGGATGTGGTGCGTGGCGATGACCACGTCAACAACACCCCCCGACAAATCAACATCTATCGTGCGTTAGGCGTCGAACCGCCGCGTTTTGCGCACTTGCCGATGATTCTCGACCCCGAAGGCGCGAAGTTGTCCAAGCGCACGGGCGCGGCAGATGTCATGCAGTATCGCGATGCCGGATACCTTCCGCATGCCTTGTTGAATTACTTGGCACGCTTGGGTTGGTCGCACGGTGATCAGGAGATCTTCTCGATTCAGGAGATGATCGATTTGTTCGAATTGAAAGACGTGAACGCAAAAGCATCACGTCTCGATATGGCCAAACTCGGTTGGTTGAATCAACACTATTTGAAGACCGATACCCCTGAATCGGTGGCGGCCCATTTGGTCTGGCATCTAGAACACCTCGGCTACGATTTGACGCAAGGCCCTGATCCGGCAGACGTTGTCGTTGCTTTGCGTGAACGTTCGCAAACTTTGAACGAAATGGCGGAAAAAGCCGCCCCTTGGTATCAAGCTGAAGTGACCTTCGACGAAGCCGCTGTGAGCAAACAACTCACGGAAGCAGCGCGTGCACCTTTGAGTGCCGTGCATGCAGCGCTCAAAGATTTGAACGACTGGCAAGTCGAAAGTATCTCCGCGGCTTTTCATGCGGTCTTGGAAGCGCTTGGGCTTGGCATGGGCAAAGTGGCACCCGCCTTGCGTGTTGCATTGACGGGGAGCACGGTGAGCCCGGACATCGCGCACACCATCTACCTGACCGGTCGTGCACGCGCATTGGCACGTATCGAAGCCGCCTTGGACAAGATCCCGACTTGAAGCGGCGGCAATTCGCCACCACTATTGAAAGATGACAGACCTAGCTTGCACGCATCCAAAAGAGCACGTTCATGGCGCACAGGATTTTGTGGCGGCGGTGGAGCGGGCCTGTGTGGCACGTGGTTTGCGGCTCACCCCAATCCGTGCATATGTGTTGGGGCTTATTGCAGAGGTCGCCCATCCGATTAAGGCCTACGACCTGCTCGAGCGCGTGCGCGATGGCGATGGACCGGGCGCTGCGGCGCCGCCCACGGTCTACCGTGCGCTGGATTTCTTGCTTGCCAATGGCTTCATTCACAAATTGGAATCGGTGAACGCCTTTGTGGCTTGCCATCATCCGAACGCAGCAAAGCACTCCGTGCCGTTTCTGATCTGTACACGCTGTCATCAGGCCGTTGAGCTTGAAGATCAGGCCGTCGTAGAAAATTTGGACCGGCAGGCGCGCGCACTGGGTTTCAGCCCGCAGACCCAAACCTTGGAAGTGCACGGGATCTGCGCCGCCTGTAGCGGTTGACATCGCGCAGGGCATTTTGTTATATAATTACAAAATGCAGAATGACTCCTGGATTGATCGAATTGGCGCGACGGGCTCCTTGCTCTGTGCGGTGCATTGCGCCGTGGGTCCGCTTTTGATCGCCTTGTTGCCGACACTGGGGCTCAGCTGGTTCGATCCGCGCTTAGAGGTGTCTATTGCCACCTTTGTGACCGTGCTGGGCCTGGGGAGCGTCTACCTCGGCTGGCGCAGACATCGCGCCTCACGTGCGCTTGGCTTCATGGTGCCGGGCTTGGCTCTGATCTGGTTGACGCTGATGTGGCCGCTTTTGCACGATCACATCGTCCGCCATGCGGCGGTGATGGCCGTTGGCGGCACTTTGGTCGCCGCGGCGCACCTCATCAACCTCAAGCTGAATCACGGGCACGTGCACGACGCCAGCTGTAGCCATTGAAATTTGTTAGAATTGCAGGTCTTTCCGCCAGTGGCCGTCTTGGTCGCGGCACGACTTAATTAGATTTGGAGCAGGATTCACATGGGTAAGGGCGACCGTCGTACCACCAAGGGCAAGCGTTACAACTCGAGCTACGGCAATTCACGTGGTCGCGGCATCTTGAAGGCCACCGGTGACGCAGCTGCGCCCGTCGTGAAAACTGCTGCCAAGACAACCAAGAAAGTTGTTGCCAAGAAGACCGCTGCTAAGTAATTTCGGCGAACATTCTTGATGTAAGAACGCCCTGCTCAGCAGGGCGTTTTTGTTTGTGGGATTCTTCGGCGGCCAGGCTGTCCTGAATCATACGATTGGATGCCACGCGCAAACCCCGATGGTCTGCGTCAAACTTTATTCTGGCGTCAATCGAGCGCCCGCTTTAAACGTCGCAGCACACAATCGTCCGCCCAACCAATAGGCCAGTTCCGCCGGATGATGCGCACGCCAACAGGCGAAATCAGCACGCATCCCCTCGACCAATCTGCCGCGGTCGTTCAAGCCCAACGCCGATGCTGCATTGACCGTCGCACCCCGCAACACTTCTTCAGGTGTCATCTTGAAGTGCGTACATGCCAATTGCATTGCTTGCCTGAGTGAACGCAGGGGCGATGTGCCAGGATTCAAATCGGTCGCAATGGCCATCGGTACTTTGTGTTTACGCAATAGATCGATCGGCGGCAACTTCGTTTCACGCAATACGTGGAAGGCACCCGGCAGCAACACGGCAACAGTGCCCGCTTCTTTCATGGCGAGAACACCGCTTTCAGACGTGTGTTCGATATGGTCTGCAGAAAGGGCGTTGTACTTTGCCGCCAATGCCGCGCCATTGCCGTCGCTGAGCTGGTCTGCGTGCAGTTTTACCGGTAAACCCAAGGTACGCGCGGCCGACAACATGCGCTCGCCTTGCGCTGTGGTGAATCCAATACGTTCGACAAACGCATCGACAGCATCAATCAAGCCTTCGGCGTGCAGTTCGAGCATCCAGCTGATGGCGGCTTCAATGTAGTCATCTCCGCGCCCGGTATACGCTTCAGGCAGCGCGTGCGCAGCTAAAAATGTTGTGCGAACGGAAACACCCGTTTGCTTCGCGATCTTGCGCGCCACTTGCAACATCTTGCGTTCGTTGTTCAAATCCAAGCCATAGCCGGATTTGATTTCCAATGTCGTCACGCCATCGGCGATCAAGTCATACACGCGTGGCAAAGACTGTTCGAGCAGCTCTTCTTCCGAGGCCGCATGGACAGCATTGACGGAAGAGACGATACCGCCGCCTGCACGTGCGACTTCTTCGTACGTCGCGCCTTTCAAGCGAAGCTCGAATTCATTAGCACGATTGGACGCAAAAACGGCGTGGGTATGGCAGTCAATTAGGCCGGGCGTGATCAGACCATTGAATTCAATCTGCCGCACCGCAAATTGTGCGCTATCAGGCAAGGCGTCTCGCGGCCCCACATAGACGATGCGGCCGTCTTTCCACGCCAACGCGCTGTTTTCGATACGACCAAAGCCTTCGTCATTTGCGAAGGTGACCAAGGTTGCGCCAACGATTACGCCATCCATTCTGCAACTCACCCCTTGCTGCGGCACAATTGACCGGATGATGACATACCCGAGCCCTGTCAAGGCATTGCCAAACGGTGATTGGTCGCTTCCCGGCATTGCCAACCTCCATTCCCACGCCTTCCAGCGCGCCATGGCCGGTCTGGCCGAGCACCAAACCGACCCTGCGGATTCGTTCTGGACTTGGCGTGAGGTGATGTATGGCTTGGCCCAGCGTTTCACCCCAGAGCACCTGCATGCAGTCGCGAGCCAGTTGTACGTGGAAATGCTCGAGGCGGGCTATACGCATGTCTGCGAGTTCCACTACTTGCACCATCAAGCCGATGGCACGCCCTATCCAAACGCCGCGGCCATGTCCGAAGTCTTGATTCAGGCGGCTCGTGAAACAGGCATCGGCATCACCTTGCTGCCCGTCTTATATATGCAAGGCGGTTTTGATGGACGTGACTTGGATACGCGTCAACGTCGATTCGGTCATCACGTCGATCACTATTTGAATCTTCTGCAGCAGTTGCGCGTGCACGAAGATGCGCAGGTCAAGATTGGGTGTGCGCTGCATAGCCTTCGCGCCGTGCCTGAGTCTGCCATCCGCGATGTCGTCAGTGCTTTGCCGGGCGATAGCCCGATCCATATCCACATTGCTGAGCAATTGCCTGAAGTCGAAGAGTGCGTTGCGATTCGCGGTGCGCGTCCGGTGGCATGGCTGTTGGACCATCACGAGGTCAACGCACGCTGGACACTCGTGCACGCCACGCATATGGACGCAGCGGAAGTAGGGCGCGTCGCTGCTTCAGGCGCTACCGTCGCAATTTGCACGACGACCGAAGGCAATCTGGGCGATGGCCTGTTTCCGTTTGGTGCCTATGCCGCTGCCGGGGGCGCTTGGGGCGTCGGTTCTGATTCACATATTTCAGTGTCACCCGTCGAAGAATTGCGCTGGTTGGAATATGGCCAGCGTCTGATCACCCATCGTCGAAATGTGGCGAGCGACGCGCAGAACGCCCACACGGGGCTCAACCTCCTCAGGGCCACCTACCAAAGCGCGCCGAATGCTACCGGCGTGTCCAGCCCTGACGCTCAACTCATCTTGGCGGGCGACGCACCGATCATGGCGGCGGCGAGCCTTGAAAACGTGCCCGAGCGCTGGATCTTCTCAGGCAATGTCCCGATCGTCCGAGAGGTGGTCGTGCGCGGACGCCGTTGGGTGGCGCAGGGGCGGCATGTCGATCACGATGCCGTGGCGGGGCGGTTCAGGCGCACGATGCAGGCATTGCTGGGCTGAAACCTTGGGCGTTGGTTCACAAGCTGGGCCGCAAAGTCGGTATCATAGGCGCATGCGTACCGTGAGTTTCCATTCCTTTGCTTGTTCCGCTGCCATGGCCAGCGGCATGACCTCGCGCGCCCGTACCCGCTTGCCCGACTGACGCCGGCTCGCATTTCTGTATCTCTAGAAAAGCCCGGCTATCCAGCTGGGCTTTTTTGTTTCCGTCTTTTTCTTTCAAGTTTGCCAAGAATCCTATGAAGCATTTCCTCAACACCCAAGATTGGACACGTCCTGAACTCGACGCTGTACTGCGCCTTGCTGCGAACTACAAGCAAAACAAGCTCGGCGATGCGTTGAAAGGCAAAAGCGTTGCGCTGGTGTTCTTCAATCCATCGTTGCGTACGCGTACAAGCTTTGAGCTCGGCACCTTTCAGTTGGGCGGTCATGCTGTCGTGTTGTCGCCGGGCAAAGACGCGTGGCCGATTGAATTCGATTTCGGCACCGTCATGGATGGCGAAGCTGAAGAGCACATCGCAGAAGTCGCGCGTGTTTTGGGTCGCTATGCCGATTTGATTGGTGTTCGTGCGTTCCCGAAATTCGTCGATTGGGCGCAAGACCGCGAAGACCGCATTTTGAAGGGCTTTGCCACGTATGCCGGCGTGCCGGTCATCAATATGGAAACGATCACGCATCCCTGCCAGGAACTCGCGCACGTGATGGCGCTTCAGTCTCACTTTGGCACCGAGGATTTACGCGGGAAAAAGTACGTGCTGACATGGACGTATCACCCCAAAGCCTTGAATACGGCCGTCGCGAATTCGGCGCTGACGATTGCAACGCGCATGGGCATGGATGTCACCTTGTTGTGTCCGACCCCTGACTACATTCTCGACCCGCGCTACATGGATTGGGCTGCGCAAAACTCAGCAGAGAACGGCGGCGCCCTCAGCGTGAGCCACGACATCGAATCCGCGTACGCCGGTGCGGATGTCGTCTACGCGAAAAGTTGGGGCGCCTTGCCTTACTTCGGCCAGTGGCAAGACGAAAAACCGATTCGTGATCAATACAAACACTTCATCGTCGATGAGGCCAAAATGGCGCTCACCAATGGTGGCGTGTTCTCGCATTGCTTGCCTTTGCGACGCAATGTCAAAGCGACCGATGCAGTGATGGATTCTCCTGCATGTATCGCCATCAATGAAGCCGAAAATCGCCTTCACGTGCAAAAAGCCGTGATGTCCACCCTGATCTCGCAATAAGGATTTTTAAATGTCACTCCATGATTCCAAAGACATTGTGCTCGCATTTTCCGGCGGGCTGGACACCAGCTTTTGTGTGCCGTATTTGAAAGAGCGTGGTTGGAATGTCCACACCGTTTTTGCAGACACCGGTGGTGTCGATGCGGAAGAACGCGCGTCCATTGAACAACGCGCCCAAGAGTTGGGTGTGGCGAGCCACATCACCATAGATGGTGGCCCCGCGATTTGGGAAGGTTTCGTCAAGCCCTTCGTATGGGCCGGTGAGGCGTATCAAGATCAATACCCGTTGTTGGTGTCAGATCGCTATTTGATCGTTGATGCGGCCTTGGCACGCGCCCACGCTTTGGGCACCAATGCCATCGCACACGGTTGCACGGGCATGGGCAATGACCAAGTGCGTTTTGACTTGGCGGTGAAGTCGAGTGGCGACTACAGAATCGTGGCACCGATTCGTGAAATCCAGAAAGAGCACACGCAAACGCGCGCCTACGAGCAGGCCTATCTTGAAGCGCGCGGATTTAGCGTCAGCACGAAACAACAGCACTACACCATCAATGAAAATCTGCTTGGCGTCACCATGTCGGGGGGTGAAATCGATGAGTGGAAAGCACCCGGCGCGAAAGCACGCGGCTGGTGCAAATCACGCGCCGAATGGCCGGCAGAAGGCCTGGACGTGCGCTTGAAGTTCACTCAAGGCGAAGCCGTCGCGATCAATGGCGAGGCCATGGCTGGCGACAAGCTGTTGCAAACGCTCAACCGGGTGTTTGCTGACTATGGTGTTGGGCGCGGTGTGTATACCGGCGACACCACCATCGGTCTGAAGGGTCGCATTGTCTATGAAGCACCCGGCCTCGTTGCTTTGCTAACGGCACATCGCGCACTCGAAGAGGCCGTGTTGAGCAAGCAACAAAATCGCTTCAAGCCAGAACTTGCGCGTAAATGGGTTGAGTTGGTCTATGAGGGTTTCTTCCATGACCCGCTCAAGACCGACATCGAGCACTTCCTTCAATCCAGTCAACGCATGGTCAATGGCGAAGTCGTGCTGCGTACCGAAGGTGCACGCGTCGACGCGGTTGAGGTGGTTTCGCCGCATCTTCTGAACTCGAAGGGTGCGACCTATGCGCAGAGTGCAGATTGGGGCGTAGAAGAGGCAGAGGGCTTTATTAAATTGTTCGGCATGAGCAGCACGCTGTGGGCCGAAGTCAATGCGGGATCACACGGCTAATGGACCTGCTTTCGCATTGCCTGTCGCATCTGCGTGCTCTGGTTGCCTTTGATACGCGCAATCCGCCACGACAGATCGATGAGGCAGGCATTTTCGCCTATCTGCGCTCGCAGCTCACGGGCTTTGATGTTGAGGTGCAAGATCTCGGCGCAGGTGCTGTGTACTTGTACGCCAAACGTGGCACGCCAAAAGTGCTGTTCAACGTCCATGTGGACACCGTGCCCGATTCCGCTGCATGGCTGAACGATCCGTTTGCGCTTGAAGTGACCGCAGATCGCGCCATTGGTTTAGGTGCGTGTGACATCAAAGGGGCTGCAGCAGCCCTGTTGACCGCGGTGCAGCAGACCGAAGGGGATGTGGCCTTGTTGTTCAGTAGCGATGAAGAGGCGAACGATGCCCGGTGCATCGCTCACTTCTTGCAACGAGGCGAGTCATTCGATGCCGTTTTGGTGGCCGAACCGACGAAGTGTGAGGCAGTGGCTGTGCATCGCGGCATTTCATCCGTACGCGTCGCGTTTACCGGCGAAGCGGGGCACGCATCCAATGCGAACAATCCGAGCGCGGTGCATAAGGCAGTGCGCTGGGCTGCGGAAAGCTTGGAGTGGGTTGCTTCGATGGCCGACGAAACCTTCGCGGGTTTGCAGGGCAGTCGCTTCAATATCGGCAAGATGGAAGGCGGCATCAAAGGCAATGTCATTGCGCCGTCAGCAGAGCTTCGCTTCGGATTCCGGCCTTTGCCATCGCAAAGCATGGATGGCATGCATGCACAGCTCCGTGCCTTCACGGGCGGAGACGCTGAGTACGAAGAGCTTTTCCGCGGACCTTCCTTGCCATCAGGTAAAGACAGCGACGCACGCCGCTTACGCGCAGAGGCCCTCGCACACGCATTTGAATTACCGCTGGGCGCCCCGGTCGATTTTTGGACAGAGGCATCACTCTTCTCGCAAGCAGGCTTCGACACCTTGGTGTTCGGCCCCGGCAATATCGCCCAAGCCCACAGTGCCGACGAATGGGTCGCACTCTCTGATCTATCCACCTATACGCAACACGTCGTACGCATCATCGGAGCACAACAGGCATGACGCCTTTGAATCATCAGACGGCGGTCCATGACCCGCAGACTCGGCAAACGATTGTCCGTTTGCTGTCGAGCATGGCCAGCGCGAAAGAAATTTCGCAATACCTCAAGCGCTATTCACAGTTAGAGGCGGCGCGATTCGCAGTCGTCAAAGTCGGTGGTGCAGTGCTGCGTGACGATCTCGAAGCTTTGTCGTCTTCCTTGGCGTTCTTGCAAGATGTCGGCCTGACACCCATTGTGATTCACGGTGCGGGCCCGCAGTTGGATGCGGCCCTCGCCGAAGTGGGGATCGAGAAGCAGACCAAAAACGGCCTGCGTGTAACCACGCCTGAAGTATTGTCGGTCGTGCGCAAAGTGCTGCACGCACAAAACTTTGCCTTGGTTGAAGATCTGCAAGCACGAGACGCACGCGCGACTTCCATTGTTTCGGGTGTATTTGAAGCGACCTTGATGGATCAAGACACCTATGGGTTGGTAGGCGAGGTGGTCGACGTCGAGCTGGGACCGATTCGCGCGAGCCTGAAAGCCGGCTCAATTCCGGTGCTCGCGTGCCTGGGTGAAACGGCGACAGGGCAAATCGTGAACATCAATGCCGACTTTGCCGCCAATGCACTGGTGGCCAAGCTTCAGCCTGACAAGATTGTGTTTCTCACTGAAACCGGCGGCCTGCTGAATGCAGATGGCGACATCATCGATTCAATCAATCTCTCTTCGGAGTATGACGAGCTGATGGATGCTGCGTGGATCAATGGCGGCATGCGCGTCAAGATCCAACAAATCAAAGCGCTATTGGACACCGTGCCTTTGTCGTCATCGGTTTCCATTACGCGTCCGTCTGAACTCGCCAAAGAGTTGTTCACGCATCGCGGCTCAGGCACGTTGGTACGCAAAGGCGAACGCGTCGTTTCAAGCATGCAGTGGGATGCGTTCGATCTACCGCGCTTACGGACGCTAATCGAGTCAGCATTCGGTCGAAAGCTCGCTTCCAACTATTTCAATGACACGCGTTTGCTAAAGGCTTACGTGAGTGAAAACTACCGCGCCGCGTTGATTCTTGCGGAAGCTCGTGACGGCGTGCCCTATCTCGACAAGTTCGCGGTGTTAGATGACGCGCAGGGCGAAGGTTTGGGTCGCGCTGTTTGGCACGTCATGCGCAGTGAAACGCCGACACTCTATTGGCGCTCACGACGCTCGAATCCGGTCAACGCGTTCTATGAGAGCGAATCTGACGGCAGCTATAAGCGCGATCCGTGGACGGCGTTTTGGTACGGGATCGATGCGTTCTCGAAAATCGAACTGCTTGTGGAAGACGCGCTTTCGCGTCCGCCCACATTGGAGGCAGCATGACGTTCAAAGTGGGTTTGATCGGCGCCCGTGGACATGTTGGCGAAGCATTGATCCGCATCATCGATACGCATCCCGCTCTGTCCCTTGGATTCGTTTCCTCGCGTGAACGTACGGGTGAACTGCTTTCAGCCCATATCTCGGGCCTGAGTGAAGACCTCACCTATTCGAATGTGCCGTTTGCGGCACTGGGGCAACATGCGGTGGATGTTTTTGTACTCGCATTGCCAAATGGGAAAGCAGCCGAATGTGTTGAGGTGATTGCGCGTGAGCGGCCAGACGCCTGTGTGATTGATCTCTCTGCGGACTATCGCTTTGATGCGGACTGGTACTACGGATTACCCGAGCTCACGCGCGCGCAAGGGCAGGGCGTCCGTCGAATCAGCAATCCGGGCTGTTATGCCAGTGCGATGCAACTTGCGATCGCGCCGATGAAAGACCACTTGGCGGGTCCCACGCAATGTTTCGGCGTTTCGGGGTATTCGGGTGCGGGGACTACGCCGAGCGATAAGAACGATCCGCAGAAGCTCGCGGACAACTTGATGCCCTATAGCCTGATCAATCATATTCATGAGCGCGAAGTGGCGCGCCATTGCGCACCCGTTGAATTTATTCCGCACGTAGCACCGCATTTTCGTGGCATTACCATGACCTGCAATCTGCATTTGTCGCGCAAGTTTGAGTTGGACGAAGTGCGTGATCTCTACCGCGCGGCGTATGTCAACGAGCCTCTCATTCGCGTCCAGAATGACGCGCCTTGGGTGAGTGAGATCGCAAGCAAGCATGGCGTTCAGTTGGGCGGTTTCAGCTTGGATGAAAGCGGACACCGTTTGGTGGTCGTCTCAGTCTTAGACAACCTGTTGAAAGGTGCGGCCACACAAGCCATTCAGAACATCAATATTGCGCTCGGCATGAATGAATTTGCGGGCATCGATTTGGAGCGCGCGGTATGAGTACCTTGCTATGGCAGAAAGATGGCGTTGTTGTGGATGCTGCGATTCAAGCATTTCTCGCAGGAGATGACGTCATTCTCGATCGTGAGTTCATTCGCTATGACATCACGGCAAGTCGCGCGCATGCTTCCGGCTTGCATAAGATTGGCGTACTGGATGCAGATGAGTGGGCGGCGATCGATCGAGAATTGCAGCAGCTCGATCAAGATGTCGTCAGTGGTGCGTTCGTCCTCGATGCGCACTATGAAGACATGCATAGCGCCATCGAAGCACGTCTGATTGATCGATTGGCGGAGACGGGCAAGAAAATTCACACCGGTCGCAGCCGTAATGATCAGGTGCTGGTGGCCACGCGACTGTGGTTGAAAGCCCAGTTGCTCGCATGTCAGCAACACTGCACAGCGATAGCGCAGGTGGCTTTGGCGCGTGCCGCTCAAGATCGGGATGTGGCGATTCCCGGCTATACCCATTTGCAGCGCGCCATGGTGTCTTCGGGCTTGATGTGGTGGTCTGCTTGGGCAGAAGCGTTCATCGACAATGCGGAGCGTTTGCGTGCGACGGCCGCGTGGCTGGATTCAAATCCACTCGGTACGGCCGCAGGGTATGGCGTCAATATGGCGCTGGATCGCGCCCATGTCACTGAGGCCTTGGGCTTTGCGCGCATGCAGGTTTCGCCCATCTATGCGCAGCTCTCGCGTGGCAAGTTTGAAATCGCGGCCATTGAAGCGGTGTGCAGTGCCTTGTTGGATGTGCGTCGTTTGGCTTGGGACTTGAGTTTGTTCACGACCGCCGAATTCGGATTCGTCAAACTGCCGGCGCACTATACGACCGGCAGCTCATTGATGCCGAATAAGCGCAATCCCGATGTCATTGAGCTACTTCGCGCTGCATACGCGCGCTGTGCGGCGTCGCGCACCGAGATCGAGCAATTGATGTCATTGCCTAGCGGCTATCACCGCGATTTGCAGTTTTCCAAGCCTGCGATCGTGAACGCCTTCAAACAGGGCGGAATGGCGCTTGCACTTGTGTCGCCGCTATTGGACGCATTGGTCTGGGTGCCAGAGAAGTTGAATGCGTCTTTGGATGCCTCGATGCATGCAACCGATTTGGCGTTGGAGCTCGCGCAGTCCGGCATGCCATTCCGCGATGCGTATCAAGCGGCGGCAAATCCGGAACGATGGGAAACCCGGTCTGCTGAAAGCAGCTTGCAAGCACGCGTCTCGCCAGGTGGGCATGCAATGCCCATGCTTGAGATCTTAGCGGCGCGATTGCAAACGCTTATTTGAGCGGATCAGCTTTCGCGGCTTTCAAGACCTCGGGGTTTCCGTCATTGGCCTGCGCGGGCAGTGCCAAGACGTCCATCAACAGCGAATACACGTGGACGTTGTTGAATTGCGGCAGTACACGATGTTCGGCAAATGCAGGGCCGCGCGCGATGAACAGCGCAGACATCTCAGGTAAGTCCGGGTCATAGCCGTGCGAGCCGCGTGAGGTGAAGGGTCGAATGCGGGCGAACACCGCAGGAAATAGTGCATCCCAGCCCTTGTCCATTTGGCACAAGATGGGTGGAATACGCGGGTGATGTCCATAGTGCCAGCGTGCAGGCAGCTCCGCCTTTGCATAGCACGTGCCATGCTTCAAGGACGCCTTCGCCGTTCTAAGCGCGTCCTCCGTTTTGCCGGGCTTCGGCATAAAGCCAATGACTTGCCCGTCGCTGATCGGCGTTGCCAATGTGGTTGGAATAATGGTGCTGGTCGATATCTGTTGGCCCGGCGACACCGTGGCGAAGCCATGATCTGACACCACCACCAAGTTGTAGTTATCTTCAGGTGCGTAAGACGCAATGTCTGCCGCAATCGCGCCAATGGCACGGTCAACCTCAGCACGCGCCTGTCGCGCTTCACCCGAGTCGGGGCCAAAGTCATGCGAAGCCTTATCGACCTGCGGGAAATAAACCGTAATAAAACGCGCGCGTTCCGACTGCGGCAGATTCAACCACGCGTGCGCTTGTGCTGAGAGTTGCGCCGCACTTGTCTTCGCGTCGAACGTCAGCCAGCGTGTCGGGCGGACCCCTTCGACGGCAGCCTCTGATCCTGGCCAAAACGCAGTGAAGGCACGCGCACCACTTCGAATGACGGACACCCAAATGGGCTCTCCGCCCCACCATGCGCCATTGCCCGTGCTGCTGGCTTTGGACGTGCGGAATTCACCCAGCTGTGCATCGAACATTTGGTTGTGTACGACGCCATGGTGATCCGGTCGCAATCCGGTCACCAGCGTGTAGTGGTTGGGAAAAGTCAGCGACGGAAAGGACGGGCGCATGGTGCCCCGTACGCCCGCTCGTCCGAGTGCGCTCAATGCAGGCATCTGCGATGCGTTGACATCCGCGGGCCTCAGCCCATCCACAGAAATCAGAATGACCGTGGCCGGTGCCTTGGCGAGCTGGGGTTTGGGCACGGAAGATACCGCGCAGGCGCTCAGCAGCACTGCCAAGGCCATCATCAAGCGCATTTTCATCAGGCTATCTTGCCATTCGCAGATGACACAAACGGCGCTGCCTGTCGCAAATGCGATAATTGCCTTTTCATCGGGATGCCTTCGAATGACCACCTCGACACCGCTGAACCGTCATGATCCCTCGCGGAAAATCCGTGCGCCCCGTGGCGCGGAATTGAATTGCAAAAGCTGGCAGACCGAAGCGCCTTACCGGATGCTGCAAAACAATCTTGATGCGGAAGTGGCAGAACGCCCTGAAGACTTGGTGGTCTATGGCGGTATCGGTCGCGCTGCACGCGACTGGGACAGCTACGACAAGATTCTGGAAGTTTTGAAACGTCTCGAAGATACAGAAACCTTGTTGGTGCAATCCGGCAAGCCGGTGGGCGTGTTCAAATCACACCCCGATGCGCCGCGTGTGCTGATCGCCAATTCCAACTTGGTACCGCACTGGGCCACGTGGGAGCATTTCAATGCGCTCGACCGCGAGGGCTTGATGATGTACGGACAAATGACCGCAGGTTCGTGGATCTACATCGGTTCGCAAGGCATCGTTCAAGGCACGTACGAAACTTTTGTTGAAATGGGACGCCAACACTACGGTGGGTCACTCACCGGCAAGTGGATTCTGACCGCAGGTTTGGGCGGTATGGGTGGCGCACAACCATTGGCTGCGTCGCTTGCGGGTGCGTGCTCCCTGAATATCGAATGCCGTCAATCGAGCATCGATTTCCGTTTGAAGACACGCTACGTCGACGAGCAAGCGACCGATATCGACGACGCGCTTGCACGCATTGCCAAGTACACCGCCGCCGGCGAAGCGAAATCGATTGCATTGTTTGGAAATGCAGCAGAAATCTTGCCGGAGTTGGTGAAGCGCAATGTGCGCCCCGACTGCGTGACGGATCAAACCTCGGCGCACGATCCCGTGCATGGTTACTTGCCGATCGGTTGGACCGTAGAACAGTGGGAAGCTGCACAAAAAGCCGATCCCGATGCAGTACGCGATGCCGCAAAAGACTCGATGCGCGTGCACGTGGAGGCGATGTTGGCCTTCCACGCACAAGGCATCCCGACGGTTGACTATGGCAACAACATTCGTCAAATGGCGTTCGACGTCGGCTGCAAGCATGCGTTCGATTTCCCGGGCTTTGTGCCTGCCTATGTGCGCCCCTTGTTCTGTCGTGGCGTGGGGCCGTTCCGCTGGGTCGCTTTGTCGGGTGATCCGGAAGACATCTACAAGACCGACGCGAAGGTCAAAGAAATCATTGCGGATGATCCGCATCTGCACCGTTGGCTCGACATGGCGCGTGAGCGCATCAGCTTCCAAGGGTTGCCCGCACGCATCTGCTGGGTAGGCTTGGGACTGCGTCACAAACTCGGCCTGGCGTTCAATGAAATGGTGCGGAATGGCGAATTGAAAGCGCCGGTTGTGATCGGCCGCGATCATTTGGATTCGGGCAGTGTGGCAAGCCCGAACCGTGAAACGGAATCCATGAAGGACGGCAGCGACGCAGTCAGCGATTGGCCGCTGTTGAATGCCATGCTCAATGTCGCGGGTGGTGCGACTTGGGTGTCACTGCACCACGGCGGCGGTGTCGGTATGGGCTATTCGCAACACAGCGGCGTCGTGATCGTGTGTGATGGCAGCGAAGCCGCTGACGCGCGTATCGCGCGCGTGCTTTGGAATGATCCGGGTACCGGTGTCATGCGCCACGCCGATGCGGGCTATGACATCGCTCAAGACTGCGCGCGCGAGCAAGGCCTCGATTTGCCGATGCTTTAAGCGTGTGTGAGGTGCGGTGCGCCGCGCCTCACAGTCGATTGACGCGAACCTTCCGGCCTTTGATCTTGCCCTGACGCAGTTTCTCTAGCGTTTGCCCGGCTTGTGGGTGGGCAATTGCAACATAGCTGCGCGTGGCAAACACATCAATCTTGCCAACGGCCTCTTTCTTCAGACCCACGTCGCCCGTGAGTGCGCCAACGATGTCGCCCGGGCGAAGTTTGTCTGTGCGGCCTGCATCCAGTCGCAACGTGACCATGGGTGCCTGTGGCACGGCACGCGGTCGACCTTCCAGCGCGGGAATGCTTTCCCACTCGGTCGCCTTGCCCAGATGCAAGTCGATGACGCGCGCTCTGTTGTCTTCGCCATCAGACACCAAGCTCAGCGCGAGACCACTGCGTCCTGCACGCCCTGTGCGGCCAATGCGATGCAAATACGTATCTGCATCTGAAGGCAATTCGTAATTCACGACCGCATCGATGATGTCAATGTCGAGACCGCGCGCAGCGACATCGCTGGCCACCAACACCGAACAACTGCGATTGCCAAATCGCACCAATACTTCTTCGCGGTCGCGTTGTTCCATATCGCCATGCAGCGCCAAAGCACTGAAGCCGTAATGCGCCAAGGAGCGCACAACTTCCTCTGTGTCACGACGCATGTTGCAGAAAACGACCGTCGACTGAGGCCGGTAGTGCATCAATGCGGCCGCCAATTGCGGCATTCGTTTCTCGGCGTCGGTATGGATAAAGCGAGCCTTGATATCGGGCGTGCTTTCAACCGAGTCCACCGAGACCTCAACGGGGTTTTGTAGCAGCGCTTTACCCAAAGCACGAATGGCTTCTGGGAAGGTCGCTGAAAACATCAAGCCCATCCGTTGTTTCGGCATGCGTTTCGAGATCGCGCGGATGTCTTCTTCAAAGCCCATATCGAGCATCCGATCCGCTTCATCCAAGACGAACACGGCGACGGATGAAAGGTCCAATGCCCCTTTTTCAATGAGCTCTAAAATGCGTCCAGGTGTGCCGACCACGACGTGTGGTGCATGTGTGAGTGATGCCAGTTGCGGCGCAAGCGGAATCCCGCCGCACAGAATCGAGAGTTTGAGATTGGGGATGCCGGTCGCGAGTTTGCGCAACTGTTTGCCTACTTGATCCGCGAGCTCCCGCGTCGGGCAGAGGACCAAAGATTGCGTGCGGACTTGGCTAGCGTCAATCCGCTCAAGCAGCCCCAAGCCGAACGCAGCGGTCTTGCCACTGCCGGTGGGCGCTTGGGCGATCAGGTCCTTCCCTGACAAGATCACCGGCAATGCAAGTGACTGCACGGGGGTCATCTTCTGATATCCGAGCGCATCCAGGCCGGAGCGGAGTTGGGGCGAGAGCGGTAGGGTGCTGAATTCGGGCGTGTTTTCCATAGGCATATGATCGCAGGAACGGCCGCATCGTGCCCTGAAGCGTTGAATGGCAGGCCTCTGGATACAGAATTGGGCTACGCTCACAGGGCACCCGATTCGGGGCGTATGGGGAAGGACAATGGATACATTGAGCGCACCGCGCACCGCCACATTTCGACTCGTTGCCGTACTTGCTTTAGCTTGGAATCTCATTGGGCTCGCCATGTTCTGGATGCAAATGAACATGACACCGGAGCAACTCGCAGAACTGACCGAAGGTCAACGCAAAGTGAATGCATTGATGCCGCAGTGGCTGTGGTGGATCGATGGTATCGCCGTCGGGACAGGCGTCATTGCTTCTATTCTTTTGATCATGCGAAAGAGACTGTCTGTTGCGTTTTTCATGATTTCGCTTGTTGCGATTGTCGTGCTTTTTAGTTCCGGCATGGTGATCACCGACATGATTCAAAACGTGGGTGCAACAGAAGCGTTGACGATGCCCATCACGGTCACAGTCATCGCCATTGCCTTGCTTTGGTATGCGCGCCGCGCAAACGCAAAGGGCTGGCTCAGTTGAGCGAAGCGCAGCGCTCGGCTTCCGCGTAAAGACTTTCGTGATTCACGTTCACATCTAGGCCTTTTGGCCTAGGTGCGACGCGACACGATTTGTTACATTCGAAGGGTTCTCCAGGGGTCTGACACGTATGTCCATCAAGTACTTTGCGGCTGTGTTGTTTTTGGCAACGGCGCCTGTTTTTGCAGCACCGCCGCAACAAGACGCGGCAATCGCAGCTGCGAAGCCGCATGTCGCACGTGCGGAACCCGATTGGGCGGAATTTGATGCCTACGTCGATGCCGTTAGAAAGCGTTTTGACGTGCCCGGTATCGCTGTGGCGATTGTCAAAGACGGCAAAGTCGTGCATGAGCGCGGCTACGGCGAACGCGAAATGGGCAAGCCGGGCAAAGTGGACGAACACACGATGTTCGCCATCGCCTCGAACACCAAGGCGTTCACAGCCGCAGCACTGCAAATGTTGGCCGATGAGAAGAAGCTTTCAATGGATGATCGTGTCATCGACCATCTGCCGTGGTTCCGTATGTCTGATCCCTATATCACGCATGACATGCGCATCCGTGACTTGCTTGCGCATCGCAGCGGATTGGGCTTGGGCGCAGGCGATCTTTTGTACTGGCCGACAACAACCTATAGCACCAAGGAAGTGGCCCAACGCTTGAAAGACGTACCCCTCACGGGTTCGTTCCGTGCACGTTATGCCTACGACAACATCTTGTTCGGAGTGGCCTCACTGGTGATTGAAGAAGTCAGCGGCATGTCGTTCAAGCAATTCCTCGCCACGCGTTTCTTTGCGCCGTTGGGAATGACTGAAACGCGCTACAACGCCGACGATTTAAAGGCAGGCGACAACGTCGCAACGGGTCATGCGAAATTCAACTTCACCGAGTTGAAACCCGTCGGTACGCTGACATGGTTCAACGCACCGGGTGCAGGCGGCCTGTATTCCAGCGTGCATGATTTGACGCGTTGGATGAACACCATGTTGTATGGCGGCAAAGCGGGTGGCGATGCCAAGGGCAAACAATTGTTCAGCGATCGCGCAGCACGTGATCTATGGAATGTGCTCACACCGATCCCGGTAGGCAAATCTTCAATCCCTGAGCTTGCACCGGCGGCGCCCAACATGATGGGGTATGCGCAAGGCTGGAACGTGGGCGATTATCAGGGCAATCGCTTGATTTGGCATACGGGCGGTTGGCCGGGACAAGTCTCGCGCTTGACCTTGTTGCCGAATAGCCACATGGGTGTGGTCGTGCTGACCAACCAAGAAGTCGGTGTCGCCTTCAATGCGGTCACCTATAAAGCGATTGATATGCTTTTGAACGGCGGCAGCGGCAATGATTGGTTGGCCGCATATGGAAAGGCCTACGACAAAGCACAAGCAGATTCCGACAGCAGTTGGCAGAAACACGTGGCCGCACGTAAAGCCGGTAAACCGCAGCTGCCGCTTTCCGGCTACGCGGGCACTTGGCGAGACCCGTGGTATGGCGATATTGCACTCACACTCGCGAATGGCGCATTGAATATCCAGTTCAGCAAGACCCCGCAATTGAAGGGCAAGTTGGAACACTGGCAAGGCGAGACATTCATCATTCGTTGGGATGACCGTTCGCTCAATGCCGATGCTTTCATGACTTTCCAGCTGAACCCGGATGGCAAGCCCGTAGGCGCCCGCATGGAAGCCATCTCTCCGTTGACGGATTTCAGCTTCGATTTCCAAGACTTGCGACTTGAGCCGGTCCAAGTTGTCAAAGGCGCGTAGTCACATTCAGAGTTTTTCGGGGTAACCTGATTGAATTGGCCTGATCGAGTCTTTTGCACGAATGCTGGAAGAGCATGAAATTCCTGTCGGTTCTCTTGAGCTGGGCATGTGGGTCTGCCGGCTCGATAGGCCATGGGCGGGAACCCCCTTCCTCTTGCAAGGACTGCTGATCGAAACGCCCGCTGACATCAAATTGTTGGCGGAGTACTGCAAGACCGTCTTCGTCGACGTGGATCTCAGCAAACCCGAAATTTCTGCAAAGCTGCGTAGCCTTCCGAGACCGGCAAACGGGATCAAGTCGCCGTTTGTTGCGTCCAGCGCAACTATCGCCAAGCCCGAATTGCATGTCACCGTGCCGCATAAGACGGGTCGACTCCCAACGCCGGTCGATCTGCAGGTGGCCCGCGAGGCGATCACCTTCGTGGTCGAACGCACCACACAATTGTTTGAAGAAATGCGGGAAGGGCGCTCTGTTTCGCGAGAAGAGCTCGAGCAAGCGGCAGAGCCCGTCGTCCGCAACGTCACGCAAAATCAGGATGCCTTCCTGTGGTTGATGGCGCTCAAGCGCGATTCCAACTATGGCTATTTGCATGCGATCAACTGCTGCGCATTGTCTGCCGCGTTTGCACATGAATTGGCACTGCCGCATGACCGCATCAATGCGATTGCGGTGGGCGGATTGATCATGAACATCGGCATGGTCGATGTGCCCGAAGAAATTTTGAACGTACGTCGTGAACTCAAACCCGACGAGCGCAATGTGGTTGAGCAGCATGTGGCACATGGCATGCGCCGCATCGAAGACATGGGGTTCACAGATGTCGATACGGTCGCCATGGTCAAGTGCCACCACGAACGCTACGACGGCACCGGTTATCCCTTGGGTTTGATGGGTGCGAGCATTCCAATGGCGGGCCGACTGGCAGCGATCGTCGATGCCTTTGATGCGATGAGTGCAGACCGTCCGCACCGATTTGCGATTTCGCGCTCTGAATCCTTGCATGAGCTTTACGCGCAGCGCGGCAAGCGCTTCCACAGTGAGCTGGTCGAAGAATTCGTGAAGTGCCTCGGTATCTACCCGGTGGGATCCTTGGTCGAACTCAACACAGGTGAGGTCGCCATTGTCATGGTGCAGAACGCATTGTTGCGCCTACGTCCTCGCATCATGGTGTTGACCGACGAGAGCAAGAAAACGCTGGGTCATTTCCATTCAATGGATCTGTCCGAAACACGCGAAGACGCGAGCGTACATATCATGCGCACCCTGGGTCCGGGTGCGTTCGGATTGGATCCTTCGGAGTTGTTCCTTTGATCGGATTGCATGCATTGCGTCAAGAGTTTGACCGCGCGATCCAAAGTGACAACGGCGACGTTGCGCCTGTCGGATTGGTCATCGCACGTTTGCAGAGACTTCGTGATCTCGAGTTGCTCTATGGGCATGAGCTCGGTGATTCGCTGTATCACGCCATGCCGGAACGCGTACGCGAAGCCTTGCGTCCGGGCGACAAATTAGTCCGCATCGGCGAGGCCGATTGTGCAGTCGTGTTCTGCAATCTACGTAGCCGAAACCATTTGGAGTTGGCGGCAGGCCGGATTGCGCGCTCATTCTCCGATCCGGTTGAAATCGGCGACCGTAAGTTTCGCGTGCGCGTTGCCGTAGGTGCTGCCTATTTCCCCAGCGATGGCCAAGATTTCGATGCCTTGTTAATGGCGGCCGACCGCGCCTGTGCGCGCGCCGTCAATAACCAATACAGCTACGAAATGCACCGGAGCGATGCCAGCGCGACGCAGTATGAGCACGAGCGTTTGGTGCAAGCGATTCGACAGAACGAGCTCCAGCTGTATTTGCAGCCGATTCATTCCGCGCGATCGCCGGAAAAAATTGTGGCGTTTGAATCTCTCGCGCGTTGGCCCACGGAAGGTGGCTTTGTCCCACCCAATGTCTTTATTCCGATGGCCGAGCGGGGCGGGCTCATTCAAGATTTGACGATGTGGAGCCTGCACTCCTCCTTGCGCTTGCTGTCTCAGTGGTTGGAGTTCGCGCCTGACATAAGTGTCTCAGTGAACATTTCGCCGCTCTTTGCTGCAGATCCTGTGTTCCCGGATTTGGTGCTGCGCGCCATGGGCATTTGGAATGTGCCGCCTGAGCGGCTTGTTCTCGAAATTACCGAAACGGCATTTGCAGAGAATGCCGATGCCGTGATCGACGGCATGATGACCTTGAAGCGCAGTGGCGTCTCGATTGCCATTGACGATTTCGGTACCGGCTATGCGTCCTTCGCTTATTTGAAAGATTTCCCGGTCTCAGAGCTCAAGATCGATCAGGTCTTCATTCGTACACTGTTGCATCGTCAGCGACTTCAGCACCTTGTCGGTTCCATGATCGACATGTCGCATCGACTGGGGATTACCGCGGTCGCCGAAGGTGTGGAAGATCAGAAGACTTTGGAAGTGCTCGAATCCTTGGGCTGCGACTTCGTGCAGGGATATCACTTGGGTCGGCCTATGCTTGGTGAAACAGCCGTGGCCCAACTGCAGACGCGCTATTTCGGTACGACGTGACTCTGCGCTCGCGCACGTCGTGCACAATGAACCATGATCTTCAAATGGTTCGAATCACGCATTGACCCGTTTAAGCCGGTGCAAGTCGGCGCACCGCCGGCTTCGCTTTGGCGCTTCTATGTGCACTATCTGAAGCAGGCAAAGGGCGTTTTGCTTTGGACCTGTGTATTGGGGTTCTTTGTGGCCCTGGTCGAAGTGTCTCTGTTCTCGTTTGTGGGACGCATCGTTGATCTGGCGCAGGGTCTACCCGTGCGCGACTTCTTGTCGATTCATGGGCATGAGTTGCTCTGGATGGCGGTAGTCGTCGTTGTCATTCGGCCCTTGCTCTTGCTTGCGCATGACTTACTCGTGAACCAAGCGATGTTGCCTTCGTTCACGGCCTTGGTGCGTTGGCAGCAGCATCGACATGTGTCCATGCAAAGCTTGGCCTTCTTCAACAATGACTTTGCCGGACGTATTGCCAATCGCATCATGCAAACCGGTGCCAGCTTGCGCGAGTCAGCTGTGCAGATCGTGGACGCCATTTGGTACGTCGTGATTTACACAATTACCGCGCTGGTACTTTTTGCAAAAGCGGATCCGAAATTGAGCTTGCCTTTGGCCATATGGTTAGTGGGCTATATCGCATTACTTGTGTTCTTTGTACCGCGTACCAAAGTGCGGTCATTGGCCGCTTCGACCGCCAAATCGAAATTCATGGGCCGGGTTGTCGATGGTTATACCAATGCAAGTGCCCTAAAGCTCTTCCCGCAAGGCACACGTGAAGACGCCTATGTGCGTGAATCGGTGCAAGAGAACGTCGACAAAGTACGGGCCATGACGCGCCTCACCACGCTGATGGATATCAGCATCACGGTGTGGAACGGGCTCCTGATCGCCGCCACGGGCGCATTGGGAATTTGGTTGTGGTCAGGCGGCCACATCACCGCAGGTGCCATCGCGCTGTCGACGGGTTTGGTCATTCGAATCAACAACATGTCAGGTTGGATCATGTGGGTGGTGAACGGCATCTTCGAATCGATCGGAACGGTGCAAGATGGCATGGAGACGGTCGCCAAGCCTTTGACCGTGGTGGATGCCAAAGATGCACCGGCATTGCGCGTGGGTGCAGGCGATATTCGCTTCGAGGACATCCACTTTCACTATGGACAGGGCAGTGGCGTCATCAGTGGCCTCGACCTCCATTTGAAGCCGGGTGAACGCGTCGGCTTGGTCGGACCTTCAGGTGCAGGTAAAACCACGCTGATGAACTTGCTGTTGCGCTTCTACGATTTGGAAGGCGGACGAATTCTGATCGATGGACAAGACATTGCGAAGGTCACGCAAGACAGCTTGCGGCATGCCACGGGTGTGGTGACACAAGAGCCGTCGTTATTGCATCGATCCATTCGCGACAACCTGCGGATTGCGCAGCCTGACGCGACAGACACGCAGTTGTATGCGGCGCTCGCGGCAGCGCGCGCAGATGGATTCGTGCCGAATCTGATCGATAGTGAAGGGCGCCGCGGCTTAGATGCACATGTCGGCGAGCGCGGTGTCAAACTTTCGGGCGGGCAACGGCAACGAATCGCGATTGCGCGCGTGCTACTTAAAGATGCGCCGATACTGGTGCTCGACGAGGCCACGTCGGCTTTGGATTCTGAAGTGGAAGCGGTCATTCAAGACTCGCTGGCCACCTTGATGGACGGCAAAACCGTCATTGCGATTGCACATCGCCTGTCAACCATTGCGCGGATGGACCGCTTGGTGGTCATGGACCAAGGGCATATCGTTGAGAGCGGTACACATGCCAGTCTGCTGGAGGCCGACGGCTTGTATGCACGGTTATGGAAAAGACAAACCGGCGGATTTGTGTCCGCCGGTTTGGATGAAGCCGAAGTTGATTAGCGCGAGATTCTGGCGAGTGTTTCCAGACGCATCACGCGGAACAATCCGCCCACTGCTGTAGCCAATGCCACGACGACGAGGGCAATCCAAGCATTCTGGATACCCATGAGCGGTGCACTGATCAACGCCAACGCGGCGAGCCCAAGCAGCAAGAACAAGACAAAGCCGAAAATCGACGCAAACGGACGCTTGAACAAAGTCTTCAGACCTTTCATCACGGTGCCGCGTACGCGCGGCTTTGCGTCGCTCATGTTGGACAACGCGGCGCGTGCCAAGTCAAACCACAGCAAGAACAACAGCACGGTCACAGCGACAACCCAATTGACGATGGATGCCGCATGCGCAGTTTGTTCAGCGGTGACCGCCACTTTGCTGACACCCGACGACCACTTGAAGGTGAAGTACGCGGGCAGGGCAAGCACGATCAGTACCAAGATAAAGATCAGGCTTTGCTTCAGCTGTGCCCAGAAGCCCGCATTGGCGACGCGAATCAACTCGCGATAGCCCAAGCCGCGGCCGCCACGAACGCTGCCGACCAAGCCGCTGGCGAGCCAAATTTTCAGCAACCAAGCAACGATGGCACAGCTCAACAATCCCAGGACGAACTGCGAAACACCTTCGGTGTTCCCGGCGAACGCACGCATGGATTCCACCCAGGCTTGAATACGATCACCCAGGTCTGTTGAAGCGGCGGATGGATTGAAGCCCAGGCTGGCCTTCAGTTGTCGAACGATCGGCAATGCAGCAATCCAACCAAGCAACAATGCAAACAAGACCGTGAGACTAAGCCAGCGCCAGTGACGGAAGCTGGCGCCAAAGCTTTGGCCAATGGCTTTGAAGGCGCCAATGCGCGCATGTGAGATTTCAGTTGTCATAGGGCAAGCATCCAGCCGAATACGGTTTGAAACGCGCTTCGGGCAGTCGTGGTGAAACCATTGGTATTCACCGCGGCAACCGAGCGCGCATTGTCATTGAGGTCGATGTCGACGTAGTTGCCGCCATTCGGGTCCAAGGCAGCAGAAACGGCGGGCGAGGCGCTCAAGAATTTGTAATCTTGCTTGGGCTTCGTGTCGTTGACAGACAGCGTCTGCTGACTGCCGTCCTTAAATGTCACCACCAAAGAACGTGGCAAAGCCACGCCGCTACGACGGAAGTCGACATGCGTTTCATAGCCGCCTGCTGCGGACTTCGTGGTGACCGCTGCAATTCGATCATTCAAACGCTTTGCACCATAGATTTGAGCGGCGAAGTAGGGCTTGATGATGTCCGCGCGACCCGTGCCATCGATCAGTGCCTGTTCCAAATCGGCAATGCCCGGATGTCTGAACTTCCAACGGTCGTAATACAGCTTCATGGCGCTTTCCATCGTTTCACGACCGACGGCGGTCTCGATGTCGTGCATGACGGTGGACGTGCCTTGATACACGCGCGTATAGCTTTGGCTGGTCTTACGATCCCAGGCGCTGTTACCCAGCGGATCTTCAGGATGCTCGGGACGTGACATCACGCGTTCGGCAGCGAATGCATTGAACGGCACGAAGCCTTTGCCATCGAAGCGCTCGATCTTCGGGCCGCGATTGAGATCACGCACCATGCGCATGTCCCAATACTCGTTCATGCCTTCGTCCAGCATCGGCTCTTCGAACTCATTCGACGCGAGGATGCCGTAGAAATAGCCATGACCGAATTCGTGGATGGTGACGAAATCCAACATCAAGTCGGGAACGCCATAGCCCTTCGTGCTGGGCTTGGTCAATGTCGCCGTGAAGAAGGTGGGATACTCCATGCCACCTGCTTCATCCGCGTTGTACGCCGGGACCACTGCGGTGACGGTCTTGTACGGATAGGCGCCAAGCGTCTTGGAGAAATACGCCAAAGAATCCACTGTGGATTTCATGACGAACTTACCGGTCGCTTCGTACCCCTTCGGATACAACACGCGGACCTTGACGTCGTGCCCGGCCGGGCTGCGCCATGTCGTTTCCATCGGCACGCCGTACTTGTCGTAGGCGGTCCAAGCAAAGTCATGTACGTCGTCTTGCTTGTAGTGATGGGTGGTCCAACCGGCATCTTCAACAGGCGTGCCTTGAAGTTCACCCGTTGCACCGACGATGTAGTTCTTCGGTACTTTGAGTTTCACGTCATAGCTGCCGAAGTCTGCATAGAACTCACTATGCAGATGCATTTCGTGAGCATTCCAACGGGGTGCGGTGGCACCGCGTTCGCCCGGCAACTCAAGGACGCCGATTTTCGGGAACCACTGACCCACCAGATGGAAGGTATCGAAATAGCCGGTACGTGCGACGACGCGCGGCAATTGGTTCTCAAATTGGATGTCGAGATTCGTGGTTGCACCCGCCGCGACTGCGGTGGGTAAGTCCAAGCGAACGACGGTTTCGTCGGTCTTCGGGCCGTTGTCTGGATGCACGAATTGCCATTTCACCGCTTGGCCGTTCTGCATCACGCTAATCAACTTCGCATTGCCGGCTTCTTTTTCATCTGAAGCGACGCCCGATCGGAACTTAAAGCCCTTTTCTTGTTCAGTACGGAAGGTGCTGCCTTTCTTGAATGCATTCAAATACAAATGGAGGTACACGCTGCACACGGGTTGTGCGCTGCGATTCCGCCAACCCAATTGCTGCTCACCCTTCACGGTGTGTTTGACCGGGTCCAACGTGGCATCGATCTTGTAGCTGACGACGCGATCAGACAAAGTCTCTGCGCCATCTGCGCGTTGACCGCCCCAGGCAGATTCACTGCTCGGCGTGGTCACCATGCCGGCGGTCTTACCGGCGATTGGAATATCCGCACATACCGGCGGATTCGGATTTGCTGCGGGTGCAACCGCCGCCTTATTGGGTGCATTCGCAGACGCGAAAACACCTGCCGCACAGGCGAGTGCGGACATCCCCAAGATTACTTTTTTCATTCGTTATCCACCGATTCGAATTCGACCATCATGTCGAGGTCATAGGCCAATGCATCCATTGCTTCTTGCACTTTTGCGGAGGTTGATCGATTCGATACTTCGACCTCGACCTCGTGCACCGTGGGGCCCAGTTCGTCGCTCAATCCGGAAGAGCTTGAATCCGGGTCATCCATGTGCGGCATCAGATCCGCGACTTCCTCTACTGAATGGACACCGTCCATCCCCTCCAGCAGATTCATCATGGTTCGAATCTGTCCATCATCACCAGTCATGCGTACACGGAGCACAAACATGGGTGCATCTCCTGTTGCAAAGTGAGGTCTCCCAAGCTTACTTGGGCGTACGTACCACGGGCGAAATACTACAAATACCAATATGGTTGGCAGGGCGCTTGTACCATTCGTCACGCCTGTTGCGGCGCGCTTCGGTCGCGCGGTCGAACCAGGCGGTGTCCGTGCGCAGCACTTGCAACGGAGTACGTTCGGCTGCCGGGACATCGCTTTCAAGACGAATCGATTGAATCGGCACGCGCTGTGTTGGATCTTCAAAGAACCCCATGGGGGCGGGCCCGCGTGGCGTGGCACTCAAGTACTCCATGCCCTGCAATACGCGACCGACGACCGTGATGTTTCGATCGAGTCCGCGCGGTGCGTCGCCGATGATCACATAGAGTTCTGCACCGGTGGAGCTATCGGACTCGTTGCCTCGGCCCGCACCCAAGGTGCCGTAACAGTGGGTCATCCAAGCAGTATGTGTGGCCGGATCACGTGCAGCGGGAAATCCGTTTGAAAAGCCCGTTTCGGGTGCCCAGCCGTCGACATCTTTCAGACGATGGAAAGGCAAGCCTTTGCTGCTGCGTTCGAATTCGGCCGGAAGTTTCGACTTTGCGTTTGCCGACAGAGGTCTCGCTTTCGTGGCATCGTCAGCGTCCGGATCGCCAAACTGCACGACGTAATTGTCTTGTGCGCGATAGATCGACAAGCCGTTCCAGAAGCCGCCATGCGCCAAAGCTTGAATGTTGGCGACGTGTTGCGGGGCAAAGTCGGGCGCGAGCTCGATGATGACGCGCTTGCCATTGGCCAGGTCCATGTAAAGCACATGCGAGGGATCTGGCATGCGCCAGGCTTCAGCCGGAGCCGCATCAATGATTTGCTTGGCAGTTTGATAGGTCGGCTTCTCAGCCGGTTGCTTCGTGGCCGCGTACGCAAACGCATGTGCGCTTAATCCGGCGGTGAGACACGCGAGAAATACAAGGTTCCGGTTCATGCAACGTTCCTTGAGAGGCTCGTTGCAGGATAGCTTGATTTTTAGGCGCGCTGACGTGCGATGAAATCCCGGACCTTCGGGTACACCTGTGTGCGCCAGCGGCGACCACTGAAAATACCGTAGTGACCGGCACCTTCAATGACCAGCTTTTCTCTGTGATCCGCACTTACGCCCGTGCAGAGATCATGTGCAGCGCTGGTTTGCCCCACACCTGAAATATCATCCAATTCGCCTTCAATCGTCATGATGGAAGAACGGATCTTGGAGGGGTCGACGCGTTCGCCATGGATGTCCCACAGACCGCGCGGCAACAGGTGGTCTTGGAAGACAATGCGAATGCAATCCAAATAGTAGTCGGCCGGCATATCCAACACCGCGTTGTATTCGTCGTAGAAGCGACGGTGCGTTTGCGCCGTTTCCAGATCGCCTTTGACAAGGTCGCGATAGAAGTCCCAATGCGATACGGCATGACGTTCGGGATTCATGGCAATGAAGCCCATGTGTTGCAAAAAGCCGGGATAGACGCGACGACCTGCACCGGGATAATTCGCCGGCACGATGTGAATCACATTTTGTTCGAACCAACTGTATGGATGGCGCGTCGCCAAATTGTTGACAGACGTGGGCGAGCGACGCGTGTCGATTGGGCCACCCATCATGATCAATGAAGTCGGCGTAGGTTCACCGCGCGCAGCCATCAATGACACTGCAGCCAAGGTCGGCACCGTCGGTTGGCACACACTGATCACGTGCAGATCATCTGCGCCAATTTCACGAATGAAGTCTTCGATGTAGGTCACGTAGTCTTCGAGTGAGAACTCACCTTCGCTGACCGGCACCATGCGGGCATCGACCCAGTCCGTGATAAATACATTGTGGTCTTGAAGCAAGCTGCCAACGGTATCGCGCAACAAAGTGGCGTGATGGCCCGAGAGCGGTGCAACGACCAAAACATTGGCAGCATTCGTCAATCGTTTGACGGTTGCCGAGTCATCTGACAAACGATTGAAGTGTTCCAAATTGCAGAAGGGCTTCGCGAGAACGGTGCGTTGCAAAACAGCACACTCTTTTCCATTCACCTCGACACGATCGATGCCGAAGCGGGGCTTTTCATAATCTTTGGCCAAGCGGTGGAAGAGTTCGAAGCCTGCAGCCGCGCGGTCTGCCCAAGGGAGTTGGGACATCCAACTGCCTTGTGAGGAATACATTTGTGCGCCGGCATCTGCCAGGAATGTCCAAGGCTGTAGCCATGCACGCGTGTATTCATTCAATTGATAAAACATGCAGTTCTCCGCTTGTGCATTGCAGCATAGCGCACTCAGCAGTCATTTTTCGTGCGCAACCTCACCGTTTTTCCAGTCCGGTCAGCGGATGATCGGCGTCGATCCAACAGTGATTGCCCAGCGCCTGCATGCCCAATGCCTCGAGGCGACGGGTATAAAACGACGCAGGACGTTGATGAAAATCGTGGAAATCACCTTCCAGAGCGTCGCCGCGCACAAAAGTCGGCAGGCACAAGATGCCACCCGTCAGTTCGACGAGGCCCGGTAGCCCGCGGTCAATTTCTCGTGGTGTGAGGTAGTGCAGCACGTCTGAACAGACCACGAGGTCCGCAGGCGGGCAAGGACGCAACATCTCGAAATCCGCGAATCGCGCGAAATGAATGTTCCGACGTGCGCCGAATTTACGTACCGCGTACTCGCTCGAATCAAAACCCATATAGCGCGCCTTCGGGCGCAGCCGCTTCAAGATCGGTTGCCAAGGTCCTTCACCACAGCCGATATCCAGAACGCTGTGAATAGGGCGCTCCAAGTGGTACTCGGCGGTTGCAACCGCCAAGGTCACTAGGCGCTCGACTTCCGCACGCGTGCCAATCGTGCGGCCGCGATACCAGCGGTCGAAGTACTTTTGATCGTAGATTTTTGGGGAATTACGCATTCGGCCTATGATGTCTGAATCTCACGGGAAGAATAGTCTATGGCGACGTGGTACCCCTTGATTAAAACATTGCATCTGGTTTTCGCGATTGCCTTCATGTCGTGCGTGTTCTATTTGCCGCGAATCTTGGTCAATATTGCTGAGGTCGGTGATGCGGCAGAAGTGCGTGCGCGACTCATCTTGATGGGCAAGCGACTCATGCGTTTCGGCCACATGATGTTCGGCGTCATGCTGATCTTCGGTCTTGTCCTGTGGTTAGGCTTCAAGATTCAAGGTGGATGGCTGCACGCCAAAGTGTTGATCGTGGCTGTCCTGTTTGCTTATTACATTTGGATTGGCCGCATGCTGAAGTCCGCCGACGCGGGCCAACGCTTGGCAAGTTCAAAGCAACTTCGATGGATCAATGAGATTCCCGTGTTGCTGTTGCTCGTCGTGGTTTGGCTGGTCATCGCCAAACCCTTCTAAACGCTATTCGGGCTTCACCTGAGACTTCTCGGCATTGCGGTGCACATCGTGCACTGCATAGCCCTTGGCGCGATCCGGCAGTTTTAAAAACTCAGGATGCGCCATCGTCATACGGGTATCGCGTAGGCCGCTTTCCCAGTGTTCGCGCATCGCGAACTTTCCAAATGCGTAGTCTTTGAAATTCTCTTCGTGCGACTTCGCCTGATAGATGAAGTGCACGATGTTGAACACGCGATCGTCGAGCCAAGGTGCAAGCGCTGCTTCGAGTTCGTCTGGCACTTTCTTATCGGGTAGTCGCTTGATGAGTTCACCCAGTGCGGTGCGCAAGCGTTGTGTACGCGCGACCATGTCAGTGCCGTGACGCGTCCTGCTGGAGTACTGAATGTCTTTCTGGCGCTCGAGCACCTCAAGCATCGAGTTTGGCATCGGCCCGCGTGCACTCCACAGATCGACTTGCAATGCCAACGTGTCTTCGCGCGGCCATAGATCGAGTACGTACTCGAGCGGTGTATTTGAAATCAGCCCGCCGTCCCAGTACGCCACGCCATCAATTTCCACCGCAGGAAAGGCGGGCGGTAACGCGCCAGACGCCATGATGTGTTCTGGCCTGATCTTGGTTTCTCGACTGTCGAAGTAGCGGAAGTTACCGGTCGTCACTTCCGCAGCACCCACGGTCAAGCGGCAACTGTCTTTGTGATTGATGCGATCGAAATCGACACAGCGTTCCAATGTCTGCTTTAAGGGCGCTGTGTCGTAGAAACTTGTCGCTGCATCGCCGCCGCCCAAGTTGAAGAAGGGTGACACCGGTCTGGATTCAAAGAAGCCGGATTGGCCATTGAGCATCGCTGCCCCCGCACTCAAAGCGGCCGCCCAAGAATGCGTTAAGTCGGTTTGCGGAAACGCGGACAACATACTCCGCATATACGTGGCCGGCATCGACAACGCGTCGCCAGGGTGACTGATTTGATCCCAAAAACTCTTGAGTTGCGCCAACCGCTCTTCAGGGGGATTGCCCGCAATGATCGCGGCATTGATGGCGCCAATTGAAATGCCCGCGAGCCAATTGGGCAGGACACCGGCTTCCGTCAGTCCTTCATAGACACCGCACTGGTACGCGCCCAAGGCGCCACCGCCTTGGAGTACCAGTGCAATCGTCGGGTATTCCGCCGCGCACGCTTGGATACGGTCAAGCCGATCCTGATGCTTAGTTGATGTGCCAGCCATGGCTGACGATGATGCTTTGACCGGTCAAGGCATTGGTTTCAAAAGCGGCGAGGAACAAGGCGACATTGGCAACGTCATCGACGGTCGTGAACTCGCCATCGACGGTTTCTTTCAACATCACGTTCTTAATCACTTCCTCTTCGCTGATGCCGAGCTCCTTTGCTTGCTCAGGAATCTGCTTGTCCACCAAAGCCGTGCGCACGAAACCCGGACAAATCACGTTCGAACGGATGCCAAGCTTGCCGCCTTCTTTCGCAATGACGCGAGCCAAACCCAGCAGGCCATGCTTCGCAGTCACATACGGCGCCTTGAGTGGCGAAGCCTCATGCGAGTGCACCGAGCCCATCATGATGATGGCGCCGCCCGCTTTGCGTTTTTCCATATCGCGCATGCATTCTCGCGCAGTCAAGAACGCGCCGTCGCAATGAATGGCGAGCATCTTCTTCCAGTCTTCGAAGGCGAAGTCGGTGATCTTGTTGATGATCTGAATGCCGGCGTTAGAGACCAGCACATCGACTTTGCCCCATTCGCCGACCACTTTGGCAATGCCGTCGATGACTTGCTGTTCTTGGGTGACGTCCATGGCCACTGCAAGCGCTTCGCCACCCGCAGCGCGAATTTCTTGCGCTGCCGCTTCGGCAGCATCGATCTTCAAGTCTGCGATTGCGACACGTGCGCCGGCCTGTGCATACACTTCGGCGATTCGCTTGCCGATGCCATTGGCTGCGCCAGTGACGACGCAGACCTTATTTTTCAACGAGGTGTTCATTCAAGCTCCTTTCAGTCCTTTGATTATCGAGCTTCAATACGAAGCATCACGTGAAAAACTAGCGATTGTCGGTGCCTACGAACTTCGTAGGGTCAGGGAGTGTTGTTGGAACCCCTTGAACGCACGTGGATTTTGCACAGAGTGCGGAGCGCAAGCGCGGGCTCGATTGCAAGAGGAAATGGAAGATGGTGTTTTCTTCGACATTACCGCGTACGGCATTGGCACCTGCACCCCACGCCCACACACCGACGTCATCACCGCCATGTGTTTCGGAACCCATCGGCACCAAAGCCTCTTGCATGTAATCGGGATCTTCGGTGTTGACGTTTTCAAGATTCGGACGCGCGTTCAACGGACGCTTGTAGTTGCGCACTTCGTGACCAAACTTTTTCGGTCCTTCTGCTTGCTGCGAGGTCGCACCGACATTGCCCGGGCCATTTGCGTAGACCAAGGTGGTGTACGGAAGGCCAGACGCATCGCGTGCGTACTTCGTAGCGTCACTCGATTCGCCACTGCCGCCTTTCACCTTGCCCAAGATGGGGTTGCCGCGCGCGGGGTAACCGACGAAGGTCAAGGTATGCGAGTGGTCTGCCGTCACGATCATCAAGGTATCTGCCGGATCGGACATTTCTTGTGCGGCGCGCACAGCATCAGACAATGCAACCGTGTCAGAGAGCGCGCGATAGGCATTCCCTGCGTGGTTTGCATGGTCAATACGGCCGCCTTCCACTAACAACACGTAGCCATTGGGCTGAGCTTTCAGGCGCGTGATCGCGGCGCGTGTCATCTCTGCGAGCGAAGGTTCGCCAGCGCCGTCACGGGCGCGATCATGCTCGTATTGCATGTGGCTTGGTTCAAACAAGGCGAGTAGGGCACCTGAGGTCGGTGCGGCGCGCAATTGTTGTTCGTTCCACACATAGGTGCCATCAGGATGGCGCGCTTTCCAATCTGCAATCAAATCTCTGCCATCACGACGCGCACCCTTTTTGTTCGGATACTCGGGATCCGTTTGTTGTGCCGTCATGAATCGCGCACGACCGCCGCCCATCAAAACATCGGGCCCGTGACCAAACCGGGTTTCAACCATTTGACGCGCAATGTCGACGCACCCGGCTTCGACATCTTTCGGTTTGAGTTTGGTGTCGTCTTCCCAGTTGCGATCTGCACTGTGACTAAACGTTGCGCCGGGTGTGGCATGGGTCACCCGCGCGGTGGACACGACGCCGGTGGCCATACCGCTGGATGCGGCGAGTTCCCACAAGGTCAACAACTCAGCTTTGCGCGCACTGCTGCAATCTCCGCGCGGCGCAGTTTGGCCGATGCTCAATACACCTAAGCGCGTTTTGACGCCCGTCGCCATGGCGGACATGGTGCCGGCGGAGTCAGGCGTCTGCGAATCCGTGTTGTAGGTACGGCTCAGTGCGGTGTGCGGCCAGCGCTCCCAAGACAGACGATTCTCTTCACCGCTGCCCCCTTTGCTTTGCCCTTCGAAAATCCGTGCGGCGGCAACCGTGGTCAGGCTCATGCCGTCACCCACAAACAGAATCAGATTCTTGGCGCGGCCTTTCGAGGCGCCCAAGTTGGCCGCTTCGGCAGCACCTTGGTTAAACCACCACGCGGGCGTTTCCCCTGAGGGGCGGTCGATGCTGGGCGTCGAGATGACGACATCGGTAGCAGGAGATGATCCGGCGGGGGTCATTCCGGCACATGCGCCTAGCAGGGTGGATAGGCAAGCAAGCGCTGTCGGCTTCAAGAAGTTCATCGTTTTTAACCGTTCGAAGTTGTGTTCATTATGACTGTTCAGGATCACAGTCGCCGGATTCTTGCGCCATTCCATGCAGGTTGGCTTTGTCTCCGTTATTGTTTGGACTTCAACGTTCTTATAGCGACCGTACGATGGCCTGGTGGTTTCGAATTCCGTTTTGGCAACGCGTAGTTGCCGGTTTTGTGCTCGGCATGTTCGCCGGTTGGGCCTTGGGTCAGAATGCGGTCACGTGGTTTGGCCCCTTGGGTGACGTCTACGTCAATCTGATCAAGATGATTGCCATCCCGCTCGTGTTCTTCGCGGTGGTGAGTGCCGTCAGTTCCTTGCATGGACAAAAATCCATTGCCGCCTTGGGCGGTCGAACCTTCTTGTGGTTTGCGATCACGGCAGTGTTAGCGGTGGGTGTCGGTTTGGTGTTCGGTTGGGTGCTGAAGCCGGGTGTCGGCGTCGATGTGGCTAGCATGCAGGTGGCATCCGACTACACACCCAAAAATGTGCCGGGTCCGCTACAGGTACTGATGAACCTCGTGCCGGAGAATCCGTTCCGAGCAATGGCCGCGTTGGGCACCGGCAAGGACGAAAACGGTCAATCCATCATCGTGCCAAGCAACTTCACCGTTTTGCAGGTGATCTTCTTTGCAGGGTTGATCGGGTTCTCGTTGGTCAAGCTGGGCGCGAAGACGGCGGGTGTTCGCGATATCTTCAAACAATCCAGCGAAGTCATGATTCAAGTGACGCGCTACGTACTTGAGTTCACGCCGATTGGTACCTTCGGTTTGATTGCTGCATTGGTCGGTGGGTATGGCTTCGAGCAATTGATTCCGCTCGGTAAGTTTGTGATTGCGTTGTATGCGGCCTGCGCCTTCCACATCATCTTTGTGTACTCCGGTTTGCTCTTGGCACATGGCCTGAATCCTTGGAAGTTCTTCAAAGGGGCAGCGCCTGCCATGCAAGTCGCCTTTGTTGCCTCAAGTAGTTTTGCTGCATTGCCGATGTCATTGCGCTCGGCGGCAGACAACTTAGGCGTGAATAAGGACTATGCAGGCTTCGCCGTGCCCTTAGGGGCGAGCATTAAGATGGATGGCTGTGGTGCCATTTATCCGGCTTTGTCCGCAGTGTTCATTGCACAGTTCATGGGGCTTGATTTGTCGACCGGGCAATACTTCATTATTGCGCTGGCTTCGGTGCTCGGTAGTTTCGGAACCGCAGGTGTGCCGGGTACGGCTGTCATCATGGTGACGGTGGTGTTGAGCGCGGCGGGCCTTCCGTTGCACGCCATTGGTATTCTCTACGCCATTGATCGCGTGCTCGACATGATGCGTACGATGACCAATGTCACCGGCCAAGTGTTAGTCCCGGTATTGGTGGCGAAGGAAACCGGTCTGCTCGATCAAGCAGTCTATGATTCGGCACACGTCCACGTGGGTTTGGAAGATCAAGAGCGCGCCTGAGTTCGGGCGCGTCGTAATACGGAGATAAGCAATGGCCACCGGTTGGGCCGGCGACGGCGCAGTTCAAGACCAAATCGATGCAACGGTCAAAGATGCGATCAAGCGTGCGCGGCAGCAATTGCCGGCAGGAGAAGGACTCGAGTATTGCGAGGCATGTGATGCTGAGATCCCGCCTGCGCGTCGAAAGGCCATGCCGGGCGTGCGATTGTGTGTGCCGTGCCAAGAAAGCGTAGATGCTGAAAATGGGCAAGGCGCCGGATACAACCGTCGCGGCAGTAAAGACAGCCAGCTGCGATAAGGCTTAAGAGATTCTGAGTAAGGTGAAGAGGCCTTGTGCCTGCTTCATGCGACTTGCAAAGTCTGGAAGATCGGCGTCGACGATGCGCAGTTTTTCCGGGCCATCCATTCGATAGCGATTGGGTTGCGATTGAATCAACTTGATCAATGACATCGGATCAATATTCGGGCGTGCGACAAATTGCACGCGTCCGCCTTTTTCACCCAGCACCAATTTCTTGATGCCCATGCGCGTCGCTTCCAGTTTGAGTTCCGCGATCGCAAACAAATGCTTGACGGGATCCGGCAGCAAGCCAAAGCGATCGATCAGCTCGACCTGTAGGTCACGCAAACTGTCTTCATCACGCGCGGCGCTGATGCGCTTGTACAGCGTGAGCCGCGTGTGCACGTCGGGGAGATAGTCTTCCGGTATCAATGCGGGGACGTGCAATTCCACTTCAGCGCCACGCGCAACATCCGCGTCGTATTCGGGAATCTTCCCCTCTTTGATACTTCGTACAGCGCGCTCCAACAGCTCGGTATACAGACTGAAGCCCACTTCTGTCATCTGACCACTTTGATCTTCGCCTAGCAGTTCACCTGCGCCGCGAATTTCCAAATCATGTGTGGCCAACAAGAAGCCTGCGCCCAATTCATCCATCGAGCTGATGGCTTCAAGGCGCTTTCGCGCGTCTGCGGTGATCGAGCGATCATCAGGAAGGAGCAAATACGCATAGGCGCGGTGATGAGAACGACCGACCCGGCCGCGAAGCTGATGCAACTGCGCCAAGCCGAACATGTCCGCGCGATTGATGATCATCGTGTTTGCGTTCGGGATATCGATGCCGGATTCAACAATGGTTGAACACAGCAAGACGTTGACGCGCTGCTTCTGGAAATCCAGCATCACTTGCTCGAGATCGCGCTCGGGCATTTGACCATGCGCGACGCCGATGCGCGCTTCGGGAATCAGTTCTTCCAACGTAAGCTTCATGCGTTGGATGCTGTCCAGGTCATTGTGCAAGAAGTACACCTGACCACCGCGGCCCAACTCGCGTTGAAACGCTTCTTTCAGCAGTGCGGTATCCCAAGGCACGACGAAGGTCTGTACGGCGAGCCGGTTTGCAGGTGCCGTTGCAATGATCGAAAGGTCGCGCAAGCCTGCCATGGCCATGTTGAGCGTACGTGGAATGGGCGTGGCCGTGAGCGTTAACAAATGCACATTGGCGCGCAGCGCTTTGAGCGCCTCCTTTTGCCGTACGCCGAACCGTTGTTCTTCATCAACAATGACCAAACCCAGATCTTTGAATCGAATGTCGGGACTCAGGAGTTTGTGCGTGCCGACAATGACGTCGATTTCGCCGCGTTCCAGTTGCTCAAGTGCAAGCTTGGTTTCCTTTGCGGTCTTGAAGCGCGACAGCACGTCTACTTTCAACGGACAATCTGCAAATCGATCACGGAAGTTGCGGTAGTGCTGTTCCGCCAGTAACGTGGTCGGAACAAGTACAGCCACTTGTTTGCCTGCGGATGCAGCCGCGAATGCAGCGCGCACAGCAACCTCGGTCTTGCCGAACCCGACATCCCCACAGACAACGCGGTCCATGGGTTGCGATGAGGCCAGGTCGCGCAGCACGGATTCAATCGCCGCATATTGGTCAGGCGTTTCTTCAAATGGAAAGCTTGCCGCGAAAGGCTCATATAGCGCACGATCGGTTTCCAGCGCAATGCCTGCACGGGCTCGTCGACGCGCTTGAATGTCCAACAATTCGGCCGCAACGTCGCGTACTTTTTCTGCGGCTTTTTGTTTGGCCTTGGTCCAGCGCTCGCCACCCAATGAATGCAGCGGTGCGGTTTCAGGCGATGCGCCCGAATAACGCGAGACCAAATCCAATTGCGAGACCGGCACGTAGAGACGGTCGCCTTTCGCGTACTCGATATCGAGGTATTCGCCGAGCTCACCGTCGGTTTCCAGGGTGATCAAGCCGCGATAGCGACCGACACCGTGGTCTTCGTGCACGATTGGCGCACCTTCAGTCAATTCACCCAAATCACGAATGATGGATTCGGGTTCTCTAACCGGCTTGCGTGAGCGCCGTGTGTGACTCGCGCGCTCGGGGAAGAATTGCTGCTCGGTGAGCACTGCAACCAAGGGCGAATCGGTCGCGAATCCGTCCGTCAGTGGTGCGACGCAAATGCTGATGTGTTTGGGTTGCGCAGTCGCATCAAAGCCGAGCGACGCGCGAACTTCAGGCGCAATGCCGGCGGCACGGAACACATCAAGCAAAGCCTCACGTCGACCCGCGGATTCCGCGGCAATGCGAATCTCACCGGGGTAGGCCGCGGCAAACTGCTTAAACGCCGCAGCAGGCGCATCAGAGTGTCCGGCGAGCGGCAAGGGCGGCACAGGTTGCACGCCCGTCGCTAACGCATCTTGAAATCGCGGGTGCGCACTGCCGCACACTTCAATCAGTGCGTTTTGATTCAGCTGCGCGCGCAATTGATCGGGCGTCCAATACAGCTCATTGGGCGGCAATATCGGACGCTCTAAGTCATATCGGCGCTGTTCGTAGCGGTGCTCGGTTTGTGTCCAGAATCGATCCAAGTTCGGACCGATGTCTTCGCACAAGACGGGTAGGGTGTTTTGCGGCAGGTACTCGAACAGTGTCGAGGTCTGCGCATGCCCCTTTTCGTCGGTATAAAACAGCGGCAGCCAAGCTTCAATGCCCGCCGGCAAAATGCCTGACTTCAAGTCTTTATACAAAGCGCTCTGCCGTGTGTCGATATCAAACCGCTCGCGCAAGATGCGCATCACCTGCTCGATCGAATGCTCACTGACAGGCACTTCGCGCCCTGGTAGTAGGCGAACGTGTTCCACATGATCTTGCGAACGTTGGCTCTCTGGATCAAAGGCACGCAAGGTATCGATTTCATCATCGAACAATTCAATGCGATACGGCGTTGTGGTGCCCATTGGAAACACATCGAGCAAACCGCCACGCACTGCAAAGTCGCCGGGGTCCAAGACTTGCGGGACGTTGCGGTAGCCGGCTGATTCGAGACGGCGCTTTTCGGCATCGAAATCGAGCTTTTCGCCCCGTACGTAGTTAAAACTACCGCCCACGATGTGCGAGATCGGCGCAAGCCGCTGAACCAAGGTCTGCACAGGCACGACAACGACGCCGTGCTTCAGTCGAGACAAGTGATGCAAGGTTGCGAGGCGTTGCGAGGTGATCTCGGGGTGCGGACTGAAACTGTCGTAGGGCAGGGTTTCCCAATCGGGAAAGGGCAGGACTTCGATCGTCGCCTGTGCGCTGGCTAAGACGCGCAGGTCATTTTCGATCTGATGTGCGTATTGGTTGTCGGGCGCTACGACGAGCAACGGGCCGTCATGCGAGACCGCCGCCTGCAGAATTGCAAAGGCAAGACCCGTTCGTGTGCCGGGCGAACGCCACCAAGCGCGCTGATGGCCTGCGCGCGGGAGCAAGTTGGTGTTCGAGGTTCGGTCGCTCATGTGAACGCGCATTTTAGCGGACGCGCGTCATAAGACTCCGCCATGTAGCGTGCGATCAGGCTTCTGCTGCGCTTCCGCCATCTAAGACGACACGCACCAATCCGGATTCTTCACTTTCGCTTTGACGTTGAAAGCCCAACGAGTCAGCGTGGTCCAAAATCGGACTGTTTTCCTGCGGCAAATCACCGACCATCCGGCTGATGCCACGTCCTTTGGTCCAGCGTGACAAGCGCGACAGCAAGTGGCGACCCAGTCCCAAGTTCAAAACATTTCTGCCCACGAGCACATGAAACTCTGCCTCGTCCGAGCCTTCTTCGGTTCTGCCGCGAATCAAAGCGAAAATCATGGCTTCGCCGGGATCGTAGGGTTCGGTCGCAACCAAAACGAACTCATTCTTGGGATCAGGTTGGGCGATGCTCGCCGCATCATCGACACCGAGTTCAGTGTCACGCGACTGAAAGGTCTTGGCCACAGACTGCGGCTCAAACAGCGGGAAAGTCGCGCGAAGAATAATGGCGTCTTCTGGACGAATCGGGCGGATCAACACTTCCCGACCGTTCGCGAGCTGCATTTTTTCGTGCCAAGGCGGCAATTGATTACGTATAGCCATAACTACATCCTGCCATGATTCGAAGGTGAATGCTGCCTATATGAATCGGGGTTTTGCATTCGTTTTGGTAGACTGGCCCACGTTTTGTGAAGCAGGAAGTCCCGATGTCAGGCGGCAATGATTCAACCCGAGCCATCTTATTCGCCTTAGGGGCAAATTTCGCCATTGCGTGCGCAAAAGGGGTCGCGGCGTTCTTCACAGGCTCAAGCGCGATGTTGGCCGAAACCGTCCATTCGCTGGCGGATTGTGGCAATCAACTCTTGCTGATTCTCGGCGTCAAACAGTCCAAGCATCCGGCGACCGATGAGTACCCCTTGGGTTACGGCAAGGCCATCTATTTTTGGTCATTCCTCGTGGCCGTCATGCTATTTACGGTCGGCGGTATGTACTCGCTGTACGAAGGTTGGCACAAGCTGCATGACCTGCACGCCCCTGACGTCAGCAAGCTCTGGTGGGCGGTCGCCGTCTTGGTATTCGCCATTGTGGCGGAAGGCGTGTCGATGCGCGCCTGCTTGCAAGAGGTCGCAAAGGCCCGTGGGTCGCGCACTATGTGGCAATGGTTCCGGACCAGTCGGCAGGCTGAGCTCATCGTGATTTTTGGTGAAGACTTGGCGGCGCTGCTAGGTCTGATTTTTGCTTTGGCCGCCGTGTTGCTGACCATCCTTACCGGCAACCCACTTTGGGATGCCTTGGGTACCCTGGCCATCGGTGTGTTGTTGATCGTCGTTGCGGTATTTGTCGCCATTGAAGTGAAAGCGATGTTGATCGGTCAACGTATGGATCCGGATCGCGAGCGTCGCTTGCGCGAATTTATCGAGCAACAGCCTGAAGTGGAGCGCGTCATCAGCTTGATTACGCTTCAACTTGGCAACGAAGTCATGATGTCCGTGCAGGCGATTTTGAAAGACCACGACTCTGTGCCGGGTTTCATACAGCAGATCAACGCGATCGAGCGCCGAATCAAAGCTGAATTCGCCGAAGTGCGTTGGAGCTTTTTCGAACCGGAAATCGCGGGTTCCGACAAGATGCCGCTGGATACTTAAGCGGGTGCCTTAAGCCATTCGCAGTGCGCCGACCCATGCCCGTCGGCCATTTGTTCACTGAGCACGTGGAGCGATGGTTCGATTTTAGTGTCGAACAAAAAGGGCGCATTCCAGATGAAAAGTCCACTGCCGTTCATGCGCAGTGGACTGTCGTCTTCGCGTACCAAGAGTTCAATCGACAGCAAGGATTTCGCAGGTAGCGCCGCTGCATCGCGATAAATGCGCGCGAGGTCGCGTCGACGTTTGATCGGATACCAAAGCACATACGTGCCTTGCGCCCAGCGTTGCATCGCTTCAGTCACCATCGCAAACGCAGCCGTGAATTCCGCAAGCTGCGCTTCGTAGGGCGGGTCCAGCAAGACGACGCCGCGATTGAGGCGATTCACCCCATCTTTGGGTGGCAGCAGCGCGCGCACCTGACTGTAGCCATCGGCCTGATGGATGGCGATGCGGCGATCACCTTTCATCGCGGCGCGCAATAGAGGCACAACTTCAGAATGCAGTTCAGTGCATGCCAGTCGATCGCCTTCGCGCATCCTGCTTTGTATCAACCAAGGTGAGCCGGGATAGTAGTTCGCGCCGAATTGCGCTTTGCATGCCGCAATTGCGTCCAAGTACTTTTGTAGGGGCTCTGTGGACACGGCTTTGACTTTGGCAACGCCTGCGTCCGCTTCGCCTGTCTTGACGGCTTCGTCGCCAGCCAAGTCATACACGCCCGCGCCGGCATGCACGTCCCAAAAGAACATCGGCGAAGCCTTCGACATCAGGGTGTCACACAGGGCGAGCAGTGCCACGTGCTTGAGCACGTCAGCATGATTGCCTGCATGAAAGGCATGGCGATAGTTCATTGCAAAATGTTACGCGATCCGCCGCGTGAATCGAACGCGGGACTCAAACCAGTCTGATCGTCAGTTTGATGCCCAGACCCTTCAATTCCTCCGGCGCACTTTCCAAATCCGTTCGCAGTAAGGGGCGTGCATCCAACCACCTTTCATTGAGTTCGAGCGTAAGTGAGTTGCCTCTAGCGATGAGCCTTTTGCGTTTGATCCGCTCATCCTCATGCGATCTGTGAAGCAGCACCGCAATGCGCAAGAGCATCACCAAACGTCGCGTCGAAGGGCGAACACGATCCGGAAGTGCAGCCAAACTGGAGCGACTGATCGAACGGCGTTGGTTTCGGACGATGCACGCCAGTTGTTGTTGCTCTTGGAAGGTGAAGCCCGCCATATCCGAATTCTGCAAGACGTACGCGCCATGGACTTGATATTGGCTGTGTGCAATCGCGAGTCCAAGTTCATGCACGCGTGCGGCCCAAGATAGGCGCGCCATATCATCAGAATCGAGCTTCCACGTCTTGGCAACTTGTTTGAAGAGGCTGCGTGCTGTCTTATCGACACGCGACGCTTGTGCGGTGTCGACGCCATAGCGCAGCATCAGCGCGTCGATGGACGACTCGCGCGGATCCACGCCTCCGAAACGTCCGGCCATGTCGTACAAAATGCCTTCGCGCATCGCGTCCTTGCTGACGCGCATTTCGCGAATGCCAAGCGCGGAGAAAGCGGCTTCGAGCACGAGTATGCCGCCGGCAATCACCGGCTTTCTGTCCTCATTGAGATCGGGTAGCTCGATCTCGTCGACTGAGCCGAATGAAAGCACGTGTTCGCGCAACGTCCACAGTGCGACGGGTGTGATCTCACCGTTCGTGAGTTTCATTTCCTTACAGACCTTGCCAATGGCTTTGATCGTCCCTGACGAGCCGATGGCTTCGCTCCACCCCAACTGCCGATAGGTCAACGCAAACTGCTGAAATTCTGCCGCGACTTCGATGAGTCCTTGTCGCCAACGCTTGCGCGTCAGTTTTCCATCGCTGAAAAAACGTCGCGTGGTCGTGACGCAGCCAACCTGCAAGCTTTCCCGTTCGATCGGATCCAGTCCACGGCCGATGATGGTTTCCGTCGAGCCGCCGCCGATATCCATCACCATGCGCAGGCTGCCATCGCGCGTGGGATTTGCCTGCGCAACACCCAAGTACACCAAACGCGCCTCTTCGCGGCCTGCCACAACTTCGATGGCGTGCCCCAGTGCGGCCTCTGCGCGAACCAAAAATGATTGGGGTTCCGCAAGCGCGCGTACGGAGTTCGTCGCTAGCGCGCGCACGTGTACGGCTGGAATGCCTCGGATGCGTTGTCCGAAGCGTTCCAAGCAGGCAATCGCGCGGTCTTCGACTTTGCGATCGAGCTTGCCTTTTGCATCCAAGCCTTCAGCCATGCGCACCATCTCGCGCAAACGGTCGACAATGCGAAGTTGGCCTAACTGTTGCTGCGCAACCACCATATGAAAGCTGTTCGACCCGAGGTCGATTGCAGCCAGCATGTCACCGTTCTTGAGGGGTAAAACGCTCAAAAGATTTTCCCGCTTTAAGTTCGTTAGTCGGTTTTTGACAGCAAGGTATTTTGCGCGGAGTGAGGCGTCTGTCCTGTCTGCGGTTCCAGACGTTCATAACGTCCGTCTGGCATCAGCGCCCATGCTTGTGTGTTGTCCGCAAGATAGTTTGCCAGCGTTTCGTCAAAAACACGTTTCGCAAGCTTTTTGTCCAAGATCGGGAAACAGGTCTCTACGCGCCTCAAAAGGTTGCGCTCCAACCAATCCGCGCTCGAACAAAAAATCTCCGGCGTATTGTCATTGGCGAACCAATACACGCGATGGTGCTCCAAGAACCGACCGATGATTGATCGAACGGTGATGTTCTCTGAGACGCCTTTGACGCCAGGCCGCAAGGTGCAGGCACCGCGCACGATCAGTTCGATTTTTACGCCGGCCTGTGAAGCGCGATAGAGCGCACGAATCACGTTCGGCTCGTTCAATGCGTTCATTTTCGCAATAACGTGCCCCTGCTTGCCGGCCAACGCATGATCCGCTTCGCGTTCAATCCGCTCGAGCAAGCCGCTGTGCAAACTGAAAGGCGATTGTAAAAGTCTTTTCAACTTGACCTCAGACGCCAATCCGGAGAGCTGCTGGAATATCTGATGCACGTCTTCGGTAATCTCTGGATGGCAAGTCATCAATCCGATATCGGTGTACAGGCGTGCCGTGCCGGCGTGGTAATTGCCTGTGCCCATATGGACGTAACGGTTGAGCTTGCCGTTCTCACGCCGGACAATGAGCATCATCTTGGCGTGGGTTTTGTAGCCGACAACGCCGTAAACGACTTGAACACCCGCTTCTTGTAAGCGATCGGCAAAGCCCAAGTTGGCCTCTTCGTCGAACCGCGCAAGAAGCTCAACGACGACGGTGACGTCCTTGCCATTGCGTGCGGCGTGAATCAGCGCATCGACAATCGGTGAGTCTTTACCCGTTCGATAAAGCGTCTGTTTGATCGCGAGTACGTTGGGGTCCATCGCGGCTTGTCGCACCAACTCGGGCACCGGCGTAAATGCGTCAAACGGGTGGTGCAGCAGAACATCACTCTTACGAATCGTTTCAAACAGATTCTCGGTGTCCATCTGCCGTGGGTGCATCGGCGGAAACTTCAATTCCGGGCGGTTCACCAAGTCATAGACTTGATCGACCCGATTGAGGTTGACAGGTCCCTTGATGCGATAGACGGCGTTGTCAGTGAGTTCGAACTTCTGCAGCAACATCTGAGCGATGTCCGGTGGGCAGTCTTCTTCAAGCTCAAGGCGCACGGCACGCAGATAGCCGCGACCGACCAATTCATCGCGCAATGCGTGGGCAAGGTTGTCTACATCGTCATCATCCATGATCAACTCCGAGTTGCGCGTGACTCGGAATTGATAGGCCCCTTTCACGCGCATGCCCGGAAACATTTCATCGACAAATGCAGAGAGCACCGATGACAGAAAGACGAAGTCATGGAACTTCTCGCCATCCCCATCTGCATCAGGCATTCGGATAATGCGCGGCAAAGACCGTGGCGCACGCACAATCGCCAAATGTCCCTCGCGTCCAAAGGCGTCACGGCCTTCCAGCACGACGACGACATTCAGCGTCTTGTTCAGGATTTTCGGGAAGGGGTGCGCGGGGTCAAGACCCAAAGGCGATAGCACTGGCATGATCTGCTCGCGGAAATACTTCCGCAACCAATTGCGTTGCGCATCCGTCCATTGGTCGTGTTCGGGCAGGTTGATACCGCAATCCAGCAATGCGGGTTTCAATGCGTTGTAGAAGCAGTCGTATTGGTCCTGCACAAGTTCCGCAGCGCGCGCATGAATTTGTTTGATCAGTGTCGAGTACGTGCGTCCGTCGCTGCCGGCCGCCATTTCAAGGTGTTCTGCGTGGCGAATGCGGCCGGCACGAATCTCGAAGAACTCATCGAGGTTCGTGCAAGAAATGCACATATACCGCAAGCGCTCCAAGAGCGGAATGTCTGCGTTGTAGGCCTGCGCAAGCACACGGAAATTGAAATCGAGTTGCGAGAGTTCGCGGCTCAGGTAAAGCGCGCTGTCATGCAAAGATCGTGCATCAACGGGCGTCGCTAACTTGCTTGCCATCATTCTGCCGTGCTGAGCGGGCGACGGGGCACGATCCGGTGTGCGCTTAGATGACATGTGAAGGTGCTTCCTTTGCCAACATCACTTTCAATCTCCAGTGAGGCGCCGTGATTGTTTAAAACATGCTTGACGATGGATAAGCCGAGGCCCGTGCCACCCAGTTCTCTGGACCGGCTATTCGAAACCCGATAAAAGCGTTCCGTAATTCTCGGAATTTGTGCCGAAGGAATACCATACCCGCTATCGCGAACGCTGAGTGCAGCGCCTTCACCCTCGCGTCGAAACTGAATATCAATTTCGCCATGCTTCGGGGTGTAGCGCACGGCGTTGCTAATTAAATTCGAGAACGCGCTGTGTAATTCCTTGTTAGAGCCCCAAAGGTCGACATGTGCGTCATCGGAGACACGTATGACGTGTTGGCCGCCACTCAGGGCTTCCGCTTCGCGCCTTAATGCTGCAAGCATGAAGGGCATCGATACGACGTCTTCATCCGAAGGCTCCTGTGCTTCCAATCGGGAGAGCGTCAGCAAGTCTTCAACGAGATGATTCATACGCAGCGATTGCTGGCGCATTTCCGTAAACATGCGACTGCGTTCGGGGTCTTCTTCATCGTCAAGCAAATCGAGATAGCCGTGCAAAACCGTCAAGGGCGTTCGCAACTCGTGTGACACATTGGCGACGAAGTCATGACGGACTTGTTCCAAATGCATCAGTTTGCTGACGTCACGCGCAATCAGAATGCGCGCGCTGTCCGTATAGGAGAAGAGCTTGAGTGCAAGTCGAATGTTTGCATCCACAGGCGACGCTTCATCCGGCAGTGAATCTTGAGCGTCGTCACGATTCAACCAGCCGGGCACGCTCAAATGCATCAGGTGCGAGTCGAGCGAGCTGCCCACATCTCTTGGGTAGGCCAAGCCCAGTAATGCCGTAGCCGCGTCATTGAACCATTCGATCTCATTGCGTTCGCCTGAAATGACAACCACGGCATCTGGAAAACTTGCGCCAGCATGGCCATAAACACGCAGCATCGACACCAAGCGTTTCTTGCGGGCACGTGCCGCGTGATGCCGTCGCGAAAGCACGCGAATAATCTCATTCCAAATGCCACCGCCTTCAGGCGCGCGCGGCGTGCTGCGCGTGTTGAGATGGCCGAGTAAGGTCCTAAGTTGCCAGAGCTGCCATGCGACGATAGCGATCGCAGTGAGTGCCAAGGCCATCCACACATGCTGTGTCAGCAGGCCAATGAGCAGTGCGGCTCCCAACAGTGCAGCCACCGGCCACAGTGTTTTCAACCATGCCGTTCGAAGTGCTGAATTCATGTGTCAGGCGGCAGCCGAAAAGCGGTAGCCGGCGCCGCGCACTGTTTGGACCATTGCGTCTAACGCATGCGGTTCAAGTGTCTTGCGAAGGCGTCGGATGTGGACGTCTACCGTGCGTTCTTCCACGTAAACGCTGCCGCCCCACACATGATCAAGGAGCTGCGACCGTGTGTAAACGCGTTCCGCATGCGTCATGAAGAAGTGCAGCAAGCGATATTCGGTCGGCCCAATGGTCACGGGCACGGCGGTGCTGTTGACAGTGGCAAAGACACGATGCGCAGCGCCATCAATTCGAAGCGCGCCGACACTGACATTGCCTTCTTCGTCGTCTTCCCTTGAGCGTCGCATGACCGCGCGAATGCGGGCGAGCAATTCACGCGCAGAAAACGGTTTGACGACATAGTCATCCACGCCAGCCTCAAGGCCAGAGACGCGGTCGTTCTCTTCGCCGCGCGCGGTCAACATGATGATTGGAATGTCTCGCGTCAATGCATCTTTGCGCCAGCGGCGCGCCAATTCCAAACCGCTGGTGCCGGGCAACATCCAGTCCAACAAGATCAAGTCGGGCAAAAAGTCTGCGATCGCCGTTTGCGCGTCTCGTGCGTCGCCTGCGGAAATGGGTTCGAACTCCGCTTTGCGAAGTGCATAGGCCACCATGTCCCGAATGGCGGGCTCGTCGTCAACTATCAAGATTCGCTTTTGCACGGTTTCGCCAATTCACTTGAGTCGTGCACATAGGACTACAGTTTAGTGACAGTGTTATGACAGTGTCGTGGTGCGCCTATGCACCGCGAGTGGCGGGCTCAACGATCTCGTTGCGGCCCGTCCCAGTCTTTGAAGCCTTGGCGTCGCAGCTCAAGCACCACAGGCGTCATCGATGCGATGCGCGCGTCAATTCTGGCACGCGCGTAGTAGTCCAAGTCTGGGCGTGCTTTGAGCGTATGGAGTTGCATGAGCGCGGCTTCCGGGTTCCCCGTCAAATACGCGGCCTCCGCATGCGCTTCACCTGCGCGCACAGTGTCGCCGGCGATTTCGTTGGCGCGGGCGTAAGCCGTTTGAAACGTCGGGTCATCACCGGCTGCTGCAGCAATATTGCGCAACACGGCTTGAGCACGCGCACCTGACGTCTTGTTATTTCGACGCGTCAGAACTTGCGCATATGTCAATGCCACGGGCTGACTATTGGGCATGCGCGTAAGCAAACTTTCAAACGCGGCATCAGCGGCAGCAGCATTGCCGGACAAGCCCAGTGCTTCAGCGCGCGTCAACTCCACCCAAGGATGTTGCTGGCCGGCTGGCGAAATTTTGGCCAACGTACTGAGTGCCTCGGCGTAATGAGCACCTCGGATTTGTGCGACGGCCATGCCATAGCGTTTCGAATCCGGTAGGTCGCCCGCTTTGCCGTAATCCAAATACTCCCTGACGGCGAGGGTCGACGTGCTCGCACTCAGTGCACGAATGCGTTCGCGTGCAAAATCGAAATTACTTTGCGTTGTGAAACGGGTGCTGGAGGTGACTTGCATGTTGCCGGGCAACAGGGGATTGTTGCCGCCGGTGCCAACCGCAAACCCTGCGTTTGAATGGAAGGTCCGTGCGCGCTCTTTGGCTTCAGCAATGCGTACTTGTGTCACCGGGTGCGTCAGCAAGTAGTCGGGCGTTTCTTCGCGATCCCCGCCGCGATTTGCACGCATCGCATTTTGCATGCGTTCGAAAAACGTTGCCATCGCATCTGCGGAATAGCCGGCGCGTGTCAGCAGGCGAATACCCACACGGTCTGCTTCGGCTTCGCGACCGCGCGTGTAGTTGATTTGCCGTTGAACCATGAGGCCTTGCGCGCCCATGACAGCGGCCATGGTGCCATTGGCCGCTGAACTGCCACCGACAGTTTGCGAAACGGCAATGGCCCCCAGCATGGCGAGCAAAATCGGCAACTGATCGCGTTTGGCTTGTTCGACGGCGCGCAATACGTGTGCCTGCGTCACGTGCGCAGTCTCGTGCGCAAGCACGCCCGCCAGTTCGTCTTCTTTCTCGGCCAACAAGATCAAGCCGGAATTCACCCCGATGTAACCACCCAAGGTGGCAAAGGCGTTGATTTCCCGCTCGCGCATCAGAAAGTAGTGAAACGACGCATCAGGTTGATTGTTGGCTGCAACGAGTTTGTGACCTACCGATTGAATCCACTCGTTGAGCAAGGGATCTTCCATCGTCAAATTCATATGCCGCAATTGCATCAACATCATTGCGCCATAGCCGGCCTGTTGCGTCGGTGACAGCAGCGCATCGGCTGAAGAACCCATGCTCGGCAATCGACTGTCTTGTGCGCTTAGGCGATCGGGCAGCAGGACACCCGTTGCTAAGGTCAATGTGATGGCCGTGGCCAGAACGCGGGATCGAAACAACACGGGCACCTGCAAATGGGATGATTGCCCGCCAAGCATGCCGTGTACGCGCTCATGGCGCGTGAATTGCGCGTAAATATTGCGGGTGCAAGGTCGGGCAATTCAGCGCAAAATAGACCTTCTACGGGAGATGCCAGATGTCGCAACAGAAAGAAATCAAGATTTACACCACATTGGTGTGCCCCTATTGCGTGGCCGCCAAGAATTTCTTGAAATCCAAAAATCTGGCGTGGACGGAAGTTCGAATTGATACCGATGCCGCAGAACGCGAGAAAATGGTCGAATTGACCCGCCGCACAAGCGTGCCGCAGATTTTTGTAGGCGATACGCACGTCGGCGGATACGACGACATGATGGCGCTCAATCGCGACGGAAAATTCGATGCACTCCTCGCGGAGTAATCGATTCCTTCAGGTAACCGGACCCCTCCGTCTGGCATAATTGTGCCTTCGCTGGCGTATGCATTCCGCGTTACGCGCCTACTGGAACCTGAAAATGACCCACACGATCACCGTGATCCGTGGCGACGGCATTGGCCCTGAAATCATGGCTGCCACGCTACATGTTCTCGACACCATGAAACTCGGCTTGGCTTACGAAGAAGCTGACGCGGGATTGGCTGCCCAAGAAAAGCACGGAGAATTGTTGCCTCAGGCGACGCTGGACTCGATCGCAAAGAACCGCATTGCGTTGAAGAGCCCGCTGACCACGCCGGTAGGCGAGGGCTTTACCTCGATCAATGTGAGCCTGCGCAAGAAGTTCGACTTGTATGCGAACGTGCGTCCGGCCAAGAGCTTCCCCAACACCAAATCCCGTTTTCCGGATGGCGTGGACCTGATCACCATCCGTGAAAACACGGAAGGCTTGTACATCGGTGACGGCCAAGCCGTGTCTGAAGATGGCGAGACGGCAACATCGACGTCGCGTATTACCCACAAGGGCGCCGAGCGCGTCGTGCGTTATGCGTTTGAGCTTGCGCGTAAGACCGGTCGTAAGAAAGTCACGATCGTACACAAGGCCAATATTCTGAAGTCCACCTCGGGCTTGTTCTTGAAAACCGCGCGTGAAATTGCTGCGCAGTATCCAGACATTCAAGCGAACGAAATGATCGTCGACAACACCTGCATGCAGTTGGTGATGCGTCCTGAACAGTTCGACATTATTGTGACCACCAACTTGTTCGGCGACATCATCTCTGATCTGTGCGCCGGCTTGGTTGGCGGCCTGGGCTTGGCACCGGGCGCCAACATCGGCGACAACGCTGCGATCTTTGAGGCTGTGCATGGCTCAGCACCGGATATTGCAGGTAAGGGCATCGCTAACCCCTGCGCATTGCTGCTCGCAGCCGGTCAAATGTTGGACCATTTGGGCATGCCAGAAGAGGCCAACCGCCTGCGCAATGCCATTGTTGACACCTTGACCGCGAAAGACAACTTGACGCCTGATTTGGGTGGCACGGGCACCACGATGTCTTTTGCTGAGGCAATTGCAAGCCGTTTGTAATTCAAACGGCAGCTAAGAAAAAGGGCACCGTGCGGTGCCCTTTTTTGTGTTCGAAGAAACTGCGTTTGATTAGTTGCGCAGTTTGCCGAGCAAGCGCAGGAACTCGATGTACAGCCACACGAGGGTGACCATCAAGCCGAACGCACCGTACCATTCCATGTACTTCGGCGCACCGCGTTCAACGCCGTTTTCAATGAAGTCAAAATCCAGCACCAAGTTCAGTGCAGCGATGATGACCACGAAAACGCTGAAGCCGATACCCAACATGCCGCTGTCATGAATCATCGGGATTGATTTGCCGAAAAAGCCCATGACGATCGAAACGAGGTAGAGCAGAGCGATACCGGCCGTGGCCGCAAACACGCCAAGCTTGAAGTTTTCGGTGGCTTTGATCAGGCCTGAACGGTAAGCCAAGAGCAAGCCGCCCATGGTGCCCATGGTTGCCATCACAGCCTGCAAAACGATGCCTTGGTACTTGGCTTCGAATACGGCCGATACGGCACCGAGGAAGAGGCCTTCAACCAACGCATACAGCGGCGCGGTGATCGGCGACCATTCTTTCTTGAACACGGTGACCATCGCGAGGATGAAGCCGCCGATCGCACCACCCAGCATGTAGATCGAACCGCCAGCGCTGAGGTTGCCTGACGCGTCAATCATTTGCGACCAGGCGTAGGCCGCCGACAGACACGAAAGGATCAGGAGAATTGCGGTCTTGTTGACCGTACCGTTCAAGGTCATTGCATCTGCTGCGCCTCTAACGACGCTGCCGGTGCCCAAATCGAGGAAGGTTGACTCCTTGAGGGCGGGGTTTCCGCTGCGAATCATGTTTTCTACTCCGTATGAATACGACCACATATATGGCGTCAAGCGGAGCATAACGCAAGTTTGTTTAAGGGTTCGCATTGACATCAGGCGGGCCGACAGCCAAAATGCCCGTCTTCGCAAAACACAACGAGCCATAGGCATGCCTTGGCGGGCGGGTGCGACGGAAAGCTCTCGTCGGGGTATAGCGCAGTCTGGTAGCGCGCCTGCTTTGGGAGCAGGATGTCGGGGGTTCGAATCCCTCTACCCCGACCAACTCTGGTTTGATCCGATTGCGCCCGTAGCTCAACCGGATAGAGCACCGGCCTTCTAAGCCGGTGGTTGCAGGTTCGATTCCTGCCGGGCGCGCCAGTTGTGTTTTGAGGTCGTTTCAATGGTGGCTGTAGCTCAGTTGGTTAGAGTTCTGGATTGTGATTCCAGTGGTCGGGGGTTCGAGTCCCCTCAGCCACCCCATTGATTCAAGTGCCTATTCACAATGAAACAGGCGCACGATACAATTTGCAGTTCGGGCTGTTAGCTCAGTTGGTAGAGCAGTTGACTCTTAATCAATAGGTCGAAGGTTCGAATCCTTCACAGCCCACCATCTTGAAAACCCTGCCAGAAGGCGGGGTTTTTCTTTGATTGGCTTACAATTTTGAAATTGCGAAAGTGGCGGAATTGGTAGACGCCCTGGTTTTAGGTACCAGTGCCGCAAGGCGTGGGGGTTCGAGTCCCCCCTTTCGCACCACGCCGGATAAAAAAATCCCCCACCCAGACTGTGTCAACGCGCCGTCGCGAGCCTCAAAAGCCAAGCGACGAGCTTTAAAAGCGCACGCGGTGAGCGGCAAGTGCCAAGTGGCAAGCAAAGCAGCCCCAGAAGGCCCCGCCGCCCAAGCCCCTAGCACCTTCCCCCAAAATCGGCCAAAATAGTCGGCTAGCCGTGTGCACAGGTTGCCGCGTGCCCCTAATTCGTTCATCAAGTCCGCGGCTCGGTCGTGGCGGCAGGAGTTTTCATGCAAGTTTCAATCGAATCCACAGGCAATTTGGGCCGCCGCGTTACGTTCCGCGTGCCGTCCAGCGATTTCAATAACAAAGTGGGTTCGCGCCTGCGCGAAATTGCGCGCGACGCACGCATCAATGGCTTCCGCCCGGGCAAGGTCCCGACCAGCGTGATCGACAAGCGTTTTGGCGCGCAGGTCCGCGGTGAACTGCTTGACGAAATGTTGCGCGAAGGTTTTGGCAAGGCCGTAGAAGGTCAAGAACTGCGTATCGCCGGCAATCCGCGTATCAGTCCGGACCAAGGCGCTGCAACTGAAGGTGAGCTCGCTTATGTCGCTGACTTCGAATTGGTGCCGGATTTCGGCAAGGTCGACGTTTCAGCACTGGAAGTGACGCGCTACACGGCAGAAGTGACAGACGCCGACGTCGACAACATGATCGAGAACTTGCGTGCGCAACGCCGCAGCTGGTCGCCGGTGGATCGCGCCGCGAAAGACGGTGATTTGACTGACGTCGAAATGTGGGGCGAGCTCGACGGTAAGCGCATGCCGCCGCAGGGCGCGGATGTGTCTGCGACCGTGATCGGTTCGAAGGCGATGTTGGCAGATATTGAAAACGCATTGACCGGCATGAAGACGGGCGATGAAAAAACCCTCGACGTGACCTTTCCGGCAGATTGGGGCAACCAAGAAATTGCCGGCAAAACGGCCAAGACCAACATTAAAGTGACGCAAGTGGCTGAAGCCACTTTGCCGGAAGTCGATCAAGCTTTCATTCGCAGCTTTGGTGTGAAGAGCGGTGACGCGGATCAATTCCGCGGTGATATTCGCGCAAACCTTGAACGCGAATTGAAAGGCGCATTGATGCACCGTTTGCGTAGCGAAGTGGGTGAGGCCTTGATCAAGGCCTACGCCGAAACCGAGCTGCCGCCGCAAATGATTCAAGAAGAAGCGCAAGCCATGGCCAACAATGACGCGGCGCAAGCTGCGCAAATGGGTCAGAAGATGGAAGCATTGCCGGGTCCTTACGCTGACGCTGCACGCAAGCGCGTCCTCGTCGGCCTCTTGGTGGGCGAAGTGGCACGTCAAAACAATTTGCGTTTGGACACCAACCGCTTGATGGAAACGATGCGTCTGATCGCTTCGACCTACGAGCAGCCGCAAGAGGTCATTGATTTGTACCGCAATGACCCCCAACTTATGCAAGGACTGCAAAATCGTGTGATGGAAGAGCAAGTGATCGATTGGATCGCGGATCAAGCCAAACACAACGATGCGCAGCTAAGCTTCCAAGAAGCGATTCGTCCGGAATAATCCGGCCGAAAGCCATAACAGGGAAACCGGATGAGCATTGAAACCAAGAATTTGAATCTCGTGCCGATGGTGGTGGAGCAATCCAGCCGAGGCGAACGCGCGTATGACATCTATTCGCGCCTGTTGAAAGAACGTGTCATTTTCTTGGTTGGTCCGATTGACGATTACATGGCCAATGTCATCGTCGCCCAGCTGTTGTTCCTCGAAGCCGAAAACCCCGAGAAAGACATCAGTCTGTATATCAATTCGCCGGGCGGCGTCGTAACCGCGGGTATGGCGATCTACGACACGATGCAATTCATCAAGCCGGACGTCTCCACGATTTGTGTGGGGCAGGCCGCTTCGATGGGTGCGCTGTTGCTGGCTTCGGGCGCAGCCGGAAAGCGCTATGCCTTGCCGAACGCGCGCGTCATGATTCACCAGCCGCTGGGTGGCTTCCAAGGCCAGGCCACCGATATCGACATTCATGCACGTGAAATTCTGACCCTGCGTCAGCGCTTGAATGAAGTGTTGGCCAAGCACACGGGTCAATCCCTTGAAACCATCGCGCGCGATACCGAGCGAGACAATTTCAAGAGCGCCGAAGCCGCGCGTGATTACGGCTTGGTCGACCAGGTCATCGAACGACGCCTTGACGACACCATTCAGGCTAGCTGATTTCTTGGCCGAAGCCCTCACAGGGCACTGATCTGACAGGGTTTTCCGGGGTGCTTGGCATCCTGGAATGCTGTGCTATTCTCCAAATGCAACTGGATTTACTGGGAAAATAATGAGCGAAGACCGTTCGGGCCGAACATCCGACACATCAAAAGTCCTGTTCTGCTCCTTCTGTGGAAAGAGTCAGCATGAAGTGCGACGTCTGATCGCGGGTCCTGCCGTCCACATTTGCGACGAATGCGTCGAATTGTGCAATGACATCATCCGTGAAGAGTTGGATCCGAAATCGGATGCCACACGGAGCTCGCTGCCTAAGCCACACGAAATTCTTGAAGTACTGAATCAGTACGTCATCGGGCAAGCACGCGCCAAAAAGACCTTGGCCGTTGCTGTCTACAACCACTACAAGCGGATTGAAAGCCGTCAAAAGTCTGACGACATCGAGCTGTCGAAGTCGAACATTCTGTTGGTCGGTCCCACGGGCTCGGGTAAAACGTTGTTGGCCGAGACCTTGGCACGCACGCTCAATGTGCCGTTCACCATGGCGGATGCCACCACGCTGACCGAAGCCGGTTACGTTGGTGAAGATGTCGAAAACATCATTCAAAAGCTTTTGCAGAAATGCGATTACGACGTCGACAAAGCCCAACAAGGCATTGTCTACATCGATGAAATCGACAAGATCTCTCGCAAGAGCGAAAACCCGTCGATCACGCGCGACGTGTCGGGCGAAGGCGTTCAACAAGCGCTGCTCAAATTGATCGAAGGCACCGTTGCGTCGATTCCGCCGCAAGGTGGCCGTAAACACCCGCAGCAAGAGTTCCTGCAAGTCGATACACGCAACATTTTGTTCATCGTCGGCGGTGCATTTGCAGGCTTGGACAAAGTCATTTCGCAACGCACCACAGACTCCGGCGGCATCGGCTTCTCGGCGAAGGTGAAGAGCAGCGAACGCAAACTCGAAACGGGCAAGGTGCTCGCTGAAGTCGAACCCGAAGATTTGATCAAGTTCGGTTTGATTCCAGAATTCGTGGGCCGCTTGCCGGTGGTAGCAACGCTTGAGGAATTGGATGAAGCCGCGCTGGTCATGATCCTGTCAGAGCCGAAAAACGCCATCACCAAACAATTCCGTCGATTGTTCGAAATGGAAGGCGTTGAACTCGAGTTCCGTCCCGAAGCCTTGAACGCCATTGCACGTAAAGCGTTGAAGCGGAAGACGGGTGCACGCGGTCTGCGCACCATTGTCGAATCGGTTTTGCTCGATACGATGTATGACCTGCCGTCGTTAGAAGGCGTCAGCAAAGTGGTGGTGGACGAATCGGTAATTGAGAATCGCACCCCGCCGTACTTGATCTATGACCCGGCCGCGGCGGCGGCAGCTGCGCCGCAACAGAAGCTCGCAAGCGGCGAGTGAAGCAATGGGCGCCTTTAGGCGCCCATTTACATTGTGGGGAGGTTTGATTCACTTCACGCACGTTAGGCTTGCATTGGGGCCCCAAGCCCCCATGTCATTTGAAATGAAGGCTGCTTTGAACGCAGTCGTGAACAATCAGGAATCCGAAAGTGGAAGAAGCGAAAGAGATCACCGAACAAGACACCCCGAGCATCACCACGCCGGAGGGCATGGTGCCGGTGTTGCCGCTGCGCGATGTGGTCGTGTTTCCGAGCATGGTGATCCCGTTATTCGTCGGCCGAGAAAAGTCGATTCGTGCACTTGAAGCCGCCATGGCCGGCGACAAGCGCATTTTATTGCTCGCGCAAGTCTCACCCGATATCGATGATCCGGAACGCAACGATTTGTACACCGTCGGTGCGATGTCGCAAGTGTTGCAAATGCTGAAGCTGCCCGACGGCACCATCAAGGTGTTAGTCGAAGGCATCTCGCGTGCGCGCGTCATCGATATGATGCAACACGAAAGTGCGTTGTTCGCACACACCGAAACCTTGCATGAAAATGCAGAGGGCGAAGCGTCCGAGATTGAAGCCTTAAGTCGTTCGCTCATCGGGTTGTTCGAGCAATATGTCAAAACCAATCGCAAATTGCCGCCAGAGCTGCTGCAATCCTTGAGCGGTATCGAAGACCCCGCGCGCGTCTCTGACACAGTGTCTGCGCACCTGTCCGTGCGCTTGCCGGATAAGCAAAAACTCTTAGAAACGGTTGATCCTGGCGCGCGCCTTGAACAACTGATTGCGCTCGTCGATGGCGAGCTTGATGTGCAGCAACTTGAAAAGCGTATTCGCGGCCGTGTGAAATCTCAAATGGAGAAGAGCCAGCGCGAGTACTACCTCAACGAGCAAATGAAGGCCATCCAAAAAGAGCTGGGTGACTTGGACGAAGCGCCCAATGAAATGGATGCGCTGACGATCAAGATTGCCGATGCCGGCATGCCGAAGCCGGTTGAAACGAAAGCCAAGGCAGAGCTGTCGAAGCTCAAACAAATGTCAACAATGTCGGCAGAGGCGGGCGTCATCCGTAACTATCTGGATTGGTTGCTCGGTGTCCCTTGGAAGAAGCGCAGCAAAGTGCGTCGCGACCTCAAGTTGGCGCAAGAAACCTTGGACGAAGATCACTTTGGGTTGGAACGCGTCAAAGAACGCATTCTCGAATACCTTGCAGTCCAATCACGCGTTTCGAAGATGAAAGCCCCGATCTTGTGCCTGGTCGGCCCACCTGGCGTCGGTAAGACTTCGCTCGGCCAATCCATTGCCAAGGCGACGAACCGCCAATTCGTGCGCATGGCCTTGGGCGGTGTGCGCGATGAAGCTGAAATCCGCGGACACCGCCGAACCTACGTGGGTTCGATGCCAGGCCGCATCGTGCAGAACCTCAACAAGTCGGGCACCCGCAATCCGCTCTTCGTACTCGATGAAATCGACAAGATGGCAATGGATTTTCGCGGCGATCCGTCGTCGGCATTGTTGGAAGTGCTGGATCCGGAGCAAAACCATTCGTTCAACGACCACTATTTGGAGGTCGATCTGGACCTTTCTGAAGTGATGTTCATCGCAACCTCCAATTCGATGAATATCCCGGGTCCTTTGCTGGACCGCATGGAAGTCATCCGCATTCCGGGTTACACGGAAGAAGAAAAGCTCAACATCGCGATTCGCTACTTGATTCCCAAGCAGATGAAAGCCAATGGCTTGCGTGAAGGTGAGCTTGAGATCGATGAAAGCGCGGTGCGTGACATCGTGCGTTACTACACACGCGAAAGCGGTGTGCGTAATCTCGAGCGCGAGATCGCCCGAATCTGCCGCCGCGTGGTGAAGCAAATTGCACTGGCCGGCCCGCAAATGCCTTCGCCTTCGAAGACCAAGAAGGCTGCCGCCAAGAAGGCGAGCAAAGCGCCACGAAAGGCGAAGCCCAACACCGTGCGAGTTGACGAAGGCAACCTCGATAAGTATTTGGACGTGCGCCGGTTTGATTTCGGTCGCGCTGAAGAAGACAACGAAATCGGCTTGGTCACCGGCTTGGCATGGACCGAAGTCGGCGGCGACCTCCTTCAAATCGAATCCACCTTGGTGCCAGGCAAGGGCGGCGTCACGCTGACGGGGCAACTGGGCAACGTCATGAAGGAATCGGCGTCTGCTGCGCTCTCCGTCGTACGCGCGCGCGCTGAGCGCCTGGGCATCGACCCGGACTTCCTTGGCAAGTTCGACCTGCACGTGCACGTGCCGGACGGCGCGACGCCCAAGGACGGCCCGAGCGCAGGTATCGCGATGACCACCTCGCTCGTCTCAACGCTGACCAAGATTCCGGTGCGCGCGGATGTCGCGATGACCGGGGAAATCACCCTGCGCGGTCGCGTTACCGCCATCGGGGGCCTCAAAGAGAAGCTTTTGGCGGCGCTACGCGGTGGCATCCGAACGGTGATCATTCCGGATGAAAACGCCAAAGATCTCGCTGATTTGCCGAAAGCCGTCACCGAAAACCTGCGCATCGTTCCGGTGAAATGGATCGACGAGGTGCTGGATCTTGCCTTGGAAAGCCCGATTACTGTCGGTAAGAAGCCGGCAACGGGCGGCAAGAAGGCCGCTTCGAATGCACCCACAAAGCAAGCTTCACGACGCCGAGAATCCACCCGGGTTCGCGGTGTCAAGCACTAAAACCCAGTCATTGCAAGCGTTACACGCGCTTGCGGTGGCACGGGAAACGCTGGTATAACGATTCGCTCGATCCGGCGAAGTTTTAGCCACCTGTCCCCCGCGGTAGATCGAAACATTTATTTCACGATGGTCGAGATGACCATCCATTCTGGAGAACCAAATGAACAAGGGTGAATTCATCGACGCAGTCGCAGAAGCGGCCGGCATGTCCAAAGTTGATGCAGGTCGTGCGGTCGACGCCGTTGTGGCCACTGTGACCAAAACGTTGAAGAGCGGCGATTCGATTGCGTTGGTCGGCTTCGGTACCTTCGAAGTGCGTAACCGTGCAGAACGCACCGGTCGCAACCCGAAGACCAAAGAGCCGATCACCATTCCGGCATCGAAAGCAGCTGCATTCAAGCCGGGCAAGGCTCTTAAAGACGCCGTCAACAGCTGATAGCGACTTCGAGTTCGGGCGCTTAGCTCAGCGGTAGAGCGTCTCCTTTACACGGAGAGGGTCGGGGGTTCGATCCCCTCAGCGCCCACCAGTTTTAAAGTTGTTGAAAATTAGTGTTGCAAAGCGATGAAGTGTTGTATTAAACTTTCGCGCTTCATGGAGCGGTAGTTCAGTTGGTTAGAATGCTGGCCTGTCACGCCGGAGGTCGCGGGTTCGAGTCCCGTCCGCTCCGCCATTTGAAGCAAAAAACCCTGCAGAGATGCGGGGTTTTTTGTTTTTGCACGAAGCGCTCATAGCCGCATTCGCGTTAAACTGCACAGTCACGTCCGGAAACCGAAATATGCTTCAGAGCTTGCGCGATAAAACCAGCGGCTGGATTGCCTCCGTCATCATGGGATTGCTTGTCATCCCGTTTGCGTTCTTCGGCATCGACCAATACATGGGCACAAGCTCAGAGTCGTTCGTTGCGCGCGTGGAAGCGCCGCCGACCTGGTGGGCAAGTGCGCCGCACGTTTGGCCGCTGACGCGCCTGTGGACAGTGGAAGACATCACCACGGATCAATTCCGCAAAGCCTTTGACGACCTGCGCCAATCAGAACGTCAGCGTCTGGGCGATGCCTTCGACAGCGAACAATTTGAAAGCGCTGACAACAAACGCAAGGTGCTTGATCAAGTCATCGACGATCGCATCATGCAAATGGCCAGCACGCGCAACGGTGTGCAGGTTTCCGACGTCGCCGTGCGCGACGTTGTGCAGTCGTTCCCTGACTTTCAAGTCGATGGCAAGTTCAACATGACGCGCTATCAAACCGTGTTGTCGAAATTGCAAACACCCATGACGCCTGCGCAGTTCGAAGAATCCATTCGACAAGACTTGCGCCGCAACGCCTTGGCTGGCCGTATCGCTAGCTCGGACTTCGTCACGCCTTCTGAAAAAACGCGCTTGGCCAATATCATGACCGAGCAACGCACCGTTATTGCAGCGATCCTGCCGACGGTCGCCGACACGTCGGCGGTCACCGAAGCTGAGATCTCCGCTTGGTACAAAACCCACGTCAAACAATATTCATCGCCGCCGACAGTGAGCCTCGAATATGTGGACGCAGATCTGTCCTCGTTCGCAGCGCCTGCGATCAAAGAAGACGACGTTCGCGCGCTGTACGAATCGCGCAAGTCCAAATACGTCGGCAATGACCAACGATTGGTGTCCCACATCCTGATTCAGTTGCCCGCCGACGCGAAGGCCTCTGCGATTTCTGCCGCTGAAGCCAAGGCTGCACAAATCGCTGAACAAGCACGTCTGCCGAACGCTGACTTCGCGGCATTGGCCAAAGCCAATTCCGATGACGTCGGCTCAAAGGCAGCGGGTGGCGATCTGGGTTGGATCGCGCGTGACGGCAGCAATGACGCCGCGTTCGAAGCGGCTGCATTTGCCATGCAAGCAGGTCAGATCAGTGCGCCGGTTCGCACACAGTTTGGCTGGCACGTCATCCAAGTACGTGACGTCAAGGCGGGCATTGCCAAGACCTACGAAGACGTCAAGCCAGAGTTGGAAGCCGAGTTGATTAAACAATCCGGTGAACGCGCACTCAGCACCGCATTGGGTGAACTGACCGACGAGGCGTATAAGAATCCTGCGAACTTCGCGACGGCGGCCAAACGCTTGGGCTTCATCGTTCAAACCGCGGGTCCGTTGGCCATTGGGCAAGGCGATGCCGTGCTGACGAATCCTGCCGTGCAACGGGTGTTGTTCTCCAAGAATGCCGCTGAATCGACGGGCGCAGTGAGCGATCCGATCAAGGTAGGCGAAAACCACAACGTACTGTTCCGAGTCACTTCGCGAACGCCGGAGCGTCAATTGCCGATCGCAGCCGTGCGTGAACGCATCCTTGCGGACATTCATCAGGACCGCGCAAGCAAAGCAACGACGGCCAAGGCCGACAAGATGGTTGCCGAGATCAATGCAGGGCAGACCTTGGAGGCGATTGCGGCCGCGAATGGCGCCTTGCTGCAGAACAAGGGTGAAATCGTTCGCGGTGAGATTCCTACGCCGCTTGCCAATCGCGCAATTTTCGCAGTGCCGCGCCCGGTGGCCGGTAAGCAAAGCGGTGGCAAGGCGAACTTGCCCGACGGATCAGTCTTGGTGTTTGCCGTGTCGGAAGCGAAGCCAGGTGATGCAGAACGCGTCCCGGCTGACGTGCGTGAGCAGATCATGAAGCAACTGGGTGATGCCTATGGCGTCTCTTCTGCGATGAACTACGTCAAAGCCTTGAAGAAGCAATTCAAGATCAAGATTTCGGAAGACCGGATGTAATGCAACTGCATTAGCAGACACGAAAAAGGCGACCCTTAGGTCGCCTCTTTTATTGCAGGTTTTGGCGCTTAGCCGTCCAATCCCGTCATGCCCATGATGTTGTAACCGCAATCCACGTAGGTCACTTCACCGGTGACGCCTTTGGCGAGGTCGGAACACAAGAACGCAGCCACGTTGCCGACATCTTCAATCGTCACGTTACGGCGCAGGGGGGCTTGCTCTTCAACGTGTTGAAGCATCTTGCGCAAGTTGCCGACGCCAGAGGCCGCCAGTGTCTTGATCGGGCCTGCAGAAATTGCATTCACGCGAATGCCTTCCGGACCCAAGTTCATCGCGAGATAGCGCACGCTCGCTTCCAGCGCGGCCTTCGCTACACCCATCACGTTGTAGTTTGCCAATGCACGCTCAGCACCCAAATAGGTGAGCGTGAGGATCGATGCGTCGTGATTGACCATCATCGGACGCGCGGCTTTGGCCATGGCCGACAGCGAGTAGGCAGAAATGTCGTGGGCGATACGGAACGCATCGCGTGTCAGATTGTCCAGATAGCCGCCATCCAATGCTTCGCGTGGCGCAAAGCCGATCGAGTGCACTAGCACATCCAAGCTGTCCCAATGGGTTTTGAGTTCAGCGAAGCAAGCGTCGATCTGCGCGTCGTCGGCGACGTCAAGCGGAATCACGATGTTTGAGCCGTATTCGGCCGCCGCATCTTCGACCCGGGATTTCAGTTTTTCGTTCTGATAGGTGAAAGCCAGTTCTGCGCCTTCCCGCCGCATAGCTTCGGCGATGCCGTTGGCGATCGAGCGTTGGCTCGCGATGCCCGTGATAAGTGCGCGTTTACCTTGCAGGAATCCCATGATTCACCTTCTTTTCTGGAAGTCGATAGTGTGCCCTGTACAGCGTCTATTTTCACCCTTCGCAGGCGTAGTGACTGAAGCTCAGCGCGTCTGCTGCAGGACGTTGCAGCTGATGGCGGTCACCTTGTCAGGATAAACGTGGGTGATTCCCGATAGTTTGCGGCCGTGTTTGCGTCTAGAGGCGATCAGACGGCCTTCGCCGGCGTTAAAGGCCATCAAGACAGACTCCGTATGGCCTTTGAATTTGCGGTGGAGATAGCGCAGGTACTTAATCGCCGCATCGGTGGATCGGTTAGGGTTCATCCGTTCGTCCTGCTTGCCGCCCACTTTCAAACCATGATGGCGCGCCGTACGTGCGGTGAACTGCCATAGACCCGCGGGCCCAAGTGCGCTGCGTGCAGACGGGACGTAGTGACTTTCCACGAATGGGATCAGTGCGTATTCGCTGGGTAAACCTGCCGCGTGCATCTTCGTCAACACGCTATTGAAGAGCAGCCGGCCACGTCCGTTTGTTGTCCGAAGTTGTCGCGTGTACGGCGCATAGTGACGCATCCATTTCTTACGCGCCGACGTACACGGCGCCTTGTCTGCCAAATGTCGTTTGAATTCGATCAGCGCATTCGGGCTGGGCTTTTTCGAGGTTTCTGCGAGTAGGGGTCCTGCGACACACATCAACATCAGGCCGAACGCGAATGCATGTCTCATCAATAGGTATCCTTCCATGCACGAAGTGCAGCGAATCGTGAAACGGCATCTTGAAATGGGTGTCCGGCGTGCGCGGCAATACTGTTGGCCACGCTCGGCGTATCTGTCCTTAAAAACGGATTGCACGCACGCTCGATGTCCAAAGTGGAGGGGAGACTCGCGTGGCCCGCGGCGCGCAGGTGTTCGACGTGTAACGCATAGTCGCGCAGCGCTGAATTTTCAGCATCCACAGTGCGCGCAAACTTTGCATTGCTTGCCGTGTATTCATGTCCGCAACAGACCTTCGTTTCACCCGGTAAAGCTGCGAGCCGCTGCAATGACTGCAGCATCTGAGCAGGCGTTCCTTCAAACAATCGACCGCACCCAAGACTGAATAAGGTATCGCCGCAAAACACATGGCCTTCGCCGAAATACGCAACATGTCTCAGCGTATGCCCCGGGATCGCCAGCACTTCAAACCGAAACGCGCCGACTTCGACCACATCACCGTCTTGAACCCGCGTACTCACGTGGGCAATACGTGTGTCGTTGGGCGCAAAGACGGGGAGAGTTGGCCACTTGTCGCGCAAGGCCGCGAGGCCGCCGATATGGTCGTTGTGGTGATGGGTAATGAGGACTGCGGCAGGGGCTTCGTCTTGCAGGGCTGACAGCACGGGCTTTGCATCGCCTGGATCGACGACGACGCGCTGTCCGGGCGGGCCAAACAGCCAGATGTAGTTATCTTCAAACGCAAGCAGGGGGATCAGCATCGGCGCAGGTGCATCCGGTAACCGTAAACTAGTCCACGATGCCGAATTTCCATGTCCAACGTCAATCCCGTGCTGCAGCATGGTTTCAAGCGCCTGAAGCGCGAAACATCCTTGTATCGGGTTGGCCGCATTTGGCACGCGTGTGCGAGACGCGCCCGAACATGCCGGTGCTATGTGTCTCCGTTATGGGCAAACCGGAGGCCTTTGCAGCCATGCCCGTCCAACACGGCGTATGGCTGAACGCTTGGAACGACGGTTATAGCGGCGACGCGAATTGCGCACACCCGTGGCCATTGCCTTCAGAGTCGATTGGCACTTTAGTGCTTCATCACGTCACTGACGTCTTGGTTGATCGCGAAGCACTGTTCGAAGATTGTTTTCGTGTGCTGGTGCCGGGCGGGCAATTGTTCGTGTTGGCCCTGAACCCCCTTTCGCCCATGCGCCGCACTTGGTGGCGCAATGGCATTGTCTCTTCGGAACCCTCATCCTTGCGAATCGCGCTACGTCGAAAAGGCTTTCACTGTGACACCTCCACCATGGGCCTCGGCCCTGTTTGGTCGGATACACCCGATCCGACCACAGGACGTGGCGCAGGCTTGCGAGCGGCCTATTTACTTCATGCCGAAAAGCGAGTCATTCCCTTGACACCCGTGCGTGCCAAGTCGGTGACACATCAGACCGTGCCAGGTCTAGCGAAATGACGCGCAAGCAGGTTGAAATTCACACGGATGGCGCGTGCTCGGGCAATCCGGGGCCTGGTGGTTGGGGTGCGCTGCTGGTTTACGGTCAGCACGAGCGTGAAATCTCAGGCGGTGAGCCAGAGACCACGAATAATCGAATGGAACTGACCGCAGTCATCATGGCGTTGGAATCACTGACCGAAGGATGCAACATCACCTTACATACCGATTCCAAATACGTGATGCAAGGCTTCAGCGAGTGGTTGCCCGGGTGGGTCAAGAAAGGATGGAAAACTGCGGGCGGCGGTGCGGTGAAGAATCGTGACTTATGGGAACGGCTTTCGCATGCGGCAGAGCGACACACCATCAAATGGGTGTGGGTCAAGGGTCACGCAGGCCATGTAGAGAATGAGCGGGTTGATGCGCTCGCGCGTGATGCGGCAATCCGCTACAAGAAATGAGTGAGATCAAATGAGACAAGTTGTACTGGACACGGAAACCACTGGACTCTCGCCGCAAAACGGCGATCGTGTTGTTGAAATCGGTTGTGTCGAATTGGTCATGCGCCGTCCGACGGGGCGCACCTTTCAAGCGTATTTGAACCCGCAGCGTTCGATGAGTCAGGAGGCCGTGGAAATTACCGGTTTGTCTGATGCGTTTTTGCAAGACAAGCCGCTGTTCGTAAGCGTCGCAGATGACTTTTTGGCGTTTGTCGAGGGCGCTGAGCTCATCATTCATAACGCCGAGTTCGACATGGGTTTCTTGGAGAATGAGCTGAGCTTGCTTGAAGAGAGTCGTGGCGCATTGGCACCGCGCGTTTCTGTGTTGGATACCGTCAAACTCGCGCGCAGCATGTATCCGGGTCAACGCGTGAGCCTCGACGCGCTTTGTCGTCGATTGGGCGTCGACAACTCGGGTCGCGACTTGCACGGCGCATTGCTCGATGCGCAAATCTTGGCCGAAGTGTACTTGGCGATGACCTCGGGGCAACACGAGATCGGCTTTACGGTGAACGTCGATACCACGCGTGCTGTCACCCGAAAAATACAATCGTCCGACGCCGCGTCTCGACCGCTGTTCACGGTGACAGCTGCAGACGAAGCCGCGCATGCCACACGCACGGCAAGCATTGCAGCAAAGAGCGGTGTGGACCTTTGGTCTGAATAGTCTGCCCTTAAGTCTCACTTTGGATTAGGACTAAACCTACAGACGCCCATGATGCGCACCCAATAAGGTGTGCGTTCGAAATGAATGTGTCGCTGGGAGGCGAGACATGGGGCTCTGTTATCAACGCACCAAAGCAATCGCCTTTGTCGCGCACCTATCGCTTCTGGTTGTGTGTATCACCCACGCTGGCTGCGCCCACAGAGATGTCAAAGTGACGGGCGAGTGGCGTCCGGCGAATGCCTTGGACGCAACGCCACAGCCGATCCATGACGCACCTACGGTGCAGTACATCTCGACACCCTTAGACCCGTCCTTGCGCAGCTTGCTTTCACGCTGGTCTAAGCAGGGCGAGGTGGCCTTGGACTATCGCGCGAGTTCTGACTTTAGCTTGTCGGTTGATGCGGCCAACATTCGGGCGACATCGCTTGAGGGCGGTATTGCGGCGCTCAATCGCATCTATATGCAGAGCGGCGTCGATATTCGTTTGGAAGGCGCTGTTGTGCAGGTGACGCCTCGCGTGCCCATGGAATCAAATCCGCGAAAGAAAACCACTCGAAGCAGCAAACGGAAAAGTAAGCGATGAATGTGATGGGGCGTCATGCGACCGCGACGCATGTGATCGAGAAGGCGATCGATTTTGAAGTCAGTCTGGCCGACATGGCGCGCAAGAGTGAGCAACGTGCGTGGCGTATCGCCGGCTTCTCAGTGTTTATCACGCTGTGCATGTGCGCACTTCTTGCGTGGTTGTTGCCGCTGAAACGTGAAGTGCCGTATCTGGTGATGGCAGATGCCTATACCGGTACGGCCTCGATGACGCGACTTACAACGGGCACGCATTTCGATGAAATGAAAGCCAGCGATGCGGTCAACAGAAGCAACATCTGGCACTACATCTTGGCGCGAGAGTCTTGGGATGCCACATGGACCTCAGAGCGCGATTGGCGAACGGTGCACATGATGTCTGCGCCGGAAGTCGTGCGCCAGATGCGTCAAGAGCGCGATGAAGACAACCTCGACAGCCCGGCGCGCAAATACGGCAGCCAATCTGCCATTCGCGTCAAGATCCTGAGCATCACACCGATCGGGCAACGTTCGGGCGAGCCCCCTAAGGGCGCAACCGTTCGATTTCAGCGGCTTTTGTTTGACAAGGCGAGTGGCAGCACTCAAGTGCTTGATAACAAACTGGCCACGCTGGAGTTTAAGTACGATCCAAACTTGAAAATGAAAGACGAGGACAGCGTCGAGAATCCCTTGCGCTTCGTGGTCACACACTATCGCGTGGATACGGACGCGGCGACACCTGTGCCAGTCCAGCAAATGCGCGCTGAGCCGGTTCTGCCCATTAGCGTGCAAGCCTCATGACGCGCGCCTTCAGTTCACTCCGATGGCTGTGCTGGGTCGTTGCCTTGTGTGCGTCGCTGTCTTCACCTGCACATGCAGACGTTATGCAGACCTACGCCTACGAACCCGGAAAAATCTATGTAGTTCGAACCGCGCTTGGGATTGCCACACAGATCACATTGGTCAGTGATGACGAAGTCGTGGATTACAGCGTTGGTTTTAGTGGTGGCTGGGATGTCAGTCGCCGCGGCAATGTCATTTACGTACGGCCTAAGAATGTCGACGTAGACACAAACCTCATCGTCCGCACACGTGAGCGCACTTACGTGATCGATTTGAAAGTGGTGGCGTCGAATTGGAAGCGCTTGGATGAAGCCAAACGTGCAGGTGTTCAGTACCGGGTGTTGTTCGTCACGCAGGGGCTTGCAAGCACGGGCACCCTTGCGCAGTCATCATCGCCTGGCGTCGTGGCTTCTGCCGAGATGCGCGCACCCGAATGGGATGCCTCCAAACGGTATGTTTTCGCATACGACGTTGCGGCATCGCGAGGCGCGACCGCCTTGTTGCCGACGAACGTTTATGACGATGGGTCATTGACCTATGTGCGCTTGAGAAACGCTCGAGGTACGACCGGACTCTCTCAGCCCGCAGTCTTTGCGCGCCGGACGCAAGATGGCGGTGACATGACCGTGAACTCACACATCGACGGCAACGTCGTGGTGGTGCATGGCGTCTATCCCTTCCTTGCACTTCGTAACGGCGCACAGCTTGTGCTAATTCGACGGAATCAAACGCGATGAATGAACCCAACGTGCCTGCGTCAGCCACGCGTTTCTATGCGGATTCGCAGCCCATCCTTGCGCAGCACCCGCCTGAAGAAGAGCACCTGGATCAAAGTGTGGATGTTTTGGACGACGCGGGCGCGCGACGACTCAACATGCGTGCGATCTGGATACTCGGTAGCAGTGTGCTGGTGATGATGGCACTGATGCTGTGGGTGGGACGTTCGTTCGGTTCTGCGCGCACTGCGCCTGCATTGCCGGAAGGGACTTCGGAAACGGTGGAATCACCTGCACTTCCCGGTGCCGACCTCGCGTCTGCGTCGTCGAGCGCAGAAGGACACAGCGAAGGTGGCGGCGGTGGGATGGGCGCCAGTGATCGTGCTTTACCGCCGATGCCACCGGAACCCATGCGCCCAACATTTGAGCCATCAGATACGTACGCGCCGCCAAGTCCGTATGCAACTTCGGCGTCAATGGATGATGCGCCGGTGCGTGACACCGCCGAGACAAGTCTGTTGCAAAGGCGCATTTTGAATGGCGCATCATCGGACACTCAGACGTCATCATTCACGGATCCGCTCAACGCCGAAACGCCGGCTGTGGCGAGTGCGCGTGATACTGGCCGACAGGGTAAAGTCACGCGCCTGCAACATCGCTCGTTTCTAATTGTTCGCGGCACAACGCTTCGATGCGCATTGGCCTCGCGCATTGTGAGTGACCTGAGCGGCTATGCCAGTTGCGTCTTGGTCGAACCGGTTTATGCGGTCGACGGCAAGCGCATCTTGCTGATGAGTGGCACGCGACTGCTAGGGCAATATGCATCAGGTGTAGGCGCCGGCGATCGCTTGGAAGTGCAATGGGATCGTGCGTTAACACCTGACGGGTTGGACATCGCCTTGGGCGGCGCAGGCACAGATACCTTGGGTGGTGCAGGGCATCCGGGTCGCGGTTCATCGCATTGGGGCCAGCGAATCGCATCCGCGCTGATGATCAGTATTTTGTCGGATGGGTTTAAGTACGCAGCGGCGAAACATGGCCCACGCGAGACTTCGATTTACGCCGGTGGAACGGTCGTGACCGAACCCTTCAACAGCAATACCGCACAGACGGCACAAGCATTGGCCGAGCAAGCGCTCGCGCAAGGTGCCGGTCGCCCGCGCACCTTGGTGATCAAGCAGGGCACCTTGTTGAATGTCTATGTGACTGAGGACATCGACTTCAATGACGTCCTCGGTGCATCGAAAGTGAACTGAGATTCCAAGAAGACCCGATGACATCGATGAACGCGAGCAGCGAGTTCTTGACGCATCAGTTCAAGACCTTGGGCATTCTCACGCTGCTCGAATCAGAAGGCGTTACAGAGATTTGCATTAATTCGCCGGGCACCGTATTTGCCGAAACGCGCAACGGCTGGCGAGCCTTTGATGTGCCGTCACTCACGTTTGAGCGTGCACGGCATTTCTGTATTTCTGTCGTCAACGAAAGCAACACGGGTCAAAGGATCACGGATCACGAGCCGATGGCATCCATCACCTTGCCTAATGGTGCGCGTGCGCAACTGGTGATGCCGCCGGCGTGCGAGGCTGGAAAAGTGTCCATTACCTTGCGAATTCCCTCGCGAATCCGCAAAGGGATGGATGACTATGCGGCAGAGGGCTTTTTCGATGTGGTGTCCACGTCGCAGCGTTCGGGTTCAAATCTGGCGCAATCACTTCAATCGCTCTTGAAGCAAGGTGCGTACCCGCAGTTCTTCGATTGCATCGTGAAAGAAAAGCTGAACATTGTCATTGCGGGCGCCACCGGTAGCGGAAAAACAACCTTTATGAAGGCGCTGGTGGCGCACATCCCTGATAACGAACGGCTGATCACGATTGAAGACGCACGTGAGATCGATTTGCCACAGCCGAATCACGTCAACTTGCTCTATGCCAAGGGCGCGGCACCGGACAGTCGTGTCACAGCGAAAACATGTATGGAAGCGTGCTTGCGCATGCGCCCTGATCGCATCATTCTCGCCGAGCTTCGCGGAGATGAAGCCTTCTACTTCATCCGCAATTGCGCATCCGGGCATCCGGGTTCAATAACGAGTTGTCACGCAGGAAGTACCGCGCAAACTTGGGATCAATTGGCGTTAATGGTGAAAGCTTCGCCGGAAGGACGCGGCTTGGATTTTGAGAACATCAAACGACTGCTCAAAGCCACGATTGATGTTGTGGTCCACGTGAAATCTGCGCAAGGGCGTCGATTTGTCAGCGGCATCGAATTCGGCACTTCGCTCCAATAAAAAAGGGCCGCACGAATGCGGCCCTTCTGCAATGGTTCGAGCGTCTGATGCTTAGACAGCCATCGGCTCGCTAAATGCTTCCGGCTCGTCTTCTTCCTTAAAGGCATCGACCGGAATGCACGAACAGAACACGTTCTTGTCACCGAATACGTTGTCGACGCGTGCGACCGGCGGCCAGTATTTTTGTTGCTTAAGGCTTTGCAACGGAAACACAGCCAACTCGCGGCTATACGCGTGATTCCAATCGCCGGTCGCCACTTGCATCGCTGTATGCGGTGCGTGTTTGAGCGGATTGTCTTCGCTATCAAGCTCACCGCGCTCGACCATGCGAATTTCATCGCGGATTTGAATCATCGCGTCGATGAAACGATCGAGCTCGTATTGCGATTCTGATTCGGTCGGCTCGACCATCAGCGTGCCCGCGACGGGGAAGCTGAGTGTCGGCGCGTGGAAACCGAAGTCAATTAAGCGCTTGGCGACATCTTCTGCACTGATGCCGGTTTCGTCCTTGATCGGGCGAAGGTCGAGGATGCATTCGTGTGCAACCAAACCGTTTCTGCCGGTGTACAGCGTTTTGTAGTGCGGCGCCAAACGCTTGGCGACGTAGTTTGCATTGAGCAAAGCGACTTGTGTGGCTTTACGCAGGCCTGCAGCACCCATGAGCGTGATGTACATCCAGCTGATCGGCAGAATGCTGGCGGAACCGTAGGTGGCTGCGCTGACCAATGCGCCTTGACCCACGCCTTCAGTCTTGAATGGATCCGCGGCTGCAGCCTTCGGCAAGAAGGGCGCCAAGTGATCGCGCACCGCACACGGGCCGACACCCGGACCGCCGCCGCCGTGGGGGATGCAGAAGGTCTTATGCAAGTTCAAATGCGAGACGTCCGAGCCCCACTTACCGGGCTTGGCGACGCCGACCAAGGCGTTCATGTTGGCGCCGTCGGTATACACCTGACCGCCGTTGGCATGCACGATTTCGCAAATCTCAACAACACTTTCTTCGAACACGCCATGCGTGGACGGATAGGTGATCATGATCGCGGCCAACTGGTCTTTGTGCTTTTCAGCCTTGACGCGCAGGTCGTCGACGTCGACGTTGCCGTTTTTGTCGCAGGCCACCACGACAACACGCATGCCGCACAATTGCGCGGAAGCGGGGTTCGTGCCGTGTGCGGATTCGGGAATCAAGCAAATGTCACGCTGCGTGTCGCCACGCGAAGCGTGATAAGCCCGAATCGCCAACAGACCTGCATATTCACCTTGTGCGCCCGAGTTCGGCTGCAAGCTCACTGCATCGTAGCCCGTGCATTCAACGAGCATGGCTTCGAGACCTGCGATCAGTGCTTCGTAGCCGCGCGTTTGATCTGCCGGTGCCAACGGATGGATGTTTGCAAATTCAGGCCACGTGACCGGAATCATTTCCGCAGTGGCGTTCAATTTCATTGTGCACGAGCCGAGCGGAATCATCGTGCGGTCCATCGCCAAATCTTTGTCAGCCAACGAACGCATATAGCGAAGCAATTCATGCTCGCTGTGGTGCGTATTGAAGACAGGGTGGGTCAAGAATTTTGAGGTCCGACGCAGTGCTTCCGGAATCAAGGAAGGTGCGTTAGCGTCAAGCGCTTCGATCGACGGCAAATTCTCTGCCGTTGCACCGAACACGCGCCACAGCGTTTCGATGTCGTCACGCGTCGTCGTTTCATCAAGCGATACGCAGAGCGAACCGTTGTTGCGCACGCGCAAATTGATACGTGCCTCTTTCGCACGCGCAAGCACGGCTTGCGCATCGGCTGCATTCACGCACAAGGTGTCAAAAGCGGTGGCATGGACGGCATCGATACCAAATGTTTTCAAACCGGCAGCCAGGATCGCTGTGAGGCGCGCCACGCGCGTCGCAATGCGCGTCAAACCTTCGGGGCCGTGATAGACGGCGTACATGGAGGCCAGCACTGCAAGCAGGACCTGCGCAGTACAGATATTGGAGGTCGCCTTCTCGCGACGAATATGCTGCTCGCGTGTTTGCAGTGTCAGGCGGTAGGCCTTGTTGCCTTCCGTATCGACCGATACACCGATGAGGCGACCGGCAAGATTGCGCTTGTATGCGTCACGACAGGCCATATAGGCTGCGTGCGGGCCGCCGAAACCGAACGGTACGCCGAAACGCTGTGAGTTGCCGATCACGATATCCGCACCCATTTCACCCGGCGATTTCAGCACGGTGAGTGCCAGCAAATCCGTGGCAACGACGAACAGCGCGCCGTGCGAATGAATCATGTCTGCGTCTTGCGACCATTCTTCAATCCAACCACTTGACGCCGGATACTGAACCAACACGCCAAAGTAGTCACCCTTTTCCAGCGCGACGTGGAATTCATCCGTACTACGAACTACTTGTACGGTGATATCGAGCGGCTCTGCGCGCGTTTGCACGACTTCAATGGTTTGCGGATGCGTATCACCGGCCACCAAGAAAACGTTCGACTTCGACTTCGCGGAACGCTTTGCCAAGGTCATTGCTTCGGCGGCTGCGGTCCCTTCATCCAGCAAGGACGCATTGGCAATTTCCATGCCCGTTAAATCGGCACACATGGTTTGGAAATTGATCAAGGCTTCCATTCGGCCTTGCGAAATTTCAGCTTGATAGGGCGTGTACGCCGTGTACCACGCGGGGTTTTCCAAGATGTTGCGCAAGATGACATTCGGCATGTGCGTGCCGTAATAGCCTTGGCCAATAAAACTCTTGAACACTTCATTCTTGTCAGCCAATGCCCGAATCTTGGCCAGCGCATCTACTTCGGTCATCGCAGCAGGCAAAGCCAATGGCGCGGTGCTGCGAATCTTGGCAGGCACGATCGCGTCAGTCAGTGCATCCAAAGAGGCATGACCCAATGTCTTGAGCATGGACGCAATTTCAGCGTCGCCCGGGCCAATGTGGCGTGCGACAAAAGCATCACGATCTTCGAGTTGTTGCAAGGAGGGCGTACTGGGCATGAAAGAGCATCCGTGAGCGCGGCAAGAGCCGGGAAGGGTGCCCCTCTGTCCTTTTGCCTGAGAGTTTCAACGCTTGCGCGTCTTGCCCCTTCGGCGCCGGCGCTTTACACGGCCGATCTCTCCAGAGTGTTGAGCCTATTGCGGTCCTGGGCCTGAGCGATTCCGGGCGGTTGCGCCTTCGGCAGTGACGGTCGAAACACGGCGTCACTTTTCCCACAATATGCCGCCCGATTATACCGTTGCATCGTCTAACATGCCGATATGAATGCGATTCCACCGCCCCCTGAAAAGACCTCGAAGGATGCTGAAGCCGTGGCTCGAATGGCGCGCCCGCCCAAGTGGTGGTCGTGGCTGATTGAGGAGCTCAAGGAAGATCCAGCACATGCGATCACCTTGGCCTATCTCGCCATTTCGATGCTGGGCGTGTGGGGGAGTTATTGGTTTTTCAGGCAGTTCGGCGTTGCCATCTTGGATTACATGTCACCAAGCGACTATTTGACCGCCGGACTTCGTGATCCTTCCCATCTTGTTGTGGTGGTGCTCGCGTATTGGGTGGCGCGGTGGGTGAGCTGGCCGCATGCCGTGTGGGTGCGCGATCCAGAGGCCTATGCCGCTTTTCGTATGACGTCCAAATTCAAGCAGTTTGTGCTGCCGAAAACACCAGATCGCTTTGCTGGCTGGATGCGTAGGACATTCGGCTGGCAAGGGTTTACCGCAATTGGCGCGGTGATGTATGCCGTCGTCACCTTGAGCTTGTGCTTGTCGATGGTGGTCGCCGTAGAGAAAGCTGCGCGCGTGATGAAGGGGGGTGGCCATGAGGTCCGCGTCACCTTGGCAGGCACGAGTGCACCACTGCCAGGAACGGCTCGGATGTTGGGTACGGTCGGTGACTTCGTCTTCCTTTATTGGCCCGAGTCACGCAAAGCCGAAGCCGTGTCGATCGAGTCTGCGACGCGCATTGAATCCGTCGTCAGCGCACACTTCGTCAAAGCCGCGCCGACTAGTCAGACAAACACTGCGCGCTGACACGTGTTCGTTAGACTGTGCGTCGCTCGAGCAGATCACAGGTAGAACCCCCTTTGGACGCGCATACCGGCACACCGCGCCGCCCGACAATCAACATCCGGTGGCTTGCAGTGTTGCTCGGCAGCTTGGCGATGTTGGGTGCCTTTTCGATTGATACGCTGTTCCCTGCATTTCCACAGTTGGGCACGCAGTTCGCGGCCAACGACGTCGCCCTGCAACAGACGATCAGTGTTTATCTATTTGCGTATGCGGGCATGAGCCTGTTTCACGGCCCTTTGTCTGATGCCTTGGGTCGTAAGCGCGTCATCTTGGTAGGTCTCACCTGTTTTGGATTGGCGTCGTTGGGATGTGCCTTGTCGACGCGTTTAGAGATGCTGCTGTTCTTTCGTGCGTTGCAAGGTTTGAGTGCAGGCGTAGGACTCATCGTGGGTCGGGCCGTCATCCGCGATGTGTACGATGGGCCCGATGCACAGCGATTGATGAGCCACGTATCGATGGTGTTCGGCGTTGCGCCCGCAGTTGCGCCCATCGTCGGCGGTTGGATTGTGGGTTTCACCCAATGGCCAGCCATTTTCTTTTTCTTGGTGTTTCTTGCGATCGCGTTATTCGCGTCCACTGCATTCGTCTTGCCTGAGACGCACCCTTCGGAAAAGCGAACGCAACTCGCGTTCAAACCTTTGTTGAATAGCTATTGGCAAGTTTTTTCCAATGGACGTTTCCGTCGTCTGTCACTGATTGCCGCACTTAACTTCGGTGGGCTCTTTCTCTATATCGCCTCCGCACCTGCCTTTGTGCTCAAGCATCTCAAGCGCACGCCGCAGGAGTTCTATATCTTCTTCGTGCCCGTGATCGCCTGCATGGTGATTGGCGCATTCCTGAGCGGACGATTGGCGGGTCGAGTGAGTGGTCATGCGCAGATGCGCATTGGATTCGCGCTAGGCACGGTTGCGGCCTTGTCGAATGTCGCGATGAATCTGTGGATGCCACCCGCCTTGCCGTGGGTGCTGTTGCCCATCATGGTGACTTCGCTGTCGATTGCACTGATCTCGCCCATCATTACCTTGGCGAATCTGGATCTTTTTCCGGGACTGCGTGGGGGCGCCTCGTCCGTGCAAGCATTTATCGCATTGCTTTCCAATGCCTTGATTGCAGGCCTGGTTTCACCCTTTCTGTCGGGATCGACGCTGACGCTCGCCATCGGCAGTGCTGCCATGTTGATGTCGGGCTGGTTGATTTGGCGCTATGACTTGATGCGCAACCAGCGACTCAATTTGCGTTCGTCTGCAGATGCAGCGGCGCTCGAGCCCTTGGACGAACTGTGACAAACGCGCCGCCTACAGAAGCGAAATCCAGCCACGCCCTGGGCTTGCTTTACGGCGCATTGGCCTACGCGTGCTTTTCTTGGAGTGATGCGTTTATCAAGTTGTTGGGCGGCGATGTACCGCCGTTTCAGTTGATGTTTCTCGGTGGTCTGTGCGGATTGGTGGTCGTGCCATGGGTCTTGCGCTCCGGTGGTCAATGGCAAGACATCGTTCGGCCTAAGCGTCCTGGCATTTGGTGCATGCGTTTGATTCTCGGTGCCTTGAACACCATCGGTGCAATCTGGGCCTTTGAACGTTTGTCGATGCCCGAAGCATTTGCACTGATCTTCTTGATGCCGATCTTTGTCACCTTGCTTTCAGTGATGTTTCTTTCCGAACACGTTGGATGGCGTCGCTGGCTTGCGGTGGTCGTGGGCTTTGCGGGGGTCATGATCGTGTTGCGCCCCGGTTTTCGTGATCTCAACATCGGCCATTTCGGTGCCGTGTTGGCAGGCTTGTGCGGCGCGGGCAGTGTTGTGTTGGTTAGAAAGGCAGGGGACACCGAAAGTCGTATCACGCTGTTTACGACCATCTTGGTCGGAAGCATCGTGATAGGGGGCCTCCTAACAATCACCTCGTGGCGCGACCTTGACCTGGACATGGCGGTCAAGACCGCGGGCTATGGCCTACTGTCTGCCGTCGGTGGCTTGTTCTTGATGATGGCAACCTTAAAGGCGCCCGTAAATCATGTTGCGCCTATCCAATATTCGCAGATGCTTTGGGCTGTCTTTTTGGGCTACTTCATGTTCAAAGAAGGCGTCGACACCTTTACGTGGGTCGGCATTGCGGTGATCTTGGCGGCGGGTCTTTTCACACTGCTTCGAGAAGAACGATTGACCGGATGGTGGCACCGTCAGCGTTGGTTGCCATAGGCGATCGCCTTACTTTTTGTATCGCATCCAAAGATGGATGGGAAAACCCGCCAGCAACAGCACACCACCCCATAGCAAGGCTTCGGTACCCGTGCCTGCCATGGCATAGGCGCTGTAGATCAATGCAAGCAAAGCAACCCATCGACCTTTGCGCTCACCGGTTTTCAGCCACGCGGCGCTTCCAACGAAGTAGGGCAGCAAGGTCGCCGCAGTCGACAGCAGAATCGAAAACGTAAACAGTGACACCAAGGAACGCGAGTAATTCGAAAGCACGAGTGCAGTAGCCAGTACGCTGCTGGCAAGGATCGCGAAACGGGGTGTGTCATGTGCATTGACGCGCGCGAATGCAGCGGGTAGCAAGCCTTCTCGCGCCGCGGCGAGCGGTACCTGAGCTGAAATGAGCACCCATCCATTCAACGCGCCCAAGCACGACACTGCGGCCACCAAAGCAATAGCCACCGCTGCCCAACGCCCCCACAGAATGCCCGCTGCATCTGCCATGGGTGCTGCGGAGTGCTTCAACGTGTCTACGGGCACAATGCCCAAGACAGACGTCACGGCCAATACAGTCACGATCCCTGCGAGCAAAGTTCCGATCACAGTCGCTCTTGGCACCGTGCGCTCTGGATTATCAATGGCACCCGCGGGCACGGTCGCGGCCTCTAGACCGATCAATGCCCAAAGCGTCAGTGCAACAGTGGCATGCACTGCACCCGATAGCGGCAGTTCGCTGCGATTGAAAGGCACGAATTGTGTGCGATCGACATACCAAATGGCGATGCCTGCAAAAACCAACAGCGGCACGAACTTCAACACGGTCAACAGCACATGGACGCGACCGGCTTCGCGCACGCCCATCAGGTTGACACTTGCGCACAACCATAAGCCGCCAAGCGCACACGCGGCGGCGCGTATAGGCGTCGCGGTCATTGGCGGATACAGCGCGCCTAACGCACCCGCAAATGCCACGGCAATCGCTGCATTTGCGCACCACACGGATACCCAATAGCTCCATGCAACAAGAAAGCCCGGCGTTTCACCAAAAGCCTTTCGCGCAAAGACGAACGGTCCACCTGAGTGTGGCCAGCGTGTAGCCAATTTTGAGAACGTCAGTGCCAACATCAGCGCGCCCGTCAGGGTGACGGCCCAACCGAGGATGCTCACGCCGCCATAGGACGCTAAAGACGCAGGCAAAACGAAGATGCCACTGCCGATCATGCTGCCGACGACGAGTGCAGTCGCGGACCAAAGGCCAAGCGGTCGCGCGGTTTTCGCAGCACCGGTGGTGTCTGCAGGGCGGGGAGACGCAGTATCGGACATGGCTGACTTTATTGACCGGTGACTTGAATTGCCGGTTTGGATTCAAGGGTCGGAATGACGAGTTGATGTTTGGCGTCTACCAAGCCGCGTGAGACCAACCAAGCCCATGCGTCTGCAGCGTCTTGCTCAATATAAGCCTGCGCGCTGCCCAAGCGAAATGTGTAGCCCCAAGTGTCCATGTCAGCAAGAATTCGCGATCGGCCCACACCCGGGAGTGCATCAGCAAGCAGTGCCTGAAGGACGCAGACGCCATTCTCTTCTTCGATGGAATCCGTGGCATCCGTATGCACTTCGGCGCGCTTGTGTGGCGGCAGCACAATCAGGTGTCCTGCTTCGTGCAAGATCGAGTGCACGGGTGTACTAGCGCGCGCGTAGACCGAAGTGCCGATGATGCCGGCCTCGTCGTCACCCCAGTAACTACCGGGAATCGGCGTGCCTTCTTCTACGCAATGGAGCTGCAAGCCAAATTTGCCAAGCAGTGAAGCAACTGCGGCAAAGTCAATTTGCCGCAATCGCAAAACATCTGCTTGATTCACGTCCGCTTGGATCAAGCGTCTTTGTTTTCCGGCAATTCGATGGAAATATCGAGCACGTCGTAGTCACCATGTTTTTCTTTGGTGACCGAAATGGCGCTATCCGGAATATGGAAGTGCTTTTGAATCAAGGCCATCAATTCGACTTTGAATGCCGGCGGAATCTCAAGATCGTGCGGGTCACGCGAGTCACGCTGCTGCGCGATGATGAATTGCAAGCGGCTTTTGGCTTCAAGCGCAGTGTCTTTACGAGGCTTGAGGAAATCAAACAAACCCATCATTAACCCCCGAACATCTTGCTGAAGAAGCCTTTCTTTTCGGCTTGTAAGAAGCGCATCGGACGCGTTTCACCCATCAATCGTGCAACCGCATCGTCATAGGCGATGGCGGCGTCGGAATTGCTTTCCAGAATCACCGGTTCACCTTTGTTCGAAGCGTTCAACACGTCGGTGGATTCAGGGATCACACCAATCGCTTTCAAACCCAAAACTTCTTCAACGTCATTGATGCCGAGCATTTCGCCTCTTTCAACGCGCGACGGGCTGTAGCGCGTCAACAACAGAAACTCTTCAACACGACCGCCGTCGATGGCCTTCTTGGTTTTCGAAGCAAGCAAACCGAGAATTCGATCAGAGTCGCGCACCGACGAGACTTCAGGGTTGACCACAACGACCGCTTTGTCCGCGTAGAACATAGCGAGGAATGCGCCCTTCTCAATACCTGCCGGCGAATCACACACGATGTAGTCGAAGCCTTCCGCTTTCATATCGTTCAACACGCGCTCGACACCTTCTTGCGTCAACGCATCTTTATCGCGTGTTTGCGAAGCGGCCAGCACGTGAAGCGTGTCAAAGCGTTTGTCCTTGATCAGGGCTTGCTTCAAGCTTGCTTCACCCGTGACGACATTGACGAAGTCGTACACAACGCGGCGCTCGCAGCCCATGATCAAATCGAGATTGCGCAATCCGACGTCGAAATCGATCACGGCGACTTTCTTGCCGCGGCGGGCCAAGCCCGTTGCAATGCTTGCGCTGGACGTCGTCTTGCCGACGCCGCCTTTGCCAGATGTCACGACGATGATTTCGGTCAAGTTGCAGTCTCCTAAGATGACCGCGCTTTAAAGCGCGGCGATTTGAATTTTGTCGTTTTCGAGCCACACCTGGACGGCTTTGCCGATCAAGGTGTCAGGCACTTCATCCAACACTATATAGTGCCCCGCAATCGCGACAAGCTGTGCGTTGAACTCATTGCAAAAGATTCGAGACGTGGTGTCGCCACGTGCGCCCGCCAATGCTCTGCCGCGCAGGGGGCCATAGACGTGGACCGAGCCGTCAGCCATGACTTCGGCGTCCATGCTGATCATGCCCACGACGGTCAAATCACGGTGTTCTGCATAGACCTGTTGGCCCGAGCGGACGGGATGGGTGATCACCAAGCCTTCTTGCGACTTTGATTCGGCTTGCGGCGGTTGTGCAGCCGGTGCTTTGGCAGCACTGCGCGCAGGTGCAGGTGCAGGTGCCGGCGGCAATTCAGGGGCTTCTCCCGCGCGTTCATAGCTGGCGCGGAACTTGGCCAAGGTTGGCAGACCGAGCGCTTGCGCTAATACGTCGTTTTCATGGCTGCCGTACGCAATGGCGACTGGGCGGACGCCCTCGCGGCGCAAGGCTTCAATCAAGCTGCCCGCTTGGTCGACAGTCGGCAATTCAGCCAAACCGCCGAAATCCACGATGACGGCACCCCGTTCAAAAAGTTTGGGTGCGCGCTGGACACGATCGCGCATTTCTTGCGCGAGCTTTTCAATGTCAAACGTGCGAAGCCTGAGATTCGCGATGCCGACTTGGCCAAACTTGACGTCGCCCGCAAGGGAGTAATCAGGCAATGTCATCGGGTACCGGTTCCTTGCGTGCGTTGGTTCGACCAATCAGTGCGCGGGTGTCCGACCCACGGCAATGAAGGCAAGTCTTTGCCGTAATGCTCTGAAATCCATGCGTGGCTACACATGGTCTTGACCAACATGGCCGCACGCGTGCGCTCATTCTGCGGGCATTGTCCGATCTCTTGGAACTCGAGGCTGCCGTGGAAAAGCAAGGCGCGGTTGAAGCCTTCGACCAAGAACACCTCACAGGCCAAAACCGGATAACGCATTTCGGCGTAGGTCTGCACGTCGGCATAGAACACGTGACCGGTGCCTTTGCCTCGGTGCGCGTGGTCTACGACGATACGGTCGATATACAGGAACGGTTCGTCGATGTTTTGCTGGAACCAGCAGAAGTTATCGCTGTCGTGGTTGGCATCAAAACCGAATGCGACCAAGAAGGCAAAAATCTCGCCATTCCGTTCGGCCACGCGGAAATACTCTGCATCAGCGTGGAATCGACGGAGACGATCCAGATCCAATGCATTGATGGAAGGGCCTGCTGCTGCGTTGTTCAGTTCAAGGACGCGAACCAGTTCGTGTTCTTGTACGTCGCGAATGACAAGCGACATTCCACACTCCGTTTGAAAAGCGAAAAGCCGCCTCTGGCGACTTCCCAACATTATGCCACGAGCCCATCTGATTTAGCGTCGGAGAATCCTGCTTCCCGTGACTTCCGGCGGGTGAATGTGTGTGGAAATAGCCCGTACCATGGGGCATGATGCGCGAGCTCGATCACATTCAACTCCTACGCTATGTCGGCATGGTGACATGGGCGTTGGTGGGCTGTTGGCTCCTGAATGCATGGTTAGACCCGGACTATTTGCGACTGGCTGTGGGCGAGTCCGTTTGGGCCCGCATCATGCCGTGGCTCGTCGTGTATTTCACCTTTGGCGTCTGCTATTGGTGGATCACCCGCAGCATCGGTCGCAGCCAAACCCGTTGGTTCGACCACCTGGCCCTATTGGTCATGACCGTATGCGCCATTGGCGTGAGCTATTTCTCGGCAACGGGCTTGGGCAGTGTGTTGTTGATGGTGATGGCAGCCTTGCTGCCGTGGATCCTGAGCGTGCGTGTGGGCCTGGTGTGGATGCTGGCGGGCAACCTGGCGTTCGTGCCGCTATTCGTGATGGCCATGAATTACTCGCCTATTTTGGCGGTGATCCAGGCCTTGCTCTACGTCGGCTTCTCAGGCTTGGTGTTCGTCACGGCCTTTGTTGCAATGCAGCAGGCGACTGCACGGGAAGAACAACGGCGCCTGAATTCAGAACTCCGCGCCACGCGCGCTTTGCTAGCTGAAAGCGCCCGTGTCAACGAACGCACACGCATCTCACGAGAGCTGCACGATTTGCTAGGGCATCACTTGACTGCCCTCAGTCTGAATCTGGAGGTTGCGGGTCACTTGGCCGAAGGCAAGACGCGCGATCATGTACGACAGGCGCACACTTTGGCCAAACTCCTTCTCACCGATGTGCGTGAGGCCGTTAGCCACATGCGTGAAAGCGGCGGCATTGAGCTTGCAAGCGCGCTGCTGCCGTTAGCGGAAAACGTTCCAGGTTTGGAAGTTCAATTGGATATTCGAGAAGGCCTGCGCGTGGAAGACCCGGATCTTGCGCATGTCTTGTTGCGAACGACGCAAGAAATCATCACCAATGCCGTTCGCCACTCCGGTGCAACCGAACTGCGCATTGAAGTCGATGTCAGCAAGGGCGAGATCTTTCTGACTGCGCAAGACAACGGCTTAGGCACGGATTTGGTGACGGCGGGCAACGGCCTTTCCGGCATGCGAGAGCGCATCAAAGCGCAAGACGGAAAAATGGATATTCGGACAGCGCCCGGACAGGGTTTTTCAATTCATGTTTCATTACCGCTTCAAACCACTGTTGTTTGAAGCCTGAGGAGTCGCGTGTGATCAGAATCATGTTGGTAGACGATCAAACACTTGTCCGCCAAGGCATCCGGTCGCTGTTGTCGTTACCGGAAGCCGAAGGCATTGAAGTGGTGTCGGAAGCGACAGACGGAAAGCAAGCCATTGACTTGATGCCCGAGGTCAATCCGGATGTCGTCTTGATGGACATGCGAATGCCTGTTTTGTCTGGCCTTGAGGCGATTCAATCGCTGTCGCGTTTGGGGCGTTTGCCGCCCACCATTATCTTGACCACGTTTGATGACGATCAGTTGGTGTTGGCAGGGATCAAAGCAGGGGCGCGCGGGTTTCTGTTGAAGGATGTGTCGCTTGAGCAACTGGTCGGCGCCATTCGTACCGTGGCGGCGGGCGGATCGTTGGTCCAGCCGACCGTGACGCAAAAACTACTGTCGGGCTTGGAGCACTTGCAAACGGGTTTTCCGAGTCTGGAAAAGCCTGATCCGCTGACCGAGCGCGAAACCGAGATATTGCGGTTCATGGCAGGCGGCTTTTCCAACAAGGAAATCGCCAATTCTCTGGGTGTTGCCGAGGGCACGATCAAGAACCATGTCTCCAATATTCTGTCCAAATTGGGCGTACGCGATCGTACGCGGGCCGTTTTGAAGGCGTTGGAAGCAAAATTGGTCTGAAGTTTAGACGGCGTTTGTGGTTTCCCCCATTCCGCTCAAACAGTGCTTTTGCTACGATGCCTGTTTCCTGCCCTTGGTAGCCGGATGGTTGCCCCCGGAGATTTGCTGAATGAAGCTGTTCAAAGAATTATTGGTGTCGGTCGCAATTGTGGCCGTGTTTTTCCTTTTGATGGGCGTCGTGCTTCCTTCTAAGCGTCATATCGAGGAAACCGTCGACACCAACCGCAATACAACGGTCGTTTATGACATGTTGAACGGCTTCGGTCGCTTTAAAGACTGGAACGCTGTGTTCATGCGTGACCCCGCCGCCCAATACAAAATTTCCGGGCCGGCAGAAGGCAAGGGCGCCAAGATCGAATACACCTCCAAGGTGCGTGAAGTCGGTAAAGGTAGCTGGACGATCACGGGCAACGAAGCGGGCAAGCGCATCGATTTCGCCTTGGTCAATGGCGACATGGGCAAGAACAAGAAGTCGTCTTTGATCCTGACGCCGAATGAAAACGGCCGCAAGATCGAAATCAAGCAAACCTACGATGTCGAGTACGGCTTCAACTTGATCGGTCGCTACGCTGGCATGTATGCCAAGAGCTACATGGGCGAAGACATGAAGTTGGGTTTGCGCAAACTGTCGAGCTTGCTGTCTGACATTCCGAACATGCCGTACGACCGCATGACCGTGCCGTTGTCGCCGCCGAAAGTGGTTCAATTGCCGGCTGAAGACGTGTTGGTGATCAGTTCTGGCACCTTGAACAACGACATCTCTGACGTTTGGATGTCGGTCAAGAAAAACAACGAATGGATCTCGCGCACCTTGGCCGCAAATGGCCTCGTGGCTGCAGGTCCTTACCGTTTGGTGACCACCGATTACAACAGCGCAACCTACGGTTACGACCTTGTGCAACCGGTGACGAAGGTTGGCGTGCAACCGGGCCAAATCCCGACCATGACCGTCGCCGCGCCGGTGAAGTTTGCAAAGATTCCCGCGCGTCGTGCAACGACCACGTCAATCGCCAATGCAGACTTCAACTCGCTGCAGTTGACGCGTGAATCCTTGCGCGCTTGGACGATGGTGCGAGGCATGGAAATTGCCGACCGTCCGTTCGACGTATACAAGAGCGGCACAGATATTTCGTTTACAGCAGGATCGGCACAGTTCGATACCTACTGGCCGATCAAGAACTGATCGGAGTGTAAGATTCAAACAAACGCCGCGATCTTCGCGGCGTTTGCATTTGGAGGATGCGATGAATCACGTGACTCAATTGGATGCTGCACGTCGTGCCGTAAAAATGCAGCGTGTACTCGGCGGCAGTGGTGCCTTGCTCGCGTTGATTGCGGTTGCGCTGTCGGCCGTTATCGCGCACAGCGGACGTCTAGATGGCGTACAACACGACGTTTTGCGCGCCAGCGCAACGAATGCCGCGATGTTCATGTTGCTTCATGGCGCTGCAGTGACTGCGCTCGCGATGCAAGCCGTCATTCCGAATGACCGTTACGCGTTGATCGTCATGCTGGTTGGCACTGTGCTGTTCTCAGGCTCTGTCATTGCAGGTGCACTTCTGGGCACGCCCACCGGGTTGGCGCCCCTCGGCGGTTCGTTGCTGATGCTGGCGTGGCTTTGGGTTGCGATCAATCGGTTCTGGCGATGAGCAAGGTTCGCTTTGCGCGCGGTTTTGATGCGCAGAACGCAAACAAGGCTTTGCGCAAGTGCGACCCTGAGCTCGCCACGTGGATCAAGCGCATTGGCCCATTGGGTGATAGCGCGGGTTGGAAGAAATCCTTTGATCCGGTCGATGCGTTGGCACGCGCGATTCTCTATCAGCAACTGTCCGGCAAGGCTGCGTCGACAATTGTAGGTCGCTTGGAAGTTGCGATTGGCAGTACGCGATTGCATTGCGACACGTTGTCCAATATTGATGATGCAGGCATGCGCGCATGCGGCGTCTCGGGCAACAAGACATTGGCGTTACGCGATTTGATGCAACGCGAAGCGGCGGGTGAAATTCCAACAACGCGACGCATGGCAACGATGGAGAATGATGAAATCATTGCCGCACTGGTGCCGATACGTGGGATTGGTCGTTGGACGGTCGAAATGATGCTGATGTCGCGTCTGGGTCGACAGGACATCTTGCCGATCGATGATTTGGGTATTCGTCGCGGCATCCAAATCTTGCGTCAGTTGCCTGAGATGCCGAAGCCCAAAGAAGCTGCGCAATTGGGTGAAGCTTGGGCGCCTTGGCGCACACAAGCTTCGTTCTATCTTTGGCGCATTTCCGATTTCAGCGCAGCTGAAAAAACACCCGTCAAACGCTCGCAATCTTAACTAGTTGGCGAAGTACCAATGCCACGGCTCGTAGACAATGCCGTGCGGATTGTCACGCGGATAGCTCATTCGAAAGCCGAAGTTCGCCGCGTGTTCCGTCAACCAATTGAAAGCCGGTGTCTTCTCGAAACTCTCTTCTGCGGCGGGCTCGCCAGGGCTTGAGATATCCAAGGCGCGCCCTGAGTGGTGTTCGGAGTAGCCAGGTGCAGCATTCACCCGAAGAATGTCTTCAACAGATTGTCCGCGTGCGCGCTTTCGTTCGAAGATGCCAAGCTGATAGTCGTGACCCCGGTATCCAGAGATAGCCTCCAGGTGCACGCCATCTGCACGTGCGGCCTCTCGCATCTGTTGCCAGGCACGTGAGGCGCTATCCGTGAGCCAGAGCGGTCGCTTATAGCGATCGGCGCCAGCATGCGTCAGCGCGCTCGGCTCAGGCACCAAGGACAAACCCGTACGGGATTCGTAGTGATCTGTAGCCAAGCCGAGTGACCGCAATCGGGCTTCCAAGCCTGTCAGTGGCAACGTCGCGATGCTTGGGCGTATGCGTGTCATGACCTCTGACGCGAATTCCGAGAGCGCAATGCGCTCTTCGCCTTTCAACGGCGCCAACACACGCAATGTGCCTTCCGAATTGAGCGCGGCCAAAAACCGGCCGTCTCGTTTGCGTCGTAATAACCAAGAAGACAGAGAAAGTTGGCGCGCGTGGTCAGAGCGTTTGGCACGCGCAAGCTCGGACGGAATTGCGTCAAAACGCGTCCCGTTCAGAAGCACCTGACTGGGGTTGTATGTCTGCAATTGCGTTGCCTCAGAATCCTTTCAGTGCTTTTTGATCCACTTCGATACGTCGCTGATCAAGGTCATGTCGACGTGCCCGGGCTTTGCATACTCCGACATGTCAGGTTCACCTGTGCCGGCAATGCCCAAATGGTTCAAGTCAGCATAACGCTTCAGGGTGACGCGCTTGTCTTTCGCGAACTGCTTTTGCCACATGCGCCAATCCGTGTCGGTGACTTGGAAATCACGTCCACCATGCAGGAGCAAGACGGGCAGGTCCGCATCGCGCGTATCTTTCATAGGATCTACGGTGTCGACACTTCGCCAATAGGATGCGGGCTGACCCATCAACGACGCGCCATTGAACTGCGTGTCTCGAACGTCATGGATGGCTTTGTCGATCGCGCGTACGTTTTCTTCGATCGTGCTCTGCGGCAAGTGTTGTGATTTGCCGAGAAAGCGCGCTTGTTCCGGCAGCACGTCGATGAGCTTGCGTGCGGGGCCCGACCACTGAATCAGGCCGGCCACATGTCCGTCTCGCTGTGCAATGCGTGGTGCCAGCATTGCGCCTTGGCTATGGCCCATGACAAAGACGCGATTGCTGTCGATACCCGGTTGGGCGCGCAATGCGGCGAGTGCCGCAACGGCATCGTCCGTTGTTTCGTTGTCTATCGTGACGGGGTGCGTTGCGTACCAGGCCGGCATCGCCTTGCTTCGTTTTTCATAGCGAAGGACAGCAATGCCATTGTCTGCCAATGCGCGCGCGACATCTAAAAATGGACGATTTGCACCGATGGTTTCGTTGCGATCTTGCGCGCCCGAACCGTGCACCAATACCACTGCAGGAAAGGGGCCTTCGCCTTTGGGCATGGCCAAGGTAGCGGGGAGGGCATCGCTCCCTGTCCCGACTTGAATGTCGCGCTCGCTAAAGTTCGCATCGGCAGGCACCGCCGGAATCGGCGCGACCTGCTGTTGCGGTTGAATGAAAAGACCATTCACTTTGCCTGCTGCATCCACAGACACGGTTGCCAACCAATCTTGTTCGCCACGATGCATAGGAATCAAGACGATTTGCGTCGTGTCTTTCTGCATCGTCTTGAACTCGCCACGATTGCCCTTGGCTGCCATCGAGCCCCAAGCGGCTTTCAATTTCGCTTCCGGCACGGCCGCTTTCATCGTGTCCGCAAACATCGCTTCTGCTTGCGCAAATCTTCCGGCGTCCAAGTGATCCAGAAGTGTGCGCGCAGTTGTGTTTGCGGTTTCAGGTGCGACTTGCGCAGAAGCACCCATGGAAATGGCAGTGGCTAGGACCAATGCACTGATGCGTTTCATATCAGGCCTCGCGCTTGAAGAAGGCAAACATGGGCAAGGCCAGGCCATGGCTGACGACACTCACGAGCTCCCAGCCTTGCATGCCCAATTTGTTAATTTGATCTTGAATGACGTTGGGTTTTACACGGCCCCAAACGTCGGGCTTGATTTCTACCATTTGGTAGCTCCATTGCTTGCTCACGTGCTTTCCTTTGAATCAGTCGGGTGAATGTCGCGCTTTGGCAATCTGCCGTTCTTCCGCAGGGCGTCACGCAGGAGATACTCAATTTGCGCATTCAAGCTGCGGATTTCATCGTCCGCCCACCGCTGCGTCGCCGCGAGGATCTCGGCGTTAATGCGCAGCGGAAAGGCTTTCCTCTCACTCATTGCAATTAGTACAACGAACCGGCATTGACGATCGGTTGCGTCGAACGATCACCGCACAACACGACCAAGAGGTTGCTGACCATTTGCGCTTTGCGTTCTTCATCAAGCGTCACGACGCCATTCTTTTGCAATTCCTGTAGGGCCATTTCGACCATACCGACGGCACCGGAAACGATGCGTGTACGTGCCGCAATAATCGCGTTGGCCTGTTGTCGTTGCAGCATGGCTTGCGCAATCTCAGGGGCATAGGCCAAGTGGCTGATGCGTGCATCGATGACCTGGACACCGGCATCGGTTAGACGCTCTTGGAGCTCCTTCTTCAAGTGCTCGCCAATTTCTGCAGCGTGGCTGCGCAAGGACAGTTGACCCTCTTCATGTTGGTCATAGGGATAGCTGGTGGCCATCGCACGCAGTGCGGACTCCGATTGGATGTGCACGAAGGTCTCGTAATCATCCACGTTATAAACGGCTTCCGACGCATCGATCACTTGCCACACAATCACCGACGCAATTTCGATCGGCGAACCTTCAAGTTCGTTGACCTTCAACTTGCCGCTTTCAAAGTTGCGCACGCGTTGGCTGACTTTACGTTTGGCATAGAACGGGTTGTTCCAGCGCAAACCATTCGCTTTCACCGTACCGACGTATTTGCCGAACAGACTCAAGACCACTGACTGGTTCGGCTCAACCTTATACAGACCGATCAAGGCGAAGCACGACACGATCGCCAGCAAGATGCCGCCCAAAATCCGGATGCCTGACTTTACGCCATTCAATTCAGGATCGGGCCCGATGCCGCTTACGAACATCCAGAGCGACACCAAGACGAGGACAAAAAGGGCCAGCAACGCCGGGATGCCAGATATGGAACCAATTTCGCGTTCTTTCATGAGAGTTCTCCAGTGATGTTCAAATGATATCAAAATGATATCTAACGATCAAGTGAAGACCCTAAGGCGATCCGCCCTGGGGCTTTAAGGGTGCAGGCGGTAGATCAGGGTGGGGGAGATCTCGCCACTGACATACAGGGAATGGCCGTCCAGGGCCCATCCCAAGGCCTCTGGTTGCGGTAAGAGGGGCATGGAGAGCTCCTGCGGCGCGCGTTGCTCCGTGGCGCGTGCCCACGAGGTCTTGGGCGTTGCGCGCTTGTAGAGCAAAAGATGGCGATAGGTGAGCACGGCCAAGGACAAACCATCTGGGCTGATGTCCGCCGCCGTGACCTGCACGGACAACTTGGCCATCTTGGGGTTGTTCTCAATATCCGCCTTGCTAGGCCGCGGTACATGCGGCAAGTTGGCGATGAGCTTGGCGGTGACCTTATCCCCGTCTTCAAGATCGAGCGGCACGGTATACACCAGCGGGGGTTGCCGCTTCTTAGTGATGAGCACCACTTCGCGGCGGCTGAGATCCACTGCAACGGCTTCGCAATCCCGCGGCCCATTGGGCCACTTCACCTCAATAATCCGAGCAGGCTTGAGTGGGCCGGGTTGCGCGTCTAAAGCAGGCTCTTCGACAAATAAGAGACGCACACTTTTACGGATTCCGCCGTTGTCTCCTGTGTCCGCAATCAACAACCAATGCTTTTGACCATCGCTATAGCTTGCGATGTCTTCCCAGTCCTTCTTGTCCGCGCCTTCAACGGTCCATGTGCCGATGTCATTGCCAGAAGGGGTGATGGCGTAGAGGTTTGGCGGGTTTCCGCTGTCATCCATCACCCATAAACGGTTTGCATCCAACCGAGACGTCGCGAGTCCGCTAGTTTCGTCCAAGGCCTTGTTGGTAGAGATGCCGGCCAGTTGCACGCCGTCACCCACGGGCACGCCTTGCTTACAAGCAGTCAGTAGCGCAAAGGTCAGTAGCGGCACGCAAAGCAGAAGACGCATCTATTAGAGAATGCCAGAAGCGATGCCCGAGCGGAACGCAGTCGCTAAACTTGACTGACTTTTTTCAAACGGTTTGGTTATGGTTGATATCAAAACGCCGCTATCCACGTCTGCCTTCAGGGTCATGCTGCTCGGAAGTGGTGAACTGGGAAAAGAGGTCACGATCGAGCTCCAGCGATTTGGCGTGGAAACGATCGCGGTCGATCGCTACCCCGACGCACCGGCCATGCAGGTTGCACACCGGAGTCACGTCATTGACATGCTCGATGGCGACGCGCTGCGTTCATTGATTGAAGCTGAGCAACCGGATCTCGTGGTGCCGGAAATTGAGGCCATCCACACACCCACACTGGAAGCCATGGAAGCGGAAAGCGGCCTTCGCGTCGTACCGACGGCGCGCGCGACGCGACTCACCATGGACCGCGAAGGTATCCGCACCTTGGCCGCCGTTGAATTGGGCGTACCCACGTCTCCGTTTGCGTTCGTCGACACGTTCGAAGATTTCTCCGCAGCGATCGATCGCATTGGAATGCCGTGCGTCGTCAAACCTGTCATGTCTTCGTCGGGTAAAGGTCAGTCGACCGTCCGTCATCAAGATGACGTTGCAAAAGCCTGGGACTACGCGCAATCAGGCGGTCGCGCGGGCGCAGGACGCGTCATTGTTGAAGGATTTATTGATTTTGAATACGAAATCACCCTGCTGACGGTTCGGCACGTCGGCGGCACGGCGTTCTGTGCGCCCATTGGGCATCTGCAGAAAGACGGTGACTACATTGAAAGTTGGCAGCCGCAACCTATGCGTGAACTTGCGTTGGCACGCGCACGCGAGATGGCCGACAAAGTGGCGACCGCTTTAGGCGGGCGCGGCGTGTTTGGTATGGAGTTTTTTGTGAAGGGCGATGAGGTGTGGTTTTCGGAAGTGTCGCCACGTCCCCACGACACAGGGCTAGTGACGCTCGTATCGCAAACCTTGAGTGAATTTGCATTGCACGCGCGCGCGATTCTTGGATTGCCCGTGGGCGAAGACGCGCAAGGCAATATCGAAAATCTGGGCCCTTCGGCTAGTGCTGCATTGTTAGCGCGCGGTCACGGTGTGCCCGCGTTTTCCAATGTCGAAGCAGCACTTTCAGCGCCCAATACGGCCTTGCGCCTCTTCGGAAAGCCGCGTGTGGAAGGGTATCGTCGCGTGGGCGTGACGCTTGCTCGCGCAAACTCTTGCGAGGACGCGCGCGCCGTCGCACGCGACGCCGCAGCTGCAATTTCTATTGAATTTAAAGACAACTGAGGAGCATGCATGGCCACGACCGGGTATATCGTCTATTTGTTTCCACCTGCTATTGAAGCTTTGGGTGCCCCTGCACAACCCTTGCTGCAAAAAGGCGAGGGTGAGGGCGCCGAGCATTTCTTCGTTTGCAAGGAAGTCGATACCGCCGGCGCGTTGGTAGAGCTCACAATCGAAGGTCGGGATGCTCAAGGTCGCGGCACTGAAATCGAGTTGATGATTCCGATGAATATGGTGCGCATGATTGTGTCCGCGCACGTCGAAGATGCGGCGTTCGGTTTTCGAGTGCGTACATCGGAAGAGTCAGCAAAACAAACCAACTTGAATCTGTAACGCCGGTAGATTCGTCATTTGGGTGTGGCAGCACGCATGTCTGCCCATACCAAGTGATGGTCACTGGCCTTTGTCCAACGTGCGCTTGGGTTGTCTTGCGTCGGCCAAAAGATGCCGGACTTCTCAAGAATTAAATCTTTGGAAGGCAGGACGTAGTCCACACGCAAGGTACCAACGCGCGGGCCGAAATCCGCCGTATGTGTCGCGTTGTCACCAAGTTTCTGCAGCGCATAGGCATTGGCCCTTTCTAGGCCGCCACGGCTGCGCGGTGCGTCGTATTGGGACACGCGCGGGTTTGAAATGAGTGTGTTGATGGCGGAATGATGTCCATCGCCATCCTTGGGGTCGGCATTCAAATCACCGACCACCACAAAAGACTCCGCTGATGTGAGGCCGCCACAAAGTCCGCTGTCATCACACAACCACGATGCGTTCGGCGAGGCTATATACGCGTTCCAGAACTGGATTTCCGCTGCATTGCGATGTCCGTTGCGATCTTCAGGACCATCAAATGCAGGCGGTGTCGGATGCGCAGCAAGCAGATGGATTCTGCCTTGTGGCGTCAGTATCGGCACATCCCAATGCGACTTCGACGATACGGGCATACGTTGCCAAACGCGCTCGGGATACCACGGCTTGCCGTCCACAGGATTTATAGGCGATGTTGCGCCTGGAATCGACGCCCACTTCAGGTTTTTGAAGCTACGCGTATGCGCCGACGCGATGGGATAGCGCGACAAAACCAACATGCCGTATTGGCCCGGATAGAGGCCGTAACCCCAGGCATCATTGCCGTAGGCGCGCCCACTTTTGCCAATGTTGCCATCGCGATCCAAATCGAAACCACTGGCGACACCCGTGTTGACCGGCGCAAAGTATCGGTAAGGATAAACAATAGCTGCCTCACCAAACTGCGGTACTTCCAAAAAACGCTGTTGGAACAAATCTGCCGCACGACCTTCCGCGTCGAAATCAAATTCATTCAACAGAATGATGTCTGGGCGAACTTTTTGGATGACTGCTGCCACATGTCGCGCATTGAGATCGTTCTGTTCGAGTCGCGTGATTAAGGCGCCAGTACGGTCACCGTGCAAAGAGACGTTATAAGTCGCCACACGCACGGGCGGCAGTGCTGCGCGAACCGCGCGCATCATCGTCTCGGGCATGCGTTCGGCGGCTTGCGATGGATCACCATGCACAACAATGCGTAAGCATCCTGCGCACAACACCATCGCGATGCACAGCATCCATACTTTTAAACTGAATTTCATGGCTCGGTACTTAGCTCCATATCACGCCATTGTCCGCGATCAATCATCTCAAGCGGTTTGAATCGCTTTTTGTAATCCATTTTCGGATGACCCTTGATCCAATAGCCCAAATACACATGCGGCAAGCCTTCGCGTTTGGCCCATTCGATCTGCTCAAGAATGCCGAAGGTGCCCAAGCTTCTGCGCTGTTCGTCGGGATCAAAAAATGTATAGACCGCGGACAGTCCCGTTTCAAACACATCCGTGACAGCAACACCAATCAACGCACCCGGTGCGCCCGCATGCGTGCGTCGCATTTCAATGAAGCGCGTTTCTGAAAATTCGCTCACCATGAAGCGATCGAAATCAATTTCGACATGGTCATCCATGCCGCCATCTTTATGACGTGACTGAAGGTAGCGGTGGTAAAGCGCGAATTGTTCGTCAGTGCGCTCAGCGGCCACAATGCGGACTTGAATATCCGCATTGGCTTGAAGACACCGTCGCTGTGCACGATCCGGATGAAAGCGCGCCACAGGAATTCGCACTGCGGTGCAATCTTGGCAGGTCACGCAATCAGGTCGATACACCATGTCGCCCGAACGCCTAAACCCCCACGACAGTGCCATCGGGTAGAGCGCGTTGAGACGTGGGTCGCGCGGATCTAACAACAGGTCACGGGCATAGCGATCCGGCCAGTAACCGCAAGGGTGGAAACCAGTCCGGTAGATCCGCAGTTCGTCGTCGACGGCCATCGTTTGATTCTCGCATTCAAACTTGCGCGCCGGCTAGTTCACGGAACAATTCATGAATGCGCCCGACACGGCGTCAACCCGAAATGGGCGGCAGACGTTGATGACGGTGTGGAACAACCACCTGATAAAGGATTTCGAATGAAACGTGCACTTCTGATGATCCCCGCCGTGTTGATCGCGGGTGCGGCTTTGGCTGCAGGCCAAGCAACCCACGCCGACAAGGGCCCTATGCAACACGCCAACCATGGCAATGGCATGTCCAAGTTGGACACCAATAAAGATGGGAAGTTGAGCAAGGCCGAGGCAGCCGCCAATCCGCGTTTGGCAGCGGCTTTCGACAAGCGTGACGTCAACAAAGACGGCTACATCGATGCGACTGATCGCGCTGCCATGAAGAAGCAATTCGAAGCGAAGCGTGCAGAAAGGCAAAAACAACATTTTGCCGAAGTTGATAGCAACAAAGACGGCAAGTTGAGCAAAGAAGAAATGCGCGCATTCCACCAGCGCAAACAAGCGGAACGCGCGCAAAAGCAAGCCGCAGGCATGGATGAGATGTTCAAGCGCATGGATACCAACAAAGATGGCTTCATTTCACAAGACGAAATGAAGGCAGGCCATCAAGGTGCTGAAGGTCGCATGGGCAAGCAACGTGGATGGCAGGGTCACCACGGCATGACACTGCCGCCGCCGCCCGCAAAGAAGTAAAAACTGATTATTTGAAGATCAGCATCAATGCGATTGCGATGACGCACACAAACAGCAATGTGATCTTCAATTTCAGTGCACGTTGTTCAGGTGTCTTGGCTACTTCAGGCGCCGTAGAACCCGCAAACGCGGCCGGCACATAAGCCGGTCGCGTTGTTTCCAACAAGCCTGCTTCGCGCAGCAATTCACGCGCTTTCGGCAAGTCTTCACTTTTCACTACCCAAAGCTCAGCCTGAGGCGACTTGTCGTTACCGTCGCGGTAACTGAAAGCATGCCGATGATTGCCTTTGTAGCTGCGGCCGTTATACGTGCGCGTTTCAATGCCTGCATCTTCCAGAAGCTTTGCGACACCTTCGACGTTTTCCAAACGGCGGCTTGAAAAAACCTGACGCATCTCAGGCCTCCGGCGGCGTGACGCGAATCATGCCTTCCTGCGCAGTGCTGGCAACCAGATGTCCCGCTTGGTCGAAGATCAGTCCACGTGCGAGTCCGCGCGCATTCTGTGCGCTAGGACTATCGATCGAATAGAGCAGCCATTCGTCGGCACGGAAGGGTCGGTGGAACCAAATCGCATGGTCGAGCGACGCCATCTGCACATTGGGTTGGTAGTAGCTGATGCCATGTGGGAAGTTCGCCGTCCCGAGCAAATGGAAATCTGAGGCATAGGCCAACAGTGCACGATGCAGTTCCGGCGCATCCGGTACGCGAGTGTTGAGCTTGAACCACACTTGCTGAAACGGCGGACGCTTCGGCGGATTCAGCTCATCGCGCGGATACACAGGGCGGAATTCAAAGGGCCCCGCGCGATCCAACCAGCGTTGCACTTTGGTTGGAAGCGTCGCCATCACATCCGCAGAAATCGGTGCGGTCGGGGCGATATCTTCCGGTTTGGGCACTTCAGGCATCGACAGTTGGTGGGTGCCGCCTTCTTCTTCATGTTGGAAGGAAGCCGCCGCAAAGAAGATCACCTGTCCGTGTTGAATCGCAGTGACGCGACGCACAGAAAAACTGCCGCCATCACGTGTCCGATCAACGGTGTAAAGAATCGGGGCTTCAATGTCGCCTGCGCGCAGAAAATACGCATGCAACGAATGCGCGGCGCGCGGTGAGCGCGCCGGGTCCATGCTGAGCTGAGCGGCTGACAAAGCCTGCCCGAGCACTTGGCCCCCAAAGACGTACTTGGTGCCAATGTCACGGCTTTGGCCACGGAAGATGTTGTCTTCCAAGCGTTCAAGCGTCAGCAGATCGACCAGTTCGGAGACAGCAGGACTCATTTCAGATTCGCGATTTCGGTGTGCCGGCATTATACCGACCGGGCCCTTTACAGCCTTTGCAGGCGGGTGCGCTCTAAAACACTGCCCCACGCGAATTGGGGGCCAGGGTCTCGTTTTCGACGAACGAGCTGCCGCGGATCATCCTCAGCGGGCACTTCGGTAAGGTCCAGATCTTCGTGGCCCGCAATGTGCGCCAAGCTCGGTACGCGGTTCGTCAGGAATTCGAGCAAACCGTACAACGATTGCATTTGCGCCGTCGTGTACTCACCCGCCATCTCTTGGTGGTCGGCATTGAGCCAGTGGGGGTAGCGTCCGACATTCATCAGCTCGATTCCGATCGAATGCGTGTTGTAGTCCCGGGTGTGATGCGCCACACGATCGAGCGGCACCCATTGATGCACGCTGCCATCGAAGTCGATATAGAAATGTCCGCTGTTACCGGTCCCGCTCTGGGTGTAATGAATCCGCTCGCCAAACGCGCGCGCCATCCCCAGGTCCGGGAGTTCGGTGCAGTGCATGACGACCAAGGTGATGTCCCGAAGCGCACGAATCCCCAAATTTTGCGCATAGGGCAAAGGTGAATAGCGAATTTCAGGTCCGTCGAGCATAGGTCGATGCTAGCATTCTCGATTCACCTGTAACACGGCAAATGCTGCACATGAAGGGCCATTGCATCCTCTCTCACGGTTTCGAAAGCGGACCGGACGCCACCAAAGTCACTGCGCTGGCGCTGGCCGCCGAAGCCTGTGGCTGGACCCACGAACGTCCGGACTACACGCACTTCGATGCGGACCGCGATAAAGGACCCTTGGGCGATGTCCCCAATCGCCTCGCGCACCTCATCCAAATTGCAACACGGGCAGCTGAGAAGGGCCCCGTTGTGCTCGCTGGCTCGAGCTTGGGTGCGTGGGTTTCGGGTCATGCCAGTGTGCAGGTGCCCGTTGTCGGTTTGTACCTGATGGCGCCGCCCATCCATCTCAGCACCGATCACCCGATCATTGCTGCAGACATTCCGACCGCCATCATTCATGGCTGGCATGACGAGCTCATTCCAGCCGCTGACGTCATCGAATGGGCACGTGCACGAAACGACGCCTTGTTACTCGTGAACGACAGTCATCGACTCTCAGATCATGTGACAACGACACGCATTCAATTCCAACATTTTCTGGAACAACTCTGAACACCTCGCCTTTATTTGTTAGCTGTGCCCAAGGCCTCGAATACCTATTGGTAGATGAACTGTTGGCACTCGGCTGCGCGACAGCAACGGCCGCACGTGCGGGCGTCAATGCCACCGGTACGCTCGAGCACGCGATGCGTGCGGTGATGTGGTCACGCTTGGCGAGTCGCGTGCTTTGGCCCATCGCAAAGTTTCAGTGCGAGGACGAGCAGGCCTTGTATGACGAAGTATCAAAGATTGACTGGGAACAACACATTCCCTTGCTTGCGAGCTTTGCGGTCAATGCACACGTATCCGGCAATGCTCTGAAGCACGAACAATACGCAGCCCTGCGCGTGAAAGATGCCATCGTGGACCAGTTGCGCGGGCAAACAGGGGTGCGCCCGGACATCGATACCGAACATCCCGACGTGCGCGTCGATCTCGTTGTGCAGAAGGGTCAAGCGACTTTGTCCATCGATTTGGGCGGGCAGTCTTTGCACAGGCGCGGCTGGCGATCGGCACAAGGTGCCGCCCCGCTCAAAGAAAATCTCGCCGCTGCCATGTTGATGCGCGGCAAATGGATGCAGGTGTATGCCAACGGCGGCGCATTGCTCGACCCGATGTGTGGCGCCGGTACGTTGGTGATTGAAGGCGCACTCATGGCCGGAGATGTCGCACCCGGATTGCAACGACACCAGGGCTTGCCGCCGACGCGATGGATGGGATTGCCCGTGGCATTGTGGAAAGGCCTGCAAGAAGAAGCGACAACGCGCGCTGAGGCCGGGCTCTCCGCGCTTCGCCCGGTGTTCTTCGGGAGTGATTTGGATCCGCGCGCCATTGACAGCGCCAAAGAAAATGCCGCGCGCGCGGGTATTGCCGCTGCGTGTACGTTCGAACAAGCCGATGTGGCCGACTTGCCAAAGCTCACGTTCGAGACCGGCTTGGTTGTCTGCAATCCCCCTTACGACAAGCGCTTGGAATCCAACGCAAGCGAGTATCGTGCGCTCGGTGATGCGCTACAACGCATTGCACCCGAATGGACCGGCAGCATTTTGTGTGGCAGTGACGCCTTGGCAAAGGCACTCGGCCTGCGTTGGAAAAAGGCCTATCCGTTGCGCAATGGCGCACTGGAATGCAGCCTGCTCGTGATCGAGCGCATGCGGCAAGAGGTGCGCGAAGTTTCAGCGCCGGCAGCGCTCTCAGACGGTGCACAAATGGTCGCCAATCGGATTCGAAAGAATCTGAAATCAAGCAAAGCGTGGCGACAACGCGAAGGTATTAACAACTGGCGCGCGTACGATGCAGATATCCCCGAGTACGCCGCCGCGGTAGACGTCTATACGGAGTCGGGCACCGGACACGTTTGGTTGCACGTGCAGGAATACCAAGCGCCGAGCGAAATCCCGGAAGCGGTGACACGCAAACGCTTCGCAGATCTCTTGGCGGGCGTGCGCGAAGTGTTTCAAGTGGACCGTGAGCGCGTTGCGGTAAAAACCCGACGCATTGCCAAGGGTGGCAGCAAATACGGTCAGTTCGATCAACGCAATGATTTCATCGTTGTGGAAGAGGGGGCTGCGCGATTGCGCGTAAACCTGTTTGACTACTTGGATACCGGTGTCTTTCTAGATCATCGACCCTTGCGCAAACGCATCCATGACGAAGCCGAAGACACGCGATTCTTGAATTTGTTCTGCTACACAGGCGTCGCCTCAATCCAAGCCGCATTGGGACGTGCGCGTTCGACCACGAGCGTGGATCTTTCCGGTACATACCTGCAATGGCTGGCTGACAATCTTGCAGAGAATCAACTGGCGGGACGCCAGCATCAAATCATTCAAGCGGATGTGATGCAGTGGCTCTCGCAAGAGCGTGCGCAATATGACTTGATTTTCTGCGACCCACCGACGTTTTCGAACTCGAAACGCGCAGAGGATTTTGAAGTCCAAAAATCACACGTCGAACTCATTCGCCTGTGTGTCGATCGATTGGCACCGGGCGGCACGCTGTATTTCTCCAACAATGCCAGACGCTTCAAGTTGGATACGGATGCTTTGGCAACGCTTGTCGATATTGAAGACATTACCCACGCCAGCATTCCCCCGGATTTTGCGCGCAACAGCAAAATTCATCGCGCATGGCGGATGACGGCAAAGTAACTACTTCAGGGCTACCGTGACGCTAGGCGGGCTTTGCCAATCTACGCCGCGCAAATGCAAAGTACTTGCGCCCAAGGTCTTGCTTTGCGGTTGCAGTTCGGTATGAATGGAAAACAGTTCCACTTCACCTGCGCGGTTGGTGTGGCTGAAACGAATTTCCGCATCGCCCGCCCACACGCATTGCACGTCTGGTTTGCAGCGTGAGTCATTCACCAGCTTCACGTATGTGATGCGGGAGCCATCTGGCAGCACGCCCACGTCATTGGGCTTCAAAGTGACCGGCTGACCTGCGACCAGTTGAACGGGCGGCGGCAAATGCGTATCGGATGGATTGGCACTGGTGCCACTCGCACACGCAGACAGGCCGAATGCCAAACATAGGCCGAGATTCAAGCGAATTGATTCGCGCATTTGCATGGTGTTCTCCAGCGGTCAGTGTCCAGCCTGAAGCAATCGCCTTGCACTACGCGTGAAAATCGCGGCTAAACGTGCTTCAAGAGCATCGACGCCAGTCGAATCGGTTCAGGCATTCGGTTGTGTTGAACCATCGCCATCACGAGCTCTGGTGCGGCCGCCATGGAGACGTGGTGGCCTGGAGATACGACCAATGGCGCCTCATTTACTTTGCTGCGCAACATCCATCCGATCTGAACACCCGCATCGCGCAAGGGCGAAAACGCGCCGCGCATTTCGTGCAATGGCTTCGAAGTGCCCAAGTCGATTTCCGTGGCGACACCAATCGTCGGCAAGTTCAAATTGACGCCAATGCAGACGGCAAGTCCCATCCGTCCAGTGCCGGAAACACCGTGGCCTTCGACGAGAAGTAAATCCGGCAAGGTTGGAAACGAACGAAACGCAGCGGCCACAGACGCACTGGCGGCTTCACTCAGTGACTTGTCGGAAAGCACAGTTGTCGTGGTGACTTCATAGGTCACCGTTAGCGTGTCGAATGCAAGCAGTACTGCCGCGCACTCAACAGACTGTCCTGACGAAGACGTCTTAAGGCTGACGCCAGCCACTGACTGCAGCACTTTCGGGAAGCGGTCCTTCAGGCGTGCATCGCCCACGACTTCGCCCAGCGCGCCAGATCGTGTCGCAAATTCAATGGTCGGACGGGATTCCCTGCTGGGGCTCATGAACGGTATGCTCACCGAATGAAGCGACTACTTTACCCACTCTTCTTTGGCACCGTGGCTTTAATTTCAGGCTGCGCCTCCGGCACTTCAAATCATGAGGTGCGGGCCGGCGAAAATGCCATGCAACTGGTGCGCGTGCTCGTTAAAGATTGGAATACCACGCACGGTCAACTGCAGCGATTTGAAAAGCATCGCGGCGAATGGCGGGCCGTGGGTTCGCCGATCGAAATTGTGGTCGGTCGCACCGGTAGTGCTTGGGGCAGAGGCTTGGCGCCGTCATTGACCGCTTCAGAAGATCCGATAAAGCGCGAAGGCGATGGGAAAGCGCCGGCCGGTGTATTTCGTATTGGCGACGCGTTTGGCTACGCGGACTCGCTTGCCACACATCTGCCGTATCTCCCCATGCAGGCCAGCAGCTTCTGCATGGATGTGCCTGCATCGCCTTTGTACAACCAGATCGTGGATGCCAAGAAAGTAGGCGAATCTGCGGTAATGGGTTCGACCGAACCGATGCGCTTAGACCTCGTCAAACCGGGCGACATGCGCTACCAACGCGGGTTTGTCATTGAACACAACGCGGACGCGGTGCCCGGCAAAGGCAGCTGTATCTTTGCGCACCAATGGAAGAATCGCGACACGCCCACGGCAGGGTGTACAGCGATGGCGCCCGAAAACATGATCGACCTTATCGGGTGGTTAGACCGCCGCGCCAAGCCGATTTTTGCCTTGATGACTGAAGACGCCTATGCACGCAATGCCGCGCGCTTCGCGCTGCCCGCATTGGAGATGGACCACGAATGAAGCTTTCCAGCACTGCACGCATGATCATCGCCTTGGTATCGGCGGTCGTCCTTGGGCTGCTCTCGAGTCGCTTGGCCCCTGATGCCACAGTGACCTTGTCGACCGTGATGCAAACCATCGGCAAACTTTGGTTGAATGCACTGCAAATGACGGTTGTACCTTTGGTGGGTGCGCTGGTCGTCTTGGCCATCAGCAATGCAGAGCATGCTGCTGCTTCTGGTCGTATGACACGCAAAGCGCTCATGGTGTTTTTGGTCTTGTTGTTTTTCAGTGCGACGCTCACAGCGGTCTTGGCACCGTTCTTGTTCAATCTTGCGCCGCGTAGTGAGGCATTGATGCATGCACTCATCGGCACCGGCAACACAGCGGCGGCCAACACGACCGCGCCTGCCGCGACCGACTGGTTTACCAACATCATTCCAACCAATGCAGTGGCTGCCGCCGCCAACGGCACGATGTTGTCATTGGTTGTATTTGCCTTGTTCTTTGGCTTTGCATTGACGCGCATCGAAGCGGCACGCGCGGCGCGATTGATGGACGTGTTTCAAGCCGTCGCAGACACCATGATCGTGATCGTGCGTTGGGTGTTGGTTGTTGCACCGATCGGCGTCTTTGCATTGGTGTTTGCCGTCACCGCGAAGACGGGGCTCGATATGGTCTCGGCGTTGGCCATCTACATTGCGGTCAGCATTGCGTTGTATATCTTGGCGACCTTGTCGATGTATGTCGTTGTCATGCTGGCGGGTCGAGATCGCGTCGCTACGTTCGCGCGGAGTATCGTGCCGGCACAGGCGGTAGCGGTGAGTACGCAGTCCTCACTGGCTTCATTGCCTGCGATGTTGCACGTTGCGGCGAAGAGCTTGGAACACCCCTTGCGCGTACCGTCTTTGGTATTGCCGATGGCGGTGTCGTTGTTCCGACTCACAAGCCCCGTGCAATACATTGTGGTGGCGTCATTTATCGCGTGGACGCAAGGCGTGCACTTGGGACCCGTGCAATTGCTCATTGCTATCTCATTGGCCGTGGTCGTCAGTCTGGGCTCAGTGGGCCTGCCAGGCCAAGCGAGCTTCATCGCAACCAATATGCCAATTACAAATGCGATGGGCTTGCCGGTTGAACCCCTCGGCGTCTTGCTTGCGGTGGACACCATTCCTGACGTCTTCGCGACCCTCGGCAACGTGACCGGCGACCTGGCGGCCACCAGTGTTGTCGCGAAGGGCGAGGGCGCCGACGCCTCTGAAGCCGACAGCACTTAAGTGCTAAGCGCGAAGAATGGGGTTGGCAATCGCTTCGAGCTTTTCCAACGCCAAGATTTCGAGGTCGCGTCGTTCGACGTGGATCAGCCCTTCTTCCTGATAGCGACGCAAAACGCGGCTGACTGTTTCTGGCGCGAGGCGCAGATATCTGGCGATATCCGTTCGCGCCATGCTCAGCTGGAAGCGCGAGGGTGCATTGGCGCTCGTAAACAGGCGTCGAGACATATCCACCAAGAACGCAGCAATGCGTTGGTCTGCTGTCCAGTCACCCGACATCAAAGCGGCTTTACCAATATCGCGACTTACCAATCGGAACAGCTGACGCTGCAAATTCGGCAGCTTTGAAGCCAAGACAGAAATCTTCGGGAAAGAAAAGCGGCAAAGGCTGACATCATCCAAGGCCACCGCGTTGCACGGGTACTTTTCACCGTCGATCGCATTCAAGCCAATCAGTTCGCCAGGCAAATGAAAACCGAGCACATGTTCATTGCCTTCGCGGTCAATCACGTAGGTTTTGACAGTGCCCGTTCGCACTGCGGCGATGGCATGGAACTTATCGCCGTCACGGAAGATATGATCGCCCGCGTGGTAGAGGTCAGTGTGTTCGATGAGCACATGGAGCTCGTTCAACTGGGTTTTGTCTAAACCATTCGAAACGCAGACGCTCGAAAACGCGCATGTGCCACAGAAATGTACGGCGTCGCCTTCTTGTTCGAAGGGATCGAGATTGACACCCGGAAATCGTTCCGGCCGCAGGGGGGCGTCGGTGTATCTGCTCATGGGGGCATTCTAGCCAATTCGGCGGCAGAAAATCTGGAATCGGTTAGGCTATATGCGGGGACAAGCCGCAATCATTGGATACGTTGCGCTTGCAAATGGTCTGGGGAGGCCAAATGAAATTGAAGTTGTGGTTCTGCGCGGCTGCGCTGGTGCCGGCTGCGTTGCTGGGCGCGTGTTTGTCGAGCTTCTTCATACCGATGTTGATTGGCACGCCTTGGCGATTCGATTTAGGCAGTTGGTGGTTGTATTGGCAACACTTGGATTCTGCGCGCGTCGCGCCCTATGTCTCTGACATTAAATGGGGCACCTCACTGGGTTTTGGCGTGCCATTTGCCTCATGGTGCGGCATGGCCGTACTCGGCTTCCGGCCACACAAGCAGTCGACGCACGGCGACGCCAGATTTGCGAGTGCCGCTGAGATTGCGAAGCAAGGCTTCTTCGAATCGTCCGAGAACGCCATCGTAATTGGCAAACATCGCGGGAAGATTCTGCGATTGGCGGGTCAACAATTCGTCATGCTTGCGGCGCCGACGCGATCAGGCAAAGGCGTGGGCGTTGTGATTCCGAACCTGCTCGAATACGGCGAATCCGTCGTTGTTCTGGACATCAAACAAGAAAATCACGCATTGACCTCAGGATGGCGCGCAGCCCAAGGCCAATCCGTATTCCTCTTCAATCCCTTCGCCGAAGATCTACGTACACATCGCTGGAATCCGCTGAGTTACGTATCGCCCGACCCGCGCTTTAGGGTTTCGGATATTCAGAATATCGCCGCGATGCTGTATCCCGATGGCGCGGATGAACAGGCGTTTTGGGTTTCACAATCTCGCAATGCCTTTCAAGCCCTAGTGCTTTATCTGTTCGATAATTTCAATGACGAGCGCGACATGGGATTGCCCGAGACGTCGCTCAATTTTCCGACCTTGGGCCACGTCAATCGACTTGCGGCCGGAAACGGTTCAGATCTGAAAGGTTTCTTGAGAGAGCTGTCGGAGCGAAGTTTTTGTGGCACCGAAACACGTCTCGCGTTCTCTGGTCTACTTTCGCAAGCAGACGACACCTTTGCCTCAATTGTAGGTAGCTTGCGTGCGCCCTTAAGTGCATGGGTCAATCCGGTTTTGGATGCTGCGACCAGCGGCAATGATTTTTGGCTGACCGACCTGCGTAAGCAAAAAATGAGCATTTATATTGGAATTCAGCCAAATAAAATCGCTGAAGCCAGGTTGCTGATCAATCTGTTTTTCAGTCAGCTCATTAACGTCAACACGCGCCAGCTGCCCTCACAGGATTCGACATTAGTGAACAGTTGTTTGTTGATGATGGATGAATTCACCAGCATCGGAAAGGTCGAAGTCATCGCTCACGCGGTGTCTTACATTGCCGGCTATAACCTGAGGCTCATGCCGATCATTCAATCTGTCGCGCAGCTCGAAGCAACCTACGGAAAAGAAACGGCGCGTACTTTGATGACCAATCATGCATTGCAAATCGTCTTTGCACCCCGGGAGCAACAAGACGCGAACGCATATTCCGAAATGCTGGGCTATAAGACTTTGCGTAAGACCAATCGAAGCCGAAGCTCAGGTGCGAATGGCGCAGTCACCCGTGCAGAAGTGGAAGAGCGCCGAGCGCTGATGCTGCCTCAAGAACTGAAATCACTCGGCAAAGACAAAGAAATCATTCTGTACGAAGGTTTGGCCCAGCCCATCTTGTGCGAAAAGATTCGCTACTTTGAAGATCCGTACTTCAAGCAGCGCTTGCTTCCGCCGGCACCTGTTCCAGAACTGATACTTCGCGCCTGATTAGCAATGGCGGACAACGAGCACGGTGACGTTGTCGGTACCGCCATCGTCTAACGCGCCTGCCACCAGCGTGTCGACAGCCTCTTGTGCCGTCGAGCGCGTGTTTGCCAGTACGGATGAAATCACTGCGTCTGTAACGTGCTCGGTCAAGCCGTCACTACAGAGCAAGAGTTGCGCGCCCGGCTCAAATTCGCCGGAAATGCTTTCAATGTTGAGCTGCGTGAGGTCAGTCACACCGAGTGCCTGCGTCACCATCTTTCGTTTTGGATGGGAGCGCGCTTCTTCACGGCTCAGCATGCCGCTGGCGACCAATTCTTCTACATGGCTGTGATCTTGGGTGACTTGCACCATGGGCGCATTGGGTGACCAAAGGTAAGCGCGGCTGTCGCCAATCCAAGCAATCTCAAATCGATTCCTTTTGAGGAGCGCGGCCACCACGGTCGTGCCCATCGGCAGGGTGTCTGCGCGTCTGCGTGAAGCGCGTAGGATTTCTTCGCCTGCGGTTCTGAAGGCATCGACCAGACCTCGGCCATCGCGAACTTCACGCACGATCACGTCACGCGCGAGCGCGCTGGCAACCTCGCCGTAGTCATGTCCGCCAATGCCGTCAGCGACCAAGAACAAGCCCAGGCCCGATTCGCCGTGATAGGTGTCCTCATTGTGGTCCCGGCGTAAACCGGTGTGGGTGAGGTGACCGAATTCGAACATAACTGGGTGGGTTGGCGGCTATTGAATACATCATGGCAGAAAATCGGCCGCTGACTCAATCGTTCGTCCGAAAAATGGAGATGTTGCGGTCAGGGTTTTCCTAATTCATAGGAAAAACCCTATTTTTCGCGCGTTTCGTTGACTGATCTAGAAGCTGCTGGAATATTCGATTCCCAAGTGAGCAAGCACGCAGCACTTCGGGGGAGAGGCACATGTTGCCTGGTATGGAAATGTTGGGATGCCAGATCGACGTTCCAGCGTCGGTGATGAAGCATGTCGTCAAAATTGAGTCCTCATTTAACCCCTTCGCGATTGGCGTTGTGAAGGGAAGACTTGCGCGCCAGCCAAGAAACTTGAAAGAGGCGGTCGCCACCGCAGAGATGCTTGAGGCCAACGGGTTCAACTTTTCATTGGGTTTGGCGCAGGTGAATCGCTACAACCTGAAGAAGTACGGCATACATACCTATGCCGACGCCTTTGAACCCTGCACCAATCTTCGTGCCGGCTCAAAGATTCTTCTCGACTGCAATGAGCGGGCAGGCGGCCATTGGGGCAAATCCTTCAGTTGCTATTACTCGGGCAATTTCACGACGGGCTACAGAGCCGGATACGTCCAAAAGATAGAGCGATCCATGTACGCGCAGGCAAAGCCCGTCACGGATGCAATTGCGATACCTGTCATTTCCGACGCAAAACCTCGTCGTTCCGTTGGCGACACGCACATCGCACCAACTCGAAAACGCGAAAGTCCGCCAAGTGACAACGATTCATTGGTTGTAAGGCGCTCGAAATCTAATGCTGTCTCAGCCGTGTCGGGAACTCAACCCGCAAACACGTCTTCACAACCCGAAGTAGACGAAGCATTCGTCTTCTAAAGATTAACTTGGAACTATCACATGCACACATCGAAAAAATCACAAAGAAACCTGCTTCTTCTCATGCTCATTTGCTTTGCAGTTCTTTGCGTAGCGGCACCAGAGGTGTTGGCTGCCGAGGGTGAGGCTGAAAAGAAGCTCTGCGGCGTGATGGGTCAGTTCTACACCCTCTTAAAGGCGGCATCGGTGCTTATTGTCACCGTTGCGGTGATCTTTGCTGGCTACCAAATTGCATTCGCGCATAAGCGAATTTCCGAAGTGGCACCTGTGCTTATCGGCGGCATTCTGATTGGAGCAGCCGCTCAGATCGCGACGATGATGATCAGCAACAAGTCGATGGTCGGAAAGGATGGCTGCAGTGTTGATACGTCCGCATACGTCGTCACTGTAGATGCCCTGTACCGTGCGTAAGACCACCTTGTTCAAAGGGTGCACACGGCCGGCCATGTTCTTGGGTGTGCCTTACGTGCCTTTCATTATGGGGACGGGGACGTGCCTGCTTCTTGCCATGTACGTTGATCTGTATGTCTTGTTCTCACTGCCCGCAGTTGTGTTCGCAATGAGAATGCTCACCAAATACGACGAACACATCTTTCATCTGTTCGGCTTGCACGTTTTGGTCAGGCTACGAATGCGCAATCTGAGGGTGCATAACGGCAAATGGGTTTTCAGTGCCATGGGTAACCGCAAGGTAGGCTTGGATCACTCGTGAAGCAGACCCAACGCCCCATCGCTGACACCGCGATTGCCGATTTTCTTCCGTTCTCATCGCATGTGTCCACGCACGTCTTAAAGACCGTTGGCGGTGAGTACCTGATGACCTGGGCCATCGAGGGTTTGCCATTTGTCGGCCGCGAAGCTTGGGAGATTGATCACAAGCACGAGACCTTCAATAGACTGCTGCAAGGGCTACGAGCACCGGATTTCTCCAATGTTGCCTTTTGGACACATGACGTTCGGCGACGTAAAGCCATTGAAAGCGCAGCCAAGTTTGATGAGGTCTTTCATCAGCAACTGTCAGACAAGTACTTTCGCAAACTTTCAAACGAACGGACACTTCAGAACGCGTTGTACCTGACGCTTGTGTATCGGCCCATCGTGGGCCCGCGTGCGCTGCGCGAACGTCCAAAGTCGCTAGAGGCGATTCGCACAGCGGAGCACGCTGCGATCTCGACCATGCAAGAACTCGCAGGAAACGTGGAGGCCGTGCTCGGCCCTTACGGCGCGCGCCGCCTCGGCATCTATGAGGCTAAGAATGGTGTCCAGTTCTCTTCGACGCTTGAGCTGTTCTCATTTCTACTCAATCGCGTGGATGAAAAGGTCCCGGTACTCAATGCGCCCGCACGGGACGTCATTGCGACGAGTCGATTGAGCTTCTCGACCCGCTCTGGAGACTTCCTTATAGCGCATCCGGGTGCGCCTCCTTCGTACGGCGCAATGCTGACGGTGAAGGACTACCCATCGGCCACCTCAGTGGGCGTGTTGAATGGACTCAAGTACTTAGATTTTGAATACGTCATAACGCATTCCTTCTCTCCGAAGGGGCGCCACGAGGCCATGAAGGCTTTGGAAAGAACGCAGGGCATGATGATTTCCTCCGGCGATCGTGCGCATTCTCAGATCGCAGAATTGAATCAGGCCATGGACCAGCTGGCGTCCGGCCACTTTGTTTTGGGTGAGTACCACTTCTCAATCGCGGTATTTGCCGATTCTCAAGGGCAGTTGGCCAAGAACCTAGCAACGACGCGCGCCGAGCTTTCCAACGCAGGTTTTGTAAGCGTCAAGGAAGATCTTGCCGTAGCGGCCGGATTCTTCGCGCAATTCCCTGCGAACTGGAAGTACCGTACGCGGGTAGCCCATGTGAGTTCACTGAACTTTCTGGGGCTTTCGCCGCTGCACAACTTTGCAATGGGCAAACGTACCGGCAACCCGTGGGGGCCGGCGATTACAACCCTGCAGACCACAAACGGACAGCCGTTCAACTTCAATTTTCACGCAACCAAGATTGACGAGGATGCGGAAGGCGAGATGGCCATTGGTAACACGATGGTCATTGGCAAATCAGGCTCTGGTAAGACCGCGCTGGTCAACTTTCTCTTGAGTCAATCGCAAGCGTTGTCTCCGGCACCGACCGTGTTCTTCTTCGATAAAGATCGCGGTGCAGAGATCTTTGTACGCGCCGCGGGCGGGCGGTACCTGGCGCTTGAGAACGGTGCGCCAACGGGATTTAACCCTTTCCAATGTGAGCGCACAGAGGCCAATATCCAGTTCCTTTGTGGCTTGGTCCGACTCCTTTGCGGAAAGGATGCTTTTACTGCTCGAGAAGATCAGGACATCTACATTGCGGTCTCGGCGCTTCTAGACCTTCCGGATGGCCTGCGTACCATCAGCAACCTTCAAAAGAGTCTGCCCAATCAAGGCGACGACGGACTCTATGCGCGACTCCGAAAGTGGACCCGAGGGCAGGCACTTGGATGGGTCTTTGACAACCCGATTGATCAAATCAAGCTCGATGGCGCGCCACTCATTGGCTTTGATTACACGGAGATTCTTGACCTCCCAGAAGTGCGCGTACCGATCATCAACTATCTGCTGCACCGACTCGAATCACTGATTGATGGAAGAAGACTTATCTATGTCATGGATGAGTTCTGGAAGATTCTGGAAGGTGGTGGAGGTCTCAAAGACTTTGCCCGAAACAAGCAGAAGACGATTCGAAAGCAAAATGGCCTTGGCATCTTTGCGACACAAAGCCCTGAAGATGCGCTGAAATCAGATATTGCGGCGACTTTGATCGAACAAACTGCAACGCTTGTTCTTCTGCCAAATCCAAATGCGCGCAGGGAAGACTACGTAGACGGATTGAAGTTGACACAAGCCGAGTTTGAAGTCGTGTCCGCTTTAGATGAAAGGTCTAGATGCTTTCTGGTTAAGCAAGGGCATGAATCCGCGATCTGCAAGCTCGATCTGAACGGCTTGAATGATGAACTCGCAATCATTTCGGCATCCACTGCAAATGTCGAGATTCTCAGAGATGTACTGACGACGCACGCCACAAAGCATGGCGTCGATCCCGATCTGCTTCGGCCAGGCCAGTGGTTGCCTGATTTTCAAGCAAGACGGGCGGGTGCGCGCAACCCATCAGAGTCCACCGAAGTTGAGTTCAATTAAATGAAAACCAAGCAACCTTCAAAGAGGCTTCGCTATCGGCTCAGAGTACCCATGGGCTTGGTGACACTGGTGCTGCTTGCGTTGAGTATGTACGCCTACGCGGAATGGGCGGTGTCCGATAAAACGACCCAAAATCGGATCAACGACAGCAATAAGATCCTAGGCAGCAGCAAAGACGGGACGCTATCTCGCAGTCTTCAATACATGCGAGAGGTTGGCAAGGGTGATTTTTCGAAGTCTGATTCGGGGCAAAAGCGCTACGAAGATCCGTCGCTCAAATGGGAGAAGAAGGATTTCGAAAAGCCTTCTCAGGTCAACATCGACGTCAATGATCGATGCGTCAAAGGCAAGGTTCCGGCGATGCCGAAGATTGCCGGCGTTCCAGATGTAACTGTGCCGGTGGGGAAGACCGATCTCTTTGACGACTCATACAAGCTGTGCAAAGAAATCGTCGAAACCGAAAAAGCACAGTTCACGTACAACTTGAAAATGAGTGAGTTGGCCGGAAAGCGATACGAGCGCTACTGGGCCATCGCAGAAGAGCGAAACAAGCTCAAAGAGAGTGATGCAGGGAAGCTGCAATCAAATACCAACAAAATGACCGCGTTGTTGACTTTGATTGGTATCGACGCTGCTCAGCAGAAATCCTACAACGACGTATACACCGCGAGAATTGCTTACCTGAAGGCTTCTCGTGATGCGATTGCCATGCGTGTTGCGAGTGGAGGTACGGGTGGATCGAACGACGCGAAGCTAACACCTGAAGTCCTGGCAAATATTGGAAAGCGCTCCGCAGCCGACGCCATTGTCGTCGACGTCATGCATCGTGCCTTTACCAGCAAAGATTTGCGCGCCGATCGCACACGTGAAGTCAGAGGTATCGATTAATGGATGGCGTCATTGAGTGGGCAGTCTTCAACGAGATATTCGAGTTCGTCGACCATGAACTCCAAACGCTCACCTTCAACATGGTCAACGGCTTCATAAAATGGATACTGCTGACCGGCACGCTCATTGTCACGACATGGCTCATCGCGCAAGGTTGGATGCTAGTGACGGGTAAGTCACGCGAACCCCTCGCAAGCGTTGTGACATCAGTGATGAAGGTATTCGCTGTGACGTTCTTCGCAGCTGGCTTCACGTGGGGTGCCGACAATCTAGCGACAACCTTGGGCCAGACGATGCCAAGAGCCATTACGGGCATTGTGACGTCAAACGAACGCGACCCAAAAGACGCGATCAACGAAAGCTTTAAGGTGATGCAGGGTACTTTTGCCTTGGCGGACATGTTCTCTGCGCTAGGTGACTCTGCGGAGATGAAGTCCCAACTGAAAAGCATGCAGATCTACAGCGCTGTCGGCGTTGCCGGCCCCGCCGTTGTTGGCGGTGCCCTTCTTATGATCTACAAGTTCGCGTTGGCCCTATTCATCGGTTTTGGGCCGATCTTCATACTTTGCTTGCTGTTCAAGCAAACCCAATCTTTGTTTTCGAAATGGCTCTACTACGGCGCGGGAACGACATTCTCACTTGCGGTCTTGAGCTTTATGGTTGCCATCGCTATGAAAGTCGTTGTCATTGTCGCCGTCACAATGTTCGTTAAGCTGAGATTCGCAGCCACTGGTGATAGCACATTGCAAGGATTAGATATGACAGCTCTTCAGCAAGGTGGCGTTGGCCTTGTGATGACCGCACTCATAATCTTGTGCCCTCCTATTGCCGCGCAATTCTTCAGTGTTACCGTCGGCACATTCTCAAGCCCTTATTCAAACTTTGGCATGACGGGAGGGCACGGCGGGTCAAGTAAAAGACTCGCATACGAACACCCTGGTTTGCCCCAATTAGAAGAAGTAACCCCAGATTCGAAGGGGAAAAGGAATCATGCGTGGTGACCACAACTTTTCTAACGCGCTTGGCGAAATTCTTCTTTGTTGCCTTCTGTCTTTTGGGAGGTACTGAGATTGCGTTCGCACAGAGCGGTCCATGTCCACGTGGCATGATTCCGAGGCCGGGAAGATGCTACTCCCCAACCGAGGAGGTCGTTTTGGAACCCGCGCCCAGTTATGAAGATCGATTTGGTGCAATTGCGTTTCAAGACGATGCGTTTGGAAACGCTGCGAGTGCTTCATCTGGGGCAGAAAGCGAAGAGCAAGCGAAGGCGATTGCATTGGGAAAATGTGGGGATCATTGTAAGATCGTCTACGTTGTTAGAAACCAGTGCATGGCTGCAGCTGAGGGTATTGGTGAGTTTGGACAGGCGGGATTAGGCGCATCAACGTCACTGACTCGTGCCATCCAGAGAGCCTTGAAACAATGTAGAAAAAACGGTGGTGTTGATTGTTCAATTAAGCATCAATCGTGCAGCTACCCACAGCGGGTTAAATAGGACCAAATCAACCCCGGATGGCGAATGGTTTCAGTTTCAGACCGCAATTCTTGGAATTGTGGGCGGAAGGTCAAATGCTTGGAACGGGTTATATACTCGATCTGGGTGGCGTCGAGATTACTGCGGATGAGAAATCCAATATCGCGTTTTGCAATGAGGGTTGACAAGAATCGCCTCACGTATCGCCATTCAAAAAGAGTTATTGCTTGGCAACAAAAGTTGCTTATTGCATGCGGCCTGAGTCTCACTATTTCTTCAGCAGCAAGCACTCTTCCGACAGATGATCGCTGTGATTCCTTGACGCTCGCAAAAATTCTCGTCTATGAACCTTGGTCTAAGATTCAAAAGAGGTTAGAGGATGCAGGGATACGTTTTCATGAAGAGGCGGGTTATCGTTTCATAACGATTAGTGCAGATACGCAAGATGGCAGCATCGAAATACGAAAACGAGTTCATACAAATCACTCACAAGATGAATCGCCCGAGATAGAACAAGCCGTCTACGATTTCCGTTCCGACCGATGTGTCCCGATCGAAAAACTTCGAACACCGGGTTGGGAAAAGTATGTGGTGGCTTTAACCCCTGAGGCAATTGGTGAGCCTTTTTATGGCTATTCTCAAAAGCTTGAAAAGCTCGAGAAAAAAGTCGTATACCTTCGAAATCCCGTTGAGCCGAAGTGCATTTCGCAGATTGTTGTGAGCTCTAGCCGCGTGCGATGGAATTCGTATCCGATCCGTTGAGAACTGTTTTTCTGCGGCCTTCCCGCACTTAGTGAGCGATGTTCAGTCGATGAGAGTTCGATCCAAATCTGATCGGGAAAGTAGTTTGGCAAACAGCGCCTTTAGACTTGCCAGTTCCCAACTACTGGAACATCCGTGTCTTATTAACTGAATTGCCCCCTCTTTGATTTTGAAACTAGCCATAACCGTACGTATTGGTTTGTTTTTTTCCTACAAGCGGCATGCGAATCAGATGTTTCCTACAAGCAATTTGCCGCTTTTCCATTGTGTTTCTGTGACGCGTATTCCAAACTCTTTGAACGTTCTGGGGAGAGGCTTGAATGGCAATACGTGTTTTCATGCTGGAAGATCACACGCTCGTGCGTTCGGGAATACGCATGATGCTCAAGGCAGAAGCGGATATTGAAGTTGTGGGCGAGGCGGAGTCTGGGGAGGCTGCGCTGCCATTAATCAGAGCTTTGAAACCCGATGTCCTGCTGTGTGATATCCATTTGCCCGGGGTGAGTGGGTTGGAGGTCACGGAGCGCGTGACGCGCACAATGCCAGAAACCAAGGTGGTTGTGGTGTCTGTGATGGAGGACGGCCCGCTCCCCCGTAGGCTTTTAGATGCAGGCGCTTGCGGCTACGTAGGGAAGGGCGGTGATGCTCGCGAGCTGATTCGCGCAATTCGCGATGCCTTTAAGGGCAAGCGTTTCCTCGCAACCGCCGTGGCGCAAAACCTTGCCTTGGACAATGTGAAGAAGGACAAGTCCCCGTTCGATGCCTTGTCGCGCCGCGAGATTGAAGTGGCGCTGCTGCTAGTACGTGGTATCCGCCAGGAAGAGATTGCACGTCGTCTCAGCCTGAGCGCCAAGACGATCAATACGCACAAGTCGCGTGCCTACGACAAGCTGGGCATTAAAGATGTTGTTGCGCTGGCACGTATGGTGTCGCAACATGGGCTGGGGGATCCGAGTCAGTCGTTGCCAAACAACTTCTGAGAATTCCGGGGAGTGGAAACTGAAAAGGCGCAATCAAATGATTGCGCCTTTTCTTTGTTCAAGCCCGTAGCTGATTAGGCTTCGGATGTGTCATCCGGGCTTTCAATCTTCGGCGCAGGTGCCGTCGAATTGCGGAAGATGCTGTTGGATGGGTCCGCGAGGGACACAGCAATCGCCTGAGACAACGACAACGCCGGCAACGGTTCCGGAATGCGCGTTTGATTCAGACCCATGCCACTTTCCTTAGCAACCTCAGCGGCGGGTGCTTCAACGGCTTGAACCGCTTCGACTTCAGCCAGCGCTTCGACGGCAATCTCTGCGGGCGCTTTGGCCACGATTTCGACAGTTTCAATCGGCGCAACCGTAGGTGCGTGTTGCGCAGCCGCAGCAGCTGGCACTTCTGCTTCAGTCGGCATGTCCATGACTGCGTGTTGCGGCGCAACGGCTTCTGCATTGCTTACGGGATGGACAGTTTCGGTCGCTACCGTGGCATCAATGTCTGTGCTAACCGTAGTGGGCGCAGCTTCCACGCTCAGACTCGGTGCGGTCGGGGCCGGAGTTTCGACATGCTTCACTTCGGCAACGACTGGGTTGGCAGGTGCCTCGATGTCGTCGAATTCGAACTCGGGCTGGCTGCCGCTATCTGCAACGATGTCATCGCCATCATCGAGACCACCTTCAGCGCCTTCGTTCGCAGCGCCTTCGCCACCACGACGGCGACGACGTCCACCGCGACGTCCGCGACGACGCTTCGGTTTGTCACCATCTGCAACCACTTCGTCCGTCGTCACATCGGTTTGTGCCGAAATCTCGGCGGCCACTTCGGTGCTGATGGCTGCATCGTTCGCAGGTGCGGGCGATGCCTCGACAACAGCAGGGCTATCCACTTCAACTGCAGTGGTTTCAACAACCTCGTTCGCAACATTCGCTGCGGCTGCTTCATCCTGGCCACCGCGGCCACGACGATTGCGGTTGCGGCGACGGCTATTGCGGCCTTCTGCGTTTGCGGTCTCTGCGTTCGGTGCGGCGTCGTCTTGTGCGTTCGTCACTGCATGCGACTTTTGCACCGGCGCCTTCTCGCTTTGAGCAGGCTTCGGTTGTTGCGCACGTTGCTCTTGCTTTTGGCGTTGCTCGTTGGAACGGTTGCCTTGCGCGTTTTCATCACGCGCAGGTTTCTGACGATCACCGCCGCGGTCATTGCGGTCGTTGCGGTTATTGCGATTACGGTTGTTGTTATTTCCGCCGCGATTGTGGCCACGTGATTCGTTTGAACCGTTCGATTTCGGCGTGGCAACCGGTGCCGCTTCTTCACCCTTCAATGCATCAATAATGCGGCCGAGCAAGCCTTTGCGCGGCTTGGCAGCAGCCTTCGACACTTCTTGAACCACTTGTTGCGGTTCGCGCAACGGTGCAGGTTGATCCGGGCGCACAGCCTTAACCGCCGGTGCGTCCGGCATGTTCAAGTTCTTCTTGGTGAGTGCGTAAGTCGGCAACTTACGCGGCGTACCACGTTGGTAGCTCGGGCGGTTGGACTCTTCGCCCATTTCGTTTTCGCGCAGACGCGTCACTTCGTAGTGCGGCGTATGCATTTGCTCATCAGCAACGATCACAATCGGTGCGCCATGACGACGCTCGATTTCCGCCATCGCATTGCGCTTCTCATTCAATAAGAAGTTAGCGATGTCGACCGGTGCCTGCACCAGCACTTGTCCGGTGTTGTCTTTCATTGCGTGTTCTTCAGCGACGCGGATGATCGACAGCGACAACGATTCGATGCTGCGCATACGGCCGTGGCCTTCGCAACGCGGGCACACGATTTGGCTGTTTTCACCCAAGGACGGACGCAAGCGCTGGCGGCTCATTTCCATCAAGCCGAACTTTGAAATGCGGCCCAGCTGTACGCGCGCACGGTCTGAACGCAAGGCATTCTGCAGACGGCTTTCGACTTCGCGTTGGTGCTTGGTCGAATCCATATCAATGAAATCGATAACCACCAAACCGCCAAGGTCACGCAGACGCAACTGGCGTGCCACTTCTTCGGCGGCTTCCAAATTGGTTTGGAAAGCGGTTTCTTCAATATCGCCACCACGCGTCGCACGTGCAGAGTTCACGTCGACTGCCGTCAGGGCTTCAGTTTGATCAATGACCAACGCGCCGCCGGAAGGCAGGCGCACTTCGCGCTCGTACGCATTTTCAATCTGCGATTCGATTTGGAAGCGGTTGAAGAGCGGTGTGTCGTCCGTGTAGTGCTTCAGCTTGCGCAGGTTATGCGGCATCACTTGTTCGACGAACTCGCGAGCCTCTTCGTACATTTCCGGCGTATCGACCAACACTTCGCCAATGTCTGGGCGCATGTAGTCTCGCAGGGCACGAATAATCAGACGTGATTCTTGGTAGATCAAGAACGGCGAGGGCTTCGACAGCGAGGCCTCGGTGATGGCACGCCACACCGACAACAGGTAGTCGAGATCCCACTGCAGTTCTTCAGCATCGCGGCCAACGCCCGCAGTACGAATGATGACGCCCATGCCATCGGGGATCGTCAGGGCATCCATCGCCTTCTTAAGCTCGGCACGGTCGTCACCCTCAATGCGACGCGACACGCCACCGGCGCTCGGCGAATTGGGCATGAGGACCATGTAGCGGCCAGCCAACGAGATAAACGTGGTCAGGGCAGCGCCCTTGTTGCCGCGTTCTTCTTTATCGACTTGAACAACAATTTCCTGGCCTTCTTTCAGCAACTCACGAATGTTGCCGCTGCGGTGGTCGACACCTTCAACGAAGAAGCTCTTGGAGATTTCTTTGAGTGGCAAGAAGCCATGGCGGGCTGCACCGTATTCAACGAAAGCCGCTTCAAGCGACGGTTCGATGCGGGTGATTTTGCCCTTATAGATGTTTGATTTTTTTTGTTCTTTGGACGGTTGTTCGATGTCGATGTCGTACAGATTTTGGCCATCGACAATTGCGACACGCAGTTCTTCTGCCTGTGTCGCATTGATGAGCATGCGTTTCATTGTGCGTTCCTCGCGCTACCATGCGCGCCAACGCCGGGCGTTCCTGCCTCTGAACAACGAAATCTCTGCGCAAGCGCGTATTTCGAGTCGTTCAGCGCTACAACACCACGGCATGCCGCGGGAGCGCTTATCCTTGTTTTGATGAAGCCGACGTAGCGCAGAGCGCACGCACGGCACGAATGGGTTCAACTACAGGCCGACATGGCCCGACTAAACTCGCTGGCGCCGCCAGTCCGGTTAACATGTCCACCCCTAGGGTGGTGGTTCCGTTACTGAGCGGAACTTCGTACAGTGGGCTTTCGGCCGCAACTGTGGCGAAAAACAGCCATAAAGTTTCGTATCCGGAGTGTAACAGAAAGCCCATGTCAGATTCAGCTTTGTCAGCGCCGCGCGGCGTGCGTATGGTGACGGTTCCGGAGGATCGGGACGGCCAAAGGCTGGACAACTTCCTCTTGGGCCAGCTCAAAGGTGTGCCCAAGTCATTGATTTACAAGTTGCTGCGTTCCGGCCAAGTGCGGGTGAACGGTGGTCGCGTTAAGCCTGAGCGCAAGCTGCTGGCGGGCGAGGTCGTGCGGATTCCGCCCATCTCAGTCCCAGATGAGAACGCAGAAAAGCCTGATGTGGCCCAAGGGCTGCTCAAGGCGCTGGCCGCAGCCATCGTGTTTGAAGACAACCGTCTCCTGGCGATCAACAAGCCATCCGGATTGGCAAGCCACGGCGGCAGCGGCATCCGTCACGGCGCGATCGAGGCCATGCGCAGCCTTCGCCCGAACGACAACCTCGAGCTCGTCCACCGTCTGGACCGAGACACCTCGGGCTTGCTGATCTTCGCCAAGAAGCGTTCAGCCCTCCGCGAGCTTCAAGCCCTCCTGCGTGAAGACCACGGCGCCGGTATCGAGAAAAAGTACATGGCCCTTCTGATCGGCCGCATGCCGGACGGCACGATGGATGTCGACGCCCCTTTGCACGTTGGTTTGCGCCAAGGTGGCGAGCGTCATGTGCAAGTGAACGCGATGGGCAAGATATCCATCAGTCACTTCAAAGTGCTGCAACGGCTGGACGGGCATTCTTTCTGTGAGGTTCGGATTGATACCGGCCGCACGCACCAAATTCGCGTCCATGCCCAGCACATTGGTCACGCCGTTGCGGGTGACGACAAATACGGCGACGAGTCCGTCAACAAGCGCTTGAAGACCAAGTACGGCCTCAAGCGTCTGTTTTTGCACGCAGCCTCGATGCGCTTCTTCTTAAATGAAGGCCGCGATGAGTACCTATTGGACGCGCCGCTCGCCGGAGACTTGCGCAGCGTCCTAGACAAAATGGCTTGATTAGCGCGTCAGTGCGTCGGCCTTTGCCGCGCAAATAAAGTCGTTCTCAGACAGACCGCCCACATCATGGGTGGAATAACGCACCACACATCGGTCGTAATGCACACCTAAATCAGGATGATGGTCTTCACGATGGGCGATATGCGCCAAGGCGTTCACGAATGCCATCGTCTTGTAATAGTCAGGGAAGGTGAACGTGCGTTCGATTGCGTGACCGTTTTCAATGACTGACCAATTTTCAAGCTGCGTCATCAAATTGCGGATATCGACGTCGCCCAAGCGGTGTTCCGCCCCCTTCTTGGCGACGCAGTGGGCTTGCAGGAGGGGAACTAAGTCGATCATGCCGTGTCTCTCTGTATGCGAGTTAAAACCCATTCGGGCGCAGATTCAGATGAAGTCTCGATCTGGCCCCGTGTCGTTAGAATACCTTTCATGATCGAAATCACCGAATCCGCACAAGCCCACTTCCGTCGATTGTTGGAAAAAGAAAGCATGCCGGACATCGGCGTTCGCCTGGCTGCAGTGAATGCAGGCACGCCGAAAGCCGATGTGTCGCTCGTGTTTGCAGGTCCGGGTGATCTGGACGGCCAAGAATGGGCGATTGATTGTCATGGCTTCACGTTGTGGGTGGATGGCGCCTCGGCGACCGCACTCGACGGCGCACGCATCGACTATCTGACACAAGGCATGGGCGGACAGTTGCAAATCCGCGCACCGAAAATTAAGGGTGAAGTACCCGGTGAAGGCGCGTCAGTGATTGAACGTGTTCGTCATGTCATGACGCATGAAATCAATCCCATGTTGGCCAGTCACCGCGGTAGTGCGACGCTCGAGTCGGTTGATGCAGACGGCGTGGTCTATTTGCGTTTCGGTGGTGGTTGCCACGGCTGCGGCATGGCCGATGTCACGCTGAAGCAAGGCATCGAGAAAACGTTGAAGGAGCGCGTACCCGAAGTCACCGCGGTGCGTGATGCCACTGACCATGATACAGGCGCGGCGCCTTATATGCCGCGCACGGGTCACTGAGCACAGCGCCCTGCATGTTTACGCCTGAAGGTTTGGCTGAAGCCCTCAAACATTCAAGACGTAAGCTGAAATCAATTCGGCCTGAAACACAGGCAGCAGATTTAACGCGCGTCCACGCGATTTTGGATGCGCGTCCCGCGAGCGCGCCTCAGCCACACTTCAAACCTGCAGGTCTCAGTGATGTGTTTGCCGCTCGAGCGCCCAAGGCCGCCGCGCGCAGACTGCCAGAGCTCACGCGCTGGCAAGCGTTTAGGCGCTTGTTCAATCAAGAGTGGCTTCCGCCGGGCCCTGAAGACCGCAAGTTACGAATTTCAGCGGGTTTCATCAGTGTCCTGACGAATCTGTTTTTCTTCGCGATGTTGTTGTGGTTGATGTACGTCCGATTCTTGATGCCGCCTCGTCCGGATTTGAGCGAGAGCATTCGCGTTCAAATCATGGGGGCAGGGGCGCCTGAAGAAGAAGGCGGCGGTGCGCCAGAACAGGCCGGCGATCTTCAAGTGGCGTCTGCGCAATCGCAAGCGACCAAGTCAGCCGTGAATGCAGCAGAAAGTGACGCAAAGTCCGAAGCGCAAACCGAAGCTTTGATGCAAGAAACTATTGAAGCGACGAGCGTGCCTTTGGCGCAAGCGACGGTGCCAACCAGCACGTCTGTGACGCAGCCCATCCAGCATGTGGAGCAACCAGAGCAGACGCAGCAAATTGATGCAAGTCGACCTACGCCCAATGAAACGAGCTATCGCGTCCCTGATTTGAAGCCGATGCCACTGCCTGCGCAAAGGGCGGCGGAACTGAAGGCAGAAGCTTTACCGGAAGTCGCCTCTGTGCCAATGCCGGCGGAGCCCGAGGCACCGCGCGTTTCAATGCCGAATGCGCGCATCGCGCCCGTCACGCAAACGCCTAGAAGCCTGCAGGCCTCTGATCTCAGCGGTGAGCTGAAGTCATTGCCCAATCCCGCGCCGTCGACAGGTACGAGCGCCGGACAATCAGACACCGCGAGCAGCACAACAGCCAGTACGACGCAAGGCAAACAAAACGCTTCGGTCAACGCGGCACCCGCCACGGCGGTTGGTAATAAACAAGGTGTGGCAGAGAATGCCAAGGGCGCGGGTGCTGCAAACTTGCCCAAGCAGGGCAGTGTCCCAACACCTTTGAAGGGTGATGACTGGGGCGCCGCGAAAAAGAACGTTGCGGGCACGGCAAAAGGCGGCGAACGAGGAAACGGTAAAGCCGGGGGTGCCACGGGTGGCAACACGGCCAGCATCTTTAACGCAGACGGCAGTGTCCGTTTGCCAGACCAATTCAAAGCCAAACCACCCGATCCCTATAAAGAAGGCTCTTGGCTAAAACGCCCGGGCATCGTTGTGCAAGACACGGTCTTCAGTAAGTATTGGATTCCACCGGGCACCTTGCTTGAGGAATGGGTGCGCAAAGGCATCAAGGCGATTTCCATTCCGATTCCAGGCACCAACCTGGTGTTGAACTGCCAGATCTCCCTCCTTCAACTAGGGGGCGGCTGTGTGCCGGGCTCGGGCAAAAATGGGCCCAAAGACAATCCTGCGAGCGCGCGACCGCCGCCGGATATTCCGTTCAAACCTGAGTTGTTTGAAGATCAAAGTGTTTTAGGACCGCCAAATGCGGACGAGAAGGCCAAGCCCGTACCCACGCCTTGATATCACCCAATAAAAAAGCCCGCTTTCGCGGGCTTTTTTTGTATCGATGCAAATCAATGCTTGCCAGCAAGGTCGCCTAGGTGACCCGGTTGCGACGAGAAGTAAGCGGCCAGATCAGAAATCTGTTGATCGCTCAGTTCCTTCGTTTGCAAGCTCATGATCGCGTGGTCGCGCTCACCGTCGCGATACATGATCAGCGTGTGCGCGAGGTAATCGCCGTACTGACCTGCCAAATTCGGGGTCGCGGCGTCGATCGGCTTGGCGCCGCCCGGGCCGTGGCAGCTGACGCACTTGGTTTCTGCGATTTCTTTGCCGGCGGCAATGTCCGGTGACGGCAAGTTCGCCAGCGAACGCGAAGAAATGTTCTCAGCCGCAGCTTCGTGCGCTTTTTCTTCAGCACTCTTGGCTTGTTCGGCGTGCGATTCCGCGGTGGCGTCTTTGTTACCGCTGTTGCCGCAAGCGGCGAGGCCCAGCGATGCGAATGCAATGAAGCAGGCGAGTTGAATACGGTTTGCTGTCATTGGGCGGCTCACTTCGTCTTAATGCTGGACAGGTAGGCGGCAAGGTTCGCCAAGTCTTCATCGCTGAAGCTGGCGGCCTGTGCCTGCATGGTGGCGTGCTTGCGTTTGCCTGCCTTGTAATCCTTCAGCGCATTCAGCAAGTACTGATCCGTCTGACCGGCGATACGCGGAATGTGGTAGCTCGGATACGCATTCTTATAGCCGGTGATGCCGTGGCAACCGTGGCAGGTATAGGAGATTTCCTTACCGCGCTGAAGGTTGACGTCGGCGGCTTGCGCCATGGTTGGGATGGCGAGTGTCAGACAGATGGCAAAGCAAAGCTTTCGCATGATGAATTCTCTTGCGCGGGGCGCGGACGCCCGTGGGTATTCAGTGGGCAAGTATAGCTCGACCTCGCATTCAAGTCCCGCAGACCCATGACCTGTGGCAGATATGACCTCTGGCACGATGGAATGAAGGCAAGGTGTTATATCTTGCCCATACACCTCGATTCAATATTCCTAGGCACATCTCTATGCGCGTCGAAAAATCTCTCGGTACCTTCACAAAAACCCGGTGGGCGATCTTGCCGTTGGCACTCGCTATCGGCGTATCAGCTGGCATCGTTGGCTGTAAAAAGGGTGGGCCAGAAGGTGCCGCAGGCGGTCCGGGCATGGGCAAAGATGGCAAGCCGCAAGAAACCATCGTGTCTGTCGAAGTGGCGCGTGTCTCTCCGCGTCCCATGTCGGCCAGCTTCAGTGGCACGGCGGCACTAGAGGCGCGCAATGAGGCGCAAGTGGTCGCCAAGACCTCCGGCATTGCGCAACGTGTCTTGGTGGAAGAAGGCCAGCGCGTGAGTGCAGGTCAGTTGCTGGTGCAACTTGAAGATGCGCAGCAAAAATTGCGTGTGCAGCAGTCGTCTGCGCAAGTCATGAAGCTGTCTCGCAGCTTTGAGCGCGCGCAACAACTTGCGACGCAAAAGATGGTCAGTGCAAACGACGTCGATCAACTCCGCTTCGATCTTCAAAATGCGCGCGCCGCGTTGAATATGGCCAAGCTCGACTTGAGCTACACGCGTGTTGTGGCGCCGATTTCGGGCGTTGTCGCGTCGCGTTCAATCAAGACGGGCAACCTCGTTCAAATCAGTAATCCGATCTTCCGCATCGTCGATACAAATCGCTTGGAAGCCACGTTGAATGTGCCTGAGCGTAACGTCGACGTCATTCGCGCAGGTCTGCCGGTGCAATTGAGTTTGGATGCGGTGCCGGGTCAGGTCTTCAATGGCACCGTGGCGCGTGTTTCACCCGTGGTTGATTCTGGCAGTGGCACGTTCCGTGTCGTCGCGGCCTTCAACGATTCGGGTGTCTTACAGCCGGGTATGTTCGGACGCATCAACATCGTGTTCGACCAAAAGGCGGACGCGCTCGCGATTCCGCGCTCAGCCTTGTTGGAAGATGAAGGCGAAACTGCCGTCTTTACCGTTCGCGGTGACAAAGCGGCACGCGTCAGCATCAAGACAGGGTATGCCGATGGCGAATGGATTGAAGTGGTCTCGGGCCTGAAGCTCAATGACCCGGTCGTCACCGCAGGTAAGGCGGCGCTGCGTGATGGCGTCAAGGTCCAGGTGATCAACGGCGGCAAAGTTGTCGCGCCCGCTTCAGCACCTGCTGCGGCTGCCGGCAAGACGCCGTAATCATGAGCACCTCTGATGCTATCGCCACGCGGACTGAGGCCCTGAAGTCGGGCTTAATCGAGTTCGCAACTCGTCGTCGCGTCACGATCGCGATGTTATGGGTCACCTTGTTCCTGTTCGGCATGATTGCGCTGCGGGACTTGAAAGTGAACCTCCTGCCTGATCTCAGCTATCCGACGCTGACAGTTCGCACGGAATACACCGGTGCTGCGCCAGCGGAAATCGAGACGCTGATTTCTCAGCCCGCGGAAGAAGCGCTGGGTGTCGTCAAAAATGTTCGCAAGCTTGAATCCGTATCGCGTACGGGTCAAAGCGACGTGGTGCTTCAATTTGCGTGGGGCACCAATATGGATCAAGCGGGCCTGGACGTCCGCGACAAAATGGAAGCATTGCAGTTGCCATTGGATGCAAAGCGTCCGGTCATGCTGCGTTTCAATCCATCAACCCAGCCGATCATGCGTCTTGCGCTCGCGCCGAAGGTCTCAAAGCCGGGCGCCGATGGTATCGACACTCAGCTCGTCGGTCTGCGTCGCTTTGCTGACGACGATTTGAAAAAGAAACTGGAAACCGTCGCAGGCGTGGCCGCTGTCAAAGTGGGCGGCGGACTTGAAGATGAAATCCAAGTCGATATCGACCAGCGCAAGCTCGCGCAGTACGGCTTGTCCATTGATACGGTGATCAATCGCCTCAAGGCGGAAAACGTCAACGTGTCCGGCGGTCGATTGGAACAAGGTGCGCAACGCTACCTCGTTCGTACGGTCAATCAGTTCCAAGACGTCGACGCGATTCGCAACATGTTGTTGACCGTGCAATCCGCAGGCAACAGTTCCTCTGCGGCTGCGGCAGCACGCATGGCGCGCATTGCAGCGGCGTCGGGCTCTGCTGAAGCGGTTGCGGCAGCTTCCGGTTTGGATACGTCGGGCGGTGTCGGATCGACCGTGCCGATTCATTTGGGCGACATTGCAACGGTCACGCAGTCTTGGAAAGAACGCGAGTCGATCATTCGATTGGATGGCCGCGAAGCAATCGAGCTCGCGATTTACAAAGAAGGTGATGCAAATACCGTTGCAACGGCAGATGGCTTGTTGGAGCGCTTGAAGAGCGTTCGCAGTCAGCTGCCGCCAGAAGTTGAACTTGTCACGGTCGAAGATCAAGCCGTGTTCATTCGACATGCCATCAGTGACGTGAAGTTGGACGCCGTGATTGGTGGTCTGTTGGCCATTCTGGTCATCTTCTTGTTCTTGCGCGACGGCTGGAGCACGTTCGTCATCTCGTTGGCGTTGCCGACGTCAATCGTCACGACCTTCTTCTTCATGAGTCAGTTGGGGCTTTCACTCAACGTTATGTCGCTGGGTGGTTTGGCGCTTGCAACCGGCTTGGTCGTCGATGACTCCATTGTGGTGCTCGAATCGATCGCAAAGGCGCGTGAACGGGGCTTGGGCATTCTGCAAGCGGCCGTGACCGGCACGCGAGAAGTGGGCATGGCGGTCGTTGCATCGACGCTGACCACAATCGCTGTGTTCTTGCCGCTGGTCTTTGTGCAAGGCATCGCAGGCCAACTCTTCCGCGATCAGGCATTGACCGTTGCGCTGGCAGTGGCCATTTCCTTGGCAGTCTCCATGACCTTGGTGCCAATGCTGTCTGCGTTGAAGGCCAAAGACGTCGAGTCGTATCCGGAAGAGCCGCCGCACGCACAGTGGCAACCGGAAAAGAAATGGCAAAAGCCGATCGCGACAGCGAACCGCGGTATTGGTACGGGCTTCGGCGCCATTGGTTACGGTTTCGCGTGGGTGGTGATGCGCGTTTGGAATGGCGTGTCACGCGTCGTCGGCCCCGTCATGCGCAAAGCCAGTGATGTGGTCATGGCGCCATACAACCGTGCAGAGCGCATGTACCTCGACATGTTGCCAAAGGCCATGGGTAAGCCGGCATTGGTGCTGACCGTTGCCGCCGCGATGTTTGTGCTGTCGATGGGGATCCTGCCATTCCTCGGCGCGAACTTGATGCCGCAATTGGCGCAAGATCGTTTCGAAATGACGGTGAAACTCCCGCCCGGGACGCCGCTCGCAACAACCGATGCCTTGGTCCGCGACCTGCAGAACAAGCACGACGAGGAACCCGGTATTTCAACTTTGTTTGCTGTCAGTGGTACGGGCACGCGTTTGGATGCAAACCCCACTGAAAGCGGCGAAAACATCGGCAAGCTGTCTGTGGTGATGGCGAACGGTGGCAATGAAAAGGTCGAAGCTGATACCACCGCGAAGCTGCGTGAATCGATGAAGCTGCATCCGAATGCGCAGGTCGACTTCGCGCGTCCCGAACTGTTCTCGTTCTCGCCGCCGCTCGAAATTGAAATTGAAGGTGACAACCTCGACACCTTGAAAGTCGCAGGTCAAAAACTAGCCGCACTCCTTCGCAACAATCCGCATTACACCGACGTGAAATCAACGGTTGAGCAGGGCTTCCCTGAAATCCAAATTCACTTTGACCAAGCACGTGCTGCAGCCTTGGGTCTCACCACACGTCAAATCGCCGACATCGTGGTCAACAAGGTGGCGGGGAATGTCGCGACGCGTTACAGCTTCCGTGATCGTAAGATCGACGTGCTGGTCCGTTCGCGTCCTGAAGATCGCAATTCGGTTGAAGCGATTCGCAATCTTGTCGTGAATCCAGGAAGTGGCGCGCCTGTCACTTTGGCTTCGGTGGCGGATATTGTGGAAACCACGGGTCCTTCAGAAATCCATCGTGTGGATCAACGTCGCGTCGCGATCATTTCCGCAAACTTGCAAGACATCGATCTTCAAGCCGCTGTGCGCGAAGTGAATGACATCGTTGCCAAGAATCCGCTGGATCCGGAAACAGAGCTGCATATTGGCGGTCAAGGTGAAGAGTTGGGTGAGTCCTTGCGTTCCTTGCTCTTCGCGTTTGGCCTGGCCGTGTTCTTGGTGTACTTGGTGATGGCGTCGCAGTTCGAATCGCTATTGCATCCGTTTGTCATCTTGTTCTCGATTCCTTTGGCGTTGGTCGGTGCGGTGCTCGCGCTCTTCTTGACGCGTTCAACGATTTCGGTCGTGGTATTCATCGGCTTGATCTTGTTGGTGGGCTTGGTGGTGAAGAACGCCATCATCCTGATCGACAAGGTCAATCAGTTGCGCGAAGAAGGTGTGGCCAAGCGTGATGCCTTGGTTGAAGGCGCACGTTCGCGCTTGCGCCCGATCATGATGACCACGCTATGTACGTTGTTCGGCTTCTTGCCGCTCGCGATTGCCACGGGCGAAGGCGCTGAAGTGCGCTCGCCGATGGCCATCACGGTGATGGGTGGTCTGCTGGTTTCGACTTTGCTGACCTTGATCGTGGTGCCGGTGATTTACGACTTGTTGGATCGCAAACCGGACAGCTTCTACAAGGAACGGGGTGACCGCGCACGCGCGGTGATTGCGGCCGGCGAAGCCAACGCGGCAGAACACGGGTAATCGCCATGAGCTTGTCCGAATTCAGCATCAAGCGGCCTGTCACCACGATCATGCTGTTTATTTCGATGGTCGTGGTCGGGCTGATTGCCGCGGTGCGTTTGCCGCTGGAAATGATGCCCGATATGTCGTTCCCCTTTGTCTTCGTGCAATTGCCGTATGCCGGCTCGACGCCTGAGGAAGTGGAGCGCAATGTCGTGCGGCCGGCGGAAGAAGCCTTGGCAACCTTGAGTGGTGTGCAAGCACTGCAATCGAGGTCACAGGCGGACAACGGCTCGGTGATGGTGTTGTTCCGCGATTGGAGCAAAGACGTTTCCATCGCCGCGTCTGAAGCACGCGAGCGATTGGATGCGATTCGCGACCAGTTGCCGGACGATTTCCAACGCTATTTCGTTTTCCGCTGGTCGGCCACGGATGAACCTGTGGTCACGCTGCAGCTCACCAGTGACTCAGATTTGCGCACGCAGAGCGAAATGATTGAGCGCGAGTTCAAACGTCCGCTGGAACGCCTGCCGGGTGTGGCCAAAATCGAAGTCGAAGGTGTGCCGAACCAAGAAGTCGAGGTCGCCGTCCAGCCGGATCGTCTATCGGCTGCAGGCTTGGCCTTGAACGACTTGGTGAACAAGCTGTCGTCTGCGAACTTCTCGGTGTCTGCAGGTCAGATCGACAACGGCGGCATGCGCTATCGCGTGCAACCGATTGGCGAGCTCAAGAGCGTAGAGATGTTGAGCAACATGGTGATAGCCGCAAATGGCACGCGCCTGGGCGATATTGCCGACGTCAGAATGCGCGACCAGCGTATGAACTATTCGCGCACAATCGACGGCAAGCCCATGGTGGCCATCGATATCTACAAAGAGCGCGCCGCGAACATCGTGGACATCAGTAAGCGCGTACGCGAAGCGGTCAAGCTGATCGAAGCCTCGCCGGAAATTAAGGGCATTACAGTCGATATCACCGACGACCAAGGCGAAGGCGTCATCAGCTCGTTGATGGCCTTGGCAGAGGCGGGTGCAATCGGTCTCGTGTTGTCGATCTTGGTGTTGTACTTCTTCCTACGCCATTGGCCATCGACCTTGATGGTGACGCTGGCGATTCCGATCTGTTTCATCATGACTTTGGGCTTTATGTACTTTGCCAACGTCACCTTGAACATTTTGACGATGATGGGCTTGCTGCTCGCCATCGGGATGCTCGTCGACAATGCCGTGGTTGTGGTGGAAAGCATTTACCAAGAGCGTGAGCGCTACCCGGACAATCCGATGTACGCCTCTGTCATCGGTACACGACACGTGGCCATCGCGCTCACCGCCGGTACCCTGTGTCACTGCATCGTGTTTGTGCCGAATTTGTTCGGCCCACGCAACATGATCACCATTCAGATGTCTCAAATCGCCATCACGATCTCGGTGTCTTTGCTGGCGTCTTGGTTGGTGGCCGTCAGTTTGATTCCGATGTTGTCGGCGCGGATGAAGACGCCGCCAGCAGTTAATTCCAAGTCCGGCATGATTGGCCGCTTGCAGACGCGCTACGCGAAATTGCTGCGCTGGACCTTGGAACATCGCGGCAAGAGCATCATGGCCATTCTGCTCGTCACCTTGATCAGTGTCGTGCCGATGATGATGACGAAGAAAAGCATGTTCGATGCCGATGATCCGGCAGAGATCGAAATGTTCTATAGCTGGAACGGTTCGTACTCGAAGGATCAAATGGGCGAAGAGGTGAAGCGCGTTGAAGACTTCATCAACAAGAATCGGAAGCGTTTCAAAATCACTGAAGTGTCGTCGCGTTACAGCGAGCAAGGCTGGGGCCGAACAACGCTGAAGATTGATGCCAAAGACGCCAAAGTCACCAGCGAAATTCAAGAGCAAATCCGCAAGGAAATGCCGAAGTCAGCGCGCGCCAAGATCGGTATCGGTCAACAAGATGGCGGGCAGGGCGGCATGGGCCAAGATGTGCGGATCCGATTGGTGGGCGATTCGACGCAACGATTGGAAGATATTTCCAAGGAAGTGATTCCGCTCTTGTCCGCACAAAAGGAACTGCGCGACGTACGCATTGATACGGGCGACCGCAACAGCGAAGTGGGCATTACCGTCAATCGTGAGCGCGCTGCCAACTACGGTTTCAGTACGCAAGATGTCGCGCGCTACATCGGTATCGCCTTACGTGGCTCGTCATTGCGTGAGTTCAATCGCGGGGCGGAGCAAATTCCGGTCAACGTGCGATTTGAAGGCGCAGAAGAGTCCACACTCGAGCAGCTACGCTCCTTCATGGTGACGGGTTCAGACGGACGTCAGATTCCGTTGATGGCGATGGTGGATGTGGGCGTGTCTCCTTCGGCGACACAAATCCAGCGTTTGGATCGCCAGACGTCTCTGCAACTGACTGCCAATGTCTCGCCAGGCTCGAATCAAGACGAGGCGAAGAAGGCGATGATCAAGGTGCTGAAGGACTATAGCTTCCCGCCGGGTTACAGCTACTCAGAGAAGGGTTTCGGTCTCAACATCGGTGAAAAGGAAGCCATGGCGCAGATGGGCTTCAATCTGCTGATCGCGCTGGTCATGATTTATGTGGTGATGGCTGCGGTGTTCGAATCACTCTTGTTCCCAGCCGCCATCATGAGTGGTGTGGTGTTCTCGATCTTCGGCGTGTTCTGGTTGTTCTGGTTGACCGGCACCACGTTCAACATCATGGCGTTTATCGGCATCTTGGTGCTCATGGGTGTGGTGGTGAACAACGGCATCGTGATGATCGAGCACATCAACAATTTGCGACGTCGCGGTCTGAGTCGCACCGACGCATTGGTTGAAGGTAGCCGTGAACGATTGCGCCCGATTCTGATGACGATGGGTACGGCCATCCTGGCGATGATTCCGATTGCGGTGTCCAACACGCAAATCGGCGGTGAAGGTCCGCCTTACTTCCCGATGGCACGCGCCATTGCGGGGGGCTTGGCATTCTCTACACTTGTGAGCCTATTGTTCTTGCCGACGATTTACGCCTTGCTCGATGACTGGCGCACCAAGAGTGGCAAGAAGTGGGCTTGGGCGCGTGATTGGAAATGGCGCGGTCGTAGATCGAAATTGCCGCCGCTGCCGGCCAGCTAAGATCGATTAACGCGAAAGCGCCTGCACCTCAACCAAAGAGGTGTTTGGCGCCTCGTGCAATGGCGATCCACTCGCCGGCCATCATGCCGAAATTGGTCATCATGAAAACAAGGACGACCCGACACACACGGTTCGAATACCAGCCCTTAAGCGTTTGCGCATCGTTACGCAAAGACAAAAAGTCCGCATAGGTTGGATTGCGTAGCTTCAATTCAGTCAGACCACTAAACATTCCGGCAGGCATGCCTGGACGGAACGGTTTGAAGGGCGCGACAATCGCCGCAACGATGATGGAAAAGGGGTGCGCCGCTGCAATCGCTGCGCCCAACGCGGCGAGGCCGGCCGTCCATGCACTCCAAAGAATGATGAGATCCATGCCTTTGCTGATGCCGCCGTGTGTGAAGCCCCAAACAATGCCGCCAATCACCAAGGCAGAAATGATCAGGGTGACCCACGGGATCTTGCGCTTCTGAACGACGTTATCCAGCTTCGGAAGAATGTCTGCGGGTGCAGTCGTTTCTTCCTTCAAGTATTTCGCGATGCCTTTTAGATGCCCTGCGCCAACGACGGCAAGCACGCGGCGCGCGCCGTCGATCTGGCGCAACTTGGCCGCCATGTATTGATCGCGCTCATCAATCAAGGCTGAGAAAAGCGCGGGGGATTCTTTGGCGAAGTCGCCAAAGCTGGCTTCCAGCATGTCGCCTTCTTTCAGGTTCTCGATATGCGATTCGCTGACTTCTTCATCCGCGAAGAGTGACGTGATCATGCCGCCGCCGATCTTCATTCTGTCCCAGAACTTCAGGCCCTGCATGGCGCGTTTAAACGTGATGCCGATCTCTCGGTCAATCAATTTCACCGGCAAGTTCAAGGCGTCGGCTTCGGTCGACGCAGCTTTGAGTTCCGCGCCAGGCTCGATGCCCAGTTGTTCTGCGAGACGCCGTTGATAGGCAGCGAGCGCGAGGTTTGCAGCGAACATCGCCACCTTGTTCTCGCGCATCACCTTGGCAAGATCCAACTTCGCCATCGCATCCGGATTGAACAGCGCATCGTGGCGTTGCGGATCTAGCTCGATGGCAATGCAATCAAACTCGGCAGATGAGACCGCTTCACGCACCGCTTGTGTGCTTTGATGCGACACATGTGCGGTGCCGAGCAAGGTGTAGTGAACGCCATCGCGCTCAACTTCGGCGATGGGTTGGTTGCGCCATTGCGCGAGTTCGGAATCAGTCACGGAAGCGTTTCGTCAAATCGCCGTAGGCATCAATGCGACGGTCACGCAAGAACGGCCAAATGCGTCGCACGTGTTCGCTGCGCTGCATGTCAACGTCCACCATCAAAAGCGTTGGTTGATCGCCGGCTTCAGCCAGCACCTCACCTTGCGGGCCCAACACATGGCTATTGCCCCAGAAGTCGATGCCTGACGCGCCAATCGGCGAGGCTTCGTGGCCGACACGATTGCAAGATAAGACAGGCAAACCATTCGCTACTGCATGACCGCGATGACTCAACACCCATGCATCACGTTGGCGTTGCTTCTCTGCGTCGTCGTCGTCGGGGTCCCAACCGATAGCGGTCGGGTAGAGCAAGAGGTCCGCACCCGCGAGCGCCATGAGTCGCGCGCCTTCCGGGTACCACTGATCCCAACATACCAACACGCCCAAGCGGCCAACGGAGGTATCGATGGGTTCGAATCCGATATCGCCGGGCGTGAAGTAGAACTTCTCGTAAAAGCCCGGGTCATCTGGGATGTGCATCTTCCGATACTTACCAGCGGTAGAGCCATCCGCATCAAACACAACAGCAGTGTTGTGATACAGACCCGTTGCACGTTTCTCAAACAAAGAGCTCACCAAAACAACGCCATGTTGTTTTGCCAACTTGCCAAGGCGTTCCGTGCTCGGGCCCGGAATCTTTTCTGCCAAATCGAATTCGCTCACCGATTCGTGTTGGCAAAAGTAAGGCCCGTTGTGCAGCTCTTGCAAGAGCACAAGTTTCGCGCCTTGCTTTGCCGCTTCCGCAACGCGGTCTTCGATCACCGCGAGATTGGCATCGGCGTCGCCTTGATTGCGTTCTTGAACCAGAGCTACGGGAAGTTGTGCGTATTTCATTGCGGGTAATCCGTCAGTGTTGCGTCGGTTAGATCAAACCAGATGTTCTGGGAGTTGCATGGTCAAGCAATGCAAGCTGCCGTTCTGCCAGATGAGCGGCCGACACGGGATTTGCACGATTTCATGGTTCGGGAATGCGGCTTGCATCACTTCAACCGCCTGTGCGTCTGCGGGATCGTCGTAGCCCGGCATCAACACTGCGCCGTTGACGATCAGAAAGTTCGCATAGCTGGCAGCGAGGCGGCGACCACCGTCCAAGATGGGTCGTGCCCAAGGCAGAGGAAACAAACGATAAGGCTGGTCGTTACGCGTGCGTAGCGCGGCAATTTCTTGCGCCATCGTGGCGAGCTCCGCAAAGTGCGAATCACTCTCGTCATCGCAGGCTTGGAACACGATGGCATCTTCACTGGCGAAGCGGGCGAGGGTATCGATGTGGGCGTCGGTGTCGTCGCCTTCCAAATACCCGTGGTCAAGCCACAGGACGCGATCTTGATTCAGCCACTCGCACAGCTTTTGCGTGATGTCTTCGCGCGAGGCTTGTGGATGACGTTCGTGCAAGCATTTCCAGGTCGACAACAAGGTGCCGGCACCGTCCGTTTCAATCGCACCGCCTTCCAAGGCGAAATCGATGGAAGCGCGCTGTGCATTCTTGAAAACGCCCTGTGCATCCAAGGCTTGAATAATTTGATCGTCATGGCTGGCGTCAAACTTTCCACCCCAACCGGTGAATCTAAAGTCGTTGAGCTTGAAGCGTTGACCATCCGTCAATGTGATCGGGCCGCTGTCGCGCAGCCAAGTATCGTCGTAAGGCACTTGGACAAATCGGACGCGCTGCATGTCGACGCGATTGCTGCGCAGTCGTGCTTCTGCATAGGCTTCGACGTCATCGTCGCGCACGATAATGATTGCGTCTTCAAACCGTGTGATGGCTTTGACGAGCGCAACATAGGTTTCTTCGACTTCACCCAGTCGCTCGGCCCAATCGGTTTCATCGTTGGGCCAAGCCACAAGAATGGCGGATTGGCGTTCCCACTCCGCGGGAAAACGAAAGCTCGAGCTCATGTGTATCGCAACCGAATGTATGGACGCGACATTCTATCGTTTAGCCGCTGAATCAAGGCGCGAATCAGAGCGCGGCGGGTGCCGGCCCCACTTCCGTCGGTGCAGCTTTCAGCAGCACAACATCGATCACTTTCGACTTCTCAAAATAAACGATGAAGTTCGGGTATTCCCAACGATTGATCGTCGGCCATTGGCGCTTTTGTCCGCCACGCGGATCCAATTTGCTTTGCGGTGCGCCGTAGCGTGCTTCAACTTGCGTCATCGTCATGCCGCGCACAGGTTCCGAAACCGCAGACTCAGCGCGAACGCGGTCTACCAACAGTGTTTGTGCAGAGATGGATGTAGAGCCGAGTACCAATGCTGAAAAAAGAATCAAAGCCGAAGTCTTCATACGTGCCTCCCAGAACGAGGATTCACTATAGCGAAGGCGCGTCGCCAATCCATAAAAAAACCGCCCATCGGGCGGTTTTTGTTGAAGCATCGCAAGTACTTGCGAATCAGCGCTGACGCGCCTTGAAACGCGGGTTGGACTTGCAGATCACGAAGACCTTGCCACGACGGCGAACCACTTTGCAGTCGCGGTGACGGGCCTTCGCCGACTTCAGAGAGGATAGGACCTTCATGATAAACCTCGGATGGCTAGAACGTTGAAAAACTGGAAGTCGGCAATGATAGCAGCAAAAATGCTGCGCGATCAAGCGCTTGCAGACTTTTCTCTCACCGACTTCCGAGCCTCACAAACGCACGGCTAATATATGTCAAACGAACTGCGCAAAACGGACACGTATGCCTCTTGGAATTCCGGTACTGACCATTGACGGCCCCTCCGGATCTGGAAAGGGCACGATTAGTCGTCTCGTCGCAAATGCCTTGGGTTGGCACTACTTGGACTCCGGCGCACTCTACCGTGCCGTGGGGCTGGCGGCTGCTTGGGAATCGGTGGATCTGTCTGATGCCGAGGCTGTTGCGACCTGCGCACGCCGCACCAAGCTGGCATTCAAGGGTGGCGATAAGGACACCGAGCCGCGTCTGTTGGTCAACGGCGTCGATGCAACTGACGAAATTCGTACCGAAACCGCAGGTGCGGCGGCGTCGGCAATTGCCGCTTTGCCCGAAGTTCGCGACGCGTTGCTAGACGTTCAGCGAAATTTCCGCAAAACCCCAGGGCTCGTTGCAGATGGGCGCGATATGGGGACCGTGATCTTCCCCGATGCAGGGACCAAAGTGTTCCTCGATGCGAGTGCCGAAGAAAGGGCGCAAAGACGCTATAAGCAGTTGAAGAACAAGGGGATTTCCGTTACGCTAGCGGGTCTGCTGGGCGAGATTGTCGCCCGTGATGCCCGCGATGCAAACCGCGCCGTCGCACCGCTGAAAGCCGCTTCCGATGCCGTCATTATCGACACCACCGGACTCGACATCGAAACGGTCGTGGCACAGGTCCTGTCTTTGATGACGTCACGCTAGATTTCTGCGCGTTCGCAATCGCGAACTTCGCAGTACTTTCCCCGCAGAAAATGGCCCTGTCGGCATGCCGGCAGGTTTATCACTTCCTGACCTCCCGGCCATGGGCAATCCCGCCCGCGCCGACGAACGGGGGATACACGTGTTTTTTGACGCATGTATCCATACAACAACAGAGTTAAATCAATGACTGAATCATTTGCAGAACTGTTTGAACAAAGCGAAGCCCTACTGGTTAAGCTGAAGCCGGGTGCCATCGTCACCGGTACCGTTGTGGATGTCCGCAACGATGTCGTGGTGATCAACGCCGGCCTGAAATCCGAAGGCATTGTTCCGATCGAACAGTTCCGTAACGACGCTGGCGAAATCGACGTGGGCATTGGCGACACCGTGAAGGTGGCGCTCGAGTTCATCGAAAACGGTTTCGGCGAGACCGTCCTTTCGCGCGAAAAAGCCAAGCGCGCGATGGTGTGGGACGAGCTCGAAGAAGCGCTCAACAACGATGCCACCATCGTTGGTCGCATCAACGGCAAGGTCAAGGGCGGTTTCACCGTCGACATCAAGGACGTCCGCGCATTCTTGCCGGGTTCGTTGGTCGACGTGCGTCCGGTCCGCGACCCTGTCTACCTCGAAGGCAAGGAACTCGAATTCAAGCTCATCAAGCTGGATCGTAAGCGCAACAACGTGGTGGTCAGCCGCCGCGCTGTGGTTGAAACCGAGCATTCGGAAGAACGTGAACAGCTGCTTGAAAAGCTGGTCGAAGGCGCCAAGCTCAAGGGCGTTGTCAAGAACCTCACCGATTACGGCGCATTCGTCGACCTCGGCGGTATCGACGGCCTGCTGCACATCACCGACATGGCATGGAAGCGCGTGCGCCATCCGTCCGAAGTCGTTGAAGTCGGTCAAGAACTCGACGTCCGCGTGCTCAAGTACGACCGTGAACGCAACCGCGTTTCGCTCGGCCTCAAGCAAATGGGCGAAGATCCGTGGGATAACGTCGCACGTCGTTACCCGGCCAACACCCGCGCATTTGGTAAGGTCAGCAACGTCACCGAATACGGTGCGTTCGTTGAAATCGAACCGGGCGTCGAAGGCCTGGTCCACGTGTCCGAAATGGATTGGACCAACAAGAACGTCAACCCGTCGAAGGTTGTCCAAGTCGGTGACGAAGTCCAAGTCATGGTGCTCGACGTCGATGAAGAACGTCGCCGCATTTCGTTGGGCATGAAGCAAGTCAGCTCCAACCCGTGGGAAACCTTTGCTGCCATCCATAAGAAGGGTGACAAGGTCGAAGGCCAAATCAAGTCGATCACCGATTTCGGTGTGTTCATCGGCTTGGACGGTGGCATCGACGGTCTCATCCATTTGTCGGACATCAGCTGGAACTCCACCGGCGAAGACTTGGCACGCAACTTCAAGAAGGGCGACAACCTGGAAGCCGTTGTGTTGGCCGTTGATCCGGAACGCGAACGCATTTCGCTCGGTATCAAGCAAATGGAACAAGACCCGATGGGTCAATTCCAAGCCAGCAACAGCCGTGGTTCGATCGTGAACGGTACCGTCAAGGAAGTGGACGCCAAGGGCGCAACCATCGAATTGGCTGATGGCGTGGAAGGCTACTTGGCCGCCCGTGACATCTCGACCGAACGCGTTGACGACGCAACGACCAAGTTGAAGGTCGGTGACGCCGTTGAAGCCAAGATCGTTGGCACCGATCGTAAGAGCCGCTTGTTGCAGCTCTCGATCCGCGCGAAGGATCAAGACGAATTGCACGAAACCTTGGCCGAATACAACAAGTCGGCTGATACTTCGGGTGGCAACACGCAATTGGGCGACCTCTTGCGTCAGCAACTCGGCAAGTCGGAATAAGCTGTAACACGTGAATCGCATGCAGCCTGCTTCGGCAGGCTGCATGTCACGTATGCATGCACAGGTCGGATCAGGGGCTATGACCAAATCGGAACTCATCGAAAAGCTGCACAAGCAGCAACCACATCTAAAGACGGACGACGTAGAGCTCGCTGTTAAGTTGGTGCTCGATGCGATGACCGCAGCCCTCGCTAACCACGAACGCATTGAAGTACGTGGCTTTGGCAGTTTTTCTATTCACTACCGCGCTTCACGCACCGGCCGCAATCCGCGTACCGGCTCAGCCGTTGAATTGCCGGCAAAACATGTGCCGCACTTTCGCCCGGGCAAAGAGCTCCGTGCGATGGTGACCGATGTCGTTCCATTGGAAGACAGCGAAGCCGCGGAATAATCCGCGCATACGGCATTCGAAATAATCGCGGACCTTGGGCGTCAGCGGTTAGAATCAATCGAGATCGAATTTTTCAAGGGAACGCATGCTCGCCTTTCTAGACCAATGGCTGTGGCTTGTCATTCTCGTGCCCAGTGCGGCCGTTATCGGGTGGATTGTCGGCCGGCGCGGCGGGCAACTGCATAAAGACAGCCAAGTCAGCAAACTCTCGGTCACGTACTTTCGTGGCCTTAATTACTTGTTGACGGAGCAGCCTGACAAGGCCATCGAGTTGTTCTTGCACGTCGCCGAAATCGACAAAGAGACCTTCGAAACGCAAGTTGCGTTGGGACACTTGTTCCGACGCAGAGGCGAGGTTGATCGCGCCATTCGTTTGCACCAAGGGTTGGTGGAGCGCAAAGACCTCAGTGACGCACAGCGCGTGCAAGCACTGCTGGCCTTGGGTGAGGACTACATGCGCTCTGGGCTTCTGGATCGCGCAGAAACAGTTTTCTCAGAACTCGCATCGATCGATCAGAAAGCACCCCTCGCGCTCAAGCACTTGATCGGCATCTATCAATCTGAAAGGGATTGGGAAAAAGCAATCAACAACGCCATGCGCTATGAAGCGGCCACGGGCGAGCCCATGGGTAAGCTGATCGCGCAATTGGAATGCGAACTCGCAGAACGCAAACGCGCAGAAGGCGACATGGTGGGTGCGCGCGAATGTATCGCACGTGCCTATGCTGCCGATTCAACCTGTTGCCGTGCCGGCATGATTGAAGGTCGTTTGGATCTGGAAGCCGGTGATGTGCGCGGTGCAACGCGTGCTTACGAACGCGCCGCGCGCCACGATCCCGATTTCTTGCCCGAAATCCTGCCGCACTTGCTCGAATGCTATCAACGCACGGGTGACACGCCAGGTGCGAAGGGCTTTCTCACTGAGATGTCCGAGCACTACGCAGGTATTTCGCCTGTGCTCGCACTCACGCGCTTGGTCGAGAAAGAAGACGGCCCCGCAGCGGCACGTGAGTTCTTGGTGGGCCAATTACGCAAGCGTCCCTCCGTACGCGGTGAGTCTGTGTTGATCGACCTGTCGCTGGCCGAACAAAGCGATGCGGTCGACACCTTGAAAGAACTGAAAGACATCACCGATCAGTTGTTAGTCCGAAACCCCAGCTACCGTTGCACGCGATGTGGTTTTGGTGCGCGTTCGCACCACTGGCAATGTCCGAGTTGCAAAGAGTGGGCAACGGTGAAACCGCTATTGAATTACGCGGTGGTTTGAGCGTGAACCCAACGATGGCCATTGTGTTGGCCTCGGCAATTGGCGCAGGTGTGCTAACCCTGATCACGCTGATGTACGCACGGCGCGTGGGTTTGATGGACGTGCCCAGCGACCGCCGGAGTCATGCCGTCGTTACCCCTCGCGGGGGCGGTCTGTCCATGGTGCTGGTGGTCAGCGCGGGGCTCGCGTATTTCGCGATCACACAGCAGGTGCGCGTAGCGATTGGTGCACTCGTCGGTTTGGCGTTGGTGGCGGCAGTCGGTTGGCTGGACGACCACAAAGATCTATCGGTACGCGTCCGCCTTTTGGCGCACTTCGTGGCAAGCATCCTCTTGGCCGCAAGTTCGGGCCTCCCCCCGTGGGGTATGGCCCTGACATTTGTATGCGCCATCGTGCTGATCAATGTGTGGAACTTCATGGATGGCATCAACGGCATCGCGGCGAGTCAGGCTGCGGTATTTGCTGCGGTGTCCGCCGTGCTGCTGACTTCGCCAATGGCGGTTTGGCTATCGGTTTTATTGCTCGGCGCCTGTATCGGATTCCTACCTTTCAATTTTCCCCGCGCGCGCATCTTCATGGGCGACGTCGGCAGCGGCGCGCTGGGTTTCCTCATTGCCGTCCTGCTCAGTTTCGGCATGCATGAGACCCACGGCATCCTGCCCATCTGGCTTTTGGCATTCCCGCTTGCGCCTTTTTTGGTAGACGCCGGCTGGACGCTACTGGCCAGAATCTTGAAGCGCGAAGCGTGGTGGACAGCCCACGTGACCCACGTCTACCAAGTCTGGTCGAGACGGTTGGGGGCGCATTTGCCCGTGACTTTGACCTATTTGGTGCTCGCTTTACTCGGCGCCGGTTTGGCCATTTCCATTCAGGGCAGAGACATAAATTTCATTAAAATTTCGCTAACCCTGTGGTATACAGTCCTGTCGTTCGCTTGGTGGATCCTTCGCAAACAAGGATTTACGCGTTCTTTCTAGGAAAGTAGATCAGCATGGGTATCGGTCGGAATACAGTGCTAAACCCACGCTATCTCATCGTCTTGCACGATCTGGTCATGGTCGTGATTGCCTGGTTGGGCCTGCATGCGATCCGCTACTGGATCAGCAACCAAACGCCGCCCTTCGATGCCCTCGGCACAGAAATGGTGATCGTCTTGGTGTCCCAGGCCATCGTCTTCCAATGGGTCGGCCTTTACAAAGGCCTGTGGCGATTTGCCAGCCTGCCTGACCTCTGGAACATCATCAAAGCCGGCCTGGGTGGCGTCGTCGTGTCCACCGTCGCCTTGTTTGCCTACAACCGTCTCGATGGCGTCGCCCGTTCGGTGTTGGTCCTGTACCCGTTCGTGCTCGGTATCTTGCTCGGTGCACCGCGTTTGCTCTATCGCATTTGGAAAGACCGCGTCACCCACCTCGGGCAGCAACCTAAGGCCACGCGCGTTCTGGTGCTGGGTGCCGGTGAAGCGGGTGAGGCCTGCGCACGCGATTTGCTCCGCAGCGGCACCTACCATCCCGTTGGCTTCCTGGATGATTCTCCGGCGCTGAAGAATAGTCGCTTGTTGGGCTTCCCCGTCTTGGGGCGGTTTGAAGATGCCGCATTGATGGCCAAGCAAACGGCCGCTGAGCTGCTGGTCATTGCGCTGCCGAATGTGGGCGCAGAAGAAATGCAACGCGTCATTGGCATTTGTGAACGCTCTGGCGTCGCCTTCCGCATGTTGCCCAAGCTGGAAGAAGTGCTGAGTGGCCGTGCACTTCCGGGTGAACTCAAGCAGGTGGATATCAATGACCTACTGGGTCGTGATCCGGTTGTACCGAATTGGAAAGCCATCCGCGATTGGTTGGTAGGCCGCTGCGTCTTGGTGACGGGGGCAGGGGGTTCGATCGGCTCGGAACTCTGTCGGCAATGCGCGCGCCATGGCGCGATTGAAATCTTGCTGGTGGAAGTCGACGAACTGTCACTGATGCGCATTGAGGCCGAACTTCGCCGTGATTTCCCGACGTTGAAAGTGGTGTCGATTCTCGGAGATTGCGGTGACGCCGCCGTCATGCGACACGCGTTCAAGCAAGCCTTGCCGGACGCGGTCTTTCACGCTGCTGCCTATAAGCAAGTGCCGGTGCTAGAAACACAATTGCGCGAAGCCGTTCGCAACAATGCGTTGGCCACTTCAGTGGTTGCTGAAGAAAGTGACCGTGCCGGTGTTGCGACCTTCATTCTGATTTCGACCGACAAAGCAGTGGACCCGGTCAATGTATTGGGTGCCAGCAAACGCTTTGCGGAAATGGTCTGCCAATCGAAGGCAACAGAAAGTCATACGCACTTTATTACGGTGCGCTTTGGCAATGTCTTGGATTCCGCCGGTAGCGTCGTGCCCTTGTTCCGCGAACAAATTCGATTGGGTGGGCCCGTCACCGTGACCGACCCGGAAGTCACGCGTTACTTCATGACGATTCCGGAAGCATGCATTTTGATTCTGCAAGCCGCCGCGATCGGTGCACATGATTCTATCTACACGCTCGACATGGGCCAGCCGGTGTCTATTCGTACATTGGCGGAGCAACTGATTCGGTTGGCGGGCAAACGTCCGGGTAAAGACATTGCCATTACTTACACCGGCTTGCGTCCGGGCGAGAAGCTGCACGAGACGCTGTTCCATTCCGAAGAAAGCTACAAGCCAACCAGCCACACCAAGATCTTGCGCGCGGTTGCACGCGAGCTGGATTCTGCTTTAGTGAAGGAAATGGCGACCAACTTGCGCGCTGCGAGCGAGGCCTATGACTTGGAATTGTTGCAACGTCTGTTGCGTGAATCCGTGCCGGAATTCCAGCCTGAGAAAGCAGATGGCGAGGCGGATAACGACGTGATTATCAAATTCCCCAGTCGGAAGAATCGACGCTAATCCGCGCAAGCGATCTTCCGTGTGCGATGCACCCTTCCTTCGGAACGGAAGGGTGCACGCAGATGCAAAACACTAAATTACAGGCGTTCGAACACGCCCGCGGCACCCATACCGGTACCGATACACATGGTCACCATGCCGTACTTCAACTGACGACGACGCAGGCCGTGGACCAAGGTGGCGGTGCGGATTGCACCGGTCGCACCGAGCGGATGCCCCAGAGCAATGGCGCCACCCAAGGGGTTGATCTTCGACGGATCCAAGCCCGTGTCATGAATCACTGCCAGTGCTTGTGCTGCAAACGCTTCGTTCAACTCGATCCAGTCCAGCTGGTCCGAAGTGAGTCCAGCCTGCTTAAGCGCTTTCGGGATGGCAGCGATCGGGCCAATGCCCATGATTTCCGGCGGCACACCCGCGACCGAGAAGCTCACGAAACGTGCGAGCGGGGTCAAGTTGTACTCCTTGATCGCAGCTTCTGAAGCAAGCAACACGCCGGCAGCGCCATCACTCATTTGCGACGCATTGCCCGCGGTGACGGTGCCACCGAACTGACCATTCCGGAATACCGGCCTCAGTTTGGCCAATGATTCCATTGAAGTGCCAGGACGCGGACCTTCGTCTGTGTCTACGGTGATCGAGGTGTTGCGAATGGTGTCATTCGCCAGATCCGGCATCAGCGATTGGATGTCATAGGGCGTGATTTCGTCCTTGAACTCACCAGCCGCAATCGCCGCAAGCGCTTTGTTATGTGACTCTACGGAGAACGCATCTTGCGCTTCGCGGCTGATCTTCCACTGCTCGGCCACTTTTTCCGCGGTGATACCCATGCCATAGGCAATCGCCACGTTTTCGTCTCTCGCAAACACTTCCGGAGACAGCGCAATCTTGTTGCCCATCATCGGCACCATGCTCATGCTTTCAGTGCCGCCGGCCAACATCAAATCCGCCTGACCCAATCGAATTTGATCAGCGGCCAAGGCAACGGCTTGCAAGCCGGATGAGCAGAAGCGATTCACCGTCTGAGCTGCGATGGTGTTTGGCAAGCCAGCGAGCAACACGCCGATGCGTGCAACGTTCATGCCTTGCTCTGCTTCGGGCATCGCACAACCAATGATCGCGTCCTCAATGCGTTTTGCATCAATGCCGGGGGCTTGGTTGACGACGGCACGCAGCACATGCGCAAGCATGTCGTCCGGTCGCGTGTTGCGGAACATGCCTTTCGGCGCCTTACCCACAGGTGTGCGCGTTGCGGCAACGATGTAGGCGTCTTGTACTTGTTTGGACATTTCTAGATTCCTTGGATGCTTGAAGAGGAGAGAGGCGAGGTTCCGACTCAGTTCCTCAACGGCTTGCCATTCTTGAGCATGAATTCGATGCGATCTTGGGTCTTTTGTTGCTTGGCAAGCTCGCAGAAGTGCTTGCGTTCAAGGCGAATCAACCAGTCTTCGTCGACAACGCTATTGCGATCGACTTCACCGCCACACAGAATCGTGGCAATGCGCGTGGCAATTTCGTTGTCGTACGGGCTGATGAATCGACCTTCAAGCATGTTGACCAACATCATCTTGAACGTCGCAATGCCGACGTTGCCGGCGACGCGAATTTTGCGTGCAGGCATCGGCGGACGGTAGCCGGCCGAGGCCAAGGCCGCGGCTTCCTCTTTGGCGATGTACAGCAGTTCAAACGCGTTCATCACAATGCGATCGCTCTTGCGCATCAGACCTAAGTCTTGCGCTTCGTAGGCAGATGCCGATGCTTTGGCCATGGCAACCGTTTCAAAGATCTTCTTCAGTTCTTCGAAGACGTCGCCGTTAGCACCTGCAGCTTCAGACGCACGTACGGCGAATTCCTTGAGGCCGCCACCGGCAGGCAGCAGACCGACACCGGCTTCAACGAGGCCGATATAGCTTTCCAAATGCGCCACAGATTTCGCACTGTGCATTTGGAACTCACAACCGCCACCCAAAGCGAGGCCGCGAACGGCGGTCACGACGGGCACCAACGCGTACTTGATCGCTTGGCTTGCTGCTTGGAAATTCGCAACCATGGCTTCGAATTGATCGAACTTGCCTTCTTTCAGCAGCCCAAGTGCACCCGCCAAATCTGCGCCTGCGGAGAACGGTTCTTTGTCTTGCCAAATCACCATGCCCTTGAAATCACGCTCTGCGATTTTGATGGCATGTTGAATGCCGTCAAGCACTTGATCGCTGACGGTGTGCATCTTGGTCTTGAAGCTCAACACGGCGATGTCATCGCCCGCATCACGCCACAAGCGCACGCCATCGTTTTCCCACACGGTTTCGCCTGTGCTGAACTTTTCGCCCAAGACAGGATCCGGGAAACGCTGACGTTTGTAGACCGGCAAATCTGAGCGCGGCACGATGGCGTTCTGCGTCGGGCTGTAGCTGCCTTCTGACGTGTAAACACCTTCGCGTGATTTCACCCAGTCCGGAAGCGGTGCATCGCTCATGGTTTTACCAGCTGCAATGTCTTCTTCGATCCACTGCGCCACTTGTTGCCAGCCCGAGGCTTGCCAAGTTTCAAACGGACCCATGCGCCAGCCGTAGCCCCAACGCAATGCCAGATCCACATCACGTGCAGTGTCGGCAATCGACTTCAGGTGATAAGCGGCATAGTGGAACAAATCACGGAAGGTCGCCCACACAAATTGCGCTTGTGGGTTGCTGCTTGCGCGAAGCTCAGCGAGCTTCTTGACGGGATCTTTACCCTTCAAGATTTCAACGACGTCTGCGTCCGGACCCGCATGACCAGGTGCGTAGTCTTGCTTGGCGAGGTCAAGCACCAAGATGTCTTTGCCAACTTTGCGATAGATACCCGCGCCAGACTTTTGACCCAACGCGCCTTTTTCAACCAGCATGGTGAGCCAAGTCGGCGATTTGAAGTACTTGTGCCACGGATCATCCGGCAAGGTGTCGGCCATGGTCTTGATCACGTGCGCCATGGTGTCCAGTCCCACGACGTCTGCTGTTCTATAGGTGGCAGATTTCGGGCGACCCAAGAGCGGGCCGGTCAGACCATCAACGACGTCGAAGGGCAGGCCCAAGTCACCGGTGTGATGCATGCCGGCAAGAATCGAAAACACGCCAATGCGATTGCCGATGAAGTTCGGCGTGTCACGCGCGATGACCACACCCTTGCCCATATAGGTGGTCAAGAACGTTTCAAGCGCGTCCATGACCCACTGTTCGGTGTGCTTGGACGGAATCAATTCGGCCAGGTGCATGTAACGCGGCGGATTGAAGAAGTGCACGCCGCAGAAGCGATGACGCAATTCTTCCGGTAACACATCACTCAAGCTGTCGATGCCCAAACCGGAGGTGTTGCTTGCCAGCACCGCATGGGCCGGCACGGAGGACGCAATCTTTTTGTACAGGTCGTGTTTCCAATCCATGCGTTCAGCGATTGCTTCAATCACCAAGTCGCAGGTCTTCAGTTCATCAAGCCCCGTATCGTAGTTGGCGGCAACGATCGCATCTGCAAAAGACTTGCGGCCAAAGGGTGCGGGCGACAGCTTGCCCAAGTTGGCGATGGCCTTTTGCACGATGCCATTCGGATCGCCTTCCTTGGCAGGCAGATCAAACAACACAACGTCGATACCGGCGTTGACGAAGTGCGCGGCGATCTGTGCGCCCATCACGCCTGCGCCCAAGACGGCAACGCGACGGACCAGCAATTTCTGAGACATGGTTAAAGCTCCTGGAGAGATGTCGAGGTTCAGGGGGCCCGAAGGCCTGCAATAGCAAAAGCAATCAAATGGCGCGACGCCTCTTGGCGATGCGCGTGCTCGGTGCGCCCGGGCGGGCGGCGAATGAGGCCAAAGTCGGCCATCGCATAGGTCAAAGAGCCGGTAACAAAGTCGAGCCGCCAATACAGCTCTTGTTTGCTCAGGTCCGGCAAGCACTGCGACAACGCGTGGGCAAATTCGCGAAGCACATGGCCGTAGCGCTTCGAGATGTATTCCCGGAGGCCTTCGTTCTCTTCCACGTAGGCGCGCGCGAGGATGCGGATGAAGGCGGTCCCCGTCGTCCCAGCAAGTTCGAGGGCAGGGGTGACAAAGGCATCGAGGATGCCTTCCAAATTGTCTTTGCCTGCATCCAAGGCTTTTGACAGGCGGGCGAGTCGTTGGGCGCTCATGTCGTCCATGCGGCGACGGAAGACCTCATTAATCAGGTTCTCTTTGCTACCGAAGTGATAATTGACGGCCGCAATATTGACCTGCGCCTTCGACGTGACCTCACGCAAAGAGGTCGCCATGAAGCCGTGCGTCGCAAACAATGCCTCGGCCGCATTCAGAATTCGGTCTTTGGTGTTGAACTGCGCAGTCGCCATGTGTAATGCCTGATTCAATCCGCTGTTTGATATACAGACTATAGCGTATGGTCGCATTCATGCAAATGACATGAAAGTGTTTAAAGAGCTAGAATGGGCCATCGATATCCACCGTAAGTCCGCGATTGCAGAGGGCTTGCGGCATTTTCTGTATCTGCATTCAACTAATTCGGAGTTTTTCTTATGGCGCAGGAGCGCACCCTCTCGATCATCAAGCCCGACGCCGTCGCAAAAAACGTCATCGGAGAGATCTACGCACGTTTTGAAAAGAACGGTTTGCGCGTTGTTGCATCAAAAATGAAGCAACTGTCGAAGCAAGAAGCTGAAGGTTTCTATGCCGTGCATCGCGAACGTCCGTTCTTCGGCGCGCTGGTGAACTTCATGATCTCGGGCCCGGTCATGATTCAAGTTTTGGAAGGCGAAGGCGCCGTGTTGAAAAACCGCGACCTCATGGGCGCAACAAATCCGAAAGAAGCAGCCGCTGGCACCATCCGCGCTGACTTCGCAGATTCGATTGACGCGAATGCAGTGCACGGTTCCGACTCGCTCGAAAATGCAGCGATCGAAATCGCATACTTCTTCCCCGCAACGGACGTCTACGGCCGCTGAGATGACAGAAGCTTCGCGCCAAAAGCAGAACTTGCTTGAACTGGATCGCGAAGGTCTCGAGCGTTTCTTTGTGGAAACGCTCGATGAAAAGAAGTTCCGTGCGCATCAGGTGATGAAGTGGATTCATCATCGCCACGTGACCTCGATTGAAGAAATGACTGATCTCGGCAAACACCTTCGTGCAAAGCTCGAAGACGCTGCCGAGATCATCGTTCCTAATACGTTATTTGATAAACCGTCGGTCGACGGTACACACAAATGGCTGCTCGGCATGGATGGTGGAAATGCCATTGAAGCCGTGTATATCCCTGATAAAGGGCGCGGCACTTTGTGTGTGTCTTCGCAGGTGGGGTGTGCATTGAATTGCACGTTTTGCTCCACCGCAACGCAAGGCTTTAATCGCAATCTTTCAACAGCTGAAATCATCGGCCAAGTGTGGGTTGCTGCGAAACATTTGGGCAATGTGCCGCATCGCGAACGCAAGCTCACCAATGTCGTGATGATGGGTATGGGCGAACCGCTCATGAACTTCGACAATGTCGTGCGCGCGATGAGTGTGATGCGTGATGACTTTGGTTACGGTCTGGCCAACAAACGCGTCACTTTGTCGACAGCGGGCTTAGTACCGATGATCGACAAGCTCGCACAAGAAAGCGATGTGTCGTTGGCTGTGTCTTTGCATGCGCCATTCGATGAGCTGCGCGATGAGCTCGTGCCGCTCAACAAGAAGTACAACATCGCAACGCTTATGGACGCCTGCACGCGCTACGCGCTGCGCAAGAAGGGTGAGTCCGTCACTTTCGAATACACCTTGATGCAGGGCATCAATGACCAACCGGAACACGCACGCGCTTTGGCGCGGCTGATGCGCGATTTCGACCGCTCTGTGCAAATGAAAGACGCGGCCAAGGTTAATTTGATCCCATTTAATCCGTTCCCGGGCACGCGTTACGCGCGTTCGAACCCCGATGACATTCGCGCGTTCCAAAAAGTGCTGAACAATGCCGGCCTAGTGGCACCTCTGCGCCGCACGCGTGGCGATGACATCGATGCCGCCTGCGGACAATTGAAAGGCCAAGTGCTTGATCGGACACGTCGTCAGGCCGAGCACGCAAAGCGGCTGCAACAGTCAGGAGATGTCGATGCAGCTGCATAAGGGGATTTGGATTGTTTTGATCACCCTGGCGGCCCTCGTCGGGTGTAAGCGCCTGACGTTTATTAAGCCGAACTACGACAAGATGGAAATCGAGCAGGTTAAGCAAGCGCCCGATTTGCGCGACAGCCCTGCAGACAAACGTCGCATGGTCGCCGCCGATTCCGTCGAAGCGGCAGCCAATCGATTGAGTGTGGGTGATTACGAAGGCGCTGAACGCGCTGCACAGAACGCCGTCAAGAATTCGCCAGACGATCCGACGGGCTATTCCATTCTCGGCTTGGTTCAGCAAGGCCGTGGCAATAGCGCCTCAGCGGGCAGCTATTTCCAGAAAGCCGCGTCGATGGGACGATCGGGACCGGCGGAGTGGGGCAATTACGGTTCATGGCTATGCGAAAGCGGGCAAGCCACAGAGGGCCTGACTTGGATTGACCGCGCACTTCAGTATCCGGATGCACTCGATGCAGCGGGTATGCAGGCCAATGCGGGTAAGTGCGCATTGAAAGCCGGAAACGCCGTGCGTGCGGAACAGAATCTGAGAAGCGCATTGAGCAGTTCCCCCACCAATGCCGTGGCATTGGACGGCATGACGCAACTGATGATTGAACGCGGGCAAACCATGGAGGCGCGCGCGTTCTCCGAACGTCGACTCGCGCAGGGCGAAAGCGCTGAAAGTTTGCAACGCGCGATTCTGATTGAAACAAAATTGGGCGACACGAGAAGTGCACAACGCTATCGCGATCGTCTTTCACAACTGAACTCTTCCATCAACAATCCACGCTGAAGCCACCGAAATGCAAGAGTCCCTCTACAGCACTACCAATCCGGGCACACTCGAATGCGGTAACCGATTGCGCGCAGCACGAGAGAAGGCCGGCAAGTCCATTCAAGACATTGCAACTGCAGCAAGATTGCCGTTGCGCACCGTGAGCATGATTGAAAGTGGAGATTGGTCGACGATCGGCGCCTCCATCTTCGTCAAGGGCTCGGTGCGAAGCTACGGAAGATTGCTTGGCGTTGATGTTGAACCTTATTTAATCAGCACCACAAGCGTCGAGCTGCCGCAACTCGTGTCGCACACGCGCACGCCGCCGGTGAAGCGTATGGTCGATGTGGTGGCGCCGCGTCTCGTCTACGTGTTGATGACCGCGATCATTGCCGTGCCTGTGTGGATGGCGGCGACGCGATCCCCTTTGGGTGAAGGCGCTGCCAACCAAACCACCAGTCTTGAAACCGACGCACAGCCCGTAGGCGCGCAAACCGACGCTGCACAATCGGCTACCCAGCCGACCACGCAAAAGCCGGTGATTGCTTCGATGGGGCCGAGCTTGCCGGAGGCAGGTCAAAGTGCAGGCTACATCACGCTGACCTTCAATGGTGAAAGTTGGGTCCAAATCATCGGCAAAGACGGTGCTGCGGTCGAGAAAGGTCTGATCAAGGCCGGCGAAACCCGCCAGTTCAAGTCTTCGGAAATTGGTCGCATGACCATCGGCAATGTCAGCGAAGTGCGCATCTCGCAAGGGGGTACAGCCTTTGATACTTCAGCCTATGCACGGTCGAACGTTGCACGAATTGCTGTATCCTCGGACGGCAAGCTCGGCGGCGGTAGCGTCGAGTAACCCCCTCCAAACCGGAAAGATATGAGCCGTGTACAGCGGCTCCTGATACTGCATGGCTATTGACGATCTCTTAGACGAACACGAACAGGGCGAAGTCGTCCGCAATTGGCTGCGCCGTAACGGCGGCAGCATCTTGACCGGCATTCTGATTGGTCTGGCCCTCATCATGGGCTGGAAGTGGTGGCAAGCGAAGCAGGCCAACGATGCCTCAGCGCGTGCACAGCAATTCGAAGCGCAAGTTGCGAATACCACGGATCTCAGCAAAGCCGCAGCCGGCATTGCAAAAATGCCTGCCGACTCCATGTACGGCGCATTGGCGCGCATGCAACTTGCTCGCACGCAAGTGGACGCGGGTAAATCCGCGGATGCACTGGCAACCTTGAAGCAAATTCAAGTGAAAGACGCAGGTTTGATGAGCACGGTGCAGGTCCGGATCGCACGGTTGTTGATTGAGACCGGTAAAGCAGACGAGGCCATTGCGTCTATGAAGACGCTGGATTCCGCCGGTGCTTTTGAAGTTACGGGTGACGCCTACGCGCGCCTCGGTAAAAAAACTGAAGCGCAGGCGGCATATAAACGTGCGCTGACCGCAATGGAAGTCGGCAGTAACGCTCGTGCCATTGTTGAACTCAAACTTGAAGACGTGGGTGGACAAGTACCCAACGCAGGCGCTCCGACGCTTTGATTCCGCGCTTCAACTGCCTCCAAGGAATTCACGCATGACCGTTCGCTCCACCTTGTTTAAGACTTCACTGCTGGTCGCTGGCATGGCAACGCTGGTTGGTTGTAGCTCATTTAAGAACCTGTTTGGTTCGAGCTCAGCCCGCGCTGACAAGAAGGCTGCCAAGCCCGCTGAGCTGGTGAAGTTCACCGCCACGGCCAACTTCTCAAAAGTGTGGTCGGTGAGCGCAGGCAAAGGCGACGATAGTGCAGGTCTCGTACAGTCGCCCGCTGTTGCGGACGGTCACGTGTATGCGGCTGCTGTTTCGGGCGGCGTACGCGCTTATGACCTCGCAACGGGCAAACAGCTGTGGGCCTACGATTCGAAAGCACGCATTTCGGGTGGCCCGGGTGCTGGCCAAGGCTTGGTTGTCGTTGGCGGACTCGATGGCGAAGTCATTGCACTTGATGCAGCGACCGGCGCTGAAAAGTGGACGGCGAAAGTCATCAATGAAGTGATTACCGCGCCCGCCATTGGGAACGGCGTCGTTGTTGTTCGTTCGAACGACGGTCGCTTAACTGCTTTCGATATGAATACGGGCGAGAAACATTGGACGTGGTCGGCTGAGCCGGTTGCGTTGTCGGTGCGCGGTAACAGTGCGCCCTTGATGGGGCCTGGCGCCGTCTTTACCGGGACAGATAGCGGCAAGTTGGTGGCCATTGGTGCCGCTGACGGCGGTCAAGGTTGGGAAGCCACGGTGGCGGACCCCGACGGCCGCAATGAACTTCAACGCATGGTCGATGTCGATGGCCAACCGGTGCTGGAAGGCTCTGTGCTCTACGCCACGAGCTACAAAGGACGCACCGTCGCCGTAGACGGTCCGAGCGGCCAAATCATGTGGGCGCAAGAACATGGTGGTGCAGGCGGCGTCGGTTTGGGTGCAACAGCACTCGTTGTGAGCGATGCCAATGATGTTGTATGGGCGCTCGACAAAGCGACCGGTGCACCCATGTGGTCCTACCCTGAACTTACGCGTCGTAGCGTGTCTGCGCCTGCGGTGTTGGGCGACTACGCTGTGGTCGGTGACTACGACGGCTATCTGCACTGGTTCCGCATGAGCGATGGCCACTTGGTCAATCGCATCCGCTTTGGTAGTGGTCCGATCCGCAGCCAGCCTGTTGTGGCCGATGGCATGGTCATCGTTCAAAACTCGGGCGGTGAGATTGCCGCTTTCCGCGCGAACTAAGTCATGCTGCCGACGTTAGCGCTTGTAGGCCGCCCAAACGTCGGCAAATCCACGCTTTTTAATGGGCTCACGCGCACGCGTGACGCCTTGGTACACGACGAACCCGGTGTTACCCGCGATCGAAACTATGGCGTCTGCCGACTGGATGAAGAGCGTCCGTTTGTCGTCATTGATACCGGTGGTATTGCGGGCGAAGAAGAAGGTTTGGCCGGTGCCACTGCAAAACAATCGCGTGCAGCCGCAGAAGAAGCCGATCTAATTTGTTTTGTGGTCGATGGCCGTGAAGGTCCGACTGCGCTCGACGACGAGATTTTGCGCTGGTTGCGTAAGCTCGCACGTCCGACTTTGCTCGTTGTGAATAAAGTCGACGGCATTGATACCGACGCTGCGGTCAATGAATTCGTGCGTTTCGGTTTTAAAGATGTCATTCCGACTGCGGCGTCGCATCGCTCGGGTATTGATGACTTGCTTGAAGTCGTCTATCCGAAGTTGCCCGAACATGGACAAGGCGAAGAACTCGACGACGATCCGGAACGCGTTCGAATTGCTTTTATTGGGCGTCCGAATGTCGGCAAATCGACTGTCGTGAATCGCATCTTGGGCGAGGAGCGCATGATCGCTTCCGACGTACCCGGCACGACGCGTGACTCGATCTCTGTCGACCTCGAACGCGATGGTCGCAAGTATCGTTTGATCGACACCGCAGGCTTGCGCCGTCGTTCGAAAGTGGATGAGGCGGTCGAAAAGTTTTCAGTGGTGAAAACACTGCAAGCCATCGAACAATGCCAAGTCGCTGTATTGATGTTGGATGCCACTGAAGGTGTGACTGACCAAGATGCGACAGTGTTGTCTGCAGTCTTAGACGCCGGTCGCGCCTTGGTGATTGCAATCAACAAATGGGACGGGCTTGAAAAATACGCCCGTGACCAAGCGGAAACCATGCTGTCAAGAAAGCTGGGCTTTGTGGATTGGGCACAAGCTGTTCGAATCTCAGCCTTGCATGGTTCGGGTTTGCGCGAATTGTTCCGTGCGATCCATCGTGCACACGCCTCGGCAACACGCGAGTTCGGAACCAGTGAAGTCACGCGCGCCGTAGAAGCGGCGTACACCGCCAATCCACCGCCGGTGATTCGTGGCCACGTAGCAAAGATGCGTTTCGCGCACGCGGGCGGTAGCAACCCGCCAACCTTCATTGTGCACGGCACGCGTTTGCGGACTTTGTCTGATTCATATCGCCGCTATTTGGAAAACTTCTTCCGCAAGCGTTTCAAATTGGTCGGAACCCCCGTCCGATTTGTGTTCCGCGAGAGCGAGAACCCGTTCAAAGACAAGGTCAATGTGCTGAGCGACAAGCAGAAAGCAAAACGTCAGCGCATGATTCGACACCACAAGCGCAACGACAAATAAATCATGACTGTCCGCTCGCTCATGCCGCGCGAGGCCTTCGAGAGGATCAGTCAAGGCGTTCGCATCATCGACATCCGCGGTGAGGTCGAACAATTGAGCGGCATGGCGCAAGGCGCCACCGCTGTTCCACTAGACACACTCTTAACGACCCCTGCTGAAATCCTTGGCGAAGATGTCGTGCTGCTCATTTGTCAGAAGGGCATTCGCTCTGCAAATGCCGTTGAGACACTTCGCGCAAGTGGATTCAATGTGGTGTCTGTCGAAGGCGGCACTGACGCTTGGCTTGCGCAAGGCTTGCCGATCGAAGTGCCGAACACTGCTGCCGACATCATGGGCGAAGACGCAGCGTTTCTCGATCGCTACTCACGGCAGATGCGATTGCCCCAAGTCGGACTGGAAGGGCAAATTGCCCTTCGCAAGGCAAAGATTGTCGTCGTGGGCGCAGGTGGCTTAGGTGCACCGGTCACCTACTACCTTGCTGCAGCAGGTGTCGGCCACATCACTTTGATCGATCCGGATGTCGTCGATCGCAGTAATTTGCAACGTCAGATCGTGCACGTCGATGCAGACGTCGGTGCATTGAAAGTCGATTCGGCGCGCTCGCGTTTGCTGGCATTGAATCCTTACTTGTCGCTCACGACCCATGCCCTTGCACTCGATGTGACAAATGCGTCGACGCTGATTGAAGGCGCCGATGTGGTGATCGACGGCTCAGATAACTTTGCGGTCCGACACGCCTTGAATGCCGCTTGCGTTGAAGCGCGGGTTCCTTTGGTCTATGGCGCCGTCGATCGCTTCACGGGTCAGGCAAGTGTGTTTAATGCGGGCTCACGCGGGGCGGTGCCATGTTATCGCTGCCTGTTCCCGGATGCGCCCGAAGGCGTCCTTAACTGCGCAGAAGCGGGCGTGCTCGGCGTTGTGCCCGGCATGGTGGGCATGATTCAAGCCACTGAAACGCTAAAGCTCCTGCTTGGGTTGGGCGAAAGCCTGAGCGGCGTGTTGCTGCAATTTGATGCGCTAAACATGCAATTCAAGCGGACGAGAATTGTGGCAGATCCGGCGTGCCCGACCTGCGCCGTACGCTAGTGCGATAATACGCAACCCCTAGACGCGCGACTCATTCATGGCACAAGCACGCATCCTCGACGGCAAACGCATTGCAGACGATCTGTTGAATGGGTTGAAGTCGCAAGTCGATGCGCGTGTCGCTGCCGGCAAACGTCGTCCCGGATTGGCCGTTGTGCTGGTCGGCGGAGATCCCGCGTCACAAAGCTATGTACGCAACAAACGCCGCGCGGCTGAAAAAGTGGGCATCCAAGCCTTCGACCACGACTTGCCGGAAGGCACGACCGAGGAAGACCTGTTGGCCCTGATTGATCGCTTGAATGCCGATCCGAACGTGCACGGCATCTTGGTTCAGTTGCCACTCCCCGGAATTCCCGAGGCCAGCCGGTTGATCGAACGCATCCGGCCTGACAAAGACGTTGATGGTTTCCATCCCACCAATGTGGGTCATTTGGTGCTGCGCCAGTTCGGCCTGCGCCCGTGCACACCGCGCGGGATTACCACGTTGCTGGCGTATACCGATCGACCGGTGCGCGGCGCGAACGCAACGATTGTCGGCGTCTCCAACCATGTGGGCCGCCCGATGGCCTTGGAGCTGTTGATCGCCGGCTGCACGGTCACAAGTTGCCATAAGTTCACACCGCCGGAAGTGCTCGAAGCCGCTGTTCGCAACGCGGACATTCTCGTCGTGGCGGTCGGTCGCCCGGGCCTCGTGCCGGGCGAATGGGTCAAGCCAGGTGCCGTGGTGATTGACGTAGGCATTAACCGCATTGACGACGGCCGCTTGGTCGGCGACGTGGGCTTTGACGCCGCATTAGCGCATGCTGGCTGGATCACGCCGGTGCCGGGCGGGGTGGGGCCGATGACCGTGGCGACCTTGATGCAAAACACCCTCGAGGCCGCTGTGCTGCAGGAAGGCGACCATAGCGCGTAAGTCGCGTTTGCTGATACAATTACTTGCTTCCCAGCCACCGGACTTCTTATGCTCCGCATCTTGGCAGAAGCGCTCACCTACGATGACGTTTCACTCGTTCCTGCGCACAGCATCGTGCTGCCCAAAGACGTCAATACGTCTACGCGCCTAACGAAATCCCTCAAGCTCAATATCCCGATTGTGTCCGCTGCGATGGATACCGTCACCGACGCACGCTTGGCAATTGCCATGGCGCAACTCGGCGGCATCGGCATCTTGCACAAAAACATGTCTTGGGAAGAACAAGCCAAGGCCGTTGAGCGCGTCAAGAATTTTGAAGCGGGTGTCATTCGTGAACCCTTGACCGTGACACCTGAAACCACCATTGGTCAGGTCATCAATCTCACACGCGCGCGCAATATTTCAGGTGTGCCAGTCGTAGATGGCGATGGTCACTTGGTTGGCATTGTCACTGGCCGCGACATGCGCTTCGAAAAGAAGCTTGATGATCCGGTCTACAACATCATGACCCGCAAGGAAAAACTCGTGACCGTGCAAGAGGGCGCGAGTGACGAGGAAGTGCTCGACTTGCTGCACCGTCACCGCATTGAAAAAGTGCTGGTCGTCAACGACGAATTCGCATTACGCGGGCTGATTACGGTCAAAGATATTCAAAAGAAGCGCGACAACCCGTACGCCGCGTATGACAGCACCGGACAGTTGTTGGTCGGCGCCGCCGTTGGTGTGGGCGGCGATACCGAACAACGCATCGAAGCATTGGTCGATGCGGATGTCGACGTCATCATCGTCGATACCGCGCATGGTCATTCGCAAGGCGTTGTTGACCGCGTTGCATGGGCTAAGAAGCACTATCCGTCCTTACAAGTCATTGGTGGCAACATCGTCACCGGCGACGCTGCATTGGCTTTGATGGATGCTGGTGCTGATGCCGTTAAAGTCGGCGTGGGCCCGGGTTCGATCTGCACCACGCGCGTCGTCGCAGGTGTGGGCGTGCCGCAAATTACCGCGATTTCAATGGTGGCGGACGCACTGCAAGATCGTATTCCGTTGATTGCAGACGGCGGTATCCGTTATTCAGGTGATATCGGGAAAGCGCTCGTTGCAGGCGCCTCGACCATCATGATCGGCGGTCTGTTTGCCGGTACCGAAGAAAGCCCCGGCGAATCCGAACTGTTTCAAGGTCGCAGCTATAAGAGCTATCGCGGCATGGGCTCGCTCGGCGCGATGGAGAAGGGGTCGAAAGATCGCTACTTCCAAGATTCGTCTGACGCAGACAAATTGGTTCCCGAAGGCATCGAAGGTCGCGTGCCGTATCGCGGGCCGTTGTCAGCCGTAGTCCATCAACTGGTCGGCGGCTTGCGCGCCACGATGGGTTACGTAGGCTGTGCTTCGATTCAAGACATGCGCACCAAGCCGCAGTTCGTCAAAGTGACGGGTGCCGGGCAACGCGAGAGTCATGTGCACGATGTGCAGATCACCAAAGAGCCGCCGAACTATCGCGCTGGCTGATGAATAAAGGGCGACCTGTTCGCCCTTCTTTTTTAACTTCGAAGTTGCAAAGACCATGACCAATATTCATAACGACAAAATCCTCATTCTGGACTTCGGCGCACAGTACACGCAGTTGATTGCGCGTCGCATTCGCGAATTCGGTGTCTATTGTGAAATTTGGGCTTGGGACCACAATCCTGAAGAGATTGCCGCATTCGGCGCCAAAGGCATCATTTTGTCTGGCGGCCCCGAATCAACAACTGAAGCCGGATGCCCCACGGCACCGCAAGCTGTCTTCGATGCCGGCACGCCGATCTTGGGCATTTGCTACGGCATGCAAACGCTCGCAAAGCAATTGGGCGGCGACACTGAAGCTGGCAACCAACGCGAGTTTGGTCACGCAGAGTTGGAGCTTGTTGCGCAAGATAGCTTGCTCTCCAAAGTGGCAACGACGGCTGCGTTACGCAATGTGTGGATGAGCCATGGCGACCATGTTTCAAAGGCGCCCGCCGGATTCGAAGTCACGGCCAAGACGGATCGCTTGGGCATTGCTGCTTTCGCAAACGACGCGAAAAAAATCTACGGCGTGCAGTTCCATCCGGAAGTGACGCATACGGCAGCCGGTGAAGCATTGCTGCGTCGTTTTGTCGTAGATATTTGTGGCTGCGAAACGCATTGGACCGCGGACAACATCATCGAAGATCAAATCGCGCGCGTGCGCGATCAGGTGGGTAGCGATGAAGTCATCCTGGGCCTCTCCGGAGGTGTGGATTCGTCTGTAGTTGCAGCGCTGCTGCACCGCGCCATTGGCAAACAGCTGACCTGCGTGTTCGTAGATACCGGCTTGCTGCGCTATCAAGAAGGCGATCAGGTCATGGCGATGTTTGCCGATGAAGCCGAGAAGGGTGGCATGGGCATCAAAGTCATTCGCGTCAATGCAGCAGATCGCTATTTCGAAAAGCTGAAAGGCGTTGAAGACCCGGAAGCCAAGCGAAAGATTATCGGCAATCTCTTTATTGAAATCTTCGATGAAGAATCTTCGAAGCTTGCAAACGCTAAGTGGTTGGCGCAAGGCACGATCTACCCGGACGTCATCGAATCCGCGGGGAGTAAGACGGGCAAGGCGCACGTCATCAAGAGCCACCACAATGTGGGTGGTTTGCCTGAAGACATGAAGCTCGGTTTGGTTGAGCCGCTGCGCGAATTGTTTAAGGACGAAGTGCGTCGACTCGGCGTTGCTTTGGGTTTGCCGCGCGAGATGGTGTATCGCCACCCGTTCCCGGGTCCGGGCTTGGGTGTTCGTATCTTGGGTGAAGTCAAACGCGACTACGCTGAACTGCTTGCACGTGCCGACGCAATCTTTATTGATGAGTTGCGCAAGGCGGATTTGTACGACAAGACCAGCCAAGCCTTTGCGGTGTTCTTGCCCGTGAAATCAGTGGGCGTTGTCGGTGACGCACGCGCCTATGAGTGGGTCATCGCACTGCGCGCGGTAGAGACGATTGATTTCATGACCGCACATTGGGCGCATTTGCCGTACGACTTCTTAGGTCGGGTGAGCAACCGCATCATCAATGAACTTCGCGGCGTAAGTCGGGTCGTCTACGACATCAGTGGAAAGCCGCCTGCAACGATTGAGTGGGAGTGACTGGCACTCACAGGCAATGTCTGGCACTGGCTGGCATCACAGCTGAGACTTCAATATCTCGCAGCTGAGCGATAAACTGTATAAAAACACAGTATCGCAAGGATGCGGATCATGCCCCAAGTGGCGGCCAGGATGGCCAGCCGGGACGAGAACACTGGTCGTTACCAGCGTCACCGGCCCGAGCAAACCCTGCTCTATCGGATCGTCGAAGAATACTACCCGACGTTCGCTGCCCATTTGGCGGCGCAGGGCAGGGAACTGCCCGGCTATGTGCAACGCGAGTTTGACGACTACCTCAAATGCGG